>DXFL01000016.1 GCA_019114445.1 Candidatus Barnesiella excrementigallinarum
TATATGGATTTTTTCTCTCGCGAGTAGATTTTGTAAATCGACTTTTTTAATAGGTTTTTGGATATACCTTATGTTCAGGAATAATTTGTTTGCAGATTCTTATCTCCCGGCACTCCGGCCCGAGAGGAGTCGGGACGGAGTGCCGGGTTGGTTTATGATCATAACAATATACGGTTCGGAAGGTTCAACCCGGTTCCGGTCGAAATGGCGTTTGAGGTAGGCACCCCGGTATGAATTTTTGTGGAGCAATCCCGTTTGTCCCCTTACTATCTGTAAAAATCGGGATTGTTGGAAACCGTCGAAATTTCTTTGTTTCGCTCGGCTATTGTGCTATTTTTGTAGGATAAAAATATAAACTTATGAGTATATTGGAATCGGGCAAGCCCGTAGGATTGGCTTGCGACCATGCCGGCTACGAAATGAAACAGGTAGTCATTCGTGAATTGGAAGCGTGCGGAATCGCTTACAAAGATTTTGGTACCTATTCGACGGATAGTTGTGACTATCCCGATTTCGCCCACCCTCTGGCTGTTGCTGTAGAGCAAGGCGAATGCTATCCGGGTATAGCTATTTGCGGGAGCGGGAACGGTATTAACATGACCTTAAACAAACATCAGGGCATTCGGGCCGCTTTGTGTTGGGTCCCCGAGATCGCTTCATTGGCACGCCAGCACAACGATGCCAATGTGTTGGTTATGCCGGGCCGATTTATTTCGGAGGAGTTGTGCCGGCAGATGGTGGATATATTTTTGAATACTCCTTTTGAAGGTGGGCGTCATCAACGCCGCATAGATAAAATTCCGGTAGAGCGATAAGCGCGACAGATTACCATTCGACCGTAACCGACACATCGCGAATGTCGCCGGGAATGGGTGGCTTTTCTTTTGTGACGGTGAGTATGCCGCCGGTAATTTGTGGAAATTGTCGATCGATGGCAGCGATTATGCGGCCGGCCACGTGTTCGAGCAGGCGCGAGGGGTGAGCCATCTCGTCGGCTATGGTTTTATACACTTCGGCATAGTTGACCGTGTCGGACAGTTCGTCCGATACGAGTGCTTGGGAGAAATCGGTGTAGAGGGTCGTCTCTACCGTAAAATAGTTTCCCACTGTTTGCTCCTGTGTGAGTACGCCGTGGTGTGCATAGAAACGCATCGACCCGATGTGAATGGCTGTTTTCATAAAAAATCTTTTGGGCAAAGATACAAAAAAGGCTGTCGTCTCGACAGCCTTTTTATGCTCGATTATATTATCGAGTTAGGGGGAACTTATTTTAGAACTGGAACATCAACCGTGCTTGGATAGTGTGGAAGTTTTCGTCGTAAGCATATTTGTCGCGATCCAACATATTGTAAGTGTAGCTTACCATGAATTGAGCGAACTTGTTGAAGGCATAGTTTACGCCGAGAGTAGCCGAGTGCATGTTACCGCCACCGATGCTCAACGAAGTTGCAGGATAGTCGGCCAAAACACCGTCGGGATAGTATTGGTCGCGGCCCAATACATAACGCTCTCCTGATACGATGTCGTTCAAGCCTACATAGCTGTAACGGGCAACGATTTCCAAAGCTTTGCCGTCCAAACCTTTCAAAAGACCATCGGAGTTGCTGTATTGGTACGCTTTACCGAAGATCTTGTAACCGGCTTCTACATACCCACCATGGAATTTGTTCGATCCCAGCGGATTACCTTTTTGCCAAGATGCCAGTGATCCCCAAGAGTCGATCGACCCCAAGTTGGCTTCGAACAAAGTTTGGTCATCGCGTTTTTTCGTTACATATTTGTACATGTATTCACCGCGAACAAAGAAGTTGTCGTTCTTGTAAAGAAGTTCGGCAGTAACGTCATATACATTTTTTGCCCAAGGCATAGTGGCAGTTACGAATTGTTTGGTCGGATCGACATAAGTTTCCAATGATGTACCTATTGTATACTCGGTCATCAAGGTGTTGTTATAGACTTCGCCGGTAGCAATATTGGCATAACGGAACGTAGCACCGATGTGGAAAGTGTTGTTTTCGTTGTTGATGGGACGCCACAACCAACGGCCTCCGAATGTCATACCTTGGAATCCTGCAAGTTGATCGTTATACATATTCTCGGCGAATATACCTTGATTGGCGAAAAAATGGGTGTTATAGAAAATATAACTGAGACCCAGTTCACGACCCGGAGACATGGCGTTTACCGGTGCCGCACGGGAGATGAAGTGCAGACTTCCGCGGCTGGTGTTGTTGCCCATCGAGGCCGGGTTGTTGTAGTAACCGGCTTTGAAGGCATGGATACCGTGATCTCTTTTCAAAGAATATTGCAAGAAGAGGTTCTTTTGAGCGAATTTTCCTTTTGAGAAGTCAAAATCGGCGTAGAAATACCAATCTTTATAGGTCATGGAGGTGCGGATACGGGCATCGGTCAAGGCTGCACCCGATTTAACCGGAGTGAAATCGGAGTGATAGTATGCCACATCTTCCATCATACGAGCACCAACGGTGAATTTAACGTCTTCGTTTTGAATCTTTACAACCGGATCTGTGTCGAAATCTTGAGCAACCATTCCTGAAAAAGACAGAGCTGCCAATACCGGTATTAAAATATATTTTTTCATATTCTTGTTATCTTTTTTGTGTGTTTAATAGTAGTTCTGTTTTTTTATTTGTAATAACCCAATCTTTCGAGAGTCTCAACTGCATCGGGAACATCTTGGGGCGCAGGAGCAGGGCGCAAGCCATGTTCGATGAAATATTTCAAGGTCATTTCGGAGCGGTTTGTAAATGCACCATCACCGTAAACGCTGGTCGATAATGCTTTTCCGCTGATGTCCGATTTCAATAGATCATCAAATTCGGTGGTATTTCCCCAGTTATATTCGCCGAAGTATTTACCCATTTGGGCATACGAGTCGAACGAATAGGGGTGGTTGAGCATACCGGCTTTCCTGATGAGGTAGGCTTGCCACGGAGCGTTCATTTCGGGATAGTCGTTGGGGGCACCGGCGATACAGGGGCCGATGATGTGAGCTTTGTGCTCCAAACCCAAGTTGATGAACGATGCATATCCCGAGGGAGTATCATATTTCAAGTCGGTAGCGGCTGTACCTTCCCAAAACAAGAAACACATGGGGATTTTGCCTTTGAAATATTCAGCTGTACGGCGAAGGCTCTCGAGAGAGAAGGTTTGGAGAACTACTTTACCGTTGGAGTTACCCACGTTTACTTTACCATTTACATAGTGAGGCACACCGTCGCAAGGTTTGGTAATGATGTTCCAACCGAGGCGATCAAGTTCTTCATATACCCGTTTCTCAAAGTCGCTGGGATTTAGCCACGACTCTTTGAACTCGATGTAAACACCCGGGCGGTTGCCTGTATCGGCGGGGTCTGCTTCGTATTCAAAAGTGTATGTTAAGCAGTCTCTGGGGTTGCTGGAATCCCATGTCCCTGTTATGGTGTAGATGCGTTCGCCGTTGGCATCGCGTTTCATGACTTTACCTTCGGCATAACGGATTTGGTCTTCCAACGTGGAGACGTATTGTTTGATGTCGGAGAAAGATTGGCGAGCTTGTTCCAGACTCGATTCGTTGAACCAAGTACCGGCGTCGAGGGCCAACAACTCTTCATACATATAGGACATCGAATAATAGGGACGGAACGAGGCCTTGTCTTTGGCAACTTGTTCTTCGGCTTCTTTTTCAGACAACCCGTGTTTCATGTAAAATGCTTTACGGCTTTCGGGGACCAATTCGCCATACACGTTTTCGATATTGGTCGTACGTTTCAGGTTATCATCGTGATTGGCAAGGATCACGCCGTCTTTTGTACATTGCAAGTCCGACTCCAAATAGTCGGCACCCATTTCACGAGCCCAGCGCCAAGCAGCCTCGGTTTCTTCCGGAGCCCAAAAGGTCGAACCACGGTGAGCCATGACGGCATACTTGGGGACATAGTCGCGGACTTTCGCCATTGCGGGGGAGATTGTGTTTACTTCAATACGTTTTGCATCTGTATTAAAGCTGGTGAAATCTTGGTTCTCACACGAAGAGAGAGCCACCACGGCAACACTGCAAGTGATGCCTAATTTAAACAGGTTCTTTAGCATGGAATAAAATTTTAAGGTGATTATTGTGTTATAAAAATTCACAGAAAGATTTTATAGGTTTATTGAGACGGATTGTGAGCCAGTTTTTATAGCTCACAACCGTCTGTTTAGAAGCTTATTTGTTTTTACCTTGTTGTTCGATGAGGTATTGTTCTTCTTTATAGGTGAAGCTTACGAAGAATACCGATAGCAAGCAGGCAGCCAACAGGAGGATAAATGTCCAGTCCCAACCGGCGTGTTCGGCTACGTAACCAATCACGATGTTTGCCAAAATAGCGGTACCGAAGAAGTATCCGAAGAATCCGGTCAATCCGGCCGATGTACCGGCTGCATTTTTCGGAGCCAAGTCGAGAGCCTGTACGCCAATCAACATTACCGGTCCGTAAATGAAGAATCCGATGGCGATGAGCGAGAGGGTCACGATTGTATAGTTGTCGGAGAATTGCCAGTAGGTAAAGATAAATACAGCTACGATAAGCATAAAGATAATGGTGGTGATGGCGCGACGGCCTTTGAAGAGTTTGTCGCTCACCCAACCGCAGAACAGTGTTCCCGGAATGGCGGCAAATTCGTAGGCGAAGTATGCCCAACCGGCCTCTTTAATATCGTAACCTTGTGCTTCTTTCAGGAATGTGGGTGCCCAGTCGAGACAGCCGTACCGAACCATGTAAACAAAAGCATTGGCAATGGCGATGAACCACAACATTTTGTTGTTGAGCACATATTTGAAGAAGATTTCTTTGGTGGTCAATACCTCTTCTTGTTTTGCGCTGTAATTTTTCGGGTAGTCGTTGCGATATTTCTCGATCGAGGGCAGACCGCAGGATTGCGGGGTGTCGCGAATCAATACATAGGCAAAGAGTGCGATGAGAATAGCTACGGCCGAGGGGAATACGTAAGTACCGATCAGGAAGTAGTGGGTTGTGTCGGCTCCGTAGAACCACGAGCCAAACCATATTGCACCGTAAACGGCCATCGGGCCTACCAGTGCGCCGCCTACGTTGTGGGCACAGTTCCAAATTGCCATTTTAGTTCCGCGCTCTTTTACAGAGAACCAGTGTGTCATCACACGTCCGCACGGAGGCCAGCCCATACCGTTGAACCAACCTACGAGGAAGTTCAGCGCGGCCATCATCAGTATTGCCCAACCTTTGTTCTCGGGACCGAATGCGACAACGGGAACGATCATAAACATCATCGATATTGCAGCAAGAATCAATCCTAAGGGAAGGAATATGCGTGCATTACTACGGTCGGATACGCTACCCATTAAGAATTTCGACAAGGCGTAAGCGATTGCGTTCATCGACAATACAATGCTTAATTCGCCTTTTTCATAGCCAAACTGAGCCAACTCGGGTATGGCCATGGAAAAATTCTTACGGACAATGTAATAACCCGCATAACCAATAAAGATTCCTAAAAATACCTGCCATCTCAGCTGTTTATAGCGTGAGTCTATTTGGTCGGCCGGCAGTTCCGGCTTATGGGCAGGTGGTGCCATAAAGTTCCACATGATAATTAGATTTTAATGTAAGGGTTATAAATAATTATTTGTTTAGTTTCTGTGTCTCTTCGAAGTCGATATTTTCTGCTAAGATGGAGATCGGGTGTTTCACTTTGTAAGGTGTCGACATTTCGATTTGCCATTTGCAGGTTTCGCAATCGGTGGCAACGAACTGGGCTCCCGAGTTTTCTATTTGGCGGAAGAGCGAGGCTCCTATGCCTTGCGATGTGTTGTAGTTCTCTTTTTTGAATCCGTAGGTTCCGCCTATGCCGCAGCATTGCGAGTCCAAAACCACCAGTTCGACATTGGGAATGTGGCGCAACATCTCTATGGAGTAGAAGCCCCAGCCCAGTTTCTCCATGTGGCAGGGCGTGTGGTAGGCTATTCGCACTTTTTCGGTGTTGCGATACTTGATTTGTACTTTGCCCGATTCGATTAGCCGGTAGATGAATCGAGTGGCCAATTCGATGGCATTGCGTACGTCGCCGTTCTCGACGTTCAGCAGATGGGGATATTCGTCGCGAATGGTAAAGGTACAGGTCGACGAGGCGGCTATTACCGGACGATTCTCTTCGGTTACCGATTTGCGAATGGATTCGATATTGATTTCGGCTTGTTTCTTGGCTTGGTTGATGAGCCCGTTTGAGATGAGGGCTACGCCGCAGCATTTCTCTTTTTCGAGCAGATGTACGCCATATCCGATGGCATTCATTACTTTCACCAAATCCTTGCCTAATTGCGGATAGTTGTAGTTGATATAGCAACCGTGGAAGAAACTTACGTGATGGGGGTAAAAATCTTGCTTGGCCTGAGCTTCTTTTTTGAACCAGCTAACGAACGTTTGACCTGCATATTTGGGGAATGTGCGGTGACGGTCGATTTTCAGAACGCCGTCCATGACCATTTTTACCGGTTTCAGAGCCACTGTTGTGTTGACAATGGGGGCAAATGCCGACGACATGGTTCCGACGATATCGGTATTGGCCAAAATCATGTCGCGCAGGGTGGGTTTGCTCTTGCTGTATTTGATACGAGCCAGTTGAATGATGTCGCCTATGCGCACATTAGAGGGACAGGCTACTTCACAACGTTTGCAGTTCAAACAGTATTTAAGAGCTTCGTCGAAAAATTCACCTCTTTTCAGTCGCAAACGTTCCCCATCGGGCCCTGCTTGCTTAGGCCCCGGATAATTGGGGTTTACGGGAACGACCGGACAATAGACTGTACAAACGGTACATTTGATGCACTGTTCAAAATTATTGTCGCTGATATTGTATTGTTGCATATTCATAGCTCTACTCTATTTTTTCAAATTATCGGCCACGTATAATGCTGTTAACAAAGAAACCCCGGCTCCACAACCCTCTTGAAGTGCGTCGAACCCGCTTAAAACAGAGCCGATTGCATATACATTATCTTGAATTTTCCCGTTAACTTTGATTCTGAAATGTTCGTCGGTGGCTACACCAAACGTCCTGTATCGTTGTGCTTCGAAAATCGAAGCGTTGTACCATGTACTGCGATTAGGATCGAAATCGACGTCGGCACCGAATACCGGTTCTGCTACGCCGTCCATGCTTGCACATAATCCGTTGCTGAAGAAGCTGCCCGAAGCAAGTACAAAATTGTCGGCATACAGGGCTATGTCGCCGTGGTTTACCGTAGAGACGTTGTAGACTTTCCCGTCGCCTATTTCGGCATTTATCACACTGTCGCCCAACATATAAAAGCCTCCGGCTAATTCAAATACGCGGCGGAGCCGTTTTTGAGTGCGGATTCCCGGAACCGAAGGGGGCATGGTGGGAATGATACATACGGGGGTTTTTATTTTTTGTTTGAGTGTTTGAATCGGTTCCGGCGAGGATAACCCGAATACGGCGGGCAATGCTACTACGTCGAACGATTGGGCTTTCTCGTTGAGTTGGCTCACCAACGCATTGAGCGTATTCTCGTTCTCCATGACGCGGGCGATGTTTGCCGAACGCATTTCCGTAGGACTTTGACGCAATTTCTCAAATTCGGGAAGAGAGATCGATATGATTTTACATTCTGCTCCGTTCCCTTCGAAGGCGTCGGCTACGAATTTGGTGTTGAAATCGAGAAATCCGGCGATGTTTACCAGCAATATTTTTTTGCCGATTACTTCGTTCGAACTTTTCAGGGGATTAAAATCGGCCAACGTAAGCCATGTGGGCATGGTTGTTCCCATAGGCGTAATACGATAGGTATTTTGTTTTGAGTCGCCTCGCACATCGATTCCCGCATCCAACAGCATTTGCTTGGCCTCTTGGGCATAGAACGGGAATTTGTCTCCTATCTTGGCATAGGGGTGTTTTTTGTCGAGTGAGTGGATTGCTTCTTCGGGGTTTGTCACGGCTGTTCCGTCGGGCAATTCGTTCAACAAATCGAATGATCCCGAAGAAAAATGCAAAGCACTTTGTCCGGCCGAGACAATAGCACATTTAAATCCTCGGTTTTGCAAGCGTATGCCGCAAGTCAATCCGGCTAATCCGCCACCAATAATTACCGTATCGAATTTCATTTTTCTTCCATTTTATTCATTCCACATATCCCGCTGTATACCCATTGGGTATATTCACTCTCTCTCAATGCTTCGCCCCAAGCTACGGGGTACATTCCTTTCCACCGTTCGTTCAGGAATTTGGCTAAATCGGCTTTGGCTTGATGGGCGCAATTGTGGGCTTCGCTCAACAGTCCGGCTGCCCGGCAGGCGCAGAGTTCGCCTTGACAGGTTCCCATACCCACTCGGGTGCGATGGCGCAAATCTTCCATGTTGTGAACATCGAGTTCTTTTAATGCATATTGCACTTCGCCTACCGATACGTCTTCGCATTCGCAAACCAAACTGTTGTCGAACTCGTTGTCCGAAGCGATTTTCGAAGCCATATCGCCGTGGCGACCTACGGTCGAACGTTTGATTCGGTTCGAAAGGTCGTATGTTTTTCCTTTGGGCAGCGGTTCTTCTCCGCGGGACCCCGGGAGCGGCTCGGACATCGTTACGCAAGCTTTGTCGATACCTAATTTTTTGCAAGCCAAATCGGTAGCCCATTCGGCCATTAAACGGTAGGTCATCAATTTCCCTCCGGTTATGGTTGCAAACCCCGATACTCCGTCGCGAGTTTCATGGTCGAGCAGGACAATGCCGCGGCTGATGTTTCGTCCCGAAGGATCGTTATCGGCAGCTACCAAAGGACGAACACCTGCGTATGCACGCAGAATGCGGGTCGTTGCCAATGCGGGGGCCAATTTCTGTCCTTCACGGAGCAGTAAGTCGACCTCTTCCGAGGTTACTCTCATGTTATCAACTTCGTCGAACCCGACATGGCTCGAAGTGGTTCCAATCAAACAGATGGTATCGCCGGGAACCAATATGTCGGCATCGGCCGGTTTGCGACAGCGGTTGAGCACAATGTTGTTTACCCGATGTCCGAAAATCAGCAATGATCCTTTGGCAGGGTACATACCAACTTTTACACCGGCCATTTCGGCAATGCCGTGGCCCCAAATTCCGGCGGCATTGATGGTTAGAGGGGCATAATATTTATGGGTCTCTTTGGTTTTATGGTTGACAACCGTTATCCCTATTACACGGCCTTGCTCTTTGATAATCTCTATTACTTCGTGATAAACCAAAATTTTGGCGCCATGTGCTTTGGCGTCGATAATGTTGGCCAATGTCAGACGGAAAGGGTCGACGGAACCGTCGGGAACTTTGACGGCCCCAATTAGTGTGGGATTGACCGAGGGTTCTATGCGACGGGCTTCGGCAGGGTCGATTATTTGTGCGTCAATTCCTGCTGCATGGCACGATTCGACAAATTTCGATTGAAAATTGATGTCATCTTCGGGGAGGGAAATAAACAATCCGTTGTTTTCTTCGACGCAATGTTTGGCGATTTTTCGAAGAATCATATTTTCCTTGATACATTCGGCAGCCGATTCTTTGTCGGTTACTGCATAACGGGCACCGCTGTGAAGTAAACCGTGGTTGCGTCCGGTTGCGCCAGCTGCAAAGTCGAACCGCTCGACTAGCAACACTTTCATTCCGCGCAAAGCACAGTCGCGTGCAGTACCTGCACCTGTTATGCCGCCACCAATAACGATAACGTCAAATTCGTTGTTTTTGTCGTTGAAATCCTTCATGGTTTTTATATAATCATCTTGTTGCTATAAAACTTTGTGTGTTTCATTGCGCAACAAAAATATGTAGTTTTTTTATATAAACGAAACTTTTGCGTAATATTTTTGTAATATAAGTGTAATATTTTTCGAAATGAAACGTAAAAAGGCGGTTTTTATAGGAAAAATATGCTATGAAACATATAATATATCAAAAGCAAACTATATTATATTCAGTTCTTTTAACAGAAAAAAAGTCACTTATTCTTTGGGATTAAAGTAACTTGCAAAAGAAATAAATAACCTTTATTATGACAAAAGAAGAGAGACACGCCATTATTTTGGACTTGTTAATGCAGCATAACTCTATCCTTGTTACAGAATTGGCCGATCACCTGAATGTTTCTTCGGTAACAATCCGAAAGGATTTAACCGATTTGGAAAAAGAAAAGAAGCTGTATCGTAATCATGGGAAGGCTATTTTGATCAATCCATATATAAACGATCGAAACGTAAACGAAAAGGAAAAGTTTTATATCGAAGAAAAACGGCTTATCGGAATGCAAGCCGCCAGTATGATTACAAAAAAGGATTCGATACTGATTGCTTCGGGAACGACTATGCATGCTTTGGCCCGATGTATTCAAACGACCGATAAGTTGACAGTCATTACTGCATCGCTTCAAGTGGCTCTTATTTTGTCGAAAGATAAAAATATAGATATCATTCAGTTAGGTGGAATCTTACGACATAGCAGTTTGTCGGTTGTCGGCAAGTATGCCGAAGCTGCACTATCCGATTTTTCGTGCAGTAAATTGTTTATCGGGGTAGATGGCATCGATTTGGATTTTGGAATTACAACAACCGATATGATGGAGGCCAGTCTTAATAGAGTTATGATGCAGACGGCACAGAAGGTTATTGTTTTGGCCGATTCGTCGAAATTCGGGCGAAGGGGATTCAGTAAGATTTCCGATATGGAAGATATAGACCAAATTATTACCGATTCGAAAATTCCGCCTGCTACGGCTAAACGTATTGAGGAGATGGGTATTGTTCTTACCATAGCCGAAGAGTCACATTCCCATTAATACATTATTAATAATAAAGGTAAGCTTTTTTCTGCCTTCCTCTCTTTCGAAAAAAAGGTTTTACGAAACACGGTTTCGAGTTTTTAGTCAAAAAAAACATTCGGCCGTGTTTTATTTTAAAGGTGTTGTCTATTTTTCGAAATGATTATGAGATAGAAAATTGGCGATTTTGGTAGATTCTTTCTATTTTTGCAATGTGAGTATAAATTCTCTCTGTTTGAGCGGAGAAGGGTCGCAATTTGATTTTGGGGGAGATTCCCTTCGGAAAATAAAACGAGATTGAGATTATGGCAAAGGATAATAATTTTTCGGGGATGTCGCATAATGCGCTCACAGCCGAGACGACTATCGTAGGAAAGATTGTTTCGCAAAAAGATATTCGCATAGACGGTACGCTCGAAGGCCGTTTGGAGTGTCAGGGCAAGGTCGTTGTTGGTGAAACCGGTCGGGTGATAGGCGATGTGGTGGCTGTAAATGCCGAGGTTGTGGGCCGCATTACGGGTAATGTGATGGTGGCCGAGATGTTGGTGTTGAAAGCGACCTCTTCCATTGAGGGCGATATTCAAACTCGCCGGTTGGCTATTGAGCCGGGTGCCGTGTTGAACGGTAAGTGTACAATGCCGCAGTCTCTCGACGAAGGTGCCGACGCTTGATTCCATATCCCATCGGACGTTTGGTGAGCCAATTAGGGGCGTGGGTTGTTTAGGTTTTATTTCCGGTAACTATTGGACGTATGGAGAAACAAGTAATTCCCGTATTGGAGATGAGTTGTGCCGTGTGTGCGGCTACGGTCGAGAAAACGGTCGGAGGATTGGCGGGAGTCGGTGAAGCGACGGTAAATTTTTCGGCCAATACTTTACAAGTGGTTTATGATCCCCAAAAAATTTCGTTGACCGAGATACAGGCGGCAGTCCGTGCTGCCGGTTACGACTTGGTCATTTCGGAGAACGCCGAAGCCGATGCGGCTGATGCAGAGCAGCGCAATTATAGAGCGTTGAAACGACGTACGGCAGGGGCTTGGATTTTTGGTATCCCGGTAATGGTGTTATCGATGATTTTTCACAATCCGTCTTCGGCCCTTGCATGGGTATTGATGGTATTGACGTTACCGGTGTTGTATTTAGGACGTTCGTTCTATGTTTCGGGGTGGAGGGCTGCCAAACGAGGACGAGCCAATATGGATACATTGGTAATGTTGAGTACGGCAGTGTCGTTTCTTTTCAGTTTATTTACTACAATATATCCTTCGTTTTGGAACTCTATGGGATTGACACCTCACGTTTATTACGAGGCGGTGTCGATGATTATTGCTTTTGTGCTTACGGGTAAATTGTTGGAGGCTAGGGCTAAACAAAGCACCTCAGCTTCTATTCGTTCGCTTATGGAGTTACAACCCGATACGGCCCGGTTGGTGGACGAAAAGGGGGAAGAACGTGATGTGCCGGTAGCCATGCTTCGGCTTGGCGATCGGGTGAGCGTGCGTCCCGGCGAGAAGATACCGGTCGATGGCATAGTGTGGGACGGTGGCTCTTTTGTAGATGAGAGCATGATTAGCGGAGAGTCGGAGGCCGTGGAAAAACAACCGGGAGACCGTGTGCTTGCCGGGACCCTGAATCAGCGAGGCGCATTTCTCTTGAAAGTGGAGGCATCGGGCAGCGATACGGTATTGGCTCGTATGGTGCGTATGGTACGGGAGGCTCAGGGGAGTAAGGCTCCTGTACAAGGTTTGGTCGATAAAGTGGCGGCTGTCTTTGTCCCGACGGTTATGGTGCTCTCGGTGTTTACGTTTGTCATTTGGCTTGTTGTTGCTGGCTGGGGTATGTTCCCTCATGCGTTATTGTCGGCGGTTTCGGTATTGGTTATCGCTTGCCCGTGTGCGCTTGGTTTGGCCACGCCCACAGCTTTGACGGTAGGAATCGGTAAAGGGGCACAACAACATATCCTTATTAAGGATGCTTTCGCATTGGAAAATATGTGTCGGGTGAATGCTGTCGTATTGGATAAGACGGGCACGCTTACCGAGGGAGCTCCTCGGGTGGTGAGCGAGAAACTCTATCCCGATTTCGAACGCTATGCCCCGGTGTTGCTGGCGGCCGAGGTGCGTTCGGAACACCCGTTGGCTTTGTCGTTGGTCGAGCATTTGCGTCAAAAAGGGATTATACCCACCGATATATCGGCCTTCGAGAGTATTACGGGGAAAGGTGTGGTGTGTGAATATGGCGGTGCTCCATTTTGGATTGGAAACAAGGCGATGGCAGTCGAGCGGTTGAACGGGGATACTGTTTTGCCCGATTCGTATACGGTCTATTTCGGGAACGCCCATTCCTTATTGGCAACTTTCGAAGTGAAAGATACTTTGAAACCTACATCGAAAGAGGCGGTGGCTCAGTTGAAACAGTGTGGTGTGGAGGTTTATATGCTTACCGGCGATAAAGAGTCGTCCGCTTTGGAGATTGCACAAGCGGCTGGTATAGACCACTATCGCTGGAATGTGTTGCCCGACGACAAGGAACAGTTTGTCGTGAATCTGCAACAGCAGGGGAAATGTGTCGCCATGGTGGGTGACGGCATTAACGATTCGCAAGCATTGGCCCGTGCCGACGTGAGCGTAGCAATGGGCAAGGGTACCGATGTGGCGATGGACGTGGCTATGGTGACTTTGATGAACTCGGATTTGACCCTTTTGCCGAAAACGGTAGCTTTGTCGCGTAAGACCGTTAGGATTATCCGTGAGAATCTTTTTTGGGCGTTTGGCTATAATGTGGTGTGTATCCCGATTGCGGCCGGTGTATTGTTCCCTTTGGGAATTCTGCTTACCCCAATGTGGGCGAGTGCGGCGATGGCATTCAGTTCGGTGTCGGTTATACTCAACAGCCTGCGGTTACGAAAATAATTCAGTTAATTATTCGTCGAGAACAAATGATCAATCTGTTATCCGACAGTATACGCGTAATTATTCCCGATGAGTTGATTGATTCCCGGCTTAAAAAGTTTTAAAATCTGAATTTACTATTAATATATATGTATAATAAGATAAAATAAAAACGAGATGATACAGGTAAAAACTTCGGCGAAATGTGCCGGTTGTGTGGCTAAGATAGCCGAGCAGTTGAATGTGTTTTTGGCACCCGAACAATGGAATTTGGATTTGTCGACCCCCGATAGAATTTTGACGGTTAACGCCGATGTGCCGGCCGAGAAGGTAGTCGAGGCGGTGCGTGCAGCCGGATTTAAAGCCGAATTATTGTAGCGGAACGGCACATACCGCTACAAAAGTATCGAAGATTCGATACCAAAGGGTGTATTCTTTGGCTGCGAGGGTGCGGCTTTCGCGAGCTGTAAACAAACCTTCGTTGCCCAAAGACGGAGGCGCCGATACGTGTAGGTGTTCCCGGAAGTCGATACCGCTCTCGGGTATGGCTTTAAAGAGCGCTTCTTTGGCCGACCAGCAAAGGTGGAGCCACTGGGCGTTTCGGAGGGCATCCGATGCGTATGCCGTAAGTTCTTTTGCGTTGAATACCCGTGGCGCTACTTTCCCCACTTTGTCGCCAAGCAGTTCGATGTCTATACCTATGGGAACGGTCGGGTGGTAGGCTACGGCTACCCAGCCTTTCGTATGGGAGATAGATAGGTAGCCGGGGCGGTCGGTCATGTAGGGACTGCCTTCGGGTGTATATGCTATGCGGGCTTCGTGGGTCTCTTTTATTTTGTTTAGCAATAAGCGTGTAGCCGCCCGTTCGCAAAATCTTTTGCTCGAAGTTGTTTCGATTGCGATTCCGTTTCGTGCTTCTTCGGATAGTAAAGACGCAAGTTCCTGCTCATTTTCGGTGAGTTGCCATAGGGCAATGGTCGCTCCGAAAGCTGTTGATATGTATTGGTGAAAAGGCATTTTATCGGGCAGGGGTTTCTATGCTTTCGATCAAGTGAATAATCTCTTGGGTGAGGTAATCGACTACGGGAGCGATGGAGTCGCTTTTGCCGGGTTCGTCGAAATATAGCGCTCCTCTCAACAAATATCGGGTGCTGTCGGTCGCTACAAATTGGATTGGGGTTGCGCTTTCGGCCGAGAGGTCGTATAGGGTGGCGTAGATTTTTTGTTGGTCGTCTTCGTAGCTCCCGGCTCGTATGGCGTCGGGGCGTATGCTTTGCCGGTACACCAATTCTTTACTCTCGGCAAGCAATTGGTCGAGGTTGTTCCGCAAAAGATGGTAGCTGCAATAGAGGGTCGCTCTATACCGCGGGTAGCGAATATCAAGCCATAGCGCACTGTTTTTATGCTGTGAGGTGTCGTTACGAAGGACGACGGTAGCGCTATCGGAAACTTCGAATGAGATGAAGGGTTGCAGCAACGAGGTTCGCTGGTACGATTCGGGGTATGGATCTATGCGAAAGTAACCGTCGGGCAGCGGTGTGTATTTCCTGCGACAGGCCGAAAAAGTGGTACTTGCCACGATGAAAGCAAGCGCAGCAAGCAGAATTTTGTGCAGTTGGGTACTCTTGGGGTTGTTCATGCTCCAACCTGTTTATTCGTCGGGTGTAGGTTCTATGGTGACTTTTACTTTCCCGATACGCCGTTTGTCCAATTCGAGGACTAAAAATTTACATCTTCCGTAAACGATTTGTTCGTTTGTTTTCGGGAAATCTTCTTTGATGTCGAGGATCAATCCTGCCAAAGTTTCGGCATCCTCGGCTTTGTCGTCGAATTCAGCTTCGTTGAGCCCCGTGATCTTATAGAAATCGTTTAGGAGCGTTTTCCCTTCGAAGATATAGTTGTTCTCGTCGAGTTTGATGTAGTTTTTTTCCTCTTCGTCGTATTCGTCGCTGATATCGCCTACGATCTCTTCCAAAATATCTTCCATCGTAACGATTCCCGATGTGCCGCCAAACTCGTCGACGACGATAGCCATGTGGATTTTTTTCGTACGGAACTCTTCGAGCAGGTCGTCGATCATTTTGGTTTCGGGGACGAAGTAGGCTCGTCGCATGAGCTTACGCCAGTCGAACGAATCGTCCTGCCCGATGTAGGGCAACAGGTCTTTGCTGTAAATGATTCCTTTGATGTCGTCCTCGGTGGTGTCGTAGACGGGTAGTCGCGAGTATCCGGTTTCGATAATCGTGTCGAGTAATTTTTTGAAACTGGTACGGATTTCGATGTCGGTTATATCAACCCGGGCGGTCATTACTTCTTGTACCGTTTTTCCGCCGAATTTGATAATCCCTTCGAGCATCTCTTTTTCGTCGTTGGCTTCGACATTGGTCATTTCCAACGCTTGTGAAAGTTCGTTCATCGAAATGTTTGTACTCTTTCGGGAAATGCGTTTGTTGACAATGTTGGTCGAGTTTACCAAAATAAGGGCCATCGGAGAGAATATTTTTTCCAACAACGTAAGCCCTCGGTAGCTCCGTTTTACCCAGTCGATGGTTTTTTGGTTGGCATAGAATTTAGGAATCACTTCTCCGAACAAAAGTAACAGAAAAGTCAACAGAATGGTTTGAAATATAAAATTCAACAATTCGCTGTGGAGGTGAAGAATTTCCGAGAAGAACAGATTACAAAGAATAACTACGGCTACATTTACCAAATTGTTGGTTATGAGTATGGTAGCCAAGAGGTGCTCGGGGCGTGCCAATAGTTTTTTGATAGATACGTTGGCAGGTGTGTCCTCTTCGAATTCTTGTAATTCTTCGGGCGACAGGGAGAAATAGGCGATTTCAGAAGCCGAAACGAATGCCGAAACGCACAAGAATAATGCGGCTAATATAATTGCCAAAATGGCTCCTCCCGAAGGAGGAGTGATTTCTATGACCGAACAGATGGCCGATAAATATGAGTCAGGATCCAAGAAATAATAAAATTAGTTAAACAATAGGCGCGGTTCAAATAGCTCTATTTGTCCGTATCTCCCTCTGTTTGTTTGAGAAAGGCTATACCGGGGCGCCTGTTAATTTTCTCGCAAAATTACAATATTATATTAGAATGGCAAATCGTCGTCGCTACTATTTTCGACGGGGGCTGTATATACCGTATTGCTCGGTCCGGGATTGTTTTGCGCCTGAGGAGCGGTAGGAGAGGGCGATACAGCCGATTGGCCATCTCGGCGTCCGAGCAGTTCCATATTATCGACATAAATTTCGGTCGTATAGCGGCGTATCTTGTTTTGGTCCTCCCATGAACGCGTGCGGATTTTCCCCTCGATATAGAGTTGGGTGCCTTTGCGCACATATTTTTCGGCAACTTCGGCCAATCCTCGCCAAGCAACGATGTTGTGCCATTCGGTTTTGTCGGGTATTTGTATTCCATTTTGGGTTGTATAACCCCGTTCGGTGGTTGCTAAGGTAAAGTTGGCCACGCACACGTTGTTTTCGAGGTATCGCACTTCGGGGTCTTTCCCTACGTTTCCTATTAAGATAACTTTATTTACAGACATGATAAATAATTGAAAATTAAGTTTTTATATAACGATGGAAGAATGAGGGAGCACATGGGAACCGAAGTTCCTCAATTTGTCAAACCCAATTACATTCTATCTATCTTTCTTTTACAAAGATAGTCAATTGGAGAGAAAATAAAAAGTTTGTTGGAATAAAGAGTGGGATAAATTATTGAAAGTAAATAAAAAATGGGCTCTCTTTCGCGATAGAGAGCCCATGTATAAAAATACGGGAGTGTTGCTGCTTCTTCGAACGGAACTAATTTTGTGTCGTATGGAAAACTTTGTTCCGCCATTGCGAGCATAGAGAGTTTTGTGAATCCTGTCGAAGTAAATTTTGCCGAATGAGGCAAATTAATCTCTATCTTGCAAATTAAATGTTTAAATTATGAGATATGATATTCATATTCTCATAGATATTCCCGTACTTATGTCCCCTCCAAAATGAACAAATCCAGTGCCTTAAAATAGGCTGTTTAGGTAACTTAAATGATAGTCAAAGGTAAGCGTATAAAGGTAATTCGGCAATAGTATGGTATGCGACTTTTTATATAACAGGCCTGTTTCGTGGATAAAAGGTAAAAAATAGGCGCTGACAGGTCTATTTTTATAAGCTATTGGGAGCGGTGAGAAATTTTTTTTGTACATTTGCTTTAAGATAAAATAAGTAATATTCGGGATTCCTGAGCAGGGACGTCCGTTTTTTGTTTACACAGTCTTTTCAGAAGAGGGAGTGAGTTGTTTTATCGTGCGGTAATTCCTTGTATTCTTAGGCTGTGTTTTTAAGAAGATAAGTTTTAATCCATGAGAAAAATACATTTGGGGAGATTTTCGGCAATAATCTTGTTATTTGTTTTAATTGGGAGTGGCTGTTCCACCCGAAAATCGGACGAAACGTCGTTCGATCAAATTAATCAGGCGATAAAAGATTCGTTGCGTACTCGCAATATCTCTTTTATCGAGAAGGCAATCCGGCAAGGTAAGGCCGAAGCTCGGGACAGCGACGAGTATTATAATTTTGTGGTACAAGACATGGTGCGTTATTTTTATACGGCTCAACCCGATTCGATGATGCTCAGTACCGACAGTGTTGTTCGTTATGTGTCGAAAGAACCTTTTACCGAATTGCGCAATAGGTTGATGATTAAAAGTATGCAGGCAAAGGGGTTATATTATACACAATTTGTTTTTGATTCCGATTCGATGCTGTTTTATCAAAAGGAGGCTTGCCGTTATGCCGAGATGAATACCGATGTGGAGGAACAAATGTTGTGTTATGCCAACTTGGCCGATGCCTATAAGTTTAGCGGCGATTTGTCTATGAGCGCCATGACTTACCGACGAGCAATTGCATTGGCCGACTCCATTCATACTGCCAAAGAGAATTATATCCCGCTGTACAGCGGCTTGGCGGCGACTTATACGACCCTTCGCGATTTCGAACAGAGCGCTATTTGGTGGGACAAATGCGGTGAGTTGTGGGATTTGATGATGCTCTATGAGCAGTTCAATTACCTGAATAGCCGAGGGAACGATTATTTTTATCAAGAGGATTACCAGCGGGCGTTGGAGACTTTTCTCCAACTCGATTCTTTTTTGCAAGAACATCCCGATATGGAGTGGGAACGGCATTTTTGTAAAGCCAATCTGTCGGATATTTATTTGAAACTGCATGAGCCGGAGAAGGCAAAACCTTTGATTGGTGAAACTTTGGAATATTTCGGGTCGAGTGGGTATAACGAAATGGCACTGGATCATCTTCATACGCAGCAAATGGAACTTGCCTTGCAAGAACACGATTTCCGCAAAGCCGATGAACTGGTTGCCCGATATCCATTTACAACCGAGATGCGTTCGGAACAAGGATTGTTGCGATTGGATTTTTTGAAACGGTTTTATGTGGCTAAGTCCGATTGGAAGAGGGCTTTTGAATACGAGGAAGCATATACTACCCTATCCGATTCGTTGCGTAACGAGCGGGTAAGAATGAAAACGGCCGAGGTGCGAATGCGTTATGAGCGCGATGCTACTATCTTGAACCAATATTTGGTTATTAGCGATAAGGAAGCCGAGTTGATGAGAATCTATGCGCTGTTGGCTGGGATAACAGCCGTTGTATTGGCTCTGGTGATGTGGTATTTTTATCATCGTAAGCAGGTAAAGTTGCGTGAGGAGCAAATGCTTCGCCGAATCGTTTCCATGAAGATGGAAAATGCGCGTAACCGCATTACTCCGCATTTTATTTATAATGCCCTTAACCATGAGTTGCTGGCCCGGCAAGAGGGGCGTCCTTCGTCGTTGGGCGTATTGGTCGATATGCTTCGGCAAGGGCAGTCGTTGGCGAGTGTTTTTTGTACAACGCTTCGCGAGGAGTTGGATTTTATCAATTTGTATGTGGCGGTCGAAGGGGAATCGTTGGGCGGCAATTTCGAATATAAGGTATCGGTTGCCGAGGATGTCGACTTGAACGAGGTGCGCTTGCCCTCGATGATGGTGCAGATATTTGTCGAGAATGCGATAAAACACGGATTGAAGTCGCTGCCTCGCGAGGCAGATAAGCACTTGACCGTACAAGTCCTCCACCGGGAGGATGCAATCCAGATCGAGGTACTTAACAACGGTCCTTTACCGGTTTTGCAGAGTGGCAGGGACAAATCGCAAACTGGGTTGAGGGTTGTTTCGCAAATTATACAGTTGCTTAATACCCGTAATAAACGTCATATGAGATTTGATTTGTGTGATTATCACGGCCCTGATGGGGAACAGGGTTGTCGGGCATTGTTGGTTATCCCCGATGGATATAATTTCGATATGAATGAATAAGTATGGATACCATGATTAATACGCTAATTATCGATGACGATAATCCGTCGGTACTTGTTTTGACCGAGCGGTTGAAAGCGTTTTCCGATGTGCAGATAGTGGCTACCGCGCACAATGGCGAGGGGGGTAGGAATGCCGTTATGAAATATAAACCCGATTTGTTGTTTCTCGACATAGAGTTGCCGGATATTTCGGGATTGGATTTCTTGTCTTCGCTCGACAAGAATATCGATTGGGATATGAAGGTCGTATTTTATACTTCATACGAGAAGTATTTGTTGCAGGCTTTGCGGTTGCAGGCTTTTGATTTCTTGTTGAAGCCTGTTAATGAAAACGAATTGTCATTGGTAATGAATAGGTTTTATCTGCACAGGGAGGGCAAGGACAATCTCTTGCGGCAGAATTCGCCGTCGAGATGGATGCCGCTTTCGGTTAAGTCTGTATTGATTACGACCATTACCAACGACAAACTTATTGTCCGTCCCGAAAATATAGGTTATTTCAAGTATGATTCGGACCGTAAGTTGTGGAAAGTGGTGCTGAATAGCCTGCAATACTTTATCCTTAAACATCAAACAACGGCCGATACGATTTTGAGCTATGCTCCCGAATTTATACAAATACATAAATCGTATATTATCAATATCAATTATTTGTATATTATTTCGGAGAATAGCTGTACGTTATTACCGCCGTTCAATAAAGTATCGGAACTTAAAATCAGTAAGATGTATAAAAAGAAATTGCTGGATAAATTCTACGATATGTAAAATTTCCCCAGCAATCGGATTCTTTTATTTGGAGGCTTTAAGCCCTCGGATTACGGCTGCCGAAAAGCCGGCAGCTTCCATTTCGTTTAAGCCTTTGATGGTGATACCGCCGGGAGTGGTTACCTTGTCTATTTCTATTTCGGGGTGGTTGCCGCTGGCGAGCAGCAGCTCTGCAGCACCTTTTACTGTTTGTTCTACGAGCAAGGCCGCGTCTTTGGGATAAAATCCCATTTCTATACCACCTTCGATGGCCGCTCTTATGTAGCGCATGGCAAAGGCTGTGCCGCAAGAACAGAGGGCTGTGCCGGCTGTCATGAGGCTTTCGTCGACAATCAAACTTTTTCCTACGCTGTCGAACATTTCCCGAATGCAATCGACCTGCTCGGGTACCGCATTGTAAGGTGTAAGGAGTGTCATACTTTGTCGGACGGCGATGGCTGTGTTGGGCATGGCGCGGACGATTGCAGGGAGGGCATCGGCTGATGCGAAAAGTCCGGCAAGGCGTTCGATGGTGGCTCCGGCTACAACCGATACGATGATTTGCCGGGGCAGGTCGAGCGCTTTACGTATGTCGATGGCTACGCTGTCGAGCACCCACGGTTTCACCGCCAAAATAATAATATCGGCATTTTTGATTGCCTCTTTGTTGTCGGTCGTGGTATGAATCGACGGGTTGAATGTTTTGAGTAAATCCAGTTTCTCTTTTCCCCGGTTGCTTACGGTGATGTCGTCCGGGATAACAAAGGTACTTTGTGCCAACCCGCGGGCTATGGCTCCACCCATATTCCCGCCTCCTATAATGGTTATTTTCATGTGAGTATATTTTTAAGTTTACCGATAAAACAATCGGCTTGTTCTTTCGATAACGACAGGGGCGGCAACAGACGGATTACGTTTGTGCCCGAGGCTCCGGTGAATACGTGTTGTTCGAACAGCAGTTTATGGCGCAACTCTTTCACGGGATAGTCGAATTCGAGCCCTATCATCAGCCCTTTACCGCGTACCTCTTTGATTTGCGGTATGGTTTTGAGTTGCGAGATGAGGTACTCTCCCACGGTAGCGGCATTCTCGACCAGCTTCTCATTTTCCATGACATCGAGGACGGCACAAGCGGCTGTACAAGCTAAGTGATTCCCGCCGAATGTGGTTCCTAACATACCGTAAACAGGGGTGAAGTCGGGGCTGATAAGCACACCTCCGATGGGGAAGCCGTTGCCCATACCTTTGGCCATGGTAATCAAGTCGGGACGTATGCCGGCGTGCTGGTGGGCGAAGAATTTACCGGTACGGCCGTACCCCGACTGTACTTCGTCGAGAATGAGTACGACGCCGTGTTGGGTACAAGCCTCCCGCAACGCTTTCAAGAATTGCACTTCGGGCATTTGTATACCGCCTACGCCTTGTATTCCTTCGATGATTACGGCGCACACGTCGCCTGCCGCCATCTCGGCTTTTACCCGTTCGATGTCGTTGAGCGGAAGGAAGGCCACCTCGAAAGTGTCGTTGATGGGCGCTACGATTTTGGGATTGTCGGTCACTTTCACGGCCGCCGAAGTCCGTCCGTGGAAGGCTTTGGAAAAGGCGATAACCTTTTTCTTCCCGGTGTGGAACGAGGCCAGTTTCAGCGCATTTTCGTTGGCCTCGGCTCCCGAATTGATAAGGAACAGGGCATAATCGTCATATCCCGATAGTTTGCCCAGCTTGTCGGCCAACCGTTGTTGCAGGCTGTTGACCACCGAGTTGGAATAGAAGATGAGTTTTTGAGCCTGTTGGGTTATTTTCTCTACATAGTAAGGGTGGGAGTGCCCGATAGAGATGACGGCGTGCCCGCCGTAGAGATCGAGGTATTCGGTTCCCCGGGTATCGTAGGTATGGCACCCTTTTCCCGATTCTATTTCTATGTCGAATAACGGATATACGTCGAATAGTTTCATGTGTTGAATGTTTAAAAAGCCGAAGGTTTGAGCTGCAAGCCAACCCGTTCGTGTAACCCGAAGAGGAGGTTCATATTATGCACGGCTTGTCCCGATGCGCCTTTGAGCAGGTTGTCGATCACCGAAACGATGAGCAGCTTGTTGTCGTGCTTTTCGAGATACAACAGGCATTTGTTGGTGTTGACCACCTGTTTCAAGTCGGGCATTTTGTCGGTCAGGAACGTGAAGTTGTGGTCGTCGTAATAGTCGTTGTACAAATCTTTCAGCAGGTTCAGTTCCACCGGGCAGTCGAGGTATAGCGAAGCAAAGATACCCCGGGAAAAGTTGCCCCTCACGGGTATGAAGTTGATCGGTGCCGAAAAACTGGTCTGCAACTTGGAGAGGCTTTGCCTTATTTCGGCAAGGTGCTGGTGGGTGAAAGGTTTGTAAATAGATATATTGTCGTTTCTCCAACTGAAATGCGATGTGGGCGAGGGCTTTTGCCCTGCGCCGGTCGAGCCGGTAATGGCATGGACGTGTATCTCGCTGTTGAGCAACAAGTTCTTGGCCAATGGGAGTAGTGCCAACTGAATAGCCGTGGCAAAACAACCGGGATTGGCCACCCGTTTGGCGCGAATGATGTATTTCCGGTTCAGCTCGGGCAGGCCGTAGACAAAGTCGTTACCGGGAGTGTCGAGCCGATAGTCGGTCGAAAGGTCGATGATTCGCAACTCTTCGGGCAGCGAATGGCTTTCCATGAACTTGCGGGTGTCGCCGTGTGCCGTGCAGAAGAAAAGCAGGTCGATTTCGTCGAAGGGCATTTGGTCAGTAAACCGGAGTTCGGTTTCGCCGTACAAGCCGGTATGCACGTCGGTTATTTTGTTGCCGGCATTGCTTTCGCTGTGAATGAAAACGATTTCGACATCGGGGTGGTTGATTAATAATCTGATCAATTCTCCGGCGGTGTAGCCTGCACCTCCGATGATACCTACTTTTATCATAATTACGGGTTTAAATAGTTTTTGCGGGCTCTAATCTACGATTTATTTTTTGTTTTTATTTTGTATGGAATAGAAAATTTTCATTTGGTTTCCCAAAATTTTGGTAAATCCTTTTACGTCGTCGGCGCTCCAAGCCTTGTTTACCTCGCCGTATTCGCCGAAGTCGGTCTTCATCAAATCGAAGTCGCTTTCGACACCTACCAGCACATACCGATAGGGATGCAACTCGACGATTACCCGGCCGGTAACGTTTTGTTGCGAGCTGTCGAGGAAGGCTTCGATGTCGCGCATAACCGGTTCGAGGTATTGGGCTTCGTGCAGGAACATACCATACCATGTACCCACTTGGTCTTTCCAATATTGTTGCCATTTGGTGAGGGTATGTTTTTCGAGCATTTTGTGGGCGGCGATGATGAGCATGGGGGCGGCGGCTTCGAATCCTACACGGCCTTTAATGCCAATGATGGTGTCGCCTATGTGCATATCACGTCCGATGGCGTATGGGGCGGCGATGGCTTCGAGTGCTTGGATGGCCGCCACTTTGTTGTCGTAGGCTTTTCCGTCGATGGCGGCAATCTCGCCATGAACGAAGTCGATGGTAATCGTTTGGCTTTGGGTGGCTGTCATTTGCGAAGGATAAGCCTCTTCGGGGAGGGTTTGATTGCTTTTCAGGGTCTCTTTCCCTCCAATACTGGTTCCCCACAACCCTTTGTTGATAGAGTATTCCATCTTTTTGAAATCGGCGGTGTAACCATGTTTTTTCAGATACTCTATTTCGTATTCGCGGGTAAGGGTCATATCGCGGGTGGGGGTAATGATTCCGATTTCGGGAGCCAAGATCTGGAAGGTGAGGTCGAACCGTACTTGGTCGTTTCCTGCACCTGTACTGCCGTGAGCCACATAGTCGGCTCCTATCTCTTTGGCGTAATTGATGATGGCGATGGCTTGGAAAATCCGTTCGGAACTTACCGAGATGGGGTAGGTGCCGTTTCGGAGGACATTCCCGAACACCATATATTTGATACTTTTTTGGTAATATTCTTGTGTGATGTCGAGCGAAGCGTGTTTTACAGCCCCCAGTTTGTAGGCTCTCTCTTCGATCGATTTCAGCTCTTTTTCGCTGAACCCTCCGGTGTTGGCGATGGCGGTATATACATCGTATCCGCACTCTTCCGACAGGTATTTTACACAGAACGAGGTATCCAAACCTCCGCTAAATGCCAGTACTACTTTCTTTTTTGCCATGGTGTATTTGTTATTTTTGTCCTTGATTATCGTTTGTTTCGTGTTCGTGCGGGTCGTAGAGCATTCCCGTGCACAGGCACATACGCCTGTTGTTCCGTTGCAGAATGTCGAAGTTCACGCAACTTTCGCATCCTTTCCAAAAGGCGGGATCGTCGGTTAACGAGGCGAAAGCCACGGGGCGGTAACCCAACTCGTTGTTTATTTTCATTACGGCTTCGCCGGTTGTCAACCCGAATATTTTGGCTTCGGGGAATCGTTCCCGCGACAGTTCGAAGGCTTTGCGTTTGATACGTTTGGCCAATCCGTGTCCGCGATAGGTATCGACCACAATTAATCCCGAATTGGCGACGAATTGTTTGTTGCTCCAACTCTCGATATAGCAGAATCCGGCGAATTTGTCACCTTCTAATGCGATAATTGCTTTCCGTTCGAGCATTTTCTGTTTTACATATTCGGGGGAACGTTTGGCGATACCGGTTCCTCTTATTTTTGCAGCTCTCTCGATGGTATCGAGAATGGTATCGACGTATTTTATATGACGTTCGTCGGCTACGATAACTTGTATTTCTTCCATAATGCGAGACTCTTTTCTCCTTGAAAGTGTGTATTTTGTTATGTTATAAGATTAATTGTGCAAATCGGGCATAAATGGCGACAGAGCCAGCATGGCCTGTTGGTGATTTATGTTTTCTTCGAGGATAACCAGCACCGTGTCGTCTCCGGCAATCGTTCCCAATACTTCGGGCGGCGTGTTGCTGTCGATGTCGTAGGCTAAACTTCCGGCATATCCGGGACGGGTTTTAATGACCGCCAAGTTTCCCGAAAAGTTAATCGAGATAAAACCGCCGGGGACTTGCCGTTCGGGGGCCTCGGCCAGTTTTTCCTGCATGAGTTTGCCTACGCTCCCTATTTCGGGCATAATGTAAACGTACGAGCCATCGTTGCCCGGAACTTTGGCAATACGTAGCTGCTTCAAGTCGCGAGATAGGGTAGCTTGGGTTAAATCGAAGCCCTGTTCGTGCAGTTTTTGCAGTATTTCGTCTTGACTTTTTACTCTTGAATGGATAATAATTTCCCGAATGGCTTGCAATCGGGATGCTTTATTTTTCATATCTGTGATGAGTTTGAATAATTATGCGGCAAATATAAGCTAAAAATGCAAATAATGGATATATTTTTGAATATTTTTTACAATAAAGGGCGAAAAACAAGTTTCGATTGCATGATTATGCATTGTGAAAAGCCAAAAGCCGCCGGTCGGCCGGCGGCTTTTGGGAGGGGTAAAAAATTCCCGAAAGGGATTATATGTTCAGCAAGGAGGCAAACTCTTCGTTTCTATTTCGTACAGAGTTGTCGGCCGAGCAAGGGACGATTGTAGCAAAGCCCCGGTCTAACCAATACTCGTCGGTGTCGTCGGCATCGGGCTCGTTGTTTTTGAATTTGCCGGTGAGCCAAAAATATTCTTGTCCGTGGGGGTCTATGCGACAGTCATACTCTTCGGTCCAATATCCTTGTGCCGCACGGCAAATTTTAATGCCGTTGAGGGGTGAGTCGGGGAAGTTGATGTTCAGTCCTACCCCTTTGGGCCAAGATGGGGCGGCGAGAGCCCTTTGGCAGATGTCGAAAACCATTTGGCGGCAATGGCCGAAGTGGGCATTGGCGCTGTGGTTACAAAGCGAAAATCCAATAGAAGGGATTCCCAATAATACCCCTTCGAAAACGGCGCCCATTGTTCCCGAGTAGACTACACTCACTCCTGCGTTGGAGCCGTGGTTTATCCCCGATACGATTAAATCGGGAGCTTTGTCCAAGAGGATATTCATCGACAGTTTGATACAATCGGTAGGCGTACCGTTGGTGCGGATCAGGTGGAAACCTTCGCGCTCTTCGACGACTTTCATGCGCAGGGGTGTGGTGACCGTGATGGCCGAACTTTGTCCTGAACGGGGGCCGTCGGGCGCGACGACCACGATGTCGCCTAAGGGAGTTAGAAAATCGGCAAGCTCGCGTAAGCCTTTAGCTTGGATACCGTCGTCGTTGGTAATG
This sequence comes from Candidatus Barnesiella excrementigallinarum, assembly GCA_019114445.1. Classification (GTDB taxonomy): domain Bacteria; phylum Bacteroidota; class Bacteroidia; order Bacteroidales; family Barnesiellaceae; genus Barnesiella; species Barnesiella excrementigallinarum. The sequence continues at coordinate 27,060 of DXFL01000016.1, forward strand.
AGAATAAGCGGTCTGTGAGATGGTATTATCTTTTTCATGCAGTAAAAACAAATTTTGCAATGCAAAAATAAAAAATAAAAGTGTGACTTTTTTCTGTTTTAACGGATAATATGGAGTTATAAAATAGGTAAAAGCTAACCGCTTTCTTGCTGTGAGTGTGATAAAAAAAGTGTATCTTTACGCAGAAAAATAGGAAAGAGCCCCGTTGGGTTTATCAACAAAAGGGGGCACTTATCAACAATTAAGGCATTTTCGAGCTTTCGTAAAGGCGGAATATGAATTAAAACATATTCCTTTGCGAAGAAAAAATAAACAGTATGGGTAAAATTATCGCTATTGCAAATCAAAAGGGAGGTGTGGGAAAGACGACGACCTCTATTAACTTAGCGACCTCTTTGGCTGTTTTGGATAAGAAAGTGTTGCTCCTCGATGCCGATCCTCAGGCAAATGCCTCATCGGGTTTAGGAGTGGATCCGCAACAGGTGAAGTCGTCTATTTATGAATGCCTGGTGGGTCAATCGACCGTAAAGGAATCGGTAGTGGAGACTTGCGTGGAGGGGCTGAGTTTAGTCGCTTCGCACATCGATTTGGTGGGCGCCGAACTTGAATTGATGAATATCTCGAACCGCGAACGGGTATTGGCGAATGCCTTGAATGCCGTACGCGATGAATACGATTATATACTCATCGACTGTTCTCCGTCGCTGGGACTGATTACGGTCAATGCCCTTACGGCAGCCGATTCGGTGATTATTCCCGTACAGGCCGAGTATTTTGCTTTGGAGGGAATCAGCAAATTGTTGAATACGATAAAAATTATCAAATCGAAATTGAATCCGAAACTCGAAATCGAAGGTTTCCTGCTCACGATGTACGATTCGCGTTTGCGGTTGGCCAATCAAATTTACGAGGAGCTGAAAGGCCACTTCGGCAGTTTGGTGTTCAATACGGTTATCCAGCGGAATATCCGGTTGAGCGAGGCTCCCAGCCACGGGCTTCCGGCATTGCTCTACGATTGTGAGTCGAGGGGCAGCGTAAACCACATGGAGCTGGCCAAAGAGTTGATAATGAAAAACAGATAAAGCAGCATAAAAAACGATAAGTTATGGCAACGCCTAAAAGGAGTGCATTGGGTAGAGGTTTGGATGCGTTGATCTCGATGGACAATATCGTGACCGCCGGAACCTCTTCGATCCATGAAATAGAGTTATCCAAGATTGTTCCCAACCCCGACCAGCCGCGTCGGGAGTTCGATCAGGATGCTCTTGAAGAGCTGGCGACATCGATTCGCGAGTTGGGTATCATACAGCCTATTTCGCTGCGGCAGGTAGCCGGGGGCGAATATCAGATCATAGCCGGCGAGCGGCGATACCGGGCGGCTCAAATGGCCGGCTTGGAAACAATCCCGGCTTATGTGCGTACCGTCGAGGACGAGACCCTCATGGAGATGGCCCTTATCGAGAATATCCAGCGCGAGGATTTGAATTCGATAGAGATTGCTTTGGCGTTCCAAAAATTGATAGAACTCTACCAGCTCACCCAAGAGAAGCTGAGCGAACGGGTGGGAAAGAAACGTACGACGATAGCCAACTACCTGCGGTTGCTTAAACTCCCTGCCGAGGTGCAATTGGGGTTGCGCGACAAGCGGATAGACATGGGGCACGCCCGGGCGTTGTTGTCGGTTTCCGACCCTGCCTTGCAGTTGGAGCTGTATGAGCGTATTCTCTCCGACGGGTTGAGCGTGCGTAATGTCGAGGATTTGGCCAAAACTCTGTCGGCAGGTGGCGAACGTGCCCGCAAGAAAGCACAGAAAAAAGTGATGATGCGGCAGGAGTACAATGTGCTCAAATCGCATCTTTCCGATTTCTTTCAGGCCAAAGTACAATTTACTTGTGACGAAAAGGGAAAAGGGAAAATATCTATTCCGTTTAAGAACGAAGAGGATTTAGAGCGGATTATAGGTTTGTTCGATCAATTAAAATAACGCTTTGAAGGTGACGGGATACATGGGTTGGAGAGGCGTTGCGGTTGTCGTTTGGGTGATCGTATCGTTGTCGTGGTCGGCCTTTGCATCCGAGCCCGAAGTGAAAAGCCCATTTTCGAGCCGTAAGATGTCGTTCCCTGAGGGAAGTGCGTCACAGCAAATTCGGCCTCTTGCTCCCGATACTTCGGTTAAGGCTCAACGGCCTACGGACATTATTCCCGATACCGTATCGGTGAATGCGGGCGACAGTATCGGCGCTTTGTTGCAGGACTCTGTGCCGGTGATGATTTCCGATTCGCTGGGAATTTTTTCGCTTGCCGATTCGGTGGCGACCGAGCCCACCCGAAAGTCGTGGCGACCTTCGTCGTTCAATCCCGATCCCATGCGAGCCGTATGGCTTTCGGCCCTCTTCCCGGGATTGGGGCAGATTTATAACCGCCGATATTGGAAACTCCCTATTGTGGTGGGCGGTTATGTAGGGCTTTTCTATGCGACTACGTGGAACAGCAATATGTTGTCCGATTATCAGCGGGCCTATCTCGATATTATGGATAGCGATCCGAGTACAAACAGTTACATGGATTTCTTTGCCCCTTCTTACCGCGAGGAGGATATCGATAAGGATTGGCTTACCAGTTTGTTGAAACAGAGAAAAGATTATTATAGGCAGTACAGGGACTTGTGTATCATTTGTATGATTGGCTTGTATGCCGTTTGTATGATCGACGCGTATGTCGATGCCCAGTTGTATCATTTTGATGTCAGTCCCGATATATCTATGCAGTGGCAACCGGCAGTTATCCCAACGGGACGATCTATGTTGCCGGCGGTTGGGCTGCAATGCGCAATTACTTTTTAATGCTTGTTTTACGATGAAGAAGATTGGGCTTATTTTAATGTGTGTGTGTGTGGCGTTGCCGGGTTTTTCCCAGCAAGAGTTCGACGATTCGTATATCGACCTCGATACCACCGAGATTGCCATGTGCGATACTGTCGAAGAGGCGATGACCGATTCGATCGACAATGCCATTGTTTATCCCGAAAGCATGGAGGCCAATTTGAACGACCTGCTCACCAACTGGTATATGCAGCAGTATGCCGTAGTCGATGAATCGTGCCTGTTGAACAGTGTCAATGTCGATTATTCCGATTCGGTTTATATGCGCAAATTGTCACAGTTGCCTACGGCTATCGAAATGCCCTATAACAGTGTCGTGCGCCGGTACATAGATATGTATGTGCAAAAGCGGCGGGCTCTTGTGGAAAATCTGTTGGGGCTGAGTGCCTATTATATGCCCATCTTCGAAGAGGCTCTCGAACGGGAAGGTTTGCCTTTGGAGTTGAAATATTTACCCATTATCGAATCGGCGTTGCGTCCCGATGCCACCTCGCGTGCCGGCGCTGCCGGTTTGTGGCAGTTTATGGTCCGTACGGGAAAGAGTATGGGATTGGAGGTGAACAGCCTTGTCGATGAGCGACGCGATCCCATCAAGTCGTCGGCTATGGCGGCCCGCTATTTGAAAGACTTGTATGGCATATATCACGATTGGGCACTGGCCATCGCTTCGTACAACTGCGGCCCCGGAAATGTGAGCAAGGCCATACGCCGTTCGGGAGGCAAGACCGATTATTGGGAAATCTATCCCTATTTGCCTCGCGAGACACGGGGTTATGTACCGGCTTTTATCGCGGTGAATTATGTCATGAATTATTATGGCGACCACAATATTTGCCCGGTCCTTACCCGCCGCCCGTTGCTTACCGATACGGTACAGGTAACTCGTCGGGTTCATCTGAAACAAATTGCCGATGTGTTACAGATACCTATCGAGCAAATCCGCAGTCTGAATCCGCAATATCGTAGAGACATCATACCGGGGAATATCCGTCCTTATGCCCTTATTTTGCCGTCGCAGCAAGTTTTTGCTTATATCGAGGCACAAGATGCTATTTTTGCTTACGAACAGGAATTGACCGCACAACGCCTTTCGGTTGAACCGGCCGGTATCGACCCTGGAACAATGGTTTATCACAAGGTACGCAAGGGTGAGACCCTTTCGGGGATTGCCCGCAAGTATGGCGTATCGGTGAGCAATCTGCGTTCGTGGAACAATTTGCGTAAAAATTCCTATTTGCGTATCGGGCAGCGTTTGGCGGTCAGCAGCAAGGGGGCGGTAAGCAAAGGTAGTTCCTCCTCGGCTTCTTCTTCGACCTCGGTGACTGCTTCGGGCAAGTACCACACGGTACGGAAGGGGGAGAGTTTGTGGACTATTTCTCAAAAATATAAAGGTGTTTCGGCCGAGGATATCAAACAGTTGAACAATTTGAAAGGCAACGATATTCGTCCGGGGCAGAAATTGAAAATTCCCACGGCTTAATCCCTGTTTCAGTTTTCTTCAAAAGGGGAGTCGTCTTGATCTTCCAAGTCGATGATGGCATCTAAAATAGCGCTTTTGTCTATTGAGGCGAAATAGATTCGTCGTGCCCCCATGAATCGTTGTGCATAGTAGGGTTCGTAGTTCCAGTTTTCGCGTATCCCTTGCGAGGTAGAGGCGTGTATGAACCGGAATTGTCCGTTGGGGCAGACTTTGGTAACCAGTCCCACATGGCCTACGGTCGATCGTTGGCTGTTCCTTCCCTTGAAAAAGACCAAATCGCCCCGTTGTATCTTTTCGTCGGCGACCGAAATGCCTTGTAAATATTGCGAGGCGGAATTGGCGTTGAGGGTGTAGGAAAAGTGGTTGAATACATACTGCATGAAGCCCGAACAGTCGAACCGGTTAGGCCCTTTGCCACCCCGGCGGTAGGGTGTTCCCGTGTATTTGCGGGCATACTCGATGAGGCTGTCGATTTGTTTGTCGACAAGTATATTGGGTAGCGGTAAGGTAATGATGCTTTTTACCGTGTCGGGTTCGATGGCTGTGGTATCGCTTTTTGCGGTCGCACATCTCTCTTTCCCCGATGTATTTACCGGTAGTACCCCGACGAGGGCACACAGTATAAAGCCTGTTCTTGCGAACGAAATAATTTTGTTTTTCCTCATCTTCTTGTTTTTTGCGAAGGGAAGCGTGTCTCTTCGGTTCAATAAGTCGCCTTTAAAAGGCTTCGCGGTATTTCCCCTCGGTGCTGTCGCTCATAATGCTCAGGTAGCTGGTGTATCGCGATTCGCTTATTTCGTGGTTTTCGAGGGCTTTTAAAACGGCACAACCCGGTTCGTGCCGATGGGTGCAGTTGTTGAACCGGCAGTGTTGCGAGATTTCGAATATTTCGGGAAAGTAGTGAGCCACTTCGTTGGGATCGAAGTCGATGGTGCCGAAACCTTTGATTCCGGGAGTGTCGATGATGTAGCCTCCTTGCGGCAGCGGGTACATCTCGGAGAAGGTAGTCGTGTGCATCCCTTTGTGGTGCGATGTCGAAACGGCTCCTATTTTTATGTCGATACCCGGTAAAATCCGGCTGATGATAGTCGATTTGCCTACGCCCGAATTTCCCGACAACAGGGTGATTTTGTCTTTGATGGTTTCGGTGACAAAGTCGAATCCTTCGCCGGTCGTTGCCGAGATACAACGACACTCGTACCCGATAGTCCGGTAAAGGTAGCAGAGGGCTTGGGCGTACTCTTTATCCTCTTCGGTAAAACTGTCGCATTTGTTGATGACGATAGATACCGGTATGCGGTAGGCCTCGGCTGTTGCTAAAAACCGGTCGATAAAGGTGGTCGAGGTCGACGGCGAGTTGATCGAGATGATGAGCAGGGCTTGGTCGATGTTGGCGGCAATGATGTGCGACTCTTTCGACAGGTTGGACGACCGGCGTATGATGTAATTTTTTCGCTCGTGTATACGGGTGATGAAAGCCGTATGGTCTGTGTTCAGCTCTATATCCACAAGATCGCCTACCGATACGGGGTTGGTGCTCCGTATGCCCTTTAACCGGAAATTCCCTTTTATCTTACACGGTATCGACTCGCCTGCTTCGGTACAGACGATATACCAACTACCTGTATTTTTGGTGACAAGCCCTTTCACATGGAATGTTTTAGCTGCAAAAGTAGCAGAATGTTTTGGAATAGGAAGAAAAAAACGGGAGCTTTCTTCTATGTGAAAGCCCCCGTTATGCGGTTTGAATGCTCCGGGGTTATACCGTGAGTATCTCTTTCTCTTTTTCGGCGAATATCTCGTCGATTTTTTTCATGTATTTATCGTGCAGTTTCTGAACGGCCGCTTCTCCGTCTTTGGCAATGTCTTCCGACATACCCTCTTTTTGGGCTTTTTTCAGCCCGTCGATAACATCGCGGCGAGCGTTTCGAATGCTTACTTTGGCATTTTCGGCCTCTTGTTTCGATTGTTTTACAAGAGCTTTACGCCGTTCCTCGGTCAACGGGGGAATGGAGAGGCGTATGATTTCGCCGTTGTTTTCGGGAGTAATGCCCAATTCGGAGTCGAGAATCGCTTTCTCGATTACTTTGAACATCGATTTTTCCCACGGGGTGATTACGATGGTGCGAGCGTCGGGAACCGATATGTTCGCTACGTTCGAGAGGGGCGCAAGGCTGCCGTAGTAGTCTACCCGTATGCCGTCGAGAATCCGCGGATTGGCTTTCCCTGCCCGGATATGAGCCAAAGCTTCGTCTAAAAATTCAATGGCGAGGGTCATTTTTTCTTCGGCCGAATTTAGATATGTTTTTACGTCGTCCATAATGAGTGTAAGGTTGAAAAGTTTCTATATGGTTTTGTGAACAAATGTACTCTTTTTTTCAAGAATGGCAATATAAGCGCGAGCTTAATAGACCAGTGTGCCGATGTTTTCGCCCGATAATACCTTTTTGAGATTTCCTACGGTATCCATGTCGAATACGATAATGGGCAGGTGGTTCTCTTTGCAAAGCGTGGCTGCCGTGAGGTCCATCACTTTTAGCCCTCGGGTATAGATTTCGTCGTAGCTGATTTTGTCGAACTTCACCGCCGAAGGGTCTTTTTCGGGGTCGGCCGTATAGATACCGTCCACACGGGTGCCTTTGAGCATTACGTCGGCTTCGATTTCGATACCGCGCAGGGCCGAGCCGGTGTCGGTGGTGAAAAACGGATTTCCCGTGCCGCCCGAAATGATGGCGATTTCGCCTTTTTGCATGGCTTCGATGGCTTTCCATTTGCTGTAATGCTCGCCAATCGGGAACATATTGATAGCGGTGAATACTTTGGCTTTTTGCCCGGCTTTTTCCAATTCGGAACTTAATGCGAGGCTATTGATTACGGTAGCGAGCATACCCATTTGGTCGCCCTTCACCCGGTCTATCCCTTTGGAGGTTCCGCTCAATCCCCTGAAAATATTCCCACCGCCGATAACGATTCCTATTTCGATACCCATTTCGGCGATTTCCTTGATTTGCGAGGCATATTCGGCCAACCGCCGTTCGTCGATACCGTATTGTTTTTCGCCCATGAGCGATTCGCCGCTCAATTTGAGTAAGATTCTTTTGTATTGGTTACCCATAACTGTTTCCTGTTGATTTTATTATGCAGTCAAAAATAGTGAAATTTTATGATTTTTCGGCTTCTCATCGATGAATTTCTATATTTAAAAGAAGTTTCGTTTTTTTATCTACCGGGTTATGTTTATTCCAAAGATGAATTACTATCTTTGTGAACTCTGTAATGTGTAGCGTTAAACGTATGTATATAAGGCGGATAATAGCTATTTTGGGGCTTCTTCTTACTGTGCTGTCGTCTTCGGCCGAGGTCGCTTATCGCACGGCATTGAGAAAGGAGGCCGACCATTTTTCCAACGGAGAGTGGCCGGAAGCGATAGCTATGTGCGATTTGTTGATGGAGCGTAGGCCAGGCCGGATACAAACGTATGTCGATGCGGTAGTGGCGTCGGCTATGTTGAACGATTCGTCGGGTATCATGCGGTATGTGGTGCGTTCCGAGCAACAGGGCCTTTCGCTCGACTCTTTGTTTACCGGCGTCGATGTGCGTTCTCGCTCTATCGGGCAGACGGGAGTTTATGAACAAGTGCTGTTGCTGGTGAAGAAGGAACAGCCGTGGTTTACCCGGGTGGTGAACAACTATTTATTGGGCTATTATGAATTCAGGCACGACGCTCCCAAAACTTTACTCATTGCCGATGAATTGTTGACGGTGTTGCCACAGCAAATCAATTATCTGAAAGCAAAGGCCAATGCGTTGCTGTTGTTGGGAAACGACAGTTTGGCCGTGGAGGTGCAGGAGACGATATTGTCCATAGACTCGCTTAATTTCGATGCCAATTTGTTTTTGGGAAGTTATTATGCGATAAAGGGCGAGGAAAAATTGTCGGAGATAGACGACCGGTATCTCGAAAATGCGGGAAGCCTGTCGGTTCGTCCCGAGGAGTTCAGGAACGAAAAACGGGCTGTGCTCGATACCGATATAGCCCGGGCAAAAAACTATTTGACCGTAGCTTCTCAAAGCCGCAGTAACAGTTATTTGACAGATCGGATAGCCGCTTTGGCTACGCTTACCGATGCCCTTCCTCAGAGCAGTGGTTCGGTTTTGCCTTTGTTGAAACGGTTAAAGCAGGAATGAAACCTCTTTGAATGCAAAGCGCCGCTCTTCGCCCGATTCGGTAACGAGCCGCAGATGGCCGTCGGGCTCTACATCGATGATCGAGGCATAGAACACTTCTCCGTTACAATCGAACGGATATTGCCCGTCGTTGCGGTAAAGGGAAGCAAAATACTCTTCGCGGATACGTTGGGTCGAACTGGAAAAGGTTTCGAGATAACGGGGTCTGAAACTGTCGATAAACTGGTCGAGAATTGTTTCGACAGGCTGCGTGTGTCCCGTAATTTGATAGAGGGAGATGGGATTAGGGGCGTCGCTGATAAAAATTTCTTGATTTACATTTAATCCTATCCCAATGATCGATCGCGACAACGTATTGCCGCTCAGTGAATTTTCGATAAGCATCCCGGCAATTTTCTTGTCCTCCCAATAAATGTCGTTGGGCCATTTGATAGAGAAGCCCGGTGCATATCGGTTCAGCAGGTCGACGATGGCCAGCGATGCAATTTGCGACAGTATAAACTGTTCGTTGGCAGGGATATGGATAGGTCGTAATAGGAGGCTGAATGTCAGATTTTTATAAGGTTCCGATTCCCAATGGTTCCCCCGTTGCCCGCGCCCCGAACTTTGGGTGTCGGTGTAGACGATAGTACCTTCGGGGAGTTCTTTTGCGGCATCCAGTTCTTGGATATATGTATTGGTCGAGGCCGTTTCGGTTAAATGTATTTTGGTGTAGTTTATCTCTTTTGTTTCCATGTTTCGAGAAAGGATTGTAATGGTTCGCGTTTTGCTTTGGGTAGTTTTTTAATTACTTCGTTGTAGGAGTGTACGATACAGTCGCATACGACTTTATCGGGTATGGAGGGGCGTAGCCAAATGGAGTTCCACAAACGTTTGTTGGTATGGTATCCGGGTTCTATTTCGGGGTATCGCTCTCGTAACTCGATGGCGAGGTCGGGGTCGCATTTGAGCGAGATGCGTTTCTCGGCTTCTTCCAAATCGCAAAAGAGAAACATCTTGCCTTCGATTTTGAAAACCAATGTACATTCGTCGAAGGGGAAGCATTCGGTAACCTGTGGCAGCGACAGGCAAAATTCGCGTAACGATTCTACATTCATGTTATCTGCTGTTTAGAGGTGGAAGAAAGGCATCTTCGATATGTTCTATTTCGAATTCATCACCTTCGCCTATGAGGGAGATGATGTCGAACCGCACGTCGAGGTGTATGTCGTATATGTTGATATAAGCCTCGGTGGCGCGTACAATATGGTTTATCTTGTGTAGCGTGACAGCCTCTTCGGGGAGCGAAAACCGGCTGTTTTTTCGCGTTTTTACCTCGACCACTACCAGCATATTGTCGATACTGGCTACAATATCCAGTTCCATTTTCCCGCTGCGCCAGTTGACTTCGCGAATGGTATATCCTTTCGAAATCAAATATTCGGCAGCGCGTTCTTCGCCGGTTTTTCCCAGTTGATTGTGCTTGGCCATGAGGTTTGAAGATTGTAATGCGAATGTACGAAATTTTTACGGAATATAAAAAAGGTGAAAGATAAAGTCTTCGATGGTGGTGTAATAGGTTTTTGCGTATATTTGTAGACGTCTCTGCAAAAAGTGCAGCCCGGTTTGGCTTTTTGGAATTTGACTTTCTTTATGTCTGTAAAAATAAAAACGGAAAGATTATGAAAAACAAATGGATTGTACCGGCTATTATTATAGCCATAGGATTGTTTCTGTTGGGACAGCGGATCGAGCAGGGAATAGTGCGTTCGAAAGAGGCTGTGCGGACCGTTTCGGTAAAGGGCCTTTCGGAACGGGAAGTCCCGGCCGACAAGGTTATTTGGCCGTTGGTCTACAAAGAGCTGGGCAACGATTTGAGTTCGATATATCGTGCGATAAATACTAAAAATACGATTGTGATAGATTTTTTGAAATCGAACGGAATCTCCGAAGCCGATATTTCGGTTGCGGCTCCCGCCATTGTAGATATGCAGGCCGAACGATATATCAATCAAAACGTACCTTATCGGTATAATGTCACTTCGGTAATTACCGTTTCGTCGAGTCAGGTAGACAAGGTGCGCGAACTGATTGTAAAACAGGCTTCGCTGTTGGAGAAGGGTGTGGCTATTGTTACGGGCGATTACCAGTATAATACCCAATATTTGTTTACGAAGTTGAACGAGTTGAAGCCCGAAATGATTGCCGAGGCTACCCAAAACGCGCGGGTGGCAGCCGAAAAGTTTGCCAAAGATTCGGATAGCAAATTGGGTAAAATTTCTTCGGCGTATCAAGGTCAGTTCTCTATCGAAGATCGCGATGCCAATACGCCTTATTTAAAACACGTGCGAGTAGTGACTTCGGTAGTCTATTATTTGAAGAATTAAAAAAATTATTTGGAAATATGGCGGAGGATACTTTTGTCTGTGGGAAAGGCAGTTGTATTCCCCGCTTTTTAGTTATTTTACGTTGTGGACGAAAAAGGGAAAGACGAACGCTATATGCGAATGGCCTTGCAGGAGGCAAAGCTGGCTTTTGACGCCGGAGAGATTCCGGTAGGGGCCGTGGTGGTGTGTAAAGACCGTGTGATGGCGCGGGCACACAACCTCACCGAATTATTGGGCGATGTAACGGCTCATGCCGAGATGCAGGCGATAACCTCGGCTGCATCCTCGTTGGGCGGGAAATATTTGACCGATTGTACCTTGTATGTAACGTTGGAACCGTGTGCAATGTGTGCCGGAGCGATAGGGTGGTCGCAACTTGCACGACTTGTGTTTGGTGCGAGTGACGAAAAGCGGGGCTATCGGCGTTTCGCTCCCGATGCCCTGCACCCCAAAACCAAAGTCGAGAGCGGCGTGCTTGCCGAAGAGTGCGTGGCGTTGATGAAAACTTTTTTTGCCAAGAGGCGATAAAGCGTTTTATTCTATTCCTCCCCCGGCTTCCATTGTCGGACGCGTATCGGGGTGAAAGATTGCAAGTTATTATTTAAGAAATATTTGTGCGGTAGTAAAAGATTTTATATCTTTGCCCCGATTTTAACAGACCACATAATGTCTAACTTAGTAATCAAAAAATCAATTATTTAATTAACATGAGTGAAGAACTAAAAAATGGCCCGGTAGAAAATTTCGACTGGGAAGCCTTTGAAAAAGGCGAAGTGTATGGCGAGAAAAGCCACGACGAGCTGGTAAATACTTACGACCAATCGTTGAACACTGTAAAAGACAAAGAGGTAATCGAAGGTACGGTAATCGCCTTGAACAAACGCGAAGTTGTCGTAAACATCGGTTACAAATCGGACGGTATTATTCCGATGAGCGAATTCCGCTACAATCCCGATTTGAAAGTGGGAGATAAAGTAGAGGTTTATATCGAAAACCAAGAGGACAGAAAAGGACAATTGGTATTGTCGCACAAGAAAGCCCGCGCTACCCGTTCTTGGGATCGTGTGAACTCGGCTCTCGAAAACGACGAAATCATTAAAGGTTACATCAAATGCCGTACGAAAGGCGGTATGATTGTCGATGTATTCGGTATTGAAGCATTCTTGCCGGGTTCGCAAATCGACGTGAAACCTATCCGCGACTACGATGTATTCGTAGGCAAAACAATGGAATTCAAAGTTGTTAAAATCAATCAAGAATTCAAGAATGTGGTTGTTTCGCACAAAGCTCTTATCGAAGCCGAACTCGAACAACAGAAGAAAGAAATTATCGCTAAACTCGAAAAAGGTCAGGTTCTCGAAGGAACCGTTAAGAATATTACCTCTTACGGCGTATTCATCGACTTGGGTGGCGTAGACGGTTTGATTCACATTACCGATCTCTCTTGGGGCCGTGTATCTCACCCCGAAGAGGTGGTTTCGCTCGATCAAAAACTCAATGTGGTTATCCTCGACTTCGATGACGAGAAGAAACGTATTGCATTGGGCTTGAAACAATTGCAACCCCATCCGTGGGACGCTTTGGATGCCGAATTGAAAGTGGGCGACAAAGTAAAAGGCAAAGTAGTTGTGATGGCCGATTACGGTGCATTCATCGAAATCGCTCCGGGTGTGGAAGGTCTTATCCACGTATCGGAAATGTCGTGGTCGCAACACCTGCGTAGCGCACAAGACTTTATGAAAGTGGGCGACGAGGTAGAAGCCGTTATTTTGACCCTCGACCGCGAAGAGCGTAAAATGTCGTTGGGTATCAAACAACTCAAACCCGATCCCTGGGAAAATATCGAAACCAAATATGCTGTGGGTTCGCGTCACCACGCCAAAGTTCGCAACTTCACCAACTTCGGTGTATTCGTTGAGATCGAAGAGGGCGTAGACGGTTTGATTCACATTTCGGATCTCTCTTGGACGAAGAAAATCAAACACCCCTCTGAATTTACGCAGATTGGTGCCGACATCGAAGTTCAAGTATTGGAAATCGATAAAGAAAACCGCCGTTTGAGCTTGGGCCACAAACAACTCGAAGAAAATCCGTGGGACGTATTCGAGGGCGTATTTACCGTTGATTCGATTCACGAAGGTACCATTATCGAAATGCTCGACAAGGGCGCTGTAATTGCATTGCCTTACGGTGTTGAGGGATTTGCTACTCCCAAACATCTGGTAAAACAAGACGGTACGCAAGCTCAATTGGAAGAGAAACTTCCGTTCAAGGTAATTGAATTCAACAAGGATGCTAAACGCATTATCTTGTCGCACAGCCGCATTTTCGAAGATGAAGCTAAGGCCGAAGCTAAGAAAGAGTCTGCTGCCAAGAAAGCTGCCAAGAAAGCTGCTAAGGCAGAAGATACGGTCGTAACTCCGCAAATCGAAAAGACTACTTTGGGCGACATCGACGCTTTGGCTGCCTTGAAAGAGAAACTCGATGCAGAGAAGAAATAAGATGGGGTAACTAAATAACCCGAAACTGTTAGGGACCGGGTCGGCATATTTGCCGGCCCGGTCTTGTTTTTGTATGGGGGTGTTGTTGAAGCCGTTCAAAAAACTTTATCTTTGCATAAAGTAGAGTATTACAGCTCGCTCGGCAAAGACGCAAGGTGTCCCAAACAAGAGCCGGGGCTTTTACAGGGGGAGTATGGAGTTTGTTCTCTCGAAAACAATCGGCGGAGCGGATAATTAGCGGGCAACCGATGTGGAAGAATCTATAAATTGTAATTGGTAAATTATCGACAGTAGATATATGGGAAAATTTGAAGTAAATATTTTGGGCTGTGGTTCGGCATTACCTACGTTGCGCCACTATCCGAGTACTCAGATATTGAATATTCGCGACAACTTGTTTATGATCGATTGCGGGGAAGGCGCCCAAATACAGTTTCGACGTATGCGGTTGAAATTCACACGGTTGGGCCATATATTCCTGAGCCATTTACATGGCGACCATTGTTTTGGCCTTATCGGTCTTATCTCGACCTTCGCCCTGATGGGACGTACGGGCGAGTTGGTTATTCATGCCCACCCGTTGGCCGAAGAGGTTTTTCGATCGCAACTCAATTTCTTTTGCCGCGATTTGCCTTTTGCGGTCCGTTTCGAGCCGGTACTGGCCGATCGGGCGACGGTGGTTTATGAGGACCGTTCCATTACAGTTACTTCGTTGCCATTGAAACATCGGCTTCCTTGTACCGGTTTCCTTTTTGAGGAGAAGCCGGGTATGCGCCATCTCTTGGGCGATATGGTGAAATTTTATGATATTCCGGTCTACCGGCGTGCCGAGATTAAAGCCGGGGCCGATTATATTACTCCCGACGGTCGTACCATACCCAATGCCCATCTCACGCTTCCCGCCGATGAACCGTTGCGTTATGCCTATTGTTCCGATACCGCTTACAACGAGTCGTTGTTACCGCACATTGCCGGGGTCGATTTGTTGTATCACGAAGCTACTTTTGGCGACGATGCCGAGGCGTTGGCGAAGGCAACTTTTCATTCAACGGCACGGCAGGCGGCAATTATTGCCCGCAAGGCCGGAGTAAAGCAATTGTTGTTGGGCCATTTTTCGGCTCGATATGAGGACGAAACCCCTCTGTTAGAACAAGCTATTGAGGAGTTCCCGGCTTCGATTTTGGCAAAAGAGGGACAAAAAATTGTTTTGGGACGATAAAAAAGGTTATTTCCCCTCTAATTATAACAAATTTTTCATGGAAATACGCAGAAAAATATGAAAAAACGAGTTAATGCATTAAAAATAAAGAAAAATGTATTACCTTTGTCCCCCGATTAAAACAATGAGTTTTCAAGTTGTTTAATTTAAATGTAAAAAAGAATGAATGTAGAAGTTATTGGAACATGGGCAGGCCAAGTTTGGAATGCTTTGAATGAGTCGGGAACATTGACCGTAAAAGGTTTGAAGAAAGCGACTAAACTGAAAGAAAAAGAATTGTATGCCGCTCTTGGCTGGTTGGCTCGCGAAGGAAAAGTGAGCTTGAATGAAGTAGAAGCAGACATTGAAGTAGTATTGCTCTAATTGAGATAATACAGAAGTATAAATCGAGGCGTAGGATAAAAATCCTGCGCCTCGATTGTTTTTCGAAGGGATAAACAAAAGGGCTTTGTCGGCTGTTTACAAGGAAATGAAATCTAAAAAGTAAACAGCTATGGAAGGAGCTATTGTACCTATAAAACCAGAGGTGGTCGTAAAGGTTATCGAGTGTGGCCCGTTGCGTATAGGCGGGCATGTAAGAATTATGTTTTCCGATGGGAGTATGGTCATTAAGCAGCGGGCATTCCTTTGTCGTTGCGGGAGGTCGGCAAATAAGCCTTTTTGCGATGGCTCTCACGTCGAAAAATAAGCTCTTTGTTGGATGGAGAAGCGGGTTCATCTGAAAAGGATGGACCCGCTTCTCGGTTTGTTCGGAATTTTTGTTATCCATTCGATTTTACGCTATCTTTGTAGGACAAAAACAATACAGATACAAATAGCATAATCATGGTAAAAATTGGAACGGTATTAAGTCCCGTAGGGAAAAAGGCTTTGCTTTGCGGAAGCGGAGAGCTGGGCAAAGAGGTGGCCATAGCGTTGCAGCGTTATGGCGTAGAGGTGGTTGCTTTGGATAAGTATGCCAATGCTCCTGCCATGCAGATTGCCCATCGTAGTCATGTGCTTTCGATGCTCGACGGCGCAAAACTGCGCGAAGTCATAGAGGTAGAGCGGCCGGATTATATAATCCCCGAAGTAGAAGCCATTGCTACCGATACGTTGGTCGCTCTCGAAAAAGAGGGGTATTCGGTAACTCCGACAGCTATGGCGGCTTATTTGACAATGAATCGTGAAGGCATACGCCGTTTGGCCGCCGAGCAATTGGGGTTGCCCACTTCGCCATATAGGTTTGCATCGACCCGCGAGGAGTTCGAGGCAGCAGTCGAAGAGATTGGTATGCCTTGCGTGGTAAAACCCATCATGAGTTCGTCGGGTCATGGACAGAGTGTGATCCGTACGGCCGACGATATAGACCATGCTTGGCATTATGCCCAAGAGGGGGGGCGTGCCGGAGCCGGACGGGTGATTGTCGAGGGATTTGTGAAATTCGATTACGAGATTACCCAGCTTACCGTGCGCCATTCGGCCGGGACTACATTCCTCAACCCGGTAGGCCATATACAGGTCGATGGCGACTATCGGGAGTCGTGGCAGCCGCAGGCAATGTCGGAAAAGGCTTTGGCGAAGGCTCGCGAGATAGCCCGCAAGGTGACCGACGCGCTGGGTGGATATGGAATTTTTGGAGTGGAACTGTTTATCAAGGGCGACGATGTCTTGTTCAGCGAGGTTTCTCCCCGCCCGCACGATACGGGAATGGTGACGATGATTTCGCAAGATATGTCGCAGTTTGCCCTGCACGCCCGTGCCGTCTTGGGGCTTCCCGTTCCCGGTGTCCGGTTTTACGGGCCTTCGGCTTCGCGGGCGATTGTTGTTGAGGGCGATACCGACAAAGTGGTGTTTGGCAACCTCGACCAAGTGCTTTCCGAAGAGGGCGTGCAGATACGCATTTTCGGGAAACCCGAGGTCGTAGGGCATCGTCGGTTAGGTGTGATTTTGGCGACTGCCGATACGGTGGAAGAGGCTCGTGCCAAAGCCGATCGTGCCTATAAGAAGTTGCAGGTGGAGGTGCTGCCGAGATGACGGCCGATTACCGTTTCGCCTGAATATTTATCCCTCTTTATCAATAGACCGAAACAAACAGGGTGTGCCTTGTGGAGAATACTCCGAGGCACACCCTGTTTGTGTATAGTTTTAGGCTTTTTTTATTCGGCCTGTGTTTTTTGCATATTTGCTTTGCGTTGGTCGTTCAAGAATATCTTTGCACGTTTACGAGCATCGACAGCATCCATTTTTACGCTAATTTCTACTTCGTAACGGCCGCGAGACAGTTCCCGGTAAATTTCCACCACGGTTACGATGTCTTTGATGGGGAATGACGAAACTACTTTGCTGTTGATATCCAAATCATCGGTCGAGATAACATCACCTTCGCCCATATCTTCATTTGTCATTTCATTGGTTTCGGCCGATTGCACATCGGACAAAACTGCTGCTACCAAGTCGACTTTGGCTTGGTTGAATGCTACGGCTTTGGCAGCACGATAGTTCCCGCCTATGCCTTTCCCGCGTCCCATATAATAGCGATTGAGTCCATCTTCATCGCGTTCGATGGCAGCCATTTGAGCTTGTTCCAACTGTTTAGCCAAAGGCAGACTGCCGGCAACCGAGCGCCAACCCTCCTTTTCGTATGCTTTGGCCTCTTTTCGAATATCTTTACTGGCTTTGCTCTTTAATTCTTTTTTCAATTCTTTGGAGCTTTGTTGTGCCACTACCGGAGTTACGGCAAAAAGGGTCAACAACACGATTGTGAAGACAAGTTTAATGTGTTTCATCTTTTTTCTTTTTTTAGATTTGTAAATAGGTTTATTATTTCCAGTTTGCTACGTAGGGCAGGTTGATGATTACGCGGGCCACTTCGTTGGTCTTGTCGTTGCGTATCTCCATAGAGCCTTTTACAAAAGCTACTTGGTATTTTTTTATGGGAATACGATTCCATTCGCCTTCGGCCGTTACATCTAAAACATAGGAGCCTATACCTTTGTAGGGAATATCGATGTTGTTCTTGATTAGAGTATTGGCACACCCCGGTATTTCGAGGATAAGGCTTTGCACGGTGAACGTGTTGGCATACCTCGAATTTAAGTTCATGCGTATGTTTATGTTTGTCAGGGTGCTGTCCGATTGGTTTTCTGCCGTGAGGTATACTTTGCCTTCGGGAATGACTGTCATCATTTGCCCGGCTACATCGATGTAGAATTTATGGGATACGGCTTTCCCGCCAATGCGGAAGGTCGCTTCCACGGCATTCTCTTCTGTTTCCAAACAGTCGTCGGCATTATAGAGAATATGTATTTCCTTTCCGTTGTCGGCGCTGCGTGCCGAGAGTTGTGAGGCACAATCCGATTTCAGTTTAGGCATGGTAGCGATGGCAATGGGTTTCCCTTTTAGGATCAGTTGGCAAATATATTCTCCCACCTCTACGTTGCTCCCTTGAATCGAGATCATGTCGTACAATTCGCGATACGATTTTTCCAGCGCTTGTGTGCGTTGGCGCCGCATATTGTCGAAGAAGTATTCTTTCAGCGGAGCTATCTTGGTAATGGAAGCCTGAATGTCCTCCAATGATTCGATATTGTCCAAATGCTCTTCCAATTCGGTGAGTTGAGCCTCGTATTGTTTATCGCGTTTTTCGAAATCGCGCACGAGTTTTTTCAACTCCAATTGGCTGAACGGATACTTTATGGAATAGTTGTAATAGATCTCTTTGGTTTTTTTGTTTTGCAGTTTTTCCCAATAGAAATCTTCTACTTTCGAGAGCGATATGCCTTGTATAAAGGGTACGGTAGCCGCTTTTACATCGGTATTGGAACTGTATATGTCTACAAATTCGGTAATGTCTTCACCTTCGAGTTTCTGGTTCAAGATGCTCGACTCGGAGAATGTGATGTTTTGTGCTACGGCTTGTATGATTTGTTTCTTTACCTCTTGCAGACAAGCCGCTTGGGCTTCTTCCAAAGTGGGTTCGTGCGCCGATACAATCAGATAATCAGCGGCCATTTGTTGGTACCATGCCGGTGCCTTTTTCGTGCTTTTCTCCACTACCTTGAATTGGGCAAAAGAGCCGAACGACAAGGCGAGAATCAACGTGGCTGTTAATACTAATTGTTTTTTCATAAGCGTGGGCTTTATTGTTTCCAAGTAACGGGGAGGTTTTTGATGGTTACATCGCAGCCTCGTATGCTGAATTTGACGTAGGAGAAGCCGGTAATCTTGTCATAGACCGGGGTGATGTAGTATTTCCATTTTACCGGAATCCCGTAAGGTAAGTCGCGGGAAGAGCTGTAATAACTGGTCCCTTCCCAGCGGCCTATTTGTTTATACGAATTGCCCTCGGTATCGATGGCATTTTCGAAGTACCACCAACTTTTGTCGTTGTTGCTCTTTTCTATGCTGGTTACCATAAAGGTAATGATAATGGCTTGTTGGCTTTCGACCCCTTCGCAGGACAAAATTTTCATTTCCAAATTGTTTTTGGAGTAGCTGATTTTGGGATTGAGGGCCGGGGTGGAAGCCTCTTGTTGTGCCGGCACTTCCTTTACGATGACTTTCTCTACCGGTACCTCTTTTATGACCTCTTTTTCTACAATTTTCTCTACGGGAACCTCTACGATTTTTTCGACCACTACTGTGTCGGGCGGTGTATTGAGTTGTTTTTCAATAGAGTCGGTCATGGCACGGGCTGCATCGTTGCACCCGCTGTTTGTCGGTATTTTGGCGAGAATGTCCAATGCCTTGTCGTAATCTTTACGGATATAGCAGTTGCGAGCAATGAGCAGTTGACCTTCGCAATCGATGGTTTTTGCCAATTCCGACGCTTGAATCAAGGTTTCGGCCGCTTGTTCGTAGCAGGGTGTAGTCTCGGGGACGCAACCCAAATAGGCTACGGCCTCTTCGTATTTGCCGGTATTGATCATCACTTGTGCCTTTTGCATGATGGTACCACAGTTTTGTGTATAGTGGTCCATGATTTTTTGGCGGGCATTGCGGATAAACCGGGTATATTGCGTGTCGGTTACTTTGATATTGGCGATAAGCGAGCGAAGGGTTTGGTCTTTCGAATCTTTCCCGCTACCCGATATGGGAACCACTATGCTGCCGTACATACTGCCATCTAAGGCATTTTTGGCAAGCAAGGTGAGTTCGGCTTTTACCACATGGATATTGCGAACCAATCCTTCGGTAGACATTTCGTCTAAAAGGTTGAGTTGTGGTTCCACGACAAACGCATTGTACATGGAGGTGGCGGCTGCGCTGTTGCGAGTTAAGATTTGCTCGACTTTCAGTTTTAAGGCTTGGGCAACTTCGGCACTCATGTCTCCTTCTGTTGGAGGCATGGCCTGAAAATTTATGGTACTTTGTGCTTGGGCACACAAGATACCCCCTATCAGGAAGAATATAAATTGCAGTCTTTTCATAATATTATTCGATTACGATCCAAATTTGTTGTCCCGAACTTAATTTGGTTTTAGGGGTATGCTCTTCCGAGGCTAAAAGTTCTTTCAAGAATTTGATTAATGGGGTTCTTACCTTATTAATGGCATAAGGCTTCCCGGTGATTTGGTCGTAAATGGGCACTTTCATGGAAATATCAATAACCAAATCGGTACTGTTTATCTCGTAGTTGCCGCCATAGGCGTTATTGTCCAGCCAACTGGTGAGTTCCATTTCCAAATCGTTCCCGGTGCTCATCTCGGAGTAGGGGTCCAAACCGCTGTTAGGCCCTAACTCTATGCGGACATTCAAGTTGCGCCCGGTTTCCATCATCATGTTAAACCCGTTTTGAACCAATGTGAAGAAGTCGTCGTTGATTTTGCTTAAAGCCCGGTTTGTGAGGCTCAACGAGTCGTTTGTCCTGAATTTGTCGCTGGTGTAACTTGCGTTGGCAAAAGATTCGCCACTGATGGCTTCGGCGGCTTGTAATACCAAATTAACTTCGGATACGCCTCCTTCATGCTGGTTCAAAAAGATGTTGACCGTTACCGAGATGTCGGCTTTCGACTCCAACACCAAATCTTTTACAGGATCGGATTTAGCTCCCGTTGTAGCCGATACGATGTCGTTGCGCTTGCTGGCTTGTAGCAATGTGACAAAGTCTCGGGTGTTGAATCCCCGGTTATTGAATTCTTCTTTTACTTTGCTGATCGCATTCAACATCATTTGGTTGTTTTCCAAGATTTGACGTACATCTTGATCGGCTGTCGTGTAGGGCACGACAATTACATTGGGTTGACGTACGTTGTTGCTTGTACCTCTTGTTGCTGATTCTGTTTGAGCATATCCCTGTAAGGCGACTGAAAAGCAGAGTAAGGCTGTCCAAATTAATTTTTTCATATATTCAATCTTTAAGATAAAAAAGTCTTACCTCATGGCACGATAGCATGAGATAAGACTTGTAAATTAAACGGTTAATGAAAACCTAATCCACCACCAACTTTATTTTGGATTAAATATTGCCTGAGCGCTTTTACGTTGACGGTAATATCGAAAGGCATACTTTTTACTTTTTCGCCCTTTACCTTAGCCAAAGATCCAACCGAT
Organism: Candidatus Barnesiella excrementigallinarum; assembly: GCA_019114445.1. Classification (GTDB taxonomy): domain Bacteria; phylum Bacteroidota; class Bacteroidia; order Bacteroidales; family Barnesiellaceae; genus Barnesiella; species Barnesiella excrementigallinarum. Next base: position 48,230 of record DXFL01000016.1, read on the forward strand.
ACGGTGCTGGTAATGAAATCTTTGTAACGTTTTTGCTCCCAAAAAGTATTCAGGAAGTCGGCGTGTTTGGCTTCGAATGTAGATTCGGATTCATGGATCAGTTTGCTATGCCCGTCGAATCCCACATATAGTATGGCACGAATGACGCGCACTTCGGCGTCTTCGCGAGCATTGGCCTCTTTCTTCCCATATCCTAAGGTACGCAATACGATGGTGTTTTGGTCTATTTCGCGAATTAAGTTGACATAGCCCCCGTATTCTACCGGCTTTACTTTCTGTGCCGAAACCGTTAGTCCGCAGGCAAAGGCAAACAGTAAAAAATACACAATTCGTTTCATATATTTCTCGTTTATTTATTTAAGATTAAACGGCATTGTAACCAATTTTTATTGGACGAGGTTTGGAACCGCTGGATAATTTCGTCCTTATTTTCGGTCATATTACATATCGAGGTCCCGTCGGGTAACAACTCTTTTACTTTGAGTTTCCCCACGTGCTCCGTCTGAGTTTTTCCGCCATCTATTAGGGTTACTTGCAAAACTTGGAACTCGTCGCCTTCCTCTACTCCTTGTGGGCTGCCGCACGAGAGTACCGCTTTGTTGCCATCGTAGCTGACGATTGTTCCGTATACCGAGAAGTTTTTGCTGAAATAATCAATCAACTTTTGGGTCATCGACTGTAAGGCATCGTCCAATGCGGCTTCGGTGGTATTGCGTACAATGAGTTTTTTACCGCTCAGGCTGCTTACAAACATACGCGAACTGATGATGTTGGCTTTGTCGTATGCTTTTGCCACGCTTAATTTCAAGGCCAGCATACACAAGTAGCCGTTGGCCCCCGTTGTGCGTTTGGTAAACTTACATTTGGTGATTTCGCCGATGAGCAGGTTGTCATTCATTACGCCGGTAATGACCTCGCGATATTGTTCGGGCGGGAGGTTCATAAAAGCTTCGCTTTGCAAATAGGCGTTGACATCTTCCGTGACTTCATCGTCCAATACTTCGAACCGGCCCGAGGCGGCTACTGTTTCGGCAACTTTTGCTTTGATAATGTCGATAAATCCCAACATCTTTTCTTCGGCAGGTTTAGAGGGTTCTACCCATTTAAACTCACCCATACGCAAGGTCATAGCCTTTTTATCGGAAGGAATCGTGGTGCCGTCTTGTGCTGCTAAGGGAAGGCTGCACAAAAAACAAAGTAGTGAACCGATATATATTTTCTTGTTAAAATTCAATTTCATATAACTCTTTTTGGATTAGTTGTTTTGTAATTGTCGACGCGCGGCTTTGTTGTCGTTTACTTTATATTTTAGCAAGGGAATAGCCGCAATACCCATTTTTACAGTTGCGAGTGTTTTTTTGATTCGTTTGCCCAGCGACAAAGCCAAGAGAGGATCGCTGGTAAGATCGGTTATTGCCAAAGGCGCCGAGAGTATGACATTGGCGGCTTGAAGTCCGGCAAGAGTTAAATCGGCGGTAGCTTTCACGGTGGTTACTGTGCGAGCTCCTTTTTCCAACTCCTCGCCATCTTTGCCCAATTGTTTTACTTCGGTTACTTCAACACCTTCGGCATCCACGGTGTCATTGGTCTCTACATGGATATAATCGATGTATGAATATACATTGGACATTGTCGTGAAAAATTCATTTGAATATTTAAAGAAGTCGACAACGTTAGGCATTTTGGTCGAATCGATATCGGAATAGTTTACAGGTTCCCACGTAGAAATAAACTCTCTGAATTCGGCTTCTCTTTTTACCCGTTTTTCGTACTTCTTTTGGTCTTTTTCCATTTCTTCGAGCATTTTTTCATACTCTTTCATGGCTTTTTCCTCTTCTTCTTGCAAGCGTTTTGCTTCTTCTTCCGAAATCTTGTCTGCTTGTTCCGAGGATACTGTTGTTTCTTGTGCAAATACATTTACATTTCTAGCACAAATTAGGCCCATTGCCAATACGGCAATCAAAATCTTTTTCATAATGGTATCTATGTTTTTAATTAAAAAAAGTCCTTATTCCCTGTTTATGATTAGCAAATTTAATAATAATTTCTATATAATTCGTGCTTTGTCACATTTTTTTATTCAAATACTCTATATAATTTTTGAAATATGTGAAAAAAGAAAGAGCCTATTTATAAGAGAAAGGCATAAGGTTTCGAGATGGATTTAAAATAAAAAAAGCCTCCGAGGTTTTACCCTAAGATGCTTTTAATAATTGTCTTTTAGAAAGTGGTGCCACCAGGAATCGAACCGGGGACACAAGGATTTTCAGTCCTTTGCTCTACCAACTGAGCTATGGCACCGTCGTTTTTGCGTGTGCAAAGATAGAATTATTTTTTATTATCCGCCTAATTTTTTACTGTAAAAATGAAAATAGGGGATATTTATGTTCCATCGATAGATTTTTTGCCGATTCGTTTTTCTTTTTATAAACTTTATGTATCTTTGTCCCCGCAAAAACGAAGTGCGGGGTGTAGCACAGTTGGTTAGCGCGCCACGTTCGGGACGTGGAGGTCGGACGTTCGAGTCGTCTCACCCCGACTTTAATTCCAACTTACTGAATTTCAGTAGGTTGGATTTTTTTTCTTTTTAGCGGTTGGGGGGTGCGTGATAAATTCGGAGGGTCGGGGACTTTGATTTTTAAGGGAATTTATTATCTTTATCCCGCCATTAATCAATAAAGACATGAATAAACACATCATTACAGAAATATCGCCGTTGTCGGAGAAGGATTGTTTGTTTATAGTGGAGCGGTATAAGACCGAATTTACCTATCCGTTGCATAATCATAAAGAGTATGAGTTGAATTTTGTGGAGAATGGGGCCGGGGTTCGTCGTATTGTGGGGGATTCGGTCGAGGAGATAGGCGATTATGATTTGGTGTTGCTTTGTGGCGATAATTTGGAACATGTATGGGAGCAAGGGAATTGTCATTCCAAACAGATACGGGAGATAACGATACAGTTTTCGCCCGACTTGTTTTCGAATAATTTTATCGACAAAAAACAGTTTACCTCCATTCGTAAAATGCTCGAAAGGGCTCAGAAAGGAGTCGCTTTCCCATTGAGGGCGGTGATGAAGGTTTATTCGAAAATCGACTCGTTGTTGAAGGGTGAGCCGGGTTTTTACCAGTTTGTAAAGTTTTTGACGATTTTGTATGAGTTGTCGATTTGCGACGATGCGCGTACCCTGTCGAGCAGTTCTTTTGCCCGATCGAAAACTACGTCGGACAGCCGTCGGGTGCAAAGGGTAGAGGAGTATATCGACCAGCATTATGCCGAGGAGATACGTTTGGCCCAACTGGCCGAAATTACCGATATGACCCCGGTTTCGTTCAGCCGGTTTTTTAAGTTGCGCACGGGGAAGAGCCTTTCTGATTATATCATTGATATCCGGCTGGGACACGCTACCCGACAGTTAGTCGATTCGACCAAGACGGTGGCCGAGATTTGTTATGAGTGCGGATTCAACAATCTGTCGAATTTCAACCGTATATTCAAGAAGAAAAAGGGATGTTCGCCCAAAGAGTTCCGCGAGATTTATTATAAGAAGAAAGTATTCGTATAGTTTCTCTTTGCGATAGAACTGTTTACTTTCGAGAGAAAAGTGTGCCGAATATTTGTGAGGAACAAAATTTTATAGTACTTTTGTGGGCTGATTCTGATATGGGCTCAAAAAGAGGTGCCTCGGTTGGCCCCGCCCGGCAGAGAAAAACGTAAAAAACAAATAGTAAAATGTACGTTATTGTTGAGATTCAAGGACAACAATTCAAAGTAGAAAACGGAAAGAAATTGTTTGTCCACTATTTGGGAGCTGAGCATGGCGCTGTTCTCGAATTTGACAAAGTGTTGCTCGTTGATAAAGATGGAGCAGTAACCGTAGGCACTCCCACCGTAGAAGGTGCGAAGGTCGTTTGTGAGGTTGTATCGAACGATGGTTACGGTAAAAAAGGCCTCGTAAAAGGTGAAAGAATTCTTGTTTTCAAGAAAAAAAGAAGAAAAGGGTATCGTCGTTTGAACGGTCACCGTCAATATTTCACCGAAGTGTTAGTTAAAGAAATTGTTGCTTAACCCTATTAAACTTCTAAGAAAATGGCACATAAGAAAGGTGTTGGTAGTTCTAAGAACGGTCGTGAATCGGAAAGCAAACGATTGGGTATTAAAATTTTCGGTGGTCAATATGCCAAAGCCGGAAATATCTTGGTACGTCAGAGAGGTACTGTTCATCATCCGGGTGAGAACGTGGGAATGGGTAAAGACCACACGTTGTTTGCTTTGGTAAACGGTACGGTAGTATTCCGCAAACGTAAAGAAAACCGTTCGTATGTATCGGTTGAACCGGCAGACAATAACTAATAAAAAGTTATAACCTTATTTATAGAAAGCGTGACGGCTCCGCAAGAGCGTCACGTTTTTTATTTTAAAACGATTGCTTTTTTATACGGGGCTATTGGGGTGGGTGGCAGTTCGTCCCTTTTACAACGGGGTGTTGTTGCACGGGGAAAGTGATTTTGCCACGCGAAACCGGTTTTTATCGGGCATTAAAACGGAATCCGAGACCCAACATGAGATTGTTCGGTTCTTTGAATTTGTATAGTTGGTATCCCGTATGCAGGAATATATGTTTGGTGATATTGGTTTTCAGGACAAATGTTTGGTAAAACGAATTGGTGTCGGCCCCTTTGCACAAGAAATTTTTACCTATGCCTATGTTGATCGAGAAAATGGGCATGACAACCTCGGCCCGCAGCGAAAGTCCGGCTGAAAATTGCTCGCTGAAAGGTGGGCGGTAGAATTTAAGATCTTTGGGATCGGCCGGGAGATATTGATTTGCGAGATGGCCTTCGATATTGGCACTTTCGTCGTATTGCAAGTCGAGCGAAACACCGGCTCGGAAATAGGGATTGAAGTTGTATAGCGGGTTGAAGTTTAGCCCTGCGATACCAAAGGCTCCGGGGACGAGCATGGGATTTTCGCTTTCGAGGTATATCCCTCTTTTCCGGGTGGCTCCGTATACAATGAGGTCGTAGTTGAAGTATGGTTCGAAGCCGTTGTGCCGCTGTGTGCCGGCAACAGTCGGGGTGTGTTTGTCGCTGTTGAAGAAATGAGCCATGCCTATATAGCCCCCTATGGTATTTAGACCGGAGTTTGGATAACTGGTATTTCCGTTGGAATAGTGGCTAATTCCTATTCCTGCACGCAACTGGGTATTGGACGAAAGTTGCCAGTTGAGCAATGCCCCCAAATGGATATAGGCATTTACTTTTGAACCGATAACCCGGTTGAAGGGATTGCGCTCTTCGTCGAATTTCTTCCACCCGAACGAGGCACCGAAGTTCCATTCGTAATCGAGCGAAAGGTGGTGAGTGATACTTGCTATTCTCGATGTTTGAAATACATATATGGCCAGGGGGTTGCCCAGCTCCGAGGGGTTGAAGAAGGTGTTGTATGCAATCCCGATACCTTGAACGGCATACGGATACATTTGCCCGGTTTGGGTGTGTGGCGAGAATTTGAATCCGTATTTTAGACTTCCCGACAAGGTTGTGTGTATTCTCTTTTGGGCTTGGTTCGTACCTCTTAAAAATTTGTGCGTGGGAAATACATATCCCGGCTTGAAATCGGCTCCGACCATGTGAATGAGTTTCGCCCCGGTAGCAGTAGAATCTCGTTCGGCCGAAAAGCTGCCGATCGTTACGCACATTACCGCGGCGAGTGCTATCATAATCGTTTTCAAGGAACTATTCATATTCGCTGTCGTCTAATTGTTCCTTTAAAATAAGATAATCGATGACATTTTTGCAGCATAGCGTTCCGTGAAATTGGAGCTTTTCGCCTGTTTTGGGGTGGGAGGCATATATTTGATACGGGATTTTGTACTCTTCCAGTTCGTTGTAGACGCATATTTTTCGGGCGTCGTGAGCGTCGATGGTGACCGGCACGGCAAACTCTTTGTCGAGGCCGGCGTCGATATACTGTGTGTAAGGACCGAAAGGTATTCGGGTGTCGTTCAATACCAGTTCCGAGCCGACGATGTCGGGAATGGTGATTTGGGGGAGCGGGACGCCGAAATACCGTTCGAAAATTTCGTCTTGCCTAATGCTGCTGGCGTCGTCGGGGAAAAACTGTATTTTGCGTTTTGAATGTCGGTACGGATAAAAAACGAAAGTGACGGGTTGTGAAGCGTGCGAGTTGTTGATAATCAGACTCTCGACCAAATCTATTTCTCCGAAAGAGTTGATGGTGTATTTCTCCCAATCGTATACGACACTGTCTATTCGAAATTTTTGGGTAGGCGAGAGTGCCAGCTCAATCTGCTCTTCTTTATATTCATTCCCTACGGTAACGATGATGTCGAGGTTGTCGTTGAAGAGATTTTTGTTCAGGATAAACTCCAACTTATTCTCGGCTCTTTTCTCGATACGGAAGTCTACAAATTCGCTTGTGCAATGTACGATACCCAACTCTTTCGGTTTAAAAGGGAGATAAGTTTCTTCGCCATTTAAGGTATATGCGTCCATAGAATAGTCGCCTCGGTATCCGCTAATATTTATCAAACCCCAATTCTCGCTGTTGAACGAGACTTCTTTTGTCTGCTCTGTTTCCGAGAGGGTGAAATTTTCGATGGGCTCGGGTAGGAAATCGTTTATGAAAACGTCGTTGTTACACCCCGTTGTGAGGAATAGAATCGACCAGACTGAAATTGAGATATACAGGTTTTTCATCATGTCGGTTTCGGTAGTATCTGAGTACGGTTCAGGTTTAATGCGATGCGACCTTTGGGCTTGTGGAAGTGCCGATCTTTCCCGTCGATAGATGAGAGGTGCTTCGGGGTAATGAAGTGTGCGGCTGAGTATAAAAAAAGAGGACGGCTCAAAAGTCTGTTCGACCAAAAAGTAGTCCCCTTTTTAAGCGTTACAGGTGTGCTTCTTATGCTTCGTGGATTGCATCGTTGGGGCAAACCTCGGCACAAGTACCGCAGCTCAGACATTTGTCAGCGTCGATTTTGTAGATATCGCCTTCCGAAATAGCTTCTACCGGGCATTCGCTGATACAAGAACCGCAAGCAACACAGTTGTCATTAATTACGTAAGCCATTGTTTTTAGTTTTTAGTTGTAAATAATTAGATCTAATTGCTCTGCAAAAGTAGCATTTTTATCTTTATTGCAAAAAAAAATGGGGTAGGAATTTATAAACCGATGTCACCCCGCACCCCGATGCGGGGTCCATGAGAACTATTTATGAGCAGCAATTACTGGATTCCGCGTCGTGGCGCGGAATGACGCAGACGGTTACCCCGCACAATGGCCTGCCGGCAGAAGAATGGGAATGAAAAGAATCGTCCGTTTGTTTTGCCTTGAATGCGGGGAATAAAAAATCAAATACAATTCTCCCGAAACAATATCCCTGCGCTTTTTTCGTTTGATAAATAGTTACCCGTATATGAACAGATTTGTACATATAGCTTCTCGTTTTCGGCATCACCTGCTCGATGAGGTAGGTGTGGGGCGTTTGTGCGTAGCGGTTGCGCTGGCTTTTCTTGCGATGGGAGGGGCGGTTTCGGCTCAATCCCGCAAGGTGCAGAATCTGCCGTATGCCGATTTTAAGATGTTGCATTTGGGCTTTTCCATTGGAACTCATGTGCAGGATATGACTTTTGTTCATTCGGGATTTGTGACCGAGACCGACGAGAGTTGGTTTATGGAGATTCCCGATTTTTCTCCGGGATTCAATGTGAATTTGATGGCCGATCTCTATTTGTGCCAATACCTCAACTTGCGGGTTTCTCCCGGTATATTTTTCGGGAACAAGGTGGTGCGATTCAGGGATTCGAATACGCAGGAAACACGGACACAGGATTTGAAGTCGAATTATATCGTGCTGCCTGTTGAGCTGAAATTCAGTGCCTTGCGATGTGATAATTTCCGCCCCTATCTGATAGGGGGTGTCATGGGTGCTGCCGATGTGTCGAAAAAAAGAAACGATTTGCTCAAACTGAATACTTTTGACGGCTACCTGACCATTGGGATAGGGTGCGATTTTTATTTGCCCTATTTCAAATTGATTCCCGAGTTGAAATTCTGTTTTGGCCTGACCGATATCATCAATCGTAACCGTGGCGATTTGCAAGACCCGGCCGATATTAAGTTTACTCAATCGTTGAAAAAGGCCACTTCGAATATGGTGGTACTGTCGTTTTATTTCGAATAATCTTTGATGGACCGGTAAACTACCGAGAACAGTTCGGGTCGTATGTTCAACTCGGAGAGGGCATTGTGCGCACGGGTGGGATATACCCGGTTGCACAGGAATATGTATATGAGTTCCTCTTCGGGGTCTATCCAAAAGCAGGTGCCGGTGAATCCCAAGTGCCCGACTGTGGCGGCCGAGGCCTCTACTGCCGTGGGGCTTTTTTCGGGATCTTTCGTGTCGGGTTTGTCGAATCCCAAACCGCGTCGGCTGGTCGCACTCTTTTCGGTAAAGAATCGTTTTACGGTTTCGGGCGATAGGATTTGCTTATTCCCGTAACTTCCTTTGTTCAGCCACATCTGACACAGTTTTGCCAAGTCGCCGGCACAAGAGAAGAGCCCGGCATTGCCTTGTACGCCGCCGAAGAAGGCACTCGTTTCGTCGTGTACATATCCTTGTAGTTGTTGTTTGCGGTAGAGGTTATCGCACTCGGTGGGGGCAATTCTGTCGGTCGGGAACCGGTTGAGGGGGCAATATCCCGTGGTGTACATACCCAGCGGTGCGTAGATGTGCTGTTGCAGGTATTGGTCCATCGCTTCTCCGGTGGCTTGTTCGACGGTTTCTTTCAGAAGGATAAAATTCAAGCAACTGTACAGGTATCGTTTCGTGGGGCGTAGCTTGGTGTTGATAATGCGGTTGATGAGGGTATCGGGCAGCGATTGTGCGCCATAAACTCCGTGGGTAATGGTTATGGGGAATTGTTCCGATTTTTTTGCCGAGAGCAGGTCTCTGCGTAGCCGGGCGTTGCGGTTGGCAAAAGCGTTGTTGTCTATTTGTATAGAGTAGATGCTGTCGTAGGTGCGTTTAACTAACGGCGCTTCGAAGCTGTTGGGGTCGATGACGGCTGCGGCTATTTGCAGGGAGGGGCGCATCCCGGTTTCGTGGAGGAGTGCTTCGCGCAGGGTGAGCTCTTTTTTATCGGTATTTCGCAGCGGGGCGAAGTATCGGCTCATGGGCTTTTCCAAAGCGATTTCCCCGTTGTCGTAGGCTTTCATTACAGCAGGCAATGTCCCGGTGGCCTTCGATACGGAAGCCAAGTCGTAGATGTCGGTGATGGTGACGGGGTGTTTATGGGTTTCGTAATCGAAATATCCGTATGCTTTTTCCCAAACGATTTCGCCGTGGCGGGCCACCAGCAGTTGGCAGCCGGGAAAGGCGTGTGCCTCGATACCTTGTGCGACGATCGTGTCGAGAGCCAACAGAGTGTGGCTGCTCATTCCCACCATTTCGGGCGAAGCGTATCCCAATCGACTTTTGGGCATGGATATGCCGCTACCCATTTCGAAGAATCCCTCTAAGTTTACCGGCAATTTTCCGTTGATGGCACAGCCTCCGAACAAGGCTTGGGCGGCGTACTCCTGAGCCAGCGGCGTATCTTCGTAAGCCAAGAGGAGTGCATTGTTGTGGGCCAGCTCGTGACTTATGCGGTTGGCTTGATAGGGCGAGAGGAAACAGACGGCGATGGCTTTCCCCGTTTGGCATATACGGCCTATGCGGGCGCGGTATGCTGCTTTGTTGCTATGTATGGCAAGGACAATTTTGTCGTAACGGTGCAGGGTGTCCAACAGATCGGAGAGATTGGTTTTGTCGTCGAAACAGGCGACGTTCGGGACGTATCGGGCTACGGCCTCGACAAAGCGGGTCTCTTTGGGTTCGCCTATCGATACGACGGCAATCTGTTTAGGGTCGGAGAGATCGAGCGGGAGGATATTGTGTTTGTTGTGCAGCAGGGTCATGGCCTCGCGGTTCAGTTGGCGATTCAGCGCCTCGTATTCGGGCGCGTTCAACTCCTCGATGAGGTTTTCGGTAACGATGGGCGAGAGCTTATTCAATCCCAAAGCATATTTGTAGCGGAGTACCCTCTTGCACTTCTCGTCGATCTCCTGTTGCGAAATTTCGCCGTTTTCGATAGCCGACAGTATGGCGTTGAGTTGCTGTTGCGGTTTTGTAGGGTTCAGGGCGATGTCGTTCCCGGCAAGGATTGCTCTCAATGCCGTGTTTTCGAAACGCGAAGCCCCTTTCATCTTCAAGGCGTCGGTAAAGATTAATCCTTCGAAATGGAGGGTGTCGCGCAACAAATTGTGCGTGATGGCTGCCGAGAGGGAGGCCGGGGTATCGGATTTGTCGAATGCCGGGATATTTAGATGCCCGACCATCATTCCCGAAAGTCCGGTTTCTATGTATTTTCGGAACGGGGCTATTTCGACTTGCATGAGCCTGTCCTTGTCGTGGGGGACGAGTGGTAGGGTTTTATGCGAATCCTCCGAGGTGTCGCCGTGTCCCGGAAAATGTTTGGCAACTGCCATAACGCCTTCCGATTCCAATCCTTTGGCATAGGCGATGGCCTTTTGAGTAACAGCCGGAAGCGATTCGCCGAACGACCGCTTGCCGATGACCGGATTGCGGGGGTTGCTGTTGATGTCGAGAACGGGGGCGAAGTTCACCTGTATGCCCATACGTTTACACTGTTTGCCCACGGCACGGCCGTATTCGTAGAGCAATGAGTCGTTCTGAACGGCACCCAGCATCATGTTTACCGGGAAGCGGGGTGTGTCGGGCAGTCGCATGGCAAGCCCCCATTCGCCGTCGAGCGTGATCATAAGGGGCACTTTCGAGAGCGATTGGCAGTAGTTGGTGAGGTTGGCTTGGTCGAGGGCGTTTCCCGCATCGAAAAGCAATCCGCCTATATTCATTCCCTCTACCAAATTTTGCAGCGTTTTGCGGTTCTGCGGCGTGTCGCTGTTGCGTACGGTAATGACAAAAAGTTGGGCAACTCGCTCTTGGGGCGAGAGTGTATTGAATACCGAGTCGACCCAATATTCCATACCGTTGTCGGCTGTTTGCAACAGGTGGGGAACTCCGGCCTTGATAGGTTGGGCAAGGAGGGCGAAGAGGAGTATGACGGTGTAGATGGATAGCTTTTTCATACGGGTGTGTGCCTTAGTCGGTTAGAATAATGCGCTCTTCGGGTATTGAGCCGATGGCGCGGTTGGCGCGGGTCTCCCTTTTCACATAGTCGATAACGGCATCTCGCATGAATACGGAGCTGTTTATGCGTTCGACCGCATTCAGCAACGGGGTCATGTGATCGCCTCCGTTGGCTACATAGTCGATGGTGGCAATGGTGTATATGCGGTTATCGTCGATGGGTTTTCCTCCAATGGTCGCGTCGATGCATTTCCCCGCTTTCCCGGTGATGTGTACTTCGCGGCTTACCGCTTCGCCCTCGCGCGAGACAATGATGTCGAAAAGCGCACGGACGTCGGCCCCGGTTAGTTTAACGAGGCACAGGGTGTTGTCGAAGGGGAATATGGAGTAGATTTCGCCCAATGTGATTTCGCCTTGCAACAGAGGATTCCGTATGCCTCCGATATTGGTGACGGCAAAGTCGACCGGTTGGCTACAATGGGTTTGGACCGCTGTTTTCACAATATCGGCCGTGAGGTTGGTGAGTGGTGTGCCCGGGCGGTCGGGCTCCATGTATTGCTTCGATTGACCGACGACGGTGCCCATAATGCTGTCGACACTCGTTTTGTATTTGTTTACGATGGCCTCCATTTCGGGTTGGGGATATTTGTCCCAACGGGCATCGACGGGAATGAGCGAAGAGGTTATTTCAAATTCCTGACGGGCAGTCGTGCAAGCTGTGAGGGTGAACAAGATGGCAACGAGGCCACAAGCAAGATGACGGTATGTTGTTTTCATAATAAATCGGTGAGAAGTCTTTATTTTTTAGGTTCTATGGTAATACAGCCCACGTATACGCCGCTTGCTCCGGTTTGGGCGATAACGACCTCTTTGCCGGCTTTGTTTTTAACAAGGTATTGTATATCTGGTTGGGGATTTTTCGGGTCGATGGCCGTATGCGAGTGGCCGCCGATAATGATGTCGATGTCGGTTGTGGCGGCGGCTATTTGCGGGTCGGTTATATCGCTTTCCGCGTGCCCCGTATATCCCAAATGGGAGAGTGCCACCACAATGTCGGCACCCTTTTCGCGGAGCAGACGTGCGGTTTCGTTGGCGGCTTTTATCGGGTCGTGGAATACCACTCCTTTACAGGCTTCGGCCGGGATAAGGTTTTCGGGGTTGACATTCAAAGCAAGGAATCCCACTTTGTAACCTCCCACCTCTTGTATGGCCCACGGTTGTATGAGCCCGGCCAGTGGGGTATTCGACAGGTCGTAGTTCGACGATATGAAACGGGCTGTGGATTTTTTGATTAGCTCGGCCAACTTCTCCATGCGGGCATCGAATTCGTGGTTTCCGAGGGTTCGTACATCGTAACGCATGGCGTTCATCACTTCGAATTCGGCTTCACCCCCGAAGAGGTTGAAATAGGGTGTCCCTTGAATGGCGTCACCGGCATCGACCAGCAGCACATTGGGCTCGACGCTGCGGATACTGTCGATAAGAGCCATGCGACGCACGACGCCGGCCATTCCTCCCAAAGTTTTATGGTTAGGTGCAAACGGTTCTATTTGACTGTGGGTGTCGTTGGTGTGAAGAATCACGATTCGACCGGTTTGTGGAAAGACCGACAGCGTGGCAACCAGCAAGATTGCCATTATCCCGATAATTCTTTTTATCATGATTTGGCGTGTGTTTATGAAACTGGAAATTTTTTTCTCTTGGACGAAATTACAAATTTGAAAGGGATATATCAAAATGTATCGGTTAAAATTCTTTCCTCGATGGATTATTGTCTTTCTTTTGGGAAATCTCTGTTGGGGGGGAAAGAATTTTTTCGTCTCTCTTTTCTCCAAAGGAGTGTAGTCGCGAAAGTATAGAAAATATACTGGAATACTTGTTTTAACAATTTTATATACTATTTTTGTAGTGTTGCTATTTTATAAAAAGCGTATCGTTCTGTTGTAAAGTGGAATGTGTTCCCTACGCTTTTCAAGTTTTAATTCGCCGAAGGGGACAGGCAGGAATATAAAACAATTAGTATGAAATCACATTTACACCAATGGATTTTGGTAGCAGTTACTTTATTAGGAATGTTACCGGTGAGTGCGTACGATTTTCAAGTGGACGGGATTTATTACAACATCAGTAATGAAAGGGAGGTTTCCGTCACCTATGGTTCTTCACAAGGTACTTATTCAGGAGATATGGTCATTCCAGCAAGGGTTACTTATAGTGGTGTGACCTATTCGGTGACGAGTATCGGGTATAGTGCTTTTGGTAATTGTGTGAACTTAACTTCGGTAACGATTCCCGAATCGGTAACGAGTATTGATATGAAAGCTTTTGAAGGCTGCTCAAATTTGCTCTCGATTACGATTCCTGAATCAATAACATATATCGGGGCTTATGCCTTTGAAGGAACAGCGTGGTATAATAATCTGCCCGACGGAGTTGTCTATATAGGTAATTTGTTATATCGTTATAAAGGGACAATGCCAGCGAATACACATATAGACATCCGGGAGGGAACCGTTTATATCTGTGATTATGCATTTCAGCATTGCAGTGGCTTAACGTCGATCACGATCCCCGACTCAGTCATAAGTATGGGACTTTCGGTTTTTCAGGGGACTACATGGTATGATAATCAACCCGATGGGATTGTTTATGCGGGTAACGTAATGTATGATATAAAAGGATTTATATCGGAACAGCACATCAATGTTCGAGAAGGAACAACCGCTATTGCTCCGTATGGTTTCTCGTGGAGTAGCATGATGTCGATTACAATTCCCGAATCGGTCGTAAGTATCGGACAATATGCATTCAGTGGTTGTAGTAGTTTAATTTCAATCACAATTCCCCCGCTGGTAACGAGTCTCAATAGTGGTGCTTTTCAGAATTGTAGTAGTTTGACTTCGGTAATCATCCCCGATTTGGTTACGAGCATTGGGAATTATGTGTTTACTTACTGTAGTAATTTAACCTCAATTACGATAGGTCGTTCCGTAGAAAGTATAGGAGATGGCGTTTTCTCGGATTGTAACCTTTTGAAAACTATACGATCCTATGCAGTTGTGCCTCCTACAATAAAAAATACTACGTTTAGTAGTTACGATGCCACCTTATATGTGCCGGCAGGTTGCAAAGGGGCTTATCAAGAGGCAGAGTATTGGAAGAATTTTACGGATATCGTAGAGATGCCGAGTGGTATGGAATCCATAAGCGATAGCGATATGCGCATTTATGTAGCTGATCGTATGTTGTACGTCGAAAATGGGGAGGTTCCTTACCGGGTATATAGCGTCTCCGGCCAACTTGTCTATTCGGGTAACGACAGTGCCGTGCGGCTCAGTGTTCCGGGCATTTATGTGGTACAAGCGGGTAACAGTTCGCAAAAAGTGATCGTGAAGTAATCGTCGATTTGATTGATAAGATAGAGGCGGCAAGCGGTCACACCTGCCGCCTTTTTTATGTGTCATTCCGCGCCACGACGCGGAATCCAGTAAATACCGCTCGTAAATAGTTCTCATGGAGCCCGCATCGGGGTGCGGGGTGACGCGGGACGTTTGGTATCGCCGGGTGACGGGCGAATGTGGTATTGTAGGGTAGTGAGTGTGTCATTGCGCCCTCGATGGCGTTCTGTGAGCGCCCCTCGTAGTTCGTTCTACTTACACATTGTTGTATAAGTCGGTTTTTGTGGTTTTTGTGAGGTTTACGGAATTAAAAAACGGACTTCATATTTGTTTATATGGTAAAAAAGTTGTTACTTTGCACCGCTTTTCGTAATCTCTGGCAGGAAAAGTGGCCTGTTAAATTACGTTTCATTATAAACATTTTAAATAGCTATTAAAAATGGATTTAGTAAAGATTGCAGAAGAAGCATTCGCCTGCGGTAAAGAGCACCCCGAATTTCGCAGTGGTGACACGATTACCGTATCTTACCGTATCAAAGAGGGAAATAAGGAGCGTATCCAGCAATTCCGCGGCGACGTTATCCGTATTTCGGGTCACGGTAACAAAAAGCGTTTCACGGTTCGCAAAATGTCGGGCAATGTAGGTGTGGAAAGAATTTTCCCCATTGAGTCGCCTTTCATCGAAGAGATCGTAGTTAACCGTCGTGGTAAAGTACGTCGCGCTAAACTCTACTATCTGCGTGCGTTGACCGGTAAAAAAGCCCGTATTAAAGAGAAGAGAATTTAATTTCTTGTCTTTTAAGGCATATAAAAACCGCACCGATGATTCGGTGCGGTTTTTATTTTTTTGTATTTACAGCGTATGCTGTGGTATAGGTTGCTGTTACCAGCAGATACCTATACCTACGAAATGGCGCATTTCGTCGAACATATCGCTATACTCTTCTTCCAAATTGAAGTTGTATTGGAACGAGTATTTGAGTGTAATATGCCAGAATTTTACAATCAGGCCTACTTCGGGCGATATGGCATTTGCCCAAACGAATTCGTTCTTTTCTTCGTTATTCTCGGTTATAGAGGTTTTCCAAATACCGTGACCCGAATATCCGGGGCCGATGAGGAACCAAACGGGCGGATATATTTTGACCGTCCAACCAAATGCCACATTTGCTCTCGGGTGCAGATTTTCATCGGGGGTTCCTTTTATGGCATTGAATGCGTCGACGTTGGTACGCAGGGTAAAGAATCCGCCGCTTTTGTGCATTTTGCAAGTACCGACCGAGAATCCGATGGGGGTAACTTTGTTATATTCGTAAACAAAGAAGTTGGTTTTTGTTTTGCGGGATTCGAGCCAGTCTTCTATGTAGAGGATTCTTTCCTGTGCTTGTGGCGACAAGAAACACCTTTGCTCTACGATTTTTTTGTAGTAGGTCAAAGCTCTTTCGTAATCTTTGTCGGCGAAAAGATCTTCGGCCAGCAGGAAGAAGTTTTGGCAGTCGGTCGATTGGGTGAGCAGTGTCTCTTCGTATTTTCCACGGGCATACGAGTCTTGCGGGTTCAGTTTCAGTATTTTGTTGAAATAGATGCTTGCCGTGTTGTAATCGGCGTCACGCAAGGCTATGTCGCCGAGGTCGTGCCACTTGATGATGGAATCGACAACAGCTATCTTATAGTCTACCGAGTCGGAATATAACTTATATTCGGGTGTTTGCTTTGCTATTGATAATTGGGTTTTTGTTTGGAGGTAGTTTCCTGCGGTAAACAGCTTGGAGGCGTTGTCTATGGCTTGGAAATAGGGGTTTTTCAATTTCCAATAAGGATCGGTTACCCGATAGGTTTTTGCCGTACCGGAAGGGAAATTGAAATTAGGCATTTCGTATTTGTCGAATCCGCTGCTGTAAATGGTTAGGATTCGTCCGTCGTAGCTTGTCCCTTTTCCCTCGGTGGGTATTACTAAGGCGTATTGCTTGTCGTTCCCCACCGTATCTATTTTTATGGAGATGATGTCTTTGTGATAGGGTGTATCGTAATTGCTTTTGAATATTAGTTCCATAGATTTGTCGCAAACAAATGTAACTAATGCCTCTTTACGATCTTCCCGCGCGAAAATGTCGATCGATGATGCGTTACTTATATCCATCACTTCGAGTATTTTTTGCGCATGGCCATAAACAGGTGCGAATAAGAGAATAAAAAGAATAAACTTTTTCATAAACAATTGTTCCAATATAGGTTAGTGAATATTAAAAGAGTCGAGACTGAATCGTTCGTTACGGTCTAATACTTTATTGTTATATCGTTCGGGTTGCCATGTGCGCACTTGGATACAAGGTTGGGTTTCGTCTTTGAAATCTATTAGCAGAAATACGAACCCGGTGTCGTTGTATGTGCTGGATCCCCATTCTTGTTTTAACGAAACACCGTAAATGGTCGGGTTGGCAG
The DNA here is from genome assembly GCA_019114445.1 of Candidatus Barnesiella excrementigallinarum. Lineage (GTDB taxonomy): Bacteria > Bacteroidota > Bacteroidia > Bacteroidales > Barnesiellaceae > Barnesiella > Barnesiella excrementigallinarum. Next base: position 65,246 of record DXFL01000016.1, read on the forward strand.
GGTGACGCATTACTTCGATGTCGTCGAATTCTACATCGATGTATTTGTTCCGTTTGAAGCATCTTTTCAGCCCTGCAATATATTGGGTTTTCGATTGTGTCATGTATTCTACGCGTTCTCTCCCCAATGAATTGAAATAGGCATGGTCGCTTTTCTTTATTTTGATGACCTTCCCGGTAATGATCAAAGCATCGTCGCTAAACACCGATTCGATGTATTTGATGTCTTTGCGGTTGTAGGCGGTTCGGAAACTCTCTACGAAATCTACGATAATTTGCCGGCGGGCAAAATCTTTCAGCGAAATGTTGGCTCCGATAATATCGACGTAGCGGTTTTGTTCGAGTGCGATGTTTACATAGTCGATCAATCCTTGATTGCTGAAATTAATGACAAATTCCTGATCTTGTTTGTCTTTGGGAGCCGATAAGACGGTGATGGCGATATTTCGGATTTGGTATCCTCCACTCGGCAATCGGGTTACTTTTTCTTTTATCATTGAAAGAGGGCAGGCGATGGTCGAGTTTTTCCATACCTCTTCAATGCTTTTTTTGGCACCATCGGTACACCATTTTTTGTCTATTTTGGGGCTTTTACCTTCCATTACAGCGGTATTGAAGGCCGATAGTAGCAACGAGGCATTTTCCTCGATTGTTCTTTTCAGTCCGGCATCTGCTATGCCGTCGGTAATTTCAAACTTCGTTGTCTCTAATTGTGCTTCTGATGTGATGAAGATGAAGCAAGTGACGATGAGTACGAATATCCTTTTCATATGATTGAAAGTTAAAATAATTTTTTTAGGTTGTGTTGCGGTATATTGCTGAAAAAGTCGGCCTTAATGGTCTTTGTGGCAATGCTGTCTATTTCGCGAATAGGGATAGAGCAGACAATCATGTGCAGATAGTTGAAGGTGTGGTTGTGAAACACGATTACACATTGGAGGGTCTGTTCGTCGAGTATTTGTGTCCCTATATAGGGGGTGAAATCGTCGCCGAATGTTTGGAACAATTTCGAGAGCCGCAGGTCGAATGAGGGGGTATAGCCTCCATACATTCGATGAGTGACATAGAATGTAGGATCCACGCCGGTAATTCCCCACATTAAATTCCGAATCGACTCTTCTGGGAATTTTTGCGAAAAGAGAACTTCTAATTTGTTATTATTGTTGAGTGTATAATATTTGTTTTCGTTCAGGATATCGATCATAAACGATTTTCCTTGTGAGACGTATAATCCCGTAGAGTCTTGTTGCAGGGATTCGATCGGAGGGAGATTGTGCGGGGGGAATCCCACCACTTCTGTCTCCGATAGAAGTGTGGCGTAAACCTCTTTGTCGGCCGCTTTTTTATCGGTGCCGAAGATGAGTTCGCGTGAGGCCGGAAATTCAATTTCAAGCCGGTCGAACAAATTGAAATAGAAAACAGCGTGGAACCGCTTTTTTACATTGGTAAGTTGGAAATCGGACGGGATAAGAGCCGCGTCGATGACCTTTTTGATCGATCTAAATTGACTTGACCCATAAGGTTTCCCATTGAAGGTGAGATTTATTTTTTCTCTTTCCAAATAGGTTGTTGTTTCGATTACCGATTGCGACATACAAAGTTGCAGCGCTAACCTTTCGAGAAATTCGCAAATGGGTCTTCCTATCATTTGTTTGGTTTCGGGACTGAACAGCGATATTCCTATGTGCTTGCTTTGGGTTATGGGATCGCACTCGATAATGATTTTTTTTGCAGAGATCGTTGGTATGTCGAGTGCCGTATCGCATAGCGATTCTGGCAGTTTTAAATCTGCCAAAATTTGCTTTTGAGCTTGGGCATTTAGACCCATGAACGTGACAAACAGTAGAAAGATGAATTTTAGTCTCATAATATTCTCTTCTTTTGTTCCTTTGTCCTCTTATAGTGGTTTTAATGACAGGTTGTTCGAGGGGGAATAGATGTCGATTTATTGTTTTTCTATTTCGGCCATTTTCAGCAAGTAAGAATATCGGTCGTGGGCTATGTCTTGTTTCAGGTCGATATATCTCAATGCTTGATTATAATCTTGCGATACGCCTATTCCTTTGGTGTAAGCATTGGATAGTTCGTCCAGTGCATTCAAGTTCCCATATTCGTAAGATCGCAGTAACCAAGTGATATATTGCGCAACATCCTGTGAAACGCCTTTCCCGTCGCGATAGAGCAATGCCATGTTTAGCATGGCGTTGGGCTCGTTTAAATCCGATGCTTTCGAGAACCATTCGAACGCTTCTGTGGTTTTGTTATATTCGAATAGCAATATTTCGCCTGTGCGGTTCATGGCGCAAGCATCGCCCATTTGTGCGGCTTCTTTGAAAAGGTAGAGGGCGGCATCGATATCACGGCTCTTGTTTATTTTGTATTCGGCTTCGATAATTTTGGCTTTTGCCGGGGCAATGGCTTGCAGTTTAACCAAATATTGTTGCGCATATTGTAGGGAGGCTTTTCTTACGTTTTTGGGGGGTAAGGTTGCATTGGCCATTAAAATATCCATCGAAGAGGAGCCGTAAGATTGCGGTAGGTTGTCGAGCTTGTCTCCTAAGGAGAGGCAGAAGAAATAGTTCGCCAAAAAAGATAAAGCGTCGACGTTTCCTCCTTCGGCGGCACTTTGCAGAGCCTGCATAGCATCTTTCGAGTATTGGGGAGCCTCGGCAAACTCATCTTTCCCGTAGTTGTAGGCATATAGCATACCCAGCAGGTATTTGTTTTCGGGTGTTTGTTCGGCCTTACTTAGTTGTTCTATAATTGCTTTTTCACGGGCTACCACATCTTCGGTTTTGGTGGAATAGTTTCCCGAATAGCCGGGGTAGTGTGTGTCTACTTTACAAAATTCCGATTCGAAAATGCGATTCTTCAATTCGTGAGGCCCTTTGGCTAAGGATTCTGCTAAGAACTCTTTGCAACTCCCCAACATAAAACCACTGCTTGGTTTTAAAGTAAATTCGATCGACCCAACGTAATTAATGTTGGTGTCGGAAGTCTCGGTTTTGTTGATTAGGCTATTTGCTACATTGGTTATCAATGTGTTGAGTATGTTTAGCCCGGTAAGTCCTCCGATGAGGGATCCCAAAAATTGGATTCCCGATTTTGCCCACTCATACTTGTCCGATGTGGGTGTGTAGGTGAGGTCGATGCCGTATTTAAAGGAGAGGAACCCGGCGTTGTTTATTTGGCCGGTTGTAATTTTCGATTGCAAGTTGTCGAACATTTTCATGGTCCCCATAGTAATGTCGGGTCGCGTAGTTACTATACTGAAATCGTTGGCGAGGGATAGTAAGGACGATCGCCCTTTGAGGAACGATTGTTGCCATTGGGGTAAATTGAATATGCCAGAATTGGGGTTGAGGGTGATTCTCAATTCGGTTGGCTGTTTTTCTATGTCGATTATCCAAGCCTCTCTTCCGTCGCTCATACGAGACAGAGATACCCATCGGCCGCAAAGTTTTTCCAAGTCGGGCTGCTTCAATTCGTGGCTGGCGAGGGTGTTTTCCGGTATGATTTCAATCGTATATGGATTTATGAACAACGCATTCTCCGAGACTTTTGCGGCCGATTCCAAAAGAATATGTTTATAGGCATCTTCTGTTTGAGGCAGAACCTCTTCTGTTTGAGGTTGAATCGTCGGGCTTGTCGTTGTCTGGGCTGTTTCGGGTATGGCAGGTAGTGGCTCGACAATCTTGTCGGGCTCGCTTATTCCCGGGGCATAATCCTCCATAGACCCTTGATTGTTGGCCAATTCTTCGTCGAAATGGGGGACGGCCATTTTATCTTCAAGTGCTCTTAGGTGTATGGTTGCTTCGGCCGATTTTGTATCGTCGAGTTCGAGGTTGAGGTATAGACGGTACATGGTGATGGCCGTTCCCAACCACTCGGTATTTTCGTCGGCATGTTTTTCGCAAAGTTGGGCCACTTTTAGATAGGGGTCGGCATAGCGGGGAACTAAATTGATAATTGTTTGATACTTGACAATCGCCGAGTCTATCTGCCCGTTATTTGCGGCGAGATTGGCTTGATAATAAAGCCTTAACAGCTCGTTTCTTGTTGGCTGTTGTGAGAACGAGAATAAAGGGAATAAAATGAGACCCAATAAAAACAACTTGGCTTTCATACAGCAATATTCCTCTGTCTTACGATCCCCAAAGACAATGGTTAAAAAAAGAGAACGTGAGATCGTATGCAACTTGTCCCCCTCTCTTGTTTCATACTCTTAGCATTGCTCCTCTCTTTATCGCTTAAAAATGAGTGCTCAATGTTATAAACAGTTCGCAAGTGCTTTGTTCCAAAATTTTGGATTTGCAGCAAAGACGCGAAACTTGAAACATTAAAACAAGCCTGTAAACGCTCCCCTAAATAGTTATATATCTTATTGTAAGATGTATGATCTTTGCAAAGATATAAAATATTTCTTAAATAGCTTACCTTATTTGGAAATAATATACAAATTTTTATAATTAGAGTGAATTGGGGGCTTCCGGTGTATTGGCAATGGTTTTTATGAAGATGGAGAAAAATAGGGCCAGCACCGATAATCGTACAATAATATTACTATTCCCATAAAAAAGAGGCCTATCATGTTGTTAATTAAATGAAATTTGCTATTTTTGTTTAAGTGGAATTTTTTAAGAGGAGGAATAGCTATGAAAAAAGTAGTGACGCTTGTACTCATTGTTTTGAGTGTGCTGCAATCGGGGGTAGCTTATGCTCAATATAGGACAACTTTTGTTTCTGCATCGGGGATTGCTTATGGAATCAATGAAAAAGATGAATTGTGGGTGATTTCTAATTATTTAGATGGCCATCAGTCTGTAAATCATTATTATAGCGGAGATGTTGTTATTCCTGACAGTGTCTCGAATCCATTGGATTTTTATGGAAGGAATAAGGCTGTTATTGGAATAAAAGTTTCTCCGAGCTGCTTTTCTGCCGTAACGAGTCTGACGTTACCCAATACCATACGGGCAATAGAGGGGATAGAAGGGTGTGCAATAGAGACAATAGATTTACCTCCGTTGTTGACCTCTCTCCCCAATTTGAGCGGATGTCCTAATTTGAAAGAATTGATTATTCCTCCTACGATAAAGACGGTGGGAGCTTGTTTGAACAATTGTCCCAGTTTGACTCATGTACATTTGGGGGCTGGGGTATGCAGCCTCGACAGGGATGCGTTTGTCGGGTCCGATGCGTTGACATCGATTACTATCGATGAAGCGAATAATTGCTTTTCGATTGTGGACGATATATTATATAGTAAAGACCAAACTCATCTTTGGTCTTATTTGCCATCATATAAAAAAGAGGTATGTAATATTCCGAATACGGTGACATATATTGGATCTGGAGCATTTAAAGGTTGTGAAAGTTTGAGGGAAATTACGATCCCAGATGGAGTTGAGTATTTATGGCTGGACGTGTTTAGAGATTGTGTCAATTTGCGGAAAGTTACTCTGCCGGAGTCTATATCGGCAATCTCTGGTTATGCCTTTTTGGGATGCTGTAGTTTGGAAGAGGTGAATATCCCCTCGTCGGTTGAGGAGATAGGCGTTAGTGCGTTTGGGAATTGTGCAAGTTTGACTCGATTGGAACTTCCGAATCATTTGACCGAAATCCTTTGGAGAACTTTCTCAGGGTGTGAGAATTTGGAAACTATAAATATCCCGGAGTCGATAAAAACAATCAGGCAATCGGCTTTTGCCAATTGCAAGAAGTTGTCGAAAGTAGTATTGCCCGAATTGGTAGAAGAGGTGGAAGACTCAACTTTCTATAATTGTTCGGGACTTTCGGAACTAACCGTTAAAGGCAAGATATCGAGTGTTGGGGAGTATGCTTTTGCTTATTGTTCGAGTTTGAAAAAGTTGAACCTTGAAAATTTCGTCGGTGATATCGAGCGGTATGCATTTGTCGGTTTGGGGGTAGATACACTTGAAATTCCAGAATCGATTACTCGATGCACAGCCTCTGCTTTTTCATTGTCCGATTCATTAACTGTGGCTAACATAAAGGATACGAATAAATCGATTAATATTAGTGGAAAACTCTTTTTCGGGTGTAATAACCTTCGAAGTCTATATTTGGGAAGGCCGATTGAGAATGGAGGTTTTTCTGACCTCCCGGCATTGGCCGAACTTACGGCAGGTAGTTTATTTTATGATTTTTCAAACATATCATTGTCGGAGTGTGGAAATCTTAAAACAATTACCTGTTTGAGTACTACTCCTCCGAAAGCCCAGATGGCTACATTTTCGTATCTCACTGTGCTGGGGGGAGTGTTGAGAGTTCCTGAATCGGCTGAGGAGGCCTACCGCAGTACGTTGCCGTGGAGCGCTTTTTCGAACATAGAAACATTTCCCGACATCGTACCTACAGAGCTGAGATTTAATGAATCGAATGAACTGGAAATGCGCCCGTCCGAGACTTTATCGTTATCGGTTACGGTTTATCCCGAACGTGCGAACTTTGCCCGTTTGATGTGGACGAGCAGCAATGAGGAAGTGGCTACGGTAAGTGAGGTGGGCTTTGTGCGTTCGAATAAAGAGGGGGAAACCGATATTACCGTATCGACGATCGACGGTGCACTGTCGGCTACCTGCCATGTGTCGGTGCGCTATGTCGATGCCGTAGAGGGTGTCTCGTCCGAATCTATAATTCTCTATCCCAATCCGGTAAACGATCTGTTGCATATCGAGGGTGTCGCTTCGGGGGCACCTGTGGCTTTGTATGACATGACTGGCCTTTTGGTCCTTTCGACCCGGGTTTACGAGGGTGTAGCCACGCTCGACGTATCGGGCCTTAGACGGGGTGTTTACCTGTGTCGTATTCATGACCGAACGTATAAAATTGTGAAACGGTAGAATCGCAATAGAATAAAAATCCCCGGAATTTTAGAAAGAGACCTCCGGGGATTTTTGTTGTCTCTTGGGAGTGGCTGCGATGGAGAAGATTGTTGAAACAAATTGAAAAATAGCGTAAAAAGCTATGCAAAATCGGTATGTTTTAGTACCTTTGCACTCCGATTTTGAGCTAAGGATAACCATTAAAACGAAATAGAATTATGAGCAAAAAGGCACTTTTGATGATTCTCGACGGCTGGGGTATCGGTAATCATACCCATGCCGATGTAATTTACAATACTCCTACACCTTATTGGGACTATTTGTTGAAAACCTATCCTCATTCGCAGTTGCAGGCCAGTGGCGAGAATGTGGGGTTGCCCGACGGGCAGATGGGTAACTCGGAAGTGGGACACCTCAATATAGGTGCCGGCCGTATCGTTTACCAAGATTTGGTGAAAATCAACAAGGCTTGTGCCGACAACTCGATCATGCAGAACAAAGAGATTGTTTCGGCCTTCTCGTATGCCCGCGACAACGGCAAGAATATTCACTTCATGGGATTGACCTCCGACGGTGGCGTGCATAGTTCGCTCGACCATCTGTTCAAACTGTGCGACATTGCCAAAGAGTATGGTTTGGAGAATACCTTTATTCACTGTTTCATGGACGGCCGTGATACCGACCCCCGCAGCGGTAAGGGATTTATCGAGGCTTTGGAAGCTCATTGCGCCACGTCGGCCGGTAAGGTGGCTTCGATCATTGGTCGTTACTATGCGATGGATCGAGATAAACGTTGGGAACGGGTAAAAGAGGCTTACGACCTGTTGGTAAACGGTATCGGCCGTAAGTCGGACAATATGGTACAGGCCATGCAGGAATCGTACGATGCCGATGTAACCGACGAATTTATCAAACCGATTGTCAACACGACTTGCGACGGACGTATCAAGGAGGGCGATGTCGTTATCTTCTTCAACTACCGCAACGACCGTGCCAAAGAGTTGACCATCGTGCTTACACAACAAGATATGCCCGAAGCCGGTATGCACACGATTCCCGGGTTGCAGTATTATTGCATGACACCCTACGATGCTTCGTTCAAAGGGGTGCATATTTTGTTCGACAAAGAGAATGTACACAATACGTTGGGCGAATATCTGTCGAAATTGCACAAAAGCCAGTTGCATATTGCCGAGACCGAAAAGTATGCCCACGTGACTTTCTTCTTCAACGGCGGTCGCGAAGCCCCGTTCGAGGGTGAGGATCGTATTTTGGTACCTTCGCCCAAAGTGGCTACATACGACTTGAAACCCGAAATGAGCGCTTACGAGGTAAAAGATAAGTTGGTCGCTGCCATCAACGAAGGCAAATACGACTTTATCGTTGTGAATTATGCCAATGGCGATATGGTAGGCCATACCGGTGTTTACTCGGCTATCGAAAAGGCTGTCGTAGCTATCGACGCTTGTGTACGCGATACGGTCGAGGCTGCCAAAGCCAACGGTTACGAGGTGATTATCATTGCCGACCACGGTAATGCCGACAATGCCGAGAATGCCGACGGTACTCCCAATACGGCGCACTCGCTCAACCCGGTACCGTTTGTGTATGTGACCGAGAACAAGAACGCCCGGGTAGAGGACGGTATCTTGGCCGATGTGGCTCCTTCGATTTGCCACATTTTGGGATTGCCTCAACCTGCCGAAATGACGGGTCGCGATTTGTTGAAATAACCGAAATTGATGATTGGAATATGCCGGAGCGTATGAATTTGCGCCCCGGCTTTTCTGCCTTATAATAACCGATGAAGTCAATAGTAAGCGAGGAGATTATGTTGCAAATAGGCCGTACACTGGTAAGTCTCGACGTGATAGAGCGTTTTTTTATCTGTAATTTGGAGCGGTGTTTGGGCGCTTGCTGTATCGAGGGCGACGCCGGTGCGCCGCTCACCGAGGCGGAGCGGCAAAAACTCAAAGAAATTTTGCCCGAGGTTTGGGACGACTTGTTGCCCGAAGCGAAAGCGGTAATCGAGCGTCAGGGTGTGGCTTATGTCGATGAAGAGGGCGACCTCGTTACTTCGATTGTAAACGGTAAAGATTGCGTGTTTACCTGTTACGACAAGAACGGTATGTGCCAATGTGCCATCGAAAAGGCTTATCGTGCTGGGAAGATCGATTTTTATAAACCTATCTCGTGCCATTTGTATCCCATTCGGTTGAAGGAGTATCCCGATTTTTCGGCCGTGAATTACCACCGCTGGAAAATCTGCAAGGCCGGTGAAGTGTTGGGCCGTCACGAGCAGGTGCGGGTGTATGAATTTTTGAAAGAGCCGTTGATCAGACGGTTTGGCGAAGAGTGGTATAACGAGCTTTGCGAGGCTGCCGAGGCCTATTTGCAAGAGTATGGCAAATAATCCGGTAAAATTCAGTTATAAGCAAATTTGGCTTATTGCCTATCCTATCCTGATAAGTTTGGTTATGGAGCAGCTTATCGGCATGACCGATACGGCCTTTATGGGGCGTGTCGGCGAAGTAGAGTTGGGGGCATCCGCCATCGCAGGGGTCTATTATATGACCTTTTACATGATAGCCTTCGGGTTCAGTTTGGGGGCGCAAATTATCATGGGGCGCCGGAATGGGGCAGGCGATTACGAACAAATAGGCCCCATCTTTTATAAGGGGACCTATTTTTTGCTGGGGGTAGCGTTAGTCCTGTTTTTCGGTTCGCGGTTCGTTTCGCCTTTTTTGCTGGATCGGGTTATCGACTCACCCCATGTGTACGAGGCCGCCATGAGTTATATCCACTGGCGGGTATACGGATTCTTCTTTGCATTTGTGGCGGTGATGTTCAGAGCCTTTTTTGTAGGAACGACCCAAACCAAGACCCTTACGCTCAACTCGGTGGTGATGGTGCTGTCGAATGTGGTGTTCAACTATGTTTTGGTTTTCGGTAAATTGGGTTTTCCCGCCATGGGGATTGCAGGCGCTGCTATCGGCTCATCGTTGGCCGAGTTGGTCTCGGTCATTTTCTTCATTGTATATACCCGGTTGCATATCGATGTAAAGCGGTATGGGTTAAACCGGTTTGGCCTGCGCGGTGGCGAATCGTTGCGTCATATATTGAGCGTATCGGTGTGGACGATGATACAGAATTTCGTGTCGATGTCCACTTGGTTCCTCTTTTTCATTGCCGTCGAGCATTTGGGCGAACGGTCGTTGGCGATAACCAATATTATCAGGAATGTATCGGCTTTGCCCTTCATGATTGTCATTACCTTTGCCTCGACGTGCAGTACGCTCATCAGCAATTTAATAGGTGCCGGCGAGACCCATTATGTGCGGGGAACCCTGAACCAGTGTGTCCGTATGGCCTATTTGTTTGAGTTTCCGCTACTGTTGCTTTTTGTCCTCTTTCCTACATATATATTGCGTATATACACCGATATGCCCGATTTAGTGGCGGCATCGATACCGTCGTTGTTCGTCTTGTGTTCTGCCTATATTTTCATTGTGCCCGGCAATGTTTATTTCCAAGCCGTATCGGGGACGGGTAATACCCGTATGGCTTTCTTTTTGGAGTTGATCACGTTGGCCATCTATATCGGTTATGTAATAGGCTTGATCTTTTATTTGAAAGTCGATGTAGCTATTTGCTGGACAACCGAGCATATATATGCCATAGGGATTTTGTTATTTTCGGCTTCCTACATGAAGTGGGGGAACTGGAAAAATAAAAAAATTTAAATGATATCTGTCTTGGTTGGTTTTTTAAATAGATTACTTAATATTTATATTAAGTACTGGTCCGTAAATAAAAACAAAATAATGATTGGTTGTTAACTATAAAATTTATATATTTGCCTATGCAAAAAGAGGACTTTTGTATAAGTCCTTTTATTGTAATGAGTTAATTGGGCAGTCTATGGTGAGAAAAACGTTACTGTTGTGTATATTTATATGCACTGTTGTGATGTTGGGTGCACAAGAAAGTACGGTACGACCATACCATTTACCCGATATACCCGATAGCTTGACAACTCCCGATGTAAGGAGCGGGTATTTGATAGAACACTATTGGGATCAATTTGAGGTAGAGAATCGTGCTTATTTGAATGCACAGGAAATTGTAGAGCAGGCATTTGTCGATTTTGCTTCGATTATGCGTATCGCTTCGAGAGAAAGTACGATGAAGGCGATAGACACATTGTTGGATAGAGCCGTCGATGATGAAGACATATTATTGATGTATGCCGATATTGCCGATAAATACTTATATAGCGGAGAGGGTAACTTTGTTAGCGAAGAGGCTTATTTGCCGTTTGTAAAGGCTGTACTTGATTCGAAGAAGGTCGATAAACTGCGTAAATTGCGCTATTCCTATCAATATGATGTTTTGACAAAAAATCAGTTGGGAATGGTCTTGACCGATTTTGAGTATAAACTGCCGGGAAAAGAGAAGACATACCGTATAAAGAAGTTGAAGTCGCCTTTTACACTGTTGTATATTAACGATCCTGAGTGTGAAGACTGCTCGTTAACGACTTTGAGGCTGAGTGTATCGCAAGCTCTATTGCAAGAGATAAAGGCCGGACGGCTGATAATTTTGTCGGTATATCCCGACGGGGAGACCGAAGAGTGGTTAACTCATGTGGCAGAATACCCCAAAGAGTGGATTGTCGCTTCGATGGAGAATGGCGATCGCTGCTTCGATTTGAGAATTATGCCAGCTCTTTATTTATTGGATAAGGATAAAAAAATAATTCTGCGGAATACCTCGCTCGAAGAGGTTGAGGCGGTATTGAAAGATAAGAAATAGAAAGACTTTGTGACGAAAGGTTCCTCCAAACGATGTGAATCGTGAATTTTTTTGAGATCCCCTCTGTGCGTGAGCATAGTTTTTTTTGACCCAATAACACCTGAAAAGGAAGAACCGGTCACAAAGTCTTTTTTTTAATGCCCGATTTTCTATTTAATATCATTTGTCTCTGCGTTCTCTTTTCGCTATATTTACAGAAAATAGGATGCGGCTTGGCAAAAAGTTCAAGCAAGCTTGACTTTCTGCACTCGCCTTTTCGTATATTTGTAGAATATAGGATACGGTTCGGCATAGTAAAATCTGAAAACTGCGTTTCCGATTTTTCTCTGCATTCACCTTTTCGCTATATTTGTTCGAATTAAAATTGAGGCGTCGTGAAAAACCGGGTAAAATTAAAAGTTTTGGGATTGACTTACAGTCAGATAAAAAAGGGAGCGTATGCATTGGTGTTAGCCGAGGAAAATGGTCCTCGGCGTATTCCTGTTGTGATAGGAGTTTCGGAAGCTCAATCCATTGCTATTTCTCTCGAAGGGATTATTCCTCCCCGTCCTATTACGCACGATTTGTTCGTGAGTTTTGCACACGGTTTCGGTATTCGCTTGAAAGAGGTTTGTATTTATAAATTCGAGAATGGAGTGTTTTCGTCGGAAATGATTTTTGATGATGGGAGCCGTGAGATACGGCTCGATTCTCGAACGTCCGATGCTATTGCTATTGCTTTGCGTACCCGGTCGGATATATATGTGGCTCAGGAAATTATTGAAGAAGCCGGCGTCGTTTATGAAGAGCGTGAAATTTGGGAGCCGGCCGAAACCGAAAAATCTTCGGGAGAAAAAAACTTATCGAAGTGTTCTAGAAAAGAACTTGAAGAGCGTTTGGAGCGCGCGGTCGCTTCGGAGGAGTATGAGGAGGCGGCCCGTATACAAGAAGAATTGAATAAAAGGAATAATAACTTGTAAAAACAGCGATATTTTGGTAGCTTTGCTATCCTAATCCAAATAATCTAAACCTATTCCTCCTCATGGAGGGTGGTAACCAAATGTAAAACACAGACATATGAAAAATGTAAAGATTCGACTGATAGTGATGAATTTCCTCCAATTTTTTATTTGGGGGGCATGGCTTTGTACTTTGGGGTTGTATATGACAACCCCGGTTGAAGAGGGAGGTTTGGCTTTTGATGGCGCTCTCGTGGGCAGTGTGTTTGCCTTGTCGGGAATAGCTTCGCTCATTATGCCGGCAGTTATCGGTGTGATAAGCGATAAATGGGTAAATGCCGAACGATTGATGGGTATTTTGCATGGTATAGGAGCGGTGGCTCTTTTTAGTGCAGCTTTTATTTCGGATTACGATTGGTTCAAAATCGCGATGTTGGTGAATATGTTGGCATATATGCCCACTCTTTCGCTCTCTTATACAGTAGCTTACAATGCCATCGATAAGGCGGGCTTGGACCGTATCAAGGATTATCCTCCGGTGCGGGTATGGGGAACGGTAGGATTTATCGTAGCCATGTGGATCGATAATTTTACAGGATTCAGTTCCAATAACGGGCAGTTGATTATGGCCGGTTGCGCTTCGGTGTTTATGGCGCTTTATTGCTTTACTTTACCGGCTTGTCCTCCGGCTAAGGCAATGAAAAACAGCGGGCTTATTTCTATGTTCGGATTGGATGCACTGGTGCTGTTCAAAAATTATCGTACGGCTGTTTTCTTGCTCTTCTCATTTTTGCTCGGCGCTGCACTTCAAGTGACCAATATGTATGGGGTACCATTCCTCGATAGTTTCAAATCTACTCACCCCGAAGCTTGGGCCGTAAAATATTCGGTTATTTTGTCGTCCCTGTCTCAGGTTTCCGAAACACTCTTTATTTTGGCCATACCGTTCTTTATGGGCCGTTACGGAATCAAACGGGTAATGATCATTAGTTTCACGGCTTGGGTATTGCGATTCGGCTTTTTCGCTATCGGAGGGCCGGAAGGATTCCCGGTTATATTCCTCATTCTGTCGATGATCGTCTACGGTATGGCGTTCGACTTCTTTAATGTGTCGGGTTCCCTGTTTATTGCCGACGAAGCTCCGGCTTCGATCAAAGCCAGTGCACAAGGTATCTTTATGATGATGACCAATGGCTTGGGCTCTATCGTGGGCGGTTATGGTGCCGGCTGGGTTATCAAACAACATACCGTAGGTGCCGTAACCGATTGGACGGCTTGTTGGACCATCTTCGCGGCCTACGCTTTCGTTATAGGCTTGTTGTTTGCTTTGACCTTCCATTATAAGCATCAACGGAAGAATGCGGCAACTGCTTAACTGTTCAGAAGAAGGCTATGCAAATATTTTATGCTCCCGATATAGCAACCGTTCAGGAACTTCCTGAGGGCGAAAGCCAGCATTGTGTGCGAGTGTTGCGTATGTCGGAGGGCGACGAGATAGGCATTATCGACGGGCGGGGAACTCGCTATCGGGCCGAAATTGTTTTGGCCCACCCGAAACGTTGCGGAGTGAGGCTACTGGAAAAAATTGCCGCGCCCAATCCGTGGACAGCGCAGGTTCATGTGGCGATTGCACCCACCAAGAATCTTGACCGTATCGAGTGGTTTGCCGAAAAAACGACCGAGATAGGGATCGACGCTATCGTGTTGTTGCGATGCCGTTTCTCGGAACGAAAGGAGTTGAAAACCGAACGGTTGAACAAGATATTGGTCTCGGCCATGAAGCAATCGTTAAAAGCCGTGCTGCCCCAATTGTCCGAAATGACCTCTTTTGCCGACTTTGTATCCCGCCCATTCGACGGCCAAAAATTTATTGCCCATTGTTACAAAGATGGGGAGCGGAGAGAGTTGAGCGAATTGTATTGCCCCGGTGAAAACGCATTGATATTGATAGGCCCCGAAGGCGATTTCAGTCCCGAAGAGGTCGAATTGGCAATTGCCAACGGATTTCGTCCGGTGATGTTGGGGCCAAGTCGCCTCCGAACCGAAACGGCCGGAGTGGTAGCCTGCCATACCATTCAATTATTGAACCAAATAAAACCGAAATAATGAAAATCGATAAGCTGAAATATGCCGATTGTGGGAACTTCTTCCTGTTGGCTGGTCCCTGTGTGATCGAGGGTGAGGCTATGGCAATGGATATTGCCGAAACGATTGTGTCAATAACCGATAAGTTGCAAATCCCTTATGTGTTCAAAGGTTCGTACCGGAAAGCCAACCGCTCTCGGCTCGATTCCTTTACCGGCATAGGCGACGAGAAGGCTTTGAAAATCCTTCGGAAGGTGGGTGAAACCTATGGAATCCCCGTCGTCACCGATATTCACACGGCCGAAGAGGCCCGAATGGCTGCTCAGTATGTCGATGTATTACAGATACCCGCTTTTTTGTGCCGGCAAACCGATCTGCTGGTGGCCGCAGCACAAACAGGCCGAGTGGTAAATATTAAAAAGGGACAGTTCTTGTCGCCCGAAGCCATGAAATTTGCCGCCCAAAAGGTGGTAGATGCCGGTAACGACAAGGTGATGATAACGGAACGGGGAACCACTTTCGGGTATCAGGATTTGCTGGTCGATTACCGAGGGATACCGGTTATGCAGAAATTTGGATTTCCCGTTATACTCGATGCTACGCACTCGTTGCAAAAGCCCAATCAAGATTCGGGGGTGACCGGCGGAATGCCCCAGTTGATAGAGACGATAGCCCGCGCAGGGATCGCTGTGGGTGTCGATGGTTTGTTTATGGAGACGCATCCCAATCCTTCCGAAGCTAAATCTGATGGTGCCAATATGTTACCCTTACACCTTTTGGAAGGTTTGCTCACGAGGTTGGTACGTCTTCGGGAAGTGGTAAACTCTTTTGAAAAATGAACGACAATAAACTTGTCATGTTGGGCACGGGGAACGCTATTGCTACCAAGTGCTACAATACTTGTTTTGTTTTAAAGACGGCGGGAGCCATGTTGTTGGTGGATGCCGGAGGGGGCAATGGCATATTGTCGCAACTGGAAAAGGCCCGAATCGCTTTGACCGATATTCACGATATGTTTATCACTCATGCCCATACCGACCACGTTTTGGGGGCAGTATGGGTGGTCAGAATGATTATACACCGCATGAAAAGCGGATTGTATGCCGGTGATTTTACGGTTTACAGCCACGATAAGGCGCTGTATGTGTTGGATTGGATTTGTCGTATGACCTTATCGGAGAAGGACCGTTCTTTTTTGGGAAAGCGTGTTTTCTTTCGCGAAGTAAAGGATCGGGATACTTTTTGTGTGGGCGATATGGAAATCCAATGTTTCGATATTTTATCGACCAAAGAGAAACAATTTGGGTTTTGGACCTTGCTGCCCGGGGATATACGGTTGGTTTGTTTGGGCGACGAACCGTATAACGAGACCAATCGCCGTTATGTGGAAAATGCCGACTGGCTTTTGTGCGAGGCTTTTTGCCTGTATCGCGACCGCGATATTTTCAAACCGTATGAAAAACATCATAGTACGGCATTGGAAGCTGGCAGGCTGGCCGAGGGTTTGCAAGTGAAGAATTTGTTGTTATACCATACCGAAGATAAAAATTTAGAAACCCGCAAAGCGTGTTATCGGGACGAGGCTTTGATGCATTTCGGCGGTAGCGTGTTTGTCCCCGACGATTTGGAGACGGTCGAAATAAGTTGAACGGCGGCTGTATTTTGGGGCGAAACGAATTGAATTTGGCTCGTTTGTAGATTTGTTGTACCTTTGTTGCGTTGGGAATTTCCGTTTGAGGCTATTACTTTGAGGCTCGCTGGGCGTGCCTATGGCCGCTAAAATTGAGGGGAGTACAGGAAGGATAGTTTGTCAAGGGGTCTATTTCCTATTTAAGAATAGAAACGATAAGAGGATTATAATGAAAACAAGGTTTAAATATATTGTGGCGATAGCCACATTGGGCTTGTCGGTTATACCGTCCTTTGTTTTAGGCGCAGGGAACGACGATTTGGTGAATGCCATGATGGAAGTATATGCCGAAGAATTAGCAGCCAATCCGCAAGATTACCGGACCTATTATAGCCGTTCGATGGCCTATTTTGGACAGGGGAATATGGACAAGGCGCTGTCCGACATAAACAATGCGATTAAGTATTTTCCCCGGAAAGCCAAAGACGATTTAGCTCAGGCCTATTTGTTGCGGGCTAAAATTTTGTCGGAAAGAGGCGAGGACAAATCGGCGTTGACCGACTTGAACAGTGCTTTGCGGCTGGTCCCGAACCATAGGTTGGCGTTGAAGGATCGTGGCGATTTGCTTTGCCGAATGGGGCAGTACGATGTGGCTAAAATGGACTATAATAATTTATTGCGATTGGATACTCGCAGCCAAAGCGCATTTATGGGATTGGCACGGGTCGAAGCCCATATAGGCCAGCCGGTGAGAGCCAAAGATTTGTTGGCGCAGGCTGTAAATCTTTCGCCTAAGGATCCCAATGTCTATTTGGAGCGTAGCGAAATTTATATGGAAATGGGTATGATTACCGATGCGGTCGACGATTTGGTGTATGCCGTTTCGCTCGACGACGGCCAGTCGGGAGCTATTCAGAAACTGGTCGCTTATAGCGTCGAATCGTATCAAGGCGTTATCGAAGGACTGAATAGAAATATCGAACGGTTTCCGCGTCAAGGTATGCTCTATTATGTGAGGGCTTCCATTTATCGGGACCATTACGACTATGCCTCGGCATTGCGCGACTGGAATAAGATTGTGGAGGAAAACTTTTTCAACTTCCACGGATTATATTATAATCGAGCTTACACTTTGTCGAGACTTGGTAGATTTGATGAAGCTCGTAACGATATAAAGAGAGCTATCGAGAAAGATCCACAGAATCCCGAATATTACAGATTATTATGCGAAATAGAGCGGGGGGCAGGTAATTTGGCGGCTGCCGATCAGGCTATCCGTCAAGCTGCGGTGTACGATCCGTCGAATGTGTACGTATGTTTGGAAAAGGGTATGAATGCATACGACGAGGGCAATTTCGAGTTGGCCATACGTTGTTACGACGAGGCTGTGGTGGCAGCGCCCAATATCCCTTATCCCTATTTGGTACGGGCTTATACGCAAGAATATGGCATGGAGAATAAGACGGCTGCCGAAGAGGATTATCGTAAATCGCTCAGTTTGGACGACGCTTCTTCTTTCTTGGGCGATAATCTCAAAGGAATTGCTTTTGCGAAACTTCATCAAACAAAGATGGCCGAAGAGTGGGAGAACTCCCTGCTTGTGTCGGGGACAATCCGTAATATCGACTATTTCTATTTAGCTTGTATGTATGCAAACCTTAATGTCGAGAAGTCTCTTTATTATCTCGAAAAGGCGTTGCAAAACGGTTTTGGCGACTATTACAAAATACATATCGACCGTTACTCGCCGGTTTCGTTGCTTCCCATCAGGCATCTGTCGCAGTATAGCGATTTGCTATTTAAGTATCGGGCTTTGCTCGGACAGCGGTAGGTGATACTGTGCCGGGTAAAGGATTTTCTACACGCCTGTTAACTTCCTTCTCCCTGAGGAGCCCTTTTTTTGAATCCCTAAAAGGGGGCAGATGTTGTTCCTGCTTTACTTTTTTGTTTGGGAATTATAGCGTATATCATTAATAAGAAAAAGGCATTGTCCGCACGGACAATGCCTTTTATAGAATGAAGCAATTTGTTTTAGTGAAATGATAAAATAGTTGTAGTTCTGTATTTAGGTTATAATCTATATTATCTTATTCGTAACACTTTCCCTTCGCGCAAGATAGAATTTCGTTTAATTCCGTTTAACTTGCACAATTGGTTGATTGTAACGCCATATTTGTTGGCTATTCTCGATAACGAGTCGCCTTTTCGTACCCGATAGGATACATATTTTGCTCCGTTGTTGGTGCCTTTGTTTTTGTATTTACCGTATCCCAACCCGTTGGCCAACTCTTTGGGGTTGAATGTATATACGTCGGTATGGGGTACTTGGTTTACAAAGTCGAAAATGTTGTTGGGATTAATATCCATACCCAAGTAACGGGTTTCGAAATGGAGATGAGGGCCGGTGGAACGACCGGTGTTTCCTCCCAATGCGATGGGATCGCCCACTTTTACAATTTGGTCGGGTTGTACCAAAAATTTAGAGAGGTGTCCGTATATGGTTTCAAGTCCGTTGTTGTGTCGGATAATTACGTAATAGCCATATCCCCGACGCTCGTATCGGGTGAGCCGTACTTTCCCTGAGAAGGCGGCCCGGACAGTATCGCCTATGTGAAGAGCCAAATCCACACCCCGGTGCATACGCCGCCGACGCCAACCGTAGTTGGAGGTAATGTGGCTGATGATGGGCATACAATATTCCGAGACATCAATGGTCTCCGATTCGGGCAGTTTTTCGATAGGAACTTTATATGGATTTACCCAAGTTTGATCCCAATTGTCGCCATAGATGTCAACTCCGGGGAATTCCTCTTCCTCCTCTTCGAGCATTTCGAGCAGAGCAATCGAGTCGACAAGGTTGATTGCCTTGTGGATATTTTGCTGTCCTGCGATGAGGTCTTGATGTTGTTTGGAGTGTAGATGGGTAGAGAGATTCCTATTGTGTTGGGCATTTAAGTTGCCTAACGAGAATGCGATTAGGAGCGGTAGAATGTAGTGTTTTATTTTCCCGAAATACATTTTTATTTATCTAATTCTGGCCCGAGCCAAGTCCAAATGATGTTATCAAAGTAGCCTTCCAATAAGCGGAATAAAAACAAAAAGTGTGCTTTTTTACACACACTTTCCAAAGATAATGAATTTTGTAGAGATGTGGTCTTGTCGGTTAACAAATTTTAGACCAGCCAGATGGGATAAACGTTTAATTTGCTATTTATTATATTGTAAATCAGTTAATTATGAATAATATGTTTTACAACATAAAACGATTCTATTTCACATTAGCTAATCAATCCCCAATTTTTTTGTTTTTCAAAAATTCGGTTTAGTTCTTTTCTTACAATTTGGTTTTCGGGGAGTTCCAACATTTCGTCGTTGTCGAGCAGGAAGTTGGCTTCGTCGCGTGCCGCTTGCAAAATTTGTCCGTCTTTGGCCAAGTTGGCTATTTGCAGGTTAAAGGCGATACCGCTTTGCTGGGTACCCTCCATGTCGCCGGGGCCCCGCATTTGCATATCGGCCTCGGCAATACGGAAGCCGTCGTTGGTTTCGGCCATGATTTCGAGCCTTTTTCGGGTGTCTTGACTGATTTGGTAGGAGGTCATCAATATGCAGTATGACTGTTCGGCACCTCTTCCCACACGTCCGCGTAGCTGGTGTAACTGGGCGAGCCCGAACCGTTCGGCATTTTCGATAATCATAACCGAGGCGTTGGGTACATTTACACCTACTTCGATAACGGTTGTAGCCACCATAATGCGTGCTTCGCCCGAAACGAATTTTTGCATTTCGTGCTCTTTGTCGGCTGCTTTCATTTTGCCGTGGACCATACAAACGTTGTATTCGGGGAATATTTCGCGTATGTGGTCGAATCCCTCTTCGAGGTTTTTCAAATCGCTCTTTTCGCTCTCTTGGATTAGCGGATAGACGATGTAAGCCTGCCGGCCTATTTGCAACTGTTTGCGCAGGGAGGCATATAGTTTTGCTCTTTTGTTGTCGTATTGGAGCAGGGTTTGTATAGGCTTTCGGCCGGGGGGCAGTTGGTCGATGACCGACACGTCGAGGTCGCCGTATACCGTCATGGCCAACGTACGGGGAATGGGGGTAGCCGTCATTACCAATATGTGTGGCGGAATTTTGTTTTTCTGCCAAAGTCGGGCTCGCTGCTCTACCCCGAAGCGATGTTGTTCGTCGATTACGACAAAACCGAGGTTGGCAAAGTTGACCGAATCTTCCAACAAGGCGTGTGTGCCGATAAGCAGATTGACTTCGCCGGTAAGCAACCCGTTGAGTATGGGCTCTCTTCTTTTCTTGGTGACGGAGCCTGTGAGCAGTTCGATACGCAAGCCTAACGGTTCGATCATCTTTTTTAATCCGTCGTAGTGTTGTGTCGCCAAAATCTCGGTGGGAGCCATCAGGCAAGCCTGATAGCCGTTGTCGACGGCAATGAGCATACTCATGAGGGCGACAAGTGTTTTGCCGCTTCCTACGTCGCCTTGCAGCAGTCGGTTCATTTGTCGGCCGCTGCCCATGTCGGCTCTAATCTCTTTGATTACTCGTTTTTGAGCCTGTGTAAGTTCAAAGGGGAGGAGATGATGGTAGAAGTTGTTGAAGTAGTCGCCAATGTGTCCGAAACGGAATCCGCCCAATTTTCGGTTTCGCAGTCGGGTATATCGTAAAATGTGCAGTTGCAGGTAAAACAATTCTTCGAATTTAAGCCGCAATTCGGCTCGGCGCAGATGGTTTACCGAAACCGGGAAGTGTATGTTGCGCAGGGCATCGGTCAATCCCATGAGTTGCATTCGGGAGAGGACGGGGGCGGGAAGAGTTTCGGGCAGGGGCGACTGGATACTCGACAGCAGGGTATAGACCATTTTTTGCAAGGCTTTCGAGTTGAGAAAGGCATTTTTCATCTTCTCGGTAGTTGTGTAATACCCTTGCAATCCGGTCGTATTGTCTATTCGGTCGTCGATCGGGTCGAGTTCGGGGTGAGCGATGTTGAATTTCCCGTTGAAGAGTGTAGGTTTCCCGAAAAGAGTATATTCCGTCCCCGGTTTATAGCGGTCGGTAATGTAGCGTATGCCTTTGAACCAAACCAGTTCGATTACTCCCGACCCGTCGGAGAACAAGGCGGTGAGCCTCCGGCGGGCGCCTTCGCCGTGGGTGCTGTACGATACGATTCGGCCGCGTAGCTGAATGTAAGGCATGGAGCCGTCTATCTCGTTAATTTTATAGGTCCTGCTGCGGTCGATGTATTTGTAAGGGTAATAATGCAGCAGGTCGAGATAGGTAAATATCTTCAACTCTTTATTGAGGAGTTCGGCCCGTTTGGGTCCCACTCCGGGCAAGAATTTTATATTTAGGCTGGCAAAGTCGGTCATTGTTTCAACAAGATTTCGGCCAAAGCCAAATCCATCGGTAGGGTTATTTTTAGGTTCTCGCGATTCCCGTCGACGAGCGAAGGCGTATATCCTGCCGCTTCGTAAACCGAGGCATCGTCGGTAAAAGTCGGGTCGTAGGGTTGTGTATAGGCTCGTTTCAAGAGTTCTACCCGGAACGTTTGCGGAGTTTGTACCATGACAAACCGGGAACGGTCGACGGCCCGGCTGTTTCCTCCCGGCTCTATTTGCCGCAACGAGTCGACAAGAGGCATTACCGGTATGGCTCCCCCTTTCTCCTCAGCAACTTGGAAGCAGGTTTCGATAACGCTTGTCGATACCAACGGACGCACTCCGTCGTGAATGGCTACGAGTCCGTCGCTTGTGATGAGCGACAGACCGTTGCGTACCGAGTGGAAGCGGGTTTCACCGCCGTTGGCGATATGGTGAGGAACGGTTATGCCGTAGTCGGCACATAATTGTTTCCAGTATGTTTGCTGTTCGGCGGGGAGTACGACAATAAGTTCCATTGAAGAATCGAACCGATGGAATTTTTCTATCGTGTGGGCAAGTATGGGTTTCCCGGCTATCGCCATGAATTGTTTGGGGATATCGCTTCCCATGCGTGTGCCTTTGCCTCCGGCTACTATAATCGCATATCGTTTCATCGTTGTCGTGGGTTTGTATGATGACAAAGATAGCGAAAGGTGAGGGCAAAGAAAAATAGAAAATACAATTTTCAGATTTTACTATGCCGAACCGCATCCTATCTTATCCAAAGATAGTAATTTATTTCGGAAAGCGGAATCATTCGGGGGTGAGGGGTGGGCGTAAAAAAAGGGAGCGACCACCGGTCGCTCCCTTTGGGATAATGTGCCCACAGGCACGGTTAGAGTCTTACTTTCACACGTTTTACACTTCCGGCAGTTTGAACTTCTACGACATAAATGCCTTTTAGTCCACCTGCGTTGATGATAGCCGATTCGCTGGCCGGAGCCTCGGTCATGCACAAGCTACCGCTCATCGAGTATACCTTAACGATTTCGATGGTAGCGTTGGCTTCGATGTGGATATTGCCCATGTGGGTGTATATCTTCATCGCTTTTTCGGCCGTATGGTCGATACCCGAAATAATGGTTACTTGGAAGTTTTGTTCGATGTCTTCATCTCCCACGGTTACCGTTATGCCATCGACACCGGTGTAATCTTCGTGGCTAACCGACATAGAGTACTCTTTACCCGGTTGCAGTACGGCGATACTGTATGCACCCGTTTCGTCGGTTGTGGCGGTGTAGATTACTTCGCCCGATTGCATGGTTACTATGGCGCCTTCGATCGGATTCGAGTTATCGGCACGAGTTACGATACCATGAACCACAGGAGCTTCGGTCGCCAGTCCAAGTTCCATGACCATAATCTCGCTTTTCAAGCTGGGAGTATAGGAGCCGTTGGTCCACATATCCATATAGTCGCTCTTATATCCATCTCTTTGATAGGTCTTCATCGATTGGGTCGATACCTCTTTGGTGAAGAAGTAAGCACCCGATTTATACGATGTAGAATCTACCGAGATGATAAGGCTGAGGTTACCGCCTTCGTAGGTAATCGGTGTTTCGGGGCGCATTTCGAAATAGAGAGGAGCCTCTTGGCTGCCGCCCATTTCGTACCGCAGGTTGTTACCGATGTGGCTCAACCCTTCAATATCGGCCGCCGACATCTTGGCGGTTGTCAACTCGGTCTTTTCGGTATTTCCTATCCAAATATTGATTCTATATCCTTTTGTAGCCGCATCGGTTACATAGTAAGGAATATTTACGGCTTCGATTACATCACCGGCAACAAGTCCCTCCAAATCGGCCGGAGTATAAAGGGTCTCGAAGAGATAGTTGCAGAAGTTGGGAGCCGATTCTTTTGTCGACAGATCACCGATCATAATGGTCGAGATCAACGACTCTTCGGCTACATTCACCGTAATGGTGTCGGTCGAGGTGACTACGCCGTTGAGGGTAAGCAGGGCATAGATCGAAGCTTCGCCGGCAACTCTCGGAGTCCACGAGCAAGTATAGCTCTTCATGTCGCCCAATACCATAGGTTCAACCGCGTAGTTGCCCACGTTTTCGTCGCCGTTCATCAAGGCAATCGAGTAACTGTCGGCGGTTTCGGGTTCTGTACCTAAGCAAGTGACGTTGATGGTGAACTCTTGGGTATAGTTGACCATACCTGTATTCTTACCTGAGAAATCCTTGATGTCTATGCGGTGGTCTTGGTAAACCACTTGCGGGCCATAAACCAAGTCGATATAGGTTCTCTTGCTGGCAAAACCGATGTAGTAGTCGCCTTCGACAAAATCTTCGGGCATATAGGCAGCCAGTTGTTCCCAGTTGGCGTAATAGGTGGCGTAAATCGGGAAAGATTTTAACAAAGTCCATGTTTTACCGTCGGCCGAGTAGAGGATATCGGTGTTATATCCCGATGAGCTGGTAGCTCTTGCCGAGAAGGCAATGGAGTCGCCGGCTGCCAAGTGGAGCAATGGAGTAACAAGCGTATCGACGTCGACCGATATGTTAGCCGCACTGGCTTCGCCATGATATTGGTATGTTTCGCTTCTTGCCCAGTTGCCTTGTTTTACGTCCCACAGAATCGGCGGGAAGGTTTCACCTTCGAACGATTCGAGCAATGCCGTGGAGGCTAACATCGTACCCGAAACGGCAAATTTCGTGTTACCTATACCGTCGTGTTCTACACTGATACTGTCGTTGTATATACCCGGAGCAGCATTGAATACGATTTGAATGGTATCGGATTTACTGCTGGGGATAACCAACGGAAGTTCGGCATTTACCGAGAAGGCCGACCCTTCGGGTGCGGTAATGGCCGATACGGTCAAAGCGCCGTTGTTGCTGCTGTTCTTGATGATATAATCGAGCGTAGTCGCTTTGTTGACCATACCAAACTCTAATTTGGATAACGATGCATTTCCTTTATTGGGTTTAATCGTAATGCTGTTACCGGTTTCTACCATTGTGAAATGGCTGTTTCCTACATTGTTGACTTTTATTTGAACAGCCAGCTTGGACAATTCATCGTCGCATGAAATAGCTAAATAACCAGAGATCGTTTTTTCGGTATTTATGGCAATTTCAGGTCCGGGGATTATGTTGTTTTCGTAGATGGTAGTATCGCCGTCAATAATATAGGTTTGATAGGTTATACCTTCGACCGCAGCACCGTTTTGGTCGACAATTTGGGGGGTAAAGCTATATTCTCCGGCTGCGATAGCTTGGGTACCGATGTTCTTGAATGTAAATTGCAAGGTGTTCGAAGTCGCTTTCTCGGGTCCGGCGTATAGTGTATAGTAACTGCTCGGACGATTGAGCGAATTCTTTATGAGTTGTATTCCCTTAGTGATTTCTTGGTGGGAGAAGGCCATGAAATTGTCGAGATAAGCGTTGTATATTAAGAATGCGATTCTCGAACCTTCGGGAACATCATTAACCGTTATTATGTTCCAATTGGTGTTGGACTCTCCGAGGTCTATGGTTGTTTGGCTACCGTCGGCTGCCACGATGTAGGCTTCGAATGTGGACGACAGATAACTTTTCTTAAACTCGAACGATACGGTTCCACTGATTACCGGTGAGTAAATAGTGTCTATCGACGAGGGTGTTCCCAAAGAGTAGGTGGCCGTAGAGGTGAGCACATTTGTTCCGTCCACATTCTTGACCGTATATTCTATTTCTCGATCGTTATAGGCTGTTACCCATTCGGCCGGTAAGTTGGTCGAAGCTTCGAAGTCCTCGTAGTAAGCGGTTGCCGGATAGGTTTCGGCAGCGAGTGCGATAGTGTCGTTGCCGCCATTAGTTGCAATAAAGATAGTGTCGTTGAATGAACTTACCTCTTCGCTCAGGAAGTTGACGGTAAATGTTTTTTGTTCGTTGAATGCGATCTCGGCGGTTTCCGGTGTAATGGAGAAAGGCGAGTTCTCGTTAGCTTGCGAGAAAGATACGTTCAGTATGTTGGTACCTATGTTCGTGAGAGTAAATTCTTTCGAAGCAGTTTCGCTGGCTCTTACCAACCCGAAGTCGATCGCATCGGTTACCTCGCCCAGTTTCGGGGTGTTGGGCAAAAGTTCTATTTGTATGTTGTCGATATAATTGCTTCTCCCGAATTCTTGGATAGCTTCGAAGATGACATAGAATTCTTGTCCGGCAAATTCGGCAGGAATATTCACTTCCATTTGGTACATTCCCTCTTTGGTAATTTCATTTCCGGCACATCTTTTGGCATGGAGAATAGCTTCGCTTAATGTGGTGACAGAATTGTCATCGTTTACAACAACGTTACCATCGTTGTCGTAGCTATAAATGTCGCCTATGGTATTGACGTATACTTTGAAGCCTTCGTTAGGCTTACTCGTTCCGGTATCACGATTCATATAGAACGTGATTTTTGCTTGGCGGTCAGCACTATACGTCAATTTGGGGCTTATCAACAAAGCGGTAGCGGTTGCTTGGGCATCGTTGGCTTGCAACGATTTACCATCTGCTGCACAAGAACTGTTTGTGTTTACGAGCCACTTGGTTGCCGAGCTTCCTGTGGCATAGCCTAATTTTAAGTTCCAGTAGTTTAACCCTAAATTCGCAGCATTTTCGTCCAGATTGTTGAAATTTTCGAATAAAGGAGCATTATCGGTAATTTCAATAGCCGGATATCCCGACCCCGAGAGGGCAACCGTTGCATCGGGAGCATTACTTTGGATAGTCAAGTTCCCGGTAATCTCGCCTGCCGAACTGGGTGAGAATTTTATTTGATAAGTCTTGGTTCCGCCCAAAGCCGAAACAGATTCGGGGAAAACAGGATTCCCGGCAAGGCTGAAATCGGGATTGTCGAATGATATTCCTGAAATGTTGAGTGCTCCACCGCCTGTGTTGGTAATGGTCAACGACATGGTTGAATTACCGCCTACGGCCGTGAGCGGGAATGCGAGGCTGCCCGTTACATTTATTTCGGGATCGTTGGAGAGTTTGGAGATTTTTACATTATCGATGGCCACAGGAGCCGAACCTCCACTTCCGTCGTTTCTCCAACTGAATACCAAGTTGTAGCTGCCCGCAGGGATATTTTGTGTAGACAATTTTGTCTCCCAAGCCGATTGCCCCGATATGTACGATCCTCCGTCGAGGGCAATACAATTCGAAGGGAGAGATGTGGTCGAAATTCCTGAAGCGGCATTGACCGAGAATGTCATATCACTGGGAGCTAAAAATGCCCGTACGTAATCGTAATGACGTTCTCCCGCTACATAAGAATCGAACGATACCGTATAGCCGCCCTCTTCTGTAATTTCGATGGGGCGATAGGCAAATACCCATGTCGATGAGCCTTTGTCATACTCGCTGGTAGCACCATTGTCATGGGTGATGTACAATCCTTTTTCTCCTGAATTTTTAGCGGCCGTTCCTATATACCATTGATTGGTGGAGGAGCCGTTGAGCAGTGTCCATTGTGCGTTCTCTGTATCGTCTTCAAATCCGCAGGAGTACGGAAATGTTTGTGCATACGTTGCCGGCGATAATCCCAGCAAACACATTACAACTCCGATACAAATGAGTGTGTAAGATTTTTTCATAATTAAATAAATTAGTGAAGATTTATGTAAAATAATTATATTTCCCACTTTTTAATTTTCGCAAATATAAGAATATAATTGAAAAATGTCATTAAAAGCGAGCATTTTTTTTCTAAATGTAGTTTGTTTATGCAAGATAAGTGATAAAAATATATTTTTTCAAAATCTTGCATAAAAGAACATTTGACAATTTTAACCCACGGTATAGGGGGATTATTTAAAAACAAAAAAGAA
>DXFL01000017.1 GCA_019114445.1 Candidatus Barnesiella excrementigallinarum
AACTCTTCGTTGTATATCTTGTTTTATTTCTTTTTTTCCCTCGAAAAGTGCCCCGGCCAAAATTGACTTCTTGCTCTACTTTGCTTGTACTACACTTGCTTCCTTCCAATCTTTCAATGATCTCGCTTCCCGTTTTCCGAGCCCCTTGCGGTGCCCCTCTCTCGAAAAGCGTTGCAAAGGTACACCCTTTTTCCCTTTCCTTCCAAATTTTTTATCAACTTTTTTTATAAAAAAATTGTCATTTTACGAGAATCCGCCCCAACCCTTTTATTTTCTGACCATTATAAATTCATTCTTCTTTTTACACAAAAAGTCCTCCTCGGTTACATGAGGAGGGCTTTTTGTGATACCTATATAATCATTACAATCCTATACGGCTACAACAATTTAAATCGTAACCGCAAGAGCCCGTCTTTAAAATCGTAACTAATTATTTTAAATGTACCTATCTCTGCGGTATTCTCGACATGGCGCCCAATACAAAGGCACTTGTCATAATCGCCCACTTTGACAACACGTACCGTTTCGGACGCATTTTGAGGCAATCGCCTTAAATCGAAGCGGGTCTGCGCCTCGGCTTGGGTAATGTATTCGACGGTCACGGGCAATTGGCTTTGGATTACCCGATTGACACACTCTTCTATCCGCTGTATATCGGAGTCATCAATCGGATTCGGCAACTCAAAATCGAGTTTGCTCTTTTTCTTTTCCACATGAGCCGACACCGCCCGGCCACACCCGAAAAGGCGAATCATGGTTTGATTGAGAATATGCTCGCAGGTATGCATGGGTGGATATTCTTCCTTATTATGGTCATTAAGCCGAGGTATATCGTTCATATTAAAAAAAATTTTCCTCTTTTACTTCAACAAAAAATCATATCGGAACGAGACCAGTACCCGAGTGAAGCGAATATTGTCGGTCAACGGAATGGAGAGTTCGGGGCGTACCCACAGTTTTCGAGCCTGAAACAAAAGTCCAGGGACAATACGATGTTCGGCCATACGGTACTCGGGGATATTGGTTATATCGACCACTATCGAGGCTTCCTGAATAATGCGGCAAGCCATATTTACCGAATAACAAGTGTTATATCCAAAGCCCGAATCGTATATTGGCATAACACCCGCCCCAATGGAAAAACGTCCGATAGGCTTTTCCAACGCCACTTTCAATCCGCAATCGTAAAACCGGCCTTTATAATTGGCACCGACAAACGCATCGGCTGTGAAATTTATTCCCCATACTCCTAATCCTTGACGGAAGCCGCCATTGGCTCGAATATACTGTTCATCAAAACCTCGAATAAACATCGTATTTTCCAACCCCACAGACCAATTCCGCGACTGGTAGCCAATGTATCCATATTTGTTGTCTCGCAGTCCCACAAAAACCGAATGCGAAAAGAGCGAATCGTTTTGCGCCCAACCATTCAACGACAAAAGCGCTCCTATGATGACAATTAAAAATCGTAGTTTCATAATTCTCTTGATATTCTTGCATTAAGTATATTATATCCCATATCGTTCAAATGAAGTCCGTCTGTCGAATAGTTCATATTCAGTTTCCCTTCATATAAAAAATCGTCATATACATCGACAAACTTTCCATAACCTAACGAACCAACCATTTGAGACAATGCCTTGTTCAGATTTTTGATACTCTCGTTCAACAACGAGGGATCATGCTCCAAATTTCTCGGAAGGACCGAGAGTACAAACGCTCGACGAGGGGCCAAAATCTCGATTGTACGACGATACTCCTCGACAAAATCGGCAATGAATCGAATTTGAAATTCGGGATTGACAATATCGCCAATCAAATTGTTCGTCCCTATCAACATGATTACATCTTTATTCCGATAGTCGAGATTCCAAGTCAGAATATCTTCCAACCGAGCGCCACTCACTCCGTCATTCCTAACCATATAAGTAGGGAATCCCGATTTTACATCCCACCCGGCGACCAGCGAATCGCCCACAAAACACAACTCTGCGTCGTCACGGGTCGAACAGGAAGACAATCCCCACAACAAAAAAGGAAGCATAATAGCCCAAATTTTAGATTTTACATTCATTCCTATTCCTTTAATTATTCGCCAGCCGAACTTCTCGTCGAAAAAGTCTATAAAACACATCGGCTCATTAAAATGGCCGAAATACAGCCAGCTCTATTTTCTGCACAAATGTAATGCATAATTTAAATAAAAAGATATTTTCACCATCTACAATTTTGCCATCAATCTATTTCCCTTCTTGACTACCCCTCCGACAAATGCTTCCCGTCGTCTTCGAAATCTATCGCAGAACCTCCCTCTCTGCTCCATCACAACTGTGAACTTTGTATTAAATCTCTATGACGTACAAAGTTTGTTTCCTAAAATCTGAATTTATTTATTTATATTTGCAAAGGACCTATGATACATCACAATGCTTCTCTATCAAGAAAGTCTATGAAAATAAACGAAAACAATATTATAGAACGCCTGCGAAGAGGAGAAGAAGATGCTTTTCGATATATCTACGACACATATTATGGCTATCTGTGCGCCATAGCCAAAGGATATTTGTCGGATAACGAAGCGGCCGAAACCGTGGTAGGGGACGTAATCTACAATATTTGGGAAATGCGCGAGAACCTGAACATTCACACATCGCTGCGCTCGTACCTCATACGTAGTGTAAAAAACCGCTCGATAAACTATTTACAACAAGAATACATTTCAAAAAAAATATCCATTAATTCATTACCAGAATATACCGAAATAGAGTCGTTCTATTTCATCGAAAAAGAGCACCCGTTAGAAAAAGTTCTCGAATCGGAGCTCGAAAAGACCATCGCTGCCGCTATTGGCAATCTGCCGGAAGAGTGTCGAACCGCTTTTATTCTAAGTCGTATTTACAACAAAAAGTACGACGAGATCGCAGATCAAATGGGCATATCGGTCAACACCGTAAAATACCATATTAAAAACGCTTTGTCAAAATTAAGATTAGAATTAAAAGACTATCTCATCATTCTTTTATTGTTTTTATTCTCGAATTTCATCACCTAAAAAATTCTCTCCAAAAAACATTTATAAAACTTAAAATATATTAAAATTGAGATCTAATACCACCCTATAACGAATACAAACTGTCTTTTTTTTTGAATTATGAAGAGAGTTGATACACATATAGACCACATAAACGATTTAATTCTTTCCTTTTTGAATCGGACAATTTCCCCCGCCGACTTGAAAATTCTGAAAGAGTGGATCGATGAAAGCGAGGAAAACCGAAATTATTTCTCCGAAATACAAGAAGTTTGGCTCATATCGTCTATTCAGGAGAAAAAAAATTTCGACTTGGTAAAAGACCGGGCATTCCAGCAATTCAAAAACCGTATTGCCCAAAGCGAAAAGAATAAATCCGCACGTTATATCAAGCTCACCCGGCAACGTATTTTTTATGCCGCCGCTTGTATTCTCATCGCATTTCTTGCCGGTATAGGAGTCATGTATTTTACCGACACTCAAAAACTATCGGTTCCTACGCTCTCTTATTCGGTAGAATCTCCACGGGGCTCAAAATTAAAAATGACTCTTCCCGACGGGACATCGGTGTGGCTTAATGCCGATTCCAAACTGCTATACAACAACAACTTCGGGATAAGCAACCGCGATATTCAACTTTTTGGAGAAGGCTATTTCGAAGTCGCCAAAAACAAAGATATTCCTTTTCATATCATTTCGGACGACATAAAAGTAGAGGTATTAGGTACAAAATTCAATGTCAAAAATTATCCCGAAGACGAAAGCATCAAAGTTGCCCTGTTAGAGGGGTCGGTTGCCTTGTACGACCCATCTGGGAGCACAAAGTTATTGCCCAATCAAATAGCGCATTACCACAAGAAAAACAGAACAACTACTTTGAAATCCATGAGTGCAGAATATGCACGTTCGTGGATCGACGGACATTTGTACTTCGACGAAGAAAACATGGAGACTATTGCTTTGGCTTTGGAACGAGCCTTCAACATAAAAATTTCCATCAAAAACGACACGTTGAAGAAAATGATATTCTACGGCGATTTTGTTATCGAGTCAAACAACATCAACGAAATCATGAATATCATGGCTGCTACCAACAAGTTTAACTACCACTACAAGATACGCAAGAACGAAATAGAAATATTTCAATAAACACCCACATTATTCATTAGAGTAATAGACAAACAAAATTTGCCTAACTACCTGTTTTATACCTGAGAATCATGCGCCAAGAAGACACATTCGCACACTGCTTTTCGTATTTTGCAAAAATTGTCCTGTTATGGGGCGTTCTATGGCTGACTGCGGAAATGGCCTATGGGAACGGCAACGAATATATTGTCGAAGGCCGGGACTGGAAAGCCTTTATCCGAACCTCCGATGCGACTATCGACCGCTATGAATTTATCGAGCAAGGAGAGTGGAAAACAATTCCATTTCGCAAAGATCGAATGGCAGGACCCGCTTGGGAAGGGGTAATGCTCGCTCCCGACAAGAAAAACCCCGGTTCGTTTATCGGAGAAAAAGATTTTATCGCATATCGCATCACATACCTTCCTTCGCCAGATCATCTCATAGTAAAATGCACCATGACCAATTTGGGGGAAACGCCCTTTTACCCCGAACGAAGCCGTCTGATTATAGGTATCGACAGCGAAATGCACTCTTACCCCCAATGGGATAACAAATTTTTTCCCACCCTGTTGCGATGCGAAAAAAGTTTTGCATGGGGATATTTCATGTCGCCGCAACAAACCATATTCGGGTTCGCCACCTCCGAGCCGGCAGCCTCGTATGCCATCAACTACATTTACGAAGGGTGGTACAAGTGGAAATGGGGGCACCAAATACGAACAGCCAGCCTCGAAATGCTCCACACGCTACCCCTACCCGAACGGCATCCACAACAACTGACCGGACTTTTACCCGGTGAAAGCCGCTCATGGAACATACACATGGGCCCTATCAGCTCGCTCGCCCATGTAAAACCCACCTTATCGGAGTGGGCCGATGTACCTCTGATGGAATGCAGCCGATATACCCTATTACCCGACGAAAAGTTCGATATACAAATCCATTCTTCCGAGCCTATCGCCTTGTCGATAATTGGCCCCGACTTAAAAAAACAAGATAAAAGTGTGCAAAAGACAGCGGACAATCGCTATACGGCAGACTTCTCACTCCACCAAAAAGGCGAATATAAAATTACCGCAACCACACCGTCGGGGAAGTGTGCCGAAGCCCGCGTCTTTGTACGACAACCCTGGTCGTGGTATATGAAAAACGCACGGGATTTCGTAGCCAACAACCAGCCTATTTTTTCGAATGCCTGCGAAACATTTTACGGTTATTACACCGCTTTTCTCGCAGCAAAATATTTCCCCGACCCAAATAAAGACAAAGCTCTGCGACAACGATTCGACCGCACCCTGCCCCTCATCATCGATACCGTCACGTGGACACCCAACCCCGCTGCACTGCCCCACCGCATACAAAATTTTTCGGCGTTAATGGGAATGTTGGTCGATTTGTGGGAAGCCACAGGCGAACGGAGCTACTTAGACAAAGCCGCCAATATAGCCGACTACCTTTGCTCCGATAAAATTCAAGGTCCCGACGGTGCCTATCGATCGAAAGGGACACACTACACCGCCGTTATCTACACGGCAAAGTCGATGCTCGAACTGGCCGCTGCCGAACGGCAACTTATCGACGAACCGCTTTGGGCAGAACGATACAACCGGCACTCGACCTCCGCGCAAAAAGCGATAGACGACCTTTGCTCCCGCCGGGACAACATAGAAACCGAAGGAGATATGACTTTCGAAGATGGCATGATCTCGTGCAGCGCCCTGCAATTGGGTATGTGTGGGCTCCAAACTCCCGATTCCTCCCGAAAAAAAGAGTACACCGAAGCCGCAAAATATTTGATGGACAAACATCAATGCCTCGAACAGCTATTAATTCCCGACTGCCGTATGCGGGGAGCCACCTTGCGATACTGGGAAGCCCTCGACGTCTACTTCGTGCCCAACCAAGTGATGAATTCGCCACATGGGTGGACGGCTTGGAAAATCTACGCTTCGTACTACCTTTATCTGCTCACCGGCGAAGAATTTTATCTGACCGATTTCATGGACACCCTCGGTGCCTGCGCCCAAATTATGCGTGAAGACGGTATATTGCGCTGGGGATTTATTCCCGATCCTTACGTGAAAGCCCGGCTCTATGTAGAGAACCCCGAAAAGAGACATCACGGAATGGAAGTCGATTCGATCGTAGGCGAACAATATCTCGACATGATAAGCCCCTGGCTACGCCCCGACGATGAAGATACCATTTGCCAATTCAAAGAACGGGGAGGTGCCGGCGACAACACCGTTCAAGAGATATTCAAAGTGATGGAAGAGTGTGCACTCACCTCGGCCTATGTCTTGGTACGCGACGACAATTCCGTTACGGCATACAACTGCCGGGTTCAAGAAAAAAATGGCACTTTACACGTCACCCCCAACGAGTCTGTCATCTCGAAAATACACGTAAATACGCCTCGAAAAACAACGATAACAATCCATCCCGAAGGTCAAAAAGCGCTCAAACGGAAAGTGGAAGGTTGTCAATGGATTCACCTGAAATAACCCATACCCATCATGAATACGAAATCGACAATCCTGTTTATTATACTTCTAATCTCGGTAACAGCCACGGCACAACCGCATTTGGTTCCCTTCCCGCAATCGATAGAGATGCGAGACGGGCACTTCTCGCTCACCGCCAAAACCGGTATTGTGAATCGCAGTGCTCCCAATAATGCCCGGCTCTTGAAAAAATACATCGAGGAAGATATCCATATCAACCTCCACGAGCAACCGGGAGAGAACCACATTCTCCTGATCCGGGAAAAGAGCCTCGACAAGTTGCTGGGGGAAGAGGGGTATCGCATGAGCATATCGCCCGACTCGATTGTGATCGAAGGCGCCGCAGATGCCGGAGTCTTTTACGGTATACAAACCCTGCGCCAATTAGCGGCTCAAAACCGGCTGAACATTCCCTGTTTGCAAATAACCGACAAACCCGAATACTCTTGGCGGGATTTCATGCTCGACGAGGCCCGGCATTTCAAAGGGGCAACGGTGGTAAAACAGTTGCTCGAAGAGATGGCCTACCTTAAAATGAACACCTTCCACTGGCATCTCACCGACGATCAAGGCTGGCGTATCGAAATAAAAAAATACCCCAAGCTCACCCAAATAGGAGCTTATCGCGACAGTAGCCAAATAGGAGGTTGGAACAGCCCCGACTACGATACGAATATCCACGGCGGTTATTATACCCAAGACGAAATCCGCGAAATCGTAGCCTTTGCCGCCGAACGGCATATCAATATCGTTCCCGAAATCGAAATGCCGGGGCACACTTCGGCAGCCATAGCCTCTTACCCCAACCTCGGTTCTTTGAAAACTCCGCCTTACGTACCCTCTTTTTTCAATCCGTTTTGGGGTGTATTCAATGTAGCCGACCCGCAAGTAATGGATTTTATCCACGATGTTCTCGACGAAGTATTTTCACTCTTCCCAAGCCGGTACATACATATCGGCGGCGACGAAGTCCACTCCGAATCGTGGGAATCGAACAGCGACATCACCCGATTGATGAACGCGAAAAACCTCAAAAATTACAACGAGGTACAAATGTTGTTTACCAACCAAATAGCCACATTCATACACGACAAGGGCCGTATCATGATCGGCTGGAACGACATCATGGGTAAAAACATTCACGAATGGGCCGACTCGACGAACGAAAGTTCGCACAAACTGGTACCTTATGCGGCTGTACAGTTTTGGAAAGGCGATCCCGCACTCATCGCCGAAGCGCTAAAACAGGGGCATCAAGTCATCAATTCGTCACACCGCTACACCTATCTCGATTACAGCTACGAGAAACTGCCTCTTCAAAAAGCGTATGAATTCTCGCCATTCCCCAAAGATGTCGACCCCAAGTACAAACCCCTGTTGCTGGGGTCGGGCTGCCAAATGTGGAGCGAATGGATTCCGCAAGTCGAAGAGCTCCACCGGCAAGTGTTCCCACGCATAGCCGCCTATGCCGAATTGGGCTGGACGACCGAAGAGCAAAAAAATTTCGCTCGATTCTCAACGGCTTTATCCCAACTCTTGGCACCACATTGGGAAAAGAACAATATCAAATGGTATCAAGAAGCCCTGCCTGAATAAGGCTCATTTCATTGCTTCATAAGCCTCCTCACCACGCATAAATACTATGCGGCAGTCCCTTTTTGTGTTTTATATACAAAAAAATTAAAAAAAACTTTTCATTACAGACTACCCGCTCGACCCACAAATCTGTCTAAATATTACAACACACAATTCGTCAACTATTAACATAAATACTAACCTTTAAATCAAATCAATCAATGATTAAGCATTACAGACACTTGCTATTGGCTTTGGTGATTTTCTGTAGTACTGCGATTGTTCAAGCACAGAATATCTCTCTGCGGTTGAACAATGTCACTGTCAAGGAAGCCATTGAAGCGGTCAAAAAGCAAACCGGAAAATCGTTTTTTTTCAACGTAAATGACGTAGATTTGAACCGTGTGGTAACCATACAATTACAAAATGCCACACTCAACGAAGCTCTTTCACAGATTCTTCGAGGCCAAAATATCCACTACGAAGTAAAAGACAATCACATTGTGCTTACTAAAAATACCCAACCGGTCACCGATGGGGCTATCAAGATCTCGGGACAAGTAACCGACGAGAATGGGACGCCCCTTATCGGTGTAAACATTACGGCCCAATCCGGGGAAACCACCGTCACCGATATCGACGGTAATTACTCAATCCGAACAACTCCCGGCACAACTATCACGTTCTCGTACATCGGATATTTACAACAACGCATAAAAGCCGATAACCAACGAAATATCAATGTTCAAATGGTCGAAGACACAAGGGCTCTCAATGAAGTTGTCGTAATTGGTTACGGAACACAAAAGAAAGCCAACCTTACGGGTGCCGTCGACGCCATTTCGTCCAAAGAAATCGAAGACCGCCCCGTAGCCAACCTCGGACGTGCTTTGCAGGGTGCCGCTCCCAACCTCAACATCACCTATGGTTCGGGACGCCCCAATGAAAGTACGACGATCAACATTCGTGGATTCGGTTCTATCAACGAAGAGGCCAAACCGTTGGTCCTCATCGATGGTGTTGAAGGTAGTATCGACAACATCAACCCGCGCGACGTAGAGTCCATCTCGGTATTGAAGGATGCCTCTTCGGCCGCCATTTACGGAGCCCGTGCCTCGTTTGGTGTAATCCTCGTCACGACGAAAAAAGGTGAAGCGGGTACTGCCAAAGTGAACTACAACGGCCGGTTCAGTTTCTCGGGAACCACCGTTAGCACCGACTTTATCACAACGGGATACGATGCCGCCATGCTGGTCGACGAATTCTTCCGTTCCTACAACGGGACAACATATACCAAATATACCGCCGAAGATTATGCCGAATTGGAAGCCCGTCGCTACGACAAGGTGGAAAATCCCGACCGTCCGTGGACCGTGGTTAAAAACGTGGGTGGTATAGACCGTTATATGTACTATGCCAACTTCGACTGGTACAACTACCTTATCAGCCACACACGGCCGACTTGGGACAATAATCTGAGTATCTCCGGCGGAACGCAAAAGATGAACTATTTCGTCAGCGCCAACTACCGTACCGAAGAAGGTATCTACAAACAAAATCCCGACCGCTTCAACACGGCGAATATCCGTTCACGTATTAGCGGCGACATCAAGGACTGGTTCAACCTGACCGTGACCACTCACCTCTATCACTCGCAATACTATGCCCCCGGTTTGGAAGATGGTAGCAACATTCCCAACTACACCTTCCACGCCCTGCCGTTCATGATGCCCTATAACCCCGACGGCACATGGGTATTCAACAATGCCGTCATCGCCCAACAACCGGCCGACGGTGTCCACATCATGACAGGCGACGCAACAACCTTTTCCAACGACAAGAAAAAACAATTGACCACAACCGTCAATGCTATTTTCAAACTCTATAAAGGCCTCACATTCCATGCCAATTACAGCTTCCGTTACTACACGCAAGATAAGGTTGTCCGCACCTCGTTTGCCGAATACTCAACCGAACCCGGTGTGATCGAAAGTACCGGATCGGCCAACCTTTTCAAAAACAAATTGCGTCAGCATAGCGACAGCGAATACTACCACATGGTCGATGCCTATCTCAATTACGACAATACCTTTAACGGCCACCACATTCGTGGCGTACTCGGTTTTGACTACGAGCAGGATTATTACAAAAATCTCTACTCCTATATGTTGAACCTCCAATCCAACGAATTGAACGACTTCAACTTGGGCGATCCCTCCAAAGATGTTTATCTCGAAGGTGGACAGTATGAATGGGCTTTGGAAAGTTTCTTCGGTCGTTTGGGATATGACTGGAAAGGCCGCTATTTGGCCGAGTTCAATATGCGCTGGGATGCCTCCTCGCGTTTCCGCCGCGACAAACGGGCTGCCTTGTTCCCCTCGGTATCGGCCGGCTGGCGAGTAAGTGAAGAACCTTTCTTTGCTCCTATCCGCAACACTTTCTCCAATTTCAAAATCAGAGGTTCGTTCGGTACACTCGGCAATCAAGCCGTTTCCAGCAATTATCCCTATATACAGACCCTGAATTTGGTACAAATGGATAACTACCTCGCCAACGGCGAATTTCTTACCTATGCTTCGATTTCGGCTCCTACATCGGGCGACTTTACTTGGGAAACAGTTATCCACAAAAATATCGGTCTCGACCTCGGATTCTTCAACAACCGGTTGAATTTCTCCGGCGACTTGTACATTCGCGATACCAAAGATATGCTCGTCCCGGGCAAAACCCTCCCCGCAACTTATGGAACCTCTTCTCCGCAAGAAAACGCAGCCGACCTGCGCACGAAAGGATACGAATTGACTCTTAGCTGGAACGACAAATTCAATCTCGCCGGCAAACCATTCACTTACGGAGTATCTTTGGCATTGGGCGATAATATCTCAAAAATTACCAAATATGACAACCCCACCAAAGATTTCAACGTATCGAAATATTACGAAGGTATGACCATCGGTGAAATTTGGGGATACTCCATCGACGGGCTGTTCCAAACCGATGAAGAGGCTGCCGCCTATCAAGCCGCAGTAGACCACTCGCTCATCGCCAAGAACATTCTGCAAACAGCCGTAGGCGAATACAAAGGGCTGAAAGCCGGTGACCCCAAATTTTTCGATATCGACGGAAACGGCCGTATCGACGATGGTAAAAAAACAGCCGACGACCGTGGCGATATGCGCATTATCGGTAATTCGCGTCCTCGCTACAATTACAGCGGAAGCCTCAATTTCGGCTGGATGGGCTTCGATTTATCGGCCTTCTTCCAGGGTATCGGCCGCCAAAACATCTATCCCGGTACCGACGCCATGCTTTTCTGGGGCGGATTTGCTCGTCCGTATGCTTCATTTACCCCGGTCAACTTCCTCGACGACGTATGGAGCGAGGACAATCGCGATGCCTATTTCCCCAAAATCAGAGGATATGCGGCACAAGGCGACCGTCACTTGGCCTACGTGAACGACCGCTATTTGCAAAACTTGGCTTATTGCCGTCTCAAAAACCTGACATTCGGTTACACTTTGCCGCAATCGCTCACACAGAAAGCCAAAATCGATCGCGTCCGCTTCTATTTCAGCGGCGACAACCTGTTCACTTGGACAGCTCTCAGAAGCAAATACATCGACCCCGAACAATTCGCAGTAGACGGTAATGCTCGTGTTTATCCCTACGCAAAAACATTCTCTTTCGGTATAGACATTACATTCTAACAATCCTTATACAATAAACCTATGAAAAAGAATATAATATATATTTTGACGGCGGTCGGAGCCTTATCGCTCGGGAGTTGTGTCGATAATCTCGACCGTTATCCGTTATCTTCACTCTCACCCGAAACCTATTTCAATAGCGAAGAAGAGTTGAGAACCTACACCAATAATTTCTATGGACAATTCCCCGTTGCCTCATCGGGATACGGCGAGTCGGAAGATGTCGTATGTATCTTCACCCTACCCGCCACAACCGTAGGGCTCACTCGTACGATCCCCACAAAAGGCGGTGGTTGGGATTGGGGCTACCTGCGTAATATCAACCTCTACCTGCAATATTCACACCGCTGCAACAGCCAATCGGCCCGGGAACACTACGACGGCATAGCCCGTTTCTTCCGTGCCTATTTCTACTTCGAGAAAGTAAAACGGTTCGGCGATGTACCCTGGTACAACAGGCCCCTCGAATCGACCGATCCCGATTTGAAAAAACCGCGCGACTCGCGTCAACTCATCATGGACTCGGTTTTGGCCGACATCGATTATGCCATCAAATACATACCGAGCGATCAAGACCTTTATTTGGTAACCAAATGGACCGCCATGGCGCTAAAATCGAGAATCTGTTTGTTCGAAGGTACTTTCCGTAAATATCACGGTATCGAGGGATATGAGAAATTCCTCAACGAGTGCGTCAGCATTTCGGAACAATTCATCGACGAAAGCCCTTACAGCATTTATCAAACCGGCGATAAACCTTACCGCGACCTTTTCGCCTCGATGGATGCCATCAAACAGGAAGTGATTTTGGCTCGC
The DNA here is from genome assembly GCA_019114445.1 of Candidatus Barnesiella excrementigallinarum. Taxonomy (GTDB): domain Bacteria; phylum Bacteroidota; class Bacteroidia; order Bacteroidales; family Barnesiellaceae; genus Barnesiella; species Barnesiella excrementigallinarum. Next base: position 12,768 of record DXFL01000017.1, read on the forward strand.
GACTACGATGCCACCAAAGCCGTGAAACACGAAGCCAACTACAACACCATGGCTACAACATACGGACGACCGGGCATGAACAAAAAAATTGTCAACAGCTACCTTATGACCGACGGCTCTCGCTTTACCGACATTCCCGGATATGAAACCATGCAGTATTACGACGAAATGCAAAACCGCGATCCCCGCTTGACACAAACGGTGGTAGGGCCCGGTTATATGCGTATCAACAGCGACGCCGTTATGTCGCCCGACTTCTCGGCATCGACTACCGGCTACCAAATTATCAAATGGGTAACCGATGCTTCGGGCGACGGCTACATGGGTTCGTCGAACGACTATATCCTCTTCCGTGCCGCCGAAGTCTACCTGAACTTTGCCGAGGCCAAAGCCGAATTGGGAACCCTCACACAAGCCGATTTGGACAAATCGATCAAGAAAATTCGCGACCGCGTAGGTATGCCCAACATCGACCTCGCTGCGGCCAATGCCAATCCCGACCCCTACCTGATGGGCGAACAAACCGGCTACCGCAACGTAACCGGAGCCAACAAAGGTGTTATTTTGGAAATCCGTCGCGAGCGCACCATCGAGTTGGTACTCGAAGGGTTCAGATACTACGACCTTATGCGTTGGAAAGAGGGTAAGATGTTTGAACAACCCTATTTGGGTATGTACTTCCCCGAACTTACCGAAGGTGAAGGTGAAAACCGCTATGGTGTATTCGATATGAACGACGGTACCCTCCAAGACGGAGCCAAAGTAGATATCTGCGTCTACACCGGCAAGAAACCTTCGGTAAAGAATATCCGTAAATTCTACAAATTGGGCGAAGAATTCGTATTGACCGAAGGTGATCACGGCAACATCATTTGCCACGACATCACCAAAGAGCCTCGCGAGTTTAACGAAGAGCGCGATTATCTCTTCCCCATACCTACGACCGAACGCTCCTTGACCAATGGAGCCCTCACTCAAAACCCCGGTTGGAACGACGGGTTAAGTTTCTAAATGATTGAAAACATAGTTGTCGGACATTCTTATCCGACAGCTATGTTGATTTAATCATCTTTATCCTTATCAAGGGAAAACCATTAAAAACACATTATATCATTAACTATAATTTTCTACGTATGAAAAAGTTTACTTTATTCAGTAAGAAAGCGCTCATGGCAGCTTTCTTATGCTGCTCTTTACCAGCTTTCTGTGAAGACACTTGGACATTCAATTCCACAGAAGTTGCAGAATATGCTGCATTCTTCAAACAACCATCGGCCATCGAAGGGAAATGCAATGCCGAAGTAATGGGCATCGACATCAACCGCGAAGGCTTCTCATGGGACGATATGAATACTTGGAAAAATGCCGAAGGTGTACTGTGGCGGGCCTACTCGTCGGGGTATGCCGAAACTGTATTCGGAGTCTGTGTAAATAATTCGGCTCCATTTAACGGGAAAACCAGCGGTTTGACATGGACTACGACAGAAGGTGACAACCAATGGTATCCTGCAATAGCCGGAGTAGCCAACCTGAAAGGGACATTCTCACTCACAAACTGTTTGGCTACGGTAGTACATATCTCCGGCACACAAATGGATACAGTGCGAATCCAAATGACCAACACAAACAGCGATTGCTACCTGCACGTACGTCGTAACTTGAATCTCAAACAACTCGACCTGAGCGGTTCGACCGGTAAATGCCGTCAGCTGGCCGGATACCGCAACGCCTTTACCGACGCCAACTCGTTCATTTGCAACGACTGCCGTCAAACCGAATTCCTCGACTGGTTACTCAATCTCGAAGACAACCTCTATACCTTCTCCACGCTACCCGTTCACCCGGCTACCGGAGCCATACTCACCAGCGGGTATAAATCTCAATGGAATGCCCGTGGCGGATATCCCATCGGCACGAAAAACCAAGATGGGGAGTATATGGTTGCCATCGATGAAGAGATCGATCTTTCCAGCGAATATTCGGTTCAAGGTAATACCACCGTATACACTTGGAAAGATACAAACGGTAGCGTAATTACCCCTTCCGTAGCTACAGGAGGACGATTCAGTTTCGATACCTCGCACGCAGGGAATACCTATTACTGCGAAATGACAAATGCTACTTATCCTCAACTAACATTGAAAACCGTACAAGTAACCGTAAAAGAGCCGAACAGATTTAATTTCAATGCCGAAGAAGTGAAGGCTTACGCCGATTTCTTCAAACAACCATCGGCCGTCGAAGGGAAATGCAATGCCGAAGTTGTAGGTATCGATATCAACCGAAAAGGTTTTTCGTGGGACGACATGAACACATGGAGAAATGCCGAAGGTAACCTTTGGGTAGGAGCCGAACCTGCCGAAGACGGATCGGGCTACTGTGTCACCTTCTTTGGCGTGGCCGTAAACAGTTGGAGCCCCTATTATGGAAAGACTTCCAATTTGAAATGGTTCCCGTATGAAGATTCCGAAGAATCGTATCAAGATCCGGTTCCCGGAGCCGAAAACCTGAAAGGTACATTTGCTATGGAAAACTGCCTCGTAAACGTACTCCGCATTCAAGACACACAAATCGATACCATTCGTTTGCAAATGAACAATACGGCCAACAGCTATATGCATGTGCGCCGTAACTTAAACCTCAAACAGCTCGACCTGAGTGGTTCGACCGGCAAAATCCGTCAGTTGGCCGGATACCGTAACGCCTTTACCGATGCCAATTCGTTCATTTGCACCGGTTGCCCCCAAACCGAATTCCTCGACTGGCTGCTCAACCTCGAAGACAACCTCTACACCTTCTCGACAATACCGGTACACCCGGCCACCGGAGCCATACTCACCAGCGGTTACAAACTGCAATGGAATGCCCGTGGCGGATATCCTATCGGTACGAAAAACCAAGATGGTGTATACGAGATTGCTATCAACGAAGTAATTGATCTTTCCAGCGAATATAACGTCCACAACAACACAACCGTATATACATGGAAAGACCACGCCGGAAATACAATCACCCCGACCGTAGCTACGGAAGGCCGATTCAGTTTCGATAAGTCGCACATAGGGCAAACTTACCGTTGCGAAATGACAAACGCTACCTATCCCCAAATGACATTGAACACCGTGGAGGTAACCGTTATCGATCCGCAGGCATCGGGTATTGAACAAGCCAATAAAGCCCATGTGACAGTGGCTCCCAATCCGGCAACCGACTACATCGTAATCGAAGGTACCGAGGTATTGAAAGCACAAATCTATTCGTTGGCTGGCGCTTGCGTGAAGAGTGTCGAAGCCGGAGTACAAACTATCGATGTCGCCGATTTGGCATCGGGTATGTACTTGGTACAGATTTCGACACCCGAAGGTGTTCAATCGGTGAAATTTATCAAGAAATAAATTTTATACGCGAAAAGGCAAAGCAACAGAGTTAAAACGACCTGTTTGCCGAATCGTATAAATTCTCTAAATGATTGAAATGCGGCATAGTTGCCGAGAAGTTCATCTCCTCGGCAACTATGTTTGTACAATCGGGAAAGTAAAAAAAGAATCGTCGCATAATATTTTTTCACATTTACCGACTACCCGCTCAGCTCAAAAAACTGTCATTCTATTAAAAACACACGAAATCATTAAAAACACATTCATATCATTAACTCAAAAATTTTTACGTATGAAAAAAGTTACATCTTTTGGTAAGAAGGCTCTGTTGGCTGCCTTTTTATGTTGTTGTTCTCTCCCCGGCTTTGCCGAAGATACCCAAACTTGGTTGTTCGACGCTGAAGAAACAGCTCAATATGCCGAATTCTTTAAACAACCGTCGGCTATCGAAGGGAAATGCAATGCCGAAGTTTTAGGCATCGATATCAACCGCGAGGGTTTTTCGTGGGACGATATGAACACTTGGAAAAACTCCGAAGGTAAATTGTGGCGAGCCTACTCGTCGGGATACTCCGAGACACTGTTTGGAGTTTGTGTAAATGCTTCGGCTCCATTCAACTATAAGACCAGCGGTTTGACATGGACTACGACAGAAGGTGACAACCAATGGTATCCGGCCATTGCCAGTGTGAAAGATTTGAAAGGCTCATTTACCTTTAACAACTGTGTGGCCACAGTCGTTCATATCTCGGGTACACAAATGGAAAAAGTGAAAATCCAAATGACCAACGAAGACGCAGATTGCTATTTGCACATTCGTCGTAACTTACAGTTGAAAGAACTCGATTTGAGCGATTCGAACGGTAAATGCCGTCAGTTGGCCGGATACCGCAACGCTTTTACCGATGAAAGCTGCTTGATCTGCAACAACTGCCGCCAAACCGAATTCCTCGACTGGTTGCTCAACCTCGAAGACAATATGTACACCTTCTCGACAATACCTATGCACCCGGCAACTGGCAAAAAACTCGAATCGGGTTACAAACTGCAATGGAACGCTCGTGGCGGTATGCCTATCGGATACCAAAATCCGGACGGTGAATACGAAATCATGGTCGATGAAGATATAGACCTTTCGGGTGAATATGATATCGATGGTTTCATGACTATCTATACTTGGAAAGACATCGATGGCAATGTCATTGAACCCACCGATGCCGTAGAAGGATGGTTCTGCTTCGATGAATCGCACGTAGGAAAAGAATATCGTTGCGAAATGATCAACGAAGCTTATCCTCAATTAGCTTTGAACACCGTCTTTGTAAAAGTTGTTGACGAATATACTTCGGGTATTCAAGGTGCCACTAAGGCTGCTGTAAAGGTTGGTCCCAACCCTGCCGACGACTATATCACTATCAAAGGTGCCGAAGTACTGAAAGCTCAGGTTTACTCTTTGGCAGGTACCTGCGTGAAGAACGTAGCAGCCGGAGCCCAAAAAGTCGACATCGCCGACCTCACACCCGGTATGTACCTGATCAAGATCGTTACGACCGAAGGTGAAACAACTGCTAAATTCATCAAGAAATAAAATTTACTACTAAATAATGACAGGCAAAATATTTTTCGTATTTTGCCTGTCATTAAAAAATAGATTTATCAATTATGAAAAAAATTGTCCTACTCTTTATTATTTGTTTTGTCGCTCTCGGGGTAAGTGCCCAAACCTATCCCAAAGCCTCTAATGTTATTCGATTGCTCACCTACAACACCCACTATTGCAAAGGTGGTAGTGATCCCGGGTCAATCGACAATTACAATACGAGGCGCCTCGCTTTGGTCATCGAAGCCCTCGATGCCGATGTAGTAGCTTTACAAGAGTTGGACAGCGCCATGAATGGTCGGGGACGCAGAGATTTGTTGAAACAAATCGCCGACTATACCAATCTCCCCTATAACCGCATATTCGGAGGGATTTACAGCCTGGATGGAGGTAAAATAGGCCCGGGGATACTGGTTAAAAACAATCTCCCCATCGTAAAGACAAAACTTATCTCACTGGGAGGATCCAGCGAAGAACGTTGCGCTGCACGCGTCGACTTAGAACATTTTACCTTTATCTGTACTCACCTCGATTTGGACGACAATTTGCGAATTATGAGTGCCAATACATTAATCAACGAAGTGGACTACATACGCAAACCGGTATTTTGCGCCGGTGATATGAACGACTCACACCTTTGGGGACAAGGAGGCATTGCTTTCCCTACGCTGCTCACCAAATATACCATTGTAAGCGACACCGAGGGTAATACCATGCCGGGACGTGACTACGGCGAAGCTCTTATCGACTATATCCTGTACCACGATTACAAAAATTCGGGTATCAAAATTATCGACACCCATATCGTGAGAGAGCTGAAAGTGGAAGGTTCGGTTATCGATTTGGCCTCCGTATCGGATCACTATCCGGTATTTGTCGACATCGAAGTCCCCGGATACAACAGTATAGAAAATACGGTAGTCAACAATGCCGTCAATATCTATCCCACTTATGTTCAAAACACACTGAACATAGAAAGTGAAACCCCGATTGAAAACATAAACATCTACTCCATAACCGGACAGAAACAAATGCAAATCGACGGTTCGAACCTCGAAACCATTGATGTTTCGGCTTTATCGAAAGGCATCTATATTGTAGAAGTTTCGGCCGGGAATTCTTCTTTCAAAACCAAGATCATCAAACCATAAGGAATCGTCCGAAAAAACGCCTTAAAGCTATATCCATGTTTCATTCGAAATCCATATTATATGGACTTCTGGCCATCTCTTTTTCCTTATTGGCGTGCCAAGAGAAGAGTTCGGAAGTTTCGACGACGATGACCGAAATTACCTTAAACGGAGTCTCATATACCCAAAACGGAATAGGAGAGTGCCGTGATGGAAGCTCGGTTTTCACCGCCCAGATATTATCGCAAAATAACGGAAATACTTATATATCGGTCTATTTCGAAGAAAAAATCCAACCGAAAGTAGGAACGTCATACACGCCTACCTACATAACCATAACCCAAAACGGGACAACCCAACAAGGGAAATGGATAAACGGAGAAGCCCAAAGCTCTTCTTATCAAAATGGACGCCCCTCCCTGCTCTTTAACGAGTGTCGGTTCGAAAACGACATTTGTTTGTCGGGCTCTTTTATCTACCGACAAAAATCAAAAACGGCCACCGAAGATCTGTTTCTATGGGAAGGCGAACACCCGTTTAAAAAATGGCTGTCGGGAGAGCCCACTTGGAGCGGGAATAACCTGAGCAACATACAAAACCCGCAAATGATTATCTATCGTCCCGATATGCAAACCGCTCCGGCTCCGGCGGTTCTCATCTGCCCGGGCGGCAGCTATGTTTCCGTGGCCACCTACCACGAAGGGAGCTTGGTTGCCGAGTGGTTCAAGCAACAGGGCTTTGTCGCGGCTGTCCTCTACTACACATTCCCCGCAGGACACCCCGAAATACCACTTAGCGATGCCCAACAAGCCATACGCCTGCTCAGAGAAAACAGCTTCGAACTGAACATCAATCCCGAACAAGTGGGAGTAATAGGCTTCTCGGCCGGCGGACATTTGGCTGCATTCGTCTCGACTGCTTTCAAACAAAACATCATTCCGGTGGCGCTTCTCGAAAAAGAGGCCGATTCTCGTCCCGATTTCTCCATCTTGTTCTATCCGGTAATCACCATGTCCAACTCTTTTGTACACGTGGGAAGCCGCAACAATCTGCTGGGCACCTCGCCCTCGGAAGAGATGAAGAAAGCCTGCTCGCCCGAATTGCTCATCGACAGCGACACTCCGCCGGCATTACTGTTCCATGCGTTGGACGACAACGGGGTGGATATCCGCAACGCCCAGTCGTACCACGACGCTCTGCTTGCCCACAACGTCCCCTCTCAATTTATCACACTCCCTTCGGGCGGACACGGATTTGGATTTTATCCCGACTATGCCTATATCGGTCAAGTCGAAGAAGAAATTTTAAATTGGTTATATGAAATCCCGTTAAAAAAATAATACGATGAAAAAAATAGTTTTGGCAATCGCCTTATTACAAGCGACACTACTTCCCTCTTTTGCACAAGACTGGCCTAATTTGGCTCAATATCAGGAGGCCAATGCCGCACTGTTAGCCGGGGGAGACGACCCCAAAAGAGTAGTTTTCATGGGTAACTCCATATTTGAACGTTGGGAAAGCACTTGTCCCGAGTTTTTCTCCGGTTCGTATGTGTGTCGGGGTATCTCGGGACAAACTACCCCACAAATGCTTATCCGGTTCAAACAAGATGTGGTACATTTGAAACCCCAAGTCGTTGTCATTTTGGGCGGAACAAACGATATTGCAGGTAATACAGGCCCCTCGACTATCGAGATGATCGAAGACAACCTCTCGTCTATGGCCGAAATCGCCACAGCCCACGGAATAAAAGTAATACTTTGCCAGTTACTGCCGGCATACCAGTATAATTGGGCTCCCGATGTAGATCCCAAACAAACGATTATCGACCTCAACAAATGGATTCAAGAATATGCCGCCGAGCACAACTATCCGTGTGTCGACTTCTATACCCCGCTGGTAAATCCCTTCAAAGCGCTGAAAGTTGAATATTCGGTAGGCGATGGCGTACATCCCAATGCCGACGGATATGCCGTAATGGCTCCCCTTGTCGAAGCAGCGATAAACGAAGCCTTTGAGGAAAGCGGCATTTCGCAAACCTCACAAAAAGAGGCCCAAGCGTGGGGCGGGAAATCGACAATCTATTTCAACGCACAATCGCCCGAACAGATTAAAATCTATACACTCGACGGCATTTGTATAGGCGAACACCTTTTACCCGCCGGAATATCCAACGTAAATATCGCCGCCGGAACCTATTTGGTAAAAACGGAAAAAGAGACTACAAAAGTTGTCGTACGATAAAACAGAATTCATCACTTTTATATTGTAAAATATCCATTCTTCAGCCATGCAAAAATTACTATTATTCTCCCTTTTCATTTCGGTAATACTCCTGCCTGTTCAAGCTCAAACCTATCCCAAAGCACCCGGTACCATACGGTTGCTCACCTACAACACTCACTATTGCAAGGGAGGAGGCGATCCCGGCGAATTGAAAGACGAATATATAACCAACCTCGCCCGTGTCATACGCGCCCTCGATCCCGATGTCATTGCGTTACAAGAACTCGACAGTGCCGCCCGCAGCCGCGGGAAACGCTACCTGCTGCATGAGATCGCACAACGAACCGGCTTGGAATATACCGACGTTTACGGCAACGCCGCACACTTCGACAAAGGGAGTATAGGCTGCGGAGCCTTAATCAAAAAAGATCTACCTATACTTAGCCGATATATTGCCTATCTCCCCGGTGACGAAGGCCGCGCGGCAGTAGAGGTCGAACTCGATAAATTCGTGTTCATCGCTACCCATTCCGACCTCCACAACGAGAAACGGCGACAAGGTATGAAAATCATCTGCAACGATGTCCACAAAATGGACAAGCCCGTATTCGTTGCCGGCGACTTGAACGACTCGTTCCGATGGGAGGAACAGTATTCGTCGTTCCCCGTATTATTGAATGACTTTGTAATTGCCAGCGACACGATTGGCAGTTCGGTTACCAATAGGACCGACGGCAAAGGATTGATCGATTTCGTCCTGCTCAGTAAAAAACACCAAAAGAAGATTAAGATTGTAGATACCCACATTATCCGGGAAATGGAGATAGACGGAGAAAAAGTGGATATGAAAACCGTCTCGGATCACTACCCCGTATTTGTAGACATATATTGTAAATAGCAACCTATATAACGTTCATCACTTCCCCAAACAACAATCTGCCCCATGATTAAACAGCTCTTATTCATCTTGGTACTTGGCATATTCCTTTCGGTAACCTCCTGCTCGAAATCTCCCGATTACGAAAAATCGGCACAACAGTTGGCCGAACGTATCATTCCGGGACATGAGAAAGAGTTTGTCTTCACCCTTGTCCCTGCCGAAAAAGATTTTTTCGAACTGAGACAAAAAGGTGACAAAATAGAGATTTTGGGAAACAACGGAATCTCCATGTGCCGCGGGTTGAACCACTATCTGCGTCACTACTGCCATGCTTCCGTATCGTGGTGCGGCGAAAATGTTTCGAACATTCCCGATACATTACCCACAATAACCGCCCCGATCCATATCGAAGCCTCCCAACCGCTCCGATACTATCTCAATTATTGTACATACAGCTATTCGATGGCTTTTTGGGGGTGGAACGAATGGGAAAAAGAGATCGACCGTATGGCACTTCAAGGTATCAACCTCCCGCTCATGGCCGTCAACAGCCAATATGCCGTTTGGCAAAACACCCTCAAACGGTTGGGATATACCGAGGAAGAGATACTCGACTTTCTCCCCGGAGCCGGTTATGAGGCATGGTGGCTGATGGGGAACCTCGAAGGATTCGGCGGACCCGTTTCTCAAGAATTTATTGCACGGCAAACCGAACTCCAACAAAAGATGCTCCACCGCATGAGAGAGCTGGGTATGCAACCGGTATTTCAAGGGTTTTACGGTATGGTGCCGAACAGCCTGAAAGAAAAATTCCCAACGGCCCGCATTTTCGAACAAGGTGAATGGTGTACCTACCAACGCCCTGCATTTCTCGATCCCAACGACCCGCTCTTCGACCAAATAGCCGATATATATTATCAAGAACAGGAAAAGCTATTCGGCGAGGCCAAATATTTTGCGGGCGACCCATTTCACGAAGGTGGGCAGTCGGAAGGAATCGACGTAAAAGCGGCTGCCGGGAAAATATTGCAGGCCATGCGCCGCCACTCCTCCCAAGCCGTATGGATTTTGCAAGGTTGGCAACACAACCCCATGCGTGCGCTCATGGAGGGATTGCAACAAGGCGATGCCATCATTCTCGACCTAATGGCTTGTGAAAGGCCGCAATGGGGCGGAATAAAAAGTTCTATGTTCCATAAACCCGAAGGGCATATGTACCACAACTGGATTTGGTGCGCCCTCCCCAATTTCGGAGGGAAAACCGGGCTGCACGGAAAGATGAGCAGCTACGCATCGGGACCTGTCTTTGCCAAAAATCACCCATTGGGCAAAAACTTGTGCGGAATAGGTGCCGCCCCCGAAGGGATAGGTACCATACCGGTCGTATACGATATGGTATATGATATGGCGTGGAGAGAAGACAGCATAACGATTCACGACTGGCTCGAAGAGTACACGCTATACCGATATGGGAAACCCGACTCGGCCTGCAACCGTGCTTGGGATATACTGTCGAAATCTATTTATGAATGTCACAACGAAACAGGAGGCCCGGTAGAATCGTACATCTGTGCCCGGCCTGCCGACACGATCAAAACCGTATCGGCTTGGGGTAACGCCGAAATATTTTATAACCCTGCGGTTATTGTCGACGCATGGGAACTGATGTTTTCCGCACGGGAAAACTTCGCCCAATGCGATACCTACTCGTACGACTTGGTCGATTTGACCCGGCAGGTACTAAGCGACTACATGAAATATTTGCACACCCATGCCGTACGGGCATTCAACCGAAACGACATCGAGGGATTTCAACGCCATGCCTCCCGAATGCTCGACATCATACGCGACGACGACAAACTACTCTCTTCCCGAAAAGAATTTAACGTGGGGACTTGGATAAAACAGGCCGAAAATGCCGGGTGTACCCCCCATGAGAAAGAGCAATTCGTGGCTAATGCCAAACGGCAAATTACCACGTGGACCGACTACGATTCGAAACTGCACGACTACGCCCACAAAGAATGGGGCGGGTTGATACGCGACTTGTATCTGCCCCGATGGGAAGCTTGGTTCAACTATAAATTGGCCTTGCTAAAAGGCGAAAAAGTTGAGAAACCCGACTATTTCAATTTAGAACAGGCTTGGGTCAACAACGGGAAAAAATACGACGAACCGGTCGACACTCAATCGATAAATATTGTAGCGGATATTTACAAAAGCTATATCGACGAGTTACGGCAATCCTATAAAAATAGTTAAAAACGCTCCGCCGCCTATGTAATACTCACCCGTTTGTTTGTCTTGTTAATGAAACAAAATCCTTAAAAACACATACCACATTATGCAATTCAAAATTTCTGCTCTTTTATGGTTTTTGGCCATAACTTCGTTATTTTGTTCGGCAATCGATGCCCAAACACTCCCTTACAAGGACAAAAATCTACCCATCGAGAAACGGGTAGACGACTTGTTAAGCCGAATGACATTAGACGAGAAAATAGCTCAAATACGGCATATCCACTCTTGGAACATCTTTAACGGACAAGAGCTCGACGAAACAAAACTCTCGGCTTTGGCAGGCGATATTTCGTGGGGATTTGTCGAAGGATTTCCGCTCACCGGAGAAAACTGCGCCAAAAATATGTACCCGATACAAAAATACATGGTCGAGAAAACCCGGTTGGGCATACCCATCTTCACCGTGGCCGAATCGCTGCACGGAGTTGTACACGACGGAACCACCATATACCCTCAAAACATAGCTTTGGGCAGTACGTTCAATCCCCAACTGGCCCGAGAAAAAGCACGTATGATCGCCGACGATCTGCACAGTTTGGGATTCCGACAGGTGCTGGCTCCTTGTATCGATGTAGTGCGTGAGTTGCGATGGGGACGTGTGGAAGAATCCTATGGCGAAGATCCCTATCTGTGCGGGCTCTTTGGTATCGAAGAGGTGAGCGGATATCTCGAAAGCGGTATATCGCCCATGCTCAAACACTACGGCCCGCATGGCAATCCCCTCAGCGGATTGAATTTGGCTTCGGTAGAATGCGGCTTGCGCGACTTGCACGAAATTTACCTCAAACCCTTCGAAATGGTTGTGAAGAACACCGGCATATTGGCTGTCATGTCGACTTATAACTCGTGGAACCACGTTCCCAATTCGGCATCTCACTATTTGCTTACCGAAGTGCTCCGCGACCAATGGGGATTCAAAGGATATGTATACTCCGACTGGGGTGCCATCGAAATGTTGAAGACCATGCACTTCACCGCCCGCAACTCGTCGGAGGCTGCCATACAAGCCATCTCGGCCGGCCTCGACGCCGAAGCATCGAGCAACTGCTATCCATTCCTGAAAACATTGATCGAAAAAGGCCAATTCGACGAAGAAATCCTCAATACGGCCGTACGACGCGTCCTCTTTGCCAAATTTGCCATGGGACTTTTCGAAGACCCCTATGGAGAACAATATAAAGGGCGGAAACGTCACTCCCCCGAAAGCATAAAACTGTCCAAAAAGATTGCCGACGAATCGACCGTACTGCTGAAAAACGAAAATCGGTTGCTCCCGCTCGACACGAAACGAATCCGATCGATCGCCGTCATCGGGCCCAACGCCGACCAAGTACAATTCGGCGATTACAGTTGGAGCCGCAACAACAAAGACGGTATAACCCCTTTGCAAGGTATCAAGGAGAGAGCCGGCAAGAAAGTGGCCATACACTATGCCAAAGGGTGTAGCCTCACCTCGTTAGACACATCGGGAATCGACGAAGCTGTCGAAGCTGCCCGCAAAAGCGATGTCGCCATCATTTTCGGAGGGAGCGCCAGCGCGGCTCTCGCCCGCGATTACAAAAGCTCCACCTGCGGCGAAGGTTTCGACTTGAACGATTTGAATCTGACCGGAGCCCAATCGCAACTCATTCGCGAAGTCTATCAAACCGGAACCCCGGTTATCCTCGTACTCGTCACGGGTAAACCCTTTGCCATCGAGTGGGAAAAGAACAATCTTGCCGCCATTCTCGTCCAATGGTATGCCGGCGAACAAGCTGGCTATTCGATTGCCGACATTCTATTCGGCAACGTGGTGCCTTCGGGTAGGCTCACCTTCTCCTTCCCCCGAAGCACCGGACACCTGCCCGTCTATTACAATTACCTGCCCTCGGACCGGGGATTCTACCGCAATCCGGGAAGCTACGAAGCTCCGGGACGCGACTATGTATTCGCTCCGCCCACGGCTCTCTACTCTTTTGGATACGGACTTTCATACACCTCGTTTGTGTACAGGAATCTTACGACCGATAAAGACAAATATTCGTTGACCGATACCATTCACGCAACTGTCGAGGTGAAAAACATAGGCGAATACACCGGGAAAGAGGTGGTACAACTATACGTACGCGACAAAGCCAGTACTTATGTAACGCCCGTAAAACAACTGCGCGACTTCAAAAAAATAGAACTGGCTCCCGGTGAAAGCCGCACCGTACAGCTTCACGTACCCATTGCCGAACTCTATTTAGTAGATGAAGCCAACCATCGGTTTGTCGAACCCGGCGAATTTGTCATCGAAGCCGGACAATCGGCCGACAATATTATTCTTTCGAAAACCATCGTAGCCGGCGAACCGTCGACCATTGGCGATGACGAAATCGTTGCCCCGAAAATTAAGAAAAGCTCCCGGCAAATGCAGGTTCGAGGCGAAGTACGCGACATACAGGCAACCCTCGTCCCCGGTATGCAGATAATCGAAAAAAGCACGGGAAAAACCATTGCGGTCACCGATACACAAGGTCGATACAACGTAACGACGGGAAACCACGAATACCTCATCTTTAAAAAGTCGGGGTATCGCGCGGTCGAGGTTGAGGTCAACAACATGGATATAATAAATATCACCGTCAACTACGGAGAAAATTAATTCAAGCTATTCACCTAAAACAGAACGAAAATGAAAAAAATCCTCATCATCTCTTGCCTGTGGTGCTGTATCGCCCTGTTTACAGGATATGCTACAACCGTCACACAAGACACTCCTTTAAATATCACCCCCACGCCCAAAAGTCTGGTACAAAAAAGCGGGACCTTCGCCATAACCCCGAAAACCGTTTTTGTCACCGGCAAAACCCAACGGGACGAACTGCAAAAAATAGCCGGCTATTTCCAAACCAAAATACAACACGCTACCGGCTACGACTTGGCAATCAAGAACAGCGGCAGCTCCAACTGCATTTCGCTGCAAATCGACCGATCGCTGAAAGTCGGCGACGAAGGTTATCAATTGAGCGTCACCTCCAAACGGGTATCGGTCAAGGCAAAAACCCCGCAAGGCCTATTTTACGGTATGCAATCGGTCATGCAACTGCTCCCCCCTCAAATCGAGAGTGAGCAGCCTGTCGAGGGTATCGACTGGGTCATGCCTTGTGTCGAAATCAGTGACGAACCGGCCTACGGTTATCGGGGTATGATGCTCGACGTGTGCCGTCATTTCCACGACGTCGAATTTGTGAAAAAACAACTCGACATCATGGCTATGTTCAAGATGAACCGGTTCCATTGGCACCTCACCGACGACCAATTATGGACCATCGAAATAAAAAAATATCCTCGCCTTGCCCAAGTAGGCTCGGTACGCAGGAATGCCGACGGCTCCATACACCGGGGCTTCTACACCCAAGAACAAATTAAAGAGGTCGTAGCCTATGCCGCCGACCGCTTTATTACCGTCATTCCCGAAATAGAACTTCCGGGACACGCTTTGGCTGCCCTTACGGCCTACCCCGAATACTCCTGCACAGGAGGTCCATTTGAATTGCGCAACAAATGGAGTATCGAAGAAAATGTATATTGCGCCGGGAACGACAAGACGTTTGAATTTTTAGAGGATATTATCAACGAAGTAATCCCGCTCTTCCCCGGCAAATATTTCCATATCGGTGGCGACGAATGCCCCAAAAAGAGATGGGACGCTTGCCCCAAATGCCAACAACGGATTAAAGACGAGAACTTGAAAGACTCGCACGAACTGCAAAGCTATTTCATACACCGTATCGAAAAAATCATTCTGGCTCACGGGAAATCGATGATTGGCTGGGACGAAATACTCGAAGGCGGACTGGCTCCTTCGGCAACAGTTATGTCGTGGCGGGGCGAAGAGGGTGGCATTACGGCTGCCTCGATGGGACACGATGTAATTATGACTCCCTCGAAATGGCTCTATGTCGACGCCGGTCAAGGGGCTGTCGAGGCCGAACCCATTGCCATCAAATTTGCGGTCATGCTCGACAAAATTTACAATTACGATCCCTCCTCCGAGAAAATACCCGAAAACCTGCGCCACCACGTGCTGGGAGCACAATGCAATATGTGGACCGAATATGCCGTCACACCCGAATATACCGAGTATCTGCTCTACCCGCGTATGCTGGCTTTGGCCGAATTGGATTGGACACCCAAAACAAAAAAAGACTACAACTCTTTCGCCCGACGGCTCGATTCTCAATTGGTACGGCTCGATATGCACCATATCAATTACCACATTCCCATGCCCGAAGGCCCCATGGCGAACCGTATCGCCTACATCGACAATACGACACTCACCTTCCACAACAGCCGCAACTATCCTATGGTATACACCATCGACGGTAACGAACCGAATGCCTCATCGACCAAATACGAAACTCCCCTATCGTTCGATCACGACGCTACCGTGAAGATAGCCACATTGCTACCCTCCGGCAAACTGAGCCCCACACGCACCATCGAAGTCGTTAAGGAAAACCTCATGCCCGCCACCGACAAAGCCACGCAACCGGGCATCGAAGTCCGTCGTACCGAAGGGAATCTCTATTTTGTAAAAGATGTGGAAGGCGCCTATTGGAGCGACCCGGAAGTGGTGAAAGATTTCGACTTCAAACCCAATATCGACGATAAAGGAGCATACTGCTATACCGGCTATTTCGAAGTGCCCGCCGATGGCATATACTATTTCTCCTCCGAAATGGACGAGTTGCAAATCGACGGCCGAGTGGTTATCAGCAACGACGGCAAACTCATACGCCACTCGCACACCCGCAACTCCATAGCCCTGCAAAAGGGGAAACACGCATTCCGGTTGTTAATGATCAACAACAACATAGGTGGATACTTGCGGACTTGGAACAACAAAGGATTCATCATGGCTACCGAAGGTAGCGAACTGAAACTGCCCGACATCCACACATTATCGCATTAATCATAAAATCGGCAGACAAGAGGCGGGGAAAATAAGCCGGCAACGGTTACTCCCCGCCTCTTCTTGTATCAGGAGGAACCATCGAACGCAAAATAAAATTTGTTTCTCCCTTCCTTTACACTATCTTTACGCCTCAAAAAGAGAAAAAACATGGTATCGACAGAAAAGATAAACCAACTTATCGGAGAGAACCAACTGGAAAAAGCTCTCGCCTGTATCGACGAACGTTTGGCCGGCAACCCGCACGACGATACCGCCTACTATTTGAAAGGCAAAGTTTTTTGGAAACAAGGAAACTGGAAACTCACCATCGAAAATTACCTGAAAGCCGTAGAGATAAATCCCGAAAGTCCGGCCAAACAGGCCTACGAAATGGTGATGGAAATTATCAATTTTTCTAACCCCGACCTGTACAACCCATAATACCGCAAGCGGGAAAATCTCCTATATGCCTTTACAGCACCAAAATAAACATGGCCAAATAGACCAAAATCTGCAAACCCTGTAATATCCACGCCACCTCCTTGCGCGTGGCATAGACCCGATAACTGATCCACGTCGACAGCACCACATACAGCGGAAGCAACATGACAAAAGTCCACGGCAAAGTATTGTCCATACCACTATCGGTAAAAACATCGGTAGCCCGGCTCATCAACAAGGGCCAAGCAAAAAGGGGTGAGGCTGTCACCAAAATCAAAATCTTAAACCAGCCGGGTATACGTGGCGATTGCTTTTCGGTTGTCATAACACAAATATTTTCTTCAAAGATAGCGAAAGTCGAAAGCAGAAAGCCAAACTTGTTTGAGCTTTTTGCTGAGACGCATCCTATTTTCTTCAAAGATAGCGAAAGGTGAGTGCAGAGGCAAATGAAAACGAAGTTTTCAATTTTACTATGCCGAACCGCATCCTATCTTATGTAAAGATAGCGAAAGTCGAAAGCAGAAAGCCAAACTTGTTTGAGCTTTTTTGTTCAGCCGCATCCCACTCGTATAAAAAATAGGGAAATTGAGATTGAAATGTAAAAAAGGTGTCAATATAAAAATTTGATGTACCTTTGTCCCAGCAATTAAAACATTCAAACATTATGTCTACTTATACCGAAGATACTCGTAAAGTAACGACTCACCGCCTGATGGAAATGAAACTGCGCGGCGAAAAAATCTCGATGTTGACTGCCTACGATTTTTCGATGGCAACCCTTATAGACCAAGCCGGGATTGATGTGATTCTGGTAGGCGACTCGGCCTCCAACGTCATGGCAGGTAATGTCACCACTTTGCCGATTACACTCGACCAAATGATCTACCACGGCAAATCGGTAGTCCGCGCTGTAAAACGCGCTTTGGTAGTGGTAGATATGCCGTTCGGGTCGTACCAAGGCAACTCCAAAGAGGCTGTCGCTTCGGCAATCCGAATTATGAAAGAGACTCATGCCGACTGTGTGAAGATGGAAGGCGGCGCCGAAATACGCGAATCGGTAGAACGTATCCTCAGTGCCGGTATCCCGGTAATGGGACATTTGGGCTTAACCCCCCAATCGATTAACAAATTCGGCACCTACACCGTACGCGCCCGCGAAGAGGCCGAAGCCAACAAGCTAATCGAGGATGCCCATCTGCTCGAAGAAATCGGGTGCTTCGCGCTCGTTCTCGAAAAGATACCGGCCTCACTGGCTACGCGGGTAGCCCAAGAATTGAAGATACCCGTTATCGGTATCGGAGCCGGTGGCGGTGTAGACGGGCAAGTACTCGTCATGCACGATATGCTGGGCATAAACAAAGGGTTCTCGCCTCGTTTCCTTCGCCGATATGCCGATTTGAGCACAACCATCACCGAAGCCGTACAAGCCTATGTAAAAGATGTGAAGACCAAAGATTTCCCCAACGAAAAGGAACAATACTAACCGGCCGACACTCAACCCCATTTATAACATTAACCGAGAGGCTCCCGTTTTTTGTCGGGAGCCTCTCGGTCTTTTACAAAACAACCCAACCGCCCCGAAACTATTTCCGTTCCTGAGTTTTCAACAAATCGCGAATCTCGGTCAACAGTTTCACCTCGGCCGAAGGTTCCGGCGCTGCCGGCGGAGCCGCCTCGACTTTCTTCTTCTCGGTAAGCCGAGTTACAATCCGAATAAACAAGAATATCGAAAATGCAATAATGAGGAAATCGAAAGTCGTCTGCAAAAAATTCCCGTAATTGAGCGTAACAGCCGGCTGTTCCACCCCGTTTACCACCTTCGCGGCCTTCATGACCCACTTCAACTCGGTGAAATTGACACCCCCGACCAAAACTCCAAGCAAAGGCATAATAATATCGGCTACCAACGACGAGACAATCTTCCCGAATGCTCCGCCAATAATCACACCCACGGCTAAATCGATCACGTTGCCGCGCATGGCAAATTTTTTAAAGTCGGCTAAAAAAGAACTTTTCATAACGGTACAATTTATTATCATCAGATAGTTTACTCACATTCAAGGAAATGCAAATAAAGAAATTTTTCTTTTATTTTCACATTCACGTATACTGTATTCAAAAAAAATATATACCTTTGCAGTGCAATTTTAGGAATAAAGTACAAAATTATGAAATATAAAATTGCCTTTTTGATTGTTTGGCTTGTCCTCATGAGCAGTTGCGCTACCCCATGCGGTTGTTAAACAATGCGGCAATAGTAATTGTTTGAAGGAAGCGGGACAAAAGAAAAGAAGAAAAACGAAACATTATTTTTTATTCAATAAACACTTAAAGTTTTATTACAATGATTAAAGTAGGTATCAATGGTTTTGGCCGCATCGGACGTTTCGTATTCCGTGCTGCACAAACAAGAAACGACATTCAGATCGTAGGTATTAACGACCTTTGCCCGGTTGACTATTTGGCATATATGTTGAAATACGACACTATGCACGGTCAATTCGACGGAACGATCGAAGCTGACGTTGAAAAAAGTCAACTGATCGTAAACGGAAAAACTATTCGTGTTACTGCTGAAAAGAATCCTGCCGATTTGAAATGGAATGAAGTAGGTGCCGAATATGTAGTAGAATCTACCGGTCTCTTCTTGACCAAAGAAAAAGCTCAAGCTCACCTCGAAGCTGGTGCTAAATACGTAGTTATGTCGGCTCCTTCCAAAGACGACACCCCCATGTTCGTTTGCGGTGTAAACGAAAACACTTATGTAAAAGGCACTCAATTCGTTTCGAATGCTTCTTGTACAACTAACTGCTTGGCTCCTATCGCCAAAGTATTGAACGACAAATTCGGTATCCTCGACGGTTTGATGACTACCGTTCACTCGACTACCGCTACTCAAAAAACTGTTGACGGTCCTTCGATGAAAGACTGGCGTGGTGGCCGTGCTGCTTCGGGCAACATTATCCCCTCTTCGACAGGTGCCGCTAAGGCCGTAGGTAAAGTTATTCCTTCGTTGAACGGCAAATTGACCGGTATGTCTATGCGTGTTCCGACTTTGGACGTTTCGGTTGTTGACTTGACTGTTAACTTGGCTAAACCCGCTACTTATGCCGAAATCTGCGCCGCTATGAAAGAGGCTTCGGAAGGCGAATTGAAAGGTATTCTGGGTTATACCGAAGATGCTGTTGTTTCGTCTGACTTCTTGGGCGACACTCGCACTTCGATCTTCGACGCCAAAGCTGGTATCGCTTTGACCGACACCTTCGTTAAAGTTGTTTCTTGGTACGATAACGAAATCGGTTACTCGAACAAAGTTCTCGATTTGATCGCTCACATGGCAAAAGTTAACGGATAATCAATATCCCGCGATAAATCACAAAAAAGCCGGTCAACAATGACCGGCTTTTTTCGTTTAATCCGACAGGTACACCCTCGCCATATACCCCTGAGGTATCCTTCTTATACCACGCCACACCTCCCGGATTCTCCCTTATCGAGTAGTTTATACATATATAACACCATACCCCGACAAAAAGTTACTCAACAACGGTAAAATTTCACCTACCGCACGCCCCATGTTACCCGTCACTCTCACCGGCATATCGGTATATTGCGGTTCTATACCGCAAATCATCGACACCGCCTTATGCTCACGCTCAGACAATCCAATCTCACACATCAGCAAATAGGCCACCCCTTCGAACTCGATCTCGGCCTCGTGACGCACACTCTTGCGCGGTTTTTCCTCCCGTTCATAAGCTACCAGCCAATGCGCCGCTGCCAAAGAAGCCAAAGCCGGCGCCTCCCATTCAATTGTTTTCATCATTCGCTTCTCCCCTTTTACCACATCCCGCCGGGGTATATTCACACAGCATTTACCTGTTTTGCCTGTGCCTCTCTCCCTTTTGTTTATTTTTATAATAGGTAATATACCCCGGTTAGATATGGATAATTATGTTAATTATTTGTCTATTATTTGATTATTTGAAAAAAGTTTCTACCTTTGTTGTGGTAATAAAACCACAACAAATATACCATACAGATTTTCGAAATGCAAATTATTTATGGTAATTTTACCATATAACAGCTAAAATAATTTTTCTTCTTATGGAAAACGAAGCTAAAATAGAGAGGATCAAGCAACTAATAGACGACCTCGGGATTACCCAGTCGGAGTTTGCCAAACGAATATCGATCGATGCCTCCAATTTTTCGAAACATCTCACCGGCAAATTGGCCATAAGCGATTCGCTCATCAACAAAATAGTCGTCGAACTGGGAGTATCGAAAGAATGGCTCGCAACCGGTAACGGAACCATGTACCCGGTATCGAACAACGACTTGCACACACACATACGCACAGTCACCCTCCCCTCGGAAGCCATCACCACCGAAGGGCGCAGCGGCGCAAAAGTCTACGGGCTCGATGTCACAGCCGGCAACTTTGCCCGCGACCGTATGTTCACCGACGATTTGGTCATCGGGAGTATCGATGTCCCCTTTATCAATCCCGATTGCAGTATTGTAAAAGTGAGCGGCGACAGCATGAAACCCATCATCAACAACGGCGATATGATTGCTATTCGCGAGATAAAAAATCCCAACCTCATTTTTTGGGGGCAGATTTACGTTGTCTTGCTCGAAGACTACCGTATGGTGAAATATGTGCGCAAGCATGAAAACCCGAACCGGGTAATCCTGCGCAGCGAAAATAAGGAGTACGACGACATCGAAATCGAAAAGCGGGATATCTGCGACCTTTTTATTGTCGAAAACATTATCCACATCGACAATCGCATTTAACCCGAATTCCGTCACACCACAAACCGAAAGAGGAGAAACATGGCAGCTACATTGGAACAGGTAATCGCAGAATCGAACGACGAAATGGAAATATGGTCGTCGGTTACCGTATGGCGCAACAGCAACAACGAACTGATGGTCCGATTGGAATTTGCCGACAGCGATGATCCCAAACGGAATTATCAACTCTCTGCAATTATCGACAGAGACGAAATAAAGAGCTTAGCCGCCTCCTTAGGCAGCACCACCGATTCGTTGCCGGCCGTCTTTTTCGACCGCTTCGGCACCACCTCCAACTGCATGGTTCCATCGGAAGTAGAAGCCCTCTTTCAAGAAATCTTGAATTTTATTCTCGACAACGGAGCCCGCTATCGGCTAAACAGAGAGTAAACCAAATAAATTTGCTTCTACACTCGGTTTGCACTATCTTTGCACATTAAATATGCAAAAATCACCAACGGCTTATTTTTTCTCCATGAAAAAACTGTTACACATCGCATTATTCCTGCTCATAGGATTATCCTTACAGGCGGCAAACTATACGTGCCAGACCAATGCGGGTGAATTGCGCATACACATCAAAGAGGGAAGCAGCACCATCACCCACCTAACCATTACAGGGCAACTCGACGGACGCGACTTCTCCTTCATCAACGACTCGTTGAGCCATCTCGTGGAAATAAACCTGAAAGGCTGCACAATAACGGCATTCGAAAGTCGCGACGCCTATCTCGGCAATCAAACCAAGTTCGAAGCGAATGCCATTCCGGCAAACACATTCTTCGGATTTAGTGAGCTTTCGGCCATACAACTACCGAAAAATACCCGAAAAATAGGCGATTATGCCTTTGCCGGCTGCGAGAACTTACAAACCATCGACTGGGGATCGTCGTTACAAGAGGTCGGGAGTTTTTCCTTCTGCGATTGCGCCAAACTCAACGCGCCACTCCCGAATACGCTCACAAAAATAGGCGAATACGCTTTTAAAGAATGCCTCGCCTATACCACACTCGATTTTTCACAGTCTACCCTTCGGGAAATAGGGAGCCACGCATTCCTCAACTGTACCGGAATAAGCTCCATAACCTTCCCCATTACCCTACAAAGCCTCGGTGCAAAAACTTTTGCAGGGTGCTCGTCGCTCACAGCCCTATCGTTACCTCTCTCGTTAGACACCATCGGCGAAGGCTGTTTTGCCTACTGTACCAAACTTGCCGAGGTATCGATGAAACGCACATTGCTCACATCACTGCCTCCTTACCTGTTCGACCATTGTTCGAGCCTCACATCGCTTCATGCGCCCTTAGCTCTTACCGAAATAGGCGAAGGAGCTTTCTACTATTGCACGGCACTGACGAGCTGCGTCCTGCCAAAATCGCTCAAACGTATCGGCGATTACGCCTTTGCCGGCTGTTCATGGCTGGTTAAGTTGTCGTTCCTACCCGAAGGGTTGCAATACATCGGCCGATGGCCTTTCTACGGTATGCGTATGCTCTTCTCGGCCCAAATACCTTCAACTGTCCAAGAGATAGGCGACCACGCATTCGACAGTTGCACCAGATTATACACCATAATGGCCTACCCGACAGAACCGCCCCTATTGGGCGAGGCGGTATTCGAAAACGTCCCGCAAAGCGAATGTTTTTTGGGTGTCCCCGACGATAGCCGATCGCTCTATTTGAACGCCCCGCAATGGAAAGAATTCAACATTTGCAACATATCGGGGAAAGACGAGATAGAAACCGACCCTCAACTGCTCGCCTATTTCGAACACGCGACGCTCATCGTCAAGGCCGACGAGCCTTTGACAAACATCGCCCTTTTCACCATCGACGGGCGCATGATATACCGGCAACAAGGTGAAACTACCGAAACCGCAATAGAAACGCAAGCCTATCCCGGAAAAATATTCATCTTGTCCGTTCAACTGAAATCGGGAGAATACCGCCATTTGAAATTGGGAAGGACCAACTAACCCCAAACGACACAAACACTGGCTATGGGAAAAAACAAACTGAAAAAATTCGACGATCTGCAAGAGTACCCGCACGTGTTTCAATACCCTTTCGCTGCCTTACAGGAAAAGGGATTCGAAATGCAAGGCAAGTGGGGCGAACTGTTTTTCAAAAACGATAACCCCATTGTTCTCGAATTGGGTTGCGGAAAAGGAGAATATGCCGTGGGACTTGCCAAACGGTTCCCTCAAAAGAACTTTATCGGTATCGACATTAAAGGAGCCCGTATGTGGAGTGGTGCCAAACAGGCTCTCGAAGAGGGGATCAAGAACGTAGCCTTCCTCCGCACCCACATCGAATTGATAGACCGCTTTTTCGCTCCGGGCGAAGTGTCCGAAATATGGATCACCTTCCCCGACCCACAGATGAAAAAGGTGCGCAAACGGCTCACCTCCACCCGGTTTATGCAACTGTATCAACAGATACTGTCGCCCAACGGACTGATTCACTTGAAAAGCGACAGTCCTTTCATGTACACCTATACCTGCGAAATGGCCAAAGCCAACCATTATCCGGTAGAAATCGCCACCAACGACCTCTACCATTCGGGGATAGCCGACGACATACTCGAAATTAAAACCTTTTACGAACAACAATGGCTCGAACGGGGCATGAACATCAAATACATTCGGTTCGTATGCCAGCCCCGTGAACAATTTATCGAACCCGACGTTGATATTCCCTACGACACCTACCGGAGTTTCAACCGGGGGAAACGCAGCGGCAAACAAAGCAGCCAAGACAACACGACACTAAATTAACTTTACGATATGCAACTATATCCTAAACTCATACTCGATGCACTCGCCACAGTGCGCTATCCCGGAAACGGGAAAGACCTTGTCGCCAACGGCATGATCGAAGACGACATTCGTATCGACGGCAACAAGGTGAGTTTTTCCATCATCTTCGACAAGCCCAACGACCCCTTTATCCGTTCGGTCGTAAAAGCTGCCGAAACAGCCATACTCACCTTCGTCAGCCCCGAAGTGGAAATAAAAGGGAACATTGCCGTCAAGGCTAAACAGATAGCCCGTCCGAACCCCGAAAACCCGTTGCCCGGCGTGAAAAACATCATTGCCGTATCGTCGGGAAAAGGCGGTGTAGGCAAGTCGACCATTGCGTCCAACTTAGCAGTGGCATTGGCCCGGCTGGGCTACAAAGTGGGATTGTTGGACGCCGATATCTTCGGTCCCTCGGCTCCTACGATGTTCGACATCGAAGATACCGATGTGTATAGCGAGCGTATCGACGGGCGCGACCTTATCATTCCCGTCGAACGATACGGCGTAAAAATCCTCTCCATCGGCTTTTTCGTTCGCAAAAACGACGCCGTCCTTTGGCGCGGCGGCATGGCAAGCAACGCCCTGAAACAGCTCATCACCGACGCAGCTTGGGGCGAACTCGACTATTTCGTCCTCGACCTGCCGCCCGGAACCAGCGACATACACCTCACTTTGGTGCAAACCCTCGCCATCACCGGAGCCATTGTAGTGACTACGCCGCAAAAAGTAGCGTTGGCCGACGCCCGTAAAGGAATCAGTATGTTCACCGGCGATAAAGTAAACGTACCCATATTGGGTTTGGTTGAAAACATGAGTTGGTTTACCCCCGCCGAACTTCCCGAAAACAAATACTACCTATTCGGTAAAGATGGCGGCAAACGATTGGCCGAAGAGGCTGGCGTGGCTCTGTTGGGGCAGATTCCCATCGTACAGAGCATTTGCGAAAGCGGCGACTCCGGTCACCCCGTCGCACTCGACGACTCCATCACCGGCCTGGCATTCAAACGGCTGGCCGAAGCTGTTGTCGAAGCTACCGACGAACGCAATGCCACAAAGCCCTCTACCCAACGGGTCGAAGTACATAAAGGGTAATTCCCCTTACACCCTCACCCCATATAGCATAACGGCTGCGAACAGAAATTCGCAGCCGTTATGCTATACAAACACCTATGTCTCTTTCGGATTCAGTCCGCCAACAATCGGGTAATCGTCTCGGGATACAGTTGATGTTCAACGGCATGGATAAGCCCGAACAACTCATCTATATCATCGCCCTCATAGGGGAATGCCCGTTGGGCAATAATCTTGCCGCCATCGACAGTTTGGTCGACGTAGTGAATCGTCACCCCGAAAATCTTCACCCCATACTCCATGGCACGCTCCACTGCGCGGGCTCCCTGAAAAGCGGGAAGCAGCGAAGGGTGTATGTTGATAATACGACCGCCGTAACGCGACAACAGCGTATCGGAAATAATACGCATATATCCGGCCAAACAAACCAAATCGACATTACGCTCGTCCAAAAAATCGGCGATGGCACACTCCATCTCGGCCTTCGAAGGGAACGACTTCGGGTCGAAAGCAAAAGTCTCCACGCCGTGAAGTGCAGCGCGTTCCACAACCCGGGCCGCCGGCTTGTCGCAAACCATCGCGACCACATCGGCAGGAACCCGACCCTCCTCGCAAGCTACCGTTATCGCTTCGAAATTACTGCCAGTTCCACTGGCAAATATGGCAATTCGTTTTTTGTGTGACATGGCTTAAATCTCATTAAAAGGGGAACAACAAAGGTAAAACAAAAATCATAACCACACCCATGATAATCTGTAAAGGCAACCCTACCTTCACATAATCCATGAATGTGTATTGTCCGGCCGGCATAACCAGCGCATTGGGCGGTGTGGAGAAGGGCGAAGCAAAACACATACTCGCCCCGACGGCGACCGCAAACAGGAACGGATAGGGACTAACTCCTATCTGTAAGGCCGATTGCATGGCAATAGGCGAAAGCAGAACCGCCGTGGCGGTATTGCTGATAAACATGGTCATCAACGATGTGGTGAAATAGATTCCCGCCAAAAGGGCCAACGGGCCAAAACCGCCCAATCCGCTTACCAAACTATTCGATATGTATTCCGATGCTCCTGTCTTTTCCAGTGCCAACGACATGGGCAACATGGCCGCAATGAGCACTACACTTTCCCAGTTGATGGTCTTATAGGCCGCCTCGACATTCCTGAAACAACCGGTAAGCACCATGAGTATGGCCGCAATCATTACAGCCGTAACCGGGGCGACCGGTATCGAGTCGAACACCATCATTACAATCATCAAAAGCATGATCGAGGCTGCAACCGGCGCCTTATAATCGAGGGTAACCTTAGCGGCTTCGCTCAACGGCTGCCCCAAGACCACCCAGTCGGAATCCTCCCGGTTCAATCGATCTATATTTTTCCATGTACCCTGCACCAGCAGCACATCGCCCGAATGCATCTTCACATCTTTCAAGTCGTGCAGGATATACTCGTTCTTCCGGCGTATACCCAACACATTGACATTGAACTTCTCCCGAAAGCCCGAATCGCCCACCGTCTGTTTCAACAAGCGCGACGAAGGCATCAACACGATCTCGGCAATGCCGATGTCATAAAAAGCCATCTCGGAAGAGGAGCCCGGCTTACCGTCTTCGATCGTATGCGAATCGAGCAATTTCAAAGAGTAATGCGACACGAACTCGTTTAACTTCTCGAAATCGCCCCGCACATAAAGCACATCGCCCGGACGCAACACGGTTCCGGGATCGGCCAATTTCTGATTGACGGTCTTTATCAAACGAGCTTGCGACGAGGTCGTACGTCGGACCTCCAAAATATTCAACTGGTACTGTTGCCTGATATTCAATTCGATAATGGTTTTCCCCGCCACTGCCGACTTTTCGGGAATCTGTACCCGAAACAGGTTCTCCGAAAGTTGATACTCCTGAGCCAATTCGTTCAACGATTTGCCTCTATTCCTCCGGTCTTTCTTTTCTGTACCCCGTTTCGACAAAAATATCTTGCTGAGAGGCATCAATACCACCAGTCCCACCAATATGCACACCAACCCTACCGGCAGGAACGAAAAGAAGGTCAAAGGTTCGAACCCGGCTTGGGTCAACGCACTTTGAATAACCAAGTTGGGCGGTGTTCCTATCAATGTCATCATACCGCCCATGCTGCTGGCAAAGGCCAAAGGCATGAGCAACCGGCTCGCATTGATATGGGCATTGGCCGCCATACTTACCACAATAGGCAACATCAACGCCACCGTTCCGGTATTGCTCACAAAAGCACCTATCGCCGCCGTTACAAGCATTACCAGCACAAACAACCGGGTCTCGCTCTTACCGGCCAGTTGCAATATGGTACCGCTTATCATCTTGGCCAGCCCCGTTTGAAAAATCGCACCGCCCACGACGAAAAGCCCCACCATCATAATCACCACCGAGTTGGAAAAACCCGACAACGCCTCTTCGGGAGTGAGAATATGAAAGAGCAGCAACAATACCAATGCACACAAAGCCACCACATCGGAACGAATTTTCCCGATAGCAAAAAAGATAGCCGACAGAGCTAAAATAACTAATGTTATAACCATAATCTCAATTTATAAATCATGTTTTTCTCCTCTAACCGAATAACCACAAATTTTGTTCTATGCGATTACACGAGATTGTTTCTTTCGAAAATGATAGGCCATGCACCTCGGCGTTACACGAAAAATCGCTGAATCGCTCGCCAAGTCCCTATCGTTAAAAACGGCACCCAAAAGGCTGTCCTCACAGTCGTTTTGAGTGCCGTCCCTTATCGTAAAAAAAGTCTTATTTTACTTCCCAAGTTTCACCCTTCAACAAAAATTCGCGCAACGAAGTGTAAGGAACCTTAGCCGTTACCTCGCTCACCTGTTTGGCAACCTCTTCGTCGTAGACCGGAGCCTCCACATTGCGTATCACGCCTATGGCCAGCGGCAACTCGTGCCCGTCCATCATGGCCAAACTTTGGTGCAGGAAATTGCTGGGCGATTTGGCATCGTGTACCAAAATATCGTCGAGGGTCACCCCCTCCTCACCGATGGTCACAGCTTTGAGTTTGTACCCATCGAGAACAAGACCCCGATTGTTATCTTTGCCGAAAATCATCTTTTCGCCGTGGCGCAGATGAATGGTACGGTCGGCCCGGAACTCCTTATCGGCCACATAGCTGTGAATATTGTTATTGAAAATCACACAGTTTTGCAACAACTCTACCACCGACGTTCCTTTGTGGCGGGCAGCCTCGACCAATACCTCTTGCGAAGTAGCCAAATCGACATCGAGCGAACGAGCAAAGAAGGTTCCCCGAGCCCCGAATACCAGTTCGGCCGGAATAAAGGGATCTTCTACCGTTCCATAAGGCGACGATTTGGTGACAAACCCGCGGTCGCTCGTAGGAGAATACTGACCTTTGGTAAGACCATATATCTTGTTATTCATCAAAACCACGTTAATATCGACATTACGGCGCACCGAATGGATAAAATGGTTACCCCCGATTGCCAAGCAATCGCCATCGCCCGACACCTGCCAAACCGTCAAATCGGGATTAGCGGTCTTTACTCCGGTAGCCACGGCAGCAGCACGCCCATGAATGGTATGGAAACCATACGTATTCATATAATACGGCAACCGCGACGAACAACCTATACCCGAAATTACCACTGTTTTATGAGGCGGTATGCCCAATGTAGCCATAGCCTTTTGCAACACATTTACAATGGCATGGTCGCCGCAACCCGGGCACCAACGCACGTATTGGTCGCTCTTAAAATCTTTGGCTGTATATTCCTTTTGTTCTTCCATTGCTTATTCCTCCAATAATTTTGTAAAATGGTCAACCAGTTCGCTCACCATAAACGGTTGTGCCTGAACCTTGTTATACCGCAAGAAATTCACTCCCGGAACTTTCCCGGACAGATAGGCGGCAAATTGACCGTTGTTCAACTCGCAAACGACTACCCGCTTGTACCGGCGCAACACCTCTTCGGTATTGGCGGGCAGAGGATTGATGTAGTTGAAGTGGGCAAAAGCAACCGGTTTGCCTTTTGCCTTCATAGCTTCCACAGCCGAGAACAAATGGCCGTAAGTACCGCCCCAACCGACAACCAACAAATCGGAATCGGGATCACCTTGTACATTCAACAGGGGTATATCGTTCGCTATATTGTCGACCTTTTGCTGACGGGCGCGCACCATCTTCTCGTGGTTGGCCGGGTCGGTAGAGATAGCACTGCTCTTATAATCTTTTTCCAAACCGCCGAGCCGGTGCATAAAGCCCTCCGTCCCCGGACGAGCCCAATAGCGCACCGCATTGTCGTTGCGATCGTAAGGTTTCCACATTCCCTGTTGCGATGCCATCACATAGTTGGGTTTTATTTCGGGATACTCGTCCATATCGGGGATACGCCAAGCCGAAGAGCCATTACCGATAAATCCGTCGGTCAACAGAATAACAGGCGTCATGTGTTCCAACGCTATTTTAGCCGCATTAAACGCCATATCGAAACAGTTGGTCGGTGTCGACGCCGCCACTACAACCACCGGACTTTCGCCATTACGGCCATAAAGAGCCTGCAACAAATCGGTCTGCTCGGTCTTGGTAGGCAATCCGGTCGAAGGTCCACCCCGTTGAACATCGATAACCACCAAAGGCAACTCGGCCATCACAGCCAGTCCTATACCTTCGCTCTTCAACGCCAAACCGGGCCCCGAAGTAGAGGTCGCCGCCAAATTTCCCGCAAACGATGCACCAATAGCCGTACATACACCGGCAATTTCGTCCTCTACTTGAATGGCTTTCACGCCCAAATCTTTCCGCTTGGCAAGTTCGTGTAGAATATCGGTGGCCGGGGTAATGGGATAACTGCCCAAGAACAAGGGCAATCCCGACTTTTCCGAAGCGGCAATCAATCCCCATGCCGTTGCGGTATTGCCGTTTACATCGGTATAAATACCGGGGCGTACCTGTGCCGATTCCACCCGATAGGTCGAAACCGAAGCGTGTATGTTGTTGCCATAATTGTAGCCGTCGCGCATCACTTTGGCATTGGCCTCATAGATGGCAGGTTTCTTGGCAAACTTATTTTTCAACAAATGTTGAGCCTGTTCCAGCGGGCGGTCGAACAACCAGCAGACCAAGCCTAAGGCAAACATATTTTTACACCGTACAATCGACTTGTTGTCCAAGCCCGAGTCGGCTAACGAATCTTTCACCATTTGTGTGATGGCAACCGGCACAACCTGTGCATGGGATAGCCCCGCCTCTTGAATGGGATCGTCGGTCTTAAACGCCGCTTTCTCCAAATCGGCTGCACGGAAACTGTCCGAGTCGATAATCACTACCCCGCCCTTCTTCACATATCGGGCATTGGTTTTCAGCGCCGCCGGATTCATCGCCACCAATACATCGGCCAAATCGCCCGGAGTATGGACTCCGCGGCCTATATGAACTTGAAAACCGGACACACCGCCCAATGTTCCTTGCGGAGCCCGAATCTCTGCCGGATAGTCGGGGAAGGTAGATATTTCATCGCCGATTCCTGCCGAGACATTGGAAAAAATATTTCCGGCCAACTGCATTCCGTCACCGGAATCGCCGGAAAATCGTACTACGACTTCTTCCAATACTTTCACTTTTGTCTTTTCTGTCATGTTTATCTTACATTTTTAATCCAACATGAGGTGTTTCAATTCCAATATTGATATTTTGGGCAAAGATAATGTTTTTTTGTAAGCATTTGAAACATTTTCATAGAAATATGAAAGTAACCCGTAAAGTCGGATTTAAAACATCGACATAAACAGGTTCATATCGTAGCAGGGCAACCCTAACCGTATGCTCAAATCCTTATAGGTAAGTTTCCCGCCAAAGAGGTAAACCGCATTGCGCAACCGCTCGTCAGACTTGATATGGCCGTAGATCATAGCCGGGTCGGCCAAACCTGCCAATACCGGGACCAACAGGTTGCTCAATGCCATCGATGCCGTGCGAGCGACCGCCGAACCTACACTCGACAGGCAATAGTGCAACACCCCGCATTGCTCGTAAACCTTGTTGCAGGGCGCCTCGCTGCAACTCGATGTTTCGAAACAGCCTCCCTTATCCATGCACAAGTCGAAAAGCAAGGCTCCCCGTTTCATCATCTCGATGTAATTCATACCCAAACGTCCTTCGTCAGGGACCTCGGTCCCGATAACCACATCGGCCGAACGCATGGCATTCTCCAACACATGAGGGTGCATATTCGAAGTGAAAACCGCCGGGCTGACCTCTTGCTGGGTCGCTTTCAGCCGGTAGTAATCGTTATCGAAAATCCTTACCAACGCTCCCAAACCGCAAGCCGAACGCGCGGCTGCCCGGCCGGCAATACCGCCCCCTACGATCAGAACCTCGGCTGCGGCAACTCCGGGAATACCGCCCAACAAAACTCCTTTCCCGCCGCTGCGGTTGCTCAGCAACTCCGAAGCCAGTACAATGGCTGCCCTCCCGTCTATCTCATCTAAAATGTCGGCAAAAAGGGAGCGACCTTTCTCATCGGAAATCCGGTCTATCGCCACCGCCGTAACCCGTTTTTGCATCAGCACCCGCACCACGGCGGCCGATTGGTATTGCGGCTGCAACAGCGTCAGCAACAAAACGCCCGGACGAATCAAAGAGGCTTCGTGTTCGTTCAACGGCGTAATTTTAAGCACCACATCGCAGCTAAACACCTCGGTGGCAGAGACCGCTTCGGCTCCCGCCTCGGTATAGTGGAGGTCGGAATATTTGATTCCTTCGCCTGCCCCACTCTCGATAAGTATGCGGAATCCCCGTTTCGTCAACAAGGCGACCCCTTCGGGGGTAAGCGGAAACCGTTTCTCCCCGCCGTTATGTTCTGCCGGCAAACCTATCGACAAATGGCGGCTTCCCGTCATTGTTCCCAACAGTTGCTCTTGGGGTGCTATCCCTTGTTTCGATTTACAAGTCATATCGTCTGCCATAATGTTTCAAGTTTTAGATTTATTCAGGTATGGGAATATCGTTTTATCCCGAAATTACTGCACAAGGCAAAATTACGCTTTGTCGGCCGGTTTGCTCGCACTGGAAAGAAGAGCCAACTGCCGGACAGCCTTGTCGACCGAAGCCGTCGATTCGTATTCTTCGGCATCGAACGTATAGTGAGCCTGACGATAATACTCTTCGCGACGTTCCAACATCTCGGACACATAGGCATGAAGCTCTTCGGTCGTTTTGCCGGCAACCAAAGGGCGTTTCACTTTTGCCCGGGAAAGACGTCGGCACAACGTAGGAACCGAAACGACCAAATAAATGGTGATACCCCGGTTACACATATATTCCATATTGTCGAAAAAACAGGGAGTTCCCCCGCCGGTAGCCACCAGCACATTGTCAAACTCGCCAACCTCGTGCAACATTCGACGTTCTATTTCACGGAAACCTGCCTCTCCATACTCGGCGAATAAATCCGACACCCGTTTCCTATACCGAGCCTCGATATAGGCATCGAGATCGATAAACTCAATTCCCAAAAGTTGTGCTGCCCGGCGCCCCAATGTGGTCTTCCCGGCAGCCATATATCCGATTAAAAACAACGGTTTCATCTCTCTGTATTCTTCGATAACGTATCGGCCACGACCTGCCCGTTGGCACTCAAAGCCTCGTGCTTCGCCCGCCAAGTCTCGCCGAACCGGCTAAATTCAAAATCCGACAAGTGACTGGATAGCAACTCCTTGTCCTCCTCCTTCAACGGCAAACGCTCAATATATTCCTCGGCCGCCGGGCGTCCTTCAAGTCCCGCCAGCAGCACCGCCTTGTTCAACAAATAATCGACATTGGCAGGCTCCTCTTTCAGATAGCTGTCGTACAGGGCCAAAGCCTCGGACAACTGCTTCCGGGCATCGGCCTCATCGCCCTTGTCATAAGCAATAAAACCCTTCACCGTATAAAAATAGGCTTTTATTCTATTCTTCCCGTCGGGCCCTATCTTCTCTATGGCGATCGACGCCGTGCGATATGCACTGTCGGGACGCCACAGATTCAATTCGTTCAGCACCTTCCCGAAATAGATATCGATATTCCCATCGTCGATTTTAAGCGCCTGTTCCAACAATTCTTGCGCCGCCAGACAATCGACCAATGTAGCCGATTCGCTACTCAATAATGCCACCGCCTCTTCATACAGGCGTGCACTCTCCTCCCGGTTGCTTTTCCCGGAGGTACACCCCACCGCACCAAGCAGCCAACCGGCTAAAACCACATAGGCAAAAAACTTTTTCATCGCTATCGTATTCAATATATCGGGAGACGGCAAAAGCACCTCCGGCGAAAAGGGGGCCTCTCATTACAAAAAGACAAATGCTTATTGCCTCTAAACTGTGTAAAGATACGACAATTTTTATATTTTTGTACCTATCAAATCTAACGATCAACAAATTATGCCCAAATACAAATATTACGTCGTATGGGAAGGACGTGCCCGGGGGATTTTCGACTCTTGGGAAGAGTGCAAGGAACAGGTCGAAAACTTCAAAGGAGCCAAATATAAAAGTTTCGACTCGCTGGAAGCCGCCACAGAGGCTTTCCGCTCTACTCCCGACGAATACGACGTAATCCGCAAAATAGGCGAATTTGCCCATAACCGGCAGACTACACCCG
Organism: Candidatus Barnesiella excrementigallinarum; assembly: GCA_019114445.1. Taxonomy (GTDB): domain Bacteria; phylum Bacteroidota; class Bacteroidia; order Bacteroidales; family Barnesiellaceae; genus Barnesiella; species Barnesiella excrementigallinarum. Next base: position 46,975 of record DXFL01000017.1, read on the forward strand.
TACTCCCCTCGACGGTTGTGGCCGACAGCCTCGCAGTCGACGCGGCTTGTAGCGGGAACCCCGGCAAGATGGAGTATCGCGGCGTCGATACGAAATCGGGAATCGAACTGTTTCACGTAGGGCCGATGGAACAAGGCACCAACAACATAGGCGAGTTTTTGGCTCTCGTCCACGGGTTGGCCTATCTGCAACAACGCAACTCTTCTATTCCCATCTACTCCGACAGCCAAAACGCCATCACTTGGGTCAACCAAAAAAAATGCAAAACAAAATTAGCCCCCAATGCGGTAAACGCGCCCATCTTCGATCTTATAGCCCGGGCCGAACGATGGTTGCAAACCCACACCTACACCAACCCCATCATCAAATGGAACACCGAGGCTTGGGGTGAAATTCCGGCCGACTTCGGGCGTAAATAAATTGGGGTTAACCGTCCCCCGAAAAACATCATAAACAAAAAAGCCCACACGAAGAAATGCAGGCTTTTTTGTTTGTATTTGCGTCGATCCCAATCAATCGATTATATCGAAACCGCAATAGGGCACCAGCACTTTGGGAATCCTGATACCTTCGGGGGTTTGGTTGTTCTCCAACAACGCTGCGACAATACGGGGCAATGCCAATGCACTACCGTTGAGCGTATGGCACAAATGGGTCTTTTTGTCGGCCCCACGGTAACGGCATTTCAAACGGTTGGCCTGATAGCTTTCGAAATTGGATACCGAACTTACCTCCAACCAGCGTTTTTGAGCGGCCGAGTATACCTCGAAGTCGAAGGTTATCGCCGACGTAAAGCTCATGTCGCCACCGCACAAACGCAAGATGTGCCACGGCAATTCGAGCCGTTCTACCAAACTTTGTACATGGGCTTTCATCTCTTCGAGTGCCTCGTAAGAGTGATCGGGATGCTGTATCTGCACAATCTCCACCTTATCGAACTGATGCAGGCGGTTCAACCCGCGCACATCTTTTCCGTAAGAACCGGCTTCGCGACGGAAACAAGCCGAATAGGCCGTATTCTTGATAGGCAGATCCGATTCATTGAAAATAACATCGCGGTAAAGGTTGGTTACCGGAACCTCGGCCGTAGGAATCAAATAGAGGTCATCTTCGTTACAATGGTACATTTGGCCCTCTTTGTCGGGCAACTGTCCCGTACCGTACCCCGAAGCAGCATTTACCACATAAGGCGGTTGTATTTCGAGGTAGCCGGCTTCGCGGGCGGCATCGAGGAAGAACGAAATCAAGGCTCTTTGCAACCGGGCACCTTTACCTTTATATACGGGGAATCCGGCACCGGTAATCTTCACACCCAGTTCGAAGTCGATAAGATCGTATTTCTTGGCCAGCTCCCAGTGAGGAAGAGCATCTTCGGGAAGGTTGGGCATTACGCCACCCGTTTTCTCTACAATGTTATCCTCGGCGGTACGTCCCTCAGGAACGCCGGCATAAGGCAGGTTAGGCACCGTAAGCAAAATATCGGTAATCTCTTTTTCGGCCGAAACCATAGCCTCTTCCAAAGCCTTGTTCGACTCTTTGATGGCTGCCGTTTTCTGTTTTACAGCCTCGGCCTCGTCTCTCTTCCCGGCTTTCATAAGCTGACCGGTTTGAGCAGCCAGATTTTTCAATTCGGCCAGTTTCCCGTCCAACTCGGCTTGGGAAGCCCGACGTATTTTATCCAATTCGAGAACTCTGTCGATGGCAGCTTTCCCGTCGAAATGTTTAATGGCCAAACGGCGAACAACCTCTTCGGGATTTTCTTTAATGACACTTAATGTAAGCATAGTCTAATTCTAAATATTTACTCTGTATTAAGCTAACAGTTCTTTTACTTTTGCCGAAATAGCCCGGCCGTCGGCACGCCCGGCCAGTTGTTTGGTAGCCACACCCATCACTTTTCCCATCTCCTGCGGAGTGGTAGCCCCTACTTGGGCAATAATGGCTTTGAGGGCTTCGGTAAGCTCCTCCTCGGTCATTTGTTTGGGCAGATAAGTTTCGATGACAGCGGCTTCGGCCAACTCGGGTTCGGCCAAGTCGGGACGATTTTGCTCGGTATAGATTTGAGCACTCTCCTTCCGTTGCTTCACCATCTTGGCCAATATCTTCATGGCTACCTCGTCCGACAGTTCACCATCGGCTCCCTTAGCGGTTTTTGCTTCCAAAAACTCTTTTTTGATTCCCCGCAGGGCTTCCAGTTTCACTTTGTCTTTTGCCAGCATGGCACTTTTTATGTCGTTGCTGACCTGATCAAATAAATTCATAGCTCTATATTTATTTTATAATTTCCTATCGAAATACAACATGGAGTTTCTCCCCGACGGCTCGCTTCTTTTATCGGTCGTATCAAAGTTGTCTCGAAAATCTTTGGGCCGATCGTAGGCCGGGGTATTGTCCAACTTGTCGAGCAACGCATCGTTGTCGAGCTGGTCGGGACGTAAAACAATATATTGCGACTGGGCTATATGCTCATCGGCATCGCCTCCATATTCGCCTTTGAACGTCAAGTCGGAGACTTCGAACCCGGTAGCCAAAATGGTAATCTTCACCTTCTTGCCCAACGACGGGTCGTGGGTGTATCCCCAAATGACCTTCACCCGTTTTTTGAACCGGGTCATAAAGCCGCTCAACTCTTTCGTCTCTTGGATACGCAACTCGTCCGACTCTTCGGGCGAGAAGTAGAGGTTGAACAGCACACGCTCCGAATCGTAAATATCGCTCTCTTTGAGCAACGGCGAAATCAAGGCATTTTGTATTGCCTTGCTCATACGATGTTCGCCCTCACCCTCGCCGGTACTGATAACCGCCGCGCCGCCGTTTCTAAGGGTTGTACGCACATCGGCAAAGTCGAGATTTATTTTTCCGTTTTTCGACACCAGTTCGGCAATACTCCGGGCGGCATTGGCCAATGCATCGTCGGCTTTGGAAAAGGCGTTGGTCCACGAGAGATCGGGATAGATTTTGCACAACCGTTCGTTATTGATTACCAACAAGGCATCGACGTGCTTGCGCATCTCCTCCACACCGGCAAACGCCTGCAAAATTTTGGGTTCACCCTCGAAAAGGAACGGAATAGTCACGATACCCACCGTGAGCATACCTTTCTCTTTGGCGATACGGGCAACCACCGGGCCTGCACCCGTACCGGTTCCTCCACCCATTCCCGCCGTGATAAACACCATGCGGGTCTCGTCCTCGAACAATGCCGAAATGCGGCCGTCTTTCTTCTCGAACTCCTCGGCCAAGCGTTTGCCCTCCTCGGGCTCTCCACCGGCACCTTCGTCGCCAATAGCGACTTTGATAGGCACGGGCGAATCGGACATGGCTTGCGGGTCGGTGTTGCAAAGAGCTAAACTCACGCCCTGAATGTTTTGGCGATACATATAGTTCACGGCATTACCGCCACCGCCACCGACACCCACTACTTTTATCTTAATGGGATCCTCTTTCTCCTTTTCGGCTCCGGGAACAATGAAATCGGGCAATTTCGATTCATTTATATCTATTTCGTTCATAGCGTTCTTCTTTAATAGTTATCATTCTCATCATCTAAGAGTTTCTCGGCTTTCTTCACAATAACTTTCAATTTACCAAAGATATCGGAACCTTTCTCTTTTGCCTTTTCTTTCTCTTTACGCTCTTTCTCCTTGCGTTCCTTCTCTTTTTTCTTTGCCTCCTCGGCCTCGCGTTTCCGCCGTTCCTGCTCGTTCTTTTTCAGCTCTGCGGCTTCACGTTTCTGACGTTCCTGTTCGGCTTTCTCACGAGCTTTCTTCTCTTTGGGCGACAACACCTCGACCGGTTCTTCAATAGGCTCCGGTTCTTCCACCTCTTTGGGCAGAACCTCCACGCAACTTTCCCGGCAGCAATAAAGCAAACCAAGTATCTGCAAATAATCGGAGCTCTTCGATTGCGAAGCGACATCGAGTAGCATATCTTGGCGCAAAGCTCCTTTTCTCACCCGGATATCGCACTTTTCGGCTATCAACTCGGCCAAATTGGAAAGTTTAGCAGCCCCCCCGACAATGACCATACCGGCGCCCAAACTGTTTCGGTCGCACTTGGCATATTCGAAGTGGGCATCGAGATTGGCAACGATCTCTTCGATACGGGCCTTCACCACTTTCGACAGATCGAGGCTTTTTATTTCGGAGTGGCTTTCGCCCCGCAAGGTAATGTTCGATTCCTCGCTAACGGCTTTGGCCGACCCTAACCGCACCTTGAACGATTCGGCCTCGGCCTCGGTCACGTTCAACGTCATAATATCGCGTGTAATGTTGTATCCTCCCAGCGGTATGGTCGAGAGGTAACGCAAGAACCCGTCTTTGTAAATCGATACGGTAGTCGTTTCGGCTCCGAAATCGACCAGCATGACACCGGCCTGACGATCTTCGTTACTCAGTGCCACATAAGCGGTGGACAACGGTGTAGGAATATATCGCACAACCGACAAATCGCCTGTAAAACAACGAGCCGCACTTTTCGACAAATCCTCACGTGCCACTATCAATTTCATGTTTACCTTCAAATTGGCACCCGACATTTCGCCTTTGCCCACTCGAAGTTTATCGTCGACGAATACTTCGGAACGAACCACCTCCAAAACATTGGCACCGGCAATAGGCATCTCGCGAGCTTCCTCCTGCAAAAGCCTAATCATATCTTCGGTAATAGGCGTACCCTCGGGGTAATCGCGGCTTATCGTGAGATCCTCGGTATGGAGCGACTGTCCCCCGATTCCCACATATACACGTTTTATTTTTTTCGATGCGCCTATACGGTTGTTCAATTTCAGTATCAACCGTTTTATTTTCGCTACAACTTCATTGGGATTAGTCACAATCCCGCGCTTCACACAACCGGCTAACGGTTCGGTTTCCACGCCATTCACAGTAACAACCCCTTTCAAGGAACGGGTTCCTATCGCGCCCGTAATTTTCGAGCTTCCTATCTCGATAGCTACTATGTATTTTTCCGTATCCATATTATATCGTTTTTTCTTTTTCTATTTTTTTCGCCGGGTACAAACCACCTGATCCTTGAATTTCAACGAAACCGTGTCATACACGTTCCAACCTGTTTTGTCGAACACATTTTTATACGTCAACATCAAGTTGTCCAACTTGTTTTCGAAGTCGTCTACCGCCCCCAACAAAATGGTCTGTTTCCCCACCCGGGGTATCAATTCTATCTCATGACGCTCATTCACATAAATTTGTTCAATTTGAGCATTCCAAAAAATATTCTTGTGAATGTAGTGAGCCAAAGGCAATATGTCGCGATAGGTCAGTACACTGTCCACACGCCCGGTTACCAACGGCAAATACTCCCTATACGACGTGCTTGCCGCTATGCGACAGCCCTCCTCATCGACATAATAATTCCCGTCATCGGCCATTACCCGCATAACCGGTATACGTTGCGTCACATTCACATTCACTGTACCGTTGGCATTTTTATAACATTGCACGGTTTTCAACACGCCATTCATTAAAAGGGTTCGTTCCATCTTCTCGGTATCGACCCCACCTAACGGTTTCCCACAGGGATCCAAATCGTATTCCGTAATATAGTCATACACATCGGCAGGCGAGATATAATGTCGCACAGCACTGTCCTCCACCTCTATCTGCAAGCCTTTGCACGTCTCTTCTGCCGCATGGGAACGCAAGACAAAGAACGAGACAAACAGGTAGAGAAGCAACACCACCATCAACAAAAATCTCAACAAAACTTTCATTTCGCCTCCACGATTGATGCTATTTCGGGGAGCAAACGATCTATATCGCCGGCTCCCATTGTCAATAAAATGTCAAAGTTACACTCTTTTATTCGTTCTAACAACTTTTCGCGCAAACAAAGTTCTTTATTCCTGCACGTTATCTTGTCAAAAATAATTTTCGAAGTCACACCCGGTATAGGTTCTTCACGTGCCGGATAAATATCCAGCAAAAAGAGTTCATCGGCCAACGACAACGCCTCGGCAAAACTATCGGCAAAATCGCGGGTGCGACTGTACAGATGAGGCTGGAAAATAACCGTAAGCTTGCGACCGGGATAAAGAGCCTTTACCGAACGAATGCTGGCCTTCAACTCATCGGGGTGATGGGCATAATCGTCGATCATCACCCTATCGGGACGTTTCACCCAAAACTCGAATCGCCGTTTGGCTCCCTGAAACGAGGCCATCGCCCGCCGCATATCGTCGGCTTCTACACCGTTCAGCCGGGCAATAGCCATTGCCGCCACGGCATTCTCGATATTTATTTCGACAGGTACCCCCAACTCTATATCGGTCACAACCCCGTCGGGAGCGACAAAATCGAAAACAATCGTCCCATTTCCCACCCGGATATTCGTAGCGTGGAAATCCCCGCCGTCACGTGCCGAATAGGTATAAAGTTTCACTCCCGGCTGAATCCGGGGCACTAACTTAATCCCTTTTTTCATCACCAAACACCCCCCCGGTTGTATCAAGGAGGTAAAATGAGCAAAACTCTCCAAATAAGCCTCTTCGGTACCGTATATATCCAAATGGTCGGGATCGGTGGCCGTCACCACAGCCATATAGGGGTGCAGCCAATGGAACGAACGGTCATACTCGTCGGCCTCGATAATTGTATAGGGCGATGACTCCGACAAGATGAGGTTGCTGTCGTAGTTGCGGAGTATGCCTCCCAAAAAGGCATTGCACCCTATGGGCGACTCGTGGAAGATATGGGCCGCCATACTCGATGTCGTAGTCTTTCCATGCGTACCGGCAAAACACAATCCTTTGCTCGCACGAGTAATCAAGCCCAATAATTCGGCTCGTTTCACCACTTTGAAACCATGTTCCCTGAAATAGGTCAGCCCCGCATGAGTTGCGGGAATAGCAGGGGTATAGACAACCAGCGTGGTTTCGGGGTCCCGGCAATAATCGGGAATCAACTCCACCGATTCGTCGTAAACAATTGCCAAACCTTCGGATTGCAACTGAGCCGTCAACGGCGAGGGGGTACGGTCATATCCGGCTACCCGATAACCTTTCGACAAAAAGTAGCGAACCAGCGCGCTCATACCTATACCGCCGGCTCCTATAAAATAAAGGGAAGTATATTGTTTCATTTTCTATCGGCTATATCAAAAATTATATCGGCTATCCGTGCCGCCGAATCGCGTTGCGCCAACGACGCAATCGCCCGGCTCATGGAGAGCAATGCCTCTTCGTCGTGAATCATAGAGAGCGCACAAGGCATCAGCCGTTGCCGAGCCTCGGCATCCCGGACTAAAATGGCAGCACCTTTCGACGACAAAGCCTCGGCATTTTTGGTTTGATGGTCCTCGGCCACATTGGGCGAAGGTACTAATATGGCCGGCTTGCCCAGCAGGCACAACTCCGAAATGGAACTGGCGCCGGCACGCGAAATCACCAAATCGGCGGCTTTATATGCCAAATCCATGCGGGCAATGAATGGCATCTGCTTCACACACACCGGATTTCCCGCTACCTCCAAAGCCTGTTTGGCTTGCTCGTCGAACCGTTTACCGCATTGCCATATCAACTGAACGCCGCTTTTGGCTATTTCGGGAAGCGACTCTACCACTGCCCGGTTCAAGGTCAAGGCGCCCAAACTGCCGCCAATCAGGAGAATAACCTTTTTATGCGGGTCGAGGCCAAACGACTCACACGCTTCGGCCCGGCTCAACGAAGTATCGCACAAATCCTGCCGCACCGGATTCCCCGTAAGGGTAATTTTTTCGGCCGGGAAGAACCGCTCCATTCCCTCGTAGGCCACACAAATAGCCTTGACTTTCGAAGCCAGCAATTTATTGGTTACTCCCGCATAGGAATTCTGTTCCTGAATAAGCGCCGGCACACCCTTGCGGGTAGCCGCCCACAACGTAGGGCCGCTGGCATAACCGCCCACACCCACAGCTACATCGGGCTTGAACTCCCGCACAATACGGCGAGCCATACGCAGGCTCTTCCACAACCGCCACAACACCTTGACGTTAGCCAACAGATTGCTGCGATTAAATCCGCTCACGGGCAAACCTTTGATGGTATATCCGGCTGCCGGAACCTTCTCCATCTCCATTCGATTTTCGGCACCGACAAACAAAATCTCCGAATCGGGGCTTTCTGCCTTTATCGCATTGGCAATGGAAATTGCCGGGAAGATATGACCTCCGGTTCCACCGCCACTAATCAATACTTTTATTGCACGTTTCATATCACTCTTTATGCTAAATTCGTAGGATTGGCCGCTTGCAAATCGTCCGGCAAATTATTCTCTCGTTCTGTTTTTATCTCGCTTCCCGAATCTTTTACGGCATAACGGCTCACGCTCAACATCACCCCAAAGGCAAAACTAATCATCCAAATAGAGGTTCCGCCCTTGCTGATTAAGGGCAACTGTTGCCCCGAAACCGGGAAAACCCCCACCACAATAGCCATATTGAACAGCGCTTGCAAAACAATCATTACCGCCATTCCCATCACCAGCAATGCGGGAAATGCTTTCGTACACCTACGGGCTATCAATCCCGCCCGGGCAAGAATCATCAAATAAACCAGCAAAAGCCCCACGCCGCCAAAGAGGAATCCCAAATCCTCGATGATAATGGCATAGATATAGTCCGAGAAGGCCAACGGTAACCGCGAAGCCTCCCGGCTGTTTCCGGGACCCACACCGATAATCCCACCATGAGCCATCGCCATGGCAGCCCGGTGTTCCTGCAAATTGTCCGAGGTGGTTGGTTTTTCATATTCGGGTGTAGAGTCGAAAAAATCGTCCAACCGACTTTTCCAAGTAGAAATTCGTATGGGATGATCCGACTTTTCAGCCCCTTCGCCCTGAGCGACCACCTCTTGTGTATCGGGTTTCCCCCCGACGCCTTCGCTTATCAAGTCCTTCGCCTGCATGGTGGCAAGCGCCAAAACAACATATACCAAAAATATACCCAACAGTTTGTACAACTCTACACCACCTATCAGCATCATGCACAAACTTATTCCTATAAACAACAAGGTGTTTGTCAGCCCTTGCGTAACCAGCAATGCACTGAAAACCGTCACCAGCCCCACGACCCACAGCACGCCTTTCATCTCCACGCCTCGCTTTATCTGCGATTTGGCCAGCACCGTAGCCATAGCTAAGACGATCGTAATCTTGGCAATTTCCGAACCTTGTATCGAAACGCCCAACAGGGTGATAGACCGCTTGGCACCATTTATCACATCGCCCCAAAAGAGGATACTGATAAGCAGTACAATCGATAACGGTATCATCAAATAGGCCAATCCCTTGAACCACTTATAATGAATATAGGAAGTAAAATAGGTAATGAAGAAACCCGAAAACAGAAACAGAATATGCTTCATGATAGGCGAATAGACATCACCTCCCGTAATCTCCCGGCTTATCGCGCTATAAACCTCGACTACCGAAACGATATACAGGATAATGATGATTCCCCAAATATACGGGTCGCTTCTTCTTTGCTCTCGTTTTAATGCTGCTACTTCCATAAACAACGCTTATAATGCCCGAACACAGGCTTTAAACTGCTCTCCCCGGTCTTCGTAACTTTTGAATAAATCGAAACTGGCACAACAGGGCGACAACAACACCGTATCGCCCGGCGACGCCAACGCATACGATTTGTTAACCGCTTCCTGCATAGACCGGGCCTCGGTGATATAAGGAACTTTCCCCTCGAAAAAGGCATGGAGTTTGCTGTTGTCCACTCCCAAAAAGACCAAAGCCTTCACCTTATCCCGAACCAACTGTTCTATTTCGGTATAATCGTTGCCTTTGTCCTTGCCTCCCAAAATAAGCACCACCGGGGTTTTCATGCTCTCCAACGCATACCAACACGAGTTGACATTCGTCGCTTTCGAGTCGTTGATAAATTGCACCCCGCGTACCGAAGCGACCCGTTCAAGCCGGTGTTCCACCGACTCGAAATCGCTCAACGCCTTGCGTATAGACTCTTTTTTCACGTTCAGCAAACAGGCCGACAGACCGGCTGCCATCGAATTGTATAAATTGTGCCGCCCGTGAAGCGAAAGTTCGTTGGTATCCATAGTCAACCTCTCCTCAGGCGTGTCGATAGTCAATTCCCCATGTTCGGTATAAGCCTGAGTGCCGGGTTCGTGAGTTTCGGCAAACGGATACCGTTGCGATTTAAGGGAGAGGTGCGACAACTTCTCGGAAATCACCGGGTCGTCGTTCCAATAGATAAACGCATCCTCCTCTGTTTGATTGCGTATAATGCGGAACTTGGCGTCGACATAATTCTCCATCTTATAATCGTAACGATCTAAATGGTCGGGAGTTATGTTCAACAACACCGCAATATCGGCCTTGAAGTCGTACATATTGTCCAACTGGAAACTGCTCAACTCAATCACATAATAATCGTAGTCGCACGTGGCCACTTGCAACGCCAAACTTTTTCCCACATTGCCTGCCAGCCCTACTTTCAAGCCGGCGCTTTTAAGTATATGATAGGTAAGAAGCGTGGTAGTTGTCTTTCCGTTACTGCCGGTAATACAAATCATGCGGGCATGGGTATAGCGTCCGGCAAATTCTATTTCGGAGATAATAGGAATATGGCGTTCGCGCAAGGCAACAATTACCGGAGCTTTATCGGGGATACCCGGACTTTTTATCACTTCGTCGGCATTCAATATCGAATCGAGGGTATGTGTCCCCTCTTCCCACGCAATACCATATTGGTTGAGCTGTTCCTTATACTTGTCCTGAATCGACGACATATCCGAGACGAACACATCGAACCCTTTCACTTGTGCCAGTACGGCAGCTCCGGCTCCGCTTTCTCCGGCGCCCAACACTACAATTCGTTTTTTCTTTTCCATATACAAAGGACCTTTCTATCGCATTTTCAGCGTCACTATCGTAAATGCTGCAAGCATGATACACACAATCCAAAACCGAACGACGATTTTCGATTCGGGCACTGCCTGCAACGGTTTTTGTATCAAAGCATTTATTCCTGCATTTCCCGGTTTCTGGAAGTGGTGATGCAATGGGGTCATCTTAAATACCCGACGTCCCTCGCCATACTTCCGCTTGGTCATCTTGAAATAAGCCACCTGAATCATCACCGACAAATCTTCCACAAAGAAAATGGCGCACAAAATGGGAATGAGCAACTCTTTGTGAATGCACAAGGCAAAAACAGCAATAATACCGCCCAAAGTAAGGCTGCCCGTATCGCCCATAAATACCTGTGCGGGGAAGGCGTTGTACCACAAGAACCCGATAGTCGCACCCATAAAGGCACTGGCAAATACCACCAACTCCTCGCTGCCCGGAATATACATTATATTAAGGTACGAAGCATACGCAATGTGGCCCGACAGGTACGCCAATATTCCCAACGTCAATCCCATAATCGCCGAAGTTCCTGTGGCAAGGCCGTCGAGGCCGTCGGTAAGATTAGCACCATTCGACACAGCCGTCACCACGAAAATCGTCAACAGGATAAAAATAATCCACCCGCCGGTTTGCGCGTGTTCGCCCAAGAAAGGGACCAAATCGGCATAATCGAGGTTGTTGTTCTTAAAAAACGGTATGGTTGTTTGGGTCGACTTGATATTCTCCGATTCATACTTAATGACTTCGGTCTCGGTGCCGGGTGTTTGCACCGCTACATTTTCCCGGATAACCACATCGGGGCTCAAATACAGTGTAAGGCCCACGATAAGGCCGAGGCCCACTTGCCCCACGATCTTGAATTTACCGTGCAATCCCTCCTTATCTTTTTTGAAAACTTTGATATAATCGTCGAGAAATCCTATGGCTCCCAGCCAAACGGTGGTGACCAGCATCAGTATCATGTAAATATTTCCCAGCCGACCCACCAACAAACAAGGAATCAAAATGGCGATAATGATAATAATGCCTCCCATCGTGGGGGTACCTTTCTTGGCCATCTGTCCCTCCAACCCGAGGTCTCGTACAATTTCGCCAATTTGCAAAAGTTGCAACTTGTTGATAATACGTCGGCCGATAATGGTGGCAATGAACAGAGATAATATAAAAGCTACTCCCGAACGAAACGATATGTACGAGAACAAACGGGCTCCCGGCAAATCGAACGACGATTCGAGATATTGAAATAAATAATATAACATAGTGCTTTGCTTGTTTTCCTGTTTTTATACTATGCCTTTTCCTCGGCAAACAATTTCTCTACCTCTTCCTTGTCATCGAAATGGTGCTTTACGCCCTCTATCTCCTGATAGTCCTCGTGACCTTTCCCGGCTATCAACACCACATCGCCGGCTGCGGCAAACTGCGTGGCGGCACGAATAGCCTCCCGACGATCTACAATAGCAAGCGTCTTGCGGCGTTGTTCGGCATCCAGCCCCTCCAACATATCGTTGAGAATATCGTTGGGGTTTTCGAACCGGGGATTATCCGAAGTTAGAATCACCCTGTCGCTCAGGTTCACCGCTTCGCGAGCCATCATGGGCCGTTTCCCCTTATCCCGGTTTCCACCGGCGCCCACTACCGTGATAATGGATCCTTTACCACCCAATACATCACGGATAGAAGTCAATACATTGTTCAACGCATCGGGCGTATGGGCATAATCGACAATAGCCGTATAGCCTCTGGACGAATGGAGGGTTTGGAATCGACCGGCCACCGGCACCAACAGGCTCATTTTGCACAACACCTCGTCGGGGTCGCACCCCAACAGGCAAGCGGCGCCATAGACAGCCAACAGGTTATAGGCATTGAACCTCCCCACAAACATCACCTCCACCTCTTTACCGTTGATCGCCAATGTCATGCCATCGATACGGCTCTCCACGATTTTTGCTTTGAAATCGGCCATTGTCCGCAGCGAATAGGTGTGTTTCGAGGCTTGGGTATTCTGCAACATCACCATACCCGATTTATCGTCGATGTTCGTTAAGGCAAACGCCCCTTTGGGCAATCCGTCGAAAAACGACTTCTTGGCTTTCAAATAGGCCTCGACAGTCTTGTGATAATCGATGTGGTCCCGGGTAAGGTTCGAAAAAATAGCTCCGTTGAAATCAAGACCGGCAATACGGTGCTGGGCCGCCGAATGCGAACTCACCTCCATAAAAGCGTAGGTACACCCCGCATCGACCATCTCGCGCAACAACCGGTGCAGGTGCAAAGGATCGGGGGTCGTATGGGTGGCAGGTACCGCCACGTTGTCTATATAGTTACAAACCGTCGAGAGCAGTCCCACCTTGTAACCAAACAGGCGGAACATCTCGTACAGCAATGTAGCCGTAGTGGTCTTTCCGTTCGTACCGGTAACTCCTACCAACGTCAGCTCTTTCGAAGGGTGGTCGTACCATGCCGAAGCCAACAACCCGAAGGCCACCGAACTGTCCTCGACACGAACATACATCACTCCTGCGACCAATTCATCAGGGAAACTCTCGCACACGATCACCGTCGCGCCCTGCGCGACAGCCTGGCCGATAAAGTTATGTCCATCGACCGTTACACCACGAACGGCCACGAAAAGATTATCTTTTTTTACTTGGCGGGAATCCGACTCTACCCCCGAAACCTCGGTTACGGCTGCGCCCCGGCGCTCTATCACGCCTATCCCCGACAATAAATTTTCTACTTGTTTCATATCTTCGTTATCAATCAATCTATTCCAATTTCAATATCACGGTCGTGCCGGGCTGTATGGTCGCACCTGCGGGAACCGATTGCGCAACAACGCGTCCCCGACCTTGAATATTTACATTCAAACCGGCCCTTTCCAGCATATACAAGGCATCGCGGGCTCCCATATCGCGCAAATCGGGCATACTGTCGCACCCCGACTCGATGTCACAACAACGTGCCATATCGCCTCGAATACCCAAATGTTGAAGCACCTCCTTCGTGCCGGCTAAACTGCCTCGTAAAACCGACGGTGTATATACCCGAGTGGTATCGGTAGGAACCACGGTGGGAACATCGAGACGACCCATTGCATAAAGGGTTTCGGCAATCCGTTTCAACACGCCACCGCAATAGCGGCCGGCCGAAGGCATACCCGGCAGATCGGGTTTCCCCAACAGGACGATACACGAATATTGGGGATTCTCATACGGGAAAAATCCGCAAAAGGTAATTCGATAACGTGTTTCGTACTTCCCGTCGGCACCTATTGTCCGCACCGTCCCGGTCTTCCCGGCAATGGTAACTTTTTTCGAACGGGCCAAACGTCCCGTCCCGTCATCGTCATTTACGACAGTATACAACATATGCCTCAATGCCCTTGCCGTTTCGGGCTTGCAAGCCTGCTCCCTGATGTAGCTAAGGCCGAATATCGTATCGCTTTTCCCCTCCCGCAGCAACTCTTTTACCAACCGGGGCTTGACAAACTTCCCGTCATTGGCAATGGTATTGTACAACGCCAGCGTATAGATAGGCGGTATTTTTGTCGTATAACCGTAAGACATACGGGTGAGGTTGATGCGGTCTTGCACCGTAGGTTTCAAATGACGTATCGTAGGGCGTACCGCTCCGGGAATAAACAAATCGAAAGGCTCCATGAACCCTACCTCGTAAATACGCTGCACAAAACGGTCGGGATCACGCTCGTACCCCCGCAACGTAATTTCGGAGAGACCAATATTCGACGAATACTTCATGGCCTCGGTAGCCGTCATCGAAGCCCGCCCATGCGTATCGGTTATAGGGCGCACCCTTACCCCCGACGGATAATGGAATACACCATTGTGTCCGTTGATTATATCGTTGGGACGTACCACCCCGTCGTCCAAAGCGATCATCATCGACAACGGTTTCACTACCGATCCCGGTTCATAAGCCCGCACGGCATTGTTGACCGTTTCGACATACTCCCCGCCGGGAAGCCGCGACAAATTGGACATCGCCTTGATTTCACCCGTAGCTACCTCCATCACCACGGCAACGGCAAACTCGGGTTGAGTTTCTGCAATTGTCTGCATCAAAGCCTGCTCGGTAATATCCTGTATGTCTATATCGATAGTCGTCTTTACGTCGAGCCCCCGTTGCGGTGGGTCGGAAATCCAATCGACCATACCGGTAGGGACCTGTTTCTTTATCGTTCGTCCGGGCACACCATACAACAAAGAGTCCAATGCTTTCTCCAAGCCGCTGCTGCCGTGAAAGGTCTCATTCAACCCGCCGACAGCCCGCGAAGCCATCGTACCGTAAGGTTTCTCGCGCTTAATGATTTTCTCTCGTTCGGGATTGATATAAAATCCCGAATATTTGGTTTTTTCGCGCAAAAACGGGAAGGTCTTCAACATCTCGTAATCCCCCACCGTAATCTCACGCAGCAACACAAAATAGCGTTTTTTCTCTAAAAAAGCCCTCCGCATGGCCCGTTCGTAAGTCGCCGCATTCTTTTCGGGAAAGTGCTGCTCCAACAGTTTGCACAACGCTTTCAAGCTATCGTTAAACAAAGCCTTGTCGAACTGAGGCACTTTGAAATCGATCAACGCCCGGTAATAAACCATGTTTGTAGCGAGAACTTCGCCATCTTGGGCCAAAATATCGCCCCGGTCGGGCATTACCTCGCGGGAAATGGAGAGAAGCGAATCGGCCTTCTTATTCCACTTATCGGCATGAATAATGCACGTGTCGGCTGCCTTGCGCATAATAGCGACACTAAAAATCAGTACCCCCACAATCACAAGGGCATATCGCAACAATATGTGAGTTTTATTTCTTGTTTCCATCTTGCTGTCCTATTTTCACAGGAGGAGTATCGGGTATTTCGAGGCCCAAATGTCTTTCGTTTACGAGAAAAACGATGCTGGAATGGCGAACCAACCCTTTATATCGAGCCATAGCACGTACCCGCTCGGTCTTTGCGCCCGACAGTTCGAAACGCAACTCCTTGATAGTCGAGACTTTTGTTTGGCAAACATATCGGTTGGCTATCGACAATAAAAAAAGAGCAACCACACAAACGATAAATTTCCAATGCGATTTAAAAAAATCCAATGAAAATATTCGTCCCTGTATGACCAATTTCAGATATTTGACAAATCCTACTTTCTCTGCTTTCTCTTTTTTACCCATAGCTACATTATTTTCTCTGCAATTCTCAACTTGGCGCTTCGCGATCTGGGATTACGCTCTATTTCTGCCTCATCGGGAACAATCACTTTATTGTTTACCGGGCGAAGCGGAGCATTTATCCGCCCGAAAAAATCCTGTTCGGCACGGCCTTCCACATTGCCCGCCTTCATAAAATTTTTCACCATGCGATCTTCCAGCGAATGATAGGTGAGAACGACCAACCGTCCGCCCCCGGCCAGTAATTCGACCGACTGTTCGAGCAAACAACGCAAACTCTCCATCTCCCGGTTTACCTCTATACGCAAAGCCTGAAAGAGTTGGGCCAACTCTTTCTTCTCTTGCTTGCGATTGATATAAGGCCGCACGATTTCGAGCAGTTGCTCCGTCGTCTCTACCGGCGATACCGACCGCGCCGACACCACCGCCGAAGCTATACGGCGAGCACTTTTCAATTCGCCGTACAGGAAAAACAAATCGGCCAACTTCTCTTCGCTGTATGTCGCCAGCACATGAGCTGCCGTTTCGGTAGCCCGCCTGTTCATGCGCATATCGAGAGGCCCTTCGAACCGGAACGAAAATCCACGCTCCGAATCGTCAAAATGATGGAAAGACACCCCCAAATCGGCTAATATCCCGTCCACTTGCTCGACTTCGTAATAGCGCATGAAATTTTTCAGAAACCTAAAATTGCTGTGCACAAACGTAAAGCGGGAGTCGTCGATGCTATTGCGACGGGCATCTTCATCTTGATCCAACGAAAAAAGCCTCCCCTGTTCCCCCAACCGGCTCAAAATAGCTCGTGAGTGGCCACCGCCTCCGAACGTCACATCGACATAGGTTCCACCGGGCTTGATGTCAAGCCCGTCCATACACTCATCGAGAAGCGCAGGCACGTGATAAACAGGTAATTGCAATTCCATCTACTACGATTCCTCCAACTTTGTTTTTTCGCAGTGTAAAGATAGAAATTAATCCCTAATCCCATAACGCTTTTTTTTGACTTTTTTCTGCATTTCTCAATTCGCTCGCTCTTTTTTTATCCCCCCGGGAAGAGCCCCCCAAAAGTCTCTCCCGAATAAAAAACATCGGCATACCTCCCAAACAAAAAAAAATACACTATTTTTGTACACACTTTTTACGAATGCTATGAGTTCCGAACCCTTAAAAATCGACATAGAAAAAATCGTTAAGGCCAAAGCCCCTAAGCACGCCAACAAAATTCCGGGTTTTCTTTTTCGTTATCTCGAACGGACTATTCATCAGGACGAAATCAACTACGTACTCAATACATACAAGGATAGCACCGGCGTAAAATTTACCGACGACCTGCTTGACTACATGAATGTTCACGCCAACGTGATAGGCGTCGAAAACATTCCCGCCGAAGGCCGTTTCATCTTTGCTTCGAATCACCCGCTGGGAGCCCTCGACGGCATTACCCTTATCCGATTCTTCGGACATCTCTACAACGGGAAAATAAAATTTCTTGTCAACGACCTGCTCATGAACATTAAACCGCTCGAACCGGTATTCCTCCCCATCAACAAATACGGGGCACAAGCCAAAGAATCGAGTGTACAGATAAACAAAGCCTACGATTCCGATGAGCAAATGCTTATCTTCCCGGCCGGGCTCTGTTCCCGCCTGCAACACGGGCAAATAAAAGATTTGGAATGGAAAAAAACATTTATCGCTAAAGCTATCCAATCTCAAAGAGATATTATCCCCATCTACTTCGATGGGAAAAATTCAAACTTTTTTTACCGTTTTGCTAAAATACGTAAATCTATCGGGTTAAAATTTAATATAGAATTGATATATTTGCCAGATGAAATGTTTAGTAGCAAAAACAAAACTTTCAATATATACATCGGCAAGCCTATCCCGTGGCAAACTTTCGATAAATCGAAAAGCCTCCAAGAGTGGGCTCAGGTCGTTAAAGAGCAAGTCTATCAGATAAAAAAAAACCATTAGTATGGAAGCTATTATTGCGCCCGTTGATAAAAAACTTATCAAAGCAGAACTGACCCCCGACAAGTTCATGCGAGACACTCGCAAGGGCGGGAACAAAATATATATTGTCGATTGCAATAATGCCCCCAATATTATGCGCGAAATAGGCCGGTTGCGCGAAATAGCCTTCCGCTACCCCGGAGGCGGAACCGGACTTGCCCTCGACATCGACGAGTTCGACACCATGGACCCTCCATGCCAGCAACTTATCGTATGGAATCCCGATGCCGAAGAGATCATTGGCGGATACCGATTTATCTTGGGAGAAAACATACGTACCGACGAACAGGGCCGTCCCCGTATCGCCACCTCCCATCTATTCGAGTTTTCTCCCACATTTCTACAAGAATATCTGCCGCACACCATCGAATTGGGGCGTTCGTTTGTAACGCTCGAATACCAATCGTCAAGAGCCGGAGCCAAAGGGCTCTTCGCGTTGGATAACCTTTGGGACGGGCTGGGGGCACTCACCGTCGACTATCCCCAAATACAATATTTCTTCGGGAAAGTGACCATGTATCCCACCTATTCTCACGAAGGGAGAAACATGATACTCTATTTCCTCAACAAACATTTTCCCGATCCCGACCGGCTCGTTTGGCCGCGAAACCCGCTCCAAACCCATACCGATACGGAGAAAATGAAACGACTCTTCATCTACGACGACTTCAAGGAAGACTATAAAATTCTCAACCAAGAAGTGCGTAATCTCGGTTATAATATTCCTCCGCTGGTCAACGCCTATATGGGACTCTCGCCTACCATGAAAATGTTCGGGACTGCCATCAACGACGAATTTGGAGACGTGGAGGAATCGGGGATTCTCATTGCGATAAAAGACATTATCGAAGAAAAGAGAAGCCGATATATCGAAACATACGACAAACTTCCACCGATAAAAATTTCATGACGGTGTCGCCCCATTTTTTATCCGGTGAATAAACAAATATTCGCCATGCAATATTTCCACTTTGCTCTTGTGGCATCTATCCTTCTCTTCTGCCAATGTAGCGGACACGATTCTCATTACCTTTCCCACTCGGATTATATTCCGGTATTCAGCGAGGACTCTTGCCGCTATATCGACCCAGACGACCAGCAGCATTTTGCCGACACCTATTCCGATGCCTCGCTGTTTTACGAGGGATTGGCCTTGATATGCCATTCGGCTGACAACAAATGGGGATACATCGACGATAACGGCGAACTGCAATATCCTGCCGTATATACCGCAGCTACCATCTTCAACGAAAACAGAGCTTGGGTAGTGCGTCCCGACGAAGCCCCCTGCGCCATCGATGCCAAAGGACGTTTGCAACTGACCCTCACCCGGGCTTCTCAGGCGACAATTTACTGCGAGGGGCTGGCCGCTTTCGCCCAAAAAGAAAAAAACAAAGAACAATGGGGGTTCATCGACAAAACCGGCCACACCGTAGTGGAGCCCATCTACACCGAGGTAAAACTTTTCTCTCAGGGACGGGCCGCCGTTAAAAACGGAAAAGGGCTGTGGGGATATATCGATACCGAAGGTAACGAAATTATCCCGCCTCAATACACTTCGGCCGAATCGTTTTCAAAAAGGCAACAAGCCGTCGTGGCCTCGAAAGAGAGCGGCATATTCCAAGTTATCGGAATCACAGGCGATACTCTCGCAACAATCGAATGCCAAAAACTTATCGCCGACGGAGAGATTTTCCGTATCAAAAAAGCGGGGAAATGGGGCTGGTGCGACCCCTCTGGAAAGATTATTATCGAACCCCAATTCGACAATAGCAACGCTTTCGGCGAAACCGACTTGGCACCGGTAGAAATCCGAGGCAAATGGGGCTACGTCAACCGCAAAGGCGAGTGGAAAATAAAACGGCAATTTGCCGAAGCATTCCCATTCTTCGGACATTTAGCCGTGGTACAAACCGGAACCGTATATGGATTAATCGACGAGAAAGGGCATTTCCAAATCAATCCTCAATACGACCGCGTTGCACAAGATTACATTCATCAATCCCTCGGTATCGGCAGCGCATTCACTACCGTCCGAAGCGATCATGCCCGTTACAAATAACGGAACTTCGGCATTCCATTACAAGCCTTCCAACGATCGTATCGACAACTCTCCCAATGCCAATTTACTGATTTCGGGAGTTCCGCGATAATAGACCTCGCCGTTACCGGTAGCCCGGGCGTTAAGTTTTTGAGTGGCATAACAGCCTATCACTCCGTTACCCCTTATTCGGCACGTTACATCACGCGACATAAGCCTGTCGGACTCGATTTGCCCCGAACCCGTCACGGTGAATTCGGCTTCGCGACATTTCCCGGCAAGGGCAATTTTCCCTTTACCCGCAATCACCGAAGCCTCCACTATGCCATAATCCACTTGGCGAGCCATAATCGATCCATTACCCATTACTTTGGCCTTAAACGCCGCACCCGATATAGGTGTCGATATTTGTATGGAGCCTATGCCATTATTCTCGGCATATTCCAACGCCGTAGAATAGACAATGAGCGAACCTTGCATCTGCTCCTTGTCGCAATTGCCTTTGTATTTAATGGTCAACACTCCTTTTTTGGAAACACATTCGATATGCTGAATGTCGGCTGTCGCTGCCATAATTACAACTATACCCGCCGAATCGGCATTCTGCCTGTACGAAACATCGAAGTTGTTGTAGACCTTCATTTTATAGAAATCGTCCAATGTGAACTGTTTCACCGAAGTCTCCACAGCCTGTACCATCGAAACGGCAAACAATCCGAGGAACAATACACTCCATATCTTCTTCATACCTGTCATTTTTTATACTTGTTTGGGTAAAATTTCATATTCTATCTTATCGAGAATCGCCGTCAACGCCGCCACATTATCGGCCTGCAACATAGCGATGCGGGTATCCCGGAAATTAGGGATTCCTTTGAATAAAGGTGTAGCCGCCAAATGTCGGCGGATATGCAGAATGCCCCGACGCTCATCGAGGCGCGACACGCTCTCGTGCATTTGCCGGCGCAAAACCTCCATCTTTTCGTGAATCGACAACGGGGGCAACAGCGCTCCGGTTTGCAAATAGTGTTTCATCTCCTTGAAAATCCACGGGCACCCGAAACTGGCCCGCCCTACCATCACTGCGTCGACCCCGTAACGGTCGAATTTTTCCTTTGCGATTTGCGGGGTAGTAACATCGCCATTCCCGATAATAGGTATATGCATACGAGGATTGTTTTTCACCTCGCCGATAAGCGTCCAATCGGCCTCGCCCGTATACATTTGGCTGCGGGTACGGCCATGTATGGTCAATGCCGCAATGCCGCAATCCTGCAACTGCTCGGCCAACTCGACTATAATGCGCGAATCGTGATCCCAGCCCAACCGCGTCTTTACCGTTACCGGAATCTTCACGGCATCGACCACCGACCGGGTTATCTTCAACATCAACGGGACATCTCGCAACATACCGGCTCCGGCTCCTTTGCCGGCCACCTTCTTGACCGGACAACCAAAATTTATATCCAGCACATCGGGACGAGCCTCCTCGCAACGGCGGGCCGCTTCGACCATCGCATCGACAAACCGGCCGTAAATCTGTATGGCTACGGGGCGCTCCTCATCGTGTATGCTCAATTTCCGGGTCGTACTGTTGATATTCCGCACCAACGCATCGCTCGATACAAATTCGGTATATACCATATCGGCCCCGAACTCTTTGCACATCAAACGAAAAGACTCGTCTGTGACATCTTCCATCGGAGCTAAAAAAAGGGGATATTGACCGAAATCGAGATTTCCTATTTTCATTCAAATTCAATATTTGAAAGTACGAATATACAAAAAAACTCTCTACGACAACGGACGAAAGCTATAAAAATTAACCACTTCCTATTCGTATATCAACATCGACAAACCCTCCTCGGCCAGTAAATCGTTGGCGACTTCGAGCAAATTGTCGGAGGTGATGCTTTCGATCTGCTCGGCAATTTCGGCCAGCGAATCGAAATGCCCATATCGCAGGAAGCTCTTCCCCAATGCCAGCGCAACATTCTCCGAGTTGTCGGTCGACACCTCTATCTGACCGATAAACTGCCGTTTCGCAGCCGCAAGCCGTGCCGGGGAGAGCCGTTGTTCCCGCAATCGCCTCAACTCTTTCTTTACCAAGTCGATACAGGGTTGAGTATAGCGGTGGTCGGTACCGAAGTAGATGGCAAACAGCCCCGTATCGGTGTACGACGTTACCGACGATTCCACCGTGTAGACATACCCCCGCTTTTCGCGCAGAGTCACATTCAACACGCTGTTCATGCCGGGACCACCCAAAATATTATTCAACAGCAACAAAACCCGACGACGTTTGTCGAACAGGTCGTATGCCCGCGCCCCGATAATCACGTGCGACTGGTGTGTATCGAGGCAAAGGGTTTTCGAAAAGGGGGCGGCTGCGGGTTTCAAAATACGCGGCAACTCCTTTGTCGGACGCGACAAATCCCCAAAATACCGCTCGGCCAAATGCTGCACTTGCGAAAACGGAGTGGCCCCCATAAAGAAAAAGACCATATTACCGGGCGTATAATGGTCGGTGAGAAACTGCCGAGCAACAGCCGAAGTCATTGCGTGAAGCGATTCCACGTTCCCCAAGATATTCCGTCCCAGCGAGCAACCCTCGAAAAGGGCCGATTCAAACTCGTCGTAAATCAACTCCGAAGGGGTATCCCGGTAAGAATTTATCTCATCGGCCACCACTTCGCGCTCCTTGCTCAACTCCTTTTCGGGGAATTGCGAATCGGCTATCAAATCGCCCAGCAACTGCATGGCCCGCGACAAATGGGCTCCGGGGAAAACCGAGTAAACCACAGTCTCCTCTTTGGCCGTATAGGCATTCAACTCACCACCAACGACCTCCATGCGGTTCAATATATGCGAAGCCCGTCGATGTGTCGTACCCTTGAAAATCGTATGCTCCACAAAATGGGCCAACCCGCTATAAGCCTCCTCCTCGTCGCGAGTTCCCGCATTGATGGTAAATCCACAATACGAAACTGCCGACTGCGTAGGCTTGTGAATCAGGCGAAGCCCGTTTTTCAACGTGCAAGTTCTATACTCTTCCATCATAAACTATACCCCTGTGATTAGGAGCTGCAAAAGTAAAACATTCCTGTCCGTTCCGCAAAAAATAACGATATTATTCCACCCCTGTATCACCATGCCGGTTTCGTACCCTTGAATAAGACAAAAGTCTGCTCCGCAAAAAAAGCCCAAACAAATATGCCTTTTCTGCGCTCTCCTCTCCATACCTTTATAGTCTTCCTTAAAAGTGGTGGAACAAATAACCGATCGACAGGAAAATACTCCGACCTAACTCTTTCTTCGGCACATAGAACTTCTGCCCATTGGCCAACGTAATATTTCTTCGTCCCGAATAATAGTCCAAATTTGAGATGTAATATCCTCCCCTGACTATAAAACGGCCAAAGGCAAAGTTGATAGAAGCTCTTGCATTCCAATAAAACCATTGAAGCCCTTTATTGGAAAATGTTCGATAATCTACGGTCTGGCTGACTGTCCCCGAAAATTTCTTAATTCCATACGTCAAGGAGTTTCGGAATGGACCTGCCAAACTGAGACCCGGCTCTGCCTGAACCCAAAGACGATAGTAATTATCTGTACTTTTCCAGATTATAGGAGATTTAATAATTACCGAAGGTTTCAATATTAGCCATCTGATATTTCTCTCATTATCTACAAGTTCCGCCTCATGTCCGTCAACCATAGTCTGGCGGCTCGGTTGATTATACTGGCTCGTTAATTCCAATCCAAGCGCCAATCCGAAATACTTATGGTAAATCCAGCTTATTGATGGTTCCAATTGCCACGCCTGCTCATTATTAAGGTATACTCCTCCATATAAATCTGCCGTGAACGCCGATTTATTCTCCTGAGCATATACCTCGGAGATCCCGCAAAACCATATTAAAACAGCCAAAATTACCAAATACTTGCTCATTTCTTTATCCCTTTTTTAGGGCATCCGCCAATGGTTAAACCAAGAGTTACACTCAAATTGTTGTATCCTTTTCCACATATATTTGAATCGGGCAGCGATACGGATAGAATATGGCAAATATATGTAATTTTAGAAACTTCCCCACCACCTTGCAGGGTATTTATCACAAACACCGAGAAATAATGCAGCCAATCAACCACATTACAAAATTCCCCATAAAATTATGGTATTCGGGTGAGTTTTTTCTATCTTTACAGAAGATAGAAAAGACGGTTCGGGATAAAAAATCTCCAAAACAAGTTTCGATATTTTATTCTCCTCTCGCCTTTTCCTACCTTTGAAAAAAAATTAGAAAAACTATGCAAAGCATTACTGTATTTTGTTCCGCAGCAGACAATATCGACCCAATCTATAAAACCGAAGGTGAAATACTGGGGCAATGGATAGGACAACACCATAACCGATTGGTTTACGGAGGTGCCAACGGCGGTCTCATGGAAATCGTCTCGAAAAACGCCCGCGAAAACGGAAGCCCCGTTCTCGGTATCATTACCCGGCACATCGCCCATTTGGGACGGTCGAGCAGCCAACCCACCGAACTGATTACCGCCGAAAGCATGGGCGAACGCAAACAGCGGCTCATCGACGAAGGCGACATCATCGTTGCCCTTCCCGGAGGCATAGGCACCATCGACGAACTCTTCGACGCCCTCACCACCAAAATGCTCGGCCACCACGACAAACCTATTGTCATTTGCAATACGCAAGGAATCTTCGACCCATTGATACAACAGATCGAACACCTGCGCAAACACAACTTCCTGCGATACGATAAACCCAACCTATACCACATCGTACCCGATGCCCGCGCTTGTTGCGAACTTCTCGCCCAACATAACCGTTAATATCCAAAATTCAGCCATATGAAAAAAAGCAATTTATACACGGCAACCGGCGACAAAGGCACCACCTCGCTGGTAGGCGGCCAACGAATCGCCAAAAACGACCCGCGGCTCGAAGCCTACGGAACCATCGACGAACTCAATGCTCACATAGGAGTACTACGCCAAGCCGGGAACCACCCCGACGACGACGCCCTCCTGCTCTTCATACAAAACAAACTCTTTGTCGTCGGCTCCTATTTAGCCACCGACACCACCTTCACCCAACTGCGCGAAGCCAGCCGTCTCCACCCCGACGAAATTGCCCGTATCGAACGACGTATCGACACTCTCGATGCCACCGTCCCGCCCCTCCATGCTTTCCTGCTGCCCGGCGGAACAGCCGCAGCCGCACAAGCACACGTCTGTCGCACCGTTTGCCGACGAGCCGAACGCCGCATTTGCCAAGTTGCCCAAGAGGTAGAAGTCGACGAAAATATCCTGAAATTCGTCAATCGTCTGTCGGACTATTTCTTTGTCTTAGCGCGATTTAACAACTACTCGGCAAACCAAAACGAAATTTTTTGGGATAAAGATTGTAAATGAAAATAAATAAACTATTTTTGCGGAAATTTTATAGACAGGATAATCAACAAGTTAAATTTTATTACTATGTACTGGACATTGGAATTAGCATCGAAACTCGAAGACGCTCCCTGGCCTGCTACCAAAGAGGAATTAATCGATTACGCTATGCGTTCAGGAGCGCCGCTCGAAGTGATTGAGAATCTGCAAGAAATGGAGGACGAGGGCGAAACTTATGAATGTATCGAAGATATTTGGCCCGACTATCCCAGCAAAGAAGATTTCTTCTTCAACGAGGAAGAATATTAGTGCGATTTTAAGCGCAAAAACAGCTGTTAAATCCCTGTTAATCAATGAGATTGGCAGGGGTTTAATTTGTTTGGAAAACAGTGTTTGACCGCCTCAAATGGCGTGGTTTATTTGGACAAAATACGTTTTTCGGGAGGAAAAATCGGGATTTGTTTGTCTGAAATATATCAGTTTTAGTTTCCCTCGGGAATATTCTTGACAGGCTCGCAGAGCTGGGTCGGTGCCCGCTCAAAGCCGGGAGCAGGAACTGGACGAATGACACGGGACATGGAGCGTGTTGGACGGATTGCACAACCGTTCCGCAACTATCAGATAGACTTCGAACCGCCGAGAATTACTGCCAAGCCTCTGATGTTCGGGGTGGATAAATGGCTCGACGAGCAGAACCGGTCTATCGCCAGCCGATTCGTGAAGATTGTCTGCCAGATTGAAGCGTTGTATCGGAAGGACGCCAAGCAGCAGGTGCAGGCTGTGCAGCGAAATGCACTGGTGGATTATCAGGAGCTTAAACGACTGCAGCTGGAGAATGTGCGGCTTACGGATCTCAACGGGTGCCAGGCTGCACTGATGCAGGAGTTTATCGACCAGCTGGCGGAGCTGTCTGTACGGGAACGAATCTTCTCTATCGCCGATGCTTTGATTGGCGGACAACCTGTCGCTGTTTCATCCGGAGGCGGAGGTAACTCCGACTCAGACCTTCGCTGGGACGGCCGCAGACCGGATGAGGAGGAAGAAGCGTATCGAAGAAGGTGTCTGCTACATGCCGCACAGGTTGTCCGTAATTCTCACAAAAGCACCATCCACAGATAAACTCCAGTTTTATATTAACTTCAGTGATACTGTATGGATAGCAGCGGCAAGCATGGGCGCGGTCGGGGCATCGGAAAGGGAGTATAAAAAGGAGGTCAGGGCGCCGGGGAGGCCAAAAGAAAACGGTGGCAGAGCATGCTCTGCCACCGTTCGTCATGCGGGGATGTGCCCTGCTGCGGCTGCTGGATCAGAAGACGATGACAGGACGAGAAACGAGATACTTATTATTGCGACTCACTCCATATCTATCTCTATCCTTGAAGTGCACAGACATTGCTTTGGCACTGTAATAATCATCTTTTGTCGACGACCAATAACTTTGAAAGTGGAATTCTTTTACATATTCCTGCAACTCGGCGGCGGAGACTTCTTTGGCAGCCATAAACCGGCTGTTCAGATAGTCCTGGTACGGCATCATGTACCAAAGCTGGCCGCACGAGGGCAGGAACCAGCCGCTGGTACCGGCCGGGGCCTTCAGCGGCGCCTGCCATTCGTAGGCGGAGGTCGGGGTGCCGTCGTAGTCCAGGGAGCGGTTGCCGTAGGTCTCGCATGCCCAGGCTGCCTGGAAATGGCGCATCTCCCACCCCTCGCCGGCATGGGCCGTCACATAGTCGTGTATCGCCCGGCAGTTGGCATAGCCGTTCCAGTCATCCTCATCGGTAGAGGTACCCACAGAGAAGCCAGATTCACCATTCGGACCCTTTACCCAATTCGCAGCATCGTAATCAGCGTTATTCGCATGGGTGAGGGCCACGGCATAGCCGCGCACCTCGCCCGCAAGGGTCGGGCCACCGGCGGTGAGGGGCATGGTGTAGTCCGAGGAATCGGTGGCGTGCCGCCCGGCATGGAACACGATGCCGATAACCGTCTTGCCCGCCTCGGGAGCTACCGCCTCGGGCGCGGTCTCGACCGTGCCGTCTCTGTAGAGCTTGCGCAGGCCGCCGTCGCTCGTCGTGCCGTCGCTGTAGAGGTAGTCGCCCATCTTCAGGTCTGCAGCCGTATACTCGGTTACAGCCTCTGCCCAGCCGCCCTCCAGGCTCGGGGCTGCGAGGGTGATGTTGCTGTTCTCCTTGAACTCCTTGCCCGCAAAGGTCTTGGTGTAGAGTTTGCCTTCATACTCCACCGTCAGGGTGATGCCGGCCTCCGTGACGATGGACGGGGTTGGCAGGGCGTAGAGGGTGGCCGTGCCGTCGTCTTCGCCGGTAAGGGTGATGGGGGCTTCTGTATACCGAGGCAAAGACTCGTAACACCGAAAAAGGCTGGCGTATTTCATCCCCAGTACGGTCAGTTCCTTTCCTTTGCCCACCCCGGTAAAGGTCATGCGCCCCTGCGGGTGCCGGTCGAGGCGGAGCGTGATGGTGGCCACGCCGGCTTCGTCCACCTTGTAGCTGCCTGAATATGTGTAGGCGACATCGCCGTTTTCGATATCTTCGAAAATGCCAGTGCTACTAAGGGTTGAATTTTCTGCATACTGGGCATATAACTTTGAGGAGATAATGGGCTCAGTTATCGTTACCATCCACTCCCCGTCGGTATAGGTGGCTTTACCGTTATAGGTGGTGGCACCGCGCGCGTCTGGTGAACTGAGAGAGATCACATCGCCCTCCTTCCATTCGCTTTTGGGGGCGCGGGTCTCTGCGTCGCCATCGTAGCCGCCGCGGGTGACGTTGAAGATGATTTTGGTCGGGGTGATGCCCTGCTGCGGAGCAGGCTCGGGCGTGATGTCGTCCTTGCTGCACGCTGCGGCGGCAAGGCACAGGCCTGCGGCGGCCATCCACCGCAAGGCTTTAGGTATGATATTGTGTTTCATATTACAGTCTTTTTTGGAATTGAACAAGTTTCATTTACCACTCTTCTTCCGGGCCGTATTCGCCGTAGCCGATGTCGGTCTGGTCGGCCGATACCTTGACGGTGCAGGTACCTTTCTTGGCGGGGTCGGCCTTTGAGGTGGCGGTGATGGTCACCGTGCCCGTTTTGTCCGTGGTGGTCACCTTGCCGGTGGCATCGACCGTGGCGATGGTCTCGTCGCTCGACGTCCAGGTCACACCCGTGTCAGTACCCGAACCGAAGACCTCTACCGTCGCGGTGAGGGTATAGCTCTTGTTCTGGCCGAGGGTCATGGTGGCCGGGGTGACGGTCACCTTCTTCACGGCTGAGAGGACGGTCACGGTGCAACTGCCGCTCACGCCGCTGCCGTCCTGGGCCGTGGCGGTAATGGTGGCCGTGCCGATCTTTTTGCCCGTCACCTTGCCGGTGGCGTCGACCGTGGCGACGGTCTCGTCGCTCGACGTCCAGGTCAGCGCCTTGTTGGTGGCGTCATCGGGCTTGACGGTGGCCGTGATGGCCTTGCTCTCGCCCACATAGATGGCCAAAGCCGCCAGCGTGATTTCGGTAACCTTTATCTCCCGGTCGCTGACGGTCACCCGGCAGGTA
>DXFL01000018.1 GCA_019114445.1 Candidatus Barnesiella excrementigallinarum
CGGTCATGCCGCTCAGAAAGATTTCCTTGGTCATAACGATTCGAATTTGGTTGATGACGCAAAGAAAGGCTTTCCGAACCCCTCCCGAAAACGGCGAATGGCGTTACAAATCAGCGCCAACCGATGCCAACTGGTGCCACACTGAAGACATGCCGCCACCCTTTTCCGGACTTTGGCATTCGTTTGCTTCGGTTGGCACTGCCGTGTAATCGGATTCCACCCGATGCAAAATAGGCCTTCTAATCATTTGGTTTCTTCCAAATGATTGTTTTTACCATTTTATATTCTTGTCTAATCTCTGCCATTGTTTTTCCATCTATTTTCCGGAATGCAGTGCAAGTGCGTGCATCTGATGGGTCTCGATATTTATCAGTCCCGAGTTTTTTGTATAAGCAGCAAAAAATTGGACGTTTATCGATTCTTATGTCGAACAGATCGTCGAATAATATGTCTCGGGGTCTATAATAGCGGCAGAGGTTGCATACTTTGAGGTTAGGATCCAAATCGTATAGTTCTACGATTCCATAATCATATAGAGAATATTCTGGGAGAAAGTCGGGATGAAAGTCGGAGGTTAACTCGAAGATAGCTTTGTTTCTGTGACATGAGAATGTCTGACAGTCCGTATTCCCACAATACATTTTATAGCTTTCAAAAACTGAAAACTTCACCAATTGCTTGGGATGTTGAGGTGGACCGGTAAAGTCTCCTTTCGGTTTGAAATTATATAATCTGATAAGATCTCCGTCTTCTGTGATGATGGGGCTATTGATGATTGATTTTATATCATCTTCCGAGTTGATCTTTAGTTCTATGATTTTATTTCCTGAGTCAATCTTTTGATGTTCGCAAGGATGTGAAACATATATTTCGATAAAGACCGGTGTATACTTTTTAATGGAATTTGAAAGGAGAATGTCTGCACGAAAGTTATCGTAGAAGGCTTCAACTTCAAATGTGTTATAGAATTTTTTTAAATCATAATTTTTGTATCCAGTCCAGTTGCAAGATTCATCAAATGAATCTTCGTACCATATGCAGGTCTCTTTATTTTTACAAGTGAAAGGAACTTTAATTTCGACTCCGAAAGGTTGTTCACTTCTGAGTTTTTGTAGGATTAAAAGTTTTGCCAATGAATGTAAGTAACTTTCATAGCTGCAGTTAGGAGAAAGAGCCTTGTGCGCAAAGTGCCATTGCCGTATTTTCCCCTGCTTTGCAATCATTTGACGATGGCAAAAAAGACAAAAAAATTCGTCATTGCTTGGATTAGCATCTTTTATGTGTCTAATGTTTCCGGAAGAATCCAATGCATAGTGTTGATCTTTGTTTGACGAATTATTCATTGGAAAACGTTATTAGTACCTCCCGAACGGCATTGGCCGCAAAGAGGGTGTCGCCGCTGCTTGAGATCTGAACGCGGCACGGCTCCAGCCATCCGTTTGTAATCCACCGGTCGAGCGTCGGACGTGCGACACCCAGCGCCTCGGCCAGCTCCTTTTTGTTGAAGAGCCGGCTGCCGTTTACCATCAGATAGCGCTCGCTCTTGTGCACGCCCAGCCAATAGTCGAAGCGGCGCAGGATCGCATCAGCATCCTTCAGCTTCGGTTCATACCGTTCGTAAGCCCAGACGTGCAGGCTCGACAGATCGAATCCGGCAAACTCCGGCCGCTGGTGCAGCTCCCGGACGAGCGTCTCGAAGCACTCCAGCTCGGAGGCCCGGATCGTTATTTTTCGACGGCGCGGCATGGCTGGCTATCTCTTTTTTGCACGGTATCGCTGGTGAGGATGTTTCGGCATATTGGGATATTCACGTTCCAACAACCCTTCGGCAACCATGATGGGTATGGCTCTGTTTTTCAGGTATCGTAGACTTTTCCCTACTTTGTTTGCTATGGTTTCCAGTGATTCAAAATCAACACACGCGTGCAGAATGGCTGTGTGCAATTCGCTGGATGATAATCTTCTCCGTCTCTCTCTACCTAGAGAACTAGCAACATTACTAGCAACATTACTAGCAACATTACTAGCAACATTCCCGGGAAGTCCCCCCTCCCGGAATTTTTTGTTGATTCTGTAGTGCGTGCCGCGGCCGATTCCCTCGGGAATAAGGTATCGGTCGTTGCATAACTCTTTGAGCATCTTTGTGATATCGGCACTGTGCTTGTCCAATACCAATTGCATCCGGTAGTTGGTGACCTCGCCCTCGCTGCAACAGGTTGCCAGTGTCATCAACTTGTTGTGTTCTATGGACGTTATCTCCTCACCGAACAGGGATTTCAGATAGGAGATGACCTCATCGGACAACAAACTGACAAGGGGCAATGTCAATACGACTTTGTCGGGGTGGGTGATCTCCTCGATTCGCGGGTTGCGGTAATTTGCCTTTTTCCAACCTTGCATGATCTTGTCGGCACCGCTTCCGGCCTTTTCTGCTGAACCGATCAGCATGAACATCGTTTGCAGGGCCTTGTTGCGGCATACGCTGTTGCCTCCCTGATAATATTGGGCAATGGAGAGCAGCAGGGAGCCTGGATTGGAGAATATGTAACAATCCTTGTGTAGCTCGATCGTAATGTTCGAGTCGACCGAATAGTCGCAATGGACCAGTGCATTGATAAATGCTTCGCGTAGAGCCGTATGTGTCGGTGTTTCGTCCTCTCTGATGCCGTCCTTCAGGGCGAAAGGCTTGGGCAGGGCTGCTGCCAGTTTGGGATAGACCCGGTAGTAGAATTGGAACAGATTCGCCTCCCAGGTACCGTCCGGACAGATGCGGTCTGTCCAGCGGTCGTCGGGATTGGAACTGAAATATTCACGGTAATCGGGAAAGTATTGCGGACATCCGTAAGCGTCGGTGATGCTGTCCGTTTTGCCGAACATCAACAGACCGGCAAGCGTCAGTCCCTCGATCTTCTCTCGCCGATCGATCCGGTAACCCTTCAATTTCATCAGGAAATGTTTGTCGTCCAGCAGCAGCCACGGATGATCGGGGCTTTTGGTTGCGACCAGCCGGCGGTATTGCTCAAGAGTTGCCTTGTCAATATCCTGCTCGATGGTAAATTCGGGCAGAATTTTGTAATCACG
>DXFL01000019.1 GCA_019114445.1 Candidatus Barnesiella excrementigallinarum
TTCATTTGCTCTGCCATACTGTACCTCGGCCTTATCGGAGGCTCGACTATGGGACTATATGCACAAACCGAAAACGGTGAGACCAATTCTATTGTCGCCGATACTGCGGCTACGCCCCATATAAAGGAACAAAAAACGAATATCTTTCAAAAAGTACTGAACTACTTTGAAAATTCGAATAAACCCGAACCCGACAAAAAATTCGACTTCGGAATCTTGGGTGGTCCCCACTACTCCTCCACCACAAAACTGGGTATAGGTATCGTCGCCTCCGGCTCGTACCGTATGCGCAACGATTCCATTACCCGCCGCTCCAACGTCTCGCTCTATGGCGATGCCACCACCAGCGGATTCTTGCTGATAGGCTTACGGGGGAACAACATTTTCCCCGAAAACCGATACCGTATAGATTACGACTTTTTCCTCTATACATTCCCCAGCGATTTTTGGGGTATCGGCTATACCAACGGGAACAACAATGCCAACAAAAGTTCGTATAACCGGCTCGAAACCATTTTGCGTGTCGACTGGCTGGCACAGTTTCACAAATACCTCTACGGCGGTATCTCCACAGGCTTCAACTGGGTTAAAGGTTCCGACTTTACCAAGCCGCAACTTCTCGTAGGCGAAGCGCACGAAGTAACCAGTACCAGTTTGGGAGTTACCCTTATATACGACAGCCGCGATTTTATTACCAATGCGGCAAAAGGAATCTATGTAAGGATAAACCAACGATTTTTCCCGGAGTTCCTCGGCAACAAAAATCCTTTCACCCGCACCGATTTCACCTTCGACAACTATCACCGGCTATGGGAAGGCGCAATCCTTGCCTTCGACCTGAACGGCGAATTCAACTATGGGAAAGTACCCTGGAATATGCTTGCGACACTGGGAGGTTCGAGCCGTATGCGGGGATACTACGAAGGCCGATACCGCGACAAAAATTCGATCGAAGCTCAAATAGAGTTACGACAGCATATTTGGCACCGAAACGGAATTGCCCTATGGGTAGGTGCCGGCAACGTATTCCCCTCTTTCGACCGTTTCCAATGGAACCACACCTTACCGAACTACGGGATTGGTTACCGCTGGGAATTTAAAGACCGGGTGAACATACGTATCGATTACGGGTTTGGTAAAAAAGGACAATCGGGATTCATATTCAACATCAATGAAGCATTTTAACCGACTGTTCACACAGCAACGATTGTTCGTACTCTTTTTGGGAATCATGTTGGTTCCCAATATTTTTCTATGCTTTACCGAACCGCTTCCCCTTCTCTTCAAAGGGAGTTACCTACTCATTCCGGGAGCACTTTATCTGCTGTTGTTGAATCTTTCCCGCAAGCCGGGCATTACCTTTTGGGCTCTCCTCCCGCTCCATTTTGTCGGCGCGTTCCAACTGGTATTGCTCTATCTTTTTGGCAACTCGGTCATCGCCTCCGATATGTTCCTCAATATGTTCACCACCAACAGCGGCGAAGCCTTCGAACTGCTCGGCAAGCTGGCACCGGCGGTCATAGGGGTATTTTTGCTCTATATCCCTGCATTAGCGCTTGCCGTCTATTCCATACGCCGACCCGACACCCTTCGGCCCCTCTTCCGAAAAAGAGTATTCATGCTGGCCTTGATCATGCTCTGCTGCGGAGTGTTCACCTACACCCCTGCCCACCGCAAAGCGCCCCATATAGCCCGGCTCGACAACCTCTACCCCATCAACGCCTTCAACAATGCCCGATTTGCCCTCCTCAGTTGGAGGGCCGCCCAAGAGTATCGGCACACCTCCAAAAACTTCGACTATCAGGCCGTATCGACAAGAGAATCCAACCTGCCCGAAATCTACATCTTCGTCATTGGCGAAACTTCCCGGGCCGAGAACTGGGGATTATACGGATATGAACGGAACACCACTCCGCTACTCTGCGCCCGGCACGATATTATCCGGTTCGACGACGTCCTCACACAAATCAACGCCACCCACAAAAGCGTTCCTCTCATGCTATGCCCGGCCAGCGCCCTCGATTACGACCAAATCTACCGGCAGAAAAGTTTGATTACGGCATTTAAACAAGCCGGCTTTCACACCGCTTTCATCTCCAACCAACTGCGCAACGGTTCGTTTACCGATTTTTTCGCCGACGAAGCCGACTGCACCCTCTACCTTACCGCACCCAAAGACACCCCGCACCTGAACGACAATGCCCTGCTGCCGGTCGTCGACTCGTTGCTTCACAGCCAAGCACCGAAACAACTGATCATATTACACACCTACGGCTCCCATTTCAACTATTGCGAACGATACACTCCCGATTGCCGACGATTCACGCCCGACCACATCGAGAAAATAGACCGTAAAAACCGGCAAGCCATGATCAATGCCTATGACAACTCGATTGCTGCTACCGACCAATTTCTCGACCAAGTAATCGACCGGCTCGACCGTACCGGCAAGACTGCTGCCATGCTATACCTCTCGGACCACGGGGAAGACCTGCTCGACGACAGCCGCGAACGATTCTTGCACGCCTCACCACGTCCCACCTACTACCAGTTGCACGTCCCGTGTATCCTTTGGTTTTCGCCCCGCTACACCAGCCAGTTCCCTCACGACATAGAACAGGCTCAGGCACACCGCATCACCCCCTTCGACTCACGAGTCGCATTTCATACCCTGCTCGACATCGGAGGCATAGCGACCGATTACCGCAACGACAAACTCTCGCTCGTGAGCGCCTCATTCCACCCCGGAAAACGGTACTACATGGGCGAACGCAACACTCCTATACCGGTGCAACATATCCCATTCGGCAAAGAGGATCGCCATGCCTTCGAATTACACAATATCTCGGCCCAATAAAAGATATTTAAATTCTATTTCAAGGCAAGGCAGGATAAATAAAAATATATTTCATTCATAATCAATATGATAAAAGATCTTATTTTCTTCCCTTTTTATGGCTTAGAAAAAGAGCGAATAAAAAAAGTCATTATATTTGTATGAAATAGGATACGCCTTAACAAAAAAACTTCAAACGAGCTTGGTTTTTTGCGTGCGACTTTTCCTATATTTGTATGGATAAAATACCGACAAGCCGTATAGAGAAGGGGAACGCCCAGCTCTACGGTCACCGGCAAAAATCTGTGACAACACCCAAACAAGAGCTATATGGACAACATTGCGTCTTCGAGATCAGAATGTATCGTTCTCATTCCCACCTACAACGAGAAAGAGAATATCGCTGCGATTATCCATGCCGTATTCGAGCTGCCTCGCCAATTTCATATTCTCATCATCGACGACAACTCTCCCGACGGAACCGCCGATATTGTCAAATCGTTGCAAAAGCAATTCCCCGGAGCGCTTCACCTGTTGGAAAGAGCGGGCAAACAGGGATTGGGCACGGCCTACATCGCCGGTTTCAAATGGGCTATCGAACATCGGTACGAATTTATTTTCGAAATGGATGCCGATTTCTCCCACAATCCGCAAGACCTCATGAAACTGCTGGCCGCCTGCAAAACCGGAGGCGCCGATATGGCCATAGGTTCGCGCTACGTAACCGGAGTAAACGTTGTAAACTGGCCTATGGGCCGGGTAATGATGTCGTATTTCGCTTCGAAATATGTACGCATCATCACCGGCATGAAGGTGCACGATACCACCGCCGGATTTGTGTGCTACCGGCGACGAGTACTCGAAACCATCGGGCTCGACTCTATCCGCTTCAAAGGATATGCCTTTCAAATAGAGATGAAATTCACCACCTACAAATGCGGGTTCCGCATTACCGAAGTTCCCATCATATTTATCAACCGGGTACTGGGCGAAAGTAAAATGAACAGCAGTATCTTTGGAGAGGCGGTATTCGGAGTCATCAGGCTGAAAATTGACAGTTGGTTCCGCAAATATCCCAAACCGATATACTAACCCCCTCAAATATAGACGTACCGACCATGTGCAGGACAATCATCAAAAACGGAATGATCGTAAATGAAGGCTCGCACTTTGTCGGGTCGATCATAATCGACGGTGAGTTTATCGAAACCATCATACCGGGCGAACTTCCCGGCCATATTGCCGACACCGCCCAACGTATGGTCGATGCCAAAGGAAAATGGATATTACCCGGCGTAATCGACGACCAAGTGCATTTCAGGGAACCGGGGCTCACCCACAAAGCCGAAATCGCCACCGAATCGATTGCCGCAGTGGCGGGTGGGGTCACGTCGTTTATGGATATGCCCAACACACTCCCCCAAACAACCTCGCTCGAAGCGCTCGAATGGAAGTACAACCGCGCGGCCGAAGTGTCACCTGCCAATTACTCGTTCTACATCGGTGCCACCAACGACAACTTCGAGGTTCTCAAACGGGTCGATTTCTCGCAAGTTTGCGGAGTAAAAATATTCATGGGATCATCGACCGGCAATATGCTCGTCGACAACGATACATCGCTGCGGAAAATCTTCGCCGAAATTCCGGCGCTCATTGCCGTGCATTGCGAAAAGGAAGAGATTATACAAGCCAACAAAAAATACTATACCGAACGGTTCGGCGAAGAGTTGCCCATCTTCTTCCACCCGCTCATTCGTAGTGCCGAAGCTTGCTATGCGTCATCGGCACAAGCCGTGGAACTCGCCACACAATACGGCACCCGGCTACACTTGCTACACCTGTCGACCGCACGGGAAACCACCCTGCTCGATCAGTCGCCGCTCTCCGAAAAACGCATTACCGGCGAAGTGTGCGTACACCACCTTTGGTTCGACGACAACGACTATGCCCAATACGGGAACCGAGTAAAATGGAATCCGGCCATCAAAACCTGCGGCGACCGTCAAGCCCTGCGCGAAGCCCTGCACAACAACCGGCTCGATGTCGTTGCCACCGACCATGCTCCCCACCTGTGGAGCGAGAAACAAGGCTCGTGCCTCAAAGCCGCTTCGGGCGGTCCATTGGTACAACACTCCCTGCAACTCATGTTGGAATTGTCTCAACAAGGCGTATTTACCCTCGAACAAGTTGTCGAAAAAATGTGCCATGCCCCGGCTCAACTCTATCGCATAGATCGTCGAGGACATCTTCGTCCCGGATATTATGCCGACCTCGTTGTAGTCGATCCCTGCAAGCCCTATACGGTCACACCCGAAAATATCCTGTCGAAATGCCGTTGGTCGCCCTTCGAAGGTCATACCTTCCCCGCCACAATCGAACGCACCTTTGTCAACGGCCACGAAGTGTTTGCCGAAGGAAAACCTTCGGGAAAAACACAGGGGAAACGACTGGCATTTCGAACCGACTGAATAAAAATCGAAGGGGTGTTAATAGAGGTTCACACTCCTTAATTTTTCATAAAAGTTCATTCCCTCAAAAGATAGAAGTAATTTTTCGTAGATTTTTATTCCAAAGTTTACTACTTTTATCCTATAAAATAATGCTGTTTTATACTAACATCACACATTAGGCTTATTCATCTTGCACCCGTAGCGTATCTTTTACCTTACCGAACAAGATTAGGCTTATTTGCGTCAATACAAAAAACACAACATATTCATTTCAATAAAACAGATCTACTCTCATGAAAACTTTCTCGAAAAAATGGGTCGCAGCACTCTTGATTCTACTCTGCTCGACAACAATCTCAGCCAAAATGCCCAAATACATATTTTACTGTATAGGCGATGGCATGAGTTTCTCACACGTTACGGCTACACAACTGTACTACGAACATGGGAACTACCACAACGGCGAAGAATCTTTGATATTTCTCGATTTTCCGGTTCGATCGGCCATCAGGACCTATGCCAACAACAGCCTCATTACCTGTTCGGCTGCTGCCGGTACAGCCTTAGCCACCGGACACAAGACCAATTTGGAACACATCGGAATCGATCCCGATAAAAAACCGCTCACTTCCATCGCCAAACAATTACGAGACAAAGGATACGGAATCGGAATCATTACCAGCGGACAACTCGACGACGCTACTCCCGCCGCTTTCTATGCTACACAAATGAGAAAAGAAGCCTACCTTATCGGGAAAGATGGAGCAGACAGCCAATTCGACTTCTTGGCGGGCAGTACCGTAAGAAGACTTTACGACACAATTCCCGAAAACCCCTATCTATTCGACTACTACCAACAAAAAGGCTATACGATATGCCGAGGCCCCGAAGGCTATAATGCGCACAAAAATGCCGATAAAATACTTTTGCTCGACGCCGATTCGACCCTCCGCTCTTGGCTCCCCTACTTTATCGAAAGAGAACCCGACCAAATGGGCTTGGAATTTATGGTTCAAGCCGGCATCGAGAAACTATACAATAACAAGCAAAAGAAAGGTTTCTTTATGATGATCGAAGCCGCCAGTATCGACCACGCCTCTCACCCCCGCGATTTAGCCACGGCCATTAAAGAGACCATCGAATTCGACCAAAGCATACGCATTGCCTACGAATTTTACAAAAAGCATCCCGACGAAACCCTCATCATCGTTACAGCCGACCACGAAACCGGTGGCCTTACCATAGGCGAAGGGACTTTACGGCCCCTCTATATGGAGTATGTGAACTATCAAACCATGTCCAAAGAATCTCTTTCCAAACTATTCAGCAAAATGAGGCAGACCGGCGAAATAGACACTTGGGAAAAGGCAAAAAAAATATTGGCCCAAAACACCGGGCTGTGGGACAAAATACCGGTGAATGCAGGTGAAGAGGCCCAACTTATGCAGTGCTATTACGAAACCGTACAAAAGAAAAGCTCCAAAAAAGAGATTACGTTATATACCAACAGCGAACCGCTCATTGCCGATGCCATTGCCTTGCTTAATAAAAAAATAGGAGTAGGCTGGACGACTTTCTCCCATACAGGTAGTTTCGTTCCGTTCTATGCCATCGGCAGCCAAGCATCCCTCTTCGGGACACTAAACGACAATACCGAAATACCTAATACCCTGCGGAAAATCATGAAAATAAAATAAACACGCCGAAACTTTTATCGGGCAAAAATCATTTGAGGCGGGGACGTTCAAACATCTCCGCCTCAAATATTTTTTAGCAAGCATTATCGAATCGCACAAAAAAAGAGCTATTCCCTCGCGGGAGTAGCTCCAATTCTTTTCTTTTCGAGTTGCAAATTATTCAGCAACAACAGCAGCAGCTGTATCAACAGCAGCAGAGTCAACAGCAACAGTATCAACTACTTCTACTGCAACTTCTTCTACAACAGCAACACTGTCAGTAGCTTCTGTAGATTCAGCAGCTTTATTGCCACAAGAAGCGAAAGACATTGCAAATGCAACAGCGAAGAACAAAACTAACTTTTTCATTTCCTTCAAATTAAAGATAAAACAATATTTTTTTGCTTCAAAAACGATACAAAGGTATACATTCTTTTTATATGTTGTACATCTAAACTTACTTTTTTTTCAGAATCTTTTTATTTTTCTATAAAAAATCTCTCAAAAAGGGTCAATTATCATATAAATACCGCTTTATACTCCGTTTCGGTGTCTTTTCAAACTCGTTGGGATAAAGTTGGATACGAGATATTTGTTCGTAAGGAGCCAACATTTTGTTTAAATTATTTCGAACTTCCTCCATCGCCATAGGCAAATCGCGGTTAGAAACACCGTAACTGTCCATTGCTTCATAATCGGGACACACCAAAGCAACCAGTTTTCCTTCACGTTCCACCACCAAACTCTCCATTACAAACGGCATATTGTTTAGCTTTGCTTCTATCTCCTCGGGATAGATATTCTGCCCGTTCGAAGTAAGAATCATCGTTTTATAACGGCCTTTTATAAATATGGTACCGTCGGGAGTCATGGTTCCCATATCGCCGGTGTGCAACCAGCCCTCTTCATCGAAAACAGCTTTGGTTGCCTCCTCGTTTTTGTAATAACCTTTCATTACATGTTCTCCGCGCACACAGATCTCGCCCGGTATGTTTTCGGGGTCGAGCGAATCGATTTTGGTTTCGACATATCCAAACAACGTACGTCCCGAAGAACCCGGTCGGAACTCCCTGTGCGGCGTGTAACTTATCAGGGGGGCACATTCGGTCATTCCGTATCCTACGGTAAAGGGGAATTTTATCTTATGCAAAAAGGCCTCGACCTCGCGATTGATAGGGGCCCCTCCTACAATTACCTCTTCGAACCGTCCTCCAAAGGCATCGGTAAGTTTCTTACGTACTTGACCGTAAATACGGCTGTCCAATATAGGAATATTCAAGGCCCAGCGCATAGGGGTTTTGTTCAGTAACGGTTGTATTTGCTTCTTATAAATTTTCTCCAATATCAACGGTACGCAAATAATCAAATTGGGCCGTACCTCCTCCAATGCCTTCAATAGAATTTTAGGCGAAGGGACTTTCCCCAACAAAGTAACGTGTGTACCTACGGCCAACGGCACCAACAAATCGAAAGCGCAACCATAAGCATGAGCCAACGGCAAAAACGAAATACACTTGCTACCCCTGTAATGCAAATGCGAACGAATACCAAACATGACATTGCCCGCCAAATTATTGCCGGTAAGCATTACTCCCTTGCTGAATCCCGTGGTTCCCGAAGTATAATTAATGAGTATTACCTTGTCATTATCCAAATCGGCATATTTTATATCTTCCCGGGAAAATCCATTCGGATAAGCAAGCTTGAACCGACGTTTCATGTCGCGCAAACATTTTGCAATCTCTTCTCCGTCGCGTTGCACCAGACAAGAAAAATCTTGCAACGAAATGGCCGCACGCACCTCAGGAAGTTTTTCCATCTCGATATTTTCCCAAATGTGATCTCCCACAAAAAGCAATACCGAATCGGAATGATTAATAATATGGTGTATGTCGTGCGGGTTGAACTCTTGCAAAATAGGGACCAAAATAGCTCCATACGACACCGTAGCCATGAAAGCGACACACCAATTGGGCGTGTTTTTGCCCACCAAAGCAATTTTGTCGCCCCTGCGGATTTGACAATGACGGAAGAGAATATGCAACTTGGCTATCTCCCGAGCCATATCCTGATAGGTATAACTTCGCTGTTCGTTGTAATCGGTTAACGCTGGCAAATCCCAATTTTCACGAAAACTCGACTCATATATCTTTATAAAATTTTCGGGAATCATAGTTGAAAATTTAATAGTTTAATCGCAAATATACAACTTTGTTTGTAAAATCGCTCATTCATACACAACTATTAAAGCCCGTCGGAAGGATATTTTCAAACGAAATGAGTAACTTTGTCACCTATATTGCACTTCATGATAGATATCAATACATTTCAAAATAAAACGGCAGCCTATTATACTTTGGGTTGCAAACTCAATTTCGCCGAGACCTCATCGCTGGGGA
Source organism: Candidatus Barnesiella excrementigallinarum (assembly GCA_019114445.1). GTDB lineage: Bacteria > Bacteroidota > Bacteroidia > Bacteroidales > Barnesiellaceae > Barnesiella > Barnesiella excrementigallinarum. The sequence continues at coordinate 9,362 of DXFL01000019.1, forward strand.
AGATGCTCGAAGAAAAAGGGATTCGCAAAGTTCGTCCCGGCGAGAAAGCCGATATTTGTATCATTAACACTTGCTCGGTGACCGAGCTGGCCGACAAAAAGTGCCGACAAACCATTCGGCGCATAGCCCGCCAGCATCCCGGAGCGTTCATAATCGTAACCGGCTGCTATGCCCAACTCAAACCCGAAGAGATAGTCCATATCCCCGACGTAGATTTGGTACTGGGAACCGAGCAAAAACTGGATATACTCCTCTATCTGGAAAACTTGGATCGGAAAGAAAAAGGACATATCGTCACTACCCCCACCAAAGATATTCAGAAATTCTCGCCCTCCTGTTCGCGAGGCGATCGCACCCGCTACTTCCTGAAAGTACAAGATGGCTGCGATTACTATTGCACCTACTGCACCATACCGTTTGCCCGGGGCCGAAGCCGAAGCGGGACCATCGAACAACTCACCGCACAAGCCCGCCACGTGGCCGAAGCCGGAGGAAAAGAGATTGTACTCACGGGGGTGAATATAGGCGATTTCGGCAAACAAACCGGTGAAACATTCCTCGGCTTGATCCAGTCGCTCGACCAAGTGGAAGGCATCGAACACTACCGAATCTCCTCAATCGAGCCCAATTTGCTCACCGACGAGATTATCGCTTTTGTCGCCCAATCGAAGCGGTTTGCCCCGCACTTTCACATTCCCCTGCAATCGGGGAGCGACACCGTGCTGAAACTCATGCGCCGCCACTACGACACCGCCTTGTTCGCCCACAAGATAGAGATGATTCGCCACACGATTCCCGATGCGTTCATCGGGGTCGACCTCATCACCGGAGTGAGGGGAGAAACCGAGGCGCTGTTCGAAGAGAGCCGACAATTTGTCGAAAACCTCGACATCTCGCAACTGCACGTGTTCACCTATTCCGAACGAGCCGGGACACAAGCCCTCAAAATAGAGCCCATCGTACCTGTTCCCGAACGGCACGACCGCTGCCGGCGTATGCTCGAAATCTCGGATAAAAAGCTACACGAGTTTTATGTCCGCTTTCAAGGGAGCACACGACCCGTATTGTTTGAACAACCGCGCAAAGGCGCTCCCATGCACGGGTTCACCGACAACTACATACGGGTGGAAATGCCTTTCCGCAAAGAGTGGGTAAACACCTGCCGGCCCGTCAGGCTGGGCGATTTCAATCCTGCGGGCGACGCACTCATGGCCACCGAAATATAATGTTTGCAACATGAAAAAAGAGACACTCCAAAATATCCTTTATTCGCCGCTTTACGTGTGGTTCAAACTGCACGCCATGCTGCCCTTGCCCATTCTCTACGGATTATCCGACATACTGTTTTTCCCACTCTACCACATTGTACATTACCGCCGGAAACTGGTACAGGAAAATCTGCGCAACGCCTTCCCCGACAAGGATAAAAAAGAGTTGAAACAACTCGAAAAAAAATTTTACCATCACTTCTGCGACTACATCGTCGAAACAATCAAACTCATGCACATTTCCGACGAAGAGATGCGCCGCCGCATGGTATTCGAACAAGTAGAAATCATCGATCGGGTTTTTGCCCAAAACCGCTCCATCATTATTCTGCTGGGACATTTCGGCAACTGGGAATGGGTTCCCTCCATCACCTTGTGGACACACACCACCGATGTCATTTTCGCCCAAATATACCGGCCTCTCAATAACGAATGGTTCGACCGTTTCTTCTTGAAACTCCGCTCTCGTTTCGGCTCTATATGCATTGCCAAAAAAGAGACCCTGCGGGCTATCTTGCAAATGAAACGCACGGGGAAACCCTCCATTACCGGATTCATGTCCGACCAAACCCCCTCGCCGGCCAATATCCACCATTGGGCCAAATTCCTTTCCCAAGATTCCCCGGTACTGACCGGCTACGAAAAGATAGCCCGAAAAACCGATTTTGCCGTACTCTACTTCGATGTAGAAATTGTAAAACGAGGATACTACAAAACCACCATACGGGAAATTGCCCTGCATCCCAACGAACTGCCCGAATTCGAAATTACCGACCGCTACACCGCTATGATGGAAAAGACCATACTCCGCAATCCGTGGGCTTGGTTGTGGACCCATAAACGCTGGAAATACAAACATGAAAATTTCCCCGACTCCTGACATGAAAAAAATCGCCGTCGTCATACTCAACTGGAACGGAGCCGAACTGCTCCGCCGATTCCTCCCTTCGGTTTGCTCCCACACCAATACCGAAATAGCCGATGTTATCGTCGTCGACAACGGATCGGACGACAACTCTGTGCAAATCATCAAACAGGGATTTCCGCAGGTACGTACCCTCCTCTTCCCCAAAAATTACGGATTTGCCGAAGGGTACAACCGGGCATTGGATGCTCTTGACTACGAATATGCCGTGCTGCTCAACTCCGATGTAGAAACTTCGCCCCACTGGCTCGAACCGCTACTCGATTTTGTCGAGAAAAATCCCGACGTAGCAGCCTGCCAACCCAAAATAAGGTCCTTACGGGAACGTGAAAAATTCGAATATGCCGGTGCTGCCGGCGGATTTATCGACCGCTACGGCTATCCTTTTTGCCGCGGAAGGGTATTCGGTACGATAGAGGACGACCACGGACAATACGACGACAAACCTTGCGACATATTTTGGGCCAGCGGAGCCGCCCTATTCGTCCGCACCGAGGTATACCGCAAAGTAGGTGGACTCGACCCGCTGTTTTTCGCCCACATGGAGGAGATAGACCTCTGTTGGCGCATACATTTGGCCGGCTACCGGGTAACCGTCGTCCCGCAAAGCATGATATTCCATCAGGGAGGGGCTTCGCTCGATGCCGCCAACCCGCGGAAAACCTACCTCAACTTCCGCAACAATCTGCTTATGCTGTATAAAAATCTGCCCCGGAAAGAGGGGAAAAGCATTCTATTCATTCGCCGGCTCTACGACACACTGGCTTTCGCCCGATTCGTACTGCTGGGACAAATAGCTCACGCCAAAGCCGTACTCCGGGCCCACAACGATTTCAGGAAAATGCGTAACAAATACACCCGGTTTCCCGAAACGAACCTCTTGGGTACATTCCCCGAAACCCGGCGCAACATTACAATAGACTATTTTCTCAAACGGAAAAAACTGTTTTAACAGCCGTACCCCACACTAACGGAACATCTTCACCACCCGTTCCAATGCTGCGATAAAAGCATCGGCTTCGGCTTTCGTATTATAGGCGGCAAACGATACCCGCACCGTGCCTTCTATGCCGAGGGCGGTCATCAACGGCTGCGCACAATGGTGCCCCGTGCGGACTGCCACACCCAGTTTATCGAGCAACATACCCATGTCGTAGTGGTGTATGCCATCGACCAAAAACGATATCACGGCACTCTTATGATCCGATGTCCCGAAAATACGCATCCCTTCGATGGCCTGCATCCGCTCGGTCGCATAGCGCAACAATTCATTCTCGTGGGCGGCAATGGCTTCTAAACCTATCCCCTCGACATAATCGAGAGCCGAGGCAAAAGCCGCCGTCCCCACATAGTCGGGGGTACCGGCTTCGAATTTAAAAGGTAATTCGCCAAAGGTGGTACCCGAAAAATCGACATGAGCAATCATCTCGCCCCCACCCTGATAAGGAGGCATGGCATCGAGCCATTTCTCCTTGCCATAGAGTACGCCTATGCCCGTAGGGCCATATACTTTATGTGCCGAGAACGCATAAAAATCGGCATCCAACGCCTGCACATTCACCCGCAAGTGGGGTATTGCCTGCGCCCCGTCGACCAAAACAGGAACACCTTGCGAATGGGCATAAGCAATCATTTCGCCCACCGGGTTTATCGTACCCAACACATTGGAAATGTGTGTAACTCCTACCAAACGGGTATGTTCGTTGAAGAGTTGTTTATACACCTCCAACTCCAATTCGCCCCGCTCGTTGATGGGAACCACCCGCAGTTTGATGTGACGCCGACGTTGCAGCAGTTGCCACGGCACAATATCGGCATGGTGTTCCATCACGGTAAGAATTACCTCGTCGCCATCGTGCAGGAACTCGTCGCCAAACGACGAAGCCACCAAGTTGATAGCCTCGGTAGTTCCCCGGGTAAACACAATCTCGCTCGACGACCCGGCTCCGATAAACTGCTGGACCCGACGACGAGCTGCCTCGTGGGCGTCGGTAGCTTCCTGACTCAGAGTATGGACACCGCGATGTACATTGGCATTCACCCGGTAGTAGGTGTCGGCTATATGGTCGACTACACATTTGGGGGTTTGCGACGTAGCAGCGTTATCGAGATAAATCAATGGACGCCCCGAAACCTCCCGCTTCAAAATGGGGAAGTCTTCTCTTATTTTTTCCACATCAAGCATGGCTCAAATCTCTTTTTATTTTTAACGACAAGCCCTACAACCCGAACATTTGGCCAACTCGCCCCGGAAACGTTTCTCTACCAACTGGCGCAACCGGTCTTTCAAGGCGTCGAGACGCACCTGCTCGATCACATCGTTGGTAAAGGCAAACATCAACAACATACGGGCTTCGGCCTCGGGAATACCGCGCGAGCGCATATAAAACAATGCATTAGGATCGAGCTGTCCCACGGTGGCACCGTGGCTGCACTTCACATCGTCGGCATAAATTTCGAGTTGCGGTTTGGTATACATTTTAGCCAACGGCGAAGCACACAAATTTTTGTTGCTTTGGTAGGCCTCGGTTTTCTGTGCGCCGTGACGCACCAATATTCGACCGGCAAAAGAGCCTCGGGCCGAATCGTTCAACACATATTTAAACAACTCGTTGCTGTGGCAATGCGGAACGGCATGGTCGATAAACGTACACGTATCGACCGACTGCTCCTTGTCGACAATGGCCATACCGCACAACGAAAGTTCGGCATACTCACCGGCAAACTCGGTGTAATAGTTGCTGCGGGTAACTCCGTTGTGCAACACGATTCCGTTGACCAGCACGTTGGAACGGGCACCCTGCCGGACAAACACCGAAGCCACCTTCGAGGTATGTTCCGACGACTCCTCCATATCGTAGTAATCAAACACGGCATCGTCGTCCACAAATATCTCGCACACCTGCGACGACATATAGTTTGCCGACGTGTCGTCCGAGTGGTCGCACACCAGCAATTTGGCCTGCGCACCTTTTCCCACGACAATCAGCAACCTGCGGTTCACCATGAAATCGACACTCCCGAACAAAATATTCACCAACTGTATGGGTTTCTCAACCACTACCCCATCGGGGACATACAAGAAAAACCCATCTTGCGCAAAAGCGGTATTCAAAGCCACGGTACCGTCGCGATTCATATCGGCTATTTTTCCGTAATAGCGCGACACCAATTCGGGATATTGCACCGACAGGTCGTGAAGGCCACCCACCAAAACCCCTTCGGGGAGCTTGGCAGCCGCCGGCCGAACCGACTTGTAAAACGAATCGTTGACCACAAAATAGAGCAGCGTACTCAGGTTGGGCACATCGCACCGAAATACTTCATAAGGGTTGGTCTCTATATTCAGCCGAGCCAAATTCAAGCCATAATCGGGAGCATAAAGCGATTCTACATCGGTACGGCGAAACTCTTCGTCTTTCAACGAAGGTAAACCCTTACGCTCCAACAAAGCCACAGCCTCCTCGCGCAAACCATTCATCACGGCCGACGAATGCGATGCGATTAAATCCCTCTGCGACCTGTACAATTCTATGTATTGCTGTACTGCACTCATACCCACTTATATTTCGCCCAACTCTTTTTTTATCCAATCATACCCGCGCTCTTCCAATTCGAGAGCCAGTTCGGGACCGCCCGATTTTACAATACGTCCTTTGTACAATACATGGACAAAATCGGGAGCGATATAGTCCAACAACCGTTGGTAATGGGTAATCACGATTGTTGCATTCTTCTCCGACTTCAACTTGTTCACACCGCCGGCAACAATACGCAGAGCGTCGATGTCGAGGCCGCTGTCGGTCTCGTCGAGAATAGAGAGGCGGGGTTCGAGCATAGCCATTTGGAAAATCTCGTTCCGCTTTTTCTCGCCACCCGAAAAACCTTCGTTTACCGAACGGCTGGCCAACTTGTTATCCAACTCTACAATCTCGCGTTTCTCGCGCATGAGTTTCAAGAAATCGGTAGCCGACAACGGTTCGAGCCCCTTGTATTTGCGCTGTTCGTTTACCGCCGTACGCATAAAGTTAACCATGCTCACGCCCGGAATTTCCACCGGATATTGGAAACTAAGAAACAGTCCCTCGTGCGAGCGGTCCTCGGGCGACAAGGCCAAGAGGTCCTTTCCGTAAAACTCCACACTGCCCCGTGTGACTTCATAGGCCGGATTCCCGGTCAACACGGCCGAAAGGGTACTCTTTCCCGAACCATTCGGTCCCATAATGGCATGGACCTCACCCGGTTTCACTTCGAGGTTGATTCCTTTCAATATCTCTTTACCATTTATATTGGCATGCAAGTCGTTAATCTTCAACATAGATATTTGGTTTTATTTTTTTCAGTTTTACATTTTGCCGCAACGGAATCACGGGAATCACAAATTTTTTATCCCACCGAGCCTTCGAGCGAAATTTGCAACAATTTCTGCGCTTCGACGGCAAACTCCATCGGCAATTTGTTCATTACCTCTTTGGCATATCCGTTCACGATAAGTCCCACGGCATCCTCGGTGGAGATTCCCCGTTGGTTGCAATAGAATATTTGGTCCTCGTTGATTTTCGAAGTAGTAGCTTCGTGTTCCACCACAGCCGATTCGTTTTGTATATCCATATACGGGAATGTGTGTGCCCCGCAATCGGAACTAAGTAACAGGCTGTCGCACTGGGTAAAGTTCCGGGCATTTTCGGCACCGGGCAATACCTTTACGAGACCCCGATAGCTGTTTTGGCTGCGGCCTGCCGAGATACCTTTCGACACAATGGTGCTGCGTGTATTCTTGCCAATGTGGATCATCTTCGTACCGGTATCGGCCTGTTGGAAATTATTGGTCACGGCCACCGAATAAAACTCGCCCACCGAATGGTCGCCGGCCAATACGCAACTGGGATATTTCCACGTGATGGCCGAACCCGTCTCAACCTGTGTCCACGACAGTTTCGAATGGTCGCCCTTGCACATACCGCGCTTGGTTACGAAATTGTAAATGCCGCCTTTCCCCTCCTTGTCGCCGGGATACCAGTTTTGCACCGTCGAATATTTCACTTCGGCACGGTCGTGTACCACAATTTCGACAATAGCAGCGTGCAGTTGGTTTTCGTCGCGCATGGGCGCCGTACAACCTTCGAGGTAGCTCACATAGCTATCGTCGTCGGCCACAATAAGCGTACGCTCGAACTGACCCGTATTGGCGGCATTGATACGGAAATAGGTCGACAACTCCATCGGGCAACGCACGCCTTTGGGAATATAGACAAACGACCCGTCGCTGAATACCGCCGAGTTGAGTGCGGCAAAGAAGTTGTCGCGATACGACACCACCGAACCCAAATAGCGTTTCACCAAATCGGGATAATCTTTCACGGCCTCGCTGAACGAACAGAAAATCACGCCCAACTCGGCCAGTTTTTCCCGGAAGGTCGTCCGCACCGACACACTGTCCATTACGGCATCAACGGCAATTCCCGACAGTTTCATCTGCTCTTCGAGCGAGATACCCAGTTTGTCGAAAGTCTTTCGCAATTCGGGATCAACCTCTTCGAGGCTTTTAGGTGCCGTCTTGGTCTTGGGAGCGGCATAATAGCTAATGGCTTGGTAGTCGATCTCGGGAATCGTCAGGTGTGCCCAATGGGGCATCTCCATAGTTTTCCAATGGGCATACGCTTTCAAGCGAAATTCGAGCAGCCACCCGGGTTCGCCTTTCTTCTCCGAGATATGGCGGATAATATCCTCGTTGAGCCCGTTAGGAATAATATCGGTCTCTATATCGGTTACAAAACCATATTTGTAATCGTTAGAGGTAACGTCGTTCAATATTTCATTCGAATGGTCTTGTTTCATTTTTTGTCGACTTTTCTGTTTTCACAATATAGTGAATAATCCTCGTCCATCGAGTAAGGAATAAACAATCCCGACGACGGTTTGGTTGTCGAGACGAGTGTCTCTTGCGCTATCGAGAAAAGCGTCGGCGCAGCCTGCATGGTATAACCGTAAAAACGCGAAGCCGAGATCACCTGTTCGGGAATGAGTTTTCCTTTGGGATCGATAATATGGACAAGATTCAATACAATACTCAATATTACCCAATATTTAACGGCGCCGAACAAGGCTCCTGCCAATCGATCGAGCCAGCCCAACGCCACTTGGCGACTGATGTGGTGTATCAACCTCATCAACTGTACACACACGATATACACGACAAGGAACAACAGGGAGTATGCGATAATCCGACTTACACCAACAGGCAGGTCGAACATCTCCTGTAACAATCTGCCAAACGATTCGCCAAACAGTCGCGAGACTATCACTCCCGCCACAAAACCGCCCAGCGAACCCAACTGCCGCAACACGCCTTTGATAAGCCCATACAACGCTCCTACCACGGCAATCAACAATATGGAAAAATCTATATAGTTCATCTCCAACTATCGTTCCTTAGTGTTGCAAAATTACTTTTTTATTTTGAATAAGTTTCCCATTTCGGCCTTATTATACACGAAAACCGATAACAAAGGCTGCCCCGTTTTTTTTACAGAGCAGCCTTCGATATGCGAAACCCGTTTCTGTCATCAAAGGGTCTTTTTCACTTCCACTTCTTCGTAGGCTTCTACAAGGTCGCCTATCTTCACATCGTTGTAATTGGTAATGTTCAATCCGCATTCAAATCCGGTGGTAACCTCTTTCACGTCGTCCTTGAATCGTTTCAACGAGCCCAGATCGCCGCTATAAATAACTATACCGTCGCGAATCAACCGTACCTTGCTCGACCGTTTGAGTTTGCCCTCTTTCACAATACAGCCGGCCACCGTTCCCACTTTGGTGATGTGGTAGGTTTCCAATACCTCGGCCGTACCCAAAATTTCTTCTTTGATTTCGGGCGACAACATTCCTTCCATAGCCGATTTTACCTCCTCGATGGCATCGTAGATAATCGAGTAGAGGCGTATATCCACACCCTCTTTCTCGGCCAATCGACGGGCGGCAACCGACGGACGCACTTGGAAGCCTATGATAATGGCATTCGAAGCGGCAGCCAGTGTAATATCCGATTCGGAAATCTGTCCCACGGCCTTGTGCAATACGTTGATTTGTATCTCGGGAGTAGACAGCTTGATGAGCGAATCGCTCAACGCTTCGACCGAACCGTCCACGTCGCCTTTCACCACCAAATTCAGTTCTTGGAAGTTGCCTACGGCAATCCGTCGGCCTATATCGTCGAGTGTCAAAAGCTTGTGAGTACGCAATCCCAACTCGCGTTGCAACTGTTCGCGCTTGTTGGCAATCTCTCTTGCCTCTTGCTCGGTATCCATCACGTGGAATACATCGCCGGCTTGGGGCGCACCATTCAAACCGAGGATTTGTACGGGAGCCGAAGGACCTGCTTGTTCGATACGGACATTACGCTCGTTGAACATAGCTTTTACCCTTCCGTGATTGGTTCCGGCCAATACCACATCGCCTTTACGCAAAGTTCCGTTCTGTACCAGTACGGTGGCTACATAGCCACGGCCTTTGTCCAACGTCGATTCAATAATCGAACCGGTGGCCTTGCGATTGGGGTTGGCCTTCAAATCGAGTAACTCGGCCTCCAACAATACCTTCTCCATCAATTCATGGACCCCGGTACCTTTTTTCGCCGAAATTTCCTGCGACTGGTATTTACCGCCCCACTCCTCAACCAAGTAGTTCATGTTGGCCAATTCCTCTTTAATCTTGTCGGGGTTGGCATTGGGTTTATCTATTTTATTGATGGCAAAAACAATAGGCACACCGGCAGCCGAAGCGTGGTTGATAGCCTCGACCGTCTGCGGCATCACATTGTCGTCGGCAGCCACAATAATAATGGCAATATCGGTCATTTGGGCACCGCGGGCACGCATGGCGGTAAATGCTTCGTGACCCGGAGTATCGAGGAAGGTGATACGGCGGCCATCGTCGAGCTTCACATTATAAGCACCGATGTGCTGGGTGATACCTCCGGCCTCGCCGGCAATCACATTCGAATTGCGAATGTAGTCGAGCAACGATGTTTTACCGTGGTCTACGTGACCCATTACGGTTACTACCGGCGGACGCGATTGCAAATCTTCTTCTTTATCCTCTTCTTCGTGAATGGCTTCTACCACCTCGGCACTCACATATTCGGTTTTGAAACCGAACTCCTCGGCTACGATATTGATGGTTTCGGCATCGAGACGCTGATTTATCGACACCATCATGCCAATACTCATACAGGTGGCAATTACCTCGTTGACAGGTACGTCCATCATCGAAGCCAAGTCGTTGGCGGTAACGAACTCGGTAAGTTTCAAAATCTTGCTTTCGGCCTCTTCTATTTCGGCGAGTTCACGTTCGCGATTCGAGAAGGCTTCGCGTTTTTCCTTCCGCCATTTGGCCGATTTCTTCTGACCTTTGGTAGTGAGGCGAGCCAGTGTCTCCTTGATTTGTTTCTGTACATCTTCTTCGCTAACCTCAGCCTTTATGGGACGTTGTTTCTGCTTATTGAGTTTGTTGTTTGCGGCGTTGTTCTTGCCATTGCCGCCCCGGGCAGGTTGCCCGCCACCCATATTCGAAATGCTTTTCGATATATCTACTTTTTCTTTGTTGATCCGTTGGCGTTTACGGCGCTCGCCACCTTGTGCATTGGTATCGTCGCCACCAACATCTTTATGGGTATCTTGACGCTGTTTTTCTTTATTCTCCCGCTCTTTCCGTTTCTCCTCTTTGCTCTTCTTCTTCGGTCGGGTCTGTTGGTTCAAAGCATCAAGATCGATTTTTCCTACGACATTGATGTTCGATGTAAAAGTAGGTCGATTAAGAGTAAACACCTCATCGTCATGCGAAGTTTCTTCCTCTTCTTTATCCTCTGTTGCCGGTTCTTTCACCTCTGGCTCGGCCTCCGAAGGATTTTCGGCAGGTTGAGGTACGGGCTTCGTATCCTCAGCAGGAACCTCGGCCACTGGCTCCTCAACAACAGGAGCCTTCTCGACCGTTTGTACTTCGGGTTCTTTCGCCACAGGTTCGGCAACCGCGGGTTCTTTCTTCTCCTCGACGGCTCCTTTGGCTTTCGGCTCCGACGCTTTCGGCCGATTCAGTGCGGAGAGATCGATTTGCCCTACGATCTTCGGGCGTTGTATCTCGGTAACGATAGTTTTCAACTCTTTCGGTTCTTCCTTCCCTGCCGATGAAGCGTTATTGCCCTCTTCTGCATCGGACGTTACCGTAGCTCTGTTTTTTTCTTTATGACGTTCAAGACTGATACTCTCCGATTCGAGTTTCAGATTCTTATCTTTATTAAACTCCTTAACGAGCAGTGCATACTGTTCGTCGGTTATTTTGGTATTGGGGTTTGCTTCTACCGTAAAACCTTTCTTTTGCAGGAACTCGACAGCGGTCTGGATTCCTACATTCAAATCTCTTGCTACTTTATTTAACCTTATCGACATACTCAGTTTTAGTTTATAAATAATGGAAGAATGAAAAGATGCCTCGTTACTCAGGCAGAAGAGCCGAAAAAAATTCGGCTCCCCGAAAACGGATTATTCTTCAAACTCCGCCTTCAATATGGCGAGAACCTCGTCTACGGTGTTCTCTTCGAGGTCGGCTTTCTCGATCAGGGTTTCACGCGGCAAGGCCAATACGCTCTTCGCCGTAGCACAACCGATACCTTTCAAGGCATCTATTACCCAATCGTCGATTTCGTCGCTAAACTCATCGAGATAAATATCCTCTTCTTCCGCCTCGTCTATATCGCGGTAAACATCTATATTGTAGCCCGTGAGCATACAAGCCAACTTGATATTCAACCCCCCTTTACCAATCGCGAGCGACACCTCCTCGGGTTTGAGGAATACCTCGGCCTTTTTCTCCTCCTCGTTCAACCGTATGGACGAGATTTTGGCGGGGCTTAACGCACGTTGTATAAACAACGAAGGATTGGCTGTATAGTTGATGACATCGATATTTTCGTTACGCAACTCTCGTACGATTCCGTGAATACGCGATCCTTTCACACCCACACAGGCACCTACCGGGTCGATACGGTCGTCGTACGACTCGACGGCTATCTTGGCCCGCTCGCCCGGTATACGGGCAATGGCTCTTATAAGGATAAGTCCGTCGTGTATTTCGGGCACTTCCAATTCGAAAAGGCGGCGCAAGAAATCGTTCGACGTACGCGAAACGATAATCTTGGGATTGTTGTTCTTGTTGTCGACATCGAGCACCACAGCCCGCACGGTTTCGCCCTTGCGATAGAAGTCCGATGGTATCTGTTCGGTTTTCGGCAACAGCAATTCATTACCGTCGTCGTCGATCAACAGCATCTCTTTTTTCCATATTTGGTAAACCTCGGCGCTTACCAACTCGCCAATCTTATCTTTATACTTATTGTAAATGGCATCTTTTTGCAAATCGAGAATCTTCGAGGCCAAAGTCTGACGCAAATTCAGGATTGCCCGACGGCCGAATTTCTCGAAATGCACTTCGTCGGTCATCTCTTCACCAACCTCGAAATCGGGATCGGTCTTTCGTGCCTCCGACAGAGAAACTTGCAGGTTACTGTCCGTTACGGCACCATCTTCTACAATCTCACGGTTGCGCCATATCTCAAAATCCCCTTTGGTCGGGTTCACGATTATATCGAAATTTTCATCGGTCCCGAACATCTTTGCCAATACGTTGCGGAAAGATTCTTCCAGCACACTAATCATCGTAGTTATCTCGATGTTTTTCAACTCTTTGAACTCTGCAAAGGTGTCGACCATGCTAACGGGTTCCTCTTTTTTTGCCATATTACTTAAATCTGATTAGATATTTTGTATATTTTACTTCTTCATAACCGAAGGTGTAATCTTCTTCCACCTCCACTTTGCGTTTGCTGGTTTCGCTCTTCACCTTCTTGGTCACCGTTACGACAAAATTGTCGGCACTGGCGCTCTTCAATATACCCGAAAGTTTTTCTCCTTTCTTGGTCAGTAGCTCCACCTCATTGCCTATATTCTTTTCGTATTGTTTCAACACTTTGAAGGGACTGGTGATGCCTGCCGAACCTACTTCCAATTCATAATCTTCGACATCGCGATCGAGTTTCGACTCCAAAAAACGGTGCAACGTCTCACAACGCTCTATATCCACACCCTCTTTATTGTCTATTTCCACCACCAAAACATTGTCGGGTTTTACCTGAACATCGACTACAAAACAGTCGCTGCCCGAAAGCCCCTCTTCTACCAATGCTTCTAACTCTTTTTTGTCTATCATATTCCTCCATCAGGAAAAAAACGAGGGGACACCGTTGCCCCCTCTTCCAATCCTATCGCTGCAAAGATAACACAATATTATATAATACACAAATCGCTCTCTATTGCTCGCCTCGAAATAGAATAATCAGCGCCTATAATTTAAACAATTTTTATTGTATATACATTTATTTAACTTATCAAAAAAGGGAATGAACGCAATTTTTTACGCAACAAAAGTTCTTTTCCCCCGCAATACCGATTGCACAAGGCATGAAACTGGGGTCCATGATTCATATATCGCAAGTGGGCTAATTCGTGGCAGATAACATAGTCGATAAGCTCCTCGGGCAAAAACATCAAATAAAACGACAACTGTATTTCGCCTTTGAAAGTACAATGTCCTAATTTACGACGGCCTCGTCCCACCGAAAGAGGAACCGGCGAAATACCCAAACGCCCCGACACCTGTACGAAACGGCGAGGCAACAACGACTGCGCCCGGCGGTATACAAAACGGCAAACACCCCGCGACAGGATTTTATGCACATTCGGCTCGTTCAAATCGGCCTGCTGGGGACAAAACACCTGCAAACAATCGCCCTGATACCGAAAAAGAAATCGCTTCGAATCTATCCCCGGCAACAAACATATATCTCCCCCATAACAGGGAATACGATCGCCTATCGACAATCGGCGTTTTTCCCGGGTTGCTTCATATCGCGCAAAAAGCAATCTCAGTCGCTCTCTGTTCTCGTCCATCACATTTGCGATTTGCGACCAAGTATATTCCCGGGGAACGGTCACATACAACAGCCCCTCCTTTACCCGGAATATTACTCGACAGGCACGACTGTCGGCTCGCAACCGCACTTCGCCAAACTCTTCATCGCAAAACGTATACATGGATATGTTATCTCATTTTTCCTGCGAAGATAATGCATTTACAGTCAGGAACAAATTCCCCTCTCAAGGAATCCTATCGAATCGATCGAACATAAAGATATTGTTAAAATATCTTATGTTACAAGTACTATGCAATACACACTACCAAATAATACATATATTTGTGCCGTAAAAGGTACTAAATATGAACACCGACAATGTAAAATCGCAAATGCGAAAAGGGATATTGGAATATTGCACGCTGCTCATTCTGCAAAAAAGAAGAGCCTATGTCCCGGACATTATTCAATCGCTCAAAGCCTCGAAACTCATCGTGGTGGAAGGCACACTTTACCCGTTGCTCACCCGGCTTAAAAATTCGGGGTTGCTCACCTATGTGTGGGAAGAATCGACACAAGGGCCACCCCGCAAATATTACGAGCTTACCCCCGAAGGGATTCTTTTTCTCAACGAACTCGACAGCGCTTGGGACGAATTAAACCAAGTCGTCGCCCATATCAAGGAACAATAAAAAAAACAATACACCGAATATGAAAAAAACTGTAACCGTCAACCTCGACAAAATCATTTTCAACATCGACGACGACGCCTACGAACTGCTCGAAGCCTACCTACAATCGCTAAGCCGCCATTTCAAAAAAGAAGAGGGCGGGCAGGAAATTATAAACGACATCGAAAGCCGTATAGCCGAACTATTCAAAGAACGGTTGGGTTTCGACAAGCAGGTAATCACCCTGCAAGAGGTTAACGAAGTAATTGCCATCATGGGGAAACCCGACGAAATAGAGAACCCGCTCGAAAGCGAAACTACCGACAGCTCAACCGGCAACCCCACCGAATTTACCGACGAAGCGCACACGCCTCGCCGCCGTCGGTTCTACCGCGACCCCGACAACCGCGTATTGGGCGGCGTAGCATCGGGTATCGCCCACTATTTGGGAATCGACGTGGTAGCCGTACGTATCGTCATGGTTTTGCTCCTTCCGTTATGGGGGTCGTCGGTATGGATATATCTGCTGTTGTGGATCTGCATACCCGAAGCCCGCACCACCTCGCAAAAACTCGAAATGCGGGGCGAAACGCCAACCATCGACAACATACGCCGGGCGGTCGAAGAAGAGCATGGGAACAATCAATCTTCCGGCACACTCCGCTCGTTCGGCCAAACAGTGGGCGAAATATTCCGCGGGGTCTTCAAATTTTTCTTCATCTGCATTGGGGCACTCATCGCCCTTTCGATTATCGGAGCATTGGTAACCTGCGTTATCAGCCTGCTGGCTTTTCTTTTCTTAGGAACAACGGCTATAACCACACCCTTTATCTCGATTTTCCCCGGACACATCACCGTTCTCAACGGGCATTGGGAACTAATTGCATTCACCGTATCGCTGCTCCTCACCTTCGGGATACCCCTGTATGCCATACTCCGGGCGGTGTTGGGGTCCATATTCCATTGGAAACCACAATCTACGGCACTCAACATCACGCTGCTTGTCCTTTGGATCCTCTCCCTTATCGGACTCTTTTTCGCAACGTTCATCGCCATTCCCGAACAATCGTGGCTAAATATATAACCGCATAGCTTCCTGATTAAAACCCGAAACACCCCGAAGAGAACAACTTTGCTCCTCCGGGGTGTTTGCTTGTCTTTTCTAGAAATTCATATCGGGGAACGAAGTTATTCCCGTTTGTCTACGCCCCACATCAACTTCGCCCGAAGCGTAGCCGAAAAACTGTGTCCCAGCCGCTTCACCACCTTTACGGTAAACGGTGCCTTGCTCAACATCACTTGCGTGGCCGTGTCGAGCATAACCGAACGCCCGTCGAGACTGAGCAGATAACTATGGCTACGGCTATCGACCCGCAAAGTTATCTCCACATCGTCGTTTACCACCAAAGGTCGTATGGTCAAACTATGGGGAGCCACAGGCGAAATCACCCAACTGGCCGACTGCGGCATGAGAATGGGACCGCCCACGCTCATCGAATAGGCCGTAGAGCCTGTGGGTGTAGCCACAATGAGGCCATCGGCCTGATAAGTATTCAAGTAACTGTCTCCCACAGTGGTATGAATGGAAATCATCGACGAGGTATCTTGTTTCAACACAGCTACTTCGTTAAGAGCATAAGGCCAAAAATCATCGGGCAAATCGTCGCACTTCACGTGCAGCAACGTGCGCTCTTCTATTTTATAATTGCCCGCCATAATCTCGGAAAGTACCACCGAAGTATCTTCGGCCGGCACGTCGGCCAAAAAACCCAAACGCCCGATGTTCACCCCCAAGACGGGAATACCCCGGTCGCCAATCTTCTCGGCAGCCCGCAAAAAAGTACCGTCGCCCCCTATGCTCAATGCCATATCGGCCACACAGCCGTTGCTACAACTTACCGGGACTATCCGCCTGCTCACATCGGGCAAAGCCTCCGACAAAAAGGCATAAAATTCGCTATCCCCCACCAACAATTCGTGAGCTTGCGACAATGCCTGCAACACCCCGCGGACCTGTTCCAACCGGGAACCCTGATAATTATGACCGAACAACAAAATCTTCATACTCTACCTACATTTCAAGATAATACATCAACTCTTTTATCCGTTGTTCCATGCGATCGTCCATCGCCCCATGCAGTTGGTAACAACGCAACACCCGGTAATCGAACCGCTCCAACGAACGCAGCACCGGGGCGGCATCCTCCCGATCGATACGCAGGCACGCGCGCCATGCGCCCGACTTTTCGTCGGGACGTATCATCAAATTGATTACCCGGCAATCGTTATCCTCCACCAACCGGGAAAGCTCGGTTGCCGAATAGTCGGCCCGGGGAATCTCCAACTCGATGATGGCTCCCGACGACGAAGTTTGGCACAACCGTGCCACCCCCTCCATCACGGCACGAGCCGGTATGCTCCCGGCGTAACGCTGTTGAGGAGTAATTACCGGAAGAAGGTCGTCGGAATATTGGGCAAACTGATTGACAACCGCCAGTAAATGAGCATCCTCACGAACTGCCGGACGTCGCAAATTATCCCGTCCGATCGCTGCTGACGCCAACTCCTGCATCAACTCCCGCTCGTGAACAATACCCACATACATACTCTCCTCCACCACCGGCAAGCTCGAAAAGCCCGCCGCTTGCATAATCGGCAGAGCTTCGCTCACCTTCATAACCGGGGTTAAAACGGGTATTTCGGGCAATATCATATCTTTTGCTTTCATTTTTTGCTCATATTTCTGTAATTCGTATTACTTTTGCAGGGAATGTAAAGGTACGATTTCTTCGGTGCTATGGAGCCTTGCCGTTCCTATTCCCGCAAGAGAACCGTACCCGCACAAAAGATCATACAAATATAGCTATTTTTTCGGTTGAAGAACGAGGCAGCCCCTTTTATAAGTTGAAACTTCGCAGGGAAAACCTCATGTGAACCATCACCGAAAACGATTAAGGTAAAAAAAGATATGACAAAATTAAGCGTTAATGTCAACAAAATAGCCACCTTGCGAAATGCGAGAGGCGGCAATATGCCCAACGTGCTGAAAGTTACGTTGGACTGCGAAGCCTTCGGAGCCGAAGGCATTACCGTACACCCCCGCCCCGACGAACGGCACATTCGCTATGCCGACGTCTACGAATTGCGACCGGCGGTAAGCACCGAATTCAATATCGAAGGCAACCCTTCGGAAAAATTCCTCGATATGGTGCTGAAAGTGAAACCCACACAAGTGACGCTCGTTCCCGACGCTCACGACGTAATCACCTCGAATGCCGGCTGGGATACCAAAACTAACTTCGATTTCCTCTCCAAAGTCATCGACACCTGCAAAAGCGTCAACATACGCACCTCTATTTTTGTAGAGCCCGATTTGGAAATGATCGAATATGCCGCAAAAACCGGAGCCGACCGCATAGAGTTATATACCGAACCGTATGCTGCCGGGTACAGCCAAGACCGCGAAGCGGCTATCGAGCCGTTTGTCAAGGCCGCCGAATATGCACGCAGCTTAGGTCTTGGAGTAAACGCGGGGCACGATTTGAGCCTCGAAAACCTTCGGTATCTGCACGAGAGAATCCCGTTGCTCAGCGAGGTATCCATTGGACACTGTCTCATTTGCGACGCGCTCTACTTGGGTCTCCAAGAGACCATTAAACAATATAAAGAATGTCTGAAATAACCCTTTAAATAAATTCCCATGAACCTATTGTCTTTGCTTCTGCAAACCACCGACACACTGGCTACGCCTCCCGTACTCACGCCCACCATCGAAACGGCGAGCGACCTCAATCTGTGGGAACTGGCCTGTAAAGGCGGTATCATTATGATTCCGCTGCTTCTCCTATCCCTGCTCTCCATCTATATCTTTTTTGAAAGGTTGCAAGTCATTCGACGGGCTGCCCGCGAAGACAACTCTTTCATGGAGCGTATCAAAGACTATATCCACGAAGGCGACATCGACAGCGCCATGAAGCTCTGCAAAAAAACCAATACCCCCTATTCGCGCCTTATAGCCAAAGGAATTTCGCGATTGGGCCGTCCCATGAACGACGTACTGGTTGCCATCGAAAACGTGGGGAACATCGAAATTGCCAAACTCGAAAAAGGATTCCCGTGGCTGGCCACTACCGCCGCCGGAGCTCCCATGTTGGGATTCCTCGGTACGGTTACCGGTATGGTTCGGGCATTCTACAATATGGCTTCGGCCGGAAACAACGCCGACATATCGACCCTTTCGGGGGGTATCTACGAAGCTTTGGTAACCACCGTTGCCGGACTTGTAGTAGGTATCATCGCCCTGTTTGCCTACAACTACTTGGTAGCTCGCGTCGATGGCGTAATGAACCAGTTAGAGTCGAAAACTATGGAATTTATGGACCTGCTCAACGAGCCGGCCGAATAAAACCGAAGGATCATGGCGCTCAAACGACGACATAAAATAGACGCAGCATTCAGCATGGCATCCATGACCGATGTCATCTTCCTGCTGCTCATCTTCTTTATGATTACCTCGACGATCGTTTTCCCGAACTCCATCAAGGTGAACCTCCCGCAAAGCAACCAGCAAGCGGCGGCAAAACCGCTCACCCGGGTAACCATCGACGAAAACCTCAACTATTACGTTGCATTCGGCAACGAAGCGGCAAAACCCGTCACCTACGACCAGTTGGTTCAGCAACTTGCCGAAACGCCCCTCAACGATCCCGAACGGTTTGTCGCCCTGTATGCCGACGAAACGGTTCCCTACCGCGAAATTGTCAAAGTGCTCAACATCGCCAACGACAACCATTTAAAAATGGTTTTGGCTACCAAACCCATTAAAAACCAATAACCCTCTGCCGCCTCTCCCGTGGAACAGCCCCAAAAAGAAAAAATACAAGCCCTCGTCGCCACAATAGCCCTGCACGCGATACTCCTGCTTATCTTGTGGCTCTCGGTCTTGGGTCAAGAGCCCATAGGGTCGGGAAGCGGCGTTTTGGTGCAGGTAGGATTTGTCGACGAAGCATCGGGTATGTTCGAATCGAATGCCAACCAACCGCAACAAGCCCAAGAAGCCAAGCAGCCCGACGAAAACGACGACAAACTACTCACCCAAAACGACGAAGAGAGTATCCATATCGAAGAGGAAAAAGAGAAAAGCGAAAAGAAAAAAGAACAACCCTCGCAAGAGAACAAACAAGACGACCGCATTGCCAACCAGGTGAAAAACGCCTTCGGGAAAGGGGTATCGAACGACGGTAGCCGAGGCGACAGCGACACGGGCAGCGGCACACAAGGCAATCCCTTCGGCAATGCCTCGACCGGCGAAATAACCGGTGTCGGAGGATACGGAGGTTACAATTTGGGCGGCCGGGGACTGGTAGGCTCCCTGCCCTATCCTCAATACGACAACAGCAACGACGCCGGGACCATAGCCATATCTATTACCGTAAATCCGCAAGGCGAAGTCATCAACGCCATCGCCACGGTAAACGGCAGCAAAGGTACCGCATTCTCCAATCCCAAACTACGAGCTTCGGCCGAAGCCGCAGCCCGCAAATCGCGGTTCGAACGGAGTTCGGGC
Organism: Candidatus Barnesiella excrementigallinarum; assembly: GCA_019114445.1. Classification (GTDB taxonomy): domain Bacteria; phylum Bacteroidota; class Bacteroidia; order Bacteroidales; family Barnesiellaceae; genus Barnesiella; species Barnesiella excrementigallinarum. Next base: position 29,754 of record DXFL01000019.1, read on the forward strand.
TCGTCCAACCAAACGGGCGTAATCATATACATCTTTAAACAAAACTGATTGAACCCCGTTCGCCCTCCCGTTGCGATTCTTAAAAAAACCGGCAAAAGAAAAAGCGGGGGAATCGCAACCACCAAAGCTACGGTTCCTCCGCCATCACACACATAACACAGTATATAAACCAAACAATCCACTTTGTAAATGGTTCATAGATACCCAATAAAAAATAGCAATCATTATTAAAACGACAAGTCCCAAAAGTTCTTCTCACTCTTGGGACTTGTTTTATCCGGTGGGGGTTATCCCCCTGTTACCTTCAATACTACCGTCCTTTCCCTTTGTGTTGGGCATTCTTGCCACCATGCCATTTCATCATGGCCCGTGGGAATTTCATTTGAGCGTTTTTGAATTTGAAAAGTTTTTCGTTCGACAGGAACACTTTAAACTTATCGTAATACTCCCGATCGAGCTGGGCCATCTTCTCGTCTTTTTCGAGCAAAGCCTGTGCCGCTTTTTCATATTCGGTATCGGTAACGGCAGTGGTCGACCGCGCCACCCGGCGAGCAAACTCGCGGGCCTCCTTGTCTATTTTCCATTTTTTCCCTTCCAGCTCTTCATATAACGGGAAAAACTGCTTGGCCTCCTGTTCGGTAAGCTCTATCTGTTTCATCATATAGTCGCGGCGGAACTGGCAAAACTGGTCGAATTTCTCTTTCCGTTGCTGCTTCTTCTCGGCATCGTTGCCATTTTGGGCATTGATCGATACCGGCAAAGCCAACCACACAAAAGCCGTAAACAATAAAACTATTTTTTTCATAACGGTTATGGGTATTCGTTCTTTAATAATCGCCATCGGTATAATAGATCTCGTAGGCTGTATAATCGTCGACATAATGAGCGATCCACTCGTCTTCTACCGAGGTATCTTCGACTACGGATGCTGTCATTTCCACATCGGGGGTCTCGCCCTTCTCTACCGAGAATATTCCGGTAAACATTTTCAACATGAGCCATATCCCGGCAAACATGGCGGCCATATATACCCACGGCCTTACCCGCAGCCACAAGGCAGGCTGCACCGGTTCGGGGATTTCCCGCTCAGGAAGACGGTCGACCATCTTCTCGGTAAAATCGTCGAAATAACCCTCCGGGGCTTTCAGCCCGTGCTTCCGACCGATTTCATCTAATAGGGGAGTTTTCTTTTCCATAGCTGCACCTTTTGTTTGTTAGACACGAAAAAAAGAAAAAGGTTTAAATATGTGCTTGCAGATATTCCTCTATTTTTTTCGCAGCATGATGGTACGAAGCCTTCAAGGCTCCTACCGACGTACCCAAAATCTCGGACATATCCTCGTACTTCATTTCATCGAAATAGCGCATATTAAACACCAGCCTTTGTTTCTCCGGGAGTTGCAAAATAGCCTGTTGCAAGAGTTTTTGAACCCGATCTCCATCGAAATAGTCGTCGCTCTCGATACTCGTCAACAGAAAATCGTCGGCATCGTCGGCCGTGAGATTGCGACGTTCCCGCTCTTTGGACAAAAAGGTAAGGGTCTCGTTCACGGCTATACGATAGAGCCAAGTCGACAACTTAGCATCGCCTCTGAAATATTCTATACTTCCCCAAGCTTTCAAAAAAGTATTTTGCAACAAATCGTTGGCATCGTCGTGCGAAAGTACCATTTTTCTGATTTGCCAATATAACGGCTCGCTATACCGCGCCACCACCCGGGCGAACGCCTGTCGCACAGTCGCCGGGTTTTGCAGTTGCTCGATGACAATCTCTTCGTTATATTCCTGCATAATCTCTTTTTTTCGGGGGATAAAGATACACAGAGGCTTGGGTTTATTCCTAATATCTTTGGCTCTTTTTTGTTATTTTTATCATTAGATTAGTTGCAATTGTTTTTATCCATTACTTTTGTAAACCGGGAACGGAAACCATGTCCAGTGGTTGGACCGCTGGCAAATACAAAACCCATTTGTACCTTATTGTATGCAAACAGATTCTATACTTTTAGCATTTATCCTAACCATGATTGCCGGCCTTTCGACCGGAGTAGGGAGTTTTATCGCCTTCTTTGCCAAACGCACCAATACCAAGTTCCTTTCGGCGGCATTGGGCTTCTCGGCCGGCGTGATGGTTTATATCTCGTTTATGGAATTAATGCCAGAAGCATTGGGTATGCTCAGCGAGAATTTCGGGGCCCGCCTATCAAACATCTATATGTTAATGGCTTTCTTTGCGGGCACATCGTTCATCGCCCTAATAGACTTTCTTATCCCCGAGGACGAAAACCCGCACGAAATTCACCGGGTAGAAGAACTTTCGGGGCAACAGCGGTTACAACGTACCGGAATATTGATGGCTTTGGCCATCGGCATTCACAATTTCCCGGAGGGGCTCGCCACATTCGCCTCGGCATTGGGAAACATCGACATTGCCATACCCATTGTCATTGCCATTGCTATCCATAATATCCCGGAGGGGATTGCCGTCTCTGTCCCCATCTACCAAGCTACCGGCAGCCGCAAAAAGGCATTTTGGTATTCCCTGCTGTCGGGTATGGCCGAACCGGTGGGAGCCATCATCGGATTTCTATTCCTGCTGCCGTTTTGGACACCTACCATTCACGCCCTACTGCTGGCTTTCGTATCAGGAATCATGATTTTCATCTCGTTCGACGAACTGCTGCCGGGTGCCGAAAAATACGGGCACCATCACTACGGGATAGGAGGTGTCATTACCGGTATGGCTGTTATGGCTGTAAGCCTGCTGTTCTTTATCTGAAAAATCACTATTATTGATGATTGCAGGAGATTTTTTTCTCGCATTACTTTGTTATCTATATTAACGAAGATACAAACTGCTGTCAGGTAATTAAGATTTATGAAAAATTTTCTGCTTCCTCTCTTATGGGGAACATGGCTCCTTCCTGTGATGGGAATGCCTTTGTCGGCAACTACCGACTCATTAGGAAACCGAACGTACAACCTCAGTGCGGTAACCATCATCAGCACTCCCAAATGGGAATCGAAACTATTTGAGTTTCCCGGATCGATTACGTATCTCGATACCCGGCAAATCGACGAGATGAATATCCACTCGGTAAAAGACATTTCTACGGTCGTACCCAACCTTTTCATTCCCAACTACGGCTCCAAACTCATCTCCTCGGCCTATATCCGAGGGATCGGGTCGCGTATCAACTCACCGGCTGTGGGGCTTTACGTAAACAATGTTCCCTATTTGGACAAAAGTGCCTTCGATTTCGATTTTATCGACATTGCCGATATAGAGGTATTGAAAGGCCCTCAGGGAACACTTTACGGCAGAAATACAATGGCCGGACTTGTCAATATACAAACCATTTCGCCTTTGGAAAAACAAGGGTCGAAGGTAAAACTAAGTTTCGGCAACTACAACTTGTGGGGAGTCGCCGCCAGTACCAGTCAAAAGGTTACCGACGATTTGGCGTTCTCGGTAAATGCCCGCTATCGTGCCGACGACGGCTATTTCAAAAACTCATTTACCAAGAGGAATAGCGGGAGCACCCGCTCAGGCGGAGGCCGTGTGCAAATAGACTGGCGGGTAAACCGTCAATGGAAGTTGAGTTTCAGCGGCGACTACGAAGGGAGCGACCAACAGGGGTATCCCTATGCCTACTACGACCAAACTCAGGGAAAAGCCGGAGACATCGGCTATAACGACGAGGCATCGTACCGCCGCGACCTTTTCACCTCGGGCTTATCGGCTCAATATATCGACGAGCGTTTTATCTTCACGTCGACAACCGGATACCAGTATCTCGACGACGATATGCACCTCGACCAAGACTTTACGCCGCTTTCGGTCTTTACCCTGCAACAAAAACAAAAAATGCACGCGGTTTCGCAAGAGTTCGTTTTCAAATCGCATAAGGGGAAACGATGGGAATGGGTAGGCGGCGTGTTCGGCTTTTACCAAAACACACGCACAAACGGCCCGGTCGATTTCAAGAAAGATGGTATAGATTTACTCATCACCCGGCAAACCAACGAGCAACTGGCAGCCCTTAAACAAAATCCCGCATTGGCGAATATGCCCGATATTTCGATTGCCATCGACAACGAAAACCTCTATATCGACGGCATTTACAAAACCCCGGCTTACGGGGCAGCCGCGTTCGGACAAACGACACTCAACCGTATCTTTGTCGACGGATTATCGGCAACCGTAGGATTGCGTATCGACTACGAACACAACCAAATCCATCATCACACTCATGCCACGCAGGAGTTGTCGGGGAAAGCCAACGTATCGATCAATGCCGGGGGACACCCCATCACCATACAGCAACCCTTTGCCCTACCCCTCGGTATCGATGGGAAAGAATCGATGCACGCCATCGAATTATCACCCAAGTTCGAGCTAAAATATGCCATCGGGAACAAAAGTTTCATCTATGCCTCGGCAACCCGGGGATACCGTTCCGGAGGATATAATTTCCAAATGTTTTCCAACCTCATACAATCGCAAATCCGCACCAGCATGATGAGCGAATTGATGAAAAACATGGGCGGCGGGACAGGCAACGACAGTCGCCCCGTCGCAAGCCGGGCATCGGGGATGCCCTCTTTCGAAACACCCGACGTAAAACAAGCCATCTCTTACAAACCCGAACACAGTTGGAACTACGAAATTGGAGGCCGCTCGCAGCTCATCGACAATCGCCTGTTTACCGACTTGGCTCTGTTCTATATCGATTGCCACGACCAGCAAATCGCCGCCGTAAGCGGATATGGCCGCGTCACCAAAAATTCGGGGCGTACTGCCAGCTACGGGTTGGAAGCCTCGCTACGGGCAACCCCCACCAACAGAATCCTGTTATCGGCATCATACGGCTATACCCACGCTACTTTCAAAGAGTATAACGACGGTACAAACGACTATGCCGGCAACTTCGTACCCTTTGCCCCGGCTCACACACTGGCGCTTTCGGGGGCTTACACGCTGCCTATCGACAAGGCTACCGACGTGACCTTCGACCTGCAATATTTAGGGCAAGGGAAAATATACTGGACCGAAGCAAACAATGCAGCACAAAACTTCTACGGATTGGTAAATGCATCGATTCTGCTTTCGGGGAAATATGCCGATTTGAAACTTTGGGGCAGGAACCTGCTGAATCGACATTATCAAGCATTTTACTTCGAAACGATGAACGCCGAAAACCTATCGGAGCCCAACAGTTTTATTCAACAGGGGAGGCCAATGACTTTCGGGGTCGACATTACCCTTAAATTCTGACAAAACCAAACACCCCCTCGTTATAAACACGAAGGGGCGTTTGGGTATCTCGTCTTATCGATTCCAAAAGGCAGTCCGTTTAGTAGCCCAATGCTACATTGTCGATCCAAAAAACGCTGCCCAATCCGCCGACATACGCCGTGCCACAAGTGGCCGAAGCCATCACGAGCATATGGGTAACCGGCTCGTCGGCCGCTCCCCAACCCACTTCGATAACCGGTACCAGTTTCCCTTTGCTGTTCCGGCAATAATAGGCACTCTCCTCAGAGATAAGTCCCATATAGGGTTTATAAAAAGACTTTCCGGTAATATCGCCATAGTAAATGGGAATGGAATGCCCATTTACCCAATCGGGAGTACTTTTCACATATCGTTCCCGACCGGTTCCCACACGATGGGCATATACGTTTCCGTCGGCATCTTCCCACCGATGCTGCAACAAAATATACACCTCGGCACTATCCCGGCCGGGGAGTTTCTTGCGGGGGCTGAATCCGGTCGATTGCGTACGGAAATCGTCGGGCGAAGCCTTATATTTATAATCGAAAATCAACCTGACCGGCCGTTTGGTAAAAGGGATTCCCATCTCCATCTTGCTATATGGGTCGTTTGTAGAACGTATAGGCTCATCGATTTCGCCCAAGAAAATACTACCGCTCACCAACACATGGAGATTCATCAATCCCAACACGCAACAATCTTCGATAACCGTTTCCATGCGGGCACACGTCCCTCCATCGGCTCGTTTTTCGGGACGCACGGTGTTACTGGTCTTTATCACACCCATCACATTGGCCATCACATTGGACGAAGCCCACGGCGAACCGCCCATATTTTTGTATGCCTTATTCCCCTTGATATAACGGGTGGGAGCAATAGCATAGACCATTTTTGTCTTGCCTCCCAACAAAGCCGACTCCTTTATTTCGCGGGTAACCCACTGTTCGAAATCACCAAAAGCAATGGGCTCGACCCGTTGTGCCGACAATCCACACACACTTCCCAAAGCCAAAACCGCCGTAAGAAAAACGCTTTCTCTTATCTTCTTCATCTCCATTCATCAAATATATCTTTTACAAAATTATATCCTCTATCGGTATATTTCCGTCAATTATCTATTTTTAATATTCAAAACCCTTCATTCTTGTTAAAACAATCGATTAATTGCCTTGTTCATTCACAAAATGTATCTTTTTGTAAAAGAACGCTCCGTTTCGGAAAAGTAGTTTAAATTAAATTTCATCTCTCCGATTTTTACCTATTTTTGTAAAAAGATTATCCATATTATTTATTTAACTCGAAAAACACGAATGGACACAACTTTTTTATTCAATATTTTCTTAATCGTCATGGCTGTCACAGCCCTCATCGTTTTTATTGCTTTATATTTTGTTAATGCAGGTTATGGTATGTTTTTCGACAAAAAATGGGGACTGTCACTCTCCAACCGTATCGGCTGGATACTCATGGAAGCCCCCGTATTTATTGCCATGACTTTCCTTTGGATATTCGCACCCGACGAATATCGTTTCGACCCGGTGCGGATTGTATTTCTGCTCCTGTTTCAACTCCACTATTTCCAACGCTCATTCATATTTCCTTTCCTCATCAAAGGGAACAGCCGTATGCCATTGAGCATCATAAGTATGGGGGTTATATTCAACTTGCTCAACGCACTCATGCAAGGCGGGTGGATTTTCTATATCTCGCCGCTCGACTACTATACCCCCGAATGGTTCAGTTCACCCCAATTCATCATCGGGACCATTGTCTTCTTGGCCGGTATGTTCATCAATATCCAATCCGACTCCATCATACGCCACCTGCGCAACCCTGGTGACCGTCGCCACTATATCCCCCGAGGCGGAATGTTCCGCTGGGTATCGTCGGCCAACTATTTCGGCGAATGGCTCGAATGGGTGGGATTCGCCATTCTCACTTGGTCGTGGGCCGGAGCCGTATTCGCATGGTGGACTTTCGCCAACCTCGCCCCTCGTTCGGCCGCACTTTACAAGCGGTACACCCAAGAGTTCGGCGAAGAATTTACCCAAGAAAAACGAAAACGAATAATTCCTTTTATCTATTGATAACATGGCTAACGAAAAATATCCAAACTCACGGCTTTTCACACCCGCCTCGATAGGCCCCGTGACACTGAGAAACCGAACCATACGGTCGGCTGCTTTCGAAGGTATGTGCGAGAACAACGCCCCTACCGAACAACTTTACAACTACCATCGCAGCGTAGCTGCCGGAGGAATAGGCATGACTACACTCGCCTACGCCTCGGTTACCCGCAACGGGCTCTCGTTCAAGAGCCAACTATGGATGCGCCCCGAAATCGTAAAACCCTTGCGCCGCATTACCGATGCCATTCATGCCGAAGGTGCCAAAGCCTCCATTCAGTTGGGGCACTGCGGCAATATGTCGCATCGCAGCACTGCCGGACAGATACCCATATCGGCTTCGACCGGGTTCAACCTCTACTCGCCCACCTTCATGCGCGGTATGCATAAAGACGAAATCGTGGCGATGGCCAAATCGTTTGGCGATGCTGTAAATACCGCCCGCGATGCCGGATTCGACGCCGTAGAAATCCACGCCGGACACGGCTACCTCATCAGCCAGTTCCTGTCACCCTATACCAACCATCGCCGCGACGAATACGGCGGATCGCTCGACAACCGTATGCGATTCATGCGTATGTGCATGGAACAGGTGATGAAAGCCGCCGGCAACGATATGGCGGTTATCGTAAAGACCAATATGCGCGACGGATTCAAAGGGGGTATCGAAATCGACGAAGGACTACTCATCGCCCGCGAGCTGGAACAACTGGGAGCCCATGCCCTCGTGTTGAGCGGCGGTTTTGTAAGCAAGGCACCCATGTATGTCATGCGAGGCGAAATGCCCATCACTACCCTCACTTACTACATGAAGACCTTGTGGCTCAAATACGGCGTGAAAATGGCCGGCCGGTTTATGATACCCAAAGTCCCGTTCCGCGAAGCCTATTTCCTCGACGACGCCCTCAAATTCCGCGAAGCATTAAAATTACCGCTTATCTATGTGGGAGGATTGGTGGCACGGCCGGCCATCGAAAAAGTCCTCGACCACGGATTTGAATTTATACAGATGGGACGCGCGCTCATCAACGAGCCCGACTTTGTCAATCGCATGAAAAACGAAAGCGAAGAGCGATGCGGCTGCGACCATACCAACTACTGCATAGCCCGTATGTACTCGATCGATATGGCTTGCCACAAACACCTCGAAGGCCAACTGCCTCCCTGCATTGTCAAAGAAATAGAAAAAATTCACCGTAATGACTCGAAATAAAGATTTCTCGTCGTACACGGCACTCGTTACCGGAGCCAGTTCGGGCATAGGGCTCGAATTTGCCCGGCAACTGGCCGCCCGAAAAGTGAAGCTGGTCTTAGTCAGTATCGACCGCGAAGAGCTCGAACAGCAGGCCGAAGCGATTCACGCCGAGTTCGGCGTTCCCGTCGAAACCCGTTGCATGGATTTGGCCCGCCAAGAATCGGCCGACGAGCTCTACCGCTACTGCCGGGAAAAAGGCAAGACCGTCGACATACTCATTAACAACGCCGGGATCTTTTCTCTCCGAAAAATAACCGATACCGACCCGGAGAAAATCGAAACCATGCTGCAACTACACATCGGTACCGTTACCCGCTTATCCCGCCTCTTTGCCAACGATATGTGCAACCGGCGTTGCGGGTACATACTCAATATGTCGTCGCTCTCATGCTGGACACCCTACCCCGGTATCGCACTCTATACGGCCACCAAAGCCTACATTCGCGTATTCACCCGGGCACTGGCTTATGAGCTGCACGATTATGGGGTGAAAGTCACCGTCGTGTGCCCCGGCGGTGTAGCTACCGGACTATACGGATTGCCTCCCCGGCTGTTGAAATTAGGGGTAAGGCTGGGAGTGCTCATGCCCCCCCAAAAGATGGTGCGGAAATCGCTCAATGCCCTCTTCCGAGGCAAAAAGCAACTGATTCCCGGCCTGTTCAACCGTTTTCTCATTCCGTTGGCAGCCATCATGCCTACTCGGATTCGTCTCATTGTCAAACACCGTATGCTCGATGAATAAAGACTACTACATCGTTACGGGAGCCAGCGGAAGCATAGGACAAGCCATAGCCGAAGCGCTTGCCCAACAAGGGCTGCCTCTGATTTTAGCCTGTCGGAATATGGCTAAATCGGAACCTGTACGGCAACAAATTATCGAAAAAACGGGGAATAAAGAAGTTAAACTCTTGCCCCTCGATTTGGCCTCGATTCACTCCATTCTCCATTTCGGGGAAATGCTTACCAACGAAGGCTGTTCGATCAAAGCACTTATCAACAACGCCGGCGTCATGTGCAAAGATTTCGGGCAAACGACCGACGGGTTCGAAACTACCGTTGGGGTCAACTACATAGGCACCGTACTCCTCACCCAACAGCTTATCCCCCTCATGCACCCGGGAAGCCGTATCGTCACCACCACCTCGCTGACACGCTACATCGGGAAAATAGAGCCCTCGTTCTTCGACAGTATCCCACACGGGTACAAACGGTTCAAGGCATACAGCAAATCGAAACTCGCCCTTACCCTGTACACCGCAAGGCTCGCACAAGAGTTGCAACCTCGGGGGATTGCCGTCAACGCCGCCGACCCCGGAATCGTCGACTCCGACATGATTACCATGCATTCGTGGGTCGACCCCTTAGCCAATCTCTTTTTCCGCCCCTTCATCAGCACACCCCAACAAGGAGCCATCAGCGCAATCTCTGCGGCAAGTTTTCCCGATTCGAGTAAAATTTCAGGCGAAATATTCAACAAAAAACATCACGCACCCATACCCGCCTCGCTGAAAAACTCGTCACAAACATTATGGTTATGGAACGAAACCGAAAAACTCGTTGCCAAACTATCCGAAAAAACAAAGGCTCAACCCCAGTTATAACTCACAAATCGGTTTTCATACATTCGGATTTTTTCATCAAATTTATAAACAGAATGAAATTGATAATTTTGTTTTCTCAATAAAAAATATTATCTTTGTCAAAGAATTAAACAAAATATCCTTTGGATATAGATCCGAACGAATAGGATATAACCCTACATATTTATTTAAGAACAAGTTCTGCCGGAAAACAATAACGATGTGAATCGTTTATCTATCAGTCCCCTTTTTTATGATATCTATGGTCCGGCAGAACTTTCTTTTTTTAAATTTCTTCATGATAACCAGTCACACAAAGAGATAAAAAAAAACCGCCGATTTCCGTTCAGAAATCGGCGATTCTATTTAACTTACCGAACTATCGATTAAAGTTTACCGGCGCTACCCAATACGTTCTCAATTTTGTGAACATAAAGTTTCTCCATGTTGTCACGAGCCGGACCCAAATATTTACGAGGATCGAACTCGGCGGGTTTCGTAGCGAATACCTCGCGGATAGCCGCAGTCATAGCCAAACGGCTGTCGGAGTCGATGTTGATTTTGCAAACAGCCGATTTAGCAGCTTTACGCAACTCTTCTTCGGGGATACCGATAGCAGCGTCGAGTTTGCCTCCGTATTTGTTGATCGTGTCGACCTCTTCTTGGGGAACCGAAGAAGAACCGTGCAATACAATGGGGAATCCCGGAAGTTTCTCCATTACAGCATCCAATACATCGAATGCCAAAGGAGGAGGTACCAAACGACCCGTAGCCGGATCTACGTGGCATTGTTCGGGTTTGAACTTGTAAGCACCGTGCGAAGTACCAATCGAGATGGCCAACGAATCGCAACCTGTACGTTTTGCAAAGTCGATAACCTCTTCGGGGTTGGTATAAGTATGATGTTCGGCCGAAACCTCATCTTCAACACCAGCGAGAACACCCAATTCACCTTCTACCGTTACATCGAATTGGTGTGCATAGTCAACCACTTTTTTCGTAAGAGCCACATTCTCTTCATAAGGCAGGTGAGAACCGTCGATCATTACCGAAGAGAAGCCCATGTCGATACACGATTTGCACAATTCGAACGAATCGCCGTGATCGAGGTGCAACACAATTTGAGGATGTTCGCAACCCAACTCTTTGGCATATTCTACGGCACCTTGTGCCATATAACGAAGCAATGTTTGGTTGGCATAGTTACGAGCGCCTTTCGAAACTTGCAGAATCACAGGCGATTTAGTTTCTACGGCTGCTTTAACAATAGCTTGCAACTGTTCCATGTTATTGAAGTTGAAAGCAGGAATAGCATATCCGCCTTTGATAGCCTTGGCAAACATCTCTTTGGTGTTTACCAATCCTAATTCTTTGTAGCTTACCATCTTATTATAAATTATAGGTTAGTAAATTCTACCGCAAAGATAAGCATTTTTAGCGACTACCTCTATCAACAGACTTAAAAAACACATACAACCCTCATTTTTTTACCGGGTTTGCCTTTTATACTTACCCTCTTTCAATCCTTTCAATGTCTCAAAATCCACTTTCTTGTTCATAGTATTCTCTTCAATCATACAACAAGCGCATTAAATAACATATTTTAACTCTCAAACTCTATCGGGAGATCTCCCATGCCTCAATATCGCTTTTCTTTTTTTTCTTAATAAAAGAGCCTCCACCACGGATATGCCAACTTACATTTATATTCAAAAACAGGTATATTTTTTCTCTAATATATAAAAAAAGCTCGTTGCGGGCAATATGTACTCCCCTTTCTATTTTCTCTATTCAATTATTATCTCTACTTTTGTAGACTTTATGTTTTTTATAAAACCCTAAAAATATCTGTTTATAAAAAATGAGAAAATGGCGTATCGAGGACTCCGCCGAACTTTATAACATCAACGGTTGGGGCCTGAAATATTTTTCGATCAACGACAAAGGGCACGTTGCTGTAACACCCCGCGAAGGATATGCTTCGGTCGATTTGAAGGAGTTGATGGACGAACTGCAAGTGCGCGATGTAACGGCTCCCGTATTGCTGCGCTTCCCCGATATTCTCGATAACCGTATCGAGAAAATATCGAAATGCTTCCAACAAGCGGCCGACGAATACGGGTACACGGCCAAAAACTTTATCATCTATCCTATAAAGGTAAACCAAATGAGACAGGTGGTAGAGGAGATCGTGAGCCACGGAAAGAAATTCAACATCGGGTTGGAAGCCGGTTCGAAGCCTGAGCTACACGCCGTCTTGGCCATCAATACCGACGAGAACTCTCTCATCATCTGCAACGGCTATAAAGACGAGAATTACATCGAGTTGGCTCTGCTGGCTCAAAAAATGGGGCGTCGAATCTTCCTCGTTGTCGAAAAGATGAACGAATTGAAACTGATTGCCGACATCTCGAAACGGCTGAAAATACGTCCCAATATCGGAATCCGTATCAAATTGGCCAGCTCGGGTAGCGGTAAATGGGAAGAGAGTGGCGGCGACGGCAGCAAATTCGGGCTCAATTCGAGCGAACTTCTCGATGCCCTCGACTTTTTGGAAAGAGCTAAAATGACCGACTGCCTGAAACTTATCCATTTTCATATCGGCAGCCAAATTACCAAAATACGGCGAATCAAAAACGCGCTCAAAGAGGCTTCGCAATTCTACGTACAACTCCAAAACATGGGTTTCCACGTCGAGTTTGTAGACATTGGCGGGGGATTGGGCGTCGATTACGACGGTACCCGCTCTTCGTCGAGCGAAAGCAGCATGAACTACTCCATTCAGGAATATGTGAACGACTCGGTATCGGCTCTCGTCGACGCTTGTGCCAAGAACAACTTGCCCCAGCCCAACATCATTACCGAATCGGGCCGCTCGCTTACCGCCCATCATTCGGTGCTGGTATTCGAGGTTCTCGAAACCACCTCGCTCCCCATTTGGGACGAGAAGGAAGAATTGGGCGAGAACCCCCACGAACTGGTTGACGAACTATACAAGATTTGGGATAACATGAACCAGCCCCGGTTGCTCGAATCGTGGCACGACGCTTTGCAAATTCGCGAAGAGGCCCTCGACCTCTTCGGGTTAGGATTGCTCGACCTGCGTACCCGGGCACAAATCGAACAACTGTTTTGGTCGGTAGCCCGCGAAGTAAACGAAATAGCCTCGGACATGAAACACGCTCCCGAAGAACTGCGTAAGATTTCGAAGCTCTTGCCCGACAAATATTTCTGCAACTTCTCGCTCTTCCAGTCGCTGCCCGATTCGTGGTCGATCGACCAGTTGTTCCCCATCATGCCCATCAGCCGGCTCGACGAACGACCCGACCGTACGGCTACCATACAAGATATCACTTGCGACTCCGACGGAAAAATCAACAACTTTATCTCGCCTCACGGTTCCAATTCCCATTTGGCCGTACACGCCCTCAACAACAAGGAGCCCTACTATATAGGGGTTTTCCTCGTGGGTGCTTACCAAGAGATTTTGGGCGATATGCACAATCTCTTCGGCGACACCAATGCCGTACACGTGAGCGTGTATAAAGACCGTTACGAAATAGACCAAGTGATCGACGGCGAAACCGTGGCCGAGGTTCTCGACTATGTGCAATTCTCGCCAAAAAAACTGGTGCGTAGCGTAGAGACGTGGGTGACTTCGTCTATGAAAGCCGGAATTATTACCCCCGAAGAGGGTCGGGAATTCCTCTCGAACTACCGCTCGGGACTTTACGGATATACTTATCTCGAAAACGACTAACTTTTCACATGGGTTATCGGGAGCGACCGCTTCCCCGGTAGCCCATATCTTTTTTACTCCATGCCCCGCTATTTCATCTATCTCTCGTTCAACGGCGCCCGTTACCACGGCTGGCAGATACAGCCCAACGGTATCACCGTGCAAGAGTGTCTCGAAAAAGCGTTGGCCACCCTATTGCGTCGTGAAACTCCTGTCACCGGAGCCGGACGCACCGACACCGGCGTCAATGCCCGACTGATGGTCGCCCATTTCGATACCGAACAACCCCTCAAAAATCCGGCCGAAACAGCCGACCGGCTCAACCGTATCCTCCCTCCCGACATTGCCGTATACAACATACGCCCCGTCGTAGCCGAAGCTCACAGTCGCTTCGATGCCCTCAGCCGCACCTACAAATACTACCTCATCGATCATAAATCGCCTTTCCTCGAAACGTTCGCCTGCCGCTACCGCGGCTCGCTCGACTTCGAGAAGATGAACGAGGCCGCCGAACAGTTATACCGATATACCGACTTTACCAGTTTCAGCAAACTCCACACCGATGTCAAGACCAACAACTGTCGGGTAACTTTCGCCCGCTGGGAGCGCGAAGGGGAACAACAGGTATTCACCATCACCGCCGACCGGTTTCTGCGCAACATGGTACGGGCCATTGTGGGGACACTGCTCGATGTGGGGCGCGGCAAACTATCGGTCGAGGGCTTCTGCCGCATTATCGAGCAGAAAGACCGCTGTGCCGCCGGTACTTCGGTGCCCGGTAAAGCCTTGTTCCTGCACGATATCGAGTACCCCGATCATCTATTTCTCCCCGAATAAAGGACCAACTTATGGAGATTAAACACATAACACGCCATAAAAAGGATTTTCTCGACCTGCTATTATTGGCCGACGAATGCGAAAAGATGATAGACCGCTACCTCGAACGGGGCGAAATGTTTGCCTTATACGACGAGGGATTGAAAAGTATCTGTGTCGTCACGCAAGAGGGAGAAGAGCTTTACGAAATCAAGAATTTGGCCACCTATCCCACTTTCCAGCGTCAAGGCTATGCCCGCACACTCATCAAATACGTGGAAAGCCACTATCCCACCGGAGCTACCTTGCAAGTAGGTACAGGTAATTCACCCCTCACAATACCCTTCTACGAGCAATGCGGATTCCGTTACTCACACCGCATTCCCGGATTCTTTACCAAGCACTATCCACACCCCATCTTCGAGAACGGGCAACAACTTGTCGATATGATTTATTTAAAGAAGAAAATCTAAAAGATTACTTCGGGGATTTTCTCTGCACCGTTTTCGATGGTCTGCCACCTACGGGTCTGTTCCACTTCGCAATCACGAAATAGAGACCCAAAACGACAAACGGGATACTCAATATCTGCCCCATATCAATAGGCAACAGATATTCGAAATCGACCTGCCGCTCTTTGAGGAATTCGATAAAGAACCTGAACAAAAAGATGAGCGTAATGCACAGCCCGAAATAGAATCCCCGGCCGCAACGGTCGCGGCGGAAACGGGCTACCACAACCATTACCGCAAAAAAGAGGAAATAGGCCAACGCCTCGTAAAGTTGTGCCGGGTGCCGGGGCAACATATCTTCCCGCTCGAACACAAAAGCCCACGGCACATCGGTAGGCATACCTATAATTTCGGAATTCATCAAATTGGCAAGCCTGATAAACCCCGCAACCAATGGAGCAGCAATGCCCATCATGTCGAGAATATCGAGGTAATGGATCTTCGTTTTACGGCAGAACAGAGCCAATGCAATAATCAACCCCAGTGTCCCTCCGTGACTTGCCAAACCCGCATAGCCTGTAAACCGCCACCCCCCATCGGGCAGGAATTGTACCGGCAACACGATCTCCAACGGGTGGCTCAGATAATAACCCGGTTCGTAAAACAGGCAGTGCCCCAAGCGAGCCCCGATAAAAATGCCCAAGAAGCTGTACATGAACAAGGTTTGAAACGTATCGAGAGGCAATCCCCTCAACTTATACATTTTATATACCACTTGGCTACCCGCCCAAATAGCTATGATCCAAAAAATACTGTACCAACGTATGGCAATACCCCCTACCGAAAAAAGTATGGGATCGGGATTCCAATGAATATAAAGCAACTCCATAAATTACAATTTTCTTACTCACACAGCCGAGACCATCTCCCGACTTTCAAAAAAAACACGTTGTAAAACAAAACCTGTTCGGGCAAAAACGAAAGCAAAAACATTCTTATTCGCACCTCTTGCAAAGATAGTACAAATCTCTATTCGTCCGAACCCTTCAAAAAAGAAAAGAATAGTTACCTTTGCACACGCAAAACCTCACTGCCCGGACAGTTCAGGTCACCCCGAATAAAGACGGCTGTACCAGCAAAAAACAAGAGGTTTTCTTACACACTCCAAAAGGTAAAAACGATGTGGTTATCGCTTGCTTTTTTATCGGCCTTCCTACTGGGCTGTTACGACGTATGTAAAAAAAAATCGCTCAACGGCAATGCCGTCATTCCCGTGCTGTTCCTCAACACCTGCTTTTGCAGCCTGCTGTTTTTACCGTGTATTATCCTCTCCTACGGCTTCCCCGAACAGATGCACGATTCGCTCTTTTATGTACCTCGCTCGACCCTGCGCGAACACATTTATATTATAGGTAAAGCGGCCCTCGTACTCACATCGTGGACGTGCGCCTACTTTGCCACCAAGCATCTGCCCATCACCATTGCCGGGCCCATCAAAGCCTCGCAACCCATACTTACCCTCATCGGGGCATTGCTCATCTTCGGCGAACGGCTCAACCTCTACCAATGGATAGGAGTGCTTTTGGCCATTATCTCATTCATATTACTCTCCTTTTCGGGGAAAAAAGAGGGAATCAATTTTAAACACAATATTTGGATTCTCTTTATTGTCCTTGCCACCATCACCGGAGCAGCCAGCGGACTATACGACAAATACCTCATGTCGCACGGGTTCGACCGTATGACCGTGCAGGTGTGGTACTCCTACTACCAAATGGCCATGATGGCCGTTGTACTCCTGCTCCTGTGGTATCCACAACGGAAACGGTCCACCCCGTTTGTATGGCGCCCCTCGATATTTTTCATCTCCCTCTTTCTTGTTTGTGCCGACTTTGTCTATTTCTACGCCCTCAGCTATCCCGACTCGATGATCTCGATCGTCTCGATGGTACGCCGGAGCAGCGTAGTAGTAAGTTTCACGGCAGGAGCAATCCTGTTTAAGGAAAAGAACATTCGCAACAAATCGATCGACCTGCTGCTCGTGATGCTGGGAATGTTTTTCCTTTACCTCGGTACCCGATAATACAGGCTGTAATATTTACAAGCCGTTTTTTGGGCTTACCGATACAAATGATTACTTTTGCAACAAACGATTGTCATGAAATTACGGAGCCTGTTATTACTCTTATTCTTCACGGTATCGATTGCATCGCAAGCTATCGAACCGGTAGCCCAACTCTTCGTCTCCATGCCCGATTCGCTTCTCCCTTCTATCGAAGTGAACCGTAGAAAAGACATGATAGACCTGATACACGCCGGACAAAAGGCTCAAACCGCCACAAAATTGGGCGGAAACGCCGAAATGACACTCCTGCAAGACAGTATCCTCTCGATCGATCTCTCTTCCCAAAGCAAAATGGCGATGAGACTTTACCAAACCCATCGCAACGATACACTCATCGCCCTCATTAATACGGTATATGCCCCGGCCGGCGACAGCCGTGTACGAGTATTCAACAGCGCATGGGACGAACTCCCTGCCTCGAAATACATTCGCCCCATAGCAAAAGAAGAATTTTTCATCTTCCCCGACAGCCTCTCCAAAGAAAAGAGAAAAGAACTTATACGTCCCATCGACATTTATCTCTCTACCTACACCTTCGAAACCGACGGCTCCCTCAAAGTGCAACAATCGTGGAGCGACTACCTCGACAAAGAGAGTTACCAACAAATCAGACCTTACCTGAAAGAGACTATCGAATTGCATTGGAACGGGAAGAAATTCGAATAAATCACTCCCCTACATAAAAAAACTGTTCCCGAATAATTTCGGCCTTAGATTTTGTTTATTTATTTTTTTTAGTTATACTTGTGATTATTTTATTTAATATAAGTATATCACACTTAAAATATATAGTTATACATATTCCACATCGAAAAAAAATAGCTACACAAGGGACTAAAAACACATAATCTACAATCAAAACTATTAACCTATTTATTTATTATGAAACATTTATGCAAACTCATGTCGTGGGCTGTCTTTTTATTCGCCCTGACAACCCTCGTTAGTTGTTCCAAAGAACAATCCGAACTTTCTATTAAAGACATCAAAGGAAGTGCTACCATTTTGGGAAGTCTGAGTTACAGCGAAGGACAAGCATTTAGCAGCGGTCAATTCCAAGAACTCTTGAAACCGGCCGCAGGAGTCAAAGTAAACATTAAAATAGCCAATGCTTCGCTCGATCCCAACGGTACGGCACAAGGTTTTACAACTTATGAAACGACAACCGACGGGGAAGGGAATTTCAGTATCGATATTCCAGCCGTAGAAAATACCCGAGTCACTATCCAACCCGCCACTTTTATAGGGAAACGCACGTTAGTCACCGAGTGGGAAAATAATGCACCTGTATTCGAGACAGAAGAGGTTGTATTCAGTATCAACGGCACGGAACAAACGGTTTCGCCCGGCGATATCATCATCAGTGACGATATGTACGGTTACACCACTCGTAACTTTGTAGAAGGATTCGGTGAGACCGAAGAAATTTCGGGTAAGATAGGAATCGGCAAACTCTACAAAAGCAATACCCAACGTTATTGGGATATGAAACAAGGCATCAATGTCCTTATCACCGTTACCTACAACCACACGGAGGCCCAAAGCAACGGACAAACGGCATATATGGTTCGTAAATTCGGAGCTACCACGGATAGGAATGGAGACTTTTCGGCAATCATTCCGGTGAAAGAAAAAGGGGAAACCTTGCAACGGCTTACAATCGAACCGGTTAGCTTCTATACCGATGAATTCAAACACTTCGACACTGCCGGAGATCCCGAATACCTCGAAGGAGTTTATCAATCGGGCGGTTACTACTCTGGAATTTACACGAATTTCACATTCCCTGTAATCGAAAATATCAAACGCATTGTGTATGCTACCATGATATTCACAGGATTGAACGGCACGTATGACGACCGCAACTGGAGCAATGTAACAGTATGGGATACAAAAGAATTTGATGAACTATAATACGACCTCCTTATGAAAAAATTTATAGCCATTATACTATCGGCCTGCCTGTTTCCGGGAATTCTTTGGGCCGAAGAAAAAGAGAAGAAACAATACCTTCCCGAAGAAGGCGACTGGGCATTGGGTATTGATGTAGTTCCTGTATTGAGATATATCGGAAACGCATTCAACGGAACCATCGGCACCAACGATTTGACCCATGTGGGAGGAAGCCCCTTTACCAGCGGGAGCACCAATTTCCGCGACAGAGGGCTCATGCCTACGGTTTCGATCATGGGTAAATATTTACTCACCGACGAATGGGCCATACGGGCCAATATAGGGCTAATGTTGTCTGGTGAAAACGAAAAAGCCTACTCTACCGACGATAAAGCCATGCTTGAAAATCCGCTCAGCGAAACTAAGGTAATAGACAAGGCTCATTACAGCCGCAACGGTATGAGTTTGTTGTTAGGTGCCGAATACCGCAAAGGATCCCGCCGCATACAAGGTGTATTTGGTGGTGGCATCCTTTTTGCTTTCCAAAATAATAAAAGCACCTACACATGGGGTAATGCACTCACCGAGATCAACCAATCGCCCACTTCGCATCAATTCAACAATATGCCGGCTGCACCCGTTAATGGGTACCGTATCTTGAAAGAAAACGGGAGCGGGAGCGACTTCTATACCGGCATAACCGGAAGCGCCGGATTCGAATGGTTCATTGCTCCTAAAATTGCGTTGGGTGCCGAAGTGAACCTGAGCCTTTATTATGTATTCGGTACGCAAACCTACATCGAAAGCGAAGGGTACAACCGAACAAGCCAAAAGATAGAAACCCGTACCGACATCGACTCTCCGGGCGATAACGGTATCTATTTCGGTACCGAAAGTTTAGGGGGTTCACTCTACATGACATTCTATTTCTAAAACCCAATACTTGTCGAGGGGGTATTCATTCCCCCTCGATTTTTTCCCTCCTACGTCTGCACCCAACCATAAGTCGTCATAGTCTTTTACACGCTTCGAAAACTAACAGAGCCGCTTCGGGGATCGTCCCGAAGCGGCTCTGTTATATCGATAAAGACAAATTTCTTTAGAACTCGGCATTCTTCGGCGTACGGGGGAAAGGTATCACGTCGCGGATATTGGTCATACCAGTCACGAACAATACCAAACGCTCAAAGCCGAGACCGAAGCCCGAATGGGGCGCGGTACCGAAACGACGGGTATCGAGGTACCACCACATATCTTTCATGGGGATATGCAGTTCTTCGACACGTGAGAGCAACTTGTCGTAATTCTCTTCACGCTGCGACCCACCGATGATTTCGCCGATACGGGGGAAGAGCACGTCCATGGCACGCACCGTCTTGCCGTCGTCGTTCAACTTCATGTAGAAGGCCTTGATCTCTTTGGGATAATCGGTGAGGATTACCGGTTTTTTGAAGTGTTCCTCTACCAAGAAACGCTCATGCTCGCTTTGCAAGTCGGCGCCCCAATATACAGGATATTCAAACTTGTGTCCCGACGCTTCCAATATTTTTATTCCCTCGGTATAGGGCAAACGCACAAAATCGTTCTCTACGACAAACTTCAAGCGGTCGATCAACTCCTTGTCATACATTTGGCAAAGGAATTCGAGGTCGTCCTGACAATTATCGAGGGCGTAACGAATGAGGTATTTGAGGAAATCTTCCGCCAAATCCATATTCTCCTCGATTTCGTTGAAAGCCACTTCGGGTTCGATCATCCAAAACTCGGCCAAGTGCCGCGGGGTATTGGAGTTTTCGGCGCGGAACGTAGGACCAAAGGTATAAATGGCACCCAACGACATGGCTCCCAACTCCCCTTCGAGTTGTCCCGACACGGTGAGGCTGGTGGGTTTACCGAAGAAATCGGCGCTATAATCGACAGTGCCCTCTTCGGTCCGAGGCAAATTGTTCAAATCGAGCGTGGTTACTTGGAACATGGCCCCGGCACCTTCGCAATCGCTACCGGTAATCAAGGGGGTGTTCAAATAGAAAAATCCTCGATCGTTGAAATATTTGTGAATGGCGTATGCCAAATGATGACGGATACGGAATACCGCTCCGAACGTATTCGTACGGGGGCGCAAGTGGGCTATTTCGCGAAGGAATTCCAACGTGTGCCCCTTCTTCTGCAACGGATATACATCGGGGTCGGCACCGCCGTAAAGTTCTATGCTTTCGGCCTGTATCTCGGCTTGTTGGCCTTTGCCCTGCGACTCGACCAAAGTTCCTATAACACTAATACACGCTCCGGTGGTAATGGGTTTCATCTCCGCCTCGGTAAATTTGGAGAGGTCTACCACAACCTGTATGTTCTTAATTGTAGAACCATCGTTTACCGCAATAAAATTTACATTTTTATTGCCTCGACGAGTGCGCACCCAACCTTTTACATTTACCGTTTTCCCGTAAAGAGAGGTATCGAATAGATCGACAACTTTGGTTCTTTTTATTGTTTCCATACTCTTCTATATAATTGTACACTTTTTTTTAAGCATCGCCCCGCAACGGAAATACCGTCCGGGGCGTGATAGTTTTTTTTGTTTATTCAAATGAACCCATTTGCAACATATTTACCTCTTGTTGTGTGAGGTAACGCCAACGGCCTCGTTGCAAATTTTTCTTGGTCAGTCCGGCAAAATAGACCCGGTCGAGTTTAACCACCCGATAACCCAGCGCCTCGAAAATACGCCGCACAATACGGTTACGGCCAGAGTGTATTTCGATACCCACTTGATTCCGGTCGGTCTCGGTGGCATAGCTTACGGCATCGGGTTGTATCGGTCCGTCTTCCAACTCTATGCCATCGGCGATACGTTGCATATCCTCCTCGCTCACATCTTTATCGAGCCATACGTGATAGATTTTTTTCTTGATAAATTTGGGGTGAGTGAGTTTCGAAGCCAAATCACCGTCGTTGGTCAACAACAGTACACCTGTGGTATTGCGGTCGAGACGACCTACCGGATAGATACGCTCGGTGCAGGCATTGCGCACAATGTCCATTACCGTGAGGCGGCCCTGCGGATCGTCCGACGTAGTCACACAATCTTTGGGTTTGTTCAACAACACGTAAATTTTACGTTCGAGGGTCACCACTTTACCGCGGAAAGTTACCGTATCGTTACGGGTAATTTTCGTTCCCAACTCGGTAACCGGCACACCATTTACCAGCACTTCGCCGGCCTGAATAAATTCGTCGGCCTCGCGACGGGAGCAAATACCGGCATTGGCCATGAACTTGTTGAGACGAATCGGTTCGTTGGGATCTACTTCGGGCAACTCATATTCGATGCGTTGCGGACGATTAGAGACTTTGTTGTTGCGACGCTGTTGCGGACGATTTTGATTGTATCCTCCGCGGGCATTGCCATATCCGCCCTGACGGTTGTTATATCCGCCCTGACGGTTCTGTTTCGGGTAATAGGGACGTTCGTTCTCCCCGAAAGGACGTTGGAATCCCTCTCCCGTTTCGTTATTACGATTATAATCTTGGTTATACCGCGGAGCGTTGTTGTAGTTGTTGTTCCGACGGTTATTGCCATATCCGCCTTGACGGTTTTGGTTATATCCTCCCTGACGATTATAGTTGTTGGGCCGTTCGTTTGTATACGAGCGGGTTCCACTTTCGCCATAATTGTTGTTACGAGGATAATGAGGGCGTTCTGCATTGGCGTTGTAAGGTGCATGACCTTCATCTCCGCCACCTCTTCTGTACTCTACTTTTTCATATCGTTCGGTCGCACCTTCACGGTTCGACATTCCGATGCGCGGGCGTTTAGCTCTTTTTTCGCTTTCCATAGGAATTATTTGTAATTAAAAACATACAAGCCTCTCGGCCTATTAAAATATCTACTTTTATAATGATGATTAGCTTTTTTTCTTGCTGCAAAGATACAAAGGTTTTTCCATTTCATCTCTTTCACAATCAAATAAGTTATTATTTTCTTCTTAAAAAAAACAAAAGCCCGGACTATTTGTTCGTCCGGGCTTTGTATTTCGCACACGATTCAATTAAAAACCGGTATAAGTGTGGGGAGTTATTTGCCGCAATTCCTCTTTGACAGCCTCCGAAACATTGAGCGTGTCGATAAACTCGCGTATCGAATCGGCATTCACCACCGAGTTGGTACGTGTGAGAGCCTTCAACGTTTCATAGGGGTGGGGATAGCCTTCGCGGCGCAAAATCGTCTGGATACCCTCGGCCACCACATTCCACATTTGGTCGAGGTCGCGATAGATAGCCGTCTCGTTAAGCAGCAACTTGTTCAGCCCCTTGATCGTGCTGTGGAAGGCTATGAGCGTATGGGCCACAGGCACGCCCACGTTGCGCAATACAGTCGAGTCGGTCAAGTCGCGTTGCAATCGCGAAACGGGCAGTTTCGAGGAAAGGTGGTCGAGTATGGCATTGGCAATACCCAAATTGCCTTCGGAATTTTCGTAGTCGATGGGATTTACCTTGTGGGGCATAGCCGACGAGCCGACTTCGCCCTCCTTGATTTTCTGTTTGAAATATTCCATCGAAATATATTGCCAAAAATCGCGGTCGAGGTCGATCACAATCGTGTTGATACGGCGCAAAGCGTCGAACAGAGCGGCCAAGTTGTCGTAGTTCGAAATTTGGGTTGTCCACTCCTCCCGCTCGATACCGAGCCGTTCTTTCAAGAATCGGTTCCCAAAAGCGGGCCAGTTGATATCGGGATAGGCAAAATGGTGGGCATTGAAATTCCCCGTGGCACCGCCGAACTTTCCACTCATCGGCACGGCTTCGAGCAGGGCAATTTGTTTTTCGAGCCGATAGCCAAACACCCGTATCTCTTTACCCAAACGGGTAGGCGACGCCGGCTGGCCATGCGTTTTGGCCAACATGGGTATATCTTTCCACTCTTCGGCATACCGGTTGATAAGCGCCAGCATTTCGTTCAGCACAGGCAGGTAGCAATCGTGCAAAGCCTCTTTCAACAACAGGGGCACCGATGTGTTATTGATGTCCTGCGAAGTGAGGCCAAAGTGGATAAACTCCTTGTATGCTTCCAAATGCAATTCGTCGAACTTCTCTTTGATAAAATATTCGACGGCTTTTACATCGTGATTCGTGACCGCCTCGATCGACTTCACTTTGGCGGCATCGGCTTCGGTAAAATCGGTATAGATGGCTCGCAATGCCGGGAAGAGGTCGTGGCTCACTCCCGAAAGCTGGGGTAGAGGCAACTCGCACAAGGCAATAAAATACTCGATTTCGACCCGAACCCGGTAACGAACCAAAGCCCATTCCGAAAAATAGAGCGACAATTTTTCCACTTTGTTGCGGTAGCGGCCATCGACGGGCGATATAGCCGTGAGTGATGATAATTCCATAATCTGAGGTTTGAATTAGCGTACAAAAATACGATTTCCCCCGTAAATTTTATAGAATAATTTTATTTTTGTTTTGCAAATAAAAAAATAGTATTACCTTTGCAACGCTTTTCGGAAAAACAATCCGGGCGTTTAGCTCAGCTGGTTTAGAGCATCTGCCTTACAAGCAGAGGGTCGGCGGTTCGAATCCGTCAACGCCCACCACTCACTAAAAACAACATATATGTCCGCACTTGTAAGCGATTTGGCTTGCAGGTGTTTTTTATTTTCACCTCTTTTTATCCTTGTACTCCACACTCGACCCTACACGCCGACGGCCCTTGTGACGTACCGTTTTGCCACAATGCGAACAACGATAATACGAATAATAGTGTTCGATTGCCGTTGTCTCCTTCTCGACATATTCATCGACCGTATCTTTGATCACAAGGGTATTGCCATGCCGCTCTACCTTACGGGAAAGCAACCGGCTTTCGTCGTGCTCATCGACCGTAACCACGACACGCGAATCGCCTTCGCCCATAAACCGGAGCGAATTGACCCGGTGGCAATAGGGACACCGCACACTGACATTGACGCCTACCAACATCCACGCTACTGCTATGCCCACGTAAACGAAAAACATATTGACCGACGGCGTCGAGAAATAAAAGAGATAGAGATGGAAAATAACAATAACACACAGTACCGAAATAAATTTGAGCAACTTATTGGGCAACGGGCGTATATGGAAAAGGGTATGTTCCAATAGCCACGGTATAAAAAAGGCCAAAACGAGCAACAACAGCGTATCGGCCAGCCCGGCAATACCCCGTGCCGCCCAACGGGGCAAACAGCGGCTCCCTATCGAACCGCTCAGCGGATATGCCTCGTAATACCCGGCCTTTACATCGTTGGGGTTAATGCGTATATGTGAGTTGACAGCCTTAGACAAGAACCGAGTCATTCTCATCTTTTCTTCCGACAACTGATAATCGGCCAACGTATCGTTTTCAAAGACCAACCGCATCGAGAAATACAATAGCGAATCATTTTGCAACACATTGACATTGGGGAAGAAAGCATACTTGCGACTACCTTTCACCGTTACACTATGTGCAGGTACATACCTGTTTTCTATCGCCGTCAAGCTATCGCCTTTCAGCCCCTCCAAATCTTCGGCAAAGGCCACCATATATTCAAACGCAGGCTCTCTTTCGCCCTTAATCTTCGAAGTATAGATAGGCATTTGCCCACGGATAGGCCAGTAAATGGGCTCGAAGGCCAGCTCCTCGCCGTTGTCGAGATGATATAAATAGGGATAGTCGCTCTGTTTCTTCTCCGATTTCATCGGGTTCTTGGAGAGGCGTTCTACCCGCTCTACCCGAAAAGGTTTCAGTTCGCCATCGACGTTGAGTTTCACCTCCAAACCAGCAGCCGCCTCGGGCACCACAGCAAAACCGCGTGTGCCATCTGGCAACTCAATTTGATACTCGGCCCACGGCTTATAGCTCAATAGGACTGGCTCATCGGGCAAGTCGTAACAGATCGCCAGCAACCGCACCGTCGTACCGGCCGGCACTTTGCGCACAACCTCCTTGCCGTCGATACCCACAACCCGCATATCGGTACTCCACCGCAGTTTTATCTCCCGCGACTGTTCCCGTACCTCCTCCATGCTCATCGATGAATAATCAAGCAAATTCCACAACCCGAAATTGCTCCACGGCAATATACAAAGCAGAGCCAAATAGATTACAATAGCGCAAAATCCACGCCATACCTCTTCATTCTTATCAATAATCCTGTAACGACTTCTATCCATAAAGCCCTCCTTCTCGTGATGTTTTTCAAAAAAATTAGATTCTCAATCCCTAATATCGGGCAGCCTACCGAAAAACGGCTTCACCCGCTTCATTCGGACAAAAATAAAAAAATTTCTCAAAAAGAAAAATAGGTTGCTATCTTTTACCATAACAGCCTATTTTACACTACCACTCTTTATATCGGCCCCCGATGTTCATCGGAGAAAGCGTATCATCATATTACTCGACAACCAATCGACCCGAAGCGATCACTTTATTCCCCCGGATTACGGTGTAAACATATACCCCGCCATTCATCTGCGAAGTTTCTATCTCTACATTTTCGTTATCGCCTGTCGAGAACGATTGAACCAACGAGCCATCGAGCCGAACCACATTCACCACAGCGTTTTTCATACTGTATTTTCCACGTGCCACAGTATATACCTCGCCCTGCTTCACCGGGTTGGGATACCCCGCCGACACTTTGCTCTCGGAAACCAATTTCAATACATTACTATTCACCTCTCGATTCACTTCGTACAATTTCAATGA
The DNA here is from genome assembly GCA_019114445.1 of Candidatus Barnesiella excrementigallinarum. GTDB lineage: Bacteria > Bacteroidota > Bacteroidia > Bacteroidales > Barnesiellaceae > Barnesiella > Barnesiella excrementigallinarum. Next base: position 56,750 of record DXFL01000019.1, read on the forward strand.
ATAACTTCCCCCAGAACCACAATATACAGAAAGATACAATTTGTCTTTCAACAGAATAAATTGAGGGGTTTCCATATTTGTACCCTCGGGATAAGTAATATCGGCCAAACAATTCCCATTCGTCTGCATAATTTTAAACCCATAAGGCTGATAGTAAGCATACCCCCCCGTATCGACCAATCGGTTTTTCTCAACCATATACTCAAATTCCGCATCGTCATTCAACAAGGTTTGAGAAAACAAAAAACTTTCATCTGCTCCTTCATACGCATGATGTGCACTATTAAGGAAAGCCGTAGATCTTAAAAAATCAGTGATAGAATGAATCTTCTGCCACGAAGAGTTGTAAATATTATATGAACTGGCTCCTGGCGAAGTATTAAAATCAGGAGCTGTTGCACGAATACACTCCACTAAATAATCTTCTCCATTCTGACAATAAGCCACAAGCGATAAATCATCTCCTCCAAATGAGAGCGGTGTAAGAATACCGTTATCGGCTACCGCAAAAGAGGTAGCAAAGACCGTCAACATTGCGGTCAAAAGTAAATTATGTTTCATATCAGATAAAATTTTAGATGTCCCTCTTCCATAAAATTAAAAAACACAAGGCAAAAATAGTTCAAATCCTCCTGCATACTTCGCAGGTATCTGTACTTATGCTTTCCTATTGTCCCCATGATGCCCAAATTCATTTCTATAAAAAAAGCGCCTACGTTTACAGTAAGCGCCGTTCTTGTGTGACCCCGGAGGGGCTCGAACCCTCGACCCAATGATTAAGAGTCATTTGCTCTACCAACTGAGCTACGGAGTCGTTCTTCAAAAGGAACGGGTGCAAAGGTAACGCTTTTCGAGAAACCCGCAAAGCGATTATTCAAAAAAATTTTCCCAATCCTCTATTTTTTAACCCTCGAATGTCAATGGCAAAACTATGCGACAACCATATCGGTTACAAAGTGTGGCCATACCATTCGTCGGGATCTTGCTGCTCTTCGAACCGATAAAGCTCCGAAGGGTGGTTACGGGTCAACGCTACCAGTTCCACATCTTTGCCCACCCGTATTCCCTCTTCGTACAAACGATTCTCTACCGTTTTGTAAGCCAATTCGGGGTGATTATTGTCGCCGCTCAGGTGACACAGGAAGATATTCCGCAAGGCAGGCGTATAAATTTGTGCCAAATAGTTGGCTGTATGGGCATTGTCCATGTGTCCGCTCCCGGCAAGGATACGGTTTTGCAGGTGCGGAGGATAGGAACCGTGCAACAGCATGGCCTCGTCGTAATTCGACTCGATGACTAAATAATTAGCCTGCCGCAAGTATTTATCGACCGTGGAAGTAATGTGCCCCAAGTCGGTGGCAAAAGCAAAATGAAGAGTGCCGTATGTAATAAAAAAGCCCACATTATCGCTCCCGTCGTGAGGAACTTCGAAGGCCGTAATCGTAAAATCTTTTATCTTAAACGGAATTTCCTTGACAATGGGGCGATGTGCGCTATAAATTTTATCGACCATGCAATAGTTACGGTTCATTCCGTTTTTAATCGCCTCGGTCGTATAAATGGGGATTCCATATTTTTCGCCCAACGTCCCGGCAGCCTTGATATGGTCGGCATGGTCGTGGGTAATACACAGCGCGACAATTTTCTCAAAAGGGATACCGTAATCTTTCAAGACCTTTTTAATCGTTCGCACTCCTTTACCGGCATCAATCAATATGCCATATTCTTCGTTTCCTATATAATAACAGTTGCCGCTACTGCCGCTGGCCAGGCTTAGAAACTGTAAACTCATATCCGTTGTTCTCCTCGGGGCACAAAGATAACTTTTTGGCGGCACAATTAAAAATTATCACAAGCAAGATATTGGGGTATCTGCTTAAATTCCCTACAAAAAACCGGCAACCCGAATCGTTATTTATAAAGCAAAAATATGGCCGGCGTTTTTTTGTAGTCGTATTTTGCCTTTGCCCACTCGCACAACGGCTGAGTGCGAATATCCTCATCGGGACAAGTAATGTTGGCCGCCACGCATAGGCGGGTATGAGGACGGCAAGCCCGCACAAGGTCTTCTATCATCTTGTGGTTACGATAGGGGGTCTCGATAAATATTTGAGTTTGATCCTCGGCATAAGCCCGTTGTTCCAATTGCTTGATCCGCTTTGTCCGCTCGCTCCCCTCGATGGGCAAATACCCTTGAAAAGCAAAACTCTGTCCGTTGAATCCCGATGCCATGAGCGACATCAAAATCGACGACGGCCCCACCAGCGGCACAACCGGCAAATGTTCGCGCTGGGCAATAGCTACCACATCGGCCCCCGGATCGGCCACCGCAGGGCAACCCGCTTCCGAAATCACTCCCATAGCGCACCCCTGTCGCAACGGTTCGAGGAAACCCGAAATCTCCGTTGCCGGGGTGTGGCGGTTCAGTTCGTAAAAGGTAAGCGAATCGATACAAATATCGGGATTCGACTTTTTCAGGAATCTGCGAGCCGAACGCACATTCTCCACGATAAAATGGCTTATCCCGGCTATTACCTCGCGGTTGTACGGGGGCAATACCTGCTCGACAGGAGTGTCGCCCAGCGGGACGGGAATGAGGTATAAGGCAACTGTATGCATAAAAGAGTTCTTTTAACCACATGAAACTATCGGCAAAATTAGCTAATTTTGCCGAATAGCGAAAAACAAAACCCGTTATGACGAACCTTCCCCAATCGTTTATCGACCGCACCAGCCACCTGCTCGGCGACGACTATTCCCGTTTTGCCCTCGCACTCGAATCGGAACTTCCCGCAAGCATTCGCCTTAACCCCGCCAAGAGCATTCCAACCGGTGAGGTTGGCGAAACCGTAGGCTGGGCGACACAGGGCTACTACCTGCCGAGCCGGCCGTCGTTCACCTTCGACCCACTGTTTCATGCCGGGGCTTACTACGTGCAGGAGGCCGCCTCGATGTTCCTCAACCGGGTTATCAACCAATACATTCACACCCCGGTACGCTATCTCGACCTTTGCGCCGCTCCCGGCGGGAAATCGACCGACGCCATCGCCTCGCTCCCGGCGGGCAGCCTTGTGGTGAGCAACGAGGTCGTACCCAACCGGGCCTATATCCTTGCCGAAAATATCATCAAATGGGGCTCGCCCTACTCCATCGTCAGCCGCAACGAAGCGGCCGACTTTGCCCGGCTCGAAGCCTATTTCGATGTGATCGCCGCCGATGTCCCCTGTTCGGGCGAAGGTATGTTTCGCAAAGACCCCGACGCCATTGCCGAGTGGTCGCCCGCCGGCGTAACCCGCTGCGCCGAACGACAACGGCAAATCCTCACCGACGTATGGGATGCCTTGCGTCCCGGCGGACTGCTCATTTACAGCACTTGTACCTACAACCTCGAAGAGAACGAAGAGATGGTTCTTTTCCTGATGAAACAGTTTGGCGCCACCCCCCTCGCCGTCGATACCGATCCCGCTTGGGGTATCGCACCCGCTTTTCTTCCCGAAGTTACCGCCTATCGATTCATGCCTCACCTTACCCGAGGCGAAGGCTTGTTCATGGCCGTACTGCAAAAACCGGGAGAGCCCGACGAATCCCGACGGGAACGACTGTTGTCTACTGTGGCGACAAGCGGGAAGCGAAACAAAAAAAACGCCTCAGCCCAACCGGCCATACCTCGGGAATGGCAACAGGCCTTAGCCAACCCCGACGGTTACACGTTCGTCAACGATAACGATACGGTTACCGCCATTCCCCATAATTACGAGGCCGATTACAAACTCCTGTCCCGCCACCTCGACTTGCTGCACGCAGGCATTACCATAGCCACCGCCAAAGGAAAAGATTTCATTCCACACGTGGCTCTCGCCCTCTCGACGGCACTCGCCTCCGACAAGACGCCCCGTTTCGAAGCCGACCTCCCTACCGCCCTTGCCTACCTGCGTCGCGAAAGCATAGTCCTGCCGCCCGACCAGCCGCGCGGATATGTACTCATTGCCTATCGCCAATTTCCTCTCGGCTGGGTCAAGAACCTCGGCAATCGGGCCAACAACCTCTATCCGCAAGAGTGGCGCATCCGCAGCGGACACACCCCCGACACTCCGGCAGAACTCTCCATCGCCCATTTGTAACCGGGGAAGTCCCAAAGGCAAACGGGGCCTTTCCTGCCAAACCGATACCATATTTCAAAGCCGAAACTTTTTTATTTACCATACCTCAATGTTTCGCGCCCTAATGTTTTATATATCGGTTTTTTTATTACTTTTGCAAATAGGAATGTAACAAAAGGCAGCTCCCGACAACCGGGGATTACCCCCTATCGACGCCATCTGCCACTTGTTTACAGACCAAGCAGACGGGTGCACGATACACCCCTGCCGCAAATGTCGTTTTCCCTTAAAAAAAAGCCCTATGAAAACTTTGAAACTGATAAAGAACGACCCGTGGCTAACTCCCTACAAACAAGCTATCGAAGGCCGGCACAACCGTGCTGTGGAAAAAATCGCCGAATTGACCAACGGCACAGGCAACCTTTCGGAGTTTGCCGACGGCTATCTCTACTTTGGACTACATAAAGAGAAAAAACAGTGGGTATTTCGGGAATGGGCTCCCAATGCCAATGCCATCTATTTGATAGGCAGCTTCTCGGATTGGAAAGAGTTACCCGAATATCGGCTACTGGCAATCGGCGGAGGCGTGTGGGAAATAAAACTCCCCCTCAAAGCGCTGCACCACCTCGACCTCTACAAACTGTCGGTTCATTGGAACGGCGGGCAAGGCGAACGTATTCCCGCTTGGGCCACCCGCGTGATACAGGATCCCGAAACATATATCTTTTCGGCTCAGGTTTGGGACCCGGCAAAGCCTTATGAATTCGCCAAAAAGAACTTCAAGCCGCAAACCTCTCCGCTACTCATCTACGAATGCCACATCGGTATGGCACAACAAGAGGAGAAAGTGGGCAGCTACAACGAATTCCGCGAAAAAATCCTGCCCCGTATCGTTGCCGACGGCTACAACGCCATACAAATCATGGCTATACAGGAACACCCCTATTACGGCTCCTTCGGGTATCACGTGTCGAGTTTCTTCGCCCCCTCATCGCGGTTCGGTACACCCGACGACCTGAAAGCGCTCATCGACGAAGCCCACAAAAAGGGTATAGCCGTAATCATGGATATTGTCCACTCCCACGCCGTTAAAAACGAAGTAGAAGGGCTGGGACGGTTCGACGGCTCGTACAATCAATATTTCTATGGCGACCACCGTCGGGAACACCCGGCATGGGACTCGCTCTGTTTCGACTACGGCAAGAACGAGGTAATCCATTTCCTCCTCTCCAACTGCAAATATTGGCTCGACGAATTCCGATTCGACGGCTTCCGGTTCGACGGCGTTACCTCCATGCTCTATTATAACCACGGTTTAGGACAAGCCTTTGGCTCGTACGACGACTATTATAACGGAGGACAGGACGACAATGCCATTGTTTACCTCTCGCTCGCCAACGAATTGATACATCAGGTAAATCCGCGAGCCATCACCATTGCCGAGGAGATGAGCGGTATGCCGGGATTGGCAACCAAATTCAAGGACGGAGGTATCGGGTTCGACTACCGAATGGCCATGGGTATTCCCGATTTTTGGATAAAGACCATCAAAGAGAAGAAAGACGAGGATTGGAAACCTACCGCCATATTTTGGGAACTCACCAACCGTCGCGCCGACGAAAAAACCATCAACTACGCCGAAAGTCACGACCAAGCACTGGTGGGCGACAAGACTATCATTTTCCGTCTGATCGACGACGTAATGTACTGGCACATGAGCAAAGGCGATTCCAACATGACAGTAGACCGCGGTATGTCGCTCCACAAGATGATTCGACTGGTAACCCTCTCGACCATCAACGGCGGATACCTCAATTTCATGGGTAACGAATTCGGGCATCCCGAATGGATCGACTTCCCCCGTCAGGGCAACGGCTGGTCCTACAAATATGCCCGTCGCCAATGGGACCTCGTAGACCGGGAAGACCTCAAATACCAATACCTCGGAGCTTTCGACCAAGCCATAATCCATTTGGTTGGTCAACAAAAGAAATTCGAGCAAACGCCTATCGTAAAACTATGCGAAAACGATGGTGACCAAGTTCTTGCTTTCCTGCGCGACGACCTGCTCTTCGTTTTCAACTTCCACCCCTTCAAATCGTTCAACGGATACGGCATTTTGGCTCCGAAGGGAGAATACGAGCCGGTATTGAGCAGCGACGATGCAGCTTTCGGCGGATATAACCTCGTTGATATGACGGTAAACCACCATACTCAATTCGACCCGCTTTTCGAAAAAGAAAAGAAAGAATGGCTCATGCTCTATCTGCCTGCACGTACAGCCCAAATATTAAGGTGGAAAAAACCTCAGGCAGCAGCAACAAAAGATAAAGCAAAAGCTGCAAAAGCCGAATCCCCCGCAAAAAAGACAGAGGAAACCAAAAAACGAAAAGCAAAAAATAAAGCCGAATAACCGTCGAATCGGACAACACGGTTTTGTAAATCATAGCGAAGGGCTGCTCCCGAAAACCAAACGGGGCAGCCCTTTGCCATGACCCTATCCCCAGCAATCGGTCCCCTCCGAACCGACCCAAAAAGAAACACGATAGATATATGTTTGTAACTTTTCTGTAACATGAATGTTGTTCCTTTGCAGGTGAAAAGCTATGCAAATTGGAGATTATGGAAACATTCTATCTAATTATCGTTATCTTTATTTTCCTTATCGCCGTTTTCGATCTTTCGGTGGGTGTTAGTAACGACGCCGTAAACTTCCTCAACTCGGCAATCGGAGCCAAAGCCGCCTCGTTCAAAGTAATTATGGCCGTGGCAGCCGTAGGTATCTTTGTGGGGGCATCCATGTCGAACGGCATGATGGATATTGCCCGACACGGTATATACCAGCCCCAATATTTCTACTTGAACGAAATCATGTGTATCCTGCTGGCGGTCATGCTCACCGATGTGGTCCTGCTCGACATTTTCAACACGATGGGGCTTCCCACCTCGACCACGGTTTCGATGGTATTCGAATTATTGGGCGGAACTTTCGCCCTCGCTATCGTGAAAATAATTAATAGCAACGGTGCCTTGCAAATGGGCGACTTGATCAATACCGACAAGGCCCTGCAAGTGATTATAGCCATTTTCGTATCGGTGGCGATTGCCTTCTTCTTCGGGGTCGTAGTACAATACATCGCGCGATTGATCTTCAAATTCAACTACCGGAAGCAATTAAAATACTTCGGCGCACTCTTCGGCGGTTTCGCAGCCACGACGATTATCTATTTTATCCTTATCAAAGGGTTGAAGGATTCGACCTTAATGACTCCCGAAAACCGACAATGGATTCACGACAACACCCAATTACTCATGGGCTGTTGCTTCGTCATCACCACAGTATTAATGCAAATACTTATGTGGTTCCGCGTGAACGTGCTGAAAGTGGTCGTACTGTTGGGCACCTTTGCGTTGGCACTGGCGTTTGCCGGTAACGACTTGGTCAACTTCATCGGTGTGCCTTTGGCCGGATTCTCGGCCTACACCGACTATGTAGCCAACGGAAACGGAGCCGCTCCCGACCAATTCCTCACGGGCTCGCTGCTCGAATCGGCCAAGACCCCCTCGGTATTCCTCATCGGGTCGGGCATTATCATGGTAGTGGCACTGCTCACCTCGAAAAAGGCTCAAAACGTAATTAAAACCTCGGTCGGGCTGTCTCGGCAAGAAGCCGGAGAAGAGACCTTCGGCACCTCGCCCATCGCACGCAAACTGGTGCGAATGACCACCAATGCGTCGTCGGTTATCATCAACAACATACCGCCCAAAGCCCGCACGTGGCTCAATAGCCGATTCGACAAAGACGAGGTGATACTCGAACACGGCGCCGCCTTCGACTTGGTACGAGCCTCGGTCAATTTGGTTCTCGCCAGCCTGCTCATCGCGCTGGGTACCTCGCTGAAATTGCCCCTCTCGACCACCTATGTAACCTTCATGGTAGCTATGGGTTCGTCGCTCGCCGACCGGGCTTGGGGCCGCGACAGCGCCGTTTACCGCATTACCGGTGTAATTTCGGTCATCGGGGGTTGGTTCCTCACGGCAGGTGCTGCCTTCCTTTTCTGCTTCATGGTTACCCTGATTGTCTATTTCGGCGGAACCATCGCCATTATCCTGTTAAGCATTTTGGCTGCCTATATGCTCATTCACAGCCAAATATCCTACAATAAAAAACTCAAACAAGAGAAAAAAAGTTCTTTGGCCCAACAACTGGTCGCCAACAAAGACAAACAAGAGGCCCTCGTTTTGCTGCGCCAATTCAGCCGGGAAGAGTTCTCAAAAGTATTGGCTTGGAGTGCCGACCTTTATAACCGGGTGACAACCGGATTTCTCAACGAGAGTTACCGAACCTTGCGAAAAGCAATGGTCGACATTGAGACCGAACGTAGCTATTTCAAACAGGTAAAACGATTGGGGACAATAGGCGTATCGCACCTGAACGATCAAGTGGGATTGGAAAAAGGTCTCTACTATTTTCAAGGGAATGACTTCTCCTACGACATTATCCACTCCATAAAAAGGGCTTGCGAACCCTGTTTGGAACATACCGACAATAACTTCAACCCGCTGGAACAATCCCAAAAAGAGAGTTTCGGAGAGATAGCAAAATCTATTGTCCTCTTTTTGGAAAAGAGCCAACAAATCGTTGAAGAGAACAAATTCGAAGAGTTGCACACACTCTATAATCAAGGAAACATCCTTATCAACCAACTGGGAGTACTCAAACGAGAAGAGATACGGTATATGCGCGAACAAGTCTCTTACATCAAAGTGGGAATTGTCTACCTAACCGTTATCCAAGAGTCGCAAAATGTAGTAGCCTACTCGATCAATCTGTTGAAAATGAATCAAAAATTCCAAGAAGGAAATCAATAATTTACATTAAGTCTCAATTTGCATCTTTTAATTTTTGAGATCTTGGGTCGTCTTTCGCGAGAGCAAGGGGCGACCTTTCTTTTGTCCCCGAAATTAAAACCATACGAGGCACACGATAATGTGTGCCTCGCTTATATCATACCTGAGAACGGAATCCTACATCATGCAGGGAAACGGGCAACCCAATCAATCGGAATGCCGTGCTATGCGAATTCCCACATCGGTAATACCCCGAATGCGATCGTCGCGCATGGCCTGCTGAATGGTGAAAACCTGTTCTTTACCCCTCGAAAAACGGAAGTTGTCGTCGAGTAACAGCTCTTGTTGATAATACGAGCCCCAACCGCCGCCCGACCAACGGCCGAACTCATCGGCCAACTCACAATTGACCGTATCGGTTTTCAACAAACCTTTCTTATCGCGATACGACACAAAAAGCCATAAGTTGCGATAAGAATAATCGCCGTTATGCCGCAAAGTAAGATAAAGGTCGTAACGGATAAGCGTATCGGGGACCTCGGCCGTAAAGCGTTGTACATCGCGCTTGAACCACCCGTTTTTGGGGAGCGTGTTGAATGTGTTGTACACATCGGTCTGCCGACAAGAGAGTACACTCCCCACCAGAATTACCAACGCCAAACTCAACCAACCTCTACGCATAACTTATACAAGTTGTGTTAATTCTTTTTCTCGGAAGGCTCTTGCTTAGAGGCGTTTTCACCTCCGTTACGGGCTGGGGTATCGCCCTTTTCGCCTTTTTCATTTCCGCCCTTTCCGTTACGCGCCGCTTTGTTTGAATTTTGGTTCCGGTTATTCCCCGATTTATTGTTTCCTCCGTTCGGTTGTTGGTGACGGTTATTGTTACCCCCACCATTCCCTTTGCGTTTCTTGCTCTTCTTCGCCTTGTCGAAACGAGTAAGGCTATCCTGCCCTACTACATCTTCAAACTCGCGGCGCTCAGGAGCGCGGGAACTGGTTTCCGATTCCAATGTATCGGGTTTTATGCCTTTTTTGTTCAATGCAATGACCTCGAATGCCCGATCGGCATCGATCGTAACCAAATTGGCGGCGATAGACTTGTCGGTCGAATAGGTCATCTCGCGCTTGAAAATATCGGTCTTGAAATGATAATAAGTATTCAGTTTCGTTTCAAGCGGAATTTCGCGCGAAGGCAGTCGCTTTTGTGCCTCGACATAAGCATCGGCTTCGTAGTTGAGGCAACATTTCAGTTTGGCACATTGTCCCGCCAGTTTTTGGGGGTTGAGTGCAATATCCTGATAACGGGCTGCACTGGTCGCCACCGATACGAAATTGGTCATCCACCCCGAACAGCACAACTGCCGTCCACAGGGGCCCAAGCCTCCGATACGTCCGGCCTCTTGCCGGGCACCTATCTGTTTCATTTCGATACGTACCCTGAACACCTCGGCCAAAACTTTGATGAGTTGGCGGAAATCGACCCGCTCGTCGGCTATGTAATAAAAGATGGCTTTATTGCCGTCGCCCTGATATTCCACATCGCCGATTTTCATGTTCAAGTGCAGATCCTCGGCAATCTTGCGGGCCCGAATCATTGTATCGTGTTCCTTTGCCTTCGCCTCCTCGAATTTTTCGAGGTCGTTGGGTTTGGCTTTGCGATAAATACGTTTCAGCTCGACATCGGTCTTTACATTGTTTTTCTTCATTTGAAGAGATACGAGCCGCCCGGTAAGCGTCACTTCGCCAATATCGTGACCGGGCGAAGCCTCTACGGCCACCAAATCGCCCGGCACCAACTTGATGTGGGTGGTATTCCGGTAATATCCCTTACGGGTATTTTTGAACCGAACCTCTACCAAATCGGTATCGTCGTGCGATTCGGGAATATCGGCCAGCCAATCGTAAACCTCGAGTTTCGCCCCCTTGCGCCGACAGGTCGCCGAGGTAAACTGCGGTTTTTCCGAGGAATTTATCGTATTATTATCGTTTGTATTATCCATTTGATTTGATCATTAATACGGGACAAGGCCCCAGACCGTACACGAAATTCACATTCGGGTAACGCCCTACGGCCTCGTCGTTCGTTTTTACAGTGGAGCGGTATGGCGTCTCCTTATTATTTGGCAAAACTTACGGCACGAGTCTCGCGGATAACGGTGATCTTCACTTGTCCGGGATAGGTCATCTCGTCCTGAATACGTTTTGCAATTTCGGTCGACAGATTTTCGGTTTCGGCATCGTCGATCTTGTCGGCACCCACAATCACGCGCAACTCGCGACCGGCCTGTATAGCATAGGTTTTGAGTACTCCGGGATAAGAGAGCGCCAACTGTTCGAGGTCGTTCAACCGTTTGATATAGGCCTCGACAATTTCGCGACGGGCACCGGGACGGGCTCCCGATATGGCGTCGCACACTTGAACGATGGGAGCCAGCAAACTGGTCATCTCGGTCTCGTCGTGGTGAGCGCCGATGGCATTGCAAATATCGGGTTTCTCCTTGTATTTCTCGGCCAGTTTCATACCCAACAGAGCGTGCGGCAATTCGGGTTCCTCATCGGGTACTTTGCCTATATCGTGCAACAATCCGGCTCGACGGGCTTTCTTGGGATTCAACCCCAGTTCCGAGGCCATTACGGCACAAAGGTTGGCGGTTTCGCGCGAGTGCTGCAACAGATTCTGCCCATAGGACGAACGGTATTTCATTTTACCTACCAAACGAATCAACTCGGGGTGCAAACCGTGTACTCCCAAGTCGATGGCGGTGCGTTTACCGGTTTCGATAATCTCTTCCTCGATTTGTTTGCGCACTTTGGCTACCACCTCTTCGATACGGGCGGGGTGGATACGGCCGTCGGTTACCAACTGGTGCAAAGCCAAGCGGGCAATCTCGCGGCGAACGGGATCGAAGGCCGAAAGCACAATGGCTTCGGGGGTATCGTCGACAATAATTTCTACACCGGTGGCTGCTTCGAGCGCCCGTATGTTACGGCCTTCACGACCGATAATACGGCCCTTTATCTCGTCCGACTCGATGTGGAACACCGTTACCGAGTTTTCAATGGCGGTTTCGGTAGCTACCCGCTGGATACTTTGTATCACAATGCGTTTTGCCTCTTTATTGGCCGTCATCTTGGCATCGTCCATAATGTCGTTGATATACGAGGCCGCTTGTGTTTTGGCCTCCTCCTTCAACGACTCGACCAACCGCTCTTTGGCCTCTTCGGCCGATATGCCCGAAAGGTGTTCGAGCCGTTCTACTTCCGACTTATGGAGTTTTTCCAACTCTTGTTTTTTCTTCTCTACCAAATCGAGCTGATTATCGAGGTTGGCGCGAACTGCGTCGGTTTCGCTTTTTTTACGTTGCAACTCCTGTTGTTGCTGGGCCAGTTGCATTTCGCGTTGTTTCAGTTTAGCCTCGGCCGATTGCAATTTGGCGTTACGGGCATTGGCCTGTTTTTCCATCTCGGCTTTCATGTGGATAAACTTCTCCTTCACTTCGAGCAACTTGTTCTTTTTAATTACCTCGGCCTCCTTCTCGGCTTCCTCCAAGATGGTCTTCGACCGGGCTGCCAGCAGGTAACGGTTCACGAGGAAAACCACAAGCCCTCCTACCACCAAGCTACCTACAATAGAAATCAATAATATGTAATTCATCTTTTCTAAATTATAATTATAAAAAAAGCACTACCAACCAGCCCTTTTAAGGGGACTTGTCGCAGTGCAGGAACTATCTTCTCTTTTTTTCGATACTGCCCTATTGGGCCGTATGTTCGTCCAATATTTTCGCCGCCTCGGCATCGAGTCTCTTCAAATCGGCCAACAGGGTCTTGCGGTCTTGGGCCATCTCACAATACAAGCGAGCCATCTCTACCGCCACCATCGCCATCATCGACTGCGAATCCATCACGCCATCTTTGTACTTGTTCTTATAAAAAGACCATCGCTTGTTGAACAAGTCGGCAGCATCTCTCCAATATTTTTCGTCCGCTCCGTAATCGACCAACAGCGCCAAAGGCGTTTTCAAATCGGCGATTCTCAGCGTTATTTTCAATTTATCATCGTTCATAGCATCTATTCTATTCATTCAAGAGTGAGATGCACTTATCGATTTCCCGCACCAATTTGGCAAATCTGGCTTTTGTCTCTTCGGTATTCGAGCCTTCCTGTGCGGCAACAGTTTTCGAGAGTTTCAGGTTGTTGTATTTTTTTTCCAACGCTTCGTATCTCTCTTGCAAGCTCTTCAACTCTTGCTCCCGGAGCGTCAAACGCTCCCTCAGGATACCGTTTTCGTTCTTGAAAGTATCATATAAATCGCTAATAGCATGGAATTTAGCAACCAGCGAATCTATCATATCTTTCGAGCTTCCGGCCATTATCTCACCAAATTTCTATACAAATATAGCTATTTCCAATCAAAAGCGGCAATATCGGTTCGATTATTTCTTTTTTTCTCGCATTTATTACAAATTTTAAATTTATTTGAGCCTCATTATTACAATACGATTCGATGGGAAAAAGCAGATTCCATACCCCCGACGACACCTCCAAAAACATTTTTTGTCTCTTTCTTTGTAAAAAACAAGAGGTGGTTGGCATAGTAAAATCCGAAAACTGTGTTTTCGATTTTTCTCTGCGCTCACCTTTCGCTATCTTTGTTCAGAGGTCGCCCGGAAGGACAAGATATAAACCTATCGACGATTATTTCCTCCTCCGCCTCACCGTTCTCACTCTTTCTGCCAATATGCCGCAACGAAAAATCATACATATCGACATGGACGCCTTCTACGCTTCGGTAGAACAACGCGACAACCCCGCCTATCGGGGCAAACCGATTGCCGTAGGGCACAGTGGGCCGCGGGGTGTGGTGGCTACGGCCAGCTACGAGGCTCGTCCTTACGGGGTGCACTCGGCCTTGTCGTCGGCACAAGCTCGAAGGCTCTGTCCTCAACTTATTTTCGTAACACCCCGCCACGAAGTATACAAGGCGGTATCAATACAGATACGCCAAATTTTTCTCGATTATACGGAACTGGTCGAACCGCTCTCGCTCGACGAAGCGTTCCTCGACGTATCGCACGAACGGTCGGCAACATTAGTGGCTCGCGAAATCAAACGCCGCATTTTGGCCGAAACGCAACTCACGGCATCGGCCGGGGTATCGATCAACAAAATGCTCGCCAAGATAGCCTCGGACTACCGCAAACCCAACGGGCTCTTTACCATCGCCCCGGCGCAGGTCGAGGCATTTGTCGCAGCCCTGCCCATCGAACGGTTTTTCGGCATCGGCGGGGTGACGGCTCAAAAAATGCACTCCTTAGGTATCCTTACCGGGGCCGACTTGCGGCAATGGGACGAAGCCTCGCTTGTGCGCCAGTTCGGCAAAGCGGGACACCTCTACTACGGCTACGCCCGCGGAATAGACAACCGGGAGGTAACACCCAACCGCATACGCAAATCGATCAGTGCCGAAACGACTTTCGCCGAAGATACCGACGACCGCTCACGCCTCGCGGCCGATTTGTCCGAAATATGCGACGAAGTATGGGAACGGCTTCAACGCCACCGCTTCAAAGGGAAAACGGTGGTGCTGAAACTCAAATTCGATAATTTCAAACAGATTACCCGCTCGAAAACTCAACCTGCGCCAATCGATTCGATAACCACGTTGCACCAACTGGCGCAAGAACTGTTGGCAACCTGCCACTTCGAGGGGCACAAAATCCGGCTCATCGGCGTAGGGGTAAGCAACTCACCCGAAGCGGGGCCCGACGGAATTCAGTTGCGGCTCCCCTTCGACGACCTGCCTTAAAACAGAGCCGCTCCACAATTACCACACAACCTTCTGCACCGTACGCTCACCCCGGTCGTTAGTCAGAACTACGATATAGACCCCCGAAGCAAGACCAGTAGCAGGGATAATCACCTCGCCCGATTCTCCGTCGAGGTAGTCGCACCAAACCAAACGTCCGGTCGTGTCGATAAGCTCGGCCAAGCGATAACCGTCGTCCGGTAACGTCACCAGCAAAGCATCGGGGGTGCGGGCGATACGCAAGAGATCGGCCTCGGTCGTGCCAACCGACGAAGAGCAGGGTTCGAGAGAAGTAAGGCCAAATCCATTATTCAAATATCCTATTCCGCTATTGGTTCTTTGGTAATAGAGTTTGTCGCCGCACTGCGTACCGCAATCCGGGTCGAAGGGGTGCAATGGCAAGCGATCGACAGTTCCCAAACCTTCGATCCAATGGCTGTAATTTTCGAAGAATATCACTTTGCGCAACCGACCTCCCAAATAGGTAACATAGGTATTGGTAACCGGGATTTTCAGCTCTCCGTCCGTAGGATTCAATGGAGAACCGGCCTCAACGGTAAAGAGGTCGCCCTTCTCCAATGAGAAATCATACCACAACCACTCTTTCTCACCGGCCAGCAGATAGACTTTTTGGCCTTCTTCCCGAATGAGCGCTACCTCCGTACCCGAAGCATAATCACAGGTACTCGACTCGACGAGGCGCATATATGTCCTTCCATCGGTCACCTTCTCGCCCGTAATGAAATAGTGGTAATACAAATCCAAATCACTGGCCAATTTATCCTCCGAATCGTAATGGTAATAGCCGAAACCGCACTCTTTTACATAGGGCGTATATTCATACTCCATCTCGCAAAAATCCTTAGAGCCGCCTTCTTCGACATACTCATATTCGCCGGTTCCTATATTTTTGGCATAACCGAGAGTTTTATACGTAAAGCCTATTTCTGTGGGAATGTTATCCAACAGATAGAAAAAATCCAATCTGGGTCCAATGCTGCCTATGCCTTCGATATATATTCCATCAAACAAGTCTTGCAACTCTATACGACGACGTTTCTCTCCATTGACCAAGATCGTATCTATCCGGGCAACAGTTACCCACTCGTCACTCCAAGACCACGACGGAACTCGATCGCCCGCCTTCTCAACACGAAAATCATAAATCACCGACTCCTGCTCGTCGTCGGGCATCAGACGATAGACCACACGATCTTCTTCGCGGGCAAAACCATAAAGACGCATATTGTCCTCGAAAGGACAAGAATCACTTTGGTAACACTTCTTATACGTTTTTCCATCGACAACCGTATCGCCTATAAACCGATACTTGTTACCATCGAACCACTCCATATTCTCCCGCACGAAGGGGACATATTCATACTCTTGCGCCTGCACAAGAGTACAGCCAAACAGCACAAACATTAAAATAAAAAAGTAATTTTTTTTCATACGGATAGATTTTCGGTTAGTATTAAGTCCCTATTTTAAGTCTCATCAAATATAATTAATTTTTTTTCATTTATCTCCCTTATTTCCAATGAAATTATATTTCTAAATATTACTATTTTTCACTTATCCAACATGGGAGATAAAAGTCCTCCTCGACCTTGACGATACAGTCGAAAAGTATCGGGGAGACACATTAAAAATGCTACTTGCCCAACGAAAATTTTAGAATTGAGAATAAATAAAGGGCACCAATTCGCTGGAACGGACTTGCAATACAAAATAGAGAACCAAAGCCAAAATGCCCGACTTAACCACCAGCGGAGCCCACGACAACTCGCGTTGCAACCACAGCGACCAGCGATGTGGAGCAATGTGAAGCAAGTACCCAATCACAAGGGCGACGAAAATAACGGCATATCCCGACACGAAAACGGGAATGGCCTCGGGTCGGAAATTGGTAAATATCTGAGTAAATATCTGTCCGACCACATCGAGCGAAGGGGCTCGGAAGAAAATCCACCCGGCCGCAACGACATGGAAGGTGAGCAGCACGTTGAAAAAATGGCGAAAAATTCCAGGCCTGTAATCCTTAGGTACCGGACAAATACGCCGATAAAATTTATGTCCAATGAGCATAAGCCCATGCCAAGCGCCCCATATCACAAAAAGCCACGAAGCACCATGCCACAATCCGCCCAGCACCATAGTAATAAACAAATTGAAATAGGTACGCACCGTTCCCCGACGATTGCCGCCCAACGAGATGTAGAGGTAATCGCGCAACCAACTCGACAGGGAGATGTGCCACCGTCGCCAAAACTCGGTAATGGATGCCGACTTGTAAGGCGAATCGAAATTGATTTTAAATCGATAGCCCATGAGCAAGGCGATACCGATAGCCATATCGGAATAGCCGGAAAAATCGCAATAGATCTGCAAGGTGTAGCCATAGACCCCCATCAGGTTTTCGAATCCGGTATAAAGCATGGGATTATCGAAAATGCGGTCTACGAAATTGACGCTGATGTAGTCGGAGATAACCACCTTTTTGATCAATCCGCACATCACCAAAAAGAGACCCTCGCCCAACAATGCAGGGGTAACATCGAGCGGCCGGTGTATCTGCGGCACGAAATCCTTAGCCCGCACCACAGGACCTGCCGCCAACGGGGGGAAAAACGAGAGGTAAAACAAATAGTCGCGGAAGCTGGTAACCGGGGTCATCTGCCGGCGATAGAGGTCGATGATATAGCTCAACGAGCGGAAAGTGAAAAACGAAATACCGATGGGCAACACAATGTCGAGCGGTTCGAACGGCTCGTGCGACAAATCGGCAATCGTACCCAACAGCAAGTTGGTATATTTGAAATAACAAAGCATTCCCAAATTGACTACCATACTCGCCAATACGCACAACCGGCGCAGCCAATTCCACGAAAGCCACCCCAACAGGCGACCCAGCGAATAGTCCGAGAGAGCGACCAACACCAACAGCAGGAAACAGAGCCCGCTCGACTTATAATAGAAATAGAGCGAAAAGAGAATGACAAATCCCAAACGCAGGGCTTCGCGATGAGCCAACAAGCGGTATATCCACATGAACCCGATAAAGAGGAACAGGAACAACCCGGTATTGAACATTAGCGGATTCTGCCCGTCGTAGACAAACAGAGCCGCCACCTTCGACCAGTCGATACTCTCGAATCCCTCTTTTATACTATTGAGCCATTCTATCCACATAATCCTGATAAGCTTTCATAAGTGTGCGATACAACATTTCGCCTTGTATGTGATACCCGGGTTCGGTACAATGCGTGCGGTCGTAAGCCATAAGGCCGGCTTTTTGCCACTGAGCCGAAGCTCCCTTGCCCCCGGCCACCTCGTACCAGTCCCAACAAGCCAATCCATGCTCGGCGGCATACGCACGAATCGTCTCCCGCACAAGCGTAACCCGCGTGTTAGGCGTATAATAAACCCGACGGCGTTTTTTCACCCAACGCGTACGACGACGGGCACATTCGGCCGGTGTAGTAAGCAAGATAGCCACCTGCGGACAATTCTTTCGCAAAGGAGCCAGCACGGCATCGATTTGCCCATACAGTTCCTCACGGGTCAATGCCGTAGAAAACGATTCGTTGGTACCGAGCGAAAGAATAATAAGTTGCGGGGCAAGAGCCGCCACCTGCTCGGAAAAACCGGGAATTGCGGCATAACTACTGTAAAAGGCGCCATTATTGCCGATAGTATGGTAAAGAATCCCGCCCTCGCCCGTTTCGAGGCTTGCCCCATAAATAGCCGGTCGATCTTTACCGGGAGTAACCTCACCGGTGAGGTGAATGCTGCATACCGGTTCGTTCCACGAATAGGCGGTAAGGAACGGCAACAACGTTTTGCCTGTCACCCGACAAGGATCCGAAACAACCACGGGAAAAGAATCGGTAGGCGCATGAAAAAGGAGCACCTCTTTGAAGCCGGCGCAATCGTCGGTCTTGCTCAACGTCGACACCGTTAAATCTATCTTGTCGTTGCGCGGCACAATAGCGATTCCCCCGATACCCGGAGTATAGTCGCTATATTTCTTTCCTACGCACCGGGCAAAATTCCAAACTTCGTCGGCTACAATCGAATAATCTCTCGGCTCGTTGGTCTTCGCCAGCTTCAAAGGGACCACCAATCCACGACCGGCATCGCCGAACTGCTGTTGCAACGGTCGGCGAACAGCTTCGGTAAGGAATCCAGCCTGCACATGAGAGTCGCCGATATGTACCACCGATACCACCTCGGCCAACGAATCGGGGCCCTGCTGCAACCGTCCCAAACATTCGAAAAACAAACTCCAATCGGCATCATTCAGCTCAATCACACTCTTCTCCACCTTCAAGAATGGGGGAATCGAAACCGTATCGCCCGGCAATTGTGCTCCCAATCGCCCCGCAATCGCAGCGGCAAACCAGCAAAAAAGCAGAACTACTATTCGTCGATTCATAAGCCTTCTTGATTAACGAGGTACTCCAACGACTTGACAAACTCCTCGGCCAATCGTTTTCCCCCTTTATGGTTGATGTGTGTATAATCCTTATTGGCCTCTTTCTTCGCCACATAGTCGAGCATTCCGTTCTGCCCGCCCATCGCCTCGAAAGTATCCCAAAAGACCACCCCGGCCGTACGGGCAGCCATTCGTTGCGCCCCGGAAAGAGCCACAACCGCCTGCATGGTCGTAAAAGAACCGTTCACCTTTCGGCTGCGGTCGCCCACTCCCATGAGTATGATATCGGTATACGGATAGCAGGTTTGCAAATGACGGATAACCGCCACCATTTTACGGGCATAAGAGTCGTACCGCAAAATTTCGGGGGTCATCACATTCAATCCATATTGCAACACAATGGCGTCGTAAGAGATTATCCTCTCCATTTGACGGCTACGTTCCTGCGACAGCGACACAAGCGAAAGACCCGAATATCCGCGGGTCGAAATATTATCGACCGCTACGCCCCGGGTATCGTCGAGCCATACCCCTATGGCCGTAAAACCCGGTACGGCACCCATTCTCACCTGAAAGAGATTGGTATTGCCCTCCACGTCCAACGACTGAACCTCGGGCGACCCTTCCACGGCAAAAGTCTGCCATTCGCCCCCGGCAACTTTCAACTGCACCGAACAATCGTTACGAGCCACAAAGACAAACCGGGAAAGATTCCAACTGTCGGCACGCTCGATTCTCGTTGTTCCACGGAATTGCGACTTCGCCCCCTCCAAAGGGACAAAATATTGCTGGTGCAAAGTCATCACTCCCCAATCGACACTTTTGGGAGTAAGAACACTGTGGACCTCCCAGCCACCATCGGACTGTACCACCGAACGGCGGAATCCCGGAAAATCGGAGTGCATGGCCATATACCCTACCCCGCAGCCGCCATAACGAGTTTGCAACAGCCGGCGTACATCTTGCGTGAAAATATCGGCTTCGATAAATGAATCGCCCAAAAAGGCGATACGCACCGGACGTCCCAGCGACTCGCGGTTTTCGATAGCCGAGAGCAGATGCGACAAACCCTCTTCCCCCGGCGAAAAATCTTCAAAGAGAACGACATCACCCGCCCTGCGAGGTGGCAAACCGACCGTCGAAGTATCGAGCGGAAGAGCCGCAACCGGGTAAACTCGAACCGAATCGCCCATCGGTTCCTCCCCAACAGACAACGAATCGGGAACGACAAGAGTATCGGGGGCTACCACATAATCGATAGAATCGATCGCCTCTTCGGAATTGTCTTGCCACTCGGCATCGCCCGGTAAATCGAGCATGGGTTCGTCTACGCGAATATCCGAAAAAAGATCGACAGGCTTAGTCGCTACCCCGCCCCATTCCAATACCGGCATCTGGGTTAGGAGATATAGAAATACGACTGCCAATACCAACAGAGCTACCACGTGCCCCTGTTTATATTTCGGAGATCGATCTTCGCTCTTCTTGTTTTTTTGCTTTTTATTCTTCACTTCGACGATTCAAATGAGATTGCAAAAATAGAAAAAGATTTTACATTATAATAGATAAACCGCCTGCCTGTAAAATTCAATATGGGGAATATATCCCATCTACCCCTAAAAAACCCCACAGCGAGAAAAGGCCCACGGCATTTGTTTTTTCAAATTATTTCTTTAATTTAGCGTCTCAAATGCAAACACTTACCTTATTACCCGTCGACAACTGGATATATTTTGTCGTTTACACAATATATGCCATCACCATACTGGGTACGATTGTCATCATCATTACAGAGAATCGCAATCCGGTAAAAAGTTTGGCGTGGGTACTCGTTTTGACCTTCCTCCCTATTGTAGGGCTCATATTCTACCTGTTCTTCGGGCAAAACTTCAAAGCGAAAAAAATGGTGTCGCGACGCGTCAAACGGAAACTACGCAAACGCGACTACCACTCGATCGTCAATATCGACAACCTACCCCTGAGCGAAGAGAGCAAACAGGAGATAAGGCTATGCCACAGTTTGTGCAGCGCGCCTTATTATTCGGGTAACAAAGTAAAAATTTATACCACGGGAGCCGAAAAGTTCGAGCAATATTTAAAAGACTTGGAAACCGCACAAAGCTACATTCACATACAATACTACATCTTCGAAGACGATAAACTGGGAAACCGGGTGAAAGAGACTTTGCTGAAATGTGCCCGCAAAGGAATACAAATACGGGTTCTCTACGACGACGTGGGGTGTTGGTCGGTGAAAAAAGCCTTTTTTCAGGAGATGCGCGACGCCGGAATCACAGTGCGCCCGTTCCTCGAAATATCGTTTCCCCAACTCGCCAGCCGCATAAACTATCGCAACCACCGTAAAATAACCGTCATCGACGGACGGATAGGATACATCGGGGGCATGAACATCGCCGACCGATATGTCGAAGGGCTGAAATGGGGAACTTGGCGCGATACCCACTTGCGTATCGAAGGTCCTGCGGTACAGGGGCTCCAACTGCTTTTCGCCGTCGATTGGAGTTACGAATGTAAAGAGATCCTCTCCGACCCGCACTTCTTCCCCCCGGTCGAACACAAGGGAAACAGCGGAATACAAACCGCTCCGGGAGGTCCCATAGGCGAATGGTCGAACATTGCCATGCTCTTCCTGAAAGCCATCACCAATGCAAAAAAAACGGTATATATACAAACCCCTTATTTCCTCCCGACCGACAGCCTTATCAAAGCTCTGCAAACCGCTGCGCTGGCCAAAGTGGACGTGCGGTTGATGATACCCGAACGTTCCGACTCAAAAGTGCTACGATTTGCCTCGTTCTCCTATATCACCGAGATGTTGCAAGCCGGAGTAAAAGTATATTTCTACCAACCGGGATTGCTCCACGCCAAAACCATTATCATCGACGACGAGCTTTGTTCGGTTGGTTCGACCAACTTCGACTTCCGCAGTTTCGAACACAATTTCGAAGCCAACGCATTCATTTACGACCACGAGGTAAACAACGAAATGAAACGAATTTTCCTCGAAGACCAACAGCAATGCCGCCGTATCATACAACATTATTGGCGACACCGACCGCTCATTCAAAAAGGGATAGAATCGATTATGCGGCTATTGAGCCCCGTGTTATAACGATTTTTCCCGAAAATCCTCAGCGATATTGACCAACCATATTTTTTCGGTAGCCCGGGTAAAAGCGGTATAGAGCCAGCGATAAAAATCGAGCGAAAGCGTACCCGGCTGGATATAGCCCATATCGATGTACACGTGTTTCCATTGCCCACCCTGCGCCTTATGGCAAGTTACTCCATAGGCATATTTCACCTGCAACGCATTGAACCACGGATCGACTTTCAGCCGCTTCATCTTTTCCCGCTTCGTCGTTACATCATAGTAGTCGGCCAAAACCTGCGAAAAGAGCTGCTCCTGCTGTTCTCGGGTGAGAGAAGGCGAATCGCTCGACAACGTATCCAACAAAATCTTGGCTTCCATTTCGACCTCCAAATCGGGGAAGTAGAGCAACACATCGGCAAAACGGAAACCATACATATCGGTACGTTTCAATACCCGCACCACCTTTGCCACATCGCCGTTGGCAATAAAATCAATCTCTTTGTACTCCTTTCCCCAAAAGTAGTTATTCTTGGCTACCAGCAACAAATCGCCCGCCGTGAGTTCCTCCTCGCGATAAAGAATTTGGTTGCGTATGCCTTGATTGAATATATTGGCCCGCTTGTTGGAACGGGTGATTACAATCGTCTCGTCGAGCCCCACCCGATCGTACGAATCGGAAATCCGCTCAACCAAATATTCGCCGCTGAGAGGCTCCACGTCGGGATATCCATTCAATACCAACCGGGGGAGAGGTAACGGAGAGAGTTCCATATTTTGCCTCAACCGGGTGGCATTATACAGGATGCCCGACTCATTGGCTTGCCGGGCCACCTCGCGCAACTCATATTCCCGAACAGAAACTCCGTAACCTTTCAAAATCGCGGCGTCGAGGGCAGGGCTATACGCCTGTCCCACCGGAGGCAACTGTGCCGTATCGCCCAATAAAAGAAGCCGGCAATGTTCGCCCGAATAGACATACTCCATCAAATCGTCGAGCAACCGCCCCGACCCGTACACCGCCCCATCGCCTGCGGAGTTGGCTATCATCGAAGCCTCGTCGACGATAAAGAGCGTATGTTTCATCAGATTCTCACCCACCAAAAAGCCTTCCATATCGGGAGAATAGCTCTTTTGCCGGTATATCCTGCGGTGTATCGTATAGGCAGGGTGCGACGCATATCGGGAGAAAACCTTTGCCGCCCGCCCCGTAGGAGCCAGCAACACGACCTTGCGCTGCAACTGCGTCAGCACTTTGACCAATGCCCCCACCAACGAGGTCTTTCCGGTACCGGCATATCCCCGCAAAAGAAACAGCGTATCGGCCCGCTCATCGAGGACAAAGTCGGCAAGCATTTGCAGCAGCTCCCGCTGCTCCCGATTGGGATCGTAGGGCAAGCAACTCTCTATCTGTTGAACAAGCAGGTCGGTAATCATAAACGATTCGATAAAGTATATCGCAAAAATAGTGTTTCCCATTTTCTTTTCGTACATTTGTCTCGTGGAATTTGCGAAACCCGAAGCCTCAACTTCGAGAAAACCTTGCAACAAACCCGAAAAGGAATCACTGCTTTCGCAACTCCAAAACCATCATGCGATAGAAAACATGGAACCGATAGCGGCATTGAACCAACTGCTCAAAGAGAGCCACAAGTACATTCTAACCCTGTACCTCCACGATACGTGCCTGCACATTTTGTTGCAACACAAGGAGAACAAAGAGGATGTGCGCATCGAGTGTCTGCCCGTCGGTACCAGCAGAGAGTCGTTGGAAGAGGCGGTTTTCTCACAACCCATATTGACACGGGCTTTTGAGAAAGTTTTCTTTATCGCCGATTCGCCCCGGCATATTTTCATTCCCGAATCGTTTGCCTCGACCGAAGACAACTCGCGCTATTTCGATTTCTGTTTCCCCGACAGCGACGGCACATCGGTTGCCACCGTATTGCCTCAAACCGGAGTGCAAATACTTTTCGATTTGGATACGGAATTGCACTCTTTTATACGGCGCACATTCGACCGCCCCACCCTGTTGCACCGGCTGGCTCCGGCGTGCGAATATTTTTTCAAGAAAAGTCGGTTGGGATATAATGCCAAAATGTATGCCCACTGGACCGAATCGACTATCGACCTGTTTTGTTACAACCAACAAGGATTCCTGCTCGCCAATACATTCCCCGTCCACCACGTCAACGACGGTATTTACTATATTCTGAATGCTTGGGAGCGATTGGGATTCGACCCGAAGGACGACGAACTTTCCCTATCGGGCAACCACGAATGGCTGCGACAAAATGCAATCCAACCGCTGCGGAAACAGCTATCGTTCATTACCTTAACCAAATTTCCTTCCTATTCACCGGCCGGGAACGAAGACCTTCCGCTCCCGTTAAGACTTATATCGATATTTTCGCGATAACAATAAGGGGGGGGAGAAGTACGATTACTTATTCCCGATAATGGATTTCCGATATTGAGACGGTGTACAATTATACTGTTTTTGGAACGACCGGCGAAACGTAGAGACCGAATTAAAACCACTCTGCAAAGCTACCGCCTCGATACTTTCCTCCAAATCGGGAGCTTCGAGTATTTCTTTCGCCTTCTCCAACCTGAAAGAATTGATGTAGTCGTAAAAAGTAATTCCCATTTCGTTATTCAAGCAGTTGGACAAATAGCTGCGATTTGTCCCCATCTCGGCAGCCAAATCGGACAACGAAAGTTTCGGATTCAAAAAAAGTTCTTTCCCCCGAATATACTCTTCGAGTTTACCCGCCATAGAAGAATACCCATTTCGCAACGGCTCTGCTTCTTTCAATTCCGCTTCCGGCTCAGGTTCCTGTTCTCCGGCAATCCACTCCTGCCGCAAACTATAATAGAGGACAACCGCCCACAAGATAGTCGACGAGACATAATAAAACAGATCGCCCAAATGGCTCACATTGGTACAAGTATATAGCCACAACAACAAACACACGGCCAAAATAGCCATACTGTTCATCAACCAACGCACATTGATTCGTTCTATATAAGAATAATTATCCCGTACATAGCGGTTATATTTCCTCACTTTCGATACAATAAATATCACCACAATAACACTGAGCAAAGCCGTATAGCCGACACTTGCCATATAGATTTCGGACTCGCCGGTAATCGCATAAATGGCCGAGAATAAAACCAAAGGCAACTCGAATTGTAAGACCCGTTTCAACGTCACAAAACCGGGATATAGGATCTCCAACAGGAAGAGGGCACAAAACGGGACTGCCCACATATCGATCGACAGCAACAGCGTGGAATAATAGATCGAATCGCCAATGGAATCGACATACAGAAAAAGGTCTTTAATATCTTGCAATGCCCACAAGCAAAATAAGAATCCTAGCACTCGAAGAGGGCGATTGGCCGCTCGAAAGAAGACCAAATTAATCCCGAAATATATGAAAAATGCCGTCGAAAATCCGTGCGCAAACTTCGAAAGGCTTTCAATAAACAAGGAATCTAAAACCATACCCTCGGCTGGCTATTTTAAGTTATCTTTATTCGTTCTTATTTTTTTCGGAGGTAATGGCAAATATAACAAGAAAAAAAATGCTCGACAAATTTATTCCCAAGAAACCCATGCAAGCTCTCTTTTTATTTTTACCTTTGCTGAAAAGCCATTAAGCTATGCGAATTATCAGCGGGAAATACGGGCGTCGCCGATTCGACGTTCCCACAAACATCAAGGCTCGACCTACCACCGACTTCGCCCGGGAAAACATTTTCAATGTACTTGAAAACCTCATCGACTTCGAGGGTATCGAGGCACTCGACCTATTTGCCGGTACGGGCGCCATCAGTTTCGAATTACTCTCTCGCGAGTGCGCCCGAGTGGTATGCGTGGAGATTTATCCTATCCAATACAATTTTATCCGCAAGGTACAACAACAACTCGGCGACAACAATCTCACTCCTGTCAAAGGCGACGTATTCAAGTTCCTGCAAAGTTGCCGGCAACAATTCGATCTCGTATTTGCCGACCCGCCTTACGACCTGCCCAAACTGGAAACACTACCGCACGAGGTCCTGTCGAGGAATATTCTAAAACCGGGCGGGATTTTTGTTCTCGAACACTCCAAAAACAACGACTTTTCGTCACACCCGCTATTCGACCAGCACCGCAATTACGGGAGCGTGAATTTCTCGATTTTCCGTATGCCCGAAGCCGAAGGCCCATCGATCTGAGGGAAACATTTACCGCTAAAAAAGGGGGCTTTATCCTTTTGCCCGGTCTGTCCAAAGGAAAAGCCCCCGAAAAAAGAGAAAAGGGATTGTTATTTCATACGTGTAACGGTATAAAGCACATTTCCATCTCTATCGATCATATAAAGACTCAAATCCTTATCGGAAGCCGAAACCAGCGAATACCCGGTGGACGAACTGCAAAACTGCGTACCCTCGATTTCACTCACGTCACGGCTTAACGATGCCGAAGAGTTGACCACGTAATCGACATTACTATCGGGGAACTTAATATGCTGGAAATTATGAATATGTCCGGCAATATACATATCGACCCCATATTTTTTCAACAGCGGGTCAAGCCTCTCTTGCAAATTTTCACGCTCCTCGTCATCTTTCGGGGTCTGCGCATAAACGGGGTGATGGCCGATCACAATTTTCCAAGTTTCGTTCGAAGCATTCAATACCGAATCGATCCAAAGAATCTGCGCCTCCATATCCTGCGACGCCACATCGCGATACGACTCCTCCGACTCTTTATGATACTTGTCGATTAACGGGGTAGTGTCGATAAACACCACTTTAAGCGAAGCGCTATCACCCACCTCGAACGATTTGGCATAGTAACGTGCTGGCATACACCAACGGCGGCTTACTCCCGAATAATCCAACACGGCTTGGGTATTCCCCCGGTACTCGTGATTCCCCAAAACCGGGTACCATTCGAGCATAAGTTCGGGATGCGAGTAGATATTTTCATAATTGGTCGTCCACAAGGGATCGTTCACACTCGCTACACCCTCGAAGTGATGCACATCGCCGGCAGCCGCCACAAACTCGATGTCGACCTTTTCGGCCATCGACCCCATGCGCTCGGCAATGAGTTTTTGGTCGTAATAGCCGTTGCGTCCCAAATCGTTGGCGACAATAAAATTGAAATTATCTTCGACCGAATCGGGCAGTGCGTTCGGCGATGCCGTTGTTTGCCGGCACGACCAGCCACACAGGATAATCCCCACCAGCAACAGGGCTGAAAAAAATCTGATATTTCTCAAAAGGAATCTAACGGTTTTCATCTTGCTATCTTTTTTATTTGTATTCATCTATCTTAAAACTCCCATTTTACACCGATGTCGAACGTCGGTTTATAATATTCGAGTTGCGCCATATACTTTTTGGAACCTTGATAATATCGCAACGGTTGGTTAGTAAGATTGTTCGCCTCGGCAAAAATTCTCACCCCCCGGGCAATGCGATACGAAGCATTGGCATCGAGGAACATCTGTCCGTCGTAATAACGGTCTTCAAAGGCTTCGCCCGCCACTTCGTCGAGATAGCCCCCGGTATAATTAAACGAGACACGTGCCGAAAAGCGATTATTTTCCCAAGCAAGCGATGCATTGAACATATGCGGCGCGGTACCCGGCAAGCTCACATCGGTACGCTCTTCGCCATCTTCGTTATAAATACCTTTCGTAATGGAGTGCGTATAGGTATAATTGAGCATGACGCTGAAATTGCGCATAAAGCTCGACGAGAAGAAATCGAGTTTACGTTGCAAAGCGACCTCGACACCAAACAGATGTACTTCATCGCCGTTCAACGGGCGCAGGAACTGCCACTGCTCACCAGCCGGAATGGGATTGGGCAGACCGGGGAAATCGGCCGCAAACTTGTCGGACGTATAATTTGCATCGAGATAGTTATAGATAAAATTATCGAGATTCTTATAGAAAAGCCCGGCCGAAACAATACCTACCGACTGGAAATAATACTCGCCAATCAGGTCGGCATTGTAGGAATAGGTGGCTTTCAAATCGGAATTTCCGGCCGAGATCTCGCGGTCCTCCGATTTCACATCGGCAAAAGGAATCAACGCATAATAATTAGGACGGGCCAAAGCTGTCGAGAATACCCCTCGGAGCACCAAATTCTTCCCGGCGTTATAACAAACAGTCACATTAGGCAATACATTGGTATAGTTGTTCTTTACATTCCGCAAATCGGCGTTATCATAATTCTCGTCGAGTACATAATTGCCCTCGTAGTCGACCCGGGTGTGTTCCACCCGTGCCCCCACAATAAGTGTCAAGTCGGGGGTTATATCCTGATCCCAACGCAAATAGCCGGCATAAATCTGTTCTTTGGCTTGGTAATTGTTCACCAAATATTCCGAAGGATCGGCCTCTTTTTCAAAGAGAGCGGCATTATTGAGGTCCACGTTTCCTAACCATTTGTTCGATACGAAAGAACCCGGTATATAGCGGTCGCCCTGAGTTAACGACTTGTTGTAAGTAACTTTTTCCATATCGAGGAGCGAAGGCATCCCGTCGATGGGCGAGTATTCAAAAAACTCGTTATCACGTTCTTTGCTCTTAATCCTTGCCTTCAACCCAAAATGGAGACGCCCCTTTTGCGAAGCGATAACCGAGAGCGGAACCCGGGCGTTAATCTTGGCCGAATATTCGTCTTCATCGGTATAATCGTGCTGCTCGGTGAGTTTATCAAAGGCAAAAAGGCTCAAATTCTGCCCCGGTGCCGAGATAAAGGGCTTGCGCGGATTGGTCAAATCCTGTGAAAAAGCAACTCCCTCCTGAACATACTCGATATAACGCTCGTGAGGGCGGTCCTCCTGCGCTTTGGCATAACTGAGATTCCAGTCGAGGTCGAATTTCGGTGAAAGCAAGTGAGTACCCGTGAGGGCATAGGATTGTACCCGTTGGTCTTCAAGACGGGCATTTTTGTTGCGGCAGTCGTCTATTCCCCCTTTGGTCTCGCGCGATATGGCCCCCGTATACCCGGTAATAGCTTGGTTCGTAGCATCATATACCGGCTCTATATCTTTGAACTGGGTGCGGAAACGATTCTCCCGGTCGTCGCGCCAGTTGTACATCACATCGGCAGCGAGGGTATGATTGGCATTGATTTTCCAATCGGTATTGAGCGATATGCTCCGGCGGATACGTTGCACGTCGTATTTGCGTATATCCATCTCTTCGAGGAAGATGTTATCGGCATCGTCGTTAGCCCATACCCCTTCGATATTATCCGAACCGTAACTCTTGTTCATATACGAGGCGCTAAGCACAACACCCACTTTGTCGCCGGCAAAGCGATTGGAATAAACGAATGACCCCGAACCGGTAGCTCCGTTGCGAATGGGATTGAATCCGCCCAAAGCTGTAAACGAAATACGCTGTCCGCCCGAAGCTGCCCGGGTAACCAAGTCGACCGAACCGCCAATGGCATCACCGTCCATATCGGGAGTCAAGGTCTTGTTCACCCGTATGGTTTGTATCATGTCCGAAGGTATCAAATCCATCTGTACCTTACGGTTATCGCCCTCGGCCGAAGGTATGCGATTCCCGTTAAGCGTGACCGAGTTCAGCTCCGAAGCCAATCCCCTCACAATGATGTTGCGAGCCTCGCCCTGATCATTCTGCATGGTAATTCCCGGTATTCGTTTCAACGCATCGCCAATGTTGGAATCGGGGAAACGGCCCACCTGATCGGCCGAAATCACATTCGTGACATTCCTATTGGTTTTCTGCTGGTTGAACGCCTTAGCCTGTCCACGGGCTTGATCGCCCATAACCACCACCTCGTTCAACACTTTCGAATCTTCTTGTAAAAGGAAGGTCATCACCGAGTTGCCACCCTCTTTCACCGACACCTCTTGATACGCTGTGATATATCCCAAATAAGAAACCTCCACACGGTAATCGCCATCAGGGACATTTAGGAACTCAAAATTACCGTTCTTGTCCGACACGGTATAACGATTAAACTTATCCAGCCTCAATACGGCTCCCGGCAACGTGCGCTGCTCGGTCTTTTCCTTTACTGTACCCGAAATAAGTCCGGCAGCTTGCACCGCAAGCACCTGTCCCAAAATAAAAATAAGCAGTAATGGTTTTTTCATAGAACTTGTTTATATTAAATGACAAAGCAAAATTATCGGGCACTTGCAACATTTGTATTACAGCCATTTTAAAACCGGATAACACTTATTTTCAAACAAAAAAACTCGCCTCCCCTTGAACGGAATGTTCAAGGGGAGGCGAGCTATCATTATCCTTATCGCGCAGTGGCAGCTACATGAGTCGTTTCAATGCCTCCGGTATTTCTATATCGCAGCATTGAAGTTTTTCGAGGCATTGTCGCCCCTCGGCCGAAAGGGAGAAATACATCTGACGCTTGTCGTCATTGCCCAATATGCGTTCGACAAATCCCTTCTTTTCGACAGCCCGAATCACTTTCGAGGCGTTGGAATGCGATATTCCCAACTGTTTTGCAATGTCGCCCGACGAGAGTTTCGACGCTTGACTGAGGGCACACAAGAGTGAGCCTTCGTTCAACCCTATTCCATATTTTTTCTCGAATTGCGATTCAAATTCGACAATCGCGCGATAGACGTCGCGTATCTTACAAAACGGTTCCATAAACTAATTCTCTTGATATACAGCATTCTTTCCACAATGGCGCACACACTTGCCGCACTCTATACACTTCGCCCGATCGATACGAGGCAAACCGAAACCTTCCTGCGAAATGGCTTGTTTCGGACAAAGATCAACCAAAGGGCAACGGTGATTCTGCGGACAACGGTTTTTATCAATTACAAGTGGCATAATTTCTTCCTTTCTTTTTATGCGGCAAATATACAAAATATTTTCTAAAAGAAAATATTTCATTAAGAATTCTTTTCTATAAAAAAATAGGCTCCCGCATTTTATGCGGGAGCCTCCCAATTATCGGGCTTTATTTACTATTTAACAATTTTAGTCTGTAAAATCTCCCCATCGGCCATAGCTCGAACAATATAAACACCGTTCGACAAGTTGTCGATGTCGAGTGTCGATTGATTTTCACAATCTACAACCAAACGGCCACTAGCATCAAAGATAGAAATGCGTTGAACATTCTCGGCTGCGCAAACCACTTGTCCATCGTTGGCCCAAATGCGGGCATCGGCTGCCACAGACTCAACACTCGAGAATTCTTTCTTAACCACATCTCCATAAAATCCGATATTGTCTATCGTCAGGAAAAAGCCATCTACCGTAATCAAGCGAATAGCCACATAAATATCCTGTCCGTTATATGCGCCCAAATCAATACCGCGAGTACTGGGAGCATTAGCGAAAGTTTCGTCAACAATGGTTGTACAAACCGAGAAACTACTCGGATCGGTATTGGTCGTAGAAACCAACACTTCGTATGTTTCGGCATATGCCATACCTCCATCTCCCGAATTGGCAGTCCAAACCATATCGGCATTTTCAGAATTTACCGAAATCTGCGGGAATATACACCAACGATCAGCTGGGATATATTCAGTGAAATACGAGGCCGCAACAAGCATCCAAGAACCGTAAATCTCGTGTGAACCTATTTCGATCACATTCCAGGGCTCGTTATTCGGGAAGATATCGATTAACTGCGAACTTACAGTAGCCCCATCGTAAGATGCCAAAATGAGATCTTCGGGAACTGTACCACTTTCAAAATCATAGAACAAAACAGGGTCGCCAACTTTCTTAAAGGGTATTTCTACCTCGTTATTTTCGGGAACCTCATCGGCCTCACATTCGATCGTAATCGTCAAGTTATGTTTACCGGGAGCAAGAGAAGCCAATCCATTCTCCACAACTACCGATTGCGTCTCTTGGGCGCCAATCCGCTCGATCGTGTGATTCTTCACAACAGAACCGTCGATAGCGATCTTGACCGAAATTCCTGTTATTTCTTCAACCCCGCTGTTAACCACCGAGAAAGATATATCTTGCGATTGCAATGACGATACATATCCATTAACCGGCGAAAGGATATTTACGACAGACAAATCATTCTTGGGTTTTTCAATCTCTTCAATCGAAATGTCGTCGATACAAATCACATTCATATCGGCATCGCTGAACGCATGGAAACCCAAATAATATACCCCGTCTTCCTCGATATGTATCACATTCGCCGATTCGGAATATTCGTCAGAAAGGAACGGATCGTATTTGACAATCAAATTTGTCATGGCTTCGGGAGTAGCTTCGGTTCCGTAATAAACCGCAAACCTCTCCTGATATCCCATCGAAGCATACCAGAATTTGAGACTATAATACCCGGCATTCAGTCTGATAGGTTCGAGAATAAACCAATCGT
The DNA here is from genome assembly GCA_019114445.1 of Candidatus Barnesiella excrementigallinarum. GTDB lineage: Bacteria > Bacteroidota > Bacteroidia > Bacteroidales > Barnesiellaceae > Barnesiella > Barnesiella excrementigallinarum. Next base: position 89,447 of record DXFL01000019.1, read on the forward strand.
CACCCGGGAGAGTAGAACTATAACCATATACCATGGCATTATCCCCCGAATATTGGAAATATCCAGCATCAATACTCCAATTACCGGAACCCTCATCTTCGGGATCGTAATTCAAATCGAAATATTTAATGGAACTGCAACTATACTCATCTTCAAAGCCATTGAAATACGGGACACTGGCTGGGCCGAAATGGCGAACGACTACCGAAGCTGTATCATTCGCAAAATTATCATCTTTCTCCAACGAAGTCCATGCTTTGATGGTATATGACCCCGACTCCGACAAATCGGCCAGTTGAGTAAAGGTATAAGCATAAGATTCTCCTACCTGAATAGTTTCATTTATTGTTTCGGTCACAACAGGCTGCTGATTCACTTGAAAAGAGACTTGCAGGTTGGATACCGGATAAAAGCCCACATTTGTCATATGCAGTTTGACGGGTTCTTGGGCCAAATTCTCGCCCGATTCACTGCTCATCACCGAATCGGCAGAGATATCATACCCCTCGGACGATACCAACTTTACATTTTTAACAAACAATTTATACTTATCCTTGTCACTCTTGGCATGGAATCCGAGGTATATGTCGCCATCGGCTGCCACATTTATCATCTTTGCAGCTCCGGTAAAATATCCGTTGACATAGATCTCGCCCAAATCAATGATAGGCTCTGTCATCGAAGCCACATCGCGCGACGTACCGTAAAAGACGTCCATCTTTTCGCCGTAGATACTTCCTTGATATTCAAACGAAAGAATATAGCATCCAGCCGACACGTTTATCGCTGGCGAAATAAGCCAGTCGTCGGCGGCCAATTGGGTGTTGTATCCATACTTAGCAGCCGAATTAGAAGAGTCGAATCCCCATGTCTTGGAATCGGTATTCACATCCACAACCAACCATTGGTCAAACGCTTCTTGCGTGTCCAACGTGGACTCATACACTACTTCTCCTGCATAAGCACCTAACGCACTACACAAAAGGAATAGAATACATAAGTAAACAATTTTTTCATACTAACTATTTTTTAAGATTTTTACAAAAATGGAAAATAATTCCCAATTAAAAAAAACAAAATCGAAGATTATTAATAAAAAAATAATCAAATCGAATAATCATACGCCTAAATAAATACATTTTGTTATTATAAAACTCGAATTACTTAAAAAAAACAGAATCACCATTAGGTGATTCTGCAAACGAGAGAGGTTTGATATGCCTCTTATACCCAAAAGCAAGATATCCTACCTTACTTTTTCAACAGCACCTTGTCGATAGCCTCCTTGAACGAACTTTTGGGCATGGCTCCCATAGCCATTTGAGGCTTGTCGTTCATGGGGATAAAAAGTATCGAGGGAATACTACGGATCCCGAACAAGGCCGCCAACTCCTGCTCCTTTTCGGTATTCACCTTATAAATATAAATTTGCCCGTCATACTCGGCAGCCAACTCGTCCAATATGGGTGCCACCATTTTACAGGGGCCGCACCACGATGCGTAAAAGTCGATAATAGCAGGCTTGTCGCCCAAATAGTTCCACTCATCGGGATTCTTTTCGTAATCCATCACTTTTGCCAAAAAGTCGGCTTTTGTCAATTCAATCGTTTTCATCTTATTTTCGTTTTTATTATTATTCGTCGCTTTTGTTTCACACGCAGTAAATAACAGCAAAAGGGTACTTACCACCAATAGGGCTCTTTTTTTAATCATATTTCTCCTCTTTTTTAAATGAACTTACCAATAATCCGCCTATCAATGCCCCCCAAACCGTAGTGGAAAAAGGCGAGGAGGTAATGGGGCACGTACCTGTGGAACAGCCTACAAACCGCCAATAAAGATAACCGCCAACGGCTCCGGCCAAAATCCCTACGGCAAGGAGACCATATCGTTTCAACAGCGTTTTCATATTTTCTAAATTTATTTTATCCATACTATTTATTTTTCTTTGGAAATATATTCCACAGGAAATACACAGCAAATATATTATCTGTTTTCCATAAAAACAATTTTCCATTGGAAATTTCTTGGATTATAATATTTTTTAACTTTCGAAGGGAAAAAGTGGAGAGACTAAGCCCAAAGGGAATATGATATGGCAGAAAAAAAATCCCTGCCCCCCCGTAAAAGGGAGGCAAGGATTTCAGCCTTATCGAAAAGCAATTTTTATAACTCGAATTTATACATACGAGCCAAACAGAGCTGGTATTCGTACTCCAACGAGAGCCGGTTTTCGAAGGCTTCGTAAAGCTGGGTCGCATTTACCAAATACTCGACCATCGAAATTTTACCTGCGGCCAACGCTTTCTGCAACAGCTCGAAATTATTTTGCCGTACCAACAACTCGAATTTTTCGAGATTCCCTTTGAGGGCTACCGCATCATTATAAGCCGTTTGCAACGAGGCCCAAACTTGTTGTTCGCTATCGCTGAGCGACAATGCCCCTGCCACAGCCTGCGCTTTGGCAATCTTCACCTGCTTGCGGTTGGCAAACAAAGGAATCGAAACACCTACCGAAAGTCCGTTGAAACGCTCGCCCAACTCATAGGCGTGCCGATAGCCCAACTCGAATTTAGGAAGCCAACCGGCTCGATTGAGAGCCACCGATTTATCGGCAATCATATTCTCCTGCCGCAGCGATTGCAGCTCAGGGTCGCCTGCCAACGCCTGCGTTTTCCAATCGTCGAACGAAGCCGGTAACTCCTTGTCGGGATAGTGTGCAAGAGACGCCTCGGAGAGCGGCAACGGTTCACCGCCATTCAAAGCCCGAAGTTGGGCCACACAGGCCGTCAACTCGTTACGGAGCCGGGTATTTGCCGTTGCAGCGTTCAACTGCTCTATCTCTATCTTGTTCACATCCAAAATATTGGCATCGCCCGAAGAGAGCCGCTTCCGATACAGTTGAGCCAATTCGTCGGCGGCCTTCTGCCGTTCATCGGCAAGCTGTATAGTCCTGTTCAGGCAAACGATTCGCAGGCACAACTCTTTCGCCTGCAACAGAACCTGTTGTCGCAAAGCCTCCTGTTGGCTGTCGAACAGGGTCTGTTTCAAGTTCCCTATCCTGTTGCGTTGGACATACAGCGAGGGAAAATCGAACGACTGCGATATGGCAATATCGTACTTGCGGTCTTTGGCATTCTCGGTACCCCAAAGGTGGCTGAACTCGAAGCCCGGATCGGCCAAAGTATTTTGCGAAGCGACCTCGGCCTTTTGGCTCAATACAATTTGCGCCCCTGCTTTCAGCCGGGGATTGTTGACCTCTACGGAGGCCAACACATCGGTTATGCTGGTTTGCGCCCCCACATTCGACAGCACGAAGAGGGAGAGCGTGAATAAACAATATCTCATCGGGTTTCTTTTTTACGGTTCATAATCCAATAAACTACCGGAACGACAAAAGCATTCAAGAAGGTCGAAGTAATCAACCCGCCCAAAATCACTTTCGCCATAGGGCTTTGTATCTCGTTACCCGGCAAATCGCCGCCCAACGCCAAAGGTATAAGAGCGAGTGCCGAGGTAAGGGCGGTCATCAAAATAGGATTCAATCGGTCGAGCGACCCTTGCAAAATGGTATCGCGCAGGCTATTCCCCTCGGCCATCATCGTGTTGTAGTGCGACACCAACAACATACCGTTGCGGGTGGCTATACCGAAAAGCGAAATGAATCCGATAATAGCCGGAATACTTATCTCGCCCGTGGTGAAGCGAAGGATAAATACCCCGCCGATAAGCGCCAAAGGGAGGTTCAACAAAATAACCGCCGACTGCGAAGCGCTACGGAACTGGTTGTACAACAGCAGGAATACCACCAGCAAAGCAAACAACGATACGATCGAGAGAGTGCGCGATGCGGCCGCCTCGCTCTCGAACTGTCCGCCATATTCGATAAAGTAACCTTCGGGAAGCGTAACCGTTTCGTCTATTCGTTCCCGGATATCGTCTACTACACTACGCAAATCGCGATCGGCCACATTCGCCGAAATCACGATCTTACGTTTTACGTTCTCACGATTGATGGTGTTGGGACCGGTCGACGACTGAATTTCCGCCAAAAGGCTCAACGGCACTTTTCCCTCCTGCGTGTCGATCATCAAGTCGCCTATCTTGGCCGCCGTAGCACGTTCGTCGTCCTTGACTTTTACCGTAAGGTCGAACGTGCGGCTTCCCTCGTAAACTTGCGATACCACTTCGCCGGCAAGCGCTACATCGATAAAACGGGTGAACTCCGAGAGAGAGACCCCGTAACGTGCCAACATATCGCGCCGCGGGACAATCTTCAACTGGGGACGTTCGATTTGTTGTTCGACATTCAAATCGACCACCCCGTCGACCGTCGAGATACTCTCCTTAATCCGGGTACCCAACATAAACATACGATTCAGGTCGTCGCCGAACAATTTAATGGCAATACGCGCCTGTGTACCCGAAAGCATAGCGTCGATTCGGTGCGAAATGGGTTGCCCTATTTCGACATTGACCCCCGGCAATACCGACAGTTTTTTACGCACATCGGCCACCACTTCGGCATGGGAGCGCTCTTTCAATTCAAACGGCGCCTCAATCTCCGAGGTATTCACCCCCAACGCGTGTTCGTCGAGTTCGGCACGTCCGGTTTTGCGAGCCACGGTCTTTATTTCGGGCACTTCGAGCAGTAATTGTTCGGCACGACGTCCCATATTGTCCGACTCTTCCAACGAAATGCCGGGCAACGTGCTTACATTTATCGTGAACGAGCCTTCATTAAAAGGTGGCAGGAAACTGCGTCCCAACGTAAAGAAAATTATGAGCGCGACCACAAACAGCGCGGCCGTACCGCCCAACACGGGGGCACGATGACGAAGCGCCCACTCTAAGGCCCGCGCATAATATTTTTTCAACGAGCGAGCCACGAACGGTTCGCGGGCAACGTTTTTATCGTCTTTCTCCTTGCCCAGCAGATAACTGCACAACACCGGCGTGAGCGTGAGGGCCACAACCGTCGAAGCAAACAAAGCCACGATAAAGGCAATACCCAGAGGCACCAGCATCCGGCCCTCCATTCCCGTTAAGAAAAAGAGCGGAATAAAAGTGACAATGATAATGAGCGTGGAGTTGAGAATGGGCATACGCACCTCGCGCGAAGCCTCGAACACCACCTCGACAATAGGTTTCCGCTCGCCGGGGGGCAACAGTCGGTTGGCCCTCAAATGTTTATAGACATTTTCTACATCGACAATGGCATCGTCGACCAACGAACCGATGGCTATGGCCATACCGCCTAAACTCATCGTATTGATGGTCAAGCCCATGAAATGGAGCGCCAATATCGAAAAGAGCAACGAAAGGGGCAACGCCACCAGCGAAATGAGGGTGGTACGCACGTTCATCAAGAAGAAGAAAAGCACGATAACCACAAATATGGCTCCTTCGTAAAGCGATTTCTTTACGTTGTCGATCGAATTTTCGATAAAATGCGACTGCCGGAATATATCGGTCGAAACCGTCACATCGGCCGGAATGTTCTTTTGCAATTCGTCGATCGAAGCCAACAGTTTGTCGGTAAGTTCGAGAGTGCTGGTATTGGGCTGTTTGGTCACCGTAAGCAGGACGGCGGGAGTAGCCCGCACCGAAGCACAACCCAGTTTAGGAGCCTTGTCGCCTATTTTTACATCGGCTATATCGCCCATCAAAAGAGGCACCCCGTCGATTCTTTTCACCACGGCTTTGGCAATGGCATCGACATCGGTAGTAGCCACGGCTCCACGAATAATATACTCGTTGCCATACTCATAGAGAATACCCCCGTTGGCATTGCGGTTCATCTCGCGAGCCGCTTCGAGAACCTCGTCGAGCGTAACGTCGTACTGCTTCATACGGGGCAAATCCAAAAGTATTTGATACTCCTTCATCTCCCCGCCGATAACCGTTACCTGCGCTACGCCGCCAATAGAGAGCAGACGGGGACGGATAGTCCAATCGGCCAATGTACGCAAGTCGCGAAGCGAGGTGGTATCGGAAGTTAACCCGATAATCATCATCTCGCCCAAAATGGAAGATTGCGGTCCTAACGTGGGAGTACCCACACCTTCGGGAAGGCTTTCGCCCACGATGGCCAGTTTCTCCGAAGTAATTTGCCGCGCACGATAGATATCGGTACCCCAATCGAATTCAACCCAAACGACCGAAAAACCGGTCGTCGACGAAGAGCGCACTCGACGCACATCGGTAGCGCCATTCAATGCCGTCTCCACCGGGAAAGTAACCAAGCGTTCTACCTCCTCGGGAGCCATACCCGGCGCCTCGGTCATAACCACCACGGTAGGAGCATTCAAATCGGGAAAGACATCGACATCCATCTTTGCCGCCGTGTACAATCCCGCAAAAAGCAACAACACGGAAGCCACCAAAACCAGCAACCGATTGTTCAAAGAATATCGGATAATCTTATTCAACATGGCTCTCGGAATTAGTGGTTGTGGGAATGGCCTTCGGGTATCACACTGCTATTGGCGGCCAGTTTCACCTGATAAACGCCCCGGGTAACGACCCGGTCGCCTTCGTGCAGTCCCGATAAGATTCGCACATTTTCGCCGTCGGAGTCGCCAACCGTTACCTCCTGTTTTTTATATCCTTCCTCGTCGAGACGCAAATAGACGAAATAGAGCCCCTGCTCTTCGGTAAGTGCCGAAACCGGTACCACAATGGCATTGTCGATCGGCGACGTCAACAAAAATACTTCGACATAGGCTCCGGGAATGACATCACCCCGATTGTCCAACTCGAATACAATAGAAATATAGGCACCGCCGGCCAACGCACCTTTGCCATAACTGAGCAACTTGCCGTTCAACCGGGAGAGTTCATACACACAATTATCGTATGGGGTCTTGAAATTGGCCGAAACCACCGTAGGCAAAATCTTATAATCGCGTTGGGGTACCTCGGCCCGTAATTGCAACCGGCGGTTTTGCGAAAGGGTCATCAACGGTTGACCTATCTCCACAAAGTCGCCGTCTTTCACCCGGATATTTTTCAAGTAACCGCCCATAGGCGCTTTCACCGCGCTACCGGCTTCGGTATTGCCTATCGCCTCATACGCCAGACGAGCCGTGTCGTATGCTTTACAGGCTTGTTCGTATTCTTGTTGGGAAATGATTTGATCTTTCACCAGTTCGTTGGCTCGCTCGTATGCCTTGCGGGCAGTCTCATATTCGATATAGGCACGTTGAGCCGGATCGCCGGCAGCCATTTTTTCGGCCGAAATTTTCAACAACGTACTGCCTTTCGCAACCGAAGAGCCATCGGTAATATGCTTCCCCGCCAACGAGACAACTCCCGCAACGGGAGCCACCACCGTCGTTTCGTCGCCTTGTGCAGCCAACAAAGTTCCCGAACAGACAACAACGCCATGAAATTTTTCAGGGCGAACAGTCTTGGTTGTCAGTCCGATAGCCTCGGCCTCGGCTTTTTTCAGGATAATCTCGTCGCCATGACCTTCGTGTTCATGGTCGTGACCCTCGTTCTCGCTGTGCTCGTGGTCGTGCGCTTCGATGTGGTCGCTGTGCTGATGCTCCTCGCCCGTACCGTGCGACGACGAGCCTGAACAGCCCCACAGGATATACGAGAAAAGGGTAATAGTCAATAAAATATTTCGTTTCATAGGTATTATTTTTTAATGATGAATAAATGGTGACGGAGTGCCGGGGGTATGGCACAGCCCCAAACAGACTACTCCTCGCCCGCCGACACTATGCGCACCGGGGACGAACAATTAAATCATATACCTATGCAACAGGGGGAGCCCTCAATCCCGAAGCATGGAGGGATAGGACTGGGTGAAGCCGCTCGACATAAACAGCCTCGCACGGCGAGCCTTCGAGCGGTTCGACAGTCAAATCGGGCAACATGGCCCATGTCCCCAGCAAGATCTTGACTGGGGCAAATTTCAAAGAGAGATGTTGATGCAACGAAATAACATCAACCGGATTTTTATAGGCAAACCAGCAGCAACCGGAGCAATCGGCCGGATCCTCGGCTCTATTTTGCGCATGGGTATTGTCACAGCCGGGAATTTCTATTTCCAAACAGATCATGCCATTGGCATGATGATGGTGAGGAAGTACCGTAGATAAGACTCCCCAAAAACCAGCCAGTAGCAAACACACTATTTTCAGCTTTTTCGCCCACATATAGATATAACTCTCACACACAAAGGTAAGCGAGAATCTTTTTAACGGGATAGATTCCCGTTTTCATCTAATAAAAATTAAGGAAATTTAATACTACTCTTCACCCAAATCGTCGTCGAAATCGAAATCAAAGTCGAATCCATCGTCGGCATATTCGGCTTCGAGGAACTGTTTCATCTGCCGTCCATCGCGTTTCGTAGGGCGCCCCAATCCCTTTTGACGATTGACAAAACCGCTTATACGCACCATATCGAGCAACTCATATTGTTCGGGCGAAGTAACGTTCTCTAAATAACCGGGTACCAACTTGGCCCCCATACGGTTCTCGGCAAGCGCCAACACCTTAAACGAATAAGTCACCGGCGGTTTGCGCACCTGTATGGTATCGCCCACCTTAATCATCCGCGACGGTTTCACCGACACCCCGTCGAGCATTACCCGCCCCTTTTTACACGCTTCGGTAGCAATGGTACGAGTCTTGAAAATACGGGTGGCCCACATAAACTTATCGATTCTTACCTCGTCTTTCGCCATAATCGCTCGTCTATTTATTATTATATTGATTCATAGTAAGCTGTACACCGGCCAAACAAAAACTCTTGATTATTTCGCCAGCCCGTTCCAGTTTTTCGGGCAACAGCGTCTCCTCTTCGGGAGGGAATGAGCCCAAAACATATTCGACTTGACACCCCCGGGGAAAATCGTTTCCTATCCCGAAACGCAACCGGGCATAATTTTGCGTCCCCAATATCTCACATATATGTTTCAAACCATTGTGCCCGGCATCGCTACCTTTGGGTTTAAGCCGCAATGTGCCGAACGGGAGAGCCAAATCGTCGACGACAACGAGCAGATTTTCGACCGGGACATTCTCCTTTTGCAACCAATAACGCACAGCGTTACCGCTAAGATTCATATAGGTCGAAGGTTTAAGCAACACAAGGGTCCGCCCCTTTATGCGCAACTCGCAAGTTGCCCCATAACGGCCATCGGTAAAAACGAGATTGGACGCCTTAGCCAAAGCGTCCAATACTCTAAATCCTATGTTATGCCGGGTATTTTCGTATTCGTAGCCGATATTCCCCAGCCCTACAATCAGATATTTCATCTACATCAAAAAGAATGATTAGTCTTGCTTAGCCTGAGCACCACGAGCAGCACGAGTCAAGTTCACGGCGCAAACCACAGCATTTTTGGCATTCATCAATTCGAGACCTTCGAAGTGAAGATCGCCTACCTGCATAGTCTTACCCAATCCCAGGTTGTCGATATTGATAACCAAACGCTCGGGGATATTGGTGTAGATAGCTTTTACTTTGAGTTTTCTCATCAAAAGACTCAATTTACCACCGGCACGCACACCTTCGGAGTGACCTTCGAGTTGAACGGGAACTTCCATCACTACGGGTTTCTTATCCGAAACTTCCAAGAAATCCATGTGCAAGATAGCGTCGGTTACCGGGTGGAACTGAATTTCTTTCAATACAGCCATTTTCTTTACGTTGCCGACAGTCAGTTCAACGGCAAAAATATCGGGAGTATAAACCAACTTGCGAACAGCGTCTTTGGTTAAGGTAAAATCGGTAACGATAATCGCTTTTTTGCCATCGGCGATTTCAACCAATTTTTCTCCGGGGTTAAGAGTACCTTTATAAGGCAATTCTACCAATTCGCCACCGTTCAATACAGCCGGGATAAGGCTTTGTTTACGCAATTCTCTTACGGCTTTTTTGCCCAAGTCGATACGGGGTGTACCCGTCAATTCAAATGTTTTCATTGTTTTGTTGTTTTGTGTTACTCAAAATTAAGTTATTCGTTGCTCCTTAATTTCCCATCACACGGAATTTTCAAAAAGCGGTGCAAAGATAGCATTTTATTTTCTACCGCACAAGAGTTTCCCCGATTATCCTTTTTATTCCCTTTCCCATAAATAAATTATATTATCTTTTACAAATAGGAACCATTATTTTCACGCCTATTCGTTTTCTAAAAAACGCTCTTTGAAAAAGGCGTAAAACCCGCTCTTAAATTATGGGATAATCAAGACCCCATACAATTTACTCCTTTACTTTCCAATATGTAATTTTCTCGTAACATTCCCCTGTTTCATCGCTCATTTCCACAATCAACTGTGTAGATTCCAATGAAACAACTTTCATTTCATCGAAACTGCCATCTATATTGAACATGATTAATCGGTCTTCCTGTAACTTATATCCCCCCGAAGCAAAACACTCCAAGCTATTACTGTCTGGACGATACATATAATTTTCAAAAATTCCATCAGGGGAAAACCTCATTAACGCATATTCATCAACGGTCAAATCGATATCTTTATTCCATGTCTCTTTTTCTTCTCCCGCTATTACATATCCTTCGGAATGGACAGGATACCAAAGACCTGATAACATAGAAATATTCTCATCATCATTACCATCATCTATTATTCCCCCATTCTCATTATTCGAATTCGAGGCAATTTTTTCATACGTAATTTCTTCATAATATTCCCACCCCGCGTCGATATATTTTGTTGCTACAATCAACCGAGTAGAAGTCAGCGAAACAATGGTGGCTTTATCATTTTCACCATTTTCACCGATCAAAACCAACAAGTCTCCTACCACCTGATAATTCGCTATAAACCTGAGGCTCCAACCAGTTCCTTGATACTCATAATTCTTAACCGTTCCATCTGCGAAAAACTCGACACGAGCACGATCATTTGCAACTTCTCTACTCCATGTTCTTTTTTCACCTCCATTTATTTCGTATCCTTCGGTATAAATAGGATGCCACAATCCCATCAACTCGGAAGGTGCCGTATCTTTATCTTCATTATCCTCACAAGAAACAGTCCCCAATACAATAAACAGCAATCCCAACAAATGTAAAAAACTAAGTCGTTTCATTTTTTTTATTTTATAATGTGTAAAACTTGATCCTTCTCGGCGATACAAAAAAAACTCCGACATTCAATTTTAACCAGAGCATCTCCTCTTCAAAATAAAGTGATGATTTTCAAAATTATGCGCTCCTATCCCCCTTAATTCGAAGTAAAAGATACAACAAAAGTATTCCATTTAATCAAAACACACAAACGAATCTTAAATTCTTTATAAAGCAAAAAACACAAAGCGTAAAAAAATAAGGGACATTGTTTTTATGCCTTGTTAGAAATAAAGAAGTTATCAAAATAAATGCTTACCTTTGTAGCTCAATTAGGAACATTTAATACACCTATCACCATGAAAGGAAAAATTTTAGTTACCGGCGGAACAGGTTATATTGGTTCCCATTCCACAGTAGAATTGCAAAATGCCGGTTATGAAGTAGTCGTTATCGACAACTTATCCAACTCCAACATCGAAGTATTGGACGGAATAGAACGTATCACGGGTGTACGCCCCACCTTTGTACAAGCCGATTGCACCGATATAGTTGCGTTGCGAAAACTTTTCGAAGAAAACCCCGGCATCAAAGGCATTATCCATTTTGCTGCCAGCAAAGCCGTGGGCGAATCGGTACAAAAACCGTTGCTCTACTACCGCAATAACCTGCTATCGCTGGTTAACTTGTTGACATTAATGCCCGAATTCGGTGTAGAAGGTATCGTATTCTCTTCGTCGTGTACCGTATACGGACAACCCGACATTTTGCCTGTCGACGAATCGGCGCCCATCAAGCCGGCAATGTCGCCCTACGGCAACACGAAACAAATTTGCGAAGAAATCATTAAGGATACGATCCATGCCAACGCTCCTTTCAAATCGATTATCCTTCGCTACTTCAACCCCATAGGGGCACACCCCAGTGCCGAAATAGGCGAGCTGCCTAACGGTGTACCTCAAAACCTTATTCCCTACCTTACCCAAACAGCCATAGGTATCCGTAAGGAATTGAGTGTATTCGGCGACGACTACAACACCCCCGACGGCTCGTGCATTCGCGACTACATCAACGTGGTCGACCTTGCCAAAGCACACGTAATAGCCATGAACCGTATGCTCGAAAACAAATCGCCCGAAGCCATCGAGATATTCAACCTCGGTACGGGCCGCGGCGTTTCGGTATTGGAACTCATCAATGCCTTCGAAAAAGCCACCGGCGTAAAAGTTCCCCACAAGATAGTAGGCCGTCGCGAAGGCGATATCGAACAGGTGTGGGCAAACCCCGAAAAGGCCAACAAAGTACTGGGTTGGACAGCCCAAGAAAATATCGAAGACACACTTGCTTCGGCTTGGAAATGGCAACTGAAATTACGCGAAAGAGGTATCATGTAAGTCCCCCTACAAACCTATAAATACCCAAAAGGCTCGCCCGGTACGGGGACGAGCCTTTTTCATTCTCCCCCGTTCGAAAAAGTTGCCTTGTTTTTTGTGGCGATAAACTATTTTTCTATTTTTTGTACAAAACGACCACAAAACAAACCATTATTAAACACAGTAAAATCATGAAAACAGGAATTTTTTTATTGACAGGTGCACTGGCCGTCTCTTTGCTGGGAACCATCGGCTGCAACAATGCCCAAAAACAGACTACTGCACAAGACGAAAGTCCAGCAATATTCGTCTGTACAGATAGCACCACCATAGAATACAACGGATGTAAATTAACATGGATACGAGACAACGCCCAAGAGCACCGAATGCCATTAAGTCTCTTTGGCGAATTGTCGCAAAAGCTGGTTGACAGTTTGAGCATAAACAACGGAATCGCCTCGTCGATGAGCGCATTTCTATTAGAGACCGATGGTAAAAGAATATTGTTCGACACCGGCATGGGGTCGCCGGAGAGCCAACTGGAAACAGGGCTCGCCGCCGCAGGCATATCGCCGGCCGACATCGACTACATCTACATCACCCACTTCCACGGCGACCACATCGGCGGCCTGATGAAGGAGGGGTCAGCAGTATTCCCCAAAGCCGAAGTGTATGCCGCCCGGCAAGAATATGAAGGCTGGATGCAAATGCCCGACGAACAAAAGGCACAAGTTGTTGCCACAATGAATGCCTACAAAGACCGGCTGCACCTGATTGAATATAACGACACCCTGCCCGGCGGAGTTATCGCCTTGAACGGCGAAGGGCACACCCCCGGACACACCATATACCAAGCGGCTCCCTTCCTCATCGTAGGCGACTTGGTTCATGGAGCAGCCCTGCAACTGGCTCACCCCGAAATTTGTGCCTCTTACGATATGGATCCGCAAAAAGCAGCCGCCACTCGTAAACAATTTTTGGAATATGCCCGTCAAAACAACCTGTTCATGGCAGGAATGCACCAGCCCGAAAAGAGTGCAGAATAACCCTCACAAGGCTACCCGAATAGACAGAAAGAGGTTGTGTTCCACGCGGGCACAACCTCTTTTCGTTTTTTATCCTTTGGCAATATGCCAACTCCCCCCAAAAGAAAATATTCCCTTATTTACGGCTATATCTCTTTCGTAAGACTAAACTCCTTGTCGGCAAACAACTCGGCCAATCCCGATATCTGTTTATAACGCAACAACTCGTCCTTGTCCATACCGATATTTCTTATAATCCAACTGTCCGACATACCGGCTTTGGTCAACTCCGAAACAATTTCGCACATCAACTCGATACAATGGGTACCTCGTGCCCGGTTGTGACGAATGGTCGATGCCATTCTATTCGAGATATCTTTATTGATAACGACAACCGGCAACAGTCCCTTCTCCCGGTCATAAATACGTTTCGAAGTAAGCATAACTTTGTACCGGTGAAATCCGTCCACAAGTTCATACTGATCCTTTTCGGGAATATAATAACACACACAAGGCATCGTGTACCCATCTTCCCAAATAGAAATTTCGAGGAGTTTCATCTCGGGTGGAGCTACTATATTGGGATTATAGGTGTTAGCCACCACTTTTTCGACTGGTACAGCTATTACATTATAAACCGGGCTTTTAAACTCTTCTACCATGTCCATTAAATCAATGCTTTATATTTTTCCATTACTTGTTCCTTCAACTCTTTCTCGACCTTATTCAAAGAGAAGCCCATATACTTGCACGTATGGTCGTTTTTAAGAATACAGATACACATACGTTTAAAGGTAGGCAATTCCTTAAATTCGGGAATATCTATATCGTCGAGATATTCCATTCTCACCGGTTTTTTGGTGGTTTTATAATTGGTATGCTCACCCACAATGATGGGTATCCCCAACGCCTCCAATTTAAGAATCGTTTCATCGGAAAGGCATCCGCCCTTTTTCCGCCAAAAATTAATGCTTACCGACAGTTTTTGCAGGTAATTATCCCGAATATTCCGGGGGAGTGTTTTCAACAAAAAGTAAAGATACTTTTCCCAAGTCATTCCGGGAGGCAACTTGATGGATTGCCACCCCATCATAGAGGTATTTCCATATAACCCGGCAAAATTCACCCCGTTGATACGGCTCACCATTTTGCCCCACATATCGGGGTCGATAGCTTTGTACAACCGAAGGCTCGATATGGCAGGCGAAATAAACGGACTGGCCACCCGTTGCCTTTCCAGCGGAACCCCGGCTTGATAATATAGATCGTAAAGTTTATTGTAATCCCAACCATAACGGCCATTGGCTACCCAAACATCGGTGGTAAGCCAGTCGTGGATAGGATAGGCGTTGCAAATACCATACTTCATCTCACGAATCCATTTCAGCCCCTTATACTTCCGGTAATTCTTGTCGCTGTGCACCGTACGCCAACGGTTGAGGCTTTCCTGCGAACGTATGCCTATGAGACAACAGGTGCGAATCGCTTTCTTCCGCTTATGCAACCATTCGGCAAACCTGATTTGAAATTCGTAGTCCCACAAGTTTTCGGTATAGAAATCGAAATCCTCCTTAGAATAACTTCCTGCGGGCTTTTCTCTCACCCACAACGATTGTTTCGAATCTTCCCACGGGCGCCAATAGTCTTGAAACATCGAGGCGCAAGTTGTCACCTTAAAAGGCACGCAAATGCGGTAGACCTCTAAAATATCGGTATTCGAAGCCAATACCCTATCGACATATCGAATCGTTTCTTGGTATTGCACCTCGTAATCGAGATGGAAAACTCCCACCTTGCGATCCAACTTGTTCCTTCGAATATAATCGATACACAAATTCAAGAGTACTCCGCTATCTTTACCTCCCGAAAACGAAATAAATATATTGTCGAAATCGGTAAACAGCCGTTCCAACCGCTCTTGCGCAACATCATATACACTACTTCTCAAACTTTCCATTTGTCCGATACCCCATTTTTACATACAACTTCCACGTTTTCACTTCGGCAAATCCGCACGCCCGGAAAAGGTCGGAATGCCGTATATGTGACAACGCATAAAGCGGATAATCGCAAGCAAATTCTTTTATCGCCATCTGAATGAAAGTAGTCAAAAGTTCGGGAGAATCCCCAGCCGCATAATAATTATCGATGAAAGCCCCCTTCACTTTAAGTTCAACAGGCATGAAGCCCTTTACCCCGTCCTCATCCAAAGCTACAAACCAAACATGTTTACGCGAGGTTTTGAATGGATAGTTATTATTTTGTCGAATAATGGGAACACTCATTACCAACGGTGCAACAAGAGTATACAGCCGATCTTCGGTTCCCTGTAATCTTTCTATTATCATGGTGGAGCATTTTTACAATTCGTCTTAACCGCAACACCTGCACGATTTTTATGCGAATCATCTTTATTTACTACAAAAATACGAAAAATACGATACAAGTTGCAACAAATCATCACTATTTCATCGGTTCAAGAATATAAACGTTGTATCAATGTCATCATTTACAAACAAAATGTAAATCCAATTCAACTGCAAAAAGCAAATTTTCCAAAGCCCAAAAAGCGATAAACAGTAATAGAATATTCAACTTTAAAATTATTCAAACACATTTGTTCCTTTTATCTATTTTTACGCCTTGCAAACTTTGATTCTTCTTAGAAATACCTTATCTTTACCTATAATTATAAAAAATCTTAAATGCAGATATTTTTGATTGTAATAATTTTAATTTTAGAATTATTCTAATTATTTTTGTCCCAAAATTAAATCACATCAAAAAAACGAAGCAACATGAAAAGTATTAAAGGAACCCAAACTGAACAGAATTTGTTGAAATCATTTGCAGGCGAATCGCAAGCACGTACCCGCTACACTTTCTTTGCCAGCGTAGCCAAAAAAGAAGGATTCGAACAAATCAGCGCCATTTTCATGGAAACGGCCGAACAAGAAAAAGAACATGCGAAAAAATTCTTCAAATACCTCGAAGGTGGTATGGTAGAAATTACAGCCTCTTTCCCTGCCGGAGTAATCGGGACTACGGCCGAAAACTTGAAAGCAGCCGCAGAAGGTGAAAACGAAGAGTGGGTAGATCTTTATCCCCATTTCGCCGATGTAGCTGAGCAAGAGGGATTCCCCGCCGTGGCTCTCACTTTCCGCAACGTAGCCAAAGTTGAAGCCGAACACGAAAAGCGCTACCGCAAACTGTTGGAGAATGTAGAAAACGGGACCGTATTTACCGACAGCGAAGAAATCGAATGGCAATGCCGCAACTGCGGATACGTACATCGCGGTAAAACAGCTCCCGAACAATGCCCGGCCTGCGCACATCCGAGAGCTTATTTCGAACGGAAAAAGAACAACTATTAATCCCGAGTCAAAAAAAATGCCAGATAAAACCGGTCGGCTCGGTCGAGTCGACCGGTTTTATTTCATAGCCACTTTACAGACATGGACATTACAGCATTACGGAACATCACCTACGGATTATACGTAGTAGGGAGCAACGACAAGGGACGGCCTACGGGGTGTATCATAAACACCTGTTTCCAAGTAACAAGCGAAAACCCCATCGTTGCCATTTCGATGAACAAGAACAACTACACACACGAGGTCATTGCCCGACACGGGAAATTCAGCCTCGCCATTCTCGCCGAAGAGAGCGACACAAGCCTGATTACCGACTTCGGGTTCCAATGCGGACGCGACAAAAACAAATACGCCACGCACGAATTCAGTTGGCACAACGACGTTCCCGTTTTGAAAGGCAAATTTGCAGGACACATTCTTTGCGAAGTGCTGCACATCGCCGACAACGAAACACACGACGTTATTTTTGCCCGCGTCGTCGATACGATTGCCGACAATGGGACACCCATGACCTATGCCTATTACCACAACGTCATCAAAGGAAAAGCCCCCAAAAACGCACCTACCTATGTTCGGGAGGAAGAACCGGCTACATCAAAAACCCCGACACCATCGGGCAAACGCTATGTGTGCGAAGTATGCGGATATATATACGAAGGCGAATTACCCGACGACTTCAAGTGCCCTGTATGCCAAGCGCCCAAGAACTGTTTCAAAGAAATATAAGATTTTTACGAACTAAGTTCCCGTTTGTGAGTTTTACTTTCAACGGGAATTTTTATTTTTGCACTCCACAAAAAAAAGAAAACGTTCACGAAAGTTGACAGCTCTTTTATGTGAAACAATTTGATAACTAATTTATACTTATGGATTTTATACTCGACAATCACCTGCAAGGGCTCTTTATAGGAATTTGTACATTTCTCATCATCGGGATATTCCACCCCATTGTCATCAAAGCCGAATATTATTGGGGTACACGTTGCTGGTGGATTTTTCTACTGCTTGGGCTGGCAGGAATTGCCATCTCGCTGTGTATCGACAATATCGTACTCTCGTCCCTCGCCGGAGTTTTCGCTTTCTCGTCGTTTTGGACAATCAAAGAACTGTTCGACCAAGAAAAACGGGTAAAAAAAGGGTGGTTCCCCAAAAATCCGAACCGCACCTATAAATTTTAAGCCGCCATCGGTCATATTTAACGCATTATTACGATATAATCCAATAAAAAAAATTATCTTTGCAAAGATATTATTGTTATTATGAAGCATCTATACACACTCCTTATTGCATTAATGCTCAGCAGCTTCGGGGTATCGATATCCGTTGCTCAAAGCAGTGCGGCCAACGAAGTATGGATGCTCGACAACAACTCCCGGCAAGACAATCGGGGGAAAGACTCCTCGATAGAGATTTCGAGTAAAGAGGGGAACATCTATATCCGCACCCCCCGCAAGGTTGAAGTAACCATCTACACCATTTTAGGACAAGTGGTAATTACCCGCACAATCAACCCCGGCACTTCGGAATTGAAAATAGGTGCCCGCGGCATTTATTTAGTCAAGATCGAAGGCGAAACAACCAAAGTAGCGCTCTAAACCGGTTTTGTTCACAAAATCCCAAACTTATCGCTCCTATTTATTCCAATTTTCGGCTTTTATAGTTACCTTTGTCTGCATAAAGTCAAACTAAAAAAACGAAACAATGGAAAGCATCGATTGGTCAAACCTGTCATTCGGCTATATGCCTACCGACTATAACGTGCGGTGTATCTACAAAGACGGGAAATGGGGCGACATTACGGTTACCAATTCACAAACATTCGAAATACACATGGCCGCTACTTGTCTGCACTACGGACAAGAGGCCTTCGAGGGAATGAAAGCCTTCCGGGGCAAAGACGGAAAGATTCGTATCTTCCGTATGGACGAAAATGCCGCTCGCCTGCAAAGTTCGTGCCGCGGTATCATGATGCCCGAACTCCCCACCGAAAAATTCAACGAAGCCATTTTGACGGTCGTAAAGAAAAACGAGCGTTTTGTCCCCCCCTACGAAAGCGGAGCTTCACTCTACATTCGCCCGCTGTTGATAGGAACATCGGCACAAGTAGGGGTAAAACCGGCCAAAGAGTACCTCTTCCTTGTTTTTGTCACACCGGTAGGTCCCTATTTCAAAGAAGGGTTCAAACCCACCCCGATGGCTATTCTGCGCCAATACGACCGTGCGGCACCGCTCGGTACAGGACGTTACAAAGTGGGCGGGAACTATGCCGCCAGTTTGGTAGCCGGTGAGAAAGCCCACGACATGGGTTATTCGGCCGTACTCTATCTCGATGCCAAAGAGAAAAAATATATCGACGAATGCGGTCCTGCCAACTTCTTCGGTATCCGGGGGAACAGCTATATCACTCCAAAATCGACCTCTATCCTGCCTTCAATCACCAACAAGAGCCTCATGCAACTGGCCGAAGATTTGGGCATGACCGTAGAGGTACGGCAAATCCCCGAAGAAGAAATTGCCACATTCGACGAAGCCGGCGCTTGCGGGACTGCTGCCGTTATCAGTCCTATCGCCCGTATCGACGACCTCGACGAAAACAAATCGTACATCTTCTCGAAAGACGGCAAACCCGGTCCCATCTGCGAGAAACTGTATCACAAACTGCGTGCCATACAGTATGGCGACGAACCCGACACTCACAACTGGGTAACCATTGTAGAATAAACACTCCATTCCATAACCGACAGCCCGGAGAGCGCCTCTCGCGGGCTGTCGCTTTTATAAAACAACCTTCGAACCCCCTATGGACATTATACCTATCTTCGAGAAATACTACCAACCCGGTACCCCTCTCTACACAAGCGTGTGGTCGCACAGCCGCCTCGTGGCCGAAAAAGCGCTGCAACTGGCCAAAGCTCACCCCGAACTAAACATCGACCGGGAGTTTGTTTACGAAGCCGCCATGCTGCACGACATAGGCGTATTCCTCACATACGCCCCATCGATTTACTGTACCGGCGATCAACCCTACATCTGCCACGGCGTTTTAGGCGCCGCTCTGCTCCGCGCCGAAGGTTACCCCAAACACGCCCTCGTATGCGAACGCCACACCGGCACCGGATTGACCGCCGAAGAGATTGTACGACAGGCACTTCCCCTTCCTTTGCGCGATATGTGTCCGGTAACACTCGAAGAAAAACTGGTATGTTTTGCCGATAAATTTTATTCCAAATCGTCGCCCGACAAAGAAAAACCGTTGGAGAAAGTGCGCAAAAGCGTAGAGAAATATGGAGAGGATTCGTTACGCCGTTTCGACGAAATGGCCGCCTTGTTTCTGTAAACCGTCCCTACCCGAAACCATGCAGCGCACCATTCGAACTTTGAATAAAATATATTAAATAAAGAGCAAAAGCCTATAAGTCGTAGAAAATGTGTATTTTTGCGAGTTGATTACACAGATTGACAACCGGATGCCCAAAGACAGCAAAAAATACGCTATACTCTTATCCCTTTTATTCACCTCACTGTTTGTGTCGCTTATCGCACAGGAGAGGCATCCGTCGCATAACAATATCCCATCGAAAGACAGCACGGCCGTACAAGCCGACACCGCCTTTCTGTCCATTCCCGAAGGAGCGATTGCCGACTCGCTACCGACCGACACCGCCAAACTCGATACCCTCGCCACCGACACTACGGTTACGAAAAAGAAGAAAGCCGGGTTGACCGCCGTTGTCGACTACAAAGCCAACGACTCGATTGTATTCACCCACGGCAACGAAGTGTATATGTACGGGAAAGGTATTGTCCAATTCGACGGCATGGAATTGAATGCCGACCAAATAGAGATGAACATGGACAGCAGTCTGGTCTATGCCGTAGGACGTCCCGACTCGGTGGGCGACATCGTAGGACGACCCGTATTCAAAGACAAAAGCGGCGAATACGAATCGGAAACCATGCACTACAATTTTAAAACGAAAAAAGGATATATCACCAATATCGTCACCCAGCAGGGCGAAGGTTATCTTACCGGCGGACAAACCAAGAAAATGGATAACGACGAGTTCTACATGAAGGACGGCAAGTACACCACCTGCGACAACCACGAGCACCCGCACTTTTACCTGCAACTCACACAGGCCAAAGTCCGCCCCAAAAAGAACATCGTCACCGGTCCCGCCTACATGGTGCTGGCCGATGTACCCCTCCCGCTGGCCATACCGTTCGGGTTCTTCCCCTTCACCGAGAAATACTCGTCGGGTATCATCGTCCCTACCTTCGGCGACGAACTGGCCCGGGGCTACTACCTGCGCGACGGAGGTTACTACTTCGCCATCAACGACTACATCGATTTGGCTCTTACCGGCGAAATCTATACCAAAGGGTCATGGGGTGTCAATGCCCGGTCGGCTTACATCAAACGATATAAATATTCGGGTAACTTCGATTTGAGTTTCATCAACACGATCACCGGCGACAAAGGGCTGCCCGACTATTCGAACATGAAGAACTTCAAAATCGCATGGACCCACACGCAAGACACCAAGAACAACCCCAATATGTCGCTCTCGGCCAGTGTGAACTTCACCACCAGCGGATATACCCGAAACGACCTCAACAGCTACTATAACGCCAACAACTTTACCGAAAACACCAAAAGCTCTACGGTAAACATGACCTACCGGATTCCCAACTCGGTATGGAGTTTCTCGGCAACGGCCAACATCACCCAACGCACACAGGACTCTACCCTGAATGTTTCGTTCCCCAACCTCACCATCTCTATGGGGCAAGTCTATCCCTTTAAGCGAAAAACAGTCGTGGGCAACGAGCGTTGGTACGAGAAAATACAAATGTCGTATAGCGGACGTTTCCAAAACTCTATTCTCACACAACAAGACCAAATACTCAAATCGAACTTGATTAAAGACTGGCGAAACGGTATGTACCACAACATACCCATATCGGCTACATTCAACTTGTTCAAATACCTCAACCTCACCGCCAGTTTCAACTTTACCGACCGTATGTACACCAACAAGGTCATGCAGGCATGGGATACACAACAATCCAAAATCGTGCAAGACACCACCTACGGGTTCTACAATGTATATAACTATTACGGTTCGTTGAGTGCCGACACAAAACTGTACGGATTCTTTACCCCGTGGAAAATATTCGGCGACAAAGTACAGGCCATACGACATATTTTCACACCATCGGTATCGTTCAGCGCGGCGCCCGATTTCAGCGCCCCGCGATATGGCTTTTGGGACTCTTTCACATACGTCAACTCACAAGGCGAAACCATAACCCAAAAATATTCGCCCTTCTCGAACGGGATATTCGGCACGGTGTCGCAAGGCAAGCAAGGGACAGTTTCGTTCTCGATGTCGAACAACCTCGAAATGAAGGTCAAATCGGATCGTGACTCGACAGGTGTCCGTAAAATTTCCCTTATCGAGAACCTTTCGGCCAACATGAGTTATAACATGGCTGCCGACTCGATGAAATGGAGCAACCTGAACACCTCGATTTTGATTAAACTTACCAAGAACTTCAACCTGCAAATGAGTGCCACATGGGACACTTATACCTACCAACTGGACAGCTATGGGAATCCCGTGCGGGTGAACAAACCCCGATGGACCGTAGGAAAGGGGTTGGGACGATTGTCGAGTACAGGTACGTCGTTCTCCTATACTTTCAACAACGACACCTTCAAAAAGAAGGATAAAAACAACAATAATACAAACACCCAGCAACCCAACCAACAACCCAACGCATTGCCACCCGACCCGAACGACGATTCGGGAGGCGACGAATCGTCGAGTGAGACAGAAACGCAATTCGGGTCCGACGGTTATGCCATTTGGGACATTCCGTGGAGCTTATCGATCAACTATTCGGTAAATTACGGATACGGCTCCTTCAACAAACAGAAGATGGAGTATAACGGCAAATTTACCCAAAACCTTAGTTTTTCGGGAAATATAAACCTCACGAAGAACTGGTCGTTCAATTTCTCGGCCAGCTACGATTTCGACGCCAAGAAGATTGCCTACATGAACTGCAACATTACCCGCGACCTCCACTGTTGGTCGATGAGCGCCAGCTTTGTCCCCGTCGGGCCCTATAAATCGTACAACTTCCACATCAGCGTAAAATCGTCGCTGTTGCAAGACCTCAAATACGACAAACGAGGCAACTCGTACGACCGCCTCGACTGGTATTAGTCCCGGAGCCTCTTGCCGCAATGGGGAAAAAATCGTACTTTTACGGGCAATTCAATCCCCACGACCATGCAAGCCGAAAATCAACTTATACTCGCCCATCTGGACGACCCCATATTTCGCCTTATCGGCGAAGTAGCCGACTCGATGAACCGCCCCTGCTTCGTTATCGGAGGTTATGTACGCGACATCTTCCTAAACCGCCCCTCGAAAGACATCGACATCGTAACGCTGGGCAGCGGCATAGAGCTGGCCGAGGCTCTGACCGCCCGGTTGGGAAAACGAGCCCACCTCTCGGTATTCAGGAATTTCGGAACGGCACAAGTCAAATACAACACCCGGGGCGAACATTTCGAGCTGGAATTTGTGGGCGCCCGAAAAGAGTCGTATAGCCACAACTCCCGTAAACCGGTGGTCGAAAACGGCACCCTGCAAGACGATCAAAACCGTCGCGACTTCACCGTCAATGCCTTAGCCCTGTGCCTCAACAAAGAGCGATGGGGCGAGCTGGTCGATCCGTTCGACGGCATGAACGACCTGCAAAAAGGCATTATCCGCACACCGCTCGACCCCGACATCACATTCAGCGACGACCCTTTGCGCATGATGCGTGCCATACGGTTCGCCACCCAACTCAACTTCCAAATCGAGCCCGATACTTTTGCAGCCATCGAGCGGAACCGCTCGCGTATCGAAATCATCTCGAAAGAACGTATCATCGACGAACTGGGTAAAATCATACGCGCCGACATTCCGTCGAAAGGTTTTATCCTGCTCGACGAATGCCAGTTATTACCGATAATCTTCCCCGAAGTCGCCGCCCTCAAAGGAATAGAAACCGTCGAGGGACGAGGCCACAAAGACAACTTCTACCATTCACTCGCCGTGCTCGACAACGTGGCTCTGCGCAGCCGCAACGAATGGTTGCGATGGGCCGCCCTGCTCCACGACATAGGCAAACCCCGTACCAAACGCTACGACGCCCGATTGGGGTGGACATTCCACAACCACAATTATGTGGGCGAAAAAATGATTCCCGGAATCTTCCGCCGCATGAAACTGCCTCTTAACGAAAAGATGAAGTATGTGCAAAAACTCGTGGGATTGCATATGCGCCCCATCGTTTTGGCCGAAGAGGAGGTGACCGACTCGGCCGTACGGCGACTGTTGTTCGATGCCGGCGACGATATCGACGACCTGATGATACTCTGCGAATCGGATATCACATCGAAAAACCGGGAGAAAGTAAAACGGTTCCTCGACAATTTCGAACTGGTACGCACCAAACTACGCGAAATCGAAGAGAAAGACAGTATCCGTAACATGAAACTCCCTATCCGGGGAGAAGAAATTATGGAAACCTTCGGGTTACCCCCTTCGCGACCCGTAGGAGAAATACTCTCGGCCATCAAAGAAGCCATTCTCGACGGAAAAATTCCCAACGAATACGAACCAGCCCGGCAATTCATGCTCGATACCGCTGCCACAATGAACCTTTTTCCCGTCGGAAAGTAGCATAAATAAGATACCTTTTTTACATTATACGACAAAAAATCGCTCAAAAAGACATCATTTTGTCAATTTTCATTATAAAGTGAAAGTTTTTTATCAAAAATGCTTTCAATTTACAATTTTTGATTATCTTTGTCCCCGAAAGCAGAAATAAAATACCACGGAAGTATTTCCACTCACTGGAAATTTCGCCTCCTTGAAAACTTATTTCTGCAATGAGAAAAGGGAAAATAGATTGTATAACTGTTTTGTAAAGATTTTCAAAACCCAAAAAACATATTGATCAATGAAAACAAAAGAAGTATTGAGCGAATTGAAACGTCGGTTCCCCAACGAACCGGAGTACCACCAAGCTGTGGAAGAAGTATTATCGACGATAGAAGATGTGTACAACGAACACCCGGAATTCGATCGTTATAACTTGATCGAAAGATTGTGTATCCCCGATCGAATGTTCTCATTCCGAGTAACTTGGGTCGACGACAAAGGACAGGTACAAACCAACATGGGTTACCGTATCCAACACAACAACGCTATCGGTCCGTACAAAGGCGGTATTCGTTTCCACTCGTCGGTCAATCCTTCTATTTTGAAATTCCTTGCCTTCGAGCAAACTTTCAAAAACGCCTTGACCACCCTGCCTATGGGTGGCGGTAAAGGAGGTTCGGATTTCAGCCCCAAAGGAAAATCCGATATGGAAATCATGCGCTTCTGCCAAGCTTTCGTTACCGAATTGTGGCGCCACATCGGCCCCGAAACCGACGTGCCGGCCGGCGACATCGGTGTGGGTGGACGCGAAGTGAGCTACATGTATGGTATGTACAAAAAACTGGCTCGCGAGAATACAGGAACATTCACCGGCAAGGGGCTCGAATTCGGCGGCTCGCTCATTCGTCCCGAAGCTACCGGTTACGGCAATGTATACTTCCTGCTCGAAATGCTCAAAACCCGTGGCATCGACATCAAAGGCAAAGTGGTTACGGTATCGGGCTCGGGTAATGTAGCCCAATACACCGTAGAAAAACTTATCTCGCTGGGAGCCAAAGTAGTAACCATGTCCGACAGCGACGGTTACATCTACGATCCCGACGGTATCGACGAAAAGAAACTGGCCTACATCTTCGAATTGAAGAACCTCTACCGTGGCCGTATCCGCGAATATGCCGAAGAGTATGGCTGCAAATATGTCGAAGGCGGACGCCCGTGGGGTGAAAAGTGTGACATTGCCATGCCCAGCGCTACCCAAAACGAACTCGACGGCGACGACGCCCGTACGCTGTTGGCCAACGGCTGCTTCGCCGTATCGGAAGGCGCCAATATGCCCTCGACACCCGAAGCCATTGAGCAGTTCCTCGCTGCCAAGATTCTCTATGCTCCGGGTAAGGCTGCCAACGCCGGCGGTGTATCGGTAAGCGGATTGGAGATGACCCAAAACTCCATGAAGATAAGCTGGACCGCCGAAGAGGTAGACCAAAAACTGAAACAAATCATGCACGACATTCACGAGCAGTGTACTCGCTACGGAAAAGAGAGCGATACCTACACCAACTACGTGAAGGGCGCCAACATCGCCGGCTTCATGAAAGTGGCTAAGGCTATGATGGCTCAGGGCATCTTGTAATAAATCGTTATTGAATAACCCGCACAGGCGGGAGGTTTTAGTGAGCCTCCCGCCCGCTGTGTTATAATCATTATTAATTCTTCTTATTGTAGACTATGGTTACCGTCTTACCTTTATAAGTATAACTGCCTTCCGAAAAATGATCTGGAACATCAGAATTATCGAACCATGCGATTATAGGAAATACCGAGCCATCACCTGGGTTCCCAAAACAATATAAAGCGTTTAAATCTCTATTCTCACTTATATCCAATGAAGATAGTAGATTCGTCTCACAAGTTAATGTTACAAGCTCTATATTCTTACTTACATCTAATAATGTCAACTGATTATCCTCACAATTCAGTTCTCTAAGCTTGGGATTATTAGTTATATCTAATGTAACAAGTTTATTATTCCAACAAAATAACTTCCACAATTTTGCACAACCACTTATATCCAATAAAGTCAAAGTATTACTAGAACACTCTAGAGATTCCAATACTCGATTCTCGCTAGCATCTACCCCTGTCAACTTGTTGCCAGAACAATCTAATGTTGTTAATGCCAAATTTCTGCTTATATCTAAATATGTTAACATATTACCTTGACAATTCAATATTTCCAAAGCTATACACTCATCTATATCTAAACTACTCAATTTATTTTTTTGGCAATTAAGTTTTTTCAACGATGTACAGCCACTCATCTCCAACAACTTTAATTGATTTTCATAACAAATCAATTCCTCCAATGAAGAACATCCCGTCGCGTACAACTTTGTTAACGAATTTTGATCACAAACGACTGTTCTCAACTCTGTACATTCGCTTATATCTAAAGAAGTTAACTTGTTGATTCGACAACTCAATAATTCCAACTCCGTACATCCTTGAACATCTAACGATGCAAGTTGATTGATTTCACAATTCAAAGATTTTAACATTGAATTTTCACCTATATTCAACGATGATAGAGAATTACTAAAGCAATTCAATTCTTTTAATTCTTTATTTTTACTTACATCCAACGAAATCAATTGATTCGATTGACAATACAATGTATCCAAATGGATAAATAGCTCGATTCCTTGTAAACTTTTTATTCCCTGCATCCTACAATTAATCTTTCGTACCAATTCAGCCTCCTCTTTCGATATACTGCCACTTGAATCGGAATCAAAATTTTCAAGTAAATAGGCTCTAAAATTCTCATCGGGGAAAGAAGCTAAAAATTCTGCATTCGTAGGAGTGCAAGGAGACTCATATTTTATATAGGCACCCCAAATAGCATCGTATTCCGACAAAATAAACCTTTCTACATACAATCTAGCATACTTATACCCATACTTTTCTTCGTGCCGAACCCAATAACCGGTTCCCTCCTCTACCGCAATTTTCGAAGACCAACCCTTCGCTGGACCAACTCGCACATTGCCTAATCCATACACTTCACCCACTGTACAGAACTCAATATCTGAATTATAGGGTATAAAATTATTTTCCCCATCTATTAGAAAACTACCAATCTCAGGAAGTTCGACGATTGTTCTCTCGTTTATCTGATTAGCTTCATTGTAAACTGTCACAAGAACCGTCCCCTCCGGATCGGGAACTGAATCGCCTCCATTCCCTAACGGAGTATCTTCAGGTGGAAAAATTTCTTTATCATTTTCCAAAGAGAGCCCCTTATCCCCTTCAGTACAAGCGACACCGGTCACTACCATAACAACCAAAGTCATCATCAAAAAAAATTTTTTCTTCATAACAGTAAATATTAAAGAATTAATTTAGAACTATTCCATAGACAAAAAAAACGTGGACAATTTACATTATCCACTAATGAGGTCTTGGCGTACCCGAGAAAAGAGATAATGCAAATGCCCACGCCGTATGAACAGCGTGAACATCAACTTTGCTCTTTCTTTTCTCTAAAAAACCGCCAAGTTTCATCAGTAAGAAAGTAAAGCCAATGCGCTTTTTATGTTGTAATATGCCTACACTCCCCTTAGGAGTGCGAAACAAAAGTAATGTTTTTTCTTAAAAAAACAAAATTAGCTTCCCCTTTCTGTTCCGTATCTTCTGTTAAACGAGGGAAACACCAACAATAGAGTTTCCACCACCTCCCGCAATTGGATTACACATTAAAGTGCGAGATAACCCACTGCACGCCAATCCCCTATATCAAGGTGAGGGGTGACCGAACCGTCATTCCGCGCTGCGACGCGGAATCCATATTCCCCGGGTGGGCTTTGCCCTTTCAAACCCTTCCCTTTGCTGCACCTCTCTGGATCCCGCATCAAGTGCGGGATGACACCCTTGCGGCACTTACCCCGCCTCCTACAACTGGACCCCGCATCGGAGTGCGGGGGACGCCCTTGCGGCACTTCCCCCGCCTACTCCTCAAAAATATTTCCTCCTCCATAAAAATTTCCTCCAAAATATTTGGTTTATATTATAAACCGATTTATATTTGTATCATTGAAAAGTTAAAGAACGAAAACATATAGCTATATAGTTTATAAAATAAACCAATCTGTAAACCTTAAAACTAAACGTATGGAAGAGAAAAAACTGAACGAAAAAGAGAGTTTGGAGCTCATCACTCAAATGATCAAGCAGAGCCGAAAAAACATCGTAGTGGGCAGCGGGAATAAATTTTTACTCTACGGTTACTCGGCCGTAGTACTGTCGATTATTGTCTATGCCCTTATCCGCTTCACCGGAGATCCCGCATGGGCGGCCATGTGGTTCCTCATGTTCCTTCCCTTTATCTACACCACCCTGCGGGATCACAAGCATCGGCCCTCGGTTATCACTTATACCGACCGTATGATTAACGAAACGTGGAAGGTAATAGGCACTTTGTTCATCATTACCGCTTTGGTTATGCTCATCTTGGGTTACACTTTGGAAAGTGTCAACTTCGGGTTGATGCTGCCGCTGGCCCTCATCTATTGCGGCATAGGCAGTTCGATTACAGGGCTGGTGATCAAGGACTCGGTGCTGGCCTACCTGCCGCTGTTTGCCCTTGTCTTTGCCATCTATATGCTCATTACTATCCCGTCATTGCACACGCCGCTGTCGTGGCATCTCTATTTTGGAGCTTCGATGCTCATTATGATGGTTATACCGGGACATCGCCTCAATGCTAAATGCCACCGTATATGTTGAAAGAGTTAGATCCCCTGTTACACTCGCAACTGCGACTGGCCATCATGTCGATTCTCCTTTCGGTGGACGAAGCCGACTTTGTCTACCTGAAAGAACAGACGGGCGCTACGGCCGGAAATTTGAGTGTACAGATAGAAAAATTGGCTACGGCCGAATACATTGAAGTCACCAAAGAGTTTGTGGGCAAAAAGACCCGAACTTCGTGCCGAATCACCGACAAAGGGCGAATGGCTTTCGAGACCTATGTAAACGACTTAAAAACATATTTGAACCTATAAATCAACGGCAATAGGGTTCGCTCAAAAAAACGAAACGCCCCGGCCTTATCGAACCGGGGCGTTTCGTATAGTTCATCTCCGAGGATTACAGCAGAGCTTTCACCTTAGCTTCGAGGTCGGCTTTCGAAGCCGAGCCCACGTGCTTATCGACCAACTTGCCCTCTTTGAAAAAGAGCAGCGTGGGGATATTGCGAATGCTATACTCTGCGCTCAAATCGGCGTCGTCATCGACGTTGTATTTACCGATTATCACCTTGCCTTCATACTCTTCGGCAAGTTCGTCGACCGATGGAGCGATAGCCCGGCAGGGGCCGCACCATTCCGCCCAAAAGTCAATTACTACGGGTTTCCCCGAAGCGATCAATTCTTTTGCGTTCTCATCATTGATTTTCAATGCCATAACTTTATTTTTTTATTGTTTTGTCGTATCTTTTTATTGCAGAACAAAAATAGGTATTCTATGGTTTTGACGCAAACGATTATTCATTTATTTTGAACGAAACGCCTTCATTTTCGTTCAGGAAATCGATCAACTCGGGAGTAATCGCAGGTGTCCGTCGTGAACGCAGACGAACCGATCTATCCAACTCCGAATCGTATATCTTGAAATTGAGCTCAACCTTATGTTGGCGTGCCGGAGGCATAAAATCAGAAAGGACTTGTATAAACCCATTCTTCACCAGCCGCACCGGCATTTCGATAGTGATGGAGTTAAGCAGCGACCCTTTCAGTTCCGACAGCAATCTCATCTCCAAAATTTTCAAGTCGATACGGTCGGGCGAATATTTGGAGGGGACACAACGCGCCCTCACCCACACGAAAGTACCATTATTCTCTCCGAACTTCCCATAATCGATAAAGTCCTGTCCGAAGAGCGGGATTTCCTCGGCTCCCGAATAATCCTCTATTTTCAAAAATCCATATTGCCCGCCTCTTTTACCTATGCCCTTGCGGTAATCGGTTACCACGCCTCCAAAGGTCAATTCCTTGTCGAGCAATGCCTCCCGATTCTTCAAATCGACCATGCGGGTATTGCAACCGTAAAGTAATTCCAGTTTATAGGCATCGAGCGGGTGTGCCGACAAATACATTCCTACCAACTCCCGTTCCTTGTCCAGTCGTTCCATATCGGACAAGGGTATTCCCTGGGGAATTTCGGGCGGAGTGGTGACAATCGATTCGATACTCCCGAAAAGAGAGGCTGTTTGCGACAATTTGTCGCTTTGTACTTTCACGCCATATCGTACCAACGTATCGAGGAACGGCTCTCCTTTGGCGGTCATCGCCGAGAAATCTTCCCGGTGAATTTCCTTGAACGAATCGAACGCTCCCGATATAGCCAACGATTCGATAGTCTTTTTGCCGCAAGCCGAAAGGTTCACCCGCTCGACAAAATCGAATATTCCCTTATACGGCCCGTTCTCCTCCCGCTCTTTGATAATGGCTTGTACCGCCGAGTCGCCCACGCCCTTGATAGCGGCAAGTCCGAAACGGATATTCCCCTTCTTGTTGACCGAGAACTTGCGTTGGCTCTCGTTCACATCGGGGCCCAACACCTGTATTTTCATCGACTTGCATTCGTCCATGAACTTGGTGATTTCGGAGATATTGTTCAAGTTCCGGCTCAACACGGCCGCCATATATTCCGAGGGGTAATTGGCTTTGAGGTATGCCGTTTGGAAAGCCACCCACGAATAGCAGGTTGCATGACTTTTGTTAAACGCATACGAAGCGAACTTTTCCCAATCAGCCCAAATTTTTTCGAGAATCTCTTTCTTGTGGCCGTTCTTCTCGCCGCCCGAAATAAACAACGGTTTCAATGCGTCGAGTTTATCTTTGAGCTTTTTACCCATCGCCTTACGCAATCCGTCGGACTGGCCGCGGGTAAAATCGGCCAAAAGCCGCGAAAGCAACATCACCTGCTCTTGATATACGGTAATCCCATAGGTGTCTTTCAAATATTTCTCCATTACGGGAATATCGTACACAATAGGCTCTTTGCCCTGCTTACGGGCGATAAACTGCGGAATATAATCCATAGGTCCCGGCCGATAGAGGGCATTCATGGCGATAAGGTCCTCGAAGGTAGTGGGGTGCAACTCCCGCAAATATTTTTGCATACCGGCCGACTCGAACTGGAATGTTCCGGTGGTGCGTCCGGCACTGTACAACTCGTAGGTTTTGGGATCGTCGATAGGGATAGAATCTATGTCGAGGTCGATATGCCTCGTTTGCTTGATATTCTCGACCGCCTCTTTGATAATCGAGAGGGTTTTCA
Organism: Candidatus Barnesiella excrementigallinarum; assembly: GCA_019114445.1. Classification (GTDB taxonomy): domain Bacteria; phylum Bacteroidota; class Bacteroidia; order Bacteroidales; family Barnesiellaceae; genus Barnesiella; species Barnesiella excrementigallinarum. The sequence goes on from DXFL01000019.1 coordinate 121,350, forward strand.
ATCCCAAGAAGTCCATCTTGATCAACCCGGTATCTTCGATTACACTCCCCTCGTACTGGGTTACCAGCATTTTTTCGCCGGTCTCCTTATCGTCGGCCGTACTTACGGGGACCCAGTCGGTAATATCGTCACGCCCGATAATCACCCCGCAGGCATGAACTCCGGTATTGCGCACGTTGCCTTCGAGCATTTGTGCATATTTCATCGTATCGGCCAACAGTTGGTCGTTCGAGTCACAAGCCTCGCGCAACTCCTTGACATTTTCGATACAGTTTTTCAGGTTTATCTTTTGTGCCTTCCCG
>DXFL01000020.1 GCA_019114445.1 Candidatus Barnesiella excrementigallinarum
ACCTTTGTTCTCGGGTTAAATGTGCTTTCTTTTTCATTTGCAACACAAAAGTACGTTATTTGACCTGACAATCGGTTGGAATATTCCAACCGATTGTGCTTTTGAGTTGCATTTTCTATTTTAATTCACAAAAACACTCTTTCGACTGAATCTGTAAAAAGAGCGACAATAGGCTTATCAAAAATTCAACAATCAACTGAATATCAGTTAAATAAAAAAATTAAAGTAGATTTTCTTTAATAATTTTAGCTTTGGCAGCCCCTACAACCGCAGCCAAATCGGATTCCGAAGCCTCCTTAATTCGTTTGACACTTTTGAAATGCGAGAGCAACAATTCACGACTTTTGGGCCCTATACCAGGAATAGAATCGAGTGCCGATTTTACTTGGCTTTTGCTTCGTTTGTTCCGGTGAAAAGTAATGCCAAACCGGTGAGCCTCGTCCCGCATATGCTGGATAACCCGCAACGACTCCGAATTCTTATCGATATACAAAGGCAGAGAGTCACCGGGAAAATAAATCTCCTCTAAACGCTTGGCAATACCTACAATCGGCACCTTCCCCCGCAACCCCAAAGCGTCGAGCGACTCCAAAGCCGCACTTAACTGCCCTTTCCCACCATCGACAATAATCAGCTGCGGAAGCCCCGCTCCCTCGTCGAGCAACCGCCGATAACGACGATAGATAATCTCCCGCATGGAGGCAAAATCATCGGGCCCGACAACTGTTTTAATATCGAACCTGCGATAATCTTTTTTCGATGGTTTCGCTTTTCGAAAAACCACACACGAGGCAACCGGATTGGTTCCTTGAATATTCGAGTTATCGAAACACTCCATGTGCCACGGCAGTTCGGGGAGCCTGAAATCTTGCTGTATGCGCGAAAGAACCCGCATAACCCGCTGTTCGGGATTGAGTTTTTCGTTCTGCTTCAACCGATCTATTTTATATTGCTTTACATTCTGTTCCGATACGGCAAGCAATTTTTTCTTATCGCCCCGCTGAGGAACGACGAACTCTACATCGTCAAAATCCGATTCCGGTAAAAACGGGACAAGCGCTTCACGAGCCGTGCTTCCAAACCGAGAGCGCAACTCCACAATTCCCAAAGAGAGAATCTCGGCGGCCGATTCATCGAGTTTTTTCTTATATTCAATCGTTATGCTCTGTACAATCGAGCCCCCTCTCACGTGCATATAATTGACAAAAGAAATGTCCTCGTCCTCGTCGTAAGAGAAAACATCAATCTCGTGCAAAGCCGGATTTACGATTACCGATTTTGCTTTATATTTCTCGATTAAATCGTACTTTTCTTTTATCAACTGAGCCTCTTCAAAACGAAGTTCCGCTGCCAACGACTGCATTTCTTCCAACAAATGATCACTCAACTGATGAATATCGCCATTGAGAATTTGCCTCACCTGCTCGATATATTTACCATATTCCTGCTCCGAAATGCGTCCCTCGCAACACCCTTTACAATTTTTTATATGGTATTGCAAGCATACACGAAATCGTTTTTTCTCGATATTTTCGGGAGTAAGAGCATGATTACAGGTCCGAATCGGATATAACTCCCGAATGAGTTCCAACACCGTTTTTGCCAAATGGACATTGGCATACGGCCCATAATATTTCGAACCGTCTTTATAAACCTTGCGCGTGAGAAATACCCGAGGGAAATGCTCACTTCGCAAACAAATCCACGGATAAGTCTTGTCGTCTTTCAACAAGACATTATACCGGGGTTTATACTCTTTGATAAGACTGTTTTCGAGATGTAAGGCATCCTCCTCGGTCTTTACGACAATATATTGCAGGTCGCAGATATTTTTGACCAAAACATTGGTCTTGGGCGAATCGTGAACCTTATTGAAATACGACGAGACCCGTCGCTTCAAATTTTTAGCCTTACCTACATAAATAATCTTACCCGTTTTATCGAAATACTGGTACACGCCCGGCGTTTCCGGTAAAAGGGTAAGTTTATTCTTAATATTCTCGTTTTTATCGATCAATTCGTATCAATATTTTATCAACGCTTCTACATTCACATCTTTGGGGAAGGCCTCCCTACCCTTCAAAAATTCCAGCTCAACCAAGAAGTTTACATAGACTTTTTTCGGATTAAACCGCTTTACCAAGTTATATGCAGCAAGCATAGTTCCCCCTGTCGCCAACAAATCGTCGTGCAACAATACCACGTCGTTTTCGCACAAAGCATCCTTGTGAATCTCGATTACATCAACACCATATTCTTTGGTATAACTCTCTTTCCAAGTCTCGGCAGGCAATTTTCCCGGCTTACGCATAGGGACAAAACCGGCACCAATACGAGTAGCCAAAATAGGGCCCATGATAAATCCGCGAGATTCTATACCAACAACCTTTGTAATACCCTTTTCGGCATATATCGTCGTCAACATATCCGACAACTCTTGCAAACAATCGGCTTCTTTGAAGACCGTAGTCAAATCTCTAAAAATAATTCCTTTTTGTGGGAAATCCACTACATCTCGAATCTTGCTTTTAATAATTTCTACACTCATCTCTATACTTATTTTTGTTTGTTTTTCCTCTATTTCAAAGGCATTTTGGGGTTTTGTTCCACGTGAAACATCATCGACCGACAAGAAGCAACAAAATGTTTATATCGCTTGGAGAAATACCCGGTATGCGCGAAGCTTGTGCGATGGTTTCGGGGTCTATCCGTTCGAGCTTCTGACGCGCCTCGGTTGACAATGCTTGTATTTGGCTATAATCAAATTTACCACGAATGCGGATATGCTCCAATCGCGATATTTTTTCGGCAATCATCTTTTCCCTATCGATATAACCTTGATATTTCATCTTTATCTCGGCCGCTTCGACAATCTCGTCCTGACGATTCTTTATAGAAGAGATCTCCCGTTTCAACGCCGGAATCAACTGCGAGAGTTGTGCTAAATCGAGTTGTGGGCGCAAAACTAAATCGATCAATCGCACACCTTGTTTTAACGGCGTTGTCCCCAAAGCCTCCAAACCCTCATTTATATAAGCTGCTTTTATAGAATATTTTTGTGCAAATTGTATCAAATGGTCTACCCGCTCGCGTTTTTCAACAAGCAGATTATACCGTTCTCGTGTAGCCAAACCCAGTTGATACGAACGCTCGGTCAATCGCATATCCGCATCGTCCTGCCGCAACAAAATGCGATATTCGGCTCTCGATGTAAACATTCGATAGGGCTCGTCAACTCCTTTTGTCACCAAATCGTCGATTAAAACACCTATATAAGCTTCATCGCGATTCAAGGTAAACGAAGAGCCTCCGTGACAATTTATATGGGCGTTTATTCCGGCAACAAGACCCTGTCCTGCGGCCTCTTCATAACCAGTTGTTCCATTTATTTGTCCGGCAAAAAACAAATTTCGAATCCGCTTGGTCTCCAACGTATGATTCAACTGTGTGGGATCGAAATAATCGTATTCTATGGCATAGCCAGGACGGTATATACGCACATCACGCAATGCCGGAATCTCCTGCAAAGCCCGCACTTGAATATCCAAAGGAAGCGACGAAGAGAAACCATTCAGATAGTACTCCTGTGTCGTTTCACCTTCGGGTTCGAGGAACAATTGATGTTCCGTTTTATCGGGGAAAGTTACAATTTTAGTTTCGATACTGGGACAATAACGGGGGCCTATACTTTGTATTTGTCCATTATACAAAGGAGAATCGGGCAGGCCGTTTCTCAAAATTTCATGCACCCGATCGTTCGTATAAATCGTCCAACAACTACGCTGCGTTAATGGCCGAGGAGAAAAATCGAGGAAAGAAAACTTGTGAAAATCATTCTCGCCTTGTTGTTCTGCGGCCTCTTCGAAGTGGATACTACGACCGTCGATTCGTACCGGAGTACCTGTTTTCATACGGCCTGCCGTAAAACCCAATTCCACAAGTTGCTCGGTTATACCATACGAAGCCGGCTCCGAAATACGCCCCCCATGCAACTGGGTACGACCAATATGCATCAAGCCGTTCATAAAAGTTCCCGTCGTAAGAATCACACACTTGGCCGTAAAGGTTACATTCATATTCGTCACGACCCCAGCGACTGCCCCATTCTTTACAAGAATCTGATTAACAGAATCTTGCCACATATATAAATGCTCCGTATTTTCAAGAATAGAGCGCCAAGTCGTAATAAATTTAGCTCGATCGCTTTGCGAACGGGGGCTCCACATGGCCGGACCTTTCGAACGGTTCAGCATTCTGAACTGAATAGCCGTCTTATCGGTCACAATACCCATGAATCCACCCAAAGCATCGATTTCACGAACAATCTGCCCCTTAGCAATTCCACCCACGGCAGGATTGCAACTCATTTGAGCTATCTTGTTCATATCCATAGTAATAAGCAAGGTTTTCGAACCTAAATTGGCCGATGCGCACGCGGCCTCACAACCGGCATGCCCCGCTCCTACTACGATTACATCATAATTAAAATCCATTGTATTTTATTCCTTCACGACCCACACAGAGGAGAATAGAGCGACCTCCATAGCGAGTCAGTCACATATATTCTGTTATCTTAACTTCAAGGCCTCGTTTTCATGGCAAGTCATTATTTCCCGCTCACCCGGCCCTTTGTCGTTAATTCCGCACAAATGGAGGACACCATGTATGATAATCCGGTGCAACTCTTCATCATAATCGGTACCGAACTGTTCGGCGTTGGATCGTACCGTATCTATACTGATAAATATATCGCCGCTTATTTTGTCACCTTCGGTATAATCGAAGGTGATTACATCGGTATAATAATCGTGTTGCAAATAGGTCTTATTCACCTCCAAAATCTTCTCATCGGAACAAAAAATATAAGCTATATCACCACATTTTTTCCCATACCCCGAGGCGACACGACGTATCCAATCGGTCGTTTCTCTCTTCTTTATTGCCGGCATTTTTACATCTTCGGCAAAATAACTTATAGCCATAATATCTTATTTTTTATTCCTATTATCCCTGCAAAGATAGTGCAATCCGGGAGCAGAAGCAAGTTTATTCGCCCATACCCCGCTCCCCCTTCTCAGAGCAAAGATACACATTATTCCCATACGATTTTATTTGAAGAAGAAATAAGAAACTGTAATCGCCGAAATAGCGCCGATAACATCGGCCAACAAGGCATAACTCACAGCATAACGGGTTTTGCGTACCCCCACACTTCCGAAATAGACAGCCAATATATAGAATGTGGTATCGGTCGAACCTTGTACCGTGCAGGCTACACGCCCTACGAATGAATCCACTCCATAAGTCGACATGGCATCGACCATCATTCCGCGCGAACCGCTTCCGCTCAACGATTTCATCAAAGCCGTGGGCAATGCTCCCACAAACTCCGTATCGAAGCCCAACCAGCCAAAAACAGCAGCAAATCCCTCCACGATATAATCCATAGCCCCAGAGGCTCTGAAAATGCCGATAGCCACCAAAATAGCCACCAAATAGGGAATAATCATCACCGCCGTTTTAAATCCTTCTTTCGCCCCTTCGATAAAAGCATCGTACACATTGATACGCTTGATAAACCCCGAGACAATAAAAATCACAATAATCGTAAACAGTATGCTGTTTGCAGCAAAAGCCGAATATGTAGAAATTTTATCCTCGGGGAGCGAAGAAAAATAATAAAACACGCCTCCCACAAGAGCAGTAAGGCCCAATCCCCACAACAAAATCACCCGATCGAAGATATTGATACGTTGCTTAATACATAGAGCCAAAAGGCCTACAAAAGTCGCCATAAACGTAGCAATCAGAATAGGGAGGAAAACATCCGATGGATTGGCCGCTCCCATTTGAGCCCGATAGGTCATGACACCGATAGGAATCAAGGTAAGTCCCGAAGCATTCAGCACCAAAAACATCAACATGGCATCTGTTGCCGTATCCTTTTTCGGATTCAACTCCTGCAACTCCTTCATCGCCTTCAACCCCAACGGAGTTGCCGCATTGTCGAGCCCCAACATATTGGCCGATACATTCATAAACATCGACCCCAATGCCGGATGACCCTTAGGAACTCCCGGAAAAAGCCGTGTAAACAACGGGCTTATCCATCGCGACAAAACAGCCACTACACCTCCACGCTCGCCAATCTTCATAAGCCCGAGCCATAAGGTGAGGACACCCGTCAATCCCAACGAAATATCAAACGCATTGCGAGCCGAAGCAAACGAGGCATTCATAATATCGGTCCAAATGGCCGTATTCCCATACACGAAAGTCTGCACCAATGCAACCACAAAGGCTATAACAAAAAATGCAATCCAAATGTAATTAAGAACCATACCGAATCGATTTATGATTTTTCGTTTCAAAAAACAAAAATAATTATTTTAGACAAACAAAACCCTTTTTTCTCTCTTCAAAAAAAATCAATTCCCCACACCGCCAAACAAAAATTCTATTTCTCCTCCGAACGGGCATTATTAAAATATGGCATACAACATTAAATATCAATTATTTATCAAAAATTTAGAGCTTGGAGAATCAAATATTTTTCACGATTCGAATCCTCGCCCGGAAATTTCTCAACCAAAGTCGCCAAATTTAACATTTGAAAACATTGTTGAAGACAACCTTTTCCTTTGTCAAGCTCAATCAAATGTATAAGCAATTTTAACAATTTCATCGACGAGAACAAAAGCATATACCCCACGTTTTCCTGTATAATTAAATAAAATTTGTTTCTGAGCTTGTTTGTATTATCTTTGCGTAGATACAAACCCATTTTTTATGAGAGTGGTGGTTCAAAGAGTAAAACGGGCTTCTGTGACGATAGGCGGAACATTGCATTCGTCTATCGGGAAAGGCCTTTTGATATTGTTAGGAGTGGAAGATTGCGATGAGCAGTCGGATCTCGAATGGCTGGTGAAAAAGAGTGCCAATTTGCGTATTTTCGACGATGAGAACGGGGTGATGAACCGGTCGTTGCTCGATGTGGGTGGAGAGGCGATGGTTGTGAGCCAGTTTACGTTATTGGCTTCTACCAAGAAGGGGAACCGGCCGTCTTATATACGGGCAGCAGGTCATGAAAAGGCGGTGCCCATGTATGAGGCTTTTTGCCGCCATTTTTCGGAAGAAATTTCCCGTCCGGTAGCTACGGGCGTTTTTGGTGCCGATATGCAAGTTGAGTTGGTGAATGATGGCCCTGTAACGATTTGTATAGATACGAAAAATAAAGAGTGAAACGATGACGATACAAGAGGCGCAAGAGCAAGTCGACAAGTGGATTAAAAGCGTTGGAGTGAGATATTTCAGCGAATTGACGAATATGGCTATATTGACGGAGGAAGTGGGCGAACTGGCCCGTATTATTGCCCGTCGGTATGGCGACCAATCGTTTAAAGCCGGAGAGGAGAACCCTGATTTGGCCGACGAGTTGTGCGATGTTTTTTGGGTTTTGCTTTGTTTGGCCAATCAGACAGGTGTCGATTTGACTGCCGCTTTTGAGAAAAATATCGAGAAAAAGACGAATAGAGATAAAACAAGACATATCAATAATCCTAAACTGACGAAAAATGGATAAATACGAAGAAATGTTGAGTCGGTATAATACCGATTTAGACGATGCTCAGGTAGCGGCTGCCGTAGAGAAAATCGTTCGGGACAATTTGGCCGCAAACAGTACTCCCGAAGTGTACAAATTTTTGTTTAACTGTATCGATTTGACATCGTTGCATACCGAGGATAGTACCGAGTCGATCACTCGATTCACCAAGCGTGTAAATGATTTTGAAGAGGAACACCCCGAAATGCCCAATGTGGCAGCTATTTGCGTATATCCCAATTTTGCGGGAACCGTTCGGGCCAACCTCGATGTGTCGTCGGTGAATATTGCTGCCGTATCGGGGGGATTCCCTTCGTCGCAAACTTTTACCGAGGTGAAAGTGGCCGAGACGGCTTTGGCTGTAAACGATGGTGCCGACGAAATTGACATTGTAATCAATGTGGGTAATTTCCTTAGTGGCAATTACGAAGAAATGTGTCAGGAAGTCGAAGAGTTGAAACATACCTGTAAAGACTCTCATTTGAAAGTTATTCTCGAAACAGGGGCATTGAAGACGGCTTCTAACATTAAAAAAGCATCCTTGTTGTCGATCTATTCGGGAGCCGATTTTATTAAAACCTCTACCGGGAAAACCGAGCCAGCTGCTACTCTCGAAGCTGCTTATGTAATGTGTCAGGCCATTAAAGAGTATTATGAGCAAACCGGTACGATGATTGGTTTCAAACCGGCCGGAGGAATCTCTACGACTGCTGATGCCGTAAAATATTATTGTGTAGTGAAGGAGATTTTGGGCGAAAAATGGCTGACGAATGAGTATTTCAGAATCGGGGCCAGTCGTCTGGCAAACAATTTATTGTCGGATATATGGGGTACCCCGACGAAATTTTTCTAATCAAATAATTTGTCGCTTATAAACGAGATAGCCCGGGAATTTAGCGCCCGGGCTATCTCGTTTTATTAAATGGTCGAAACTCGAATCCTCTTAGATAAAAGTGTCGTCGAAGGCCATTTTTGCGTCGGTGACAAATTGTTTGATTTTTTGTTCTTCGCTTTTGGGGCAGATGAGCAGGACGTTGTCCGCTTCGGCTACGATATAATCGTGCAACCCTTCGGCCACTACCAATTTTTCGCCGCCTTTTACAGCTATTACACACCCTGTTGTATTATAGAGGAGTGCTTTGCAGCATTGGGTTACGTTTCCATCTTTGTTTTTGGGCGAATGATCGTACAGTGCGCTCCACGAACCCAAGTCGCTCCACCCGAAATCGGCACAAAGGACGAATACATTCGAGGCTTTTTCCATAATACCGAAGTCGATCGAAATATTGGGGCAAGCCGCAAAGTTATTTTCGATAAACGGTTTCTCTTCGGGGGTATTGAATACCCGTATATTCTCTTCGAAACGGTTGGAAATATCGGGTAAAAATCTTTGGAAAGCCTTGATAATCGTCTGGACATTCCAAATAAAGATTCCCGAATTCCAGAAAAATTCACCGCTTTCGACAAACATTTTGGCAAATTCGAGGTTGGGCTTTTCGGTAAATGTCTTCACCGTTTTGATATTCCCTTCGGCATCTTCGCCAATTTGTATGTACCCATATCCGGTTTCCGGGCGGTTGGGCTGTATTCCCAACGTGAGCAGAGCCGGATATTTTTCTACGAAATCGAGACCTTTGTTAATACAGTGGGCAAACTCTTCTTCTTTGAGGATCAAATGATCCGAAGGTGCCACTACGATATTTGCTTTGGGATTGATAGCCTGTATATGATAGGCTGCCCATGCAATACACGGAGCCGTGTTTCTGCGGACCGGTTCCAACAAAATATTTTCTTCGGGGAGTTCGGGCAGTTGTTCTTTTACCAAATCGACATATATCTCGTTTGTAACAATAAATATATGATCCTTAGGAATTATCTTGACAAACCTGTCGTAGCTCATTTGAAGAAGCGAACGTCCTATTCCGAAAAAATCGAGAAATTGTTTCGGTCTGTTGTTCCGGCTGAATGGCCAAAAACGGCTTCCTATGCCGCCTCCCATAATTACACAATATCTATTTTCCATAGTAGTGCTAATTTTTTTTGTGTTAATTCTCCCGCTAATGTAGTTATTTTTTATTAGAAAGAACGGACAAAAAACTTTTTTTGAAAAAAAGCAGAGATTATTTGTCATATTCAAAATCTATGATTACCTTTGCCCCGTCTTTCACGCCCAGATGGCGGAATTGGTAGACGCGCTGGTCTCAAACACCAGTGGATTAACCTCCATGCCGGTTCGATCCCGGCTCTGGGTACAAAGCGGAGAAGTTGAAAAATTTCTCCGCTTTATTTTTTTTGTTCTGCCTTATAATAAGGCGTGTTTCTTATGGGTGCAATTTTTTGTCATTCTAAATTAACCGATTTTTTTTTGAGTTCTCATTATTTTTTTCAATATTGCATCGCTCTTAAATATTTTAGGTAATACAAAATGGACGACTTCGCTTTAACGATTCAGTTAAAACAGGGAAACCGGTTAGCTTTTACCATTCTTTATAACACATATTCGGAACAAGCATATAGGCTCGCGTTTAAATATCTGTGTAATAAAGAATTGGCAGAAGACGCTGTGCAGAACCTTTTTATGAAAGTTTGGACGAAGCGAGCATCTCTCGACGAAAATCGGCCGCTGAACCATTTTTTATTTACCATTTTGAAAAACGATTTGTTGAATATCCTTAGGGACTCCAAGAATAATATTTTTGTTTTAGATGATTGTTTGGAACTGTTGGAGAGAATAGATGGAGACAATCAGGATAACGATGATATTGATAAAGAGCAATTGGAGTTGATTCGTCGTGCCGTAGATCAGTTGTCTCCGCAAAGGAAAAAGATTTTTTCATTGAAGGTTTCGGGGAAATATACCAACCAAGAAATTGCCGATAAATTGCACCTTTCGGTTAATACGATCAAGTTTCAGTATAGCCAGTCTTTGAAGCAGATAAAAGAATTTATCCGCCAATGTGCGATCTCGCTGTTAATGTGAGATTGAAAAAAAATCATTTTTTTTATAATACTTTTTCTTTTTCATTGTGTATTATATGATGAAAGCCTATATATTATGATTTTTAAAGGCCAACATCAAACAGATAAAGAGATATTAAATTATATCTCTAACCATATTGACAAGGATATAGAGCGATTGTTAAATGCCGAATCTTTGCCAATGGACGGGCGCGAGGTTCCAGAATTCGACAAATTTGGCGTGTACGAAAATTTAGCACAAAAAATGAATCGAAGCGGAAGGCCAAGTGTCGGTACCATTTGTAAATGGGCTTGTGCCATTGCGTTGGTGTTGTTGAATATCGGGTATTTGGCTTATCAGCATGTCGATTTATCGGAGCCTGTATATAAAGAGGTTTGCGCTTTGAGAGGAGAGCGATTGGTAGTTCTTCTTGAAGATGGAACTAGAGTTTGGTTGAATGCCGACTCGAAGTTGGTTTATCCGGAGCGGTTTACGAAAGATAAGCGAGAGGTGTCGTTGGTGGGTGAAGCTTATTTCGAAGTGAAAAAAGATGCCTCGAAACCATTTATGGTACAAGCCGATGAGATGAATATCCGGGTGACAGGAACACGGTTTAATGTATCGGTTTATCCTACCGATTCTACCGTTACCACCACATTGGACGAAGGTGGCATTGTGATTAGTTATCCGTATGCCGAGAAGATGGGATCGTATCACATGATACCCGGTCAGACGGCCATTTATGAGAAAGGGAGCAATATTTGTAAGGTAATGACCAATGCGTATTACAAAGAGGCTTCGGATTGGAAAGATAATAAGTTAATATTTAGAAACGCTCCTTTGGGAGAGGTCTTGACTACGTTGTCGCGTCAGTTTGATGTTTCCTTTGATGTGCGTAGTAAAGAGATAAACAAGTTTACCTATAATTTTACCTGCAAGTTGAACAATTTGTCGGGTATTTTCGAAATGATGTCTGCTATCACCCCCATAAAGTTTAATGAAATATCGGAGAATGTATATGCTGTAAAAGAGAAATAACACGAGTCTAATAACATAATAAACACTCAACATTTATGCTGGAAAAATACATTTTTCCATACATCCGTAAATGGTGTATGGTGGGAGGGCTTTGTCTTGCTTTTCCGTGGGTTGCTTTTGCTCAGCAACAGAAAATTTCGTTGAATATTCAGAATGTTACATTGAAACAGGCAATGGAGCAAATAAAGGAACAAGCGTCTGTAAATGTGGCATATAGTAAAGAATTCGTAGACCCTAACAAGCCTGTATCCTTGAAGGTAGATGATGTGACTTTGCAGACTGCACTCACTCAACTTTTTGAGGGTACCAATATTGGGTTCCGGTTTTTGGATAACAGTGTCCTTTTGTATAATCGCGAGAAACAAGAGGGTTCTGAAAAAGCCATTCGGGGTCAACAGAATATTACGGTTAGCGGTACGGTTGTAGACCGTGTCAGCGGAGAACCCATTATAGGAGCTTCGGTCGTTGTCGAAGGTTCGGCGAAAGGAACAAGTACCAATTTAGATGGACAATTCTCTTTGTCTGTTCCGGTGGGGAGTACGCTGAAATTTTCTTATGTAGGATATAAGGAGTTGACGAAAGAGGTCTTTCAGTCGGGCAATTTGGATATTGCATTGACCGAGAGTGCAACGGCTCAACTTGACGATGTTGTGGTTGTAGGTTATGGCATACAAAAGAAAATCAATGTGACGGGAGCCGTGTCGATGTTGAAAGGCGACGAAATCGATAGTCGCCCAGTCACCAGTGTGGCTGCCGCATTGCAAGGTGAGTTGCCCGGTGTTTCGGTAACTCGTGCGACGGGACAACCCGGTGCCGCTACTTCTATCGTGATTCGTGGTGTGAGTACCATCAACAGTGAAACTTCGCCTTTGGTGCTTATCGATGGTGTAGCCGGTGGCGATATTGATTTGTTAAACCCCGGCGATATAGAGAGTATTTCGGTTTTGAAAGATGCTGCTTCGGCTTCTATTTATGGAGCTCGTGCTGCCAATGGTGTAATTTTGGTAACAACGAAAAGCGGAGCGAACGAAAAAGCCAAACTCACTTATTCGGGTTATGCCGGTTGGCAAAGTCCTACACGGTTGCCTAAATTGGTCAATGGTCGGGATTATATGACATTGTCTAATGAAGCGATGGTTGCGGCCGGTTTTTCTGCACCGTACGATCAATCGGCTTTCGAAAAATATGATTCGGGTATGTATCCGAATGATTATTCGAATACAGACTGGATTGACGAAATCTACAAGAAAAGTGCATTCCAAACTAATCATAATTTGAGTATCCGCGGAGGGACGGCCAAGAGTGGTTATTTCATCTCTTATGGGTATTTGGATCAAGAAGGTCTTGTAGTGGGCGATGCGTTCAACTCTCATCGTCACAATGCTCGAATGTCGGTCAATACCGAGGTTTTCGATCGTATTAAAATTACGAGTAATGTAAGTTATGTCGATTTTTTCAGAAGCGAGGCGGGGTATAGCGGTACTTCGGGAGTATTCCGTTTGGCACAACGTATTTCTCCGTTATTGCCCGTGAAATGGCAACAACAGAACGAAGACGGGACATGGAGCGATACCGACTGGTACTCGTTCGGTATGGTAAGAAACCCGGTAGATGTAGCCTACAATTCGGGTACGGAAGAACGTAAAACCCGTACATTCAACGGTATTGTGGGAGCCGATATCCGCATTATCGACCAATTGCACTTGACCGGGCAGTATGCTGTTAACTATTATACGAGAGAGACCAATGAGTTCAATCCGGCGATGTACCAATTCTATCAAGACGGTACACCCAGTAGCGAGAACGAGAATCTGAGAAATACCGTATCGCAAAGCCAATATAATTACCTTACCCAAACGGCTCAAACGACTTTGAAGTATAACCAAACGTTTGCCCAAAAACACGAAGTTTCGGCATTGTTGGGTTTCTCGCAAGAGTGGGAGGATAGAAGTACGTTGTCGGCCAGTCGTAAAAATATATTGCTCGACGGTATTTATGTAATCGACGCAGGAACCGAGGATATTACCAACGGCGGAACGAAACAGTCGTGGGCGTTGCGTTCTTATTTCGGACGTGTGAACTATGCCTATGATAACAAGTATTTGTTCGAAGCCAATTTGCGTATCGATGGAACTTCGCGGTTTGCTAAAGAGAACCGTTGGGGATATTTCCCTTCGTTCTCGGTGGGTTGGAACTTTGCCCGGGAGAGCTTCTTTGAGTGGGCACAACCGGCTCTTTCCAGCGGAAAGATTCGTGGTTCGTGGGGTGAATTGGGTAACCAAAACATCAGCAGCAATTACTATCCTTATCTGACACCTATCGAGCGGGTAGACAAGTCGTATCCTATCGGTGGAATAAACAATGTAGGTTTTCAACAGACTAAACTGGGGAATAAGGACATTAAGTGGGAAACGATTCGAATGTTGAATATCGGTATCGACCTCTCATTCTTTGACAACCGTTTGTCGACCACATTCGACTGGTATAAGAAAAATAACATCGATGCGTTGGTGCAACCCATATATCCCACGCTGGTAGGTATTTCGGGTTCGGCTAATTTGCCATTCGAGAATATGGGAGAGATTGAGAATAAAGGTTGGGAATGGTGGATCCAATGGAGAGACCGGATAGACCAAGTGAAATATAGCATTGCCTTTAACCTGTCCGATTCCAGAAACAAGATTATCGACTTAGGTGCGAGTGAACCTTCGCTGGGGAACTATATTCGTCGTGAGGGAGATCCTATCGATGCTTATTATGGTTACCTGACCGATGGTTTAGCCCAAATCGACGACTTTGGCGGAGTAGATGAAAACGGGCACTATATCGACCCGAAATTTGCCATACCTAAGGCCGCAGAGGCTGTTACCCAACCCGGTGATATTAAATATCGCGATATAAGTGGTCCCGATGGTGTACCCGATGGCGTAATTGACGATAATGATAAAGTGGTATTTGGCGATAAAGATCCGCACTATTCGTTTGCCTTGAAAGGGTCGTTAGAGTGGAAAGGCTTCGATTTCAGTTTCTATTTGCAAGGAATTGGAGATGTAAAGGGTTATCTCTCGGACGAAGCTCGTCACTGCTTCATCAATGACTATTCAGTGCCCAAAGTAGAGCACCTCGATCGTTGGACTCCCACAAATCCCAATGCAACATATCCTCGTATGTATCAAGCACAAACACATAACTTGTTGTTCTGTGATTATTGGTTGGAAGATGCGTCGTACTTGCGGTTGAAGAATATTCAGTTGGGGTATAGTTTGCCTAAGAAATGGTTGTCGCCGTGTAAGCTCGATCATGTGAGAGTTTATGTTTCGGCAGATAATCTGTTCACACTTTCCGATTATTTCGGAGCGTATGACCCTGAGTTGAGAACAAGTTCGGGAGATGCTTATCCCCAAGTTAAAACATTTATAGTTGGATTAACGGCAACATTCTAAATATTCGATATATCATGAAAAGAGTATATAAATATATATTGGCGGTAGTCGTACTATTAACGACCTCTTGCGAAGATTTTTTGGATCGTTATCCTCAGGATTCGATTACCAATGAAACGTATTGGAAAACCGAGGAGCAATTGCGTGCAGCATTATATCCTTGTTACGAAGCTTTCTATAAAGATTTCCTTATCAATTGGAGCGAATGTTGCGCCGAAACTTGTATGTGGGGAAATATTACCAGTGGTTTGAGCAAGGTTTCGGGTGGTAAACACACCTATACCGATGGATTCCCCTTTACCACTTATTGGCAACAGTCGTATGAGTATATTTTCACCTGTAATAACTTCTTGGATAACTACGACCGGGCCGAAATAGACCAAGATGTCAAAGATGTATATGCTGCCGAAGTGAAGGTGATCAGAGCCTATATGTACTTCTTGCTGACTACCTTCTGGGGCGATGTGCCTTGGGTAGACCATGTAATTACGGCCGAGGAGGCTTATTGTGCCCGTACTCCGAGAAATATCGTGATAGACAATTTGATGACCGATTTGGAGTGGGCGGCCTCGAAACTTCCCCGGGAACGTCAACTGGGTGAGAATGTGGGTCGTATTGACCGTTGGGGGGCATTGGCCATGCAAGCGAGAATTGCTTTGCAAAACGGTCGTAACGAGTTGGCCGCAGACTTGGCTAAGGAGATTATAGACAATAGCCCGTACGGGTTGTACGATTATGCTAAGATTTGTCAGCCCGAGGGTGATACCGAAATCAATGGCGACAACAACGAGTCGATGATTTATAGCGTTTATGTTTCGGATATTCGTATGCATAATGTCCCCAATGAAACTTGTTGCCCGGTAGACTATATTCGTATCAACCCCACAAAATCGTTGATCGATGCTTATTTGTGTACCGATGGTAAGCCGGCGAAAGCGGGATTGGAATACTATAAGGAAAAAGGAGCAAATATTGTTACTTCCGATTTGTATACGTTCCCCGAGGAACATTATGCCGACTATTTCCAAAACAGGGATCCTCGTATGTACATGACATTGTATTGCCCGGGTGACGAATGGCCCGGTGGTGACGATGGTGATGCTGAAACCAAGAAACCGAACAAAACATTCAATTTGCCTCGATTCCCGTCTTTGCAATCGGGGAATAATGGCGCCAATGCCCGTACAGGCTTCTATTTTAAGAAATACAACGACATGAGTATTGCCGGGAATTACAATTTGGGGCACAATAACCTCAATGTAATTCGGTTTGCCGAGGTATTGCTCATTTATGCCGAAGCTTTGTACCAGATAAACGGGACATTGACTCAGGATCAAATCGATATGACCATTAATCGATTGAGAGACCGGGTAGGTATGCACCGTATGAATTTGGACGAGTTGGCCGCTTGGAACCTCGACCTTTGGACCGAGATTAAACGCGAACGCCGTATCGAATTGACTCTCGAAGGTATGAGATATGCCGATGTAATGCGTTGGCGTGAAGGTGAACTCCGTTTCGGCCGGGCTATTACAGGACCGAGCGAACAAGTTTGTCTCAACGATTTGGGAGCCAATCCCTATCCCGATACCGGTGTTGATGAGTTTGGCGATATTATTTATGAGAAATCTACGGCTGAGGGCGGCCCTCGCTATTTCGATCCGAATGTTCACTATCTGTGGCCGGTACCTTATGCAGAACGAGTAAAAAATCCTTTATTGGGTCAAAATCCCGGATGGCCGGAATAACGAAAAAATAAGAATAAAAGAGATAGGATCATGTGTCGTAAATGGTTAATATTTATTTATTTACTTCTGTTATTATCGGGATGTTCCAAAGAGAGCAGCGGCGAGCCCGCTGCTCCCGGTGGAACTGGCGGCCCTGTGGTATCAAACGATCGCATAACGGTAATGTCGTATAATACCAGACATTGTGCTCCGTATTATGGCGTGAGCGGAGAGGAGACCACTCCCAGTGTG
Organism: Candidatus Barnesiella excrementigallinarum; assembly: GCA_019114445.1. Lineage (GTDB taxonomy): Bacteria > Bacteroidota > Bacteroidia > Bacteroidales > Barnesiellaceae > Barnesiella > Barnesiella excrementigallinarum. The sequence goes on from DXFL01000020.1 coordinate 17,023, forward strand.
GACGGCATTGCCAATGTCATAAAATCGAAAATGCCCGATGTGGTGTTTTTGCAGGAAATAGACAGTTGTACGACTCGGAGTTTAGGAGTGGATCAAGCTAAGGAGATAGCCAGATTGGCCAAATATCCCTATTATCACTTTTTCAAAATCATGGATTATCGAAGTGGTAAATACGGGTTGGCTATGCTTTCCAAGAAACCGTTTAAGGAGACAAAGACTTATCCTTTTCCCAATCAAATTGAAGGACAGCAGATGACTAATGCCAATTCGGTGGGAACAGCTATTATCAATTTTGATGGGGTAGATATCTCATTTGTGACGGTTCATCTTTCTACGACACAAAGTGAACGGAATTTACAATTGGCTTATGCCCTCGAAAATATCTTGAAACCGATTAAACGGCCTGTCGTTCTTGGTGGAGATTTCAATGCAACACCGTCCAATGCCACGATTTCTATTCTCGATGAGGCCGGATATACTCGCACGAATACCGACCCTACGAAATTTACCATTCCGTCGAACAGTCCGAATCGCGAACTGGATTATATAGCATATTATCCCGAGGATCAATTCCGTGTTGTTTCCCACACGGTGATTACCGGAGTAAATGCTTCGGATCATTTGCCTATTATTGCTGTTTTGGAAATAGAAGAATAATAAAAAATTATCATGAACACATTTCGTAAACTGTTAACTCTGATTTTGATTGCAATCTCTTGCGGGGTTGTCTCGGCACAACAAGACACCTTGCGCGTGAGAGTAATGACTTATAACTTGCGTTTTGGCGAACTTTCGTCATTGGAAGATTTGGCGTATCACATTAAATCGTTCAAACCCGATTTTGTGGCGTTGGAGGAGGTCGATGTACATACCGACCGTAAGCGCGCTCCCCATCAAAAAGGGAAAGACTTTATCGGCGAATTGGCCTATCATACGGGTATGTTCGGTTTATACGGAAAGACAATCGAGTATGGGGGTGGATATTATGGTATAGGTATGCTTTCGAAATATCCCTATATCTCGGTCGAGAAAACATTATTGCCCAACTCCGATAAGAAAGAACAGCGGGCGTTGTTGCAAGCCTTGTTCGAGGTTGGTGGCGATACGCTTATTTTTGCCACGACCCATTTGGAGGTGAGTAGCGAAAGCCTGCGGAATTTGCAAGCACAGTTTATTTGCGACCGATTCGAAAATGCTCCTTATCCGGTAATTATCGGGGGGGATTTCAATGCGCGCCATTATTCGAACGCGATTGTAAACATCATGTCGAAAAGTTGGTTCCCGGCTACAAACGACGAGTTTACCTTCCCGGCTTGGAAACCTATCATAAAAATCGATTACCTCTTTGCCCGGCCTATGGAGGGGTGGAGGCTTATTAAGACGCAAACGGTTCATTCTCAATTGTCGGACCATTTGCCCATTGTCACCGATTTGGAGTATGTAAAATAAAACCGTGTCTGCCCCAACTGAAAAGAAGATGAAACGTTTTTGGCTTTCCATAGTATGTACGATTGCTGCCGCTTGGTCGATACAAGCAGGAGATCGATTGTTATCAACCGAAAAACTCGACTGCCTTACGCCGCAAGGCTGGTTAGGAGAGATGATGCAGAATCAGGCGCAAAATTTTACAGGAATTCTGGATAAGACAGCGTTTCCCTTTACACAAGGCGGTTGGGGGTCGGAACCTTTCTTACGGGTAAAAAACGGTGTTACCGAGGAATTTTGGGTGCCTTACGAACAAACGGCCTATTATTTTGATGGAATGGTTCGTTTGGGTTATTTGTTGGATTCCGCCCCGTTGCTCGATAAGGCAAAACAGGCTGTTTACCGCACGATTGGTCAAGTGGGTACCGATGGATTGTTGGGACCACATATCGTTTCCGAAGATATGGCACGTTGGGTTCATGCCGTCTTTTTCCGGGCAATGATGGCCGAATATGAAACGACGCAAAATGAGGATATAATTTCGGCACTTGATCGCCATTTCCGTTGTGATACGATTGGATACCAAGCTCGCAGTTTGTGCAATATAGAAATATTGGATTGGCTTTACCGAGTTACGAACGATAATTTCTTCAAAGAGAAAGCCTTGTCGATGCTTGATGAGCGTTGTTTCGAAGATTATACCTTGCGACAGGCCATAGAGCAGTTTGCCGCTTATGATCGGACAGAGATTCATGCCGTGACATTTCACGAGTTTCTCAAATTGCCGGTATTCTTTTACGACCTTACCGGCGATCGCAAATACCTCGATTGGACCCGATCCGCTTTTGAAAAGATCGATCGGTATCATATGCTGCCCGATGGTGTAGCCAGTGGGGAAGAGGGTTTGTCGGGGAGAACCGCACGAAGTGTGCATGAAATGTGCAATGTTGTCGATTATATGTGGACCTGTTCGTATATGTTGCGGGCTACTGGCGATGTCCAATTTGCCGATCGCATGGAGGCTGCTTTGTTCAACGCCGGCTTGGGTGGCATTACCAAAACATTCGATGCGCATCAATACTATTCGGCTCCTAATCAAATTATTTGCAACGAATACTCCAACCATACCGGAGCTTACGATAACAGTCGGTTTGCCTATCGGCAGGTACATCGTCCGGCTTGTTGCACCGGTAACTTGAATCGAATGCTCCCTGTTTATGTCGGTGCTCAATGGATGCACAACGACAAGGGCGAATATTTCAAGATGTTATATGGCCCGGGCGAGGCAAAAATCGTGACCCCCAAAGGCGAGATAACATTGCGTGAAGAATCGGCCTATCCATTTGGGAACGAGGTGGTCCTTTCGGTTGTCGAGGGTGGTTCCAAATTCCCGCTCTATTTGCGTATTCCAGGGTGGTGTAATCGGGCAGAATTGCAGATTAACGGTAAGAAGATAGATGGCGCAGTGCGAGAGGGATTTTTCTATATCCATCGCGAATTATCGGTCGGCGACCGGTTGGTGCTTTCGTTCCCCAAAGAGGTAAAGTTACAACGGTGGGACCACGAAGCAATGGTGGTAAACTATGGTCCGTTGTTGATGGCACTGCCGGTAGAAAGTCGTACGGTACAGGTCGATGTACTTACCCCGGCCATACAATCTACAAGTTATAAAGGTTATACGATGGCTCCTGTTTCGGATTGGAATTTCGTCCTCGGTGTGGCCGACGAGAATGACAAAGGGTACAAAATAATAGAACGGGAAATCGAACCGGGCGAAAACCCGTGGACGATGTCGACGTCGCCTCTTTCGATAGTTTTCCCCGGATATATATTGCGGAGCTGGCAACTCGAATATCGCAAGATTACCACCGTAGCCGGGAACGAGATTTTTGCTCCGGTTACTCCGGGGTTACCGGCAAGAGGAGTGATGATATATGCGCTCAATAATGCCGAACCGCAGCCGCTCAAATTGGTGCCGTATGGACGCACAACGTTGAGGATCTCCATGTTTCCCTTTGCAAGGCTCGGCGAGATTCCTCCCGAAGTATTGGCGGCCGAATAGAGAAAGAAGAGTAACAAAAAAAATATACATGAAAAGATTTTTTACAACTGTCACATTGATTTTGGCGATGGCTTTGAATTTTGCTTCGGCCGAGCCGATAAAACTGCTTTCTTACAATATTAAGGGGCATGGCATGACCTCGTCGAGGTTGGACGATATAGCTGCTGTCATTAATGCGCAAAATCCCGATATTGTAGCTTTGCAGGAGGTAGATAATCGCACCTATATAGGTATTAAACACGATTATTTGAGTGAATTGGCCGAGGCTACGGGTATGCATTCGGAGTTTTTCGCCTTGGTAGGAACCTATTATGGCATAGGTCTTTTGTCGAAAACCGCCCCCATATCGGTACAGAAAAAATCGTTCGATCCGTCGGATACTTCGAAAGACAAGGAAGCTCGTGGATTTATTATTGCCGAATTCGACAAATTTTATTTCCTCTGTACACACTACTCGTTGAATGCCGATGACCGGGATACCGCTACGGCGTGGGCAATCAATTTTGCCCGGCAAAGCGATAAAACGGTTTTTATAGCCGGTGACTTTAATGCCCAACCCACTTATCGGGCTATGGTTACGTTCAAGAACAATGGTTTCACAATTTTGAATCCTACTTCGCAATACACTTTCCCGGCCGAGGGACCTACCTCGTGTATCGATATGATTATTTCGTATTGCGGGGAAGACTCACAGGAATATAGCGTGGAACAAACCGGGGTGGTTACCTCGGTTTCGGGACTTACCATGTCCGATGTATCGGATCATCTTCCCGTATATGTGACTATCGAAGAGGTTAGATCGAATAGTGTGGAAGGGATAAAAAATACCGAGGAGATAAAATTTGTGAGGGCGGAAAATGGATTTTCGTTCGAGAATCTCAAAGCTCTTTCGAATGTGGATATTTACAGCTTGGGCGGAACCCTTTTAGCCTCACAAACAGCCGATAACGGTACGACAATACTTTTCCCCGAAAGGTGCAGGAAGGGTATTTATGTAGTGAACATAAACAATGGCTATCAAAATAGCACTTTTAAATATATTCTTAACCATTAAATTTTTTAAATTATGAAAAAGAGTACGACTTTATTGTGTGTGTTTGCACTTTTTTCAGGCTCACTAATGGCACGAACTGTACAAGTTACAACTGCTGAAATGAATGCTGCAACAGAGGGTTCTTTGTTGCAAGTTATGGCGAGCATTACTGATGCAACCGAAACTACGGTCGAATTTAATTTCGATGGCGAGACATTGGAATATAACACAGAAGATTGCACGGGTATTGATTTGGATAAAAAGAATGTGAAATTCGATGGTCTTAATAAAAAGACGGGAACTCGTGTGACCATCGTAGGTGGTAGCAACTATTTCCTGAATCTGTCGGGTGAGTCGAACGTATCGATAGAGAACATGATTGTTAAGGGATTTAGTGCAATTACCTTTAAGATGTCGGGCAACTGTACATTCTCGGCTACCAACTGCCAGTTCATCGACAACCGAGATCCCAAGAACGAGAGTGGTAACAATGGTGGTGTAGCCCGTATCAACAACTGTAATGCTTCGTTTGACCAATGCTATTTCTATAACAACAAAGGTATGGGTAGCTATGGTGGTGGAGCCCTTTGCTTCTATAATGCTGAATCGACAGTGGTTCCCTCGTTGCGAGTAACCAATTGTACGTTTGAATACAACGAAGCTGTTTCGGGTGGTGCTATCGGTATCAATGTGCTCAAAAAAGGGGTCGTTCCCGAGGCTTATATTGCCAACTGTACTTTTGCCAACAATACGTGCAGCAACCGTGGTGGTGCCATCTATATGCAGACAGCCGAAACCGCAGGTTCATTTGCTCCGGTAGTGGTGAACTGTACTTTTGTAGGTAACTTGAACAACATTACCAACAGCGACGACGGTGGTGCCATCAATGTATGGGCTCGTACTAGCTCTGGTGTTCAACCGATGAGGCCTGTATTTATCAACAACTTGTTTGCCGAGAACTATTACGATCCCTGGTATACCAGTCCTTTGAATGACGTGAAGGCATTCTATCTTGAAGGTGATGTTTCGGGTGGTAAGGAACAACCTCAATCCATAATTGCCGTTTGTAAAAACAACTATTTTGCTGCTGCCAACGACAAATTCTATCAAGTGCTCGATGCCGACGATAACAATGGGCTTGTCGATTTTGCTACCGACGCTATTTTTGCCGCTACCGAGCAAAATCCGTGGGACGAGGGTGATCCCGATTATTCACACATGACAGCTACTTTGGTAGGCGATATGAGAGTGGCTATGATTGACGAGAATAGTGTAGTTATAGGTAAAGGTTTGAAATCGTACGAAGGTGTTGAAATTCCCGCAACCGACCAGTTGGGTAATGCACGTCCCGATGCTCCTGCGGTAGGTGCCGTAGAATATTCGGCTTCGGTTGGTGGCAGCGGAATACAAGGTGCTGTTAAAAACGGTGTACGAGTTTGGAATCAAGGCCATGTTGTTTATGCTGCTGGATTGGACGGTGAAGTTGCTGCCAACGTATATAACCTGACGGGTGGTTTGGTTTACGCAGGTGTTATCGCCAATGAGGCTGCTTTGGAATTGCCGGTAGAAAACGGTGTTTATGTGATCGTTATCGGTAAGACCGCTCACAAACTGGTTGTTAGATAATCATTAAATAGTTATAGCAGACATATAGAAATCGCGTTGTGAGTTATTGGCCATTCTCACAGTCAATGTAGAAAATAAGTAATTCACAACGCGGTTTCCTTTCTTTTGAACAGGTATAATAATTTTATAAAGATAATCCCATGAAATACCATATATCCAGTAGTTTGTTTGTACTTTTTTTGGTAGTGTTGTGTGCGTGTAGTTCGTCGTCGGTCGAAACAACCGATATAATACAACCTGCATTTAACGTAATCGAACGACAAATCGGGGCAAGAGCTGCCGAAATACAATTGGAGGAGATCGCTCCTGAAAATGGGAAAGAAACTTTTGAGATAGAGGCTGAAAATGGGATACTTACGCTGAGAGGTAGCAGTTCGGTGGCTATTTGTTATGCGTTTCATACCTATTTGCGCGAGGCTTGCTCGGCCATGAAGACATGGGGAGGCGAACATATGGAGTTGCCGGCCACATGGCCCGATTTTGCATTGCGTAAACAGACTACACCGTATGAATATCGGTATTTCCTGAATGTATGTACTTTTGGATACACTACTCCCTATTGGGATTGGAAGCGTTGGGAAAAAGAGATCGATTGGATGGCTCTGCGTGGAGTCAATATGCCGTTGGCCACGGTGGCAAGCGAGGCGATAGCCGAGCGTGTGTGGCTGAAAATGGGACTGAAAGAAGAGGATATACGAGCCTTTTTTACCGGTCCGGCACATTTGCCCTGGCACCGTATGGGGAACTTGAACAGCTGGGACGGCCCGCTTACGGAAGATTGGCAAAAAGAGCAGATAAAACTGCAACATAAAATATTGAATCGAATGCGCGAATTGGGTATGGAACCTATTGCTCCGGCTTTTGCCGGGTTTGTTCCTACCGCTTTTGCCGAGCAACACCCCGAAATCTCGTTCAAGCATTTGGAGTGGGGTGGATTTGATGAAAAGTATAATGCTTATGTATTGCCCCCCGAAACTCCCTATTTTGAGCAGATAGGAAAGTTATTTATCGAGGAATGGGAAAAGGAGTTCGGGAAAAATACCTACTATCTGTCGGATAGTTTTAATGAAATGAAACTGCCTGTCGCCGAGGGTGACGATGCCGGGAAACATAGGTTATTGGCACAATATGGCGAATCTATATATCGTTCGATTGCGGCGGGTAATCCCGACGCTGTTTGGGTGACACAGGGCTGGACTTTCGGGTACCAGCACGATTTTTGGGACAGGGCGAGTTTGCAAGCTCTGTTGAGCAAGGTTCCCTCCGATAAGATGATTATCATCGATTTGGGAAACGATTATCCCAAGTGGGTTTGGGGGACAGAACAGACTTGGAAAAATCATGATGGCTTTTACGGTAAGAAGTGGATTTTCAGTTATGTGCCCAATTTTGGAGGAAAAACTCCGTTGACCGGTGATTTGCAAATGTATGCCACCTCTTCGGCCGAGGCATTGCACAGCCAAAATGCAGGTAATCTGATAGGGTTCGGCTCGGCTCCCGAAGGGCTTGAAAATAACGAGGTCGTTTATGAGTTGCTGGCCGATATGGGTTGGACCGGAGATTCGATAAATTTGGATACTTGGTTGCCGGTTTATTGCAAAGCTCGTTATGGAGCTTGTCCGGCGGCTATGGATAGTGCTTGGCATCGGTTTAGAGAGACGGCTTATAGCTCGTTGTTTTCTTATCCTCGGTTTACTTGGCAGACGGTCGTACCGGATACCCGTCGAATTAGTAAGATAGATGTAAGCGATTCGTTCTTACAAGGGGTAGAGTTGTTCCTATCGTGTGCCGATAGTTTGGGATCGTCGCCGTTGTATGTGAACGATGCCGTTGAATTAGCCTCTTATTATTTGGCTGCTAAGGCCGACGATTATTATAAAAAGGCATTGAAAGAAGATTCTTTGGGGAATCAGATCGTTGCCATGCAACAGTTGGATCGTTCGGTCGAAACACTTTTGGCAGTAGATAAATTGTTGGCTTCGCATCCATTGTGCCGTTTGGAAGAGTGGGTGGCTATGGCTCGAAACTGGGGAAAAACCGATTCGGAAAAAGATGCGTATGAAGCAAATGCCAAACGGTTGATTACTACATGGGGCGGTTTTCAGGAAGATTATGCCGCCCGGTTTTGGAGTGGGTTGATAAAAAATTATTATATCCCTCGCATGAAGTTATATTTCTCGGAACAACGGGACGATTTGAACCGTTGGGAGGAAAATTGGATAAAAACACCGTGGCACAATACCTCTACGGCTTTTGAAAATCCGTTGCAAAGTGCGGTCGAATTGGTCGACCAGTATAAGGGGGAATAGGCTCTATTTTTATTAAATTTGGAGGATATTGAAGATAGAGTGATGAAAAGGATAATTTTGGCTTTCGATTCTTTCAAAGGGTGTGCGAGTTCGCAAGAGATTGCCGACGCGGCTCGGCAGGGGATTGCTGCTGTTTTTCCCAAGTGCGAGACTGTTGTAGTGCCTGTGGCCGACGGAGGTGAAGGCACCGCCGAGGCCATTTGCTCGAATATCCCGGTCGAGCGGGTATCGTGCCGAGTTCACGACCCTCTTATGAATCCTATGGAGGCGTCGTATGGAATTACGGCCGATGGTTCGACCGCGATATTGGAGATGGCGGCTGCGAGTGGTTTGCCATTGGTACCGATGGAAAAACGGAATCCGTTGTTTACAACCACGTGGGGAACCGGTGAGTTGATAGCCGACGCATTGCGTCACGGGTGCCGGCGTGTGGTCATGGGTATCGGAGGCAGTGCTACCAACGATGCAGGTATAGGGTTGTTAGCCGCATTGGGGTACCGTTTTTTGGACGAGCGGGACAAAGAACTCCCTCCTGTGGGTCAAAGTTTGGCGCGGATAGCCCGGGTGGACGAATCGTCGGTCAATGAGTTGTTGCGCGAAGCCTCTTTCACGATAGCTTGCGATGTGAATAATCCTTTCTACGGTAGTCGTGGTGCGGCTGCAATTTATGCCCCCCAGAAAGGAGCTTCTCCCGATGAGGTTGCTTTTTTGGAAAAGGGAATGATTCATTATGCCCAAGTGATACAAGAGACAAAACAGATGGATATTTCGGAAATTCCGGGAGGCGGAGCCGCCGGAGGTTTGGGCGGAGGGGTATTGCCTTTCCTTAATGCCGAATTACAGTCGGGGATAGATATTGTTTTGGATATGCTTCATTTCGGGGAGACTATACAAGGAGCCGATTTGATTTTTACCGGCGAAGGGAAATTGGATAAACAAACCGGTATGGGCAAAGCATTGGGCGGAATTCTGCGTTATGCAAAACAGGAGTCTGTTCCAGTGGTAGCGATTGGCGGCTGTGTAGAGGCTTGCGAAATGTTGAATGAGATGGGCTTTTCCAGTGTCTTTTCCATACAGCCGGCTCCGGTTTCTTTGCAGGAGGCGATGAATAGGGATTTTGCTTTGAAGAATATCAGGCAGGTAGTTACACAAATTATGCGAACCATTCAGATAGGAATTCATGGATAGTACGGTAGGTGCATTGATCGGATTGCTGGTTTCGATATTTTTGATTATCAAGAAAGTTTCGCCGGCATATAGTCTTATTTTGGGCGCTCTCATAGGCGGTTTGGCCGGAGGCTTCTCATTGGAGCAGGTTGTTGAGTCGATGACCGAGGGTGTAAAAGATGTCTCGTCGGCCGTGTTGCGTATTTTGACGGCAGGAGTGCTTTCGGGCGTTTTGATTAAAACGGGAGCTGCCATGACCATATCGAATGCGATAATCAGGTTTTGGGGCGAAAAGCGTGTCTATTTAGCTTTGGCTTTTTCTACGATGCTGTTGTGTGCGGTAGGTGTATTTATCGATGTGGCAGTGATCACGGTCGCTCCGGTTGCTTTGTCTATCGGTCGGAGGTTGGGAGTGCCTACTCCGCAACTGTTGCTTGTGATGATCGGTGGCGGAAAATGCGGGAATATCATTTCACCCAACCCCAATACGATTATTGCGGCCGAGAATTTTGGCGCCGATTTGTCCTCGGTTATGTTTGCCAATATCATACCCGCTTTGATAGGTTTGTTGTTTACGGTGTTTGTGATCGCTCGATTTTTCCCGGTGAAACCCCGTCGGGTTCATACCGATGAGGAAGAGTGGGAAGATAGCAAAGGATTACCGTCACTGTGGAGTAGTTTGGTAGCTCCTGTGGTTACGATTTTCTTGCTGGCCTTGCGCCCTTTGTGCGGCGTAACCATAGATCCGTTGATTGCTCTTCCGGTAGGAGGGTTGTGTGGATTGATATGTATGCGGCAATGGAAAAATGCGTTGCCGAGCATTGAGTTCGGGCTGCAAAAAATGTCGGTGATAGCTGTGTTGTTGATAGGGACGGGTACTATTGCCGGAGTGATTAAGGATTCGACGTTGAAAGATTATATTTTGGCCTTGTTGGATCATGTGAGTGTGGGGAAAGATATGATTGCACCTATTTCGGGTATTTTAATGTCCGCCGCAACGGCTTCGACTACGGCAGGAGCTACTTTGGCGTCGGCCTCTTTTGCCGATACGATTTTGGCCGTAGGCGTATCGTCGGTATGGGGGGCGGCAATGGTCAATGCCGGATCTACCGTGCTGGACCATTTACCTCACGGCTCGTTTTTCCATGCTACGGGTGGAGTGTGCGATTTGACCTTTAAGGATAGGTTGAAACTGATTCCGTATGAAACACTCATTGGTGCTGTGTTGACTTTATTTACCACTATAATGTATTGGATATGTCATTAACGAAATCTACGAAACGATTGGTCTCTTTGGACGTGTTGCGGGGAATTACCATTTGCGGTATGATTCTTGTCAATAACGCGGGAGCTTGCGGCTATGGATATGCGCCTTTGAAGCACGCACGATGGGACGGGTTTACCCCGGCCGATCTCGTCTTTCCGGCGTTTATGTTTATTATGGGTGTCTCCATATATTTGTCGCTTAACAAAGCGAATTTCAATTGGAGAACTTCGATGTCTCGCATTTTGAGGCGCACGGCATTGATTATTCTTTCGGGAATAGCCCTCAAATGGATATTGGCATTTATCGAAACCGGTACGTGTAATACGCTCGAAAATCTGCGTATTATGGGGGTATTGCAGCGGTTGGGTATCTGTTACGGCATTGTGGCTCTCTTGGCAGTTACGGTTCGTCATCGGTTTTTCCCGGCAATCATAGCTGTTTTACTGGTGGGATATTATTTACTGCAACTTTTCGGAAACGGATTCGAGAAAAGCGCCGAGAATATAGTCTCTATTGTCGATTATGCTGTGTTGGGCAAATCGCATATGTATTTGGGCGGTTCGCAGTTTGTCGACCCAGAAGGGGTATTGAGTACGATACCCGCAGTGGCACAGGTGATGATTGGATTCCTTTGCGGGAAAATCATTGTACGCGAAAAGGAGATTCGTTCGCAAATTGTGAAATTGGCTGTTTGGGGTACGTTGATGCTTGTCGTAGGGTATTTGTGGAGTTACGGAGATCCTTTGAACAAGCGATTGTGGTCGCCCAGTTTTGTTTTGGTGACCTGTGGTGCCACTTCGCTTATTTTCGCTACACTCATTTACGTGATTGACGATTCGAAGAAGACGCGATGGGCTTTCCCGTTTCTGGTTGTCGGTGTAAATCCGTTGTCGATTTATATATTCAGCGAGATTGCCGGCGAGATATTTCGTAAACTTCAATGGACAACCTTGTCGTTCGATGGGGTGTGGCAACCTCTTTTCGGGAATTATGGGGGAAGCCTTGCTTATGCGCTTGTCTTTCTCGTGTTTAATTGGCTGGTAGCCTTTTTTCTGTACAAAAAGCATATTTATATCAAATTATAACAAGATGAAGAAGCTATTTTTTATTGCCTTATTTTTCGTGGCATTGGGAATGACGGCTTGTTCCTCGAAAGACAGCGATGTGCTGGTTGTGGAGCAACTTACCCACCGTTTGATTCCCGAATATGCCGACCAATTTGTGTTTAAAGTGGCACCCGAAAAGGATAAAGACTACTATTCTTTGGAAAGCAAAGACGGGAAGATCTGCATTAGCGGGAATAATGCCAACTCAATGGCTGCCGGCTTAAACTATTATTTGAAGTATTATTGTCTTACGACCGTATCGTGGTATGCCGACATTCCTGTGGAAATGCCCGAAGTGTTGCCTATGGTGAAAGAGCCTGTTACCGTGGAGGCAAAAGTGGATAACCGATTTTTTCTGAATTACTGTACTTACGGCTATTCTATGCCGTTTTGGCAATGGCACGATTGGGAACGCCTTATCGACTGGATGGCTTTGAATGGAGTGAATATGCCGTTGGCTATTACGGGACAAGAAGCCGTATGGTATAAAGTATGGTTGAAAATGGGATTGACCGATGAGGAGATTCGCTCGTATTTCACAGGTCCGGTTTATCTGCCGTGGCACCGTATGGCCAATATAGACGGTTGGAATGGTCCGCTGCCGATGGAGTGGCTCGATTCACAAGCCGAATTGCAGAAAAAGATTTTGGCTCGTGAGCGGGAATTGAATATGACACCCGTATTGCCGGCTTTTGCAGGACATGTGCCGGCTGCATTGAAACGTATTTATCCCGATGCCAATATCCAGTATTTGGGGAAATGGGCAGGATTTGACGATTCGTATCGCTGTCATTTCTTGAATCCCGAAGAACCTCTTTTTGCCGAGATCCAAAAGAGTTTTTTGGAGGAGCAAGAGAAGATGTTCGGGACAGACCATATTTATGGTGTAGACCCCTTTAATGAGGTGGATCCGCCGAGTTGGGAGCCTGAATATTTGGCGCAGGTTTCGTCTGATATGTACAAGACTTTGACGGCGGCCGACCCCGAAGCCGTGTGGTTGCAAATGACATGGATGTTTTACCACGATCGCGATTTGTGGACAGCTCCGCGGATAAAGGCGCTCTTGACCGGTGTACCGCAAGGCAAGATGGCTTTGCTCGATTACCATTGTGAGAATGTAGAGCTGTGGCAAACTACCGAGAAATTCCACGGACAGCCTTATATTTGGTGCTATTTGGGTAATTTCGGGGGAAATACGACCCTTACCGGGAATGTGAAGGAGAGCGGGAAAAGGCTTGATAATGCATTGGAAAATGGCGGCGACAATTTAAAAGGGATAGGTTCTACGCTGGAAGGACTGGATGTCCATCAATTCCCCTATGAGTATATTTTCGAAAAAGCATGGACAATTGATAAGGACGATCAGCGTTGGGTAGATTGCCTTGCCGACAGGCATATAGGTGCGGTATCCGATTCGGTTCGAGAAGCTTGGCATATCTTATACGACGATATATTTGTACAAGTACCTCGTACATTGGGTATTTTGCCGGGATATCGTCCGCAAATGGGAAATAATCATGACAAGAGAACCAGCAATGAGTATGACAATACCGAACTGCTCCGCGTGTGGAAACTTTTGTTAGATGAGCCTTCGTGCCATAGGGATGCGTATAATATCGACATCATTACGGTCGGCAGACAAGTGATGGGCAATTATTTCTTGGAGGTAAAGAGCGATTTTGATGCTTCGTATAAGAAACGGAATATCCCTGAACTGAAAGAAAAAGCAGCCGAAATGAGGGAAATATTGAACGATTTGGAGTTGTTGAATGCATTCCATCTGCACGCTTCGTTGGATAAATGGATCGACGATGCCCGCAGCTTGGGCACAACCGATGAGGCGAAAAATTATTATGAAAAAAATGCTCGTAACCTGATTACAACTTGGGGTGGCAGTCTGAACGATTATGCAAGCCGTAGTTGGGCTGGATTGTTGAAAAACTATTATGCCGGGCGGTGGGATATTTATTTCGATGCCGTAATAGGTGCCGTAGAGCGTGGTGTAGCTTTGGATAACGACGCATTAAACAAGCAGTTGGCTGCTTTTGAACAGGAATGGGTAAATAGTACGATACCGGTCCGAATCGAACGGAAGGGTACATTGCTCGATACCTCGCGCCGGCTGTTAGAGAAATACGAGGGAAAGATAAAACGATAAAATTTTAATGGGTTAATATGGAAGATAGTCGGAGGTGACACTTGTTAGAGGTCGCTTCCGACTATCGTTTTATCAAGGTTGTAAATCTGTTGTCAAAACGACCGTAGCCAGTCGGCAAGTTCGTCGTGGACGGCTTTTTTGAAACGGAACGATTCGTTATATCCCCAGCCGTGGCCTCCTGTGGGGTAAATGTGAAGTGATACCGGTACTTTATGTTGATGTAGGGCCATGTAGTAGCGGAGACTGTTCTCGACAAGAACCCCGTAGTCGTTATCGGAAAGAGCGATGAAGGCCCGCGGACTATCGTCGCTGACGTGCTTTTCGTTTGAATAGTATTCGATAAGTTGCGGGTCGGGATTTTTCCCGATGAGATTCTCTCGGGAGCCTTGATGAGTTATCGCTTCGTCCATCGAGATGACGGGATAGATGAGTATTTGGAACGCCGGTTTCAGGTCGTCGGGATAGTGGGTGGCAAAGGTCGATGCCAAATGCCCGCCGGCCGAAAATCCCATAATTCCTATGTCGTTAGGATTTATGCCCCACTCTGATGCGTGTGATTTTACAACTCGCATAGCCTCGCATACGTCCGACATGGGGACTTTATGGTTGCCGTGTGGCATACGGTATTTCAAGACAATGAGGGCGATTCCCTGGTGTTTGAAATAGTCGGCATAGGCATAGCCTTCGTGGTCGTAAGCCAACATATAATAGGCACCTCCGGGGCAGATGATAACGGCTCGTCCCGTGTTTTTCTCGTTGGGCAAAAATACGCGTATGGAGGGTTGATATATTTGATTGTCTTCGTCGTATGCCTTGCCGGTATCGTTGTTGGTTTCTTGTGCTCCGTTTTCCCACAGGATAATATCGATGGGGGCTTTGTTCTCGGCCATATTTGGCATGATGCTTGCAACGATGAAGAGTAGGATAGATAAAAGACCTTTTATTTTCATGGCATTGTTTTTAGAAAGGTGTATAATAAATGGATACTAATATTTTGCAATGTCGTTTACTGTATGTGATGAGGATATTGTTTTACAAATATATGAAGATAAATCGAAAGATGTGGAGGTCGAAGAAAAATTAAGAGGGCGATATCTGTTTGTTGGGAAAATTTGTACTTTTGCGCCCAAAATTACGGAAGATGAAAGAAAAGTTGAAAGGCCATTCGGCTATGTTTACGGCGAATTTCTTGTGGGGAATCATGTCGCCTATTTCTAAATCTATTTTCTTGACGGGTCTTGTTTCGGCTTTTTCATTGACCAATATGCGTATGGTGGGAGCAGCAGTCCTGTTTTGGGTTGCCTCTTTGTTTATGCCTCGCGAGCGGGTAAATTGTCGCGATTTGTTTTTGCTTTTTGTGGCTTCGCTGTTCGGTATTAGCCTAAATCAAGGTTTTTTTGTGTTGGGATTGTCTTATACGACGCCAATCGATGCTTCGGTTGTTGCTTCGCTGGCTCCTATTATTACAATGGTATTAGCGGCGTTTATTCAAAAGGAGCCTATGACGGGGAAGAAGGTGATAGGTGTTTTTATGGGGCTTTCGGGTGCTTTGATGTTGATTTTGAATGGGGCAGATAGTGTGAGTAAGGGATTTTCGGGCGATCGTGTGATGGGATCTTTGTTCTGTTTGGTGGCCGAGGTAAGTTTTGCTATTTATTATGTAGCGTTTAAAGGTTTGATAAACCGTTATACTCCGGTAACGCTTATGAAGTGGATGTTTTTGTTTGCTACAATTTGTTGTTTGCCTTTTGGGTGGACCGATTTGTGGTCGATTCCTTTCGGGGATTTAAAACCTACTATGTATCTCGATCTGTTCTTTGTCATATTTGGAGCAACCTTTCTTTCGTATATGCTGGTTTCGGTGGGACAAAAGCGGTTGCGCCCTACGATTTTGAGTATGTATAATTATATTCAACCTATTATGGCAGCTTTGTTGGCTATTTGGTGGGGAATGGATAGTTTCGATCTTAAAAAAGGTTTTGCCATTTTGCTGGTATTTTTGGGCGTTTATGTGGTAACTACAAGTAAATCGAGAGCCCAAGTCGAGGCCGAGATGGCTCGTCGGGAAGCTGCTCGTATAGCTGAGTCTAAGGATTCAACTTCGGGACATTTGCCACAATAACCTTTTGTAAATAATCTGCTATAATGTTTTGTTTATTAGTGGTATAAATGTAATTTCACCAATAACGTTTTTATCTGTAATATATCTGTATTTTATCTGTAAATTTATAAGAAATCTTTTTCGAGAAAGAGGGCTACTCCATCGTGATCGTTGTCGGCAATTATAGCAGTAGCTTGTTGCTTGACTTCGTTTACCGCATTTTCGGGCGCATACCGACGGTCGGCAATTTTGAAAAGGGGCATATCGTTGAGGTTGTCACCGAAGGCAACCACTTCCCAGGGAGTGAGCTTGTCGATGATTTGCTGTGCGGTTGCTGCTTTTGAGACACCTTTGGGGTAGATTTCGAGATAGCCATATTCGAGGTCGACAACATCGCGGTAGCAGAAAAGGCTGCATTTGCCTGTTCGGTTTATTTCGGCTGCGGCGATTTGGAGCTTGTCGAAGCGATCGATGACCATCAAGAAGAGCGGAGGGTTGTCGAGAAGTTCGACCGAATAGTCGATGGTAGGTATAAACTCTTTGTATGGAGTATTCTCCCGTTGGCGTTTAAATTCTCGTTGCATATTGTTAGTCAACGGTTTATGAAAAACTTTCAGTTTGTTGTTATCGATTCGGTAGACAAAGGGAATCAATCCCCTTTTCTCGAGCAGGTCGATGTAGCGTAATGCCGAATTATCGGTAAAACCATTCGTGCGGATATAAAGTTTGCGCCGGATATCGTACAGTACGGCTCCGTTCATAAGTACTGCCGGAATATCGATTTGCAACTGTTCCAGCAAGGGAACAACCGTGGCCGGAGTGCGTGCGGTAGCTATGGTGAAAAGCATACCTTTTTGCAAAAGGCGGTTGATTTTTTCGATGGAATGGGGCGATACGGTTGAGTTCCTGTTGAGTAGCGTCCCATCTAAATCGGAGATGTAGAGCGTTTGATTTTTCATTCTATTGAGTTCTTATGAGCCGTGTTTTTAGAATTTTGGATTTAATACTTTTCCCGGAGGACTGTTAGAACCACTTAATCTTTCGGAAAATGACGAACGCCATCGCCGACAGGAAAATCGAGAAAAAGACAATCAACGAGAAGGCATGGGGAATCTCTTCGATGTGTATATCGACATTCATGCCATAGAAGCTGGCAATGAGCGTGGGTACCATGAGGATAATCGAGAGGCTGGTCATACGCTTCATGATGGTATTGACATTGTTGGAGATGATGGAAGCAAAAGCATCCATTGTCCCGGTGAGGATGTCGCTGTAAATGTTTACCATATTGTGCGCTTGTCGCAATTCGATCATCACGTCGTCGAGTAGTTCGGGATTTTGGTAGTCTTTTTCGTGAAAAATTTTCGGGAGTTTGCTGATCATCATTTCGTTTCCTCGAATAGAGGTGTTGAAATAGACCAAGCATTTTTGCAGATTCATGAGCCGGAGAAGATCTTCGTTACGGATACTTCGTTGCAACTCTTTTTCGGCATTGGTTACTTCGTTGTTGATCTGTTTCAAATATTTCAGATACCACACGGCCGAGGAGTAGATGAGGCGGAGGATAAACTCGTATTTGTTGGGCACGGCTATTCCTTTCCGGCGGGTATATTCGATGAAATCGGAGATCATGGCTGTTGAACGGTAGCAAACCGAAACAATAATTTCGTTGTTGGTAATGATTCCAATAGGGACGGTTGTATAGGAAATATTGTTGTCTTTTTCGAAAATGGGTATACGCAGGATGGTGAGTAGCCAATTCCCTTCCATATCGATACGGGGGCGTTCGTCATTATCGGCAATGTCGTTTAGGAAAGCCGACGGAACTTTCAGATCCTTTTCGAGGAAGTTGAAATCGTCTTGGGTGGGATTTTCTACATTTACCCAGCAGTTGGGAATCCAGTGCGGTTTTTCTACAAAACCTGCTTCACAAAAGAGATACCTTCTCATTGCGTTGCTCCTTTCTTTTTTTGTATCCCCAATGGAGCCCGCAAGATTCGATATTCAAATCTCACTTACTCCCGGGGGAGATGTTTGATACTACGGATGTGCTTTCGTGAGTTTGAATCGTCCATAATTTTATGGGGGTTTGGTTGAATAAAAAGAGTTCGCCTTTCGAACGAACTCTTCGGAAGCTCTTCAGGTTGGACTTGAACCAACGACCCTCTGATTAACAGTCAGATGCTCTAACCGACTGAGCTACTGAAGAATAAAGGAATCAAAAATTTGGCTCTTCAGGTTGGACTTGAACCAACGACCCTCTGATTAACAGTCAGATGCTCTAACCGACTGAGCTACTGAAGAAGATAGCATTCGTTAAAAATGCGTTGCAAAAGTAATGGGTTATTTCCAATTATGCAATATATTTGCAAAAAAAATTTCCGTAATGAGGATAGTTGGATTGGGAAATGCCCTTACAGATGTGCTTGCTCGGCTGAGTTCCGATGCGTGTTTTCAAGAAATAGGCCTTCTGAAAGGCGGTATGCAATTGATAGATGAAGAGCGACTTTTGAAAATCATGTCGATTTTCGAAGGATTAGATACCACGCTGGCATCGGGTGGATCGGCAGCTAATGCTGTTTCGGGAGTAACCCGCATGGGTATAGAGGGTGGTTTTATTGGTAAAGTGGGGCGGGATGCCTATGGGCGTTTTTTCCGTGACGATATGGAACGCAATGGCGTGCACACGACGTTGATCGAGAGTGATCAGGCTTCGGGGTGTGCCATGACTATGATTACACCCGACGGAGAGCGTACTTTTGGTACCTTTTTGGGCGCTGCTGCGACGCTGAGTGCCGAAGAACTTCGTCCCGAAATGTTCGAAGGTTACGATGTATTGCATATTGAAGGATATTTGGTTCAGGACGAAGCGCTGATTTTAAGGGCGGTACAACTGGCCAAAGAATTGGGCTTGCAAGTTTCGTTCGATATGGCAAGTTACAATGTTGTCAAGGAGAATCACGATATTATCCATAATTTAGTGGAAAACTATGTAGATATACTCTTTGCTAACGAGGAGGAGGCTATGGCCTATGTAGGCGAAGAACCTCGTAAAGCTGTGGAGATATTATCGCGATATTGCAAAATTGCTGTGGTAAAATGTGGAGCACATGGCTCTTTTGTAGGAAATGAAGGCCGGGTGGTCGAAGTTCCTGCCACTCCTGAGCCGAGATTGGATTCTACGGGAGCCGGCGATTTGTATGCATCGGGATTCTTGTACGGACTTTCGCAAAATTGTTCATTAGGAGTTTGCGGAGCCATCGGGTCGTTGTTGGCCGGTAGAGTGATAAAGGTAATAGGTACCAAGATGAGCGACGAGATATGGGCTGAAATAAAGTTAAAAGTATCTTCGATGATTGCCGAGGATATGCAGCATTGATTATCTTCGTAAGACTATAAAAATAGAAAAATGGGAAAAAGAAAATTAGGTTTTGTCTGCGCGGCCACATTGTTGCTTTGTAGTGGCTTTGCAGGCGAAGCAAAGGCGGAGAGATCGGATGAGCGAAATTTCGAGATTTCGCGAAACCTCGATATATTCAACTCGCTGTTTAGGGAGCTGAATTTGTTTTATGTCGATACAATTAATGCCGAAAAGGCGATAAGCGATGGCGTAAATTCGATGTTGGGCCGACTCGATCCGTATACCGAATATATCCCAGAGAAGGAGAAAGACGACTTTTTCTTCTCCACTACCGGTGAGTATGCCGGTATCGGTTCACTCATCATGGAACGCGACAATGCGGTCTATATTTCGGAGCCGTACGAAGGTATGCCGGCGCAGTTAGTCGGGTTACGACCGGGCGATAAGATTGTGATGATCGACAACGACACCGTATTGGGCTGGAAAAGTGCTAAGGTGAGCGAACGGCTTAAAGGTCCGGCCAACACGAAATTGAAAGTGACCGTCGAACGTCCGGGTGTCGAGAGCCTTATCTCTTTCGATTTAACCCGTAAAAAGATACAAATGCCTGCGGTGCCCTATTACGATGTAGTGTGTGACCATGTAGGATATATCTATCTGAGCAGTTTTACCGATTCGGCTGCGGACGAGGTGAAACGGGCGTTACAGGATTTGAAGCGCAGAGGCATCACTTCGTTGGTCCTCGATTTGCGGGGGAACGGCGGAGGTATTTTGGAACAAGCCGTGCAAATTGTTAACTTGTTTGTTCCCAAAGGAGTAGAGGTGCTTTCTACACGCGGGCGCAATAAAAAGATGGATAAGATTTACAAAACCACTCAGGAGCCGGTCGATGAAACTATGCCTTTGGCGGTGTTGATCGACGGGGGAACTGCTTCGTCGTCGGAGATCGTGGCCGGAGCCTTACAAGATCTCGACCGGGCGGTGATTATAGGGTCGCGTTCTTATGGAAAAGGGTTGGTACAATCGACCCGTCCATTGCCTTATAACGGTATGTTGAAGGTGACGATTGCCCGCTATTATATCCCCAGTGGTCGATTGATACAGGCTATCGACTATTCGCACCGTAATCCCGACGGGAGCGTGGCCCGTATTCCCGATAGTCTTACCAACGAGTTCAAGACGGCTCACGGACGTATCGTGCGTGATGGTGGGGGTATAAAACCCGATATAGAGCCGGAAAGAGAGCGGGGAAGCAACATCGGGTACTATTTGATGAAAGATTTTTATTTTTTCGATTATGCTACCCGTTATGCTGCGGAGCATGATACGATAGTCGGTCCCAAAGAGTTCAAACTTTCCGACGAGGAGTACGAGGCATTTAAAGAGTTTGTGAAGTCGAAAAATTTTAAATACGACAAGCAAAGCGAACGTATCCTTTCCGACTTGAAGGAGGTCGCTAAATTCGAAGGTTATTTCGATGAAAACACTCAAAAGCAATTTGAAGCTTTGGAGGCTTGTTTAAACCACGATTTAGATCGCGATTTGGACACTTTTCGCGATGAAATCGCCCAATTGCTTTCGGTGGAGATCATAAAACGCTATTATTTCCAAAAAGGCGAAATTATCGAATCGATTAGAGATGATTCCGATTTGGAAGAGGCTTGCCGTATTTTGAACGACGAAGCCCGTTATTCTCAAATTTTGAATTTATCGCCAAAGCGTTAATCGGTTTGGATTGAGGAATATACAAGAAGGGCGATGATTTCTCATCGCCCTTCTTGTATATATGGGTATGTCTTGTTATACGTTGAACCGGAAGTGCATGATGTCTCCATCTTGTACGACGTAGTCTTTTCCTTCGATATTCATTTTTCCGGCCTCTTTGCAGGCAGCTTCCGAGCCGAGGGCAATATAGTCGTCGTATTTGATGACTTCGGCGCGGATAAAGCCTTTTTCGAAGTCGGTGTGGATGATGCCGGCACATTGTGGAGCCTTGCTCCCTTTCAAATAGGTCCACGCACGCACCTCTTGTGGTCCGGCAGTGAAATAGGTTTCGAGGTTCAGCAAACTGTAAGCAGCACGGATAAGGCGCGATACGCCCGACTCTTCGAGGCCTATTTCGTTGAGGAACATTTGTCGCTCCTCGTAAGTTTCGAATTCGGCGATTTCCGATTCGGTTTTGGCAGCGACGATGAGTATTTCGGCATTTTCGTCTTTGACGGCCTCGCGTACCATATCGACATATTTATTCCCGGTAACGGCGCTGTTGTCGTCGACGTTGCAGATATACATGACCGGTTTATTGGTGAGCAGGAAGAGGTCGTGTGCGATCTTTTGTTCGTCTTTGGTCTCGAAGGTAACCGTGCGGGCCGCTTTTCCCTGTTCGAGAGCCTCTTTGTAGCGGCTTAGTACCTCGTAGGCAACTTTGGCAGCTTTATCGCCCCCGGTTTGGGCTTGTTTCTGAACTTTTGAAATTCGCGATTCGATTGTCTCCAAATCTTTGAGTTGCAGCTCGAAGTCGATGATCTCTTTGTCGCGTACCGGGTTGACCGAGCCGTCGACGTGAGTAATGTTGTCGTCGTCGAAGCAACGCAATACGTGCAGTATTGCATCGGTCTCGCGGATATTGGCGAGAAACTTGTTGCCTAACCCTTCGCCTTTGCTTGCCCCTTTTACCAATCCGGCAATATCGACGATTTCGACAGTGGTGGGGACAATACGTTGGGGGTGAACCAATTCGGCCAGTTTGTTCAACCGTTCATCGGGAACGGTAATTACCCCTACATTCGGTTCGATCGTGCAGAAGGGAAAATTGGCCGATTGCGCTTTGGCATTGGATAAGCAATTGAAAAGTGTCGATTTGCCTACATTGGGCAGCCCGACTATTCCACATTGTAAACTCATTATATCGTATCGTTTGGTTTATAATCCGAAAAACGCTACAAAGATAGTCAATCTTTTTTTTACATGGGTTATTTTATTCATGACGATAGCCCATGAATCGAATGTAGTTTTAGGTGTAAAACAGAAATTAAGTGTTGTTTCACTTATTTTAGATATAAAAATCTGTAAAATTATCTGCCTTGAATTATATTTGTAAAATAAACTAATAATCCGTGAATAACATGAAAAAACTTCTACTCCTTATTTTGGCTATGGGATTTTTTTATTCCCTTTCGGCGGAATCACCCAAACGGGAATTGCGCGCTACATGGCTTGCCTCAGTAAGCAATATCGATTGGCCCAAGTCGACGGAGACCGCTACTCAGCAAAAGGCTTCACTGAAATCTATCTTGGACGGTATGCAGGCTGCACGCATGAATACTGTTTTCCTTCAAGTGCGGCCAATGTGCGACGCTTTATACGAATCGGCTTACGAGCCGTGGTCGCAGTTCCTTACCGGAACACGGGGCAAAGATCCGGGATATGACCCGTTGGCATTTGCTATCGAGGAGGCTCACAAGCGGGGTATGGAGTTGCACGCTTGGATCAATCCCTATCGGTATGAGAGTAGTAAAAATATGCATGGGGCCAACGACCCTATTCGCAAGAATCACCCGGAGTGGTTGCTCGAATATTCGAAGAGCTTTATCCTTGATCCGGGCAATCCCGAAGTTTCGGAGTATTTGGTCAATATCATCAAGGATATCATTACCCACTATAATGTCGACGGGATTGTCTTTGATGACTATTTTTATCCCTACGAGGGGACTACCAACGAAGATGCCTATTCGCAGAATCTCTATAAGCCTGCCGGAAAGAATGTGAACGATTGGCGCCGTGAAAGTGTAAATACCTTGATTTCCAATATTTACAACATGATTCAGGAGACGAAATCTACCGTGAAATTCGGTATCAGTCCCTTTGGTATTTGGGGAGGACCGCAGAGTGTAGCTACGGCCTATGGCATTGATTACCTGAATACGAGTGGCGGGACAAGTGCCTATTCGCAAATCTATTGCGACGGTGTAGCATGGCTGAAAGCAAAGAGTATAGACTATATTTCGCCACAGTGTTATTGGCCCAGTTCCACCACTAAGGCGTGGGGATATAAAACGCTGGTTCCGTGGTGGGCCGATGTGGCTAAGGTGATGGGGCGCCACTTTTATTCGAGTATGCGTATATCCACCATGCCGCAAAGTAGTCCGCAACGTATGAGGAGTATTTTGAAACAGTATAATATCACCGAAAGCGAATACAACAGTCTTTCGATGGTCGAGCGTTCGATTGCCGCCACGGCGGCACAGGGCACAGAGGAGTGTGGTTTCGAGGTAGATATGAACCGTTCTACCGATCAACTGGGAGCTCCGGGCCATGTGTTTTTTAATACGACACAGTTTTTCAGTTACGGTCTCGACGGTTATTTGGCCGAAAACAAATTCACACAGCCAGCTCTAACTCCGTTGATGACTTGGAAAACCCCTCAAACCTTACCGGAGATTACCGATATAGAACTTGCGAATAACACTTTGACTTGGGAGGCTTTGGGTGCAGAAGAAACGATACGTTATGCGGTTTATTTTGTTCCCAATCGTGTTGTCAACAATTCGGCTACGTATGAAAAATCGACCTACCTGAAACTGATTACATGGGAGAAGAGCGCCGATGTATCGTCGTGTACCCAGTCGGGGTATACGTTTGTCGTAACGGCTATCGATGCTGCGGGTAACGAGTCGCAACCGTATATCGATACCCCGTCGGGTGTTCAATGCGGAATTGCCGAAGAGATGGCTGTTTACGGTGGTCAAGGGGTGGTGTATGTTTCGGTTCCCCAAAATACCGATATTCATGTATATTCGGTTGTAGGGCAACTGCTGCATAACCTTAGGGTATCGGCTGGTTCGACCGAAATCGCACTTCCGGCAGGTTTGTATATTGTGAACGGGAAGAAAGTCGTTGTTCAGTGACATATTAGTTTTCATTAGTAAAAGGCAGGGATTTTGTAAAAAGTCTCTGCCTTTTGTTTGGGTGTGTCCAAATGGTGTGAACCCAATGAGGTCGAGCGGCGTTTTAATCGCAAAATGGAATCGATGAATAAAGCGTATGAAATAGCCGATCGGCTGATGGAGTGGGTCTCGGATTTGTTACGGCAAGTTTTGGGAATCACTTCTCCGGTATGGAATCAAATTGTGTATGGTTTTTTGGTTTTTGTAATCGCCATTGTGGTAGGCCGGGTATTACGGGCGATTGTGATTTATGTCATTCAGCGGATTGCCCGGCATCGAGGCGGTAATTTATTGAAGGGGTTGGTCGAGGCCCACATCTTTACCCGCATGACGCATATTATTCCACCGTTGGTGATATTGGCGTTGTTGCCATTTGCTTTCCACGGGACTTCTGGGCTCCTGCGGCTTATCGAAAAATTGTGCTGGATTTATGTATTGGGAGTATTGGTTTTCTCGATCAATACGCAGCTATCGGTCTTTTGGAAGATTTATTCGCGTCAGACAGCTTTGCGCGATCGTCCCATGAAAGGCATGATTCAAATCATTAAAGGTTTGCTTGCCGGTTTTTGGGTGATTGTGACGGTATCGATTTTGATAGAGCGTTCACCTATGGCTTTAATTACAGGTTTGGGTGCTTTTGCCGCTGTGTTGATGTTGGTATTTAAGGATAGTATTTTGGGGTTTGTGGCTGGTGTACAGTTGTCGGAAAACGACATAATTCGCAATGGCGACTGGATTGTGGTACCGGGAGGGAGTGTCAATGGCATTGTCATTGACGTGTCGCTCGATACGGTGAAAGTACAGAATTTCGACAATACAATCGTGACTTTGCCCCCTTATTCGCTTGTGTCAGGAGAGGTACAGAATTGGCGGGGAATGACCGATTCGGGAGGCCGGCGTATCATGCGTTCGTTTACCATCGACCTGAGTACGGTGAAGTTTTGTACACCCGAGTTTTTGGAAAAGATGAAAGAGATAACGATTTTACGCGATTTCATCGAAAAAAAAGAGGCTCAACAGCAAAAAGGCATAGTCGAAAATACCCAAAATGGCGAAGGGTTGGTAAATGGAACCATCGAAACGAATTTAGGTTTGTTCCGAGCCTATATGACCCTTTATTTGCAACAGCATAAATTCGTTAGTGACCGTTTGATTTTGATGGTGCGTACACTGGATCCTACCGATAATGGCCTGCCGTTGCAACTGTATTGTTTTTCGAACAATACCGATTGGGTGTGTTACGAGTCGATACAATCGGAGATTTTTGAACATTATGCGGCTATTATGCCTCAGTTCGGGCTTTATCCGTTCCAAAACCCGTCGTCGCGCGATTACATCAATGCGGCGTTGTTGACGGCCGGACATAAACCCGACGAATTGTGGGGAATCCCATTTGGAACCATGAAACCGAACCCTGCGACAGTGGAAGAGCCCGCTAAACCGGATCGGTCTGTAACATCTCCTCCAACACCGCAACCGCCGATTCCACCGAAATAATCTCCTTTATCGAGAGGGAGCGGCGGCCGTTTATTTCGCGCAATTTGCATTGCTTGGGATTCTTTTGCAGATAGGCCAGTATACGGCCAAAGGCGGCCGACTGGTAGTAGGCTACGTGTTCGTCCGAAACGAAATAGAGGTACATATAACTTTGTTTTAATCCCACCTTTTCTATTCCCAGTTGGCGAGCCAAACGCCTCAGGCGCACTACCCGTATCAATTCCATCGCTTCGTGAGGTATGCGGCCGAAGCGGTCTTCGAGCCGTTCGCAGAATTGCCGTATATCGGCCTCCCGTTCCATATTATCGAGCTCTTGGTAGAGTGAAATGCGTTCCGATTCCTGCGGTACATAGTCGGCCGGGAACAGAATTTCTAAATCGGATTCTATGGTACACTCCGAAACGAACTCTTCGGGTTTTGAATCGGAGTCGGCACCGTAATAGAGGTCGCTGAATTCGTCGTTTTTCAACTCTTCGACAGCCTCTTTCAAGATTTTCTGGTAGGTTTCGTAACCCAAATCGGCGATGAATCCGCTTTGTTCGGCACCCAATAGATTCCCCGCTCCACGAATGTCGAGGTCTTGCATGGCAATGTGTATGCCGCTTCCCAGTTCCGAGAAACTCTCGATGGCCTGCAACCTGCGACGGGCGTCGACCGAGAAGGTATGGCGGGGCGGAGTGAGCAGGTAGCAGAAGGCTTTGCGGTTGCTTCGCCCTACACGTCCCCGCAGTTGGTGCAATTCGCTCAACCCGAAGTTTTGGGCATCGTTAATGATGATGGTATTGGTATTGGGCATATCTATCCCCGATTCGATAATCGTAGTAGCCAGCAATACATCGTAGTCGTAGTTGACGAAATCGATAATGGCTTGTTCCAGTTTTTCGGGGGGCATTTGTCCGTGCCCGATAACGACCCGGGCATCGGGGACCAACCGGTGTATGGTGTTTTCTAACTCATACAGTTGCGGTATGCGGTTGTTGACAAAGAAAATTTGTCCGCCACGGCTCATTTCGAAGTTGATCGCCTCCTTGATAATGTCGTCGTTGAAGGCGTGAACTTCGGTTTGAATGGGGTAACGGTTGGCCGGCGGGGTAGAGATGACCGACAGGTCGCGTGCCCCCATCAAAGAGAATTGTAAAGTGCGGGGTATGGGTGTGGCCGACATGGTGAGGGTATCGACATTGACCTTCATTTGTTTGAGCTTCTCTTTGACAGCGACACCGAATTTTTGTTCCTCGTCGATAATCAACAACCCCAAGTCGTTGAATTTTACATCTTTCCCGATGAGTTTATGGGTGCCTATAATGATGTCGATTTTGCGATCGGCAAGATCTTTGAGAATGGTTTTTACCTCCGAAGCCTTGCGGGCCCGGCTGAGGTACTCGATACGAACGGGGAACTCTTTCAATCGCTCTTTAAAGGTTTGGAAATGCTGGAATGCCAATACGGTAGTGGGAACCAGTACCGCCACTTGCTTGTTGTCGCAGGTCGCTTTGAATGCCGCCCGTATGGCAATTTCGGTTTTCCCGAATCCTACGTCGCCGCAGATAAGCCGGTCCATAGGCCGTTCGCGTTCCATATCGGCTTTAACTTCGGCTGTCGATTTAATTTGGTCGGGGGTATCTTCGTAGATGAACGAGGCTTCGAGTTCTTGTTGCAGGAACGAGTCGGGTGAGAAGGCAAACCCTTTTTCCTGTTTGCGGGCCGCATAAAGTTTGATAAGGTCGCGGGCAATCTCTTTCATCTTGCCTTTGGTCTTTTCTTTCATGCGTTCCCATGCTCCGCTTCCCAGTTTGTTGATACGGGGAGCCTCGCCCTCTTTGGCCCGATATTTGGCCAATTTGTGCAGGGCGTGAATGCTTACGAAGATAATATCGTCGTTTTGGTACGTCAGTTTAATGACTTCCTGCATTTTCCCGTTGATTTCGGTACGGATTAATCCTCCGAAGCGACCGATACCGTGGTCCACATGGACAATGTAGTCGCCCACCTCTATTTGGTTGAGTTCTTTGAGCGAAAGAGCCAATTTCCCCGATCGGGCGTGTTCGCTTTTGAGGGTATATTTGTGGAAGCGGTCGAAAATCTGATGGTCGGTAAAGCAACATATTTTCAGATCGTTATCGACAAATCCCTCGTGAAGGGTTTTCAATACGGGGGTGAAGGTAATCGATTCGCCTCGTTCTTCGAAGATGGCTTGCAGCCGTTCTATCTGTTTTTCGCTGTCGCTGAGGATATAGATGCAATAGCCTTTCTCGATGAATTGCGAAAACGATTGGCTCACCAAATCGAAATTCTTGTGGTATACTCCTTGCGGGGTGCAGTTGAACCGGATTACAGCCGGTGCGGAAGCCTCGCTTGCACTGCCGTAGTCGATACGTCGGAAGTCGAAAATCTTTTTTTTGAACGCTTCGGCGTCGACAACTTTTTGCATGGCATATCGGTCGCCCTCCTCGGCAATAAGTGTTTGTTCCGAGAGCGATTCGGTGGCGATGGCCGAAATTCGGTCGATGGCCCACGACAAGTTATGGCAAATTAAAACCGTATTTTTTTCGATGAAATCGAGGATAGAGATACCCGAACCCTCGTGGTTGCATACGTTGGAAATGATATAGGCTTCGTCGAGTTTTTCGGTCGATAATTGGGTTTCGACTTCGAATGTACGAATGCTTTCTACCTCTTTCCCGAAGAAGTCGATACGGTAAGGCAGTTCGTTGGTATAAGAGAATACATCGAGTATACTGCCTCTTACGGCAAACTGCCCCGGTTCATATACGTAATCCACCTCTTCAAAACCCTGTTCCCGCAACTGGTCGGCAAGCGCAACCATGTCGTACCTCTTTTTCTTGTCGATGTGCAAGGTTTGTTCCGAGAGCGTATTGGCGGGAACTACCTTTTCGGCGATAGCTTCGGGGTAGGTGACGACGAGCAAAGGGTCTCCTTTTTGGTTCAGCCGGTTGAGAACTTCGGTCCTCAATATTTCGGACGGCGGGTCGGGTTGCCCGTATTTAATGTCCCGTTTGTACCCCGATGGAAACAAGAGCACTCGATCGCTGCCGTTGAGCTGGACCAAGTCGTTATAGAGGTAGCCTGCTTCGTCCGGGTCGTTTGCAATAACTATATGGGCTTGTTTATGGTTTAACAGATTGGAAAAGAGTAGTGCCGGCGCCGAGCCTTCGAGCCCGGGGACAAAAATATTCTTCTTCTTGTTGTCGTTGACAAGAGACAAAAACGCTTCACGCCTCGCCGGCGTGTTGAAAAGCGCAGAAAAATCTTGAATGTTCATTCTTATAAACCGTCTAAACCGGAGGCAAAATTACACATTATATTCTTATCGGGTGTTATGTGGTTGGGGCTGTTTTTCCCATTAATGGGCTTCCAACCAGTTTGCGCCGGTTCCGCAATCGGCAAGTAAAGGCACTTGCAGGGAGTAGGCGTTTTCCATCTCTTCGCGAACGATTGCTTTTACTTGTTCCAATTCCTCGGCCGGGACATTGAAGTTGAGTTCGTCGTGTACTTGCAGAATCATACGGCTCTTGAGCTGTCCCTCTTCGAGTCGCCGGGCGATACGTATCATGGCTATCTTGATAATATCGGCGGCACTACCCTGTATGGGAGCGTTGATGGCGTTTCGTTCGGCATATCCACGCACAACGCTGTTGTGGGAATGTATGTCGGGCAACATTCGCTTACGGCCACAGATGGTTTCGACAAATCCTTTTTCGCGGGCCACTTCGATGCTTCGGTTCATATATTCCTTAATTTGCGGATAGCTTTCGAAATAACCGTCGATAAGGGTTTTGGCTTCGCTTCGGGGAATGTTCAGCCGTTCGGCAAGGCCGAATACCGATATGCCGTAGATGATGCCGAAGTTGGCAGTCTTGGCCTTTCGGCGCATATCGGAAGTTACTTTGTCGATGGGGATTTTGTAGATTTTTGCGGCCGTGGCGGCGTGGATGTCCGATCCTTCGCGGAATGCTTCTATCATGTGCCGGTCGCCGCTGAGGTGGGCCATGATACGCAACTCGATTTGTGAATAGTCGGCCGAGAAAAAGACACAACCCGGATCGGGGACAAATGCCCGTCGTATTTCACGGCCTTCGTTGTCGCGGATAGGAATATTTTGCAGGTTGGGATTGCTCGAACTGAGCCGACCGGTTGCCGTAACCGTTTGGTTGAACGAGGTGTGTATTTTCCCTGTTTTGGGGTTAATCAATTCGGGTAGGGCATTGATGTAGGTACTGAGCAGTTTGCGAATACCCCGTTGGTCGAGGATTTTCCCCACAATGGGGTGGCGTGACCTGAGTTTTTCGAGAATCTCCTCGGTGGTGGAGTATTGTCCGGTTTTTGTCTTTTTGGCTTTTTCATCGATTTTAAGCCGTTCGAAAAGTATTTCGCCCACTTGTCGGGCCGAGCTTACGTTGAATGTGGTTCCGGCCAGTTGATAGATCTCCTGTTCGAGTTCTCCCAACCGTCGGGTAAGTAAGTCGGACGAACTTTTCAATTCCTCAATGTCGACATTGACCCCGGTAATTTCCATGTCGGCAAGCACTCGCGTCAAAGGCATTTCGATTTCGTAGAAAAGTTTTTCCATCTTCTCGGCGGCCAACTCTTTTTCGAGGCGGTTTTTCAGTTGAAGCGTTACATCGGCATCTTCGGCGGCATACCGGCATACCTCCTCGACGGGTACTTGGCGCATGGAGAGTTGCTTTTTCCCTTTGGGACCTATGAGCTCTTCGATAGGTACCGGCTTGTATTTCAAATAGATGTTGGCCAAATAGTCCATGTTGTGGTACTGTTCGGGTTGTAGCAGGTAGTGTGCGACCATGGTGTCGAAGAAATCGCCTTTGACGTTTATGCCGTAGTTGTGCAGGACAATGTAGTCGTATTTGATGTTTTGGCCGATTTTTAAGGACTTCGGATTTTCCAAAGCCGATTTGAAGATATTTACCGTTTCGTGTGCCTTTGTCCTATCTTCGGGAATGGGAATGTAGTAGGCCTCGTGCTCTTTCATGGCAAACGACATACCTACCAACTCCACGTTCATGGGATCTATGCCGGTTGTTTCGGTGTCGAAGGCAAAGGCCGGCGCGCAAGCGAGCAGAGCCGCCAAGTCCCACATTTTCTCGGCCGTGTCGACGAGGTGGTATTTGTGGGGGGTAGATGAAATATCGGTAAAGGCTGTTTCGGGTATACTCTTTTCCTCCGGTTCGGGTTCGGGCGTTTGGTCGAAAAGCGACGGTTGTGCGGCCCGTTTGGGGGCAGCAGCCATTGGCTGATTACCCAATACCCGTTCGGTAAGGTTACGGAACTCCAACTCTTCGAAAATGGGACGCAGTTTTTCGCTGTCGACAGGTTCGCGACGGAGTGATTTTTCGTCGAAGGCGAGGGGAACATCGGTGCGAATGGTCGCCAAAAATTTTGAAAATTCTATTTGGGAGCGGTTTTCTTCGATCTTGTTTTTCAAAGCACCTTTCAGCTCTTCGGTATGAGCCAACAGGTTTTCTATACCGCCAAAATCGGTTATGAGTTTGATGGCCGTCTTTTCGCCTACGCCGGGACAGCCGGGAATATTGTCGGAGCTGTCGCCCATGAGACCCAGTATGTCGATGACCTGTTCGGGCGATTGAATGTTGTATTTGGCTTTGATCTCTTCGGGCCCTAACACTTCGAAATCGCCGCCGAATTTGGGGCGGTACATGAAAATGTGTGGCGAAACCAACTGTCCGTAGTCTTTGTCGGGAGTCATCATGTAGGTGTCGAAACCCTCTTTTTCGGCGAGTTTTGCCAATGTCCCTATTACATCGTCGGCTTCGAAACCGGGAACTTCGAGAATGGGAATGTTGTAGGCGTTGATAATCTCTTTGATAATAGGTACCGAGTAGCGTATCACTTCGGGTGTTTCCTCGCGTTGGGCTTTATATTGTTCGTAGGCTTCGTGTCGGAATGTGGGGCCTTGCGGGTCGAACCCGACAGCTATATGTGAGGGGTTTTCTTTTTTGAGAACTTCTTCGAGGGTATTGACGAACCCCAAAATGGCTGAGGTGTTTATACCTTTGGAATTGATTCTCGGATTTTTGATAAACGCATAATACGAGCGGTAAATGAGCGCGTAAGCATCCAATAAAAATAGTCGTTTTTCGGGCATAAGGATATGCTATTTGTAGATAAGAATTAAAAAAGCGTCTTTGCAATGCGGTAAAATTACGATAAAAATACGGATTCTTTTGTTTTATTACTATTTTTGCAGCAGAATAAATGAATATGGACAAACTTTTTATCATACGGCAGCCTATCGCCAACGAACTTGCTTTGTTGAATGAAACTCTGACCGAATCTTTACATACGAACAGCCCTCTGATGAATGAGGTGATTCAAGTTTATTTGGAAAGCAAAGGTAAACAGATTCGGCCTATATTGGTATTGCTGTGTGCGAAATTGTTCGGAGATGTGCCCCGTGCGGCTATCGATGCCGCAGCTTCGTTGGAGATGTTGCACAATGCCAGCTTGATTCACGACGATGTGGTAGACGAATCGCAAAAGCGTCGAGGACTTCCTACAATCAACCATTTGTATGACAATCGTATAGCGGTGCTTACAGGCGATTACTTTGTGTCGTGTGCTTTGGCGTGTTCGATAAAGACGAATAAGATGCCTATTGTCTCTTGCTTGGGTATTTTGGGCCGGGATTTGGCTCGTGGCGAGATAGACCAATTATCGAATGCCCGCAATCATTTGCTCGATGAGGCAGCCTATTTCGAGGTAATTCGCCGCAAGACGGCTTCACTGTTTTACGCTTGTATGCAGGTGGGGGCGTTGGCGGCAAATGCTCCGGTTCCGATGGTCGAGCGGTTGAGCCTTTTCGGCGAGAAGTTAGGCCTTTGTTTCCAGATAAAAGACGATATATTCGATTATTACGAAGATAAGGTTATCGGTAAACCCACTGGTAACGATTTGCGGGAAGGTAAAGTCACATTACCGTTGATTTATGCTATTACACATGGTGAAGGATCGGAAAATGAACGTATGAGAACTTTGTTATTAAACGAGGAATCTTTGTCGGCCGAGGAGGTGCATACCCTTATCGAATATGCCAAGCGAGAGGGAGGTATCGAATATGCTTACGAGACGATGAAACGGATACGCAACGAAGCTGTGGCATTGCTTGCCGATTTCCCGCCGTCGGATATTGTCGATGCGTTGATTGCTATTTTGGATTATACGATAGACCGCGAGAAATAAGATTGAAAACATAGTATATCATAAAAAAGGCTCGATTTTATCGAGCCTTTTTTATGATATTGATACCCATTTAGTATTTGAAACTGCTGCCGCCGAGGAACTCGCGAAGTAGCGAAGTTGGTGGTATCTCACGCTGGTTGATAGATTGGAAGTAACCGAGGAAGCGGAGTAGGCGGTGAGCTTCGGCATATTCGTGGCAGTCGTGAGGTACGGCACTGAGTATGGGCTGTGCATAGTCTTTCATGACAGCCAATTCGAAGAGAAGCGACGAGTTGAACATGGCGTCGGCATTCTCCTGATAGGGGAATATCCATTTCTCTTCGCCCCGTCTCACACTCCTCCAGCGGGCAATGGTGCTTTGAGCCGAAGCCCCGCGATATTTGAAGTCGCGGATAATGCGTCGAAGCAGTCGGTTGTCGGCGGTAGGTATCCAGTTGTGGTCGTCGATGGAGATGGTTGTGAGAGCCGAAACGTAAATACGATATTTCAAATTCGGTTTGATTTGGGGGGTGAGATCGGGATTCAGCCCGTGTATGCCTTCGAGAATAAGTACGGCCCCTTCGTCTAATTTCAAGGTATTGCCTCGGTATTCCCGGTTTCCGGTTTCGAAATTGTAGGTGGGTAGTTGAATGGTTTCGCCCTGCAACAGCCGGTTGAGGTCCTTGTTGAAAAGGTCGAGGTCGAGAGCATAGAGCGATTCGTAGTCGTAGTCGCCTGTTTCGTCACGCGGAGTATCTTCGCGGTTGACAAAATAGTTGTCGAGCGAGATGGCTACCGGTTTCAGCAAATTGGTCATGAGTTGTATGGAGAGCCTCTTCGAGAAGGTTGTTTTTCCCGATGAAGAGGGTCCCGAAATAAGTACTATGCGAGTGCCGTTTTCGTGGTAGCGTTTGGTAATGTCGTCGGCTATCCGGCCTATTTTCTTTTCGTGCAGAGCCTCGGCTACTTTGATAAGATCGGTGGCCTGTCGTGTTTCCACTGCTTTGTTCAGGTCGCCGATGTTGCTCAATCCTATGATATGGTTGAACGTGAGATACTCTTTGAATGCATTCAGCATTTTTTCTTGTGGCTCGATAGGCGCAAGTTGCTGCGGGTCGTAGGGGACAGGGGGAACCAACAGAACCCCGCCGTTGTATTTTACCAAATCGAACCCTTGTAAATACCCGGTTGAGGGGGTTAGCCAACTGTAATAGGAGTCGGCCAATCCGTCGAGGGTGTGATATTGGGTATAAAGCGGACGTGTGGTTTGTAACAGTTTTATTTTATCGAACATACCTTGTGCCCGGAATATTTCTATGGCTTTGGTAGTGTGGCATTCTATTTTTTTGAAAGGGATATCGGCCTCGATAATTTGTGTCATACGACGTTTGATTTTTTCGATGAATTCGGGCTCGATAGCTTTTTTGTTGTCGAGTAGACAGTAATATCCGTGCGAGAGGGAGTGCTCTATGCGCAGGCGGGTTCCCGGTAAAATATTGTTGATCGCTTTGTACATGACAAAGCAGAGCGAGCGAACGTATGTGCGCATTCCCGACGGGTGTGAAATATCGAGGAACTCGATGTCTTTGGGCCCGAATACCCGGTATCTCAGCTCTTCGGTTTTGTTGTTGACATAAGCACACACGGGACGATGAGCCAATTGGGGCTTTGCCAAGTTATAAATTTCGAGGAGGGTTTCACCTCCGTTTACACGAATCGTTTGTCGAGTGTTTACACAGTAAACGTCAAATTGTTCTTTTTCCATAATGTTTATAGGGAGGAGATTTTATAGCTCCTCTTATTGTTAAGAAAGGTAAAATAGTGATATTTTACCCTATATAAAATTTTTATTTGTATAATTTTGCAAAGGAATGGTTTCATAGATGCAAATTGTGAGCTAAATATACCACAAAGCGTGTAATAAAACAACTATTTAAGAAACTTTTATGGACTATACATTTCTGGACTTCTTGACCTTAATCGGGTCGGTGGGTTTGTTCCTATATGGAATGAAAGTCATGAGTGAAGGGTTACAGAAGGTGGCAGGCGACAGATTGCGTAATATCCTTGCTGTCATGACTAAAAATCGGTTTTCAGGAATGTTGACCGGTATTTTGATAACGGCGTTAATCCAAAGTTCGTCTGCTTCGACGGTAATGGTTGTGAGCTTTGTGAATGCCGGATTGATGACGCTGGGGCAGTCGATGGCCGTTATCATGGGTGCAAACGTAGGTACGACGGTGACGGCGTGGATAATCTCTATTTTCGGGTTTAAAGTCAATATTACACTGTTTGCGCTTCCGTTGATTGGGGTGGGTACTCCATTGTTGTTCTCGAAAAATAGCACCCGTAAGTCGTGGGGTGAATTCCTCATCGGTTTCTCGTTCCTCTTCATGGGGCTTGATTATTTGAATCATTCGGTTCCCGATTTAAAAAGCAATCCCGAAATATTCGAGTTTTTGACCTCTTATACACAATTGGGTTTCCTTTCCATTCTGATATTCTGTGCCGTGGGTGCAATCGTGACGATGATTGTGCAGGCGTCGAGTGCGACATTGGCCATTTCGTTGATCATGTGTAGTAAGGGGTGGATAACTTTCGATATAGCGGCAGCTTTGATTTTGGGTAGTAATATTGGTACAACGATTACTCCGTTATTGGCATCTATCAGTGCGAATGTGTCGGCCAAGCGGGCAGCTATGGGACACCTGCTTTTCAACGTGTTGGGTTCGGTGTGGACGTTGGTTCTGTATTATCCGTTTATCCGTTTTATTGTGTGGATATGTACTTCGTTGGGAGTGGGCAATCCGAACGACTTGATGGCGTTTGTGGTGAGCAACGAGCAGTCCAATCCGGCATTGATCAATGCCTTGAACAATGGAGAAGTTTTGGATACTCCCGGCTTTGAACAACAAAAGGCTCATTTTGCTGCGATGCAGTTCTCGGTTTCGTTTGGATTGTCGATGTTCCATACGGTCTTTAATGTAATAAACGTGACGATAATGATTTGGTTCACGGGATTATATGAAAAGATTGTTACTCGCTTGGTGCGTATAAAAGACAAGAACGAGGAAGAGTTCCAGTTGAAATTCATTTCGCGGGGTATGTTGTCGGCTTCGGAATTGAATCTGCCTCAGGCTCATCAGGAGATTGCCGTGTATGCCGAACGGGTACAGCGAATGTTTGGTATGGTGAAAGATTTGCTGCACGAGAAAGAGGGTAGCGAAGCATATTTGAAACTTTATAACCGCATCGAAAAGTACGAACAGATATGCGACCGTATGGAGTTGGAGATTGCCGATTTCTTGAACTTGGTAGTAGGCGGTCGATTGAGTTTTGAAGGAAAGATGAGGGTGAACAGTATGTTGTCGGTGGTGACCGAGATAGAGAGCATTGGCGATTGCTGTTACCATTTGGCCCGGACTTTGCAACGTAAGCAAGATTCGCACATCGAATTTAACGACGAAATTGTCAACAATATCGATGCGATGTTCAAACTTAATTCCGAAGCGCTTTCCAATATGGTACACCTTCTTTCGAGCAACGAACCTACGATGA
Source organism: Candidatus Barnesiella excrementigallinarum (assembly GCA_019114445.1). Lineage (GTDB taxonomy): Bacteria > Bacteroidota > Bacteroidia > Bacteroidales > Barnesiellaceae > Barnesiella > Barnesiella excrementigallinarum. The sequence continues at coordinate 53,857 of DXFL01000020.1, forward strand.
ATGATATAATGATTTCATATAACAAGGAGTGCGAGATAAACAACTATCGTAACCAATTACGTATGTCCAATATCGAAAATGTGAACAACAAGCATTACGAATATCAGTCGGGTATATACTATATGGATGTGATTTCGGAGTGTGAGCGGTTGGGCGATTATATCATTAACGTGGTCGATGCCATTAAACAACAGCATGAAAGACATTTTTGAAAATAAATAGAATCCTATAATACACCAGCGCGCCTCGGGAAGTTCCCTGAGGCGCGCTGGTGTTGTTGGCAGGAACTATTGCCGTAGTAACTTTATCAATTCGGCCACCCCTTCCGAAGCACCTTTTTGAATCACGTGGACCAGTCGGTTTCCCGGAACCTTTACCTCTTTGGGATCGATAAGGTAGATAGGGACTTGTGACCGCACGTAGTGGAGCAGCCCGGCAGCCGGATAGACGTTTAGCGAGGTCCCTATCACTACGAATATATCGGCTTGTTCGGCAATGGCGATGGCCGGTTCTATCATGGGAACGGCTTCGCCAAACCATACGATATGGGGTCTCAACCGGTCTCCGTACGAATCGGTTTCGTCGGGAGCTATCTCGTAGTGGTCGGGCGAAAGTTCGTAGACACGGCTTTCGTCTTTTACCGAGCGCACTTTGGTAAGTTCGCCATGCAGGTGAATGATACGAGTGCTACCGGCACGTTCGTGCAGGTTGTCGACATTCTGGGTAATGATGGTCACATCGAAATCTTTTTCGAGTTCGGCAAGGCCAATATGCCCTTTATTCGGTTCGACGGTTAGTAGTTCCTTGCGCCTTTTGTTGTAAAAGCCTTGTACCAAAGCCGGATTTTTGGCCCATCCTTCGGGGGTAGCTACCTCTTCTACGGGATAACGATCCCACAGGCCGCCGCTGTCGCGGAATGTAGAAAGCCCGCTTTCTACGCTCATTCCGGCACCTGTCAAAACAACCAGTTTCTTTTTCATGATTATACCTGTTTAATGATCGACGGATTAAAAACAATTCAGATAAAATTAAAATAAATCGTCGACGAACGCAAGAATTTCATAAAAATATTGTACTTCGGGTAATCGAAAGGTACTATTCGGTAGGAATTATGTTTTTTTTTAAGGAGAATTTATTGAATTAAGTATAAAAGCCCTATCTTCGCCAAGCAAATATGGTTATTATGTTTGCTTAAAAATACAATAGATAAAGAAAAATGGACAAATTAAGTTATGCATTAGGTCTCAGCATGGGGCACAATTTTTTAGGCTCGGGCATTAAATCGCTGAATGTCGAGGATTTTGCCAAAGGTGTGGAGGCTGTATATAAACAGGAAAAACCTGAAATCAGTTTCGATGAAGCGAAGCGGATTATCAACGAATTTTTTTCGAATTTGCAAGACCAAATTGCCGGGGAAAACAAACGTACCGGAGAAGAGTTTTTGGCAGAGAATGCCAAACGTCCGGGAGTGGTGACTTTGCCCAGCGGATTGCAGTACGAGGTGCTCACCGAAGGTAAAGGCCGTAAGCCGAAGGCTACCGATAAAGTTCAATGTCACTATCACGGTACGTTAATCGACGGGCAGGTGTTCGATAGCTCTATTCAACGGGGAACTCCTGCGGTATTTGGCGTGAATCAAGTAATTCCCGGTTGGGTAGAGGCTTTGCAATTGATGCCTGAGGGGTCCCGTTGGAAACTCTATATCCCGTCGGCGTTGGCCTATGGCGAACAAGGAGCAGGAGGTAGTATTCCCGCAAACGCAGCATTGGTTTTTGAAGTAGAGCTTATAAAAATATTGTAATTAATTACCCAATAAAAAATGAAAAAGACGATTTTATTTTGTGTGGCACTCGCCGGTTTGACGGCTATGTCATCTTGCGGCAACAAAACCGCTACCAAATTGGAAAATGCAGCAGATAGTGCAAGTTATGCATTGGGAGTTTCGAATGGTTCTCGCTTTGGCGAAGCCTTGAAATCGGGTATGTACGAGCAACTGAAAGGTATCGACCAGAACGATTTTATGAAAGGTTTGGCTGCCGCATTGAAAACCGATTCTACCCAACGTTCGTATGAAATGGGTTTGAGCCAGGGCCTTTATATCAAAGAGATGTTGAATAATATCAAACAAGGTACTGGCGTGGAAATAGATATTCCCACATTTGTACAAGCTTATAAACAATCTATGGAAGGCGATACCACGCTGTTGATTTCGGCTATGGATGCAAACGTGGTGCTTGACGCTATTTTCAGAGCTGCTGCCGAAGCTAAGGAAAAAGAGGAGCTGGCTCGTTTGGCCGAAACTCCCGAAGCCAAAGAAAATTTAGCTAAGGGCGAAGCTTTCTTGGCCGAAAAAGCTAAGGAAGAGGGCGTTGTAAAAACCGAATCGGGCCTTCTTTACAAGGTCGTTAAAGCAGGAACCGGCGATAAAATACAAGCTAACCAACGGGCTAAAATTGCTTATAAAGGTACTTTGATCGATGGCACTCAATTCGATGCCAACGAGGGTGCTACTTTCTCTCCCGCAGGAGTTGTTAAAGGTTTTGGCGAAGGCTTGCAATTGATGCAAAAAGGTGGTAAATATATCCTTTATATCCCTGCCGAACTGGGTTACGGTGTACGCGGTGGTGGCGATAAGATTCCTACCAACTCGGTTCTCGTATTCGAGGTAGAGGTATTGGATATTATGAAATAAGATACCGAATGTTACAGCCCGGTGAGGGAAGTAACTTTTGCCGGCAGATATGAAATTTGGGAGAATGCGGTTTATTCCGGATTCTCCCTTTTTTGTTGAATCTATTTTCCCCTTTTGGGGCTCCAAAATGTTTGGAGTACTTCGTTATATGCGGTTTCAACGGTCACGGTCAAGTTGTCTTCTTGTAGCTGAGTATTGCCCATGTAACCATTGTCGTACCAATGGCCAATAAGCCGACGGCATCGGTCCAAACATCGATTAATGAACACCCTTTGATATAAACTCCACGCATGGCGTCGGCATAATAACGCATGGGGTTAAGGTAGGTAATTGCCTGCGCCCATCCGGGCATGGAAGCGATAGGGGTGAAAATGCCGCTTACGAGCATGAAGACCATCATAAAAAACCACGTGATAAACATGGATTGTTGTGCATTATCGCTGTAATTGGAAATGAGCAACCCCATGCCCGATGTCACCAAAATATTACAGGCTGTAAAGAAATACAACAGTCCCAATGACCCGGCGCAAGAGTAGTCGAATACGAGTCGGGCGATAAGCAAGCAGGCGGAGAGTACGAAAAAAGCCACTACCCAATAGGGAATAAGTTTGCAGAGAATAAAAATGCCCCGATTGACCGGTGTTACGTTTATCTGTTCGATTGTTCCCCGTTCTTTTTCACTGACAATGTTGAGGGCCGGGAAAAATCCGGTCAACATCGTAATGGCAATGGCAATGAGCGCCGGAATCATAAATTGTTTGTAATCGAGATAGGGGTTGAAATAGTATTTGGCCGATACGTCGAGTTGCGATTTTGCCGTTGAGGTTTGTTGGTTGGGAGATTTTTCGGCATAATAGCGACGCACACAAGAGGTGAGGTAGCTGGCGCCGATACTCCCTTTTGTCCCGTTAATGGTATTTACCTTAATGCCGACGGGAAGCTCTTCGCCCCGTTCCAGACATCGGTCGAAGTCCGATTCGATGGTCAAGATCGCGTCGGCTCGGTTCTTGTCCATTTGTTGCATGGCCCAAGCAGGGTCGTCGCAGATATCTATCAGATTGAAGTAGCCGGAAGAGGTACAGGTTTTAATCAGGTCGGACGAGGCGACCGACCGGTTGCTGTCGACCACAACCAGATTGATGTTGCGGATTTCCATGCTCACGGCAAACGGGAAGACCAACATCATCAACACCGGGAATGCGATGGCCATCTTGGGTAACCCGGGGTCGCGGAAGAACTGTTTGAACTCTTTTTCCAGCAAATATAACAGAACCATAAACGCTCCTCTCCTTACTAATTATAACCGCCGTTTGAACAACCTGACGCTTACGGCCAACAGGAATACTGTCATTAGCAGCAAAATCAAAAACTCTGGATAGATGTAGGTGAATCCTACGCCTTCGATCATCACTTTCTTGACCATGATGATGTACCATTTGGCCGGTATGATGTCCGAAACGTATTGCAGAATGACGGGCATACTTTCGCAGGGGAAAATAATACCCGAAAAGATCATGGTGGGCATAGTCAGCCCCATTCCCGAAATGAGCAATGCGGTTTTTTGTGTAGCCGAAATAACCGAGATAAGGAGGCCTATGCCCAATGAGGCCAAAATGAACAGAACCGATATGACCGACAACAGGAATAGGCTGCCCCGCAGTGGAACTCCGAGAACAAAGCGCGAGAGCAGTAAAATAGTAACTAAGTTGACCAGCGAAAGGACCAAATAAGGAACGGCTTTACTGATGATTACACCAATGGGACGAATGGGCGAAACGAGCAGCAGCTCCATGGTGCCGCTCTCTTTTTCGCGGACGATCGAGATGGCAGTCATCATGGAGCAGACCAACATCAAGATCAAACCCATCACTCCGGGGACGAAATTGTACGACGACAGCACGGCCGGATTGTACATATATTGTACGTGGGGGAATGACGCCTGTTGCATTTTCCCAGCCTCGTTCAACCCGTTTTGGACTTCGGAGAGCACACCGTTTACATAATTGACAATCATTTGGGCTGTGTTCGGGTCCGACCCGTCGCCGAGCAAACGGACGGAGGCTTTCCCGTAGTGGCGCAGACGCTCGTCGAAGTTGCGTTCGAAACAGACTGCGACGTCGGCTTTCCCTTTTCGAAATCGTTCCGATACGTCGATTGCCGATTCATACACTGAGGCTACATTTAGGTAAGGATTTTGGTCTATCCGTTCCACAATTTGTCTTACGGCGGGATCTCCCGTATCGCCCACGATGTCCACCCGGGCATCGTGTACTTCGGTACTGACAGCAAACCCGAACAGGATAATCTGCACGATGGGCATGACCAAGACAATCAGAATGGTGCGTTTGTCCCGGAATATGTGTCGAAATTCTTTCTTGATGAACGAAAAAAATTCTTTCATGTCCTTATTCTCTTTTTGCCCGGTAGGCCAGTTTGCGAAATACCGTATCCATATCGGTTGCTTGGTAGCGTTGTTTCAGTTCCGAGGGGGAGTCTAAGTCGGCGATAATGCCATCGACCATGATCGACACCCGGTCGCAATATTCGGCTTCGTCCATGTAGTGAGTGGTGACGAAGATGGTAATACCCCCTTCGGCCGCTTCGTAAATCAAGTCCCAAAATAGTCGGCGGGTTTCGGGATCGACTCCGCCGGTGGGCTCGTCGAGAAATACGATGGCGGGTTTATGAATCATGGCGATACTGAATGCCAACTTCTGTTTCCACCCCAACGGCAGGTCGCCTACCAGTTCGTCTTTCAGGTCGGTCATGTTCAAGTAGTTGAGCATGGCGTCGCTCTTTGCTTTGATTGCTTTTCCACTCAGCCCGTAGATACCACCGAACAAGCGTATATTCTCCCACACTTTCAAGTCGGAATAGAGCGAAAATTTTTGGCTCATGTATCCTATATTGCGCTTGATTTTCTCTTGTTCGCGGCATAGATCGTATCCGTTGACCGTTCCTCCGCCCGATGTAGGGAGGCTCAATCCGCACAAGATTTTCATGGCTGTTGTTTTTCCGGCTCCGTTGGCTCCGAGAAATCCGAAAATTTCTCCTTGCCGCACCCTGAAACTGATGTGGTCGACAGCGGTGAAGTTGCCGAATTTTTTGGTCAACTCATTTACTACGATGATATCTTTCGTTTCGTTCACGATTTTTGTTCTTTATTTTTTGCCAACTCCATGAAACAGTCTTCGATATTCGGTTCGATTTCCCGGACGACGGTTTGGTGGAATCCTGCCGCTTGAATCCTTGCCGATAACTCTTCTCGGCTTGTCTCTCCGGGGGCAACGGCGACGTGATGTTCCGAACCGAAGGAGAAACATCGCAGTACGCCGGGACATTGGCGCAGGAAACTCAATAAAGGATAGGCGGGCTTCCCCGATACCCCGAACAACTGGTGCGGATAGTGGGCGACAATTTCTCCGGGTGTGCCGGTTTCGATAATTTCGCCCTTTTGAATGAGTGATATGCGGTCGCAGAGCGAAGCCTCGTCCATATAAGGGGTAGAGACCAAAATAGAGACTCCGGCCTTTCGAATGCGATAAAGCATATTCCAAAACTCCTTGCGGCTGACAGCGTCGACGCCGGTGGTCGGTTCGTCGAGAAAGAGTACCGAGGGTTTGTGCACCAAAGCGCAGCATAATGCCAGTTTTTGTTTCATACCCCCCGATAGCTTTCCGGCGCGTCGGTCGCGGAAGGGTTCGATTTGAGCATAAATCTCTTGGATATTTCCGTAGTTCTCGGCTACCGTAGTACCAAACATTGTGGCAAAGAAATCTAAGTTTTCGGCTACTGTGAGGTCTTGGTATAGCGAAAAACGTCCCGGCATATATCCTATGTGGCGTCTGATTTCCATGTAATCGCGGACTACGTCGCGACCTTCGACAAGAGCGTTTCCGCTATCGGGCAGAAGCAAGGTTACCAAAATGCGGAACAACGTGGTCTTGCCGGCTCCGTCGGGACCAATCAACCCGTAAATTTCGCCCGGTTGTACACAGAGCGAAACTTGATTCAGAGCGATGCAAGCACCATAGTGTTTGCTCACATTTTCGACTGTTATTGCTTCTGCCATCTCTTGCCGGTTTTATTTAAACAAGACATACGCATACATTCCCAGTTTCAGATAGCCGTCGTTTTTGACCGAAATTTTTGCGGCGTAAACCAAGTCGGCACGTTCGTCTTTGGTTTGTATATTCTTTGGGGTAAATTCGGCTTCGTCGGCAATCCAAATCAACCGGCCGTCGTATTGACGGGGGGTATTGGTGCCATCTTCGATCGTGACTTTGACTTCGTCGTTCAGTTTTACGTCGGCGAGTTGTGCCGTCGTCAGATAGGCTCGTACATAAACTTGGTTCATATCGGCCAGTTTAAAGAGCGATTTTCCCGAAGTGACCAATTCTCCCTCTTCGGCAAATTTGGTTAAAACCGTGCCGTCGATGGGCGCTACAATCCGGCATTTGTTCAGTTGGTCGTCTTTCTCGGCTATTTGCACGTCGTACAAGGCAATTTCTTCTTGAATCCCGGTGTTGTTTCGTTCGTAAGTCTGTTTTTTGGCCGAGATTTCACGTTCCGTAACGGCTATTTGCGATACGATGTCGTCTACTTGTTTTTTGGTTGCCGCATCTTTGGCTTCGAGTGCTTTGTAACGGTCGTAGTCGGTTTGTAAATTTTTCAGATGTGCGTATTGCGAAGCGAGTTGCCGGTTGATATCTACCAGTTTGGTTTGTGCGTTGGCCTTTTTTCGAATCAATTCTTTTTTTTGCAAATAGGTTTGGACCGAGTCGATTGCCCCCACCTCTTTGCCGGCTTCCAGTTTGTCGCCTTCGGACAGTTGCAAGGATACGATTCGGCCATTGGCTTCGGCCGAGACCAGCACTTCGGTGGCTTCTATTTGTCCGCAGGCATCAAATTCTCGCGTACGGTCGGAACAACTCCCGAATATCAGAGCTGCCACCGCAGTTGTTGCATATACAATTTTGTGTTTCATTGTCGGTTTATCTTTATGGTTTCCCTGTTTTCTTATTTCTGTCCCAGTGTGTTTTTCAAATCGCAAATAGCCATGATGAGTTGTACTTGGTGGAGCGATTCGGCCACTTTGGCGTTGAATTCATCGTCGATCATGTCCATCAGGTCGGTCATCATAATTACTCCTTGTTTGTACTGTTCTTCGCCGGCTTGCCGAATATCTTCGCGCAGCCGGATAATTTCCCGGTCCTGTTCCAAAACGCTTTCGGCTTTGTGGACTTCGTTCAGGCAGTCGGTCACGTCGAGCATCGTGTTGAGGATAAAAGTTTCTTGTTCCTGTTTTACCCGTTCTTTTTGCACGGCGATTTTTTGTATATCGTTTTTCCGGGAATAAAGGGCTCCTAAATTCCATTGCAGTTTTACACCAATGGTGTAATACGGTTCAAAATCGTTTTTTAGCATATTCAATCCCGGACGTCCTATACCGCCTTGTAAAGAGAGGTTGAGTTTTGGATACAAATTGCTTTGCAAGTCTTGTCGCTGGGCTTGGGCCTGTTCCAATTGGGCTTTGTAAAGTTTCAGTTCGGGGCGATAAAGTGTGGTAGTGTCGATTTGCAGGTCGATAGAAGGCTCTACGAATTGGGCTTGCGAGAGGTCCTCTCCGGTGAGTTTGCCCAGCATGGTTATGTAGGCTCGACGGTCGGATTTCAAAGCCGAAATGGTTTGTTTGTAATTGAGTATGTTCACATCGACGATATTCAAATTGGATCTGTACGATACGCCATGTTCGATACCTGCTTGAACAGCCTCTCTGTTTCGGTACAGGCATTTGATGACAATTTCGTTTTGGACGATTTGTTTGTCGATTAAAAGAATCCCCAGAAAAATATTCTCTACCCTCTGTCGGATACTGTACAAGGTGACTTCCAGTTGCTGGCTCTGTATATTGGCATCGGCTCGCAACAGCCTTTTTTTACTGGCCGTGCTACCGCCGTCCCATATCGTTTGGCTCACTTCCCCGACTAACGAGTACTGGTCGTGGGGCAGATTGAAGTCGAATCCGGGTATGTCGAAAGGCATTTCGACCACATCGGACTGATATTGGGCTTTGCCGCTGATGGTCAACTGCGGTAACCAATTTTGGCCGGCATTCGACAGGTCGTATTTTTCGGCTTCTCGAATTAGATCAAGTTCTTTGATTTGCGGATAATTGTTGCGCGCTTTTTCTACGCATTCCGTCAAAGTTACCTGAGCGAATACCGGAATACCGATACAGTTCCATAGTATAAACAATATCCATTTCCTCATATCCATAACCTCCCGTGAAACCTTTTTATGTATTGGTAATATGAATTATTCCCGGACAAAACGCCGGATTCTGTGTGTTATCTTATCGGTTGGGCTCGCATTTCCCGTAAAGACGGTGGTATAGTGTGGCGATTATTTCGTCGTGACGTCTTTTCAACATCCGATCCATTTCTGTCTCTTTAATATCGACTGCTTGGTTTATGACCGGCAGTAACATATAAGTAGAAAAACTCATGGTGACAATGTCTAAGAACAGTTGTTCGAATGTGATGGGATTGCATCGTCCCGCTCGAATTTCGCAATCGAGCAATAGTTTGTGGTGTCCGGCTAAACCCGAAATCAGATTCAATGTGCTTTCGTGGTAGCGCTTCAACAATTCGGGGTTATGCCGCGCCACGTCGTACAAGAATCCGACCAGTTGCCGATGTTGGTCGAGAAACTCCAACAACCGCGTTACACCCCCTTTCAAGTTCTCCCAAAACGATATATTTTCGGTCGACATGGCGTCTTTGATAGAGGAGAAAAGATCGTGCAGATTCTTGTCCAGTACTTTGAAAAAGATTTGTTCCTTCGTTTGGAAATAGTAGTGGAGCATGGCATGAGTTACTCCGGCCCGGCGGGCAATCTCGGTGGTTGTTGCCAGTTGGTAGCCTTTTTCTAAAAATAGCTCTTCCGCGGCAGCCATGATGGCACCTTCGGTATTCTTTCTCCTGTTGTTATTTTTCGCTGGATTCATGCAAGATTTTATTTAACAGCTCTGTTAGTTGCAATTATAACTAATAGGAATGAATCCGTCAATAAAAAATCGATTTTTAACTAATTTTGAGATTTTGAAAATCGTTGTTTTGTTGTTTCCCCCGTGAAAAAATGAGGGATTGGTGGTTGGTGAAAATGTGGTTAACGGCTCGAATTGTGTCTTTTTGTCAAAAAAATAGCTAAAATATAGTTGTGTATTAAAAAAGAAATGATATTTTTGTCGCAAAATGATTTATGTAAATAAAATTTTATGGAAAAGATAGATAACCTTGATCGCCAGATTCTTGAAATTATCATGCGTAATGCCCGTATTCCGTCGAAAGATGTAGCTGCCGAATGCGGTGTTTCACGGGCTGCCATACATCAACGTATCCAACGCATGATAGATATGAAAGTAATAACCGGTTCGGGGTATCATGTAAATCCTAAGTCGTTGGGATTTAGAACGTGTACCTATATCGGGGTAAAGTTGGAGAAAGGTTCGATGTATCGCGATGTCGTTCCCGAACTCGAAAAAATTCCCGAGGTGGTAGAATGTCACTTTACCACAGGGCCTTATACCATGTTGTGTAAATTGTATGCTCGCGACAACGAACATTTAATGGAGCTCCTTAATGATAAGATACAGCATATTCACGGAGTAGTTTCTACCGAGACGCTTATTTCGCTCGAACAAAGTATGAATCGCGAAATTCCGGTAATGAAAGAATAAATTTTACTTTTGACCGATACAAACGGGGCGGCCTCGAATTTTTAGTGAGGCCGCCCCGTTTTGTGTTATTGTTGCGGAATAGCCGTGGTTTTGCGATACAGTTTTTTATTGGCTCTCCATAGCAAAGCCAAAGTTATGATTGTTGCGATCGTGTCCGATACGGGCATGGCAACCCATACGCCGGTCAGCCCATACATTCGGGGGAATATGAGCAACAAGGGAATGAGACAAATTACTTGGCGGGTAAGACTGAGGAATATAGATTTTGAAGCCATACCCAGCGACTGGAATAGATTGGTGGTAACAATTTGTACTCCTACGATGGGGAATACGCCCATTGCAATGCGTACCCCATGTATGGCCACTTGGATAAGCTCCTCGTCGGTAGTGAAGGCCCGTATGATGTAATAGGGGAAGAACGTAGAGCCTATCCAGCCTATCGTACAGCATACGGTTGCTACTGCGGCTGTCAATAAGAAGGCTTTTTTCATGCGTACATAGTTCCCCGATCCATAGTTATATCCTACAATGGGTTGCATCCCTTGACATAACCCGATAATAAGCATAACCACAAGTGTAGCATAGCTGTTGAAGATACCGAATGCGCCTATCGCCTCGTCGCCTCCGTATCGGTAGAGCGAGGTGTTGATGATGGCATTGATGACACTACTGGCGACATTGACCAAAAAAGGAGCTAAACCAATAGAAACGATATTGAACAAGATTGCCCATTCGAGTTTGAAATATTGTCGGTGAAACCGCAACTGACTTTTGGAATTGAAAAAATGGGCCATCACAAAGGCGGCCGAGATAGCCATGGCAATGTCGGTGGCTATGGCTGCTCCTTTTATACCCCAACCGAGCCAAAAGATGAATATAGGGGCAAGAATGAGGTTGGAGATGGCTCCTATAAGCATGGTATACATGGCTTTGCTGGGATAGCCCGAGGCTCGCATCATGTTGTTGAAACTGTAACACAAGTTGGTACACAGCATACCGGGCATGATGTAGATAAGAAATTCGCGAGCGTAAGGTATGGTACGGTCGCTACCTCCGAAACTGCGTAGAATATCGTCCATATAGAGGGCAAAGAATGTGAGGTAACACAAGGCAAACGAAAGAGTAAGGATAAGACTGTTTGCCAAAATTTTTTCGGCTTTGACTTTGTCGTCTTGTCCCATTACAATCGAGATTCGTGCTGCTGCTCCTTGTCCTACCAGCATACCGATAGCTCCTGTCAACGACATGATGGGGAAGGTGAGAGCCAATCCCGAAATGGCATCGGCTCCGACTCCTTGACCGATAAAGATGCGGTCGATAACATTGTATAACGACATGACCATTGTGCCTACGATCGCAGGTACAGAGTATTTCCAAAGCAATCGTCCCACAGGGAGCGAGGCTAATTCTCGATGAATATCGTTACGGTTTTCCATAAGCGAAACCTCCGATTCAGGCGGGGTCTGTCCAGTCTCCGTTGTCCTTAATGAGGGTGATGAGCTTTTCGATAGCTTGTTCCTCAGGAATATTTTTTTCGATACACTCTTTCCCTTTGTACAGGCTTACCCGATTCCGTCCGGCGCCTACATATCCATAGTCGGCGTCGGCCATTTCGCCGGGCCCGTTTACGATACAACCCATGATTCCTATTTTCAAGCCGGTGAGGTGCGAGGTTGCCGCTTTTACCCGGGCGATTGTCGTTTGCAGGTCGAACATGGTTCGTCCGCAACTGGGGCAGGATATGTATTCGGTTTTGCTGAACCGCTTGCGGGCGGCTTGCAAAATGGTGAACATATAGTCGATGAGGCTCTCTCCCGATACTTTCCCGTCGTTGTGGAGGAATATGCCATCGACGAGGTTGTCGAGCAGGAAAGGCCCGAAATCGGCTCCTGCTTTTACCTGTAAATCCTCCGGGTCGTTTTCGTGATAGTCGGCTCGGAGTATCACCGGGCACGTACAGCCGGCAGTAGTGAGCCGGGCCAGTGCGGCGCGTATGTCGCCCACGGGATTGGGGTGTTGCGACGACAGGATAAGCACGAGCCCTTTTTCATGGGCAATCCCGGCAAGGAGCTGTTCCGAAAGCTCGGTCGTATCGATTTGCAGGAATCGTACGGGGGCATCGACCTCTTTTAATGCGTTCCACTCGTTTGCCCGGAATAACGGATAGCTGTTGGCTTGGCCACAGTAGTGGGCATAATCGACAATGGCGCGGGTGCGATCGGCGGGTTGGTTGCCGGTGTAGTAGAAATCGGCCTTTGTATTTCCGGCGGGCATACCTTCGGCAATAACTATCGGTTGCTGGCCGGCACCGATCCCTTCGCAATGCTCTTTGGCGCGGGAGGCTATTTGTTCGAGCGAAAGATGGGGCGCTGTTATCGGGGTATGGTCGGTTCGACTTGTGATGTAATCGACCAGTTTGCGGGCTACCGGCACTTCGGCTTCGGGGGCTTCGCTCAACGAAACCCTGATGGTGTCGCCTATTCCGTCGGCCAGCAAGGTGCCTATACCTACGGCCGATTTTATTCGGCCATCTTCTCCGTCGCCGGCTTCGGTAACTCCCAAATGCAACGGGTAGTTCATGCCCTCGGCATCCATCGTTTTGATGAGTAACCTCACGGTCTGTACCATGACAACGGTATTGGAGGCTTTGATCGAGATGACTACGTCGTGGAAATTCTCCTCGCGACATATTCTCAGAAATTCCATGCACGACTCGACCATGCCTTCGGGTGTATCGCCATAGCGGCTCATGATTCGGTCGGAGAGCGAGCCGTGATTGACCCCCAATCGAATGGCTGTGTGGTGCTCTTTACAAATATTTAGGAAGGCAACGAATCGTTCTCTGAGGCGTTTCAGTTCGCCGGCATATTCATCGTCGGTGTAGCTGAGTTGTTTGAATGTTCGGGCGCTGTCGACAAAGTTTCCGGGGTTTATCCGCACTTTTTCTACGGTGCAGGCCGCTGCGTCGGCAGCTTTGGGATTGAAGTGAATGTCGGCAATCAAGGGGGTGCGAAACCCGCGGGCGACCAACTCGTGTTTGATTTCACCCAAATTTTCGGCCTCTCTCACTCCTTGTGCGGTGAGCCTCACATAGTCGGCACCGGCCTCGATAATGCGGATACACTGTTCCACGCTGCCTTGTGTGTCGAGCGTAGAGGTATTGGTCATCGATTGTATACGTATGGGATATTCGCTTCCGAGGGGCGTTTCCCCGATGTGTACGGTACTGCTTTTGCGGCGATGATAATTGTAGTAATCCATGATAAAGGAGAGGATGGTATGGTGTGATCAGTTGGTTTTGAACTTGTATTTTACTTCGGCGAGTTCTCGGTTGGCTGCCACGATTTTTTGAGTCAGCCCGGCTTTATATTTCTCTACTTTTGCAGCGACGTTTTCGTCGCCGTTTGCCAAAATTTGAGTGGCAAGGATAGCCGCGTTAAGAGCTGCATTTATCCCGACAGTAGCCACCGGGATTCCGGGAGGCATTTGTACGATGGCCAGCAGGGCGTCGAGCCCTTCCATACCCGATTTAATGGGTACCCCGATAACCGGCAGTGTTGTCATCGAGGCGATGACTCCGGGCAAGTGGGCAGCCATACCTGCGGCGGCGATAATCACTTTTATGCCTCGGCTTTTCGCGTTTTTGGCAAAATCTTCTACTTCGGCAGGTGTACGGTGAGCCGAAAGGGCGAGCATTTCAAAAGGAATTTCGCACTCGTCGAGCAGCTTGGCGGCCTTTTCCATAATGGGAAGGTCCGATGTGCTTCCCATGATTATACTTACAACAGGTTTCATAGTTATGTGTGTTTATGTGTCTATATGAAGAGGAAGAAAAAGCTCCCGCAACTGACTATTCCCAATGCAAATCCGGCAGCTACCTGTCCTAATGTGTGGCGGTTGAGCAGAATGCGCGCAGAGCCGATCGCCCCAGCCAATAAGATAATGATGATTTGCAACGGGAAAATATAAGGGGTGAGCATAAGATGCGAGAAACTCATCAGAAATACCAACGTAACCATCGATCCGGCGGCTACCATGTGTGCGCTTATTTTCCAGTATCGGTTGATAAAGAGGCAGATGATGAGCGAAACGATGGCTCCGGCGATGAACGAGAGTATCCAACTGGGTACCCCAAACCGATAGAGGTAGAGATAACAGGCTATGTAACAAGCGAAGTTGATGATGTAGGGAACTGTGCGCTCGGTACGGTTGTGTAGTCTGAAATCGCTTATCTGCCCGGTTTTGTAGAGAATGAATATCCCCAAAGACGGTAACACGCAGGTGGTAAGTAGTACGCCTATGATGATGATACCCAGCAGGCGGTCGCCGAAAATGCGCATATACGAAGTGAACAGGGCTATTGCTATTCCATAAGTGGGCATGAGCAGCGGGTGAAATATCGTTGACAGTATTGTGGCCAATTGTTTCATCTCTTTTGTGTTGAAGGTTTAAATTTCTTTTCGTAACCGGGCTACCGGGATCGCTAACTGTTCCCGATATTTGGCTACGGTGCGCCGGGCTATCGGGTAACCCTTTTGTTGCAAGAGTTCGCACAGCCGGTCGTCCGATAGCGGTTTCCGTTTGTCCTCGTGGTCGACCAGCTCTTGCAACAGGCTTTTTATTTCGCGGGTCGATACCTCTTCGCCGGCATCGTTTTGCATAGATTCGGAGAAGAAATATTTTAACGGATAAATACCGAAATTTGTTTGCACATATTTGCTGTTACTGGCTCGCGAAATGGTAGAAATGTCGTATCCGGTACGTTCGGCCACATCTTTCAGAATCATGGGTTTGAGGTTTCGCTCATCGCCGGTGAGGAAGAAATCCTTTTGCAATTCGACAATTACCTTTAAGGTGTTGAGCAGGGTTTCCTGCCGTTGTTTTACCGCATTGACAAACCATTGGGCGGCGTCGAGCTTTTGTTTGACGAAGAGCAGGGCGTCGCGTTTTTCGCGGGTTTGATTCTGTTTGTTGGAGGTGTAATCCTCGAACATCTCTTGGTAGTCGCGGCTAATATGCAGTTCGGGGACATTGCTGTTGTTTAGCCCGATGGAGAGTTCTCCGTCTTCTGCTTCGACAAAAAAGTCGGGGATAATGTGGTGTTCCGAGCTTCCCGAATAGCTGTTGTTCCAAGCACTGCCCGGTTTGGGATTGAGCAGGGTAATTTCGCGTATGGCCTGTTTCAACTCCGCCTCGCTTATCTCGCACTGACGCATGATTTTGTCGTAGTGCTTTTTCGAAAACTCATCGAACATTTGGTCGATGATCTTGTAGGCCAACAAGTTGGATTTTGTGCCTTCGCGCCGTTCCAGTTGGAGCAGAAGACATTCCCGCAAGTTCGAAGCTCCTACGCCTGCCGGTTCGAATTCTTGAATGATTTGCAGGATTGTTTCGACCCGGCTTACGGGCACGTCCAACCCCACTTGGAAGATGAGGTCGTCCGAGATGGCTTGTATAGGACGTTGCAGATAGCCGTTGTCGTCGATGTTGCCAATGATGTATTGGGCTATTTGGTGGTCGGTTTCGCTCAGGGGCAGTTCGCCCAACTGACTTTCCAAAAAGTCGTGGAACGACGAGGCCGAAACGAAGGGGATCTCTTCCCGGCGGTCGTCTTTCGAGAAGTTGCTGGCTTCGAGGCGATAGTCGGGAATATCGTCCTCATCGCGGTAGTCGCCCAAAGTAAGTTCTTCGGCCGATTCTCCGGGATTCCCGTCTTCGTCGGTGTTGTCGTTAAATTCGTTTAAGTTGTCCGGGGTTTCTTCCCGACCCTCTTCCAGAGCGGGATTATCGACCAGCTCTTGTTGCACACGTTCTTCGAATTCGATTTCGGTGAGTTCGAGAAGCCGAATGAGTTGGATTTGCTGGGGCGATAATTTTTGTTGTAGCTTTTGTTGTAATTGCTGTTTTAATGTTGCCATAAACCCGGAGAGTGATTTGCAAACGAAGATAGCTATTTTTATGCTAAGTAGGTAAAAAAATGAGAAAATTTAACCCGCGGCGAATATCGCCCGGCAGGACAAAAAAAGCCGCATATCAAATTCGATATGCGGCTCGTATAGAGACGAAACGACTTTCGTTATTGATTGTTGTTTTCGTTGCGGGGGTGACGGTCGCCGCGCGGAGCTCTTTCGGGACGCGGCAGCAGGGCTTTCATCGACAAACGGTATTTACCGGTTTTCTTGTCTATTTCGATGAGTTTTACCGTTACCTCGTCGCCTTCGTGAATGCCCGATGTTTCCATCGATTCGAGACGATCCCAACTGATTTCCGAGATATGGAGCAATCCGTCTTTGCCGGGGAGAATCTCAACAAAAGCACCGAACGGCAATATCGATTTCACTACGCCTGTATAAGTTTCGCCCTCTTCGGGTTGAGCCGTAATCGCTTTGATACGGCGTTTGGCGTCTTTGATGGAATCGAGGTTGGCTGCCGAAATTTCGATGTGGCCCTCGTTGTTGATTTCGTCGATGGTAACGATGGCGCCACTGGCTTCCTGTATGCTTTGGATAATTTTCCCACCCGGGCCTATTACGGCACCGATCATATCTTTGGGGATAATCATCGTTTCGATACGAGGTGCGTGCGGTTTCAAGTCGGCACGAGGTTCGGCGATGGTATTGGTGATGATGTTGAGAATGTGCATACGACCTTCGCGAGCTTGGTTCAAGGCTTTTTCGAGAACCTCATAAGAGAGGCCGTCGCACTTGATGTCCATCTGTGTGGCGGTGATACCGTCGCGGGTACCGGTTACCTTGAAGTCCATATCGCCGAGGTGGTCTTCGTCGCCGAGGATATCGGAAAGGATAGCATATTTTACATTGTCTTTGTCGGTAATCAATCCCATAGCGATACCCGATACCGGTTTTTTGATTTTCACACCGGCATCCATAAGGGCCAATGTACCGGCACAAACGGTAGCCATCGAAGAGGATCCGTTCGATTCGAGAATATCGGAAACGACACGTACTACGTAGGGGTAGTCGGCGGGAATCATACGTTTAAGAGCGCGGTTGGCCAGATTCCCGTGACCGATCTCACGACGGCCTACACCGCGTTGGGCTTTGGCTTCGCCGGTCGAGAAGGGGGGGAAGTTATAGTGAAGGAGGAAGCGGTCGCGACCCTGATTGAGCACATCGTCGAGAATTTTTTCGTCGAGTTTCGTTCCGAGGGTTACGGTCGACAGCGATTGGGTTTCACCACGGGTGAATACAGCCGATCCGTGAGGGCCGGGGATATAGTCTACTTCGCACCAGATGGGACGAATTTGTGTGGTGGAACGGCCGTCGAGGCGGATACCTTCGTCGAGAATGCAGCGGCGTACAGCCTCTTTTTCTACATCGT
Organism: Candidatus Barnesiella excrementigallinarum; assembly: GCA_019114445.1. Classification (GTDB taxonomy): domain Bacteria; phylum Bacteroidota; class Bacteroidia; order Bacteroidales; family Barnesiellaceae; genus Barnesiella; species Barnesiella excrementigallinarum. The sequence continues at coordinate 71,631 of DXFL01000020.1, forward strand.
GGTAGTAACGTTTTACGAGAGCCTCTTTTTCGGCAACCTCTTCTTCGCTCATGTTAGCGAGATAGTCTTCGACGATAGCGTCGAAAGCGTTTTGGCGGGCGTGTTTATCGGCGTTGCCCGAACGAGCGATGGCATAAGCCTTGTCGTAACACTTTTCCCAAACATCTTTGCGCAATTCTTCGTCGTTGGTTTCGTGGCAATATTCGCGTTTTACAGTCGAACCTACGGCTTCGGCCAATTCTTTTTGTACGAGGCAGTGAACTTTGATGGCTTCGTGAGCGGCTTTAAGGGCTTCGAGCAAGTCGGCTTCCGAAACTTCGTCCATTTCACCTTCCACCATCATGATGTTTTCGTAGGTAGCGCCCACCATCAAGTCCATATCGGCTTTCTCCAATTCGGCGAAAGTGGGGTTTATTTTGAATTTGCCGTCGATGCGGGCTACACGAACTTCGGAGATGGGACCGTTAAAAGGAATATCCGATACGGCGAGAGCGGCCGAAGCAGCCAAACCGGCCAAAGCGTCGGGCATATCGACGCCGTCGGTAGAGAACAGCATGATGTTCACAAACGTGTCGGCATGATAATTGTCGGGGAACAAGGGACGCAATACGCGGTCTACTAAACGGGCTGTAAGTATTTCGTAGTCGGACGCACGGCCTTCACGTTTGGTAAAACCTCCGGGGAAACGGCCGAATGCCGAGTAACGCTCTTTGTATTCTACTTGCAGAGGCATGAAATCCACGCCTTCACCGGCTTCTTGTGCCGAACATACCGTAGCTAAAAGCATGGTGTTTCCCATGCGAACTTCTACGGCTCCATCGGCTTGCTTAGCGAGCTTGCCGGTTTCGATGGTGATGGTCCTTCCATCACCCAAATCGATGGTCTTCTTAATAACTTGTTTAATCATAAAATCGATTTTTCTATATTTTTTTCATCTCAAAATCGTGCAAAGATAATGAAAGTTTGAGAGTAAAACTATGATTATGAAATAAAAATGAAAAAATATTGCTTCTAAAAGGGGGGTTGGGTGCCGTTTGTATGGGTTTATTCGCTTTTTTTGTTGTCATTTTGCTTTTGTCGTGTGCGCGGGGGTAATTGGAATATTTGAAAAAAAACATATCTTTGTATCGGTTTTTCCTTTGGGAAATACCGCCATTAAATTATGCGAAAAATGAGAAAGTGGATATTTTTATGCGCCATAGCCGTGGCTTTCGCTTCGTGCGATAACAACAAATTTACGATTCGGGGCAATGTGGCAGATGCCGAAGGTCAGGTACTCTATTTAGAAACGCTGGCGACAGACGGAAAGGCAATTCTCGATTCGGTGAAGCTCGACAAGAAAGGGGCGTTCGAGTTTAAACAAGCAGCACCGCAGTACCCTGAATTTTACCAACTGCGGTTGAACGAATCGGTTGTCCATTTTGCTATCGATTCGACCGAAACGCTCAGCTTCTCGGCAAAGGCTGCCGATTTTGCCAATGGATATGAACTCAGCGGTTCCGACGAATGTGTGAAAATGCGTATCGTGGCCGACGAGAGTGCGAAGTTGAAGAGGCGGATCAACGACCTTTCGCAAGCCATTTCGACTCAAAGCGATCAAGTGGAAACGTTGCGGGCACAAGCTGTTGCCGACTTGGAGGCATACAAAAAGAAAATGCTCGATTTGGTATTGGAGAATCCGGCTTCGGCAACTGCATATTATATTGTATTTCAAGAGATAAATGGAGATAAGATATTTACGCCCTATGACCTGTCGGACCGGCGGTTGATTGCGGCGGTTGCCACGGGATTCGATGTGCGTTACCCCGATTCGCCTCGTTCCAAACAACTCAAAGATATGACATTGGCTGCCATTGCCGCTCAACGGGCCGCCCAACAGAAGGTTCCTGAGATCGAAGCGCAAGCGGCTTCGTTTTTGGAGGTGGAGCTATACGATTTGCGGGGGCGTAAACAGACATTGTCACAGGCGGTAAATGCCAATCGGCTTGTACTCCTCGATTTTACATCGTATCAAACCGATTATTCGCCGGCTTACAACATGAAGTTGGCCGAGCTGTATAAAAAATACAATTCGAAAGGTTTGGAAATTTTCCAGATTTCGATCGATACCGACGAACAGGCGTGGAAAGTGGCGGCCGATAATTTGCCATGGATTTGCGTGCGCGATCCTCAAAGCCTCTATTCTCACAATGTGTCGATGTATAATGTGACGTCGTTACCCACTTGTTTTGTTATAGATCGTAACGAAGGTATACTGAAACGGATAGAAAAGGCCGATGAAATAGAACGAGCCGTACAGTCCCGGCTTTGAGTGCCGATAGGGTTGAAAAATAAACTTTTAGACGAATATCGCCGTTTTTTTTTGGAAGATCAAAAAAAGAGCGTATCTTTGTCACAGTGAAATCACAAAAAGGAGTCCCGGCTAACGGCGGGATTTCTTTTTTGTTTAATATGGAATAAAAAATTTAATAACACTATAGGAGAAAAATTATGGCAATTACGTACATGACCGAAGAAGGTTATAAGAAATTGATGGAAGAGATTGCTTATCTCGAAAACGTGAAGCGTCCCGAAATATCTCGGGCCATCGGTGAAGCCCGCGACAAGGGTGACCTCTCGGAAAACGCCGAGTATGATGCGGCCAAAGAGGCGCAGGGAATGCTCGAAATGAAAATCTCTCAGTTGAAAGACTTGGTGGCCAATGCCCGCTTTATCGACGAGAGCAAGTTGAATACCCATACGGTTCAGATATTGAATACGGTAAAAATTAAAAATGTAAAGAACGGTGCGGTAATGTCCTACACCATCGTGTCGGAGTCGGAAGCCAATTTGCGCGAAGGTAAAATATCGGCAACGACTCCCATTGCCAAAGGTTTGCTGGGCAAGAAGGTAGGCGACATTGCCGAGATTCAGGTTCCTTCGGGAATGATGTCGTTCGAAATTGTCGACATATCCATTTAACGTATATAAGCCGGTGTGCATTTTGCATATCGGCTTTTTTGTTCCCACGTTCCCCCTTTCCCTCCTATAGTTTTATGGAAAGGGGGAACGCTTTTTTTGTTCGGCATGAATATCGGGGCGAATGATTTTTGCTGTTTTTAGATGAGGTAAGAGGCGGCTTGGGAGGGCGAAACTGAAAAATTATCTTTTTCGTTTGTCTCTCCACTCGCCTTTCACTATTTTTGTGTAAACTAAAAAACACAAGAGATTATGGCAACCATATTTAGTCGTATTGTGGCCGGTGAAATACCGTGCTACAAAGTAGCAGAAGATGAGAATTACTTTGCATTTCTCGACATCAATCCCGTAGCCAAAGGCCACACATTGGTGATTCCCAAGAAAGAGGTAGACTATATTTTCGATTTGGACGACGAAACATACGAAGGCCTCACTCGCTTTGCCAAACGCATGGCAAAAGCTATCGAGAAGGCTGTGCCTTGCAAGCGGGTAGGTGTCGCCGTGATGGGGCTCGAAGTGCCGCATACACATATTCATCTCGTTCCCATCAACCGCGAGGCCGATATGAACTTCTTCCGCGAGAAGCTTTCGCTCGAAGCAGCCGAAATGCAGGCTATTGCCGAGGCGATTGCCCGTGAAATGAAGTAAGGGCTATTCTCTATTCGATTTTGCGGCAAGTAGTCGTTTGCGCAGGAACTTGGCGGGATACCAAGCGGTGACGAATCCCATGAGAAGGACGACAAGCGTAACGGCGAGGGTGTCGAAAAATTCGAGTTTCACGGGATAAGCGTCGGTGATAAACATACCCTCGGAACTGCCCAGTTTCAGCAGTCCGTACTCTTGTTGCAGGTAGCAGAGCAGAACCCCGAGAATCAGTCCCGAACCGGCTCCTATGGCCGAGATAAACCACCCTTCGGCGAGAAAAATTTTAGAAATGAGACGGTCATCGGCACCTAAGTTTTGCAGGGTGTCGATGTCGCGTTTTTTATCGATGATGAGCATCGAGAGGGCCCCGATGACGTTGAAGGTGGCAATCATGAGGATAAACGAGAGGATCAAGAAGGTGATCCACTTCTCTATCTGTACCCATTTGTACCATTCGTTTTGTTCGATGTGGGTGGCCACACGATAGTTGTCGCCGAGGTATTCCCGCAGTTTTTTGGCTACCTTATTTTCATCGGCCGAGGGGGCGAGCTGTAGCTCTATGGCGGTTGCCTCGCTGGTGTAACTGAACATTTCGCGGGCGACCGATAAGGGGAGTATAACCAGTTGATCGTCGTAGACCGCTTGATTGGAACAGAAAATCGAGGCGACAAATATGCGCCGTCCGTTGAACGATTGCGAGGGATTGGCTAAATTGACTTTCCCCAGTCGGTTGGGCGCGTACAACTCTACGGGGTAGGGCGAGTTGGCTACTACACCCAATTGCCCTGCGACACCTATTCCCAGCGACACATAGTCTATTCGCCCGTCGTTGAGTTGGAATGTCCCGCCGCTGACAATGTCCTGAATGTGGGAGAGGCGGGTGTAATTGTCGGGGACGCCTTTTACCAATACGGGTCGTTGCCTCTCTTTGTAGAGGCAGAGGGCATTTTCTTCGATGACTGGCGAGAATACCTCTATTTCGGGCCATTCGGCTATTTGTTCGATGGCTCGATCGTTCGTGTCGATAGTTTTTCCCTGTTGCGGTGTTATTTTTATTTGCGGGTCTATTTGGGAGTAGAGCGAGCCTATCAGTTCGGTAAATCCGTTGTAGACCGAGAGCGTACAGATGAGAGCCAGCGTGGTAATGGCTACCCCGCATACCGATACGATCGATATGGCATTAATGGCGCTGTGCGACTTCTTGGAGAAGAGGTATCGCCACGCAATTTTTCGGGAGAGCCGGCTCATAAACGGGTGTTATTTTTTAAGCAGGGCGTCGATATTCTCGATGTAGTCGAGCGAATCGTCGAGGAAGAATGCCAGTTCGGGAGTTTTGCGTAGTTGATAACGCACCCGTTGTGACAATTCGTATCGAATGGTTTTTGCATTGGCTTTGATGTTTTCGAGCATTTCGGCACTTTTTTCGGGCGGGAATATGCTCAGGTAGGCTTTGGCGACGCTCAGGTCGGGGCTTACCCGTACTACACTTACCGAAATAATTACACCGTGGGTCTTTCGTGTTTCGGCCAAGAATATGTCGCTCAACTCTTTTTGGAGCAGTCGGCTTATTTTGTTTTGTCGGGTTGTTTCCATATAGATTGTTTTTTAGTTATAACAAAGTTTTGTAGCAAATGACAGTGTCGCGGTTATGGTTTTTTCCAAAGAATCGTCAGTCCGTCGCGCAGGGGAAGTATGACCTTTTCCACACGGCTGTCGCCGGCGATGAAGTCGTTGAATTTCTCTATGCCGATGGTTTGGGCATCGCGGCTGTGGGGGTCGGTCACCACCTTCCCGTCCCATAATGTATTGTCGGCGAGGATAAAACCTCCGGGGCGCACTATGGGAAGCACAAGCTCGTAGTATTTGAGGTAATCCCGTTTGTTGGCGTCGATAAATACGATGTCGTATGTATCGATGAGCGAAGGGATTATATCGACGGCGTCGCCAATAAAGAGCTTTATGCGATCGCGAAAGGGAGAGCGGTCGATGTGGCTGCGGGTAAAATCCTCTATTTCGTCGTCGATTTCTATGGTGTGGACTTCGCCCCCGTCGACAAGACCTTCGGCTAAACAGAGAGCCGAGTATCCGGTGAATGTACCCAGTTCGAGTATTCGTCGCGGGCGAATCATGCGGCAGAACATTTTGAGGATACGCCCTTGCAAGTGCCCCGACACCATGCGGGGACGCAGGTGATAGAGGTGGGTATCCCGGTCGAGCGTGGCCAGCAGTTCGTCTTCGGGGTCGATATGGTTTAATATGTATTCTTCCAGTTCGAGGGTCATATTTCGGAGTCTTCCATATTAGGCAGCGTGTAGTGGTTGAAGTTGTCGAGGACTTCGCTTATCCGGTTTATCTCCAAGAAAGTCGTTCCTTTTCCTTCGCCGAATCCGCCACCCAAGTAAGCAATCAAGTCGTTCCGGCCGATGAGGTGCTGTTCCATGAGGTGGTTCAGTCCGTTGAAAAGGTATTCGCGCGAGGTGCGGGTACGCTCTTGGTAAAGCGGGAAAACCCCATACGAGAGAGCCAACAGCCGTATGGTGCGTTCGTAATAGCAGATGGCCAGTACCGGATAGCGCCCGCGGTGTGCGGCTACGTATCGGGCTGTCCGGCCGGTATAACTGTCGGTAACGATGGCTTTTGTGCCGAGCTTGTTGAAGGTTTTTACGGCCTGTTTGGCGAGGAACGATGTTACATCGGGTTCGTCGGGCGATATTACCCGGATATTGTTTTCGGTGAGTTTATTGTTTTCGGCCTCTTCGGCTACGCGAGCCATAGTTGCCACTGCCTCCACGGGGTATTTGCCGTAAGCGGTTTCGCCGCTGAGCATAAGCGCGTCGGTATGCTGGTAGATGGCATTGGCGATGTCGGTCACTTCGGCGCGAGTGGGGCGCGGGTTCTTTATCATCGAATGGAGCATTTGCGTCGCTACGATCACCGGCTTTTTGGCTTGAATACACTTTTTGATGAGCCGGGCCTGTATGCCGGGTATTTTTTCCTGAGGAACTTCGATACCCAAGTCGCCGCGGGCAACCATCACGCCGTATGCGGCTTCGAGAATTTCGTCGATATTGTCCACGCCTTCTTGATTCTCTATTTTGGCGATAATCTTGATGGGACTTTTGTGCTCGTCGAGAATGGCTTGTATGTCGAGTACATCTTGTTTGTTGCGGACAAAGGAATGGGCAATGAAGTCGATATCCTGTTCGATGGCATAGCGGATATTGCGAATATCCCGTTCGGTGAGCGAGGGGAGGTTTATTCGTACTCCCGGTACGTTCACGCTTTTGCGGGCGCCCAACTCCCCGTTGTTGAGCGATTCGCACAACAAGGAGTCCTCTTCTTTCCCACGTACGACAAATTCGAGTTCTCCGTCGTCGATGAGGATATGGCTCCCCTCTGCCAAGTCTTGGGCGAAGTTCGGGTAGTTTACGCCGATATAACCGTTCCCGGTGAGGGTGCCTTCTTTCCCGGTAATGCGTACGATGTCGCCGGTTGAAAATTGAATGTTTGTACCGTCGGCCAACGGAGTTGTGCGCACTTCGGGGCCTTTGGTATCCATTAAGATGGCTATTTTGTTGGAGACGGCACGGACGTTGTTGATGATTTTTTGGAATCCCTCTTCCTGCAAATGAGCCGAGTTGAGGCGAACCACATTCATGCCGCACTCGTATAATTGTTTAATAAAGTCGACATCGCAGCGCGCATCGGAGATGGTCGCTACTATTTTGGTATATTTGGACATATTCTGATGGGGTTATTTATCAAATTTTTCGATGAGCGCTTCTATGGCGAGCCGGTATGAGTCGAGCCCGAATCCGATAATCGAGCCGGTGGCTGCTGCGGCAATCATAGATTGGTGGCGGTACTCTTCCCGCGCGTGTATGTTGGAGATATGAACCTCTATGACGGGAGCGGGGACAGCCCGAATGGCGTCGCTTATGGCAATGGAGGTGTGGGTATAAGCTCCGGCATTGAGGACAATTCCGTCGCACGAGAAGCCGGCTTCTTGTATTGTATCGATGATTGCACCTTCGGAGTTGGACTGGAAATAGTCGATACGGTGCCCGGCGTATCGTTGTTTCAAAGATTCGAGGAAATTGTCGAAAGGACATTCTCCGTAAATGCTTTTTTCCCTTTTCCCCAAAAGGTTTAGGTTGGGGCCGTTGATAATAAGTATGTTCATAAAAACAACTGTTTAGAAGAGGAGTTTGACTTGTCGCTTCTCCCCGGATTTTTTATATCTTTGTATCGGAACGAGTTTGGGCCAATTCCCGGCGGTGTTGTCGGTTGGGCTTTTCTTCGTTCGGGTTTACCTTTATGAGAAGACTAAAAGAATCTATCCCTAAGGTAGGGCAAAATTACGAAAAAAATCGAGATATCGGATAAAAAGAGTATGTCATTAGTCGATACGGATAATTTGTTGAAACGGTTCGGCCGGTATTTGAAGTTGGAACGAGGCCTTTCGGATAATACTGTCGAAGGATATATGACCGATGTGGAGAAGCTCGCGGGCTTTATCCAAAGCGAAAATTTAGCGTGGGACAAGATTACGGGAAACGATTTGCACCGGTTTGTATGTACTTTGCAGGAGTTGGGGATAGGGGCTCGGTCGCAGGCTCGAATCATTTCGGGAATCAAGTCGTTTTTCGGCTTTTTGAGGTTGGAACAGCTTATCGAGACAGACCCTTCGGAGTGGATAGATACTCCCAAATTGGGGGTGAAACTCCCCGATGTATTGACTATTGCCGAAATTGAGGCGATGGTCGAGTCGTGCGACCTTTCACAACCCGAAGGCCGCCGCAACCGGGCCATCATCGAAACCCTTTACGGGTGCGGGCTCCGGGTTTCGGAACTGGTGGGATTGCGTATTTCGGACCTCTATTTCTCCGATGGTTATATTTTGGTCGAAGGCAAAGGCGGTAAACAACGGCTGGTACCCATATCGGAAAACGCCGTTCGCGAAATAATCCTTTATATGGAGGATCGGAAGGAGTTGGACATAAAGCGGGGAAACGAAAATATACTGTTCCTTAACCGCAGGGGTACGAAATTGTCGCGTGTAATGATCTTTTACATTGTAAAGCAGGCTTGCGAAAGTTGTGGTATCCAAAAAAAAGTAAGTCCTCATACCCTTCGGCATACATTCGCTACTCATTTGTTGGAAGGAGGAGCCAATTTGCGGGCGATACAGCAGATGCTCGGACACGAAAGTATTACTACTACCGAAATATATACCCATCTCGACCGGCAATTTTTGCGGCAAGAGATATTGCAGCATCACCCCAGAAATGTGAGAAGGTTATAAATTATAAGGCGTGATAAAAAAAATTGTATAAAAATAGTGCGAGTGTTCTATTTTTGTTTATTTTTGCCTTAAATATCGAAGTGTATTTAAACGATTGAGAAAATATATTCAAAAATAAGTGTAACCAAACAATTATTATTTATTATGATTAAGAAAATCTATCTTCCCCTTATGCTTCTCGTGGCATTGGCATTTGTTGGGTGTAACAAAGACATGAAGCCGTTGTCGGCCGATTCGTTTAAGGTGACTCCTTCTCCTCTCGAAGTAGTTGGTGGTCAAGTTCCTGCAACCATTACCGGAACTTTCCCCGAAAAATATTTCGATAAAAAATCGGTAGTGACAGTGACACCCTATTTGGTTTATGCCGAAGGTGAAACTGCCGGGACTCCGTTTGTTTATCAAGGGGAAAAAGTAGAAGGTAACGATCAAGCCATCTCGTACAAAATGGGTGGTGTGGTAACAATGCCTGTTAATTTCACATACATTCCCGCTATGCGGAAATCGGAATTGCAACTGGCTTTCAAAGTACAGAGAGGTAAGAAAACGTATGATCTCCCTCGTATAACGGTTGCCGAAGGTGTAATTTCTACCGCCGAAATCGCTAATGCACAAGAGGTAGAACCTGCTATTACGCCCGATAAGTTCCAACGTATCATTAAAGAAACTTATTCGGCCGACATCATGTTCCTTATCCAACAAGCCAACTTGCGTTCGGAACAGTTGAAATCGGAACAAATGAAAGCTCTCCACAACGAAATCAATGCTGCTGCCGAAGCTCCCAACAAAGAGTTGACCAACATCAACATTTCGTCGTATGCTTCGCCCGATGGTGGTGTTAAACTGAATACCACGTTGGCCGAAAACCGTGAGAAAAATACGGTTGACTACATGAAGAAGAGCTTGAAGAAAGACAAAGTTGAAGCCGACATGACTGCCGAATTTACCGCACAAGACTGGGAAGGCTTCCAAGAATTGGTTTCGAAATCGAATATCCAAGACAAAGAACTTATCTTGAATGTGCTCTCGATGTACTCCGATCCCGAACAACGTGAGCGTGAAATCAAAAATATGTCGTCGGTATTCAAAGTATTGGCCGAAGAGATCCTTCCGCAATTGCGTTATTCGAGAATTACTGCATCGGTAAATGTAATTGGTAAATCGGACGAAGAAATTTTGAAACTGGCTAACGAAGATGCAAAAGCTCTTACGGTAGATGAGTTGCTTTATGCTGCAACTTTGGTAAAAACCAACAAAGAAAAAGCTGCTATCTATGCCAAAGTAGTTGAAATTTATCCTAACGACTATCGTGGATACAACAACTTGGGTATGGTTCAATACGAGGAAGGCGATTTGGCTGCTGCTCAAAGCAACTTCGAGAAAGCTGCCCGCATTGCTCCCAATACTCCCGAAGTGGCTATGAACCAGGGTTTGATCGCTCTTTCGAAAAACGACTATGCTGCTGCTGAACAAGCCTTCGGAAAATCGGCTGGCGTAGAAGAATTGAACGAGGCTTTGGGTGTATTCTACATGAAGAAAGGCGACTATAATGCAGCTGTAAAAGCATTTGGCGATGTAAAATCGAACAATGCCGCTTTGGCTCAAATCTTGGTAAAAGATTACAGCAAAGCAAAAGCCACTTTGGCCGGTGTTGAAACTCCCAATGCAAATACTTATTATTTGATGGCTGTGCTGGGCGCACGTACCAACAACGAGCAAATGGTAGTTTCTAACTTGAAGAAATCTATCAGCATGGATTCTGCAAAAGCTCAACAAGCTGCTACCGACCTCGAATTTGCAAAATACGATCTCTCTTCGATTAAATAAGCCGATACACGGTTTTAATATAGAACCGGGAGTGCAAAAGCGCTCCCGGTTTTTTTTGTCTTTGTCCGCAACATAAGGGCAATGGATAAATGTTTTTGTTTCAGATTGTTTGTTTTGGAGCGTGATTTTTACAGGTAAACTTGTACATTTGCAAAAAAAATACAGATTTGATACAATGAAAAGTCATAAAAATCTTTGGGCACTGTTGCCGGTCCTGTTGTTTGTCGTGTTGTCGTTTGTCTATTTTTCGCCCGATGTAATCGACGGTAAAATTTTGTTTCAGCACGATACCCAGCAAGGGTTGGCTATTGGTCACGAAGCGAAAACCTATGTCGAGGAGACCGGCGAGATGCCCCGTTGGACGGGGTCGGTATTTTCGGGTATGCCTACTTTCCAGATTGCACCTACCTATTCGAGTAACGAACCGTTGAAATGGTTGCAAAACGTATATAATTTGTGGTTGGTATCGCCGGTATCGCTTGTGTTTATCATGATGCTGGGCTTTTATATTCTTTTGCTGACGTTGAATGTCCGTTGGTATTTGGCAGCATTCGGGGCAGTGGCTTATGCCTTTTCGTCGTATTTCTTTATTATTATCGCGGCGGGACATATTTGGAAGTTTATCACGTTGGCCTACATACCGCCTACGATTGCGGGCGTGATTTTGGCTTATCGGGGCAAATATATATTGGGTGGAGCTTTGGCGGCGTTGTTCGGCGCTTTGCAAATCATGTCGAACCATGTGCAAATGTCCTATTATTTCTTGTTTGTCATTTGTGCCATAGTCATTGCTTACGGAGTGGAACATTATCGCACCCATACGCTACCTGCCTTTTTCAAGGCTACCGGCGTGTTGTGCGTTGCTGCAATGTTGGCCGTGGGAGCCAATGCGTCGAATTTGTATCATACCTATAAATATTCCAAAGAGTCTATGCGTGGCGGACATACCGAGTTGAGTTCGCCCGACGATAAACAAAAACCGGCCGGTAACGGATTGGACAAAGAGTATATCACCCAGTGGAGTTATGGAAAGATGGAGACACTCACTTTGCTTATCCCCGACAGTAAGGGGGGTGCAAGCGGTCCGTTGTCGGAGAGCGAGCGTGCTGTCGCTGCTGCCGATTCGCAAATTCGTCCGTACCTGTCACAAGTCGATCGTTATTGGGGCGACCAGCCGTTTACTTCGGGTCCGGTGTATGTGGGCGCGTTGATATGCTTTTTGTTCGTGTTGGGCTGTTTTATTGTCCGCACGCCGTTGAAGTGGGCTTTATTGGGGATTACCCTGCTGACGATAATGCTTTCGTGGGGTAAAAACATGATGTGGCTTACCGATTGGTTTATCGATTATTTTCCCATGTATAATCGGTTCCGTACGGTATCGAGCATTTTGGTGGTGGCCGAATTTTGTATGCCTTTGCTTGCCGTGTTGGCGTTGAAGAAGATATTCGATGACCCGTCGATTCTCAAACGGGAAAAAGTTTCGTTTTATGCGAGTGCCGGAATCGTGGGGGGTATAGCCTTGCTGGCGGCTTTGGTTCCCGGATTGTTCGACACCTTCTTGAAAGATTATGAATTGGAGGCTGCCCGGCAGCCCGGTTATGGCGAACTGTTTGCCGGTATTGCCGAAGCGCGTAAGGCCATATTTACCGCCGATGCGTGGCGTTCGTTCTTTGTTGTGGCATTGGGTTTTGTGGCCTTGTGGTTTTTGCGGGAGAAGAAACTTTCGCCTACTGTGGTCATGATTACGCTGGCTGTTATTTTGGTGGGCGATATGTACCCGGTCAACAAGCGTTACCTCAATAGCGATAACTTTGTAACGCCGGCTCGTAAAACCAATCCTTTCCCCATGACCGATACCGATAAATACATTTTACAAGACAAGGATATGAATTATCGGGTGCTGAATGCGGCAGCCGGTGAGAATCTCTCGGCCAGTTTCAACGAACCGCGCACCTCGTATTATCATAAATCGGTGGGAGGTTACCATGCTGCTAAATTGCGCCGCTATCAGGATTTAATCGAGCGGCAACTCGTGAATGGCAATCCGGCAGTGTTGAATATGCTTAATACCCGTTACATTATACAGCCGCTCGATGGGGGTCGGGAAACGGTAGTCCGCAATCCCGGAGCTTTGGGCAACGCTTGGTTTGTATCGGAGGTGAAATGGGTGGATAATGCCGATGAAGAGATGGCGGCAATTACCGATTTCGATCCTGCTTTTACAGCCGTGGCCGACCGTAAATTTGCCCGGGAAATCGGCGACAAGGTGGTGGCTCCCGCTGCCGGCGATACGATTTATGAGACGGCATATAAACCCGATGAACTCACGTATCGTTATCGTTCACAAAACGGTGGACTGGCTGTCTTCTCGGAAATTTATTTCCCGTGGGGCTGGCAGGTAACAGTCGATGGCCAGCCGATAGAGATGGGACGTGTGAATTATGTGTTGCGGGCTGTGAACCTTCCGGCCGGTGAGCATGAAGTGATATTCCGTTTCGATCCTAAATCGGTACATACGACCGAGACCATCGCCTATATCTCGTTAATCCTTATATTTGCCTCATTTGTGTGGATAGGGGTGAGTGCGTGGCGAAAACGGAAATTGTCGCCTAAGGAGGCCTAAGGGGATCGCGTCATGCAAAAGAGATTTTGGAAAGACTATACTACACCGATGAGCCGTATGCGTCAAGCATGGGGGTTCGGCATACATTCGCCTTTTGCGTTCCGCCTGATTACGAAAGTAATCCGGGAAAAAGCCCGCTATTATGCCTATGACGATATAGAAGCAATTCGTCACGAAAGGGTAGAAAACCATTTGTCCCGAAGCCAAAAACGTTTGCGCAAACGTATCTCTACAAGTCGGGGAAGGCTTTTTTTCAGACTTACCAATTTTTTCAGGCCTCACAAAATTCTTGAAATAGGTTCTTCGTGGGGGATTTCTACGTTGTATTTGAGGTTGGCCGACCGTTCGTCGCAACTGACGGTGGCTGAGCCGGTGGACGAAGTTGCCCGTTTTGCCGAGAGCCTGTTGGCCGAGGCGGGTGTCAAGGCCGATTTTGTGCGGGAGAATTACGAAACTTTTCTTCCCGATTATTTGGGGCGGAACTCCGAACGATTGTATATCGTAGTCAATCGTTTGCCTAAATCGTACTACGGTATCTTGTCCCGTCTTTTGGATACGGCTCTCGATAAGCAGTCGCTGTTGATTATCGATGGGATTCGCAGCAATAGCGCGGTGAAATCGTGGTGGGAAAGCCTCATCAAGGACCCTCGGGTGAGGGTGACAATCGATATGAAAAACGTAGGGTTCGTGTGTTGCGACCCCAAACTGAACAAGCAGGATTATCAAGTAGCTTTATAAATCGGTTATTTTCGAAAGGATATTGCGGGTATTCTCTTTGTCGGCGATCAGTTGTGCCCGCAAGGCTGTCGTGTCGGCAAATTTTTGTTCGGGGCGAAGGTATTCGATCAATTCGACCGATATTTCCTGCCCGTACAAGTCGCCCGAAAAATCGAAAATGTGGGCCTCGATACTATAATCGTCGGGACGGTTTAAGGTAGGTCGATGGCCTATGTTGAGCATGGCATCGTGTTTGCTGCCGTCGCACAGCACCGCTTGCACCGCATAAACACCGTTGGCCGGTATCAATTTGTCGGGATAATCTATGGCTATGTTGGCGGTGGGGAAATCGATTGTTCTACCTACTTTGAATCCGTCGACAACTTTCCCGTGTAAGGTATAGGGATAAGAGAGCAGCCGGTTAGCGGTGGCGACATCGCCTTGCAAAAGGTGTTTGCGAATAATCGACGAACTTACCGGCCCGGCATCGGAGATGAGTTCGCCGGTATGAATAATTTCTATGCCCAGCTCGTGACCGTAGCGTACATAGTCGTCGAATCCTTCGGCCCGGTTATGCCCGAAACGGTGGTCGTAACCGATGACGAGGCCTTTTACTTGGAATCGGGAAGAGAGAACTTTCAAGAAATCGTAAGCCGAGAGTTTCGACATCTCGAAGGTGAAATCGAGGAATATAGTTTGGTCGATACCCGTTTGCTGTAACAGAAAGGCGCGCTCTTCGGGTGAAGTGAGCATGGGGAATGGTGTTTCGGGGTGAAGTACCGTTTGTGGGTGGGCCCGAAACGAGATAACAGCCGATGACAAGCCTCGTGCGGCAGCCTCTCTTTTTACGGCGTCGATAACGGCGCGGTGACCTTTGTGAACACCGTCGAAAACGCCGAGGGCAGCAAAAATGCCGAGATGGTCCGGGGTATCTTTATGGGGGGCTGTCATAGGTTCGTGTAGTGGTTGAAGAATGAAACAATATCGTTTTGCGATGTGACGAGGACGGTTTTAAATCCCAAAGCCGTGGCAGTCTCTAAATTCTTTTGAGAGTCGTCGAAAAACAGAGTTTCTTGGGGGATAATATGCGCCTGTTCGATGACTTTCTCGAAAATTTCGGCATTCGGTTTGCTCGCCTTTAATTGATAGGAGAGAAATATATCATCGAAATAGTGCGATACCGATAATCCTTCTTGCATGAAAAGATCGGTAATTTTGGTATCGAACATAATGGGATTGGTATTGCTCAACATAAATACCTTGAATCGTTTGCGCAGTTGCCGCAGCAGTTGTAACCGTTCTACGGGAATGCCGATAAGAAATTCGTTGATGGCATCGATAATCTCTTTGTCCGACGCTTTTCGCCCGATTCTTCGACGCATATAATCGAGAAACTCGGTGGCCGACATAGCTCCCTCTTCCAATTTCATGAATTCGCCCTGTTGGGCGTACAATTGCAGCATTTCTTTGGCATGGGTATCGCCTAATGCCGTAAGAGCAGCGATGCACCGCGCTTGGTCGAGGTCGATGATTACTCCACCCAAATCGAACAGTAAATTACGGATACCTGTCAGTAATCTCTCCATATACACGATAAACTATTGCAAAAATAACGAATTTTGTGCAGGAACGGGAATTTAAAGGGAGAATTTGGTTGGTAGCCCGGAGTGAGAGGGTATGAGAGAGGCATTATGGCAATTAGGTATATAAATTGTCGGGTGGAATTCGCTCTGTTTGGGCGTGGCTCTTTATTATATTTGAAGAAAAACGGGAAAATATTTTGGCTTTTCTTTGAAAACGCCTATCTTTGCACACGCTTACGGAAATATCCGTGCCGGTCCTATAGCTCAGTTGGTTAGAGCATCTGACTCATAATCAGGGGGTCCTTGGTTCAAGCCCAAGTGGGACCACACTTAAACAAAAAGAGATGGAATTTATTTCCATCTCTTTTTGTTTTTCCTCCCGGTTAGGCAGGAGCTGTTGAAAAACAGCCCCTTGCGAAAGTGGTATGACTATTTAAGCACTCCCAAGTTTTTCCCTACTTTGATAAAGGCTTTGATACAAGCATCGAGTTCTTCGCGCTTGTGTGCTGCCGACAGTTGTACCCTTATGCGGGCTTGCCCTTGCGGTACGACGGGATAGTAGAACCCGGTTACGTAGATACCTTCGTCGAGCATTTGGGCGGCAAAGGTTTGCGATAGTTTGGCGTCGTAGAGCATAACTGCACAGATGGCCGATTGGGTGGGTTTGATGTCGAATCCGGCGGCCATCATTTTGTCGCGGAAGTAGGTGACGTTTTCCATCAGACGGTCGTGCAACTCGTCGCTTTCGTCGAGCATTTTGAATACCTCGATTCCGGCTCCTACCACGGCAGGCGGCAGGGAATTGGAGAAGAGGTAGGGTCTCGACCGCTGACGCAACATATCGATAATCTCTTTGGGACCTGTGGTGAAACCTCCGATGGCTCCTCCGAAAGCTTTGCCGAGGGTGCCGGTGTGAATATCGATTCGGCCGTAGAGGTTGAAGAGTTCGCTTACGCCTCGTCCTTTGGGACCGACAACTCCTGCCGAGTGGCATTCGTCAACCATGACCAAAGCGTTGTATTTCTCGGCGAGGTCGCATATCTTGTCCATAGGAGCCACATTCCCGTCCATCGAGAATACGCCGTCGGTGACGATAATGCGGAACCGTTGTGCTTGTGCCTCTTGCAGACATTTTTCAAGCTCTTCCATATTGGCGTTGGCATAACGGTAACGTTTGGCTTTGCAAAGCCGTACCCCGTCGATAATCGAGGCGTGGTTGAGGGCGTCGGATATGATAGCGTCTTCTTCGGTAAAGAGGGGTTCGAATACACCTCCGTTAGCGTCGAAGCAGGCGGCATAGAGTATGGTATCTTCGGTTTTGAAGTAGCGGGCGATCGCTTTTTCGAGTTCGAGATGCAGGTCTTGTGCCCCGCAGATGAATCGAACCGACGACATACCGAATCCATGAGAATCCATTGCTTTCTTGGCCGCTGCGATGAGGCGGGGATTGTCCGATAGGCCCAAATAGTTGTTGGCGCAAAAGTTCAATACTTTCCCGCTTCGTTCGGCAATTCTTATGGCCGAGCTTTGCGGTGTGATGATGGTGCGTTCTACTTTGTACAATCCGTTGGCTTTTATCTCGGCGAGTTGGTTGGCCAAGTACTCTTTCATTTGTGTAAACATAGGCGTTTATTTAAGGAGTTTCTTTTTCAGGTGGTTGATCATGTCGACCGACATGGTTTCGAGGTCGTAGTCGGGTTTCCAGTCCCATTCGGCACGTGCGCACGAGTCGTCGAGCATATCGGGCCACGAGTCGGCAATCTGTTGCCGCACCGGGTCGATGTTGTACTCGGCAACGAAATCGGGGTAGAATTTTTTGATTTCGTGGTAGATGATTTCGGGGTCGAAGCTCATGGATGCGATGTTGAATGCGTTGCGGTGTTTCAATCGCGAAGGGTCGGCTTCCATAAGCATGACCATTGCTTTGAGGGCGTCGGGCATATACATCATGTCCATAAACGTCCCGGCTTTGACCGGTATCTCGAATTTTTCGCCTTTTACGGCGGCATAGTATATTTCTACGGCATAGTCGGTTGTCCCGCCGCCCGGAAGTGTTTCGTAAGAGATGAGCCCCGGAAATCGTACCGAGCGGGTGTCTACTCCGTAACGGTAGAAGTAGTAATCGCTCAACAATTCGCACGATACTTTGCTCACCCCGTAGATGGTACGGGGACGTTGTATGGTCTCTTGTGGCGTTTTCATTTTGGGGGAGGAGTCGCCGAAGGCACCTATAGAACTGGGCGTAAAGAGCGAGCATCCTTTTTCTCTCGATATTTCGAGCAGGTTGAGTACGCCACCTATTTGAATGTTCCAAGCCAGTAACGGTCGCTTTTCGGCTTGTGCCGAGAGTATGGCGGCCAAGTTGTATATCGAATCGATTTTGTATTTGTCGACAATGGCGGCTATTTGTTGGGCGTTGGTTACATCGGCCACTTCCAAAGGCCCTCCGTTTTTTAATTCATCGGACAAAGGAACCCCTTCGATATATCCTCCAACTACGTTGTCGTTTCCATACTCTTTGCGGAGTTTGGTCATTAAGGCCGAACCTATTTGTCCGGTGGCTCCGATTACAAGAATTCTTTTCATTGTTATTTTTTTACCTTTTTAAATAACCGATTTGAGCGTTGATAGGATTATATTAAGGTCTTTTGCGGCAAATATACATATTTTTTGCCCTGCTTGTTATTAAAAGGGCGATTATCTTATAGCGAGTCCGGTTTATTTTTAAGGGTATATGAAGTCCCTTTTAAAAGGCCGTGGCTTTCTATCAGATTTTGTTGCCGTAAATAGAGCAAGTCTTTTTTTATGGTATTGATGGACACAGAGCCAAGTGCACAGGCTATGTCGCTCACTTTGACAGGTTCTTCCTCTCGCATATAGGCCAAAATCTTTTTTTGGCGGGCATTTAGATAGACGAGGTTTTTACGGGGAATGTCCGGTTGTCGATTGGCTTTTGAGGAGACCGTTTTTTCCGGAGGGGAGGGTTGTACCGGGGGTTGTATCTCTTTTGCGGGGAGAAGTGAATGCAAGGCTTGCAACCATATACGGCATAGGAATTGAACCCACTCTGTAATGTCTTCGTCGACGGAGTAACGGTTTTGTTGCCCTTTTTTTAAGGTGCCGTGATAGTGGGTGCGGTTCTTTTCGATGAAACTGTCGATGGGGGTTTGTCCGGCCCATTCGTAGCCGTTTTGCAGGAGCAACAAGGTAGAGAGTATGCGCGACAATATTCCTTTCCCTTCCCGAAAGGGGTGTATGGATATAAATTCGTAGGCAAAAGCCGCTATGATAATGAGCTTGTGCCGGTTGTTTTGGGTAAGTTCCCGGTTTGTCCATTCTACTAAATCGTGTATTTCGTTGTTAACCGAAAGTGTTTTGTTCCGGTTGAACAGGGTGGGCTTTTTGTAGTCGAGGAAGTTTACGGCTCCGGGCTTTTGTGTTTTATTACCCGATGCTTTTTTCTCATGGGGGAACAGCGTCGAGTGCAGGGCGATAATGGTGTCTTCGCACAGCGGGTAGTCGTTTGGATTTGAAAAGAGGGCGTTGAGTATGGTGTTGTATCCGGCGATAAGCCCCTCTTTTAATTCTCCTGTCGATTCCTTTTGAGAGATTTCGTTGTGGATTTGGTTTTTTGAAAAGGAGCTGTTTTCGAGCGAAAGGGAGGCTGCGATAACCTCTTCGATACACGATTCTTTTTCGTCGGGTGTCAAAACACGGGGAGCCCTGTTGTGCCACTCTTTTGTCAGTTTGTCGATTTCGAAGATGCTCTCTTCTAACCCTTTACCTGCCGATTCGGGCGTTTTTATTTTTTGGAATATATCCATATTATATCTATATTTTACACGAAAATATAATAATTCCGGTCAGCGTCCAAACGAAAAATACTTTTTATGTTTTGTTAAAGCGCGGTAATCGCATAAGACAGAAGAAGCGCTCCTACCCGTTGGAAACAGGTATCGGGGAGCGCTTCTTGTAATTGATGTATAGCTGGTGCTGTTACCGGCTTTCCCGCTTATTTCTTTTTGTTTTTATGAGGTTTGGCAGAGTGCCGTTCTTGTTTGAAACGGCTATTCGACGCGCTTTTTCGGGAGTTCCCGTAATGCTTGTCGTTGCTTCCGTATCCGTTCGATTCTTTGCTTTTTCTCTTCCCTTTGCCTTTTGCCACATAGTCTTTGTCGGTAGCGACCTCGGCATAGATACGGTGCCCGTAAAATTCGTTGCCTTTTAGTGCGGCGACTACCTTTTTGGCGCTTCCTTTTTCCACATCGAAGAGAGAATAGGCCGGCAGCAAGTCGATGCGGCCGATGTTTATTCGTCCCGGAACAAGCGAATTGATCATGTCGATGAGGTTAGGCGGGAAAAATCCGTGAGCCTTGCCGAGATTGATGTATATGCGTTCGAAGCCGGCTTCGGCTGTGCGAATGTCTTTGTTTCTTCCTTTTTTACCCTCCTTCGCATTATTCCCCTCTTTGGGTTTCCGGGTGTTTTCGTCGGGTATGTCGAGGTCGGGGGTATCGCGGTAGTAGTCGATGAGGCGATTAAATTCGAGCGAAACGATACGTTTGATAAGGTCTTGCTCGGTGAGCCACCCCAGTTTCCGGTAGATATTGGGCAGATATTTGCCAATTTCCTCTTCGTTTACCTTCACCTTTTCGATACGGTCGGCAAGGTTGAACAGTTGTTTTTCGCAAATTTGTTCACCGGTGGGAACCAGTCTCCGTTCGAACTTTTTGCCGATGATTTTTTCGATAGCGCGCATTTTACTCTTCTCGCGGCTGTGGACGATGGCTACCGAAATACCCGATTTCCCGGCACGGCCGGTACGACCGCTGCGGTGAGTGTAGGTTTCGATGTCGTCGGGCAGACCGTAGTTGATGACGTGGGTAAGGTCGGTAACATCGAGACCTCGGGCTGCCACGTCGGTAGCGACGAGCAGTTGCAGATTGCGCAAGCGGAATTTTTGCATAACGGCATCGCGTTGGGTTTGCGACAGCTCGCCGTGCAGCGAGTCGGCATTGTACCCGTCGGCAATCAGTTGGTCGGCAATTTCCTGAGTCTCTTTACGGGTGCGGCAAAAAATAATGCCGTATATACTCGGATAATAGTCGGCAATCCGTTTCAGGGCAGGATATTTGTCTTTGGCGTGTACCATGTAATAGACGTGGCGCACGTTTTCGGCGCCTTCGTTTCGGCTGCCTATGACAATCTCCTGTGGATTGTGCATATAAGTGCGGGCAATCTGTTCGATTTCGCGGGGCATGGTGGCCGAAAAGAGCAGCATTTTGCGCTCTTGGGGTACTTGGGATAGAATGGCGTTGATACTGTCGAGAAATCCCATGTTGAGCATTTCGTCGGCTTCGTCCATAATTACGGTCGATACATGGTCGAGTTGTACCGTGCGGCGTTCGATCAAGTCGAGCAGTCGCCCCGGCGTGGCAACGATGATATGAACACCCTTTTTCAGGGTTCGTATTTGGCTTTCGATACTCGATCCGCCATATACGGGCAGGATAGAGAGCCCGTTTATATATTGGGAATAATCGGTGAGGTCACCGGCTATTTGTAGGCACAATTCGCGTGTGGGCGATAAGATGAGAGCTTGCGGTTGTCGCAGGGATAAATCGATCCGTTGGATCACGGGAAGCCCGAATGCGGCTGTTTTGCCTGTGCCGGTTTGAGCCAAAGCTACCAAATCGGTCTCTTCGTTAAGGAGGTGGGGTATAACTTGTTCTTGTACGGGCATGGGATTTTCGTATCCCAACTCGGTGATTGCTTTCAGTATCTTATCGCAGATACCTAATTCTTGAAATGTTTTCATTTATTGTGTTGTAATTTTTTGCTTTATCGCAGGGGCACAAGGCCTTTTTCGTCCTCAAACAGGGCTAAGGGGGAGAGGGTGAATAAAAACTTGTCGTACGTTAAAGTTTTGTTTGCGGGGGCAAAGGTACGGATAAAAAATGGAATATGGTTGATTTAGAGGGATAACTTCGTTTTTGTTTTGTTTCGGGGGCAAAGTTTGGGTATTGCCCCAAAGAGGAGTTGTCGATAAGGTGACTTGGGAGACTGGCCGGCCTTTTAGTCTCGTAAAGGTTATAAAATGGCTTTTTGTAGGGGGGCGACATTTATTTGGGAACAGATAATTCCCTTCTCCGCTGATATATTGTTGCAAAACTTGCGGTTCTGTTAATGCAACAAAAGTCGTTTGAGCTGTCTCTTCTTGTCGGGCGTTACACCTAACTCCTCTTCCAGATAGTCGTTGATAGAGCCATATTCTTGGCGAATGTATTCACGGGCATAGGAGAGGAACCGGCTGTCGGCCGATTGTATGAGCGATAGGGCTTCCTGAGTTTCGTCGCAGCAGTCTTTGGGATCGAACGAGGTTCTTCTTTTGTCGAAATAACGATTGGAAAGCAGATAGTCGTTCATGATGGTCTCTTCGGGAATGTCGAGGACTGTAAGTAGCAGCGAAACGGCAAATCCGGTATAGTCTTTCCCGTTTACGCAACTGAGTACGATGGGGTAATTGTCTTCTACCAGCAGTTGGTTGAACATGGATTTGAATGCCCTTTTCGAGCCCGATACCATAGCGACATAGAGATCTTGCATGAAAATGTTGGCATCGCCACGGTGCAACTCTTCTTTTTCGAGTCGAGGACGCAAGTTCTGTCGGTAATGAATGGCTCCGGGCAGGTTTATCACATTGTCAAGGCCAAGTTCGGGGCTTGGTTTGATTACATCTTCGCTGTCTCTAAAATCGATCAAAGTCTTGATCCCCATATTTTTTATTCGGGATATACTTGTAGCGGTTAAAGTGTTGAATTCGCCCGACCGGAATATTTTGCCCCATCGAATCTGTTTCCCGTTTTTCGACGCATAGCCGCCCAAATCGCGGAAGTTTTCGATGTATTTCAGCCGTTCGGCCCGAGGTCCGGTGATGTATTCGTAGCGGTTGTTGAATTGGAGTAGAAAATAGTGCCGGTATTCTTGTGCGCTTTCGGGAATGATTATATATCCGTTTTGGATAGAGGTGGTGGCTATGGGACTTTCTTGGGTATTGAAGTTTTCGGGGTCGGTCGATTGATAAATTTGGACATCACCTTCGATTCTCGGAGTGGTTTCCCATTTCAAGATGTAGTTGTTTTGCAAATCGATTTCACACGCCACATCAATGTCGGGGCTGTGCGTAGAGCAAGCACTCAATGCGAGGAGCCAAAAACAAAGTTGTAGGTAACGCATATCGTATGGGTGATGAAATTTTACTGCAAAGATAAGGGCGTATGATAGTTACCACTCTTCGGGTTTATTTTATTTTAGAATATTTATAGGGAGTTTGTAATATTTTTTGTGGCATAAGAGGTTGCCAATTCGGTTGAAATATAGTTGTCCATACTGCAACATACTGCCGACGCAAACTCCATGCCGTATTGGATAATGGGTTCCCACTCTTCGGTTGTGAGGGCATATAATTTGTCGAGTGTAATATCGTGTTTGAGCAGCCCGAACAAGATGCCGGCATTGAACGAGTCGCCTGCACCGATGGTGCTTATTGGTTCTACGGGAGTTGCGGCAAATTGTTTTTCTCCATTCGGGCAGAATAGCGATGCTCCTTTGCTGCCCAACGTACAGATGAAATTGGGGCAGTAAAATTTAATGTGGTCGAGGTATATTTTTCGAGGATCGTTTTGGTGGAACAGGTTATTGAAATCGTCCACCGAACCTTTCACTAAATCGGCATATTCGAGATTTTCGAGTACCGAAGGCATAAGTTTAACCGCTTCGTGGGCATGGGCGTCGCGAAAGTTGGGGTCGTAGTAGATGATGGCTTTGCGGGTTTTGGCATATTCGATCAATTCGCATACCTTTTCCCGGATAGCGGGGTTGAGCGCAAAGTAGGAGCCGAAGACAATGATATCGTCCTTGTCGATACGGGGCCACACGAAGTTGAGCCGGTCTTGGGGAAACTGGTTGTAAAACATATATCGGGCCTCGTTGCGGCTGTCGAGGAACGCGAGAGATATGGGGGTTTTCCCGTCGGTGAAAATGTCAAGATTTTCGGTACCTACGTTGTTCGTACGCATAAAATCGAGAATCATGTCACCCACGGTGTCCTGTCCTATTTCGCTGATAAAGGTGGTAGGCATACCCAGTCGTCCGAGAGAGATGAGGCTGTTGAATGTGGAGCCGCCCGGAACGGCTTGCGACGGTTTCCCCTCTTTGAAGATGATGTCGAGAATGGTCTCTCCTATTCCTATGATTTTACGCATACGGTGCTGTTTAGTTTTTGTTTTGGCTTTGTTCGCGGGAACGGGCTCCCAAATATCCTCCGTGGTGACGCAAGGCATATTGGCTGACGTCGAAGTGGGTGGCCTCCATGGTTCCTACGACCAAAATGTCGCCGATGACAGTCATGAGGGTAGTCGACGTAGTGGGAGTAAGTCCCAGCGGACATACTTCTCCCGGAGCTCCGGTGAAGAGGCACACATCGGCACGCAGGGCCAGCTCGCTTTGGTTATTGCCGGTGATGACAATAAATTTGAGGTCGGGCATGAGGGTTGATGCCAGTTGCAGGAGTTCGAGTATTTCGCGCGTTTTCCCCGAATTGGAGATGACCAACATCAAATCGTTTTTTTGTAAAATGCCCAAGTCGCCGTGTTGCGCTTCGCTGGGGTGCAGAAATACGGCGGGAATGCCTGTCGAACAAAATGTGGTGGCGATATTCATGGCTATCTGTCCGGCTTTGCCCATCCCGCTGGTAACCAGTTTCCCTCCTTTCTCGTGTACCTGTTCGACAATAAGTTTAACGGCTTTTTCAAACTGGTCTGTCATGGGTATATCCAAGATAGCTTGAGCCTCTTTTTGCAGTATTTCTTGTATTTTTTCTGTAAAGACCATGATTCCGGTAATCTTGAATGATAGTAAATATTAGTGCAAAAATAATAAAAGACGGTGAGAATGTTTGGGGCAGGGGATCATTTTGTCATTATTTTTTTCGAAGGTCTTTCCCTTCGAATTGGCAGATCGCCTCTTTCCATTCGTCGCTGATGGGTGCCGCGCTTCCTGTGCCGATGTCGAATCCTACCATTACGGTGCGGCATATCCCTTTTATTTGGCCGGTTTGGGTGTTGACAATTTGTTGCAGGAGTTTGAAACTGCGATTCCCTATTTCGATGGTACAGGTTTGTACGGCGATTGTTTCGCTCGGATAGATGGGCGATACGAAATCGGCATTGACATTGGCTACAACGACGTCGGCCTTTTTCCAATCTATGTTTTGAGTTTTGACAGCCTCGAAATAGCGGGCTTTCCCCAAATCGTAAAAAGAGAAGTAAATCGAATTGTTTACGTGTCCCAGCAGATCCACGTCGTTGAACCTCAGTTGCAGGGGCAAGGTATGTCGGAAGGTTGGTAGGTTGGATTCCATGATTTATCGAAAATTGAATTTTATCTGAAAATAATATTGTCGATTACCTGATGTCCGATTTCAGCGTTGAGTTTTTGCAATAGTTCGCTGCGCAACATCATTAGCTCGTTGCGAAGGACGGCCGATGACAGTTGTACATAGAGTGTACGGTTATGCACATGTAGCGATTGGGTGTAACTGCCGATTATCTCGCCGGCTACACGGGGCCACAATTGCATGATTTGAGTTTCGTCGAGTTTTTGCCCAAGCTCGTTTTGGGCTATGAATTGTGAAATGATTTCTCCGATAGATTGTGAGTTGTGCCTTTTCATGATAATGCATCTTCTAAAAGTGAGAACTCTCCCCGGTTCACCGAAAAGATGCGATATTGTGCCCCGATGAACTGAACAATTTCGTCGAGGTATTTTCGGTTGGTATCGGTGATGAATATTTGTCCGAAGTGGTCGGACGATACGAGCTTTACAATTTGTTGCACCCGCTCGGTGTCGAGTTTGTCGAAAATGTCGTCGAGCAGCAATATAGGGGTGGTGTCGCCTTGTTCGCGCAAAAAATCGTATTGGGCCAGCCGTAAGGCAATCAGGTAAGTTTTGCATTGTCCTTGCGACCCGATTCGTTTCATGGGGTATTCGCCCAACATCATTTCCATTTCGTCCCGGTGTATTCCTCGGGAGGTATATCCTAAAATGAGGTCTCTTTGCCGGGTTGCTTTCAACTGGGGAAGGAGGGGTCCGTCGGCAAGGTGCGATTTGTAAACCAAGTCGGCCCATTCGTTTTGCGACGAAATTTCGCTGTAAAACCGGCGAAACACGGGAATGAACGATTGCAAAAATTGTTCTCGGCTTTTATAGATTTGTGCGGCGGCCGAGTCCATCTGCTCTTCCCAAATTTCATACAATATCTCTTCGGCACACTCTTGCCGCAACAGGGCGTTGCGCTGTTCCAATGCTTTGTTGTACCGGATAAGGGTGTTCAAATATTGTTTGTCGAATTGGCTGATTACCAAATCGATGAATTTGCGCCGTTCTTCGCTTCCCCCCTGTATCAATTCGTTGTCCGAGGGCGCCGCCATGACCAACGGGGCAAAACCGATGTGATCCGAGAGCCGGTCGTACTCTTTCTTATTCCTTTTGAATGTTTTTTTTTGCCGGCGTTTAATTCCGCAATAGAGCTCCTCGTCGTTCCCGTTTCGTTCGTAAGAACCTTGAACGACAAAAAAATCCTCGCCATGCCGTATGTTTTGCGAGTCGGGGTTTCGGGTGTAGCTTTTACAAAACGAAAGGTAATAGATAGCGTCGAGCAGATTGCTCTTTCCCATGCCGTTGTTACCCAAAAAACAGTTGATGTTGGGCGAGAAATCCAAATCGGCCTGTGCAATATTTTTGAAGTTGACTATCGAGAGCCGCGAAAGAATCATGTCGAGTTATCGTTTTTATCTCTACAAATGTACATAA
Source organism: Candidatus Barnesiella excrementigallinarum (assembly GCA_019114445.1). Classification (GTDB taxonomy): domain Bacteria; phylum Bacteroidota; class Bacteroidia; order Bacteroidales; family Barnesiellaceae; genus Barnesiella; species Barnesiella excrementigallinarum. The sequence goes on from DXFL01000020.1 coordinate 98,158, forward strand.
ATAATTTGGGTTTTTAGAACAAGGAGAGTTCGAAATAGAACGATTCCGTGGGATAAAAAGTTGTACCTACGGGTCTATTGGGGCTTCTTGTACAAAAAAAAGAAGATGAAATTTTATTTATAACAAGAAATAAATTACTTTTGTCACTCAATTCCTTATCAGGGGAATTTCCATGAGGATAAAAATAATTAAAAGACAAGAAAAATATGGCAGAAAAAGAAAAAGACGAGCTTGAGAAAATGAACGAAGCTCTCTCGATGTCGGAACAGTTTGTTGAAAAGTATCAAAAACCCCTTTTGATAGGCTTGTTGGTTGTAGTGGTTATTATCGGCGCTATTTTGGGCGTTCGCCACTTCTATCTGTTGCCTCGTGAGGATAAAGCTCAGGCTGCAATGTATCAGGCAGTAATGGCTTTTGAAAATGATTCGATCGATTTGGCAATCAATGGGAATGAAAAATTCGATGGCCTGTTGGCCGTAGCCGATCAATACGGTTCGACCGCCGCCGGCAATTTGGCAAACGCTTATTTGGGTTTGGCCTATTATGAAAAGGGAGAATATGAAACGGCTCAAAAATATCTTTCCAAATTCAGCGCCGATGAAAGTGTGCTGGCTCCCGCAGTAATGGCTGCTATTGGAAACTGCTTGGTCGATATGGAAAAATACGACGAAAGCGTTAAATACTTCGAAAAAGCTGCTAAGGCATCGGATAACGCAGTTTTCAGCCCTATCTATTTGAAAAAGGCTGCCACTGCGTATGAGAAAGTTGGCAATAACAATGCTGCCGTAAAACTTTATCAAGAGATAAAAGATAAATATCCTACCTCGAACGAAGCACGTGGAATTGAACGTTATATCGAACGGGCTCAAAGCAAATAATTAAAAAATTAGATATAAGGTAAGGCCGTCTCTCGAAAGAAAGGCGGCCTTTTTTGAAAAAAAGGAGAAGATATGGCAACTGCTTATCACAATTTATCGTCGTACGACGCTGCCAGTATGCCCGATGCTTCGGGTATGAAAGTGGCTATTGCCGCAGCCGAATGGAATGCCGAGATTACCGATGCCCTGTTGAAAGGCGCCGTCGATACTTTGGTACGGAATGGTGTAAAAGCCGAGAATATTTATGTGGCCCGTGTGCCGGGTACTGTCGAATTGACGTTCGCTTCGCAACAAATGGCCGAGTTTTATCAACCCGATGCCGTAATTGCCATCGGTTGTGTAGTACGGGGAGATACACCCCATTTCGATTATGTTTGTCAAAGTGTTACCCAGGGTATTACTCACCTTAACACGCTGTTTGGCATCCCGTTTATTTTTGGAGTTCTTACCACCGATACTATGGAGCAGGCGAGAGATCGTGCCGGAGGCAAGTTGGGAAATAAGGGCGACGAAGTGGCCGTAACGGCAATAAAAATGCACGATTTCGTTTGTAAATTAAAATAAGAGTGCTATCTTTGCACTCGCTTTAAGGGCAAATTCCAGAGTGGCCAAATGGGGCAGACTGTAAATCTGCTGGCTTACGCCTTCGGTGGTTCGAATCCATCTTTGCCCACAATTTTGCGGAAGTAGCTCAGTTGATAGAGCATCAGCCTTCCAAGCTGAGGGTCGCGAGTTTGAGCCTCGTCTTCCGCTCTCTGTACGGCAAGATGTTCTCCTATACAGGAGAGCATTTTTTTTGCCCTTTCCCGTAGATTTATTTTGAGGATTTAGGCTGTTCGAGGCGGAGTAAAAACAAAATCGCCGGTATCGGCTGTCGATACCGGCGGTATTGTCTTATGGAATGACGGGAAAATATTATTTCAGTCCGCGGTTCCTGAGCAGTGCATCGGGGTTGGGATCGGCACCACGGAATTGGCGGTAGAGGATCATGGGATCTTCACTGCCTCCTTTTTCGAGAATATTCTCGCGGAAAGCTTTGGCCGTGGCGGGATCGAAGATGCCGTGTTCTTTGAAGGCATCGAAAGCGTCGGCGTCGAGTACTTCGGCCCAAATATAGCTATAATATCCGGCGCAGTAGTCGTTGGTAAAGATGTGCGAGAAATAGGTGCTGCGGTAGCGGTAGGTGATTTCGTCGATGAGGCCGATAGATTGAGCCACCTCTTTTTCGAATTGGCGGACATCGTACTCCTTAGCTTCGCTTATTTCGTGCCAACGCATATCGAGAATGGCAGCCGCAAGGAATTCGGTGGTAGCAAATCCCTGATTGAACTTCGAGGCAGCTTCCATCTTTTCGATGAGCGAATCGGGAATGATTTCACCGGTTTGGTAATGTTTGGCATAGAGTTTCAATACCTCGGGGTGTGTGGCCCAATGTTCGTTGATTTGAGAGGGCAACTCCACAAAGTCGCGGGCAACGCTGGTGCCGCTTACCGAAGGATAGTGACAACGGGTGAGCATACCGTGCAAAGCGTGGCCGAACTCGTGGAAGAGGGTTTGCACTTCGTCGATCGTGAGCAACGAGGGCGTATCGGCGGTAGGTTTGGTGAAGTTGGCTACGTTGTATACGATAGGACGCACTTCGTTGCCGTCCTGAACATACGATTCGCGGAAGTTGTACATCCAAGCTCCGGCGCGTTTGCCGGGACGGGGGAAATAGTCGGTATAGAATACGGCGAGGTGTTTGCCATCGGCGTCTTTTACTTCGAAGGCACGTACATCGGGGTGATATACGGGCATATCTTTCAACTCGGTAATGGTAATCCCGTAGAGTTTGTTGGCTACCATAAAGGCACCTTCACGTACGTTGTCGAGGCTGAAATAGGGTTTCAGTTCGTCCTCGTTCAAGTCGTATTTGGCTTTGCGGACTTTCTCGGCATAATACCACCAGTCCCACGGGGCAAGTTTGAATCCGCCGCCTTCGGCGTCGATGATTTTTTGCATATCGGCAACCTCTTCTTTGGCGCGGGGAATGGCAGCGCTCCATACACGGTTGATAAGGTCGTTTACATTTTTATCGGTTTTGGCCATGCGGTCGTCGAGGGCAAAGTCGGCATAGGTTCCGAATCCCATGAGGTTTGCTTTTTTCAATCGGAGATTGACCATTTTCGAAACGATAGCCTTGTTGTCGTAAGAGTTGTCGTTGTCGGCTTTATTGACGTAGGCTTTGTATACTTTCTCGCGCAGGTCGCGGTTGTCGGCGTATTGCAGGAACGGTATGCGGCTGGGCGCATCGAGGGTGAATACCCATTTGCCGGCTTGGTTGCGGGCAGCAGCTTCGTCGGCAGCGGCTGCAATTACGGCTTCGGGCAGTCCGGCGAGGTCGTCTTTATTGTCGATGACAAGCTCAAAAGCATTCGATTCGGCCAATGCGTTATCGCCATACTGAATGGAGAGCATAGCCAACTCCTTGTTGATTTCGCGCAGGGTGTCTTTGTCGGCTTCGGAAAGGAGGGCGCCGGCACGCACGAAGTCTTTGTAATGGTTTTCGAGGACTTTCATCTGTTCGGGGTCGAGGCCTTCGTTTTCACGGTTTTCATAGACGGTTTTGATACGGGCGAACAGGTCGGCGTTCAGCGAGATGTTGTCGTAGTGTTCGGTCAGCTTCGGCGAAATTTCTTTGGCGATAGCTTGTAGCTGGTCGTTGGTTTCGGCTTCGGTGAGGCTGCTGAAAATAAGATTTATCCGGGTTAACAGCAATCCGCTGAATTCGAGCGGTTCGATGGTATTTTTGAATGTGGGCGCTTCGGGGTTGGCAACGATGGCGGCAATTTCGGCATCGTGTTGTTTGATAGCCTCTTCGAAGGCCGGCATATAGTGTTCCGGTTTGATTTGTTCAAACGGCGGAACCCCGAACGGCGTATTGAATTCGCCGAGGAGCGGGTTCTCTTTTTGACTGCAAGAAATCATCATAAGACAAATTAATGATGTGACTAAAAGTTTTTTCATGAGATATATTATTACTGTGTTAATGATTTTCGGGTTTTTCCCAAATGAACCGAGTGATAAGCGGGTAGTGGTCGGAACTTTTGTTCCGTTGCCTTGTGAGCCATTGGGCTTCCATGTTGCCTTTGTAGAGAATGTGGTCTATGCGAAACCAAAACCGGTTGGCATGGTAGGTGATTCCGGGTCCTAACCCCAACTCGTTGTATGCGTTGCGGAATCCCATACGGCGGAATCGGCGAACGGAGTAGGATAGCGGTGAGTCGTTGAAATCGCCACAGACAATGACATTCCCGGTGGTATCTTCTATCTTCCCGGCGGTTTGGTCTGCCTGTTCGTTACGAGTTGCCGCTGCTTTTACGAGTTTGGAGAGCAGGTGTTTTTTGACTTCGTTGAGGTAGTCGGTATTGGGGTGGGCGGTTATTTCTTGATAGAGTTCTTTGTCGGTTTGGGTAAGTCCGATGGACTCCATGTGCTGGTTGACAATAGTTACTTCGCGTTGGTCTATTTTTACGCGGTAAATAGCCATGGCACTCGATTCGGAATAGATGGTGTCGAATATTAATTTTGCCGGATATTTCGAAAGAAAGTTCATGCCATGCTCTGTGGGGATACGGTATGGATATAGCGCGTGTATGCTGTCGATTTGAGCTTTCGAAATTTTTAATCCCGGATTTGGGCTGCTGAGTGTAGGGCTTTCTTGCAGGCAAACAATATCGGCATTTTGCGACAGTATGTAAGAGAGTGTGCGGTTTTGCGGGGCTTCACTTCCTTCGTAATCGAGGAAAAAGTAGGTGTTGTAGGTCATAAAGGTGAAGCCGGGCTCGTTACAGTCGATGGGCTTGGGCTTATGAATGGGGCAGTATCGGGCAATTCCACCCCAAGACAAAATAAGCGCTGCTGCCGGTACCCATATATAGCGTGGATTGTAAACGAGCCAAATAAAAAGTAATGCTATACAAACAAAGAGAGTCACGGGGAATAAAAGTTCGAGTAAAATTCCTATTTTGGTAGGACAATAGGCCGAATAAGCTCCCATGATGAGCAGAATCCCCCATAACAGGCTGAACAGCAGTAATATGATTTTTATGAGGTGTTTCATGCCATTGCTATTTTTTACCCATTTCGAACAACCTTTTCTTCTCTTCGGTCGAGAGTGACGAGTATCCCGATTTCTTTATTTTATCGAGAATGATGTCTATCTCTTCGTTTTCCTTTTTTTTTCGAGTGTGGTATTCGGCATCGGTTTCGGGTCGTGTTGTGGTACGACGAGTATGGCTTCGCGATATTTTTATTTTGGGTCGTGGCTTGCAGAAGGTTACAATCCTATCGATAAGCCTGTTGATGGGAGCTGTAATGTCTTTCCCTTTTTCCCAACGCGCAATAAACCAGTATCCGATGATAGCTCCTCCGAGGTGTGCGATGTGCCCTCCTCCGTTGGTCGATGTGACACTTAACAAATCGATGATGATGGTGACGATGGCAATGTATTTGAGCGGTATGGCACCGAGGAAGAGCAAATTGATTTTATAATCGGGCATTCGGAAAGCGGTGGCTACGACAATGGCTATTATCGAGGCTGATGCTCCGCACATGAGGCCCTCTTTCCCGTCGAAGTAGGGAAACAGATTGTACGACAACAGATAGAGCAATCCGCCTGCAATACCCCCCCACAAGTATAGCCCTACCATTTGTTTCTCGCCAAACGATAAGAGAAATATTTGTCCGAACCAGTAGAGCCAAAGCATATTGAATAAAATATGCCATACGTCGAAATGAACAAACATATAGGTGAGCAATGTCCACGGACGTGTGATAAAGAGATCGGGTGCCGACGGCATTTCGATAAACGAGAGAATTTGGGAGCCATCGACATTGAACAGTATTAATCCTACCCATATAAGCCGTAGCAGGAGGAATATAGCTACGTTTATATAGATGAGTTTCAGCAATACAGAGCCTTGCTTGAATTGCCGTTTAAGATTGTCAATAATAGAAGCCGCCACCGCCTATGCCTTTCTTTTTCCAGTAACGAATGAGGAAGAATCCAAATAACATACCTCCCAAATGGGCAAAATGGGCTACGCTGCTCATCGTTCCGCTGATACCGAAAAAGAGTTCGAGAATACCGTAGAAGATTACAAAGTATTTTGCTTTGATGGGTATGGGTATGAATATGATGAAGAGTGGAGCGTTGGGGAATAACATACCAAACGCCAATAGGATACCGAATGCGGCACCGGAGGCTCCGACCGTGATGAATTGGTTGAGAAGTTGTGAGGTTTGTTCCCAACCCAATTGGTTTACAGTTGCTTCGATAGCCGAGTGCAGCTCGAAATACCAAGCTACCTCTTGTATCAAGGCGGCACCTATACCGGTGGTAATGTAGTAGAACAGGAAACGTTTGCCTCCCCAAACGGCTTCGAGAGTTCTACCGAACATAAAGACCGAGAACATATTGAAGAAAATATGGTCGATACTCCCGGTGTCGTGCAAGAACATATAGGTGACCAGTTGTATGGCGTTGAAGTCGTCGGCTTCGAAATAGTGTAACCCCAACCAGTAATTCAAATTTATACCGGCAATTTTGGGTAGAGTCAAGGCGGCCAGCCACACGATAAAATTGACGATAATCAAGTTGAGCGTTACTGGCGGAATTGACCCAAAAAACGATTTGTTTTGCATATATTATGTATTTTCTTACAGAGATATAACAAACTCGTTTATAGAAATATAAAATTTTGCAATACCTCAATTTGCAGACAAAAATAGTGATTTTTCGAGTATTTAATCAAACGAGATGGGTTTATATTACAAATTCAAGGCTTTTATTATATTTTTTTACTGTATTGTTTGCACTATTTCATTTTAATCTTTACATTTGTGGTGCTGCTCTTCATGGAGAATTATTTATTTAACTTTAAATTATACGTGTTATGAACAAGACTGAACTTATTAATGCCATGGCCGAAAAAGCCGGTTTGAGCAAGGTAGATGCCAAAAAAGCTTTGGAAGCTTTTGTAGATGCTGTTTCGGAATCTCTCGTTAAAGGCGACAAAGTTGCCCTTATTGGTTTTGGAACTTTTGGCGTTTCGGAAAAAGCTGCTCGTACCGGTATCAATCCTGCTACTAAACAAAAAATCACTATCGCTGCGAAGAAAGTGGTTAAATTCAAAGCAGGTGCCGAGTTGGCTGATAAAGTAAAATAAGAGTTTATTTTATGAAGGTATAAAAGGGAAGGCGAATTGAGCCTTCCCTTTTTTGTTTTAGGCAGGAGTAAAGTTTATGCGTAGATAATGTGCAACGGGGGCAGGCAAGGTATGCTATTGCGCGTTGTTGTGCAGGAACAGGATAGCCTTTAAAGCTCTATTTTCTTTTTGCGGTTACGGTGTGTCCACCGTTTTTTGTAAGCGATAAGTTTTCGGAAAATCTTTTCGATTCCTAATATCTCGGTATGGCTGAGCATATCGTGCGACATGGGTTCGATAAACGACGATGGTGCCGGTTCGGCCGTCCCGAATTGTTCGGGGTACAGGACAATCAAATTATTGTTGGCAAAATATTTCGAGAGGAACGAGGGTATTTTGTCTGCATCGGCATGGAACGATACCGAGGTAGGACGGGCGCTCACGATGATAAACAGGTCGTCGTCGAGGACGGCATTGGCCAAAAGTAAGAAGTCGTCCCAGTTTTCGAGTATTTCAAATTCGTTGCGTATATTGTACCGGCCGGCTCGTAGACGAGCTTTCAGGTAAGGAATGGTTTCGGCATAGGCATAGAATATGGCACGGCAGCCAATTTGTTTGGCCATATTGGCTACCCGGTCTATCCATCGAGCGAATCCGGTTTCATATTCGGCCTTGCGAGGCACGGCGATAACAATACGGGTAACGGTGTTTATGGGGTTTACACACTTCGAGATGAGTATCATCTTGTTGGTGTTTTTAAGAAGCGACTCGATTTTCGCGCCAAAAAAGGTATCGACAATATTGGCTTTGTGGTGTAACCCGAGCACGACTTCCGTAATGTTTTTTTCTTTCATGGTGTGGATAATTCCACTGGTTATGTTCATGTCGTACCGGGCGATGGGAATCAGCCTCGTATCGGCCGATGAAGCTACTTTACCGGCCTGTTCGAGCAAGGATTGCGAGAGATAATTGTTTTTTTTCTCGTCGTCGGTCACGTGCAAGGCATAGAGCGATGATTTTCTTTGCGGCGATTTCAATAACAGGGCCAGGTTGATGAGGTTTTCGATCGTGCTGGGATTTGCGATGGGGATTAGTATCTGTTCGTTTTGTATAGGCGATTTGTAGTTCGTCGGTTCGTTGTTTTGTATTTCGATAACCATACGGCGGGCCGCTTTCTCGGTAACTAACGAACTGATAATGCAAGTCACTAAAATCATGACAATGGTTCCGTTGAGTATTTCCTCGTTAAAAAGGCCTATGTCGTGGCCGATAATTACGGCGGCCAGTGTCGCTGCCGCTTGGGCGTTGCTCAACCCGAATATGAGCTGCCTGTCGAGCTTGGTCATGTGGCAGGTCTTTTGGGTGAGCCATGCGGCCAGCCATTTGCACAGGGTAGCGACAATCGACATATTGGCGGCCACGATAATTGTTTCGGTACTCTTGAAAATGACCCGCAGGTCGATAAGCATACCTACCCCAATCAGAAAGTAGGGTATGAACAAGGCATTACCTACAAATTCGAGCCGATTCATCAAAGGCGATACGTTGGGTATGAACCGGTTTAGAACAATCCCGGCGAAGAATGCCCCTAAGATGGCTTCCAATCCAATTACTTGGGCCATATAAGAAGCCAAAAACACCAGTGCCAAAATAAAGATGAATTGGGTGACGTTGTCGTTGTATGTTTTGAAAAACCAGCGAGTCAGCCGGGGATAGATATATAAGATGGCTAAACTGTAAATGATAATGTTGACCGATAGCCTCAACCAAAAAAATTCTGTGAGGTCCCCTCGCACCATTCCCGAAATTACCGCTAAAATAATCAAGGCACCGAGTACGGTAAAAATAGTTCCGGCAATGGTAATGGGTACCGCCCGGCTGCGCGAAATGCCGTATCGGCTGATGATGGGATAGGCTATGAGTGTGTGCGACGCGTACATACTTGCCAGCAAGATGGAGGTCATGAGGTCGAGATGCAGGGTATAGTAGCTGATGGTGGTACCCAAAATCATGGGAATGAGGAAGGTGTACAGCCCGAATATGATACCATCTTTTTTGCTGTTTTTGAAATCGTACATATCGATTTCGAGACCGGCCAAAAACATTAAATAAAGAATACCCACATTGCCGAAGATCTCGAAACTGCTGTCCCGTGCCAACAGATTCAACCCGTTGGGCCCGATGATTATACCGGCAATAATCAAGCCGATGATATGTGGAATGCGTATACGGTTGAGGAGTATGGGGGCGAGCAGGATAATAACCAATACGATAAAAAATATCAATACCGGATTTTCAATAGGTAGAGTCGTAATACCGCCCATGACCCTGTTATTTTTAAGATATAGAAACTATGTTTTTGCAACAAAAATACAAATAAAAGTTATCTCTTGCAAGGAATAACAATCTTCTGTTTAAAAACTCCAATTATTGGCTAAAATGTAGGCCAAACGATATAATTATATTCGTTTTGTTATGGAATCGTGTAATTTGTTGTATATTTGCGTCAATTTTCGGAATTTGGCAATAAATAAGTATTCTAAATAAATTTATAAAAGAAAAAAGATGAAAGTCGCTATTGTGGGCGCCAGTGGCGCTGTCGGACAAGAGTTCCTGAGAGTTTTGGAGGAGCGGAATTTCCCGATCGACGAATTGTTGTTATTCGGGTCTTCTCGCAGTGCAGGTCGTGAATATACATTCCGTGGTAAACAGATTGTAGTCAAGGAGCTGAAACACAATGACGATTTTAAAGGTGTGGATATAGCTTTTACCTCGGCAGGAGCCGGTACGTCGAAAGAGTTTGCCGAGACGATAACCCGTTATGGGGCGATTATGATCGACAATTCGAGTGCATTCCGTATGGACGACGATGTGCCTTTGGTGGTTCCCGAGGTAAACGGCGACGATGCCTTCGTGCGTCCCCGCGGTATTATTGCTAATCCCAACTGCACGACCATACAGATGGTGGTCGCATTGAATGCCATAGAATCGTTGTCGCATATTAAGCGGGTTCATGTAGCTACATACCAAGCCGCCAGTGGCGCAGGGGCTTCGGCGATGGCCGAGTTGAAAAAACAGTATGAACAATTGGTTGCGGGCGAAAAGCCCACGGTAGAGAAATTTTTCTTCCAGTTGGCCTACAATCTTATTCCTCAGGTCGATGTATTTACCGATAATTTATATACCAAAGAGGAGATGAAGATGTATAACGAAACTCGCAAGATCATGCACTCCGATATTGCTGTAAGCGCAACTTGTGTCCGTGTACCGGTCATGCGGGCTCACTCCGAGGCCATTTGGGTGGAGACCGAGCGACCCGTTTCGGTGGCCGAGGCTCGCGAGGCTTTCGCTAAGGCCGAAGGTGTTGTGCTGGAAGATGATCCTGCGAACCGGGTATATCCCATGCCGTTGGAGAAGGCCGGTCACGATCCCGTGTATGTAGGGCGTATTCGTGCCGATATTTCGAATCCCAACGGGTTGACTTTCTGGACGGTGAGCGACCAAATCAAGAAGGGTGCCGCACTGAATGCCGTACAGATTGCCGAGTATCTGTTAGCTCATTCTAAATAAACCCGATAGGGGTGGTTCTCCAATGAGACCATTTTTGTGATAAAACTTTTGCCAATAATATAAAAATGAAGAGAGCCGTACAATTTTGTACGGCTCTCTTCATTTGCCTATATGGCGGTTACTTTGTCGAGAGATTGGTGGTAAGACTTTCTTTTCCTAAGTAGAAAAGTTTTGCCTTTACGATCGAAGCATTGCAGTCGACCGGAGCTTCCCACAATGTAGAGTTTGCCGTAGGTTCGGTTCCGTCGATGGTATACCGGATTTCGGCTTGCGGTATGGGCGAATTGGCATAGAGTTTACCTTCGACAATTTTAATACCGGGTTGAGCAATCCTGAAATTGACATTATCGAGAGCCAACCGGGGTAATTCTATTTGAGCGAGTTTGGCGTTATAGATAGCCCGGGCTTTCTCGTATAACGGTTGTTTGTCGTCGCTGGTTGTGGGCGACCATTCGGGGAATGCATTCCACCCGCGTTCCACGAGACCGAAAATTTTGGGGAAGGTATAGTATTGTACCATATCGAATCCACCTATGGTTTCGGAGAACAGTTGTGCTTGTATACCTTTGATGTGGGGGCGAGACTTTTCGGTAAGTTGTATTTTCCCTTTGCCGGCCGTTTTGAGGTCGGTTTTCTCGCCTGCCATATTTTCCCGAGCCGAACAATAGATGTTGTAGGGGAGCATATTGAACGAAGCAAATTCGTTGACATATCCGCCCCATGTAAGTCCCGGTTCGTTTTTGTGCGGGTTGTATGCCAAATCGAGGTAGAAATTGTTCACGTTGCAAAGGATTACGTCGTAGCCTTCGTTGGCGACGGTGTATGGGACAATGCTGTTTTTGCCGATGGTACTCCAACAATATACGCCGTGGAAGCGGGGTGCGATTCGGGCGTTCAGTTCGGGCGAATGGTTGAGGGCAACTTCTTGCCAGCCCGATGTTTTAAGCCCTTTGTCCGAGAGCATTTGGGAAACATTTTCCAAGAAATATTCCGACAGTTCGTGGACATTTTTCATACCATGTTCTTCCATGAATCGATGGCAAAGGGGAGAACCTTCCCATGAGCCGTGAGGAACTTCGTCGCCTCCGATGTGAATGGTTTCGAGAGGAACGCCGGCCTCTTTATACATGGCGATAATTTCGTCGCTAACTTTTTCCATGAAGCGATAAACCGAGGGGAGCGCAACATTCAGCACATTATCGGTATAGGCTTGTGCCGAGACATATTTCGAGGTGTCGGCTTCTTCCGATAGCAGATATTCTTCGGCTTGTTCCCGATTGCTGTCTTTCAATCGATTGTATCGGGCTTTCATGGCTATGATTGCAGCCCGTGCGTGTCCCGGCGATTCGATTTCGGGAATGACGGTGATGTGCCGTGCCGCAGCATATTGCAGCACTTCGATAAAGTCTTGTCGGGTGTAATATCCGTTTGCCGTGGTGGTTGTGTCGGCTGGATTCCACCCTCCATAAAATATGGGGTAGAGGCATTGGCTTTCGTCGCGGGTGAATCCCCGTCGCGAGCCGATTTCGGTCAACTCTTCCAATCCGGGAATTTCGAGTCTCCACGCTTCGTCGTCGCTGAAATGGAAATGGAATACGTTGATTTTGTAATTGGCTAAGACATCGAGCAGTTTCAACAAATCGGCTTTTTTAGTAAAGTTGCGCGAGATGTCGAGCATCATACCCCGGTAAAGCAGGTCGGGATAGTCGTTTATGGCTACATTGTCGAGCCGTGCCGGTATCTCTTGTCTTTTCAGCAGGGAAAGCAGGGTGCGGGTTCCGTTGAATATGGCGTGGGGAGTTCCGCCGCTTATGGTCACATAGTTGTTTTTGATGTCGAGCCTGTAGTGTTCGTCATTTTTGACGGGCATATTTTGGGGGAAATGGCACAAGGCAATTACTGTTTGACCCTTGTCTGTGACGTTGTACCCCATTGCTTTTAGTTCGTCCATCAGCAGTTGGGCTTCGTTGGCGAATCCCTCTTCGACACTTAACGATATATCTTTGAATATGATACTTGTCCCTTCTCTTGGGGTTGCCTCTTTGAGCGAAGGCAACATATCGTAGGGTTGTATGGCATAATCGGTTGCGAGAGCTTCATTGTGGGCATAAACAATCTCTCCGTCGGGATAGGGGGGAGCTACTCTTCCGGGGACTGTCCATTGCTCTTCGCGGTCGAAAGGTGCGATAACGAGTGGAACGGGAACGGGGTTGTTATTACCTGTGACAAAGAACGGGGATTTAGGGATAAATTGTGTTTGAACGAAAATTCCTTTGTTCAAATAGTTGACAGTTATCGAATCGCCCGGAGCAAGCGTTTCCCAAGTGGACGAGGGTGTTATCTTGTAGAATCCGGGATTTACCATTTCGATGATAATGGGCGAGCCTTCGTTCATCGTCACTTGTCGGGGAGAGAGTTGTGTGTAGTAGATTTCCCAGTTGGATTCGATAGGCTTGTTCGACGTGTTGATTAGGGTAAATGAACTTTCATAAAATCCGGGAACAATTCCATTTTTACCCATTTCCCATTGCAGGGCGATGGGACTTTCCTGTGTCGAGCACGCGCATAACAAAGAGGCTGTCGACGCAAGGAGTAGATGATGCAATTTTTTCGTTTTCATGGCCTGTTTTGTATATATGTGTGATTAATAATTTTCTTGGGTTACCAGCCCGATGTGGATCCTCCGCCACCGGTAGCACCGCCACCGAATCCTCCGCCAAAGCCGCTGCCTCCGAACCCTCCGCCTCGTCCCGAACCGCCGATTATTGTTGCGGCTGCGAGCATGGGAATAATGTATTGTTTGCGGTCTATCTTGTGGCAATGGGCACAGCAGTAACGCTTTTCGCCCAGTCCGGTGCTGACGGTGGTGGCCCTGCGCAAAATGTGGTCGCCTTCGAAGCTGTAAGCTCGGCTATGGCAATAGGGGCATCTTTGGAATTGGGTGAATTGGTTTTCGTAGGGATATACCAGCGTGTTTCCGCATTGGTCGCAAAGCCATACGTCGTAATCTACCGAATGGAGTTTCTCTTCGGTATTCTCTTGCGGGGTGAGGTATAGGTTATCCTCCTCTTCGTTGAGTTTTCTCATTTTGTTCCCACACAATTCGCACACGCGGGTTTTATTGCGCAGCCGTTTCAAACGGCGTTTAAGTCCGAGGTAAAGGAGAATGATAAAGAAGGGGAATAGAAAACATCCGGCTAAAAGGAATGGGCGGAGCCCGGCCAGCCGTTTATAACGTTCGTAAGGTTCTTCTTTGGTATGGCGTATCGTAATCCAAATCATATAAAATAAAAGGGCATGCGATACGACGAGTGAAATAGTAATGTAGATATTGAATATCCGGTTCCAGTCGGTGGTGGACCTCTCGGCGGGCAAAGCTGTAAGTTCACTTACGGCCTCGGGCGTGGTTAATATTTGAACGATAGCGTTCATCCCGTCGAGGATTCCCCGGTCGTAGTTGCCCTCTTTGAATTGCGGTATGATGTATCGCGACTGTATACGTTTGCAAATGGCATCGGGCAATACTCCTTCTATGCCATAACCGGTGCGGAATGTGATTTTACGCTGGTCGAGGACAAGCAGCACAAGCAGGCCGTTGTCGTTCTGTTTGCCTATACCCCATTGTGTGAAGAGGTCGGTAGCAAAGAGGTCTATGTCGCTGTTGCCAATCGATTGTAGGGCAACTACCGCGACTTCCGAGGTGTTGGTTTCTTGCAGGGAGAGGAGCATTTGGTCGAGGCGGCTTACGGTTTCGGCCGAGAGAATACCGTCGGGATTGGTTACAAATCGTCGGCCGTCGTTGAGGTGTACGTTGGGTACTTGTTCGACGGTGTACTCCACAGCCCAAAGCAGCGGTGTAATAAGGAACAGGAGCAGAAGTATTGTGGCAATTTTCTTCATGTGATGTTCTTGTTTTAGAGTGATGGCAGGCTCATACCGTTGATTTTACGATAAAGATCAAGGGCATAAACGTCGGTCATACCCGATATGTAGTCGATAACGGCTTGTACCTTCCCGTAAAGCGAGGGTGCCCGTACTTCGTATTGTTGGGGAACTTTGTTCAATAGCAGTTTGGAGTATGCCTTGTCGGGGAATCGCACAGCATCCAAGAATTTGTCGAGTAGAACCGAGATAATGCGGTTACCGGCCAACTCAATGTCTAATACGTCGGACGATTTGTAGATTTTTTCCGAAGCGGTTGCCGCGCAGTTTTGATAGGCTTTACGAGGCATTTCGGAGATGTGATCGACCAATGCTCCGGTAAATTTGCCTTCGAGCAGAGTTTGTTCTTCGCGGCAGAAGAGGGCCGAACATTCGTCGATGAGGGTGCCGATCACACAGGAGCGGAGGTAGACGATTTGCTCGTTGAGGTCGGTAACCACTTTTAATACGTCGTTGATATGTTTTTTCCGTTTCTCGTCGAAGAAGTCGAGAAACAACTTCTTGACAGTTTCGGTAGTGAGTATTTTCAGTTTGTGGGCATCTTCGATGTCCATGATTTGGTAACAGATGTCGTCGGCGGCTTCGACCAAATAGACCAGCGGGTGGCGGTGATACCGTTCCCCGCTATCGCCTTCGGGCAACAGTCCCAAATCGTCGGCAATACGGAGGAAATCTTTTTTTTCGGAAGTGAAAAATCCCGATTTCCCCTTTTTGGTCGACTGGATCGAGGAATAGGGGTATTTGACGATCGAGGCCAAAGTCGAGTAGGTGAGCGCAAAACCTCCGGGCCGGCGGCCTTGAAATTGGTGGGTGAGTAATCGGAAGGCGTTTGCATTGCCTTCGAAATGAGTGAAGTCTTGCCAATGGTGTTCGTTCCTCAACTCTTTTTTCAACACTTGTCCGTTCCCCTCCGAGAAGTAGGTGGCAATAGCCCTTTCGCCCGAATGTCCAAAGGGTGGATTCCCCAAATCGTGAGCCAAACAAGCTGCCGAGGTGATGGCTCCCAAATGATAGAGTTTGTGGCACCACGGTTCGGCACTGTATTTTTCGGAGAGTGTAGCCGACACATTATTTCCCAACGATCGTCCTACACAAGATACTTCGAGGCTGTGAGTCAGTCTGTTGTGAACAAAAATACTCCCCGGCAACGGGAATACCTGCGTTTTGTTCTGCAACCGGCGGAATGGCGCCGAAAAAACCAACCTGTCGTAGTCGCGTTGAAAGTCGGTTCGAGTATGGCGTCTGTCGTCGTGATATTGCTCCATGCCAAACCTTTTGGAAGTGATCAGTCTCTCCCAATACATTTGTGAGGAGTGCTCTTTGGCTTGTGTGTTCATACGGATTTTTGTCGTCAATCTTTGCAAATGTAGTAAAAAAAGAGAGATAAAATATTGCGATGTGGTAAAAAGCTCTCTCTATTTGTGATATATCGAATTAAAATATAAAAAATAGGGTGCTTTTTTGATAGGATTTCGTTATTTTCGCAAATTAAAAGAGCAGGAGTAAGTATTTTTATAAAAGTATATTTCGATGAAAGTTTCAGTTAAGATAGTCAATAAGTCGCATCATGCGTTACCCTCTTACAGCACCTTGTTTTCGGCGGGTATGGATATTCGTGCCAACTTGTCGGAACCGGTAGTGCTGGCACCCTTAGAGCGCAAGCTCATACCTACCGGGCTTTATATCGCCTTGCCCGAAGGTTACGAGGCCCAAATTCGTCCGCGCAGCGGATTGGCTTTGAAACATGGTATTACCATACCCAATACGCCGGGGACAATCGACGCCGATTATCGGGGCGAGGTGGGTATCATTGTACTGAATGTTTCGGATAAGCCCTTTACTATTGAAGATGGGGAACGGATTTGCCAAATGGTGGTAAAAGAGTATTGCCGGGTAGAGTGGGACGAGGTCGATAGCTTAGATGAGACGGAGCGTGGGGCCGGAGGGTTTGGCCATACGGGTGTGAAATAAAAGTCTCCGCGAAAGATTACAATGGGGATAGGAATGCGAAAATATGGATTAATGGGATTGCAATGCCTGATATTGGGTATTGTTCTCATGGGTTGTGCCCTACATAAAGATGTAGCGAAGAGCGAAGGGCTATCGTTTGATGAGCAGCGAAAATTTGATTATTTTTATTTGGAGGCCGAACGGCTGAAAGCGATCGGGGAGAACGATGCGGCTTTCGATTTGATGAGCCGGGCCGTCGAAATAGATACGACCAGTGCCGCCGCCCGTTTCTTTTTAGCTCCCTACTATTTGCGTTTGGGCCGTTATGAACAGGCTCGAAAGGACTTGTGCTATGCTGCCGAAAAGTATCCCGATAATTATTGGTACAATGCGGTATATGCCAATTTTTCACAGCAAAGCGGCCACCACGACGAAGCCATAAGGATATGGTCCCGGTTGTTGAAAAAGAATCCCGACAAGAGCGAAATAAATTCGGCTTTGGCCGAAGCATATACAGCCAAAGGCGACATTAAGTCGGCCGTGGCCTGTTACGACAGCATGGAACTTTCGATGGGTATGATGGAGCCTATTACCATAGAGAAATTGAAACTGTATGAGTATATGGGCGATCGAGAGGCTATGGTTTCCGAAGCCGAAAAGTTGCAACGCACATTCCCTCAAAATACCGATTATATGCGGCTTTTGGGCGATATCTATTTGGAGGCGGGAAACGATTCGGCGGCGCTGTCGATGTACGACAAAGCGTTGGAAACAGAACCCGAGAATGGCTATATTTATTTGTCGAGAGCCGGTTATTACGAAAAGAAAGGCGACTCGATTGCCTATAATAACGAGATTCGCAATGCTTTGATAAACCGCCACATCGATGTCGATACGAAGTTGAGTATTTTCAGTACGTATATTGTGGACTTGATGAAGAAAAATCAGGAGCTCAACCGGGTAGATTCGCTTTTTGCCGAAATGCTGGAACAGTACCCGCAAGAGGAGCCGGTTCATCGCCTTTTTGGAATGTATCTGTCGAGCCGCAAGGAGTTTGCCAAAGCCGAGGAGCAATATGCTTTTGCAGCGGATTTGTCGCCTACCAATCCCGAAAACTGGTTGCAGTTGATAGGTTTGTATCTTTATCAGGAAAAATATCCCGAAGTGATACAGGTGGGTAAAAGAGCCATACAATATGTTCCCGACCAAAAGGACATTTATATGTATGTGGCGGTAGCCAGTGCACAGACCAAGAGTTACACCGAGGCGCTTGAAATGTTGGAAACGGGATTGACCTATGTCGATGAGGGCGATGGCGGGACGAAATCGTTTTTTTACGGACAGATGGGCGACGTCTATTATTCGGCAGGAGATCGCGACAAGGCGTATGAAATGTACGATAAAGCCTTGCTGTACAATGCTTCGAATATTCCGGTGCTGAACAATTACAGCTATTTCTTGGCGGTGGAAGGACGCGATTTGGGTAAAGCCGAGCGAATGAGTGCACAAACGGTGAAGGCCGAACCCGATAATGCCACTTACCTCGATACCTATGCTTGGATATTTTTTAAGCAGGGCAATTACTCTTTGGCGCGGCTTTATATGAAGAATGCTTTGGATAAAGCCGAGGCACCGAGTGCCGAATTGTTTGAGCATTACGGCGATATTTTGTTTATGTTGGGCGAGGTCGACGAAGCCGTGGAGTATTGGCAAAAGGCGCTCGACACGGGAAGCGAGTCGGCCGATTTGTTGAAGGAGAAGATTAAGCAAAAGAAATATATAGAGAAATGAGATATGCACGAATTTTGGCCTGTTTGGCCGTGTTGGCGATTTTGGCGGGTTGTAAAAGCGGAAAGGAGTTGACCTCTCGTCAGTCTGTCCCGCAGGAGGTTGTCAACAACTTCGAGTTGTTGACCGCATCGTATCCCGAATGGACGACTTTTTCTTCGAAAGGTTCGGCCACATTTTCATTCGGTTCGGGCAGTTCGCTCAGTGCCTCTACACAAGTGCGTATGATTCGGGGCGAGGCGTTGCAAGTTTCGGTGAGAGTTTTGTTGGGGATAGAGGTAGCGCGGGTATATATGACAGCCGACAGCCTTTTCATAATGGATAAAATGCAGAAACGCTATCTGTCCGAGTCGTTGCAGAGCATAGGCAACCGATTGTCCAATCCCATATCGTTGCAAACCATACAAGATGCTTTGTTGGGAAGGATATTTTTGTTGAAAAGCGAGACAAATTCGTATACGTTGGCCGATTTTGAGGTGGTCGATAATGGATCTTCGCGATGGAGCCTTTCGCCCCGGGACCGGGATAGTCGGTTTGGGTATCGGTTCGATTTAGAAGGGACGAAATTGCTTTCTACGGTATTGACTTCGTCGGGCGGGAGCAAGGCGATAAATTGTTCCTATTCGCAATTCATCAAACAGGGGCAAAGCGGGAATTTCCCTACGGAAATGAAAATCACGTTGAAGGGTTTGAGCTTCCCGATAGCTTTGAATCTTGGCTATGATTCCTCTTCCATTTCTTGGAACGGGAAGTTGAGTATAGAAAAACCCGATTTGTCGAGGTACACTCGCCTCTCGGCTACACAGTTGTTGAAGGAGTTGTCGTTATGAAAAGATTTTTAGTCATATTCTGTTTGTGCTTGGGCGTTTCGACAACACTTTTTTCGCAGACTCTCGAAATGGAGAAGTTGCGGAAAAACCGGGAACAGACACTAAAAGAATTGAATGAGACCAACAAGAAACTCGATAAGACGCTGCGTAGCGCCAAAAGTTCGTTGAACGAGTTGAATAGTATTACAGCCGAAATAAAACAACAGCGTAACCTCATTGCAAAGATAAACAAGGAAATAGCTGTGATTAATCGCAAACAGCGGGCGGTAAAGGATACTATTTATCTGTTGCAAAAAGATTTGACAGCCAAAAAGCGTAGCTATGCCAACGCGGTGAAGCGTATGGGACATCAGCGGTCGGAGTACGACGAATTGATGTTTATCTTTTCGGCTTCGTCGTTGAGCCAGTCGTATCGTCGGGCTCGTTATTTGAAAGAATATTCGGCGTGGCGTAAACGGCAGGCTGCCGAAATTGCCGAGCGTAAACAGCAGTTGGAGGAGTTGCAGAAACAATTGGCGAAGAGCGTTGCCGAAAAGAATGCCGTGTTGAAGGAACGCAATGCCGAAGCCGAGGTATTGAAAAAACAAGAGGGCAGCAAACGTACCTTGATTGCCGGATTGAAGAAGCAGGAGCGGCAACTGAAAAAAGAGATAGAACGAAAGCGCAAACAAGCCGAGGCTTTGGACCGTAAGTTGGAACAACTCATCGCCGAGGAGGAACGCAAGTCGTCGGATAGAGCGAATAAGGCCAAAGGCGGAACGGCCACCGCCCAACGTTCGACCAAAGGGTACAAGATGACCAAAGAGGAGTTGGCCCTGTCGGGCAGCTTTGAAAAGAACAAAGGGAAATTACCCTTCCCGTTGTCGGGCAGTTATAAGATTGTGGCCCATTTCGGTATCCAGCGGCATCCCGAATTACGCTACGTGCAGACCGAAAACAGCGGAATCGATATAGAGACTACACCGGGTACAAAAGCACGGTCGGTATTCGACGGCGTTGTCTCCCGCATTTTCGTGACGCCGGGGTATAACAGTACCATTATTGTTCGTCACGGTAATTACCTCACGATTTATGCCAACCTGAGCGAGGTGTATGTGCGGGCGGGCGAGAAGGTAACGACCGGGCAGAATTTGGGAAAAATCTATTCCGATTCGCAAGACGGCAACCGTACGATACTTACTTTCCAGTTGTGGAAGGAACGGACGAAACTGAATCCTGAATCGTGGCTTAACCTGTAAAAAGAGAAGATGTTATGGAGATTCATCGCTATACTGCGGCTTATCGTCGGGATTGGAACGATTTTGTAAACGAGTCGTCGAACGGTACGTTTCTGTTTTTGCGGGAATATATGGAGTATCATGCCGACCGCTTTACCGATTATTCGCTTTTGATTTATGAAGGGAATAAGTTGTTGGCGCTGCTCCCGGCCAATAAAACGGGCGATGTGCTTTATTCGCACGCCGGACTTACTTATGGCGGACTGATTGTTACCACTCGCAACACAACGGTACAAGTGCTTGAAATTATGCAATTAATAGTCGATTTCTTGCGAAAAGAGCGATTTGTCAAATGGGTGTACAAGTGTGTGCCCCATATATACCACCGTTATCCCTCGGAAGCCGATGTGTATGCTTTGTTTAGGCTGGGTGCCCGGTGGGTGGGGTGTAATATTTCGTCGACGGTCGAACAGGCTTGTCCGTTACGCTTTCGGGCCGATCGCCGCAGCCGTATAAAGAAAGCACAGCAAGCCGGCTTACAGGTAGTCGAGACGACCGATTTCGCTCCTTTTTGGTCTATCTTGGAATCCAATTTACAAGAGCGATTTCGGGTGAAACCGGTTCATTCGTTAGCCGAGATAGAGTTGCTTCACAGCCGTTTCCCCGATCGCATACGCCATTTTGTAACCATGCGCGACGGGGTGGTACTGGCGGGCAGCGTGGTTTACGACACGGGTATTGTGGCTCATGCGCAATATACTTCGGCTTCGGCCGAAGGAAAATCTTCGGGAGCTCTCGATCTGTTATATGGGAAAGTCATTGGCGAGATATTTGCCAGTCGCAAATGGTTCGATTTCGGGCAGTCGACCGAAGATATGGGTCATTATCTTAATGAAGGGCTTATTACCCAAAAGGAAGGTTTCGGGTGTCGTGCGATAGCCTATAACATATATGAAATTGCGCTATGAACGAAGGAGAGGAGAAAAATCTGTACCGTACTATCGTGAAGGCGACCGGCCTTTTCGGGGGGACACAGGTCTTTACTATCCTCTGCTCGATTATTAAAACCAAGCTGGTGGCAGTGTGGTTGGGCGAAGTAGGCGTGGGTATCATTGGGTTGTATAACAATACGGTGGAGATGATCTCTTCGCTCACGAAGTTGGGTATCGGTACCAGTTCGGTGCGCGATTTGTCGAGAGCCTTTAAATCGGGCGACCTTAGCCGATTTAGCGAATTGGTAACGGTTGTGCGCCGTTGGATTTGGTTTACGGGATTATTGGGGGCGGTGGTTATGCTCACCTTTGCCCCCGTGTTGAGCCGTTATACGTTTGGCGACGATACCCACATTTGGGGATATGTATTTTTGTCGTGTACATTGCTGTTCACTTCGCTCACCGAGGGAGAGCGAGCTGTGATACAGGCGTCGGAACGTTTGCGCGTATTGGCCCGATGTTCGGTTTTAGGTTCGTTTTTGGCTCTGTTGCTGTCGTTGCCGCTATTCTATTTTTTCGGAATTTCGGGTATCGTGCCGGCAATTATTGTTCACACGTTTGCAATTTGGATTGTTACCGTTTTGTTGGGACGTCGCATGAAGATCAAACCGGTGCCGATGAGTTGGGGCGAAACCTATCGACAGGGAAAGCATATCGCTTCGTTGGGAATTTACATGACGGTGAGCGGTTTCGTTACGACACTATACTCCTATTTGTTTGTCGCTTGGCTCAATCATCGTGGCGGTACGGGAGAAGTGGGATTTTTTCAGGCCGGCTATACGTTGGTCATGCAGTATGTGGGTTTGGTCTTTACGGCGATGTCGATGGAGTATTATCCCCGATTGTCGGCAGTGTGCGAGGATCGGCAACTGTTATCGAAGCATGTTTCGCAGCAGATAGAGACTTCGTTGTTGATTTTAGCCCCTTTCATTTCGCTTTTTATCGTCATGCAGACGGTGATTATACATATATTATATACGGCCGATTTTTTAGTGATAGGGGGGTATATCTCGTGGGCGGCATTGGGTATGCTGCTACGAGCCTTCTCGTGGAGTGTCAGTTTCGTGCTGTTGGCTAAGGGAGCCGGTCGTCTCTACCTGATTACCGAGGTTTTGGCCGATACATTGATGTTTGTCCTTTATTTGGTGGGATATACCCAGTGGGGATTGACCGGTGTAGGTGTAGCCTATCTGTTGGCGTACTTGTTTTCGGGAGTGGGTATTTATTTGCTTTGCCGGATAAAGTTTGGGCTTCGTGTCTCTTCGCGGGTATTTGTGTTATTGGTGCTTGGTGTAATGGGATGTGCGGCTGTGTTGTTGCTGTGGCATAGCGATTATGTGATAGGCGCTTGGGTGGTTACGGCGGCGTGGGTGCTTCTGTCGGGAGTGCAGTTAAAACGGCGTTTGTCGCAACCGGGAGGCTGAGTATGGCAATAACCGGGAAGCGATTGACGTTTTTCAAATAAGAATGATATTCAAGAAGAGTATAGATTCATGAAGATATTGTTAGTAGGCGATTATAGCAACTATCACCGGGCGTTGTCGTTAGCGCTGCGCCGTTTGGGGCACGAGGTTGTGGTGGCTTCGGACGGTTCCCGCTGGATGAATACCGGCCGGGATATAGATACTTCGCGGCCTTTCAAGAACAAGGTAGGGGGATTGTTGTTGTGGTGGAAGCTAAGCCGGTTGCTACAATCGCGTTTGGAAGGGTATGATATTGTGCAAATAAATTCACCTGTGTTCATGTCCTTGCATCCCTATCGGTTGAAGCCGTTGTTCGACCGATTGGTCGAGAGGAATGGGGCGGTTTATCTTACAGCTATGGGCACCGATTCGTATTATATTGATTTTTGCCTGTCGGGGGCCTTGCGATATAGCGAATGGCAAATAGGCGATAAGCTTTCGCCTCTTGCCCTTGCCCAGCATGATGAACTTTTGCGTTGGCAGGCTCCGGTGCTGACCGATTATACCCGGTATGTGTATGAACATATCGATGGGGTAGTGAGCGGTTTGTATGAATATCACGAATGCTGCAAACGAATTGTGCCTCCATCGAAGCTCGCTTATGCCGGCATTCCTATCGATACCGATTCGTTGACAATGGCTCATGGCGACGAAATTCCTGCAAAGGTAAAATTGTTTTTGGGTGTGCATAAGGAGCGTATGGTCGAAAAAGGAACCGACCGAATGTTTGCTGCCGCTCGAAAAGTGGTAGAACGGTATCCCGACAAGTGCGAGTTGGTTTATGTAGAGAATCGTCCTTATAGCGAGTATGTGAAATTGATGCGCTCGTCGCACGTGGTACTCGACCAACTTTACAGCTATACTCCCGCCACCAATGCGCTGTTGGCGATGGCTCAGGGTTTGGTGGTCGTGAGCGGGGCGGAACCGGAATATTACAATTTCATTGGGGAGCAGGAGAATAGACCTATCGTCAACGCCATTCCCGACGATGAGAAACTGGTTTCGCAACTCGAAGATATTGTACTTCACCCCGAACGGCTTCCCGAACAGGCTCGCCGTAGTCGAGCGTTTGTAATAAAACACAATCGCGATGCGGTGGTAGCGCAACGCTTCCTCGATTTTTGGGCAACTCGTAGGTGACGGTTACAACTGTTTTTTTATCCACTCTTTTCCTCTCGATAGGGTTAACAAAGCTCCGTCGGTGAGCCGTTGGTTTTTCCAGCGCAAGGCAATTTTCATTAATCGGAAGATAAGAGGCAGCCATGTGGCTTGTTGTACCATTTCGTAATCTTGCCGATAGACCTCTTCGATAAATGCCCATCGTTCGCGGGCAGGATAGTTCCCCTCGGCTGTGTATAGGGCATAAATCGATTGGTAGATGAGGTGAGCCCGTTCTTCCAAGATATAACGGTCGTACTCTTTGTTATTATTAATTCCAAACTGTTGTTTAAGTTCCTGCCGTTGTGTATAAGCCTCTCTGGCATAGGCCGATAATTCTTTATACGGAAGTAGCCGGTTGGTAAGCGAATTTGTATTGCGCTTGATATAGAGATAATTCGACCGGTCGACGGTGGAGATAGATTGGCAATGTTTTACATATTCGAGTACGAATAGATGGTCCTCGCCGTAGGAGTAGCGAGGGTCGAATTGAATGTTGTATTGTTGTATGAGATCGTGTTTGTAGAGTTTGGCGCAAGGCCCTTTTGTTGTAGACCGAATTTCGGCATCGGCAAAAAGGGTCCCTCGCTCGCGCTCGGACAGGGCTATGGTTGTATGGTCGAATCCGCACGTATTCGATCGTCCCGACCGTTCTTCGATAAGCGATATTCCTTGTATGGTCAGATCGGACGGGGCAAGAAGAAAGTCGGAGAGGTAGGTGGGAGTTACTCGATCGTCGGCATCGACGAATGTGATATATTCGCCCCGGGCAACGTCCATACCCCGGTTTCGTGTTCTCGATACGCCTGCATTGTGTTGGTGCAGGGCGACGATACGAGGATCTTGTGCGGCATATTGGTCGATAATTGCCCCCGAACCATCGGTCGAACCGTCGTCGATTAAGAGGAGTTCGAACGACGGATAGTCCTGACAGCGTATGCTATCGATGCATACTGGCAGGAATCGTTCGGTGTTGTAAACCGGTATGATGACAGAGATGAGCGGTTTCATGACCTTTTGGTTTCGTAGGGATTGGTTGCTACCGAAACAAAAGTAATTATTTTTAGAGAAAAATTGGTGAAATCTCTTGTTGAAATAAATTTGTTGGGGAGATGAGCAAGACCGATTTGATTGATTGGAGATTTCGAAACCGAAACTTTTCTTACAAGAGATGTGTGATTATAGGGTTCAGGAGATATTCATTTTGTTTTGTCTCCGATAAGCCATGGGCGATATTTTTTTCTGTTTCTTGAAAAATTTGCAGAAAGAGGCTTGATCGGAAAAATGGAGAGTTTCGGCAATTTCGCCTATGGATATGCTGTCGTCTTCGAGCAATGTCATGGCTTGGTGAGTGATTTCATCGCAAATGACCGTGTGAGGAGTTTTGCCAATCATCTCTTTGATGACACGGGTGAGGTGCTTGATAGAGATGCATAGGGAATCGGCGTAAAATTCGATGTGATGTTCTTTGGCAAAATGTTTCGAGACTAGTTTCATGAAGTTGAGTGTGATGAAATCGCGCCTGCTGAAGTAAGGGGGGATGTCGCTTTTTTCCTGTTGATAAAGGAGCATGATATTGCCCAGTTCGAGACTGAAACTTTTGAAATAAAGTTCGGTGAGTTCCTGTCGGAAGTAGTGGGTTGTACGGTCGAGAATGTCGTTTAGCAAATATAGTTGCCGTTCGAGAAGGATAAATTCGCCTTCGGTGAAATGCCATATAGGTATCTCTTTGCATTCTAAGGAATAGGGCAGCGACCCCGATATGGCAGCAGTGAACGTACAGAACAAGGTCTCGACGGCCACTTCGCTTTTGCCGGCCGAAGTGACGAAGGTGGGCGTGACTACCATGAAACGCCAAAGCAGTATGTTGAAAATTTTCGGGCTATATAGCCCAAACGGCACATACGACGAAAAATTCCTTACCAATTACCTGAGCATTAACGTCAAACCGCAGATACAACGTATATCGGGAGTCGGCGAGGTGAATGTGATGGGAGGCGATTATGCCATGCGTATTTGGTTGAAACCCGATGTGATGGCGCAGTATGAGTTGGAACCGAGCGACGTGGAAGCCGCGTTGTCGAGCCAAAACATAGAGGCTTCGACAGGAGCTATCGGCGAGGATTCGAAAAACGTGTATCAATATACGTTGAAATACCGGGGCCGGTTGGAAAAGGAGCAGGAGTTCGAAGAGATTGTCATTAAGGCCTACGACGACGGCCGGGTGTTGAAACTGAAAGATATTGCTACCGTGGAATTGGGCTCGCAGAGCTACTCTTATACCGGCCGGGTGAATGGCGCTGCGGGATCAACCTGTATGATCAACCAGATGGCGGGAACAAATGCCAACGAGATTATTACGGATATAGACAAATTGTTGGCCGAGGTGCAAGAGTCGTTGCCGGAGGATATGGAGATTGTGGAGTTGATGAGTACCAAAAATTTTCTCGACGCTTCGATCAACGAAGTGATTAAAACTTTGCTCGAAGCGATTATTCTGGTCGTGCTTGTCGTTTATGTCTTTCTGCAAAATCCGCGTTCGACGCTTATCCCCACGATCAGTATCTTTGTCTCGTTGATCGGTACGTTTGCGGTCCTGTATGTGGCCGGGTTCAGTATCAACCTGCTCACGTTGTTTGCCCTTGTATTGGCTATCGGTACGATAGTGTCCGATGCCATTATTGTGGTGGAGGCGGTGCAGGTCCGTTTCGATGAGGGATACCGTTCGCCCTATAAAGCCTCAATCGATGCGATGAGTGGTATTTCGTCGGCGATTGTAACCTCTACGCTGGTGTTTATGGCCGTGTTTGTGCCGGTTTCGTTCATGGGCGGTACGTCGGGTGTTTTCTATACCCAGTTTGGTATTACGATGGCTGTGGCTGTGGGTATCTCGGCCATCAATGCTTTGACCCTTTCGCCGGCTCTTTGTGCGCTGTTGCTGCGTCCGAACGAGATATTGGTCGACGGGAAAAAGCCCGAATTTTCGACACGCTTCCGCTTGGCTTTCGACGCCGTGTTCAAGCGGTTGGTATTGAAATATAAAGAAGGTGCTAAGTTTTTCATTAAACGTAAATGGTTGGTTTGGACGGCTTTTGCCGCTTCGGTTCTTTTGTTGTTGTATTTTATGGGTACGACCAAAACCAGTTTGGTGCCTTCGGAGGATACGGGTTCTATTTTTGTAAGCCTCGATACGCCGGCGGGCAGTACGTTGGCCGAAACGGCAAGTATCATGGATAAAGTAGAAGCCGAGTTGAAACAGATTCCGCAAATAGAGAATTTCAACAACGTGGCCGGATTCGGCATGGGTACGGGCAGTGGTTCGTCGCATGGTATGTTTATCGTTAAATTGAAACATTGGGACGAACGAAAAGGCGAAGATGGCAGTGTCGATGCCATTTCGGCCGAGATTTACCGCCGTACGGCACATATCAAGAATGCCCGCTTGTTTGTCTTTTCGCCGCCGATGATTGCCGGATACGGTACCGGAAACAGTTTTGAACTGTATATGCAGGATCGTTCGGGAAAGGGTATCGAGGCTTTGAGCCAAGTGACAAACGATTTTTTGGCGGAATTGAACAAACGTCCCGAAATACAAATGGCTTATACTTCGTTCAGCTCCAATTTCCCCCAGTATCGGGTCGATGTGGATGAGGCTCAGTGTCAACGGGCGGGGATTACCACGGAAAAGGTGCTTTCGGTATTGTCGGGTTATTTCGGCAGTATTTATGCTTCGAATTTCAATCGTTTTACCAAATTGTATCGGGTTATCATACAGGCTCCGTCGGATAGTCGCAAGAGTATCCAGTCTCTCGACAATGTCTTTGTCAAAACAGCCGATGGTATGGCTCCCGTCAGCCAGTTTGTGAAACTCTCCAAAACCTATGGAGCCGAGTCGCTCACGCGGTTTAATATGTTCTCGGCCATTAATGTACAAGGTATGCCGGCCAGTGGATATAGTTCGGGCGATGTAATCAACGCGGTGAAAGAGGTGGCAGCCCAGACCCTACCCACCGGTTACGGCTATGAATTTTCGGGTATGACCCGCGAGGAGGAGCAGATGGCCGAATCGCACGACACGGTGATTATTTACGGAGTTTGTATCCTTTTTATCTACCTTATTCTTTGTGCGCTCTACGAAAGCCTGTTTATTCCTATGGCAGTAATTCTGTCGGTACCGTTCGGTTTGATGGGTAGTTTCCTGTTTGCGCGGATATGGGGTATCGAGAATAATATTTATTTACAAACCGGATTGATTATGCTCATCGGATTATTGTCTAAGACGGCAATTCTGCTCACCGAATATGCGACGGAACGCCGTAAAGAGGGAATGTCGCTCACACAGGCGGCTATTTCGGCTGCGGGAGTGCGGTTGCGTCCTATTTTGATGACAGCCCTTACGATGATATTCGGGTTACTCCCGTTGATGTTTGCGTCGGGGGTAGGAGCCAACGGCAACCAGTCGTTAGGTGTAGGTGCCGTAGGCGGTATGTTTATAGGAACGATAGCTTTGTTGTTTGCAACGCCCGTATTTTTTATTGCGTTCCAATATATCGAGGAGCGGGTTATGGGTAAACGAAAAGAAGATAGAAAAATATGAAAAAGATAATATGTATTGTGATGTGTACCGGGCTGCTCAGCAGTTGCCACATCTATCGCCAATATGAACGGCCGGAGGAGCTGCCGGTCGACAGCCTGTTCAGAGGCGCCGAATCGTATACGACCGACGACTCGCTTACTTTGGGGGATCTCCCCTGGGATGAGATTTTCCAAGATACGTTGTTGCAGAATTTAATACGGTTTGGTCTTGAAAATAATACCGATTTGCAGACGGCT
Organism: Candidatus Barnesiella excrementigallinarum; assembly: GCA_019114445.1. GTDB lineage: Bacteria > Bacteroidota > Bacteroidia > Bacteroidales > Barnesiellaceae > Barnesiella > Barnesiella excrementigallinarum. Next base: position 126,967 of record DXFL01000020.1, read on the forward strand.
CTGTTGCGGGTAGACCAAGCAAAGGCGCAGTTGACGGCTGCACGTTTGGCTTTCCTGCCGTCGCTTACTTTGTCGCCGCAGGGCTCATTGAGCAGTACCGACGGAGGTAAAGCGGTAAAAAGTTATGAAATCCCGGTACAGGCGAGTTGGGAAATAGACCTTTTCGGAAATTTGCTTAATGCGGCTCGTGGATCCCGTTCTACTTTGTTGCAACAGGAAGCCTACCGGCAGGCCGTACAGTCGGAGTTGATAGCGACGATAGCCAATAATTACTATTCGTTGCTTATGCTCGACGAGCAAGTAGAATTGAGCCAATTGACATTAGAGCTGTGGAAAGAGCAGGTACGCATTATGGAATCGCTTTTGAAAGTGGGCGAAGAGACCGAAAATGCCGTTACTCAGGCTCGTGCCAATATGTATGAATTGGAAGCTACCCATAACGATTTGCTGAGGCAGCAGCGCGATACCGAGAATGCGCTCTGCACGGTGCTGGGGATAACCCCTCGCGATATTGAGCGAGGCAGGCTCGAAGAGCAAAACTTCCCCGAAGTTTTCAATGTGGGAGTGCTGTTGCGATTGCTTTCGAAACGTCCCGATGTACGGGAGGCCGAGATGACGTTGGCCAGTGCATATTATACGACTAATCAAGCCCGCTCGGCCTTTTATCCGAATCTTACGCTTACGGGGAGTGCCGGATGGACCAATGCGTTGGGAGAGGTGGTGACCAATCCCGGCAGATGGATTCTTTCGGCGGTGGCTTCGTTGACCCAACCGATTTTCAATCGGGGGAAATTGGTCTCGAACTTGCGGGTGTCGAAAGACGAGGAGCAAATAGCTTTGCTCAATTACAAACAGACTTTGCTCGATGCCGGGAAAGAGGTGAGCGACGCGCTTTATGCTGTGGAGTCGGCCGAACGGAATTTGGCCATTCATCAAAAGCAATGTAAAGAGTTGGAACGTACGGTCGAGACTTCGGAGGCGTTGTACAAAACGGGGAATGCTACTTATTTGGAGTTGCTCACGGCGCAACAATCGTTGTTAAATGCTCGATTGAATATGGTGTCGGACAGCTTTACGCATTGCCAGTCGGTTATCACCCTTTACAATGCTTTGGGGGGCGGCTGTAACTGATTGCTGCGAAAAAACGGGGTAAAGCCAAGTTCGAAAACTTTGTTTTCACTTGTCTCTGCACTCGCCTTTCACTATCTTTGAATAAGACAGGATACGGCTCGGCATAGCTCAAATTCGAAAACTGCGTTTTCATTTGTCTCTGCACTCGCCTTTCACTATCTTTGTACAAATGAAACAGGCAAAGATAGCGATAGTGATTCCCGTCTATAATCGGGAGAAAGAGTTGGTACGGACGTTTGCTTCGATTGTGGCGCAAACGTATCGTCCCCTGCATATTGTGTTGGTCGACAATGGTTCGACCGATGGGTCGTTGGCTTTGTGCCGGGAGTTGAAAGCTCGGTATGGGAGCGACGATTTTGAGGTAACGGTGACCGAAGAGGCGAAGCGAGGCCCTTCGGCAGCTCGAAACAAAGGGCTCTCTTGCGTGAAGGAGGAGTTTGTCTCTTTTTTCGATAGCGACGATACCTATGTGCCTGAGGCTATGTCCCTGTATATGCAGGCTTTTGAAAACAATCCTTCGGCCGATATAGTAGGGTGTACGGTCGAGATGATCCCCGAGAAGGGCCGCCCTTATGTAGCCAAAGCGGTGTTTTCCCATCGGGTGGAACCTCATATTTTCCATAGTACATTGGGGACACAGCGTTATGTGGCTCGCACTGCTTTGGTTCGGGCGGTTGGCGGTTGGCATGAGGAGTATATGCGCTGGGAAGACTGGGAACTGGGATTGCGCCTGTTGCTTTCGACCGACCGGATAGTTTGGATCGACCGACCTCCATTGGTCGATATTTATCTGCACGCCGACAGTATTACCGGTTATCGTTATGTCCCCAATGCTCCCGATATATTGCAGGCTATTGCTCATGCACACGACGATGTGGACCGTAGTAACCATTCCCAAAAACGACGCTTGCACCGTTTGCTGCTCTATAAACAGATGGTAGTAGCCGGGTTGTGTTGCAAGGAGAAAAGTCCGCGGGGTAAGGAAATTTATTCCTTAACCATGCAACAGGCGGGCAAGGATAAGATGTTGCGTTGGTTCTTACCGCTGGTTTACCGTTATACCGCTTTGGGCGGACGGGGTTCGGCTATTTGGGCCGACTGGTTGTTACATTGATTTTCCCCCGATTTGCAAGTTGTCGAGCAGGCAGATGTACAGCTCGATGGCTTCGCGTATCTCGTCCAACTCGATGTACTCGTCGGCTGTATGCGAGCGAGCCGATTCGCCCGGCCCTATTTTTACCGAGGGAAAGGGCATGAGTGCTTGGTCCGAGAGGGTAGGTGACCCGAATGGTTTTCGTCCGGCCAGTATACTCCTTTTAACAAAGGGGTGTTGTGTGGATAGCGACGAAGAGTTGAGCCGCAAGGAGCGGGGAGTGATTGTGATGTCGGGGAACTGCTCCCGGAGAATCTCGACCGTTTGAGCGTTGGAATAGCAATCGTTAGTGCGCAGGTCGATGACAAAATCGCAATGGTCGGGTACGACGTTGTGCTGGGTACCGGCTTGGATTTGGGTCACGGTGAGTTTTACCCGTCCCAACCAGTCCGAGACGAGCGGAAATTCGAACCGCCGCAATTTTTCGATAGTTTCGGTGGCTTTATACAGGGCATTTATTCCTTCGTCACGGGCGGCGTGTCCCGATTTCCCGTGTGCGGTACAGTCGAGAACGAGCAGTCCCTTTTCGCAAATGGCCGGGTGCATTCCGGTGGGTTCGCCCACGACGGCAAAATCGATGGGGGGAAGTTGTTCGAGAGCCTTTACAATACCGTTGTTCCCCGATACTTCCTCTTCGGCCGACGCCAAAAAAACGAGGTTATAAGGTTGCGATGTTTCCGAAAGGTGAAGGAATGTACTCAGCAGGGCAACGACACTCGCTCCGGCATCGTTGCTGCCCAGCCCGTAGAGGCGGCCCTCTTCTTCTGTGGCGACAAAGGGCTGCCGGTTCCAACTTTCGGTAGGTTTTACCGTGTCGATGTGCGAGTTGAGGAGTATCGTGGGTTTGTTGTTGTCGATCGTACTGGCTATGGCCCACACGTTATTACCGGTGCGGTGTGGTGCGAATCCGTTGCTTTCCAGCGTTTTGAAAATGAGTTGTGCTGCGTTGCTCTCCTCCCGGCTGACCGAAGGTGTTTGAATGAGTTGTCGTAGCAGATCGATAGCCCGATAGTAGAGTTCGTCTTTTAAATTCATGAGTAATCTCGATTTTTACAAAAGTAATTTATTTTTGGTGGATTCGATAATTTCTTGTTGATTTTGTGCGAATTGTTCGTTTTTTAGGTTCAAATTATTAACAGATATTAACAGTTAAAGGCAAAAGCATATTCTTTCAAAAATGTGGGTGTACAGGCGGTGTAATGGGGCATTTTGCCATCTCGGCTTGACAAAATGAAACTTGGAATCTGTTTAAAACTTATTAAAATGGGAATCGTACCGATATAATGCGTAACTTTGCAGCGGATTTATAATTCAATTTATGGTAAATCAACTGACCTCTTTGGTCCGCAGCCAAGCTGCAAAATATGGCAACCGTGAGGCGTTCAGCCACAAGGACTATTCGAAAAATCAATGGATTCCCACTTCGTGGAATCGTTTCGCAGAACAAGTATCGGACATAGCTAAGGCTATGGTAGTTTTAGGTATTCGCGAGCAAGAAAACATCTCTACATATACGCAGAATAAACCGGAAGGTTTTATCGTGGATTTTGCGGCGTTCGACAATCGTGCCGTGCCTGTGCCGCTTTATCCCACCAGTTCGCTGGATCAGATAAAGTATATTATCAACGAGGCCGAAGTCCGTTTCCTTTTCGTAGGCGGACAGGTACAGTACGACAATGCGATTGTTGCATTGCGCGAATGCCCCACGTTGGAAAAACTGATTCTGTTCGACTCGGATATAAAGCGTACCGAAGACGATACGACTTCGATCTATTTCGATGAGTTGACAGCTATGGGAAAAGCCGCCGATGAGACGGTGGCCGCCGAGGTGGAACGTCGTCGGAACGCCGGTTCGCCCGACGATCTGGCAACACTAATATATACTTCGGGAACAACCGGCGAGCCCAAAGGGGTTATGCTGGCTCATTCGAATTTCAATGAAGCCATGCGCATTCACCAACAGCGGTTGGTAACTTGTTCCGACCGCGATGTATCGCTCTGTTTCTTGCCGTTGACCCATGTATTTGAGCGTGCGTGGTCGTATTATTGCTTGACGGTGGGAATGCGGATAGCCATCAATGTCGATCCCAAAGATATACAGAATACCATTCGCGAGGTACGTCCCACGATTATGTGTAGCGTCCCCCGTTTTTGGGAGAAGGTCTATTCGGCCGTGCAGGATAATTTGTCGAAGATGAAAGGCGTTGCCCGTTATTTGGCCGAGCGTGCTTTTGTGATAGGCCGTCGCCGGAATGTGGAATATTTGCGTGCCGGCAAGCGTGTACCGCTGTGGCTCGAATGCCAATATAAGTTTTACGACAAGTTCGTATTCTCGAAAATACGTCGTGCCGTGGGTGTAGAGAACGGCAACATATTCCCTACGGCCGGAGCACCTTTGTCCGACACGATTAACGAGTTCCTGCATATTTGCGGTATCAACATCGTTTACGGATATGGATTGTCCGAGACCACTGCTACGGTAAGTTGTTTCGATTTGGTAGGATACGAATTTGGAACGGTAGGTTCGCTCATGCCCGATGTTCAGGTGAAACTGGGCGAAAACAACGAAATACTGGTAAAAGGCGATACCGTGATGAAAGGGTATTACCGTAAACCCGAGGAGACCGCCAAAGTGTTTACCGAGGATGGCTGGTTCCGTACGGGCGATGCCGGTAAGATAAACGCACAAGGCGCTTTGATTTTGACCGAACGGTTGAAAGACCTCTTCAAGACTTCGAACGGTAAATATATTGCTCCGCAAGCATTGGAAACCCGTTTGGGCGAGGATAAATATATCGACCAAGTGGCTGTCATAGGCGATCAGCGCAAATATGTGACGGCTATCATTATTCCCGCCTTCGAGGCGTTGAAAGAGTATGCCGCACAAAAACAGATAAAGTATCGTAATCTCGAAGAGTTGGTGAAGAACCAAAAAATAGAGGCTCTTATCTCGGAGCGTATCGAGGCGCTGCAAAAGAATTTTGCCCGGTTCGAGCAAATCAAGCGATTTACACTGTTGCCGCGGGCCTTCAGTATGGAGAAAGGCGAGTTGACCAATACGTTGAAGATACGTCGGTCGGTTATTAACCTGCTGTATAAGGACGAGATCGAGGCGATGTATGCCTAAAACGAAATATGAAATTTGGTAAATAAATCGAGGGTGTATAATTTTGTACACCCTTTTGTCGTAAATATAAAGAATTTATAAAGATATGATTACACAAGAACAATTAAAAGAGACGGAAGAACGCAAGTTGGCGTTGAGGAGGTATCTTTGACATCGATTCGAAGAAAATCGAGGTAGAAGAGGAAGAGCTGCGTACCCATGTGCCCGACTTTTGGGAGGACCAAAAGAAGGCCGAGGCTCAGATGAAAAAAGTAAAAGCATTGCACTTTTGGATAGACAGCTATACCGAGATAGAAAAATCGGTAGAGGAGTTGAAGTTGGCTTTCGATTTTGTGAAAGAGGGAATTGTTTCGGAAGAGGAAGTCGATGAAATTTACAATCGCACGGCAACGCTTATCGAAAATCTCGAATTGCGCAATATGTTGCGCCGAGAGGAAGATAAATTGGGCGTAGTGTTGAAAATCAATTCAGGAGCCGGCGGAACCGAATCGCAAGACTGGGCATCGATGTTGATGCGTATGTATTTGCGTTGGTGCGAACAACACAATTATAAGACAGCTATTGCTAACATTCTCGAAGGCGACGAGGCCGGAATCAAGTCGGTGACGATACAAATCGAGGGTGATTATGCTTATGGTTATTTGAAAAGCGAAAACGGAGTTCACCGTTTGGTGCGGGTATCGCCCTATAATGCACAGGGCAAGCGCATGACTTCATTTGCATCGGTGTTTGTGACACCATTGGTCGACGACACGATCGAAATCAACATCAACCCCGCCAACATTTCGTGGGATACCTTCCGGTCGAGCGGTGCGGGCGGACAGAATGTGAACAAGGTGGAATCGGGCGTGCGGTTGCGTTACCAATTTAAAGACCCCTATACCGGCGAAGAAGAAGAGATATTGGTCGAGAATACCGAAACCCGCGACCAACCCAAGAACCGCGAGAATGCCATGCGTCAGTTGCGCTCTATTTTGTACGACAAAGAGTTGCAGCACCGTATGGCCGAACAGGCCAAGATCGAGGCCGGGAAGAAGAAAATCGAGTGGGGCTCGCAAATACGTAGTTATGTGTTTGACGACCGCCGGGTGAAAGATCACCGCACCAATTACCAAACTTCCGATGTGCAAGGAGTGATGGACGGTAAGATCGACGAGTTTATCAAGGCTTATTTGATGGAGTTTGCCGGAGAGGAAAACAATGGATAAATCGATGGAAAAACTGACGCTTATAAAAGTAGGAGGCAAGATCGTGGAGGAGCAGGAGACGTTGGGTCGCCTGCTCTCCTCGTTTGCTGCTATTCCCGGTCGCAAAGTGCTGGTGCATGGTGGCGGTCGTTCGGCAACGGCAATGGCAACCCGGTTGGGCATAGAAAGCCGTATGGTAAACGGGCGACGGATTACCGACAAAGATATGCTCGAAGTTGTGACGATGGTGTACGGCGGACTGGTCAATAAAAATATCGTAGCCGGCTTACAAGCCGTTGGAGTGAATGCATTGGGCATGACCGGAGCCGACATGAATATCCTTTTGTCGGATAAACGGCCGGTCAAAGAGGTTGACTATGGCTATGTGGGCGATGTCCGTCGGGCCGACGGGAAGGCTCTTGCCGGATTGATTGACATGGGCATTGTTCCAGTAATAGCCCCGCTCACTCACGACGGGAAAGGCTCCATGCTCAATACCAACGCCGATACGATGGCGGGCGAAACCGCCAAAGCTTTGGCCGCGTTTTATGAGGTAACGTTGGTTTATTGTTTTGAGAAAAAAGGGGTGTTGCGCGATGAAAACGATGACGAGAGTGTAATCCCGGAAATCACTTTCCCGTTGTTCCGTCGGTATTGCGACGAAGGAATCGTACAAGGAGGCATGATCCCGAAACTCGAAAATGCGTTCGACGCTATTCGTCATGGAGTGCGTGAGGTGATAATTACCCGGGCCGATGCTATCGGGAAAGAAAATGAGGGGACAAGAATTGTAGCGTAAGAAATTTGTACATTTCTCGCCCAGAGGTGAAATTTTTGATGAGAATTGCAGTAACGTGAAAGGTTATGGCCTTTTATTGTTTTTTAGATGAAATAAGTGTTGCTTTGTATTAAAAATCAAATTATTGCATAAATCTGACCGGTGAAGAAACAAAAGCGCAGGGATATTCCTCGAATAACAGATTATAATTTTTTTGGTGATTTGTGCGTTAAAAATTGAATTTTTTTTGTGTTTTTTGAAAAATATTCCGAGATTCGCAACGGAAAAATTACGGATTTATAAATTAAGTAGATTTTTGATACATCATTTTAGTTAAAACTTTTTGAGTAGGTTGTTAGTGTTATTTTGAGGAATCAAATTCATTATTAATAATTCATATATTATGAGAAAATTTTTACTTTTTGCATTTATGCAGTTCTGTTTTTGCGGTTTGTTCGCACAAACCGATGCGTCGACTGCATTGGATTTAGTTCCCGGAACAAATTCTTGTGATGTGACGGGTACAGGTTACATAACGGCTTATTTTAAATATACGACTCCTGCTGAAACCGGGCAGTTGCTAACTTTTTCGGCAGCTTCGGGGTCGGGGATATATTTTAATATGTCGAAAGATGGTACGTCTAATACGATGATATCGCCTATCAGTTCTTCTTCCGAGAGTACCACTTATCCCGTGAATGCCGGTCAAACGGTATATTTAATGGTAAACGGTTATAATGTGACGCACTTTGAGTTTACGATGTCGGTCGAGGATGCCGAGCTCGAAGGGGGAGCTACCTGCGACGATCCTATTGTAATTGAAGATGGCGTACGAACCATTATTCCTAACCATTATGATGCCTCGGCTAATAGATCGGTTACCTATTTGTCGTATTCTTGTGTTGGGAAAGAAGATGGTCTGTTGGAGATGGTATTCTCCTCTTATGTACAAAGTGTTCTTGTCAGCGAAGGATGTGACGGTGCTACCACTACGGTATCGACTTCCTATTCCGATGGTTCCTATGCGGGGAAGGTTCAAGTTGAAGGCGGTAAAGATTATATCTTTGCTGTTACATGGTTATCTCAGGCTCCCATGTTTGGTACATTTACGCTCACACACCCGACCTTAGGAGCTTCGTGCGATATGCCGTTTGAGGGCGTAGCCGAAGGTAATGTACTGCCCGCCGAGGTAGGTACCTATTGGTATAAATATACTGCATCCACTTCGGGATATGCCAAAGTAGTTTCGGCCAATGGCCTTCCCGGTGGTAAGGCAAGTGTTTATTCCAGTTGTGGCGCATATAGCGCCGATGCTACTGTCGATGGTTGTATGTTGCTGAGATTCAATGTGTATAGCGGTAATTCGTATCTTATATGTATAGAAAAAACCGAGGCAACGGCTACCGAAGAGACCTTCGATATTGAGTGCGCACCCGAATCGGCTGGCGAATCGTTCTATAATCCTTTGGAAATAGGGGTTGGCGATGTAACGGTATCGGATTATAACGGACGTTATTATTACAAAGTAACAGTTCCCGGCGAGGGCGCTAAGTTCTTGAAAGTAAATACCGATGCTGAGTTTTTCAGCCCATCGACCAGTGTTTCGATTATGCCGGCAAATAACCAGTATAGTACGTTGGCATCGGGAACGAACAGTGCGAAAGCCGAAGTTACAGCAGGAGAGTCCTATATAATTTGCTGGAATCTCGATGAAGATATTAACGGATTTGGCTTTACCGTATCGGTTGAAGATATAGCTCCGGGCGAAGTCGCTTCCAATCCTATTCAAGCTGTGGTTGGAACCAATACATTGACCGCCGGGAATGATAAATATTACACCTATACGGCTACGAAAAACGGTTGGTTGAAGATTACTCCCGAAGATATTCTTGTAACGGTGCAATTCCCCATTGTTTCGGGTTCTTACGTGTCGTATCGCACAGTGGTAAAAGAGGCTATGTCGACCAAAACCGAAATTAAGACGGGTGAAACATATTTAATTCTCCTCTCGGGAATGCAGTTCGATTCCTCTTTTGAACTCGAAGAGTGTGACTATGCCGAAGGTGAGTCGAAAGAGACGGCTATCGTAGTTGTAGGAAATTCGATTGAAATCCCGGAGAAAGCACAAACATTCTGGTACCAGTATACGGCGCCGCGGGCTGGTATGCTCACGATAAGTGCCAATATAGACTATGTGATGGAAGGATCGTATCAACATCCTTCGGTAGGGGTTTACCGTGTGGGTGATGTATATCCTACTACTATTATCCAGTCGAGTAGTACGGGAACTACGTATGAAGGCTCTTTCTCGGCCGATGAAAATGAGGTATTCTATATAGAGGTTACCATGGTAACGGTACAGAGTGGAAAGACTGTTCAGTTCGAAATGCGTGACTTCAATCCGGGCGAAGTTAAGGAATATCCTATCGAACTTCAATTGGGAGAAAATACAACGGTAGAGGCTTCGCGTCGGAACCCGATTTGGTATTCGGCTTATTTTAACGAAGGAGAGGTTAACATAACTTCAACAGACTATTTTATGATGACCCTGTATAAGGCCGATGATGTAAATACCTCGTTGGCTATCTCGAACTATGTGTATGATGGAGGTTATGGATATTATGGTTTGAACTATATGGTTACAGATGCCGGGTTGTACTTGATGAAAGTTGAACAAGCTTATGAAGGAAAGATAATAAATGTTTCGGCTTCGATTGGCAGTGGAATAGACGATGTAGATGCTGCTTCGAACAAAGTGATAACAGGCGCTCAGTCGATAACAGTTATACCTTCGGCACCCGAGGCTTTGGTAGCTATATACGATTTGTCGGGCCGGTTGGTTAAGGCAGCAACGATTAGCGAAAGTACCGAAATGTCGGTAGCCGCTGGCTTGTATATTGTAAAAGTTAACGACCAGACTGTTAAAGTAGTGGTTCGTGATTGAGAGATTGTATCTATTTGATATCGGTAGAGGCTTGTAAAAGCCTCTTCCGATTTTTTTGTTTAATCAATAATAATAAGTCAATGTCACAGGTAAAGAAATTTATTCCTTTTGTATTAGGTTTCTTGTTTTGTCTTTCGGGGAATGTCTATGGCGTGAAATCAAACCCGCAGCCAGTTACTGTCGTCCAGCCCGACGGTTCGTCGTTGACGATACGTATTCATGGCGATGAGAATTTTCATTACATGACTACCATAGATGGGTTCCTTATTCGAAAGGATAAAGATGGTTTTTTTAAATACGACCGGTTAGATGCTACGAAAAAAGTTCGTAACCTGTCGTCGCAACGCGTAAGTAATGTGATGGAACGTACTTCTGCCGAGCAACAATTTATCGGTGAGTTAACTCCTGTACGTAAGCAAATGGATTTACTCATGTCGTTTAATAAAGGTGTTCGTAAAGCTCCTGCACAAATTTTGGATCGTAGCGTTTTGTCGCCTCAGGCAGAAGGTGATGAAAGTGTGGCTGAAAGCCAATATTTGGTTATTTTGGTCAATTTCAAAGATAAGGCTATGACCTTTTCACAAGAGGATTTTAACATTTGGCTTAATGAGCCGGGATATTCGGTAGATGGTGGAACCGGTAGTGTTAAGGACTATTTCCGAGATAACTCTATGGGAAAATTTATTCCCAATTTTGTGGTTTTGGGACCTTACACATTGGCACATGAACAAACGTATTATGCCGCTAATGACGAGTCGGAAGGTGGCGATGTGAATCCTCGCGATATGGTTGTCGAAGCTGTTACGATGGCCAAAGAGGCGAACCCAGGTATCGATTTTGCCCAATTCGATAACGATGGCGACGGGTATATGGATAATGTAAATATTATTTATGCCGGTTATAGCGAGGCCAGTACGGGAAATGCCAATGATATGTGGCCTCATTCGTGGGATCTTGACGATCAGGCGTTCGAGATCGATGGTATTATCTGCAACAATTATGGCTGCTCTGCCGAGCTTGTAGGAGCTTCGGGTGCAAAGATGGACGGTATAGGTACGTTTACACACGAGTTTGGTCATATATTAGGTCTTAAAGATATGTACGACACCGACGATTATGTCGACGGCTACGGGATAGACCCGGGAGCATATTGTTTGTACGCGTCGGGTAGTTACAACAACGACAGCCGCACTCCGCCGTGCTTGATGGCTTTTGAACGTATGCAAATGGGGTGGTGTACGCCTGTTGAGTTGAAGGCTGCCGAGGATGTGGCTTTGAAACCTGTTGCCGAGAATGAAGCCCGTTATATAAATTGCCAGCCCGATAGAGCCGCAGGTACAGGTGTTGAGTGGTTCTTGCTCGAAAATCGTCAGCAAACGGGTTGGGATACTTACATACCGGCTCATGGACTTTTGATTTATCACTATGATTATACCGACGAGATGGTTGAAAAATATTGGTCGATCAATGGCCCCAATAACAATGCTAAACATCGTTGTATGTATATTGTTGCGGCCGATGGTGTAGATGATACCAATTCTCGCGCGGGCGATACCTATCCCGGACGTTCGGGTAATACCGAGTTTTCGGCTACCTCTTCACCGGCCGCTATTGCTTGGAGTGGCGATCCGGTAGATGTAGCTGTAACCAATATTAATGAAATGGGCGGGCTGGTTTATTTCCAAGTAAATGGAGGTGTGATACAACAGTCGGTGCTTCGTACCGAGGTGCCTACCAATGTACGCGATACCTCGGCCGAGCTTGCGGCAACTGTGGTAAAACAGCTTGGCGAGATTCGTGAAATGGGTTTCTGTTGGGCTTTGAACGAAGAACCTACACTGGAAAGCGAACATCAGTCTGTGGCTGTTGCCGAAACAATAAGCACTACTATCAACGGGTTGGAACCGGGCTCACTCTACAATGTGCGGGCCTATATGGTTATGGCCGACGAACAGGTCGTTTATGGAGCTGCAATACCCATCAAGACCGAGTGCAAGTTGATGGAAGCTCCTTTTATAGGCGATTTTTCTTCGTGGACCAATGGGGAACTTGATTGTTGGACGATTGTGGATAATAATGGCGATGGTACAACTTGGATTTACGACGAGACGTCCAATGCCATCTTATACCAGTTCGATTATTGGAACGATGCCGACGATTGGTTGATTTCGAATCGAATGAAAGTCCCCGAAAACGGAGCGTTCTATTTTGTACGTGGTGTGACCGAGATGACAACGGTCGAGGATCTCGATGTGTATGTTTCGACTCAATCGAAAGATATAGAGGATTTCCATTTGCTTAAACGATTCTCTTTTGCCGATGGGTTCTCCGAAACAGTGGTTGAGGAAGTGGATTTGAAAGAGTATGCCGGGAAAGAGATTTATTTGGCATTTGTATGCAAGTCGAAGAAACTCCAAAACAATCTTTGGTTGTTTGAATATTATTTTACGGAACAGTTGGAGACACCCCGGATTACGAATTTCTCAGGTAATGGGTCGAGTTTGCACGTGGAGTGGACATCGGTTCCCAAAGCCACAAACTATTATGTAGAATTTGGGGAAGTTACCGATGAGGTATTTAATAACACGATATTTGTACCATTGAGCGATATAGAAACTATTACTGGCAATGTAGATGTACGAGCCGGTTCGTTGTCGTTCTATGGGAATGGTGTTGTCGAAACGCGCGATTATCCCGATGGGATAACCAACTGCCTCTTTTACCTTACATCGGGAGGTCCATTGGGTACCAGCACTTTGAAAATCGAAGGAACTGCCGATGGAACTACTTGGGAACAATTGGGAGCCGTTACTACCATTTCGTCGGTAGATACCGATGGCACGGAAAAACTTTTGGAAAATTTCGTTAAGGATAAGAAATATCGCCGATTGCGCTTTACTTGTAATTTCGGTGGACGCGTAGTAAATATAAAATATCTTACCTTGTCGTATAACGACGGTTATGTGTGGGATATGCTTGCCGAGGGTTCTGTGGGGAACGTTACATCGGTGGATATTGATGAAACTACGCCCGGTGAATTTTTGAAAGGCAAAAAGTATGTAGTGCGGGTAACGGCCGGTGATGGATCGTTATTCTATAATTCTTCGGCTCCCGTTTATTATGCAAGTCCTTCGGGAATAAATGAGGTTCAAAATGCTCCTGTCGAAATAAAATACGAAGGGGGCTATGTGATTTTGACCGGGTTGCAAGCCGAAGACCGGGTAACTTGTGCTACGGCAACAGGTACCCTTTTGTTTGCCGGAGAATCGAATCAAGGAACTTGCCGTTTTGCCGTGAATGGATATAAAGGCGTGATTCTTGTGAGTGTGGCTGGCAATTGTGGAAATGAGATTTTCAAACTGATAGTAAAATAATTATTGATTTATAAATGATGAAACGTATTGGATATTTTCTTTTGGCATTGATGTCGGTGGCTACTATCGGTTTGTTGGCCAATGACAGTGTGGAAAAAGTAAAACCCAAATTTATTGCTCCGCCGCCTGCCGCCCAATATTGGGAGGCTCCTGTCCGTCAATCGCTTTCGGGGACTGACGATGGTATCCCCGATGGCCTTCATGTGGTTGGAATCGATAATAAAATGGTTACGCTTCAATGGAATAATCCAGAGCCTATGGACGGATATTTCGATGATTTTGAAGGGCATTCCGACTTTGTGATCAATTCACCCGGTTCGGTAGGGTGGGATTATCTCGATATAGATAATGCAAATACCTATACATGGTCGGCAACCTCGTTCCCCAATCAAGGGGCTAAAATGTCGTTTATTGTTTTTAATGTGGCAGAGACTTCGCCATCGGTAGCCGATTATCTCGATGTCAAGCCTTATTCGGGGAATAAAATGTTGGTAGCATTCTCGTCCCTCGATATGCCTAACAACGATTATATTATTTCCCCTGAATTGAGTTTTACAGAAGATTTTCAGGTGAGTTTCCGCGCCCGCAGTTATACCAATAAGTATGGATTGGAGCGTATTCGTGTGGGATATTCTACGACCGGGAAACGGGCTTCGGACTTTGTTTGGGTGTCGGAAGGCGATTATGAAGAAGTGCCTGCTGCATGGACGTTGAAAAGCTATTCCATTCCCAAAGAGGCCAAGTATGTGACGGTAAATTGTGTTTCGGACGAGGCTTTTATGTTGTTTATCGACGACCTGTTTGTGGGGTCTAATTGGGTGCGTCCGCGAGCAAATGCCGCCCGTAAACTGGTCGGTTTTAATTTGTACCGTAATTCTACAAAGGTCAATACCGAGTTGCTTACCGAGATGGTATATACCGATGAGGTACCCGATTACGGCGATTATACCTATTCGGTAACGGCTGTTTATTCCGATGAGAGCGAATCGGCTTATTCCGAAATGCTTGCTGTGAATGTTCCCGATATTCGTTTGCTTCCCTTTGAAGATGATTTCAGTTCATGGGTTCTTGACGAAGACAAGTGGTCTACTCCTGTTGATGAGAAAGGGAATCCCAGCAAATGGGATATAGATTATTATACATATGGATTGGTCGATCCATGTGCCGCTTATCAGTATTCTTCGCTTGTTAACTATTCTCAATCGCTTATTACCAGAGAGTTACATACGACAAATCGGAGCAATACCTATTTGCGTTTCGATTTGCGTATGTTGAATTATGAGAGTGAAACGGGCGATACCCTTTCGGTAGAGGTGTCGTGTGACAATAATGTATGGTTGGAGGTAGGAACCTTTTTGAATGATGAGGGTACTTATTCGTGGCGACAAGAGTTGTTGAATCTGAGTCCGTATCTTACCGATGATCTTTTCAGAATACGATTCCGGGCACACGGAGCTGATGCTCGTTATATCGATTATTGGTATGTAGACGATGTGAAGGTATGGAATCCTCAGTGGACGACGGCCCAACTGACCGTAGAAACAGGTGGGGCTCCGTTTGCCAATTGCCCGGTATTGATAACCGGAGAGAAAGGTTGCCGCCAAGAGGTGGTATCGGGCAGTGATGGTGTTATTTCATTCTCTCAGATAGAGATCGATAATTATACGGTGAGCGTCGATGTGGTAGGATATAACATTTATAAAGGAGAGTGGAACGTATCGGCTTCGGGTACCAATAACCATACGATAACGGTTACTCGGCCCAATCTTTCCCTTTCGACAATCAATTTGCAAGACGACCTTGCCGTGGAAGAGAAAGCCAATCACACCGTAACGATTACGAACTCTGGCGACGGAGAGGCTTTATGGCGGTTGCAGCAAGAGCCTGCTGTCGGTTCGGGCGACATTTCGAATCGTTTCAATCTTCAACAGAGTTTCAATGCTTCGGGCGATCTCCAATCGGCCGTGGTGTTTGATGGCGAATATTTTTATACATCGTCGTGGTATAATATAGGTAAGTTCTATAAGTACGACCGTAATGGCGAGTTTATCGAAGAGTTTGAGGTAGAAGGTATGTATTATAAACTCGACGATATGGCATTTGACGGTACTTACTTCTATGGTAGTGACGATAAAAATTTTATTTATCAACTCGACTTGCGAAATAAACGCTTGGTCAAGACCATTACCATAGTCGATGAGCCGAATATTAACATAGCGCATATTGCTTATGACCCGCGGACCGATGAGTTTTGGGCTGGTGCTTCTAATACGATATGCCGTATTAACCGTGAGGGACACATTACCGTAGCTTTGCATAACATTTCGGACACAGAGGATTTAGATGTTTATGGTTCGGCTTACGATAACATTACTCCCGGCGGTCCTTACTTGTGGTTTAGCCATGAGGAGATGAGTTACAACGGTGTCGACTATATTGTCCTCAGACAGTATAACTTGAATACTCGTAGGCTTACTACTGTGAAACACGAAGTCACAGATTTGCCCGATTATCAGCATATATATATGACTTATGGAGCCGGTATAGAAGCGACTACCAGCCTTGTAGACGGAACGCTTTCGCTCGTAGGTATTATGGAGCAGTCGCCAGCTCGTATATATGTATACGAATTGTGCCGGGTAGACGAATGGCTCTCTTATTCACCAAAGGTGGGTGTGCTTCAACCGGGAGAAAGTCAAGAGATTACCGTCTCTTACGATGCCCGTAATGGTGTGCTGGGCGAAAGTTACAGTACCGACCTTAAAGTGTATAGCATACCCGAACTGGATGCCGATTGCAGCATGGAGGTGGGTTACAATGTGTCGAGTGTGTGTGCGACACCGCGTCCTATTGGCCTGACAGCGGCTTGTGTCGATGACGTCAATGTAAGCCTCGCTTGGGAGAATAACGAGTCGGCCTCGACACCTTCGGGATATTACGTCTACCGTGATGGTGTGAAGCTCAACGCCGAGCCTGTCGAGGAACTCACCTATTTGGATTGCAATGTTATTCGGGGCGGATATTACTATTCGGTTACGGCATTGTATGGCGACCAAGAGAGTAACCCCTCAGATTCGGTCTATGTCGATATGCTTGTGGGAGCTCCTTATTTTGTGCCCACTGACCTCTCGGCGATCGTCGAGAAAAACAAAACTGTAACTCTTTCTTGGGAAAAACCGGGAACTGTTCGGCAAAACGAGGCTATCCTTCGATACGACAACGGAGCTTTTAGCTCGGGCGTAGGTTTGACCGATGGAGGTTTCTTCTTTGTCGGTGTAAAATGGAGTTTGGACGATTTGGTTGAATATCGGGGTATGAGTATCGATAAGGTAGGTCTTTATGTGAATGATATTTGTACGGCTTTGTCGTTGAGAATTTATCAGGATGGTAAATCTATCAAGACACAAACGGTAAATCTTGCGAATATCCGGTACGGAGAGTTTAATACGATCGAATTGAATTCGCCGGTGACCATAGAACGGGGACACGAGTATATGGTTGCGTTCCTTGTCTACCATGATGCTGGGGTATTACCTATCGGTATGGACGATGGTACGGCTGTTGAAGGCATGAGTAATGTTATTTCGACCGATGGAATAAACTGGACTACTTGCCGTCGTATGAGTTGTGGAACCGGTAACCTGAATATTATGGCTCATTTTGCCCCTGCCGAATCGGATGAAGAGGCTCCTGTTGGATATGACGTCTATCGTGACGGATCAAAAATTAATGCCGAGTTGGTTGCCGATACTTTCTATGTCGATGAGGTAACGGAACCAGGAGTACATGCTTATGCGGTAAAATCGGTTTATGCTTCGGGTGGGGTTTCAGATCTTTCGTCCGAGTCGCGTGTTGAAATCATAGAGTTAGGTGAACCGATGGCCCCGTCGCAAATCAATGCCGATGTAGAGCTTAACAGTAATGTCCGTCTGCGTTGGAATTATCCGGTAGAAGGAGATATGAAATTCCCTGTCGATTTAAATACGTTTAAAGTGACTACCAAAGCCGGTTATCCTGAGTATGTAAGTCAGTTCAGAGTATATAAGCCTAACGAATTGGCGGTTGCCTCTGATGGTGAATATATTTATTCTTCGTTGTATACGACTTCGGGCGGAATCAACAAATATTCGTTCGATGGCGAGTATATCGAAACCATTGTTATCGATGGCATCGACGACGGTATATGGGGCCTTGCATACGACGGGGAATATTTCTATGCAACTACTTTGGAATCTTATATCTACAAAATAGATATGGAGAGACATTCGCTTGTAGAGACCTTGACCATCTCGGAAATTGCCCGGCACATTGCCTATATCCCCGAACTCGATAACGGTCGTGGCGGCTTTGAGGTTGGAGACTGGGAGTCGAGTATTTTTGTAAACAAGCGGGGTGGAAAACTGGCCACCGGTCCGGTATACAAAGGTGCTGCCGGTACGGCCTATTTCAACGGTGTAATCTATGCATTTGAGCAAGGTTACGAGAATCCCTATGTATTGGTCCTTTACGATATCGATACCAACGAGATTATTACCACCTATGATTTGGGTGAATATGCAGAGTTGGGAGCCGGTGTAGGTATGGGAGCCGGAGGCCTGTCGGTAGTAGAACTCCCCAACGGATTGACATTCTTGGCTCTTTTGTTGCAAGATCCTACCATTACAAGCCGCATTATCTTCTTGGATCCCGGATGCCTCAAAGGAGTAGAGGGTTATAATGTGTATTGCAACGGCAGCAAGGTGAATGAGGAGTTGCTCGACCATCGTGCGTTCGAAACCGTGCTGACAGAGCCGGGCGAGTATAAGTATGCTGTACAGACAGTTTATATCGATGGTTCGGTATCGCCTCTTTCGTCTGAGGTAACGGTGAATATCGACGAGTCGGGTGAGAGTGTCGTACCTACCGATGTGAAAGCAGTACCCGCAACCTGCGGTTACAATGTGAACCTTTCGTTTGTCGATCCGGCAACCACCATAGCGGGCATTTATGAGAGTGCCGAAGATATGACTGTGGACGAATCGTTTGTTCACACTGGCTGGACCAACCAAAATGGATTGTGGAAAGTCTCGGCGGCTACGGCTTATCAGGGCGAACAATCACTTACGACCGGAGTTTCTGATGATGCGATGCTTATTATTCCGATAGAGAATAATGGCAATACCGATAAGTACTTCTCATTTGTGGCTCGCAATGCCGATGACCAAAAGGGAACAGGCCGTATTGTCGTTTACACTTCGACCGAAGAGGATGCTTCGACCGAGGATTTCATTCAGTACTCCTCGATTTCCACGACCGAGGCTTGGCAGAAATCGAAATTTACTCTTCCTGCATCAGTACGTTATGTGGCTCTTAAACATGTAGCTGGAGATCCGGTACAGTATATCGACGCTATATCGATATGCGATGAAGATCCCGAGAAGATATACGGCTACTATGTGTATCGCGATGGCGTGCAACTTAATTCGGAGGCTGTGACATCGGTAAGTTACACCGATTATAACCTCCTCCCCGGTACCTACAAGTATCAGGTAAGCGCGCTCTATAAGAGCTCGGCAGTGAGCGAACTTTCGTCGGAGGTTGTTGTCAATCTCGATTATAGCAACAATTTCCAAGCTCCGGGACAACTTTCTGTCGAACAAATGGACGAGGGTGTACGTCTCCAATGGGGTGCTCCTGCATTGGGCGATGCCGTAAGTCTCAAATGGCATAGCGGTACTGTACACGATGCGGCCGGCCTTCCCAGCGGAGGTGAATATTTTGCCGGTGTACAATGGACTGGCGAACAATTAAAGGCCTATGAACATTTGTCTCTTTCGGAGGTCGAAGTTTATGTGAACCAAGTACCCGATCAGATGTTCCTCCTTGTTTATGAAGGTACCGATTTGGTGCGTATGCAGTATGTGCCTACAATTAAACAATACAGTTTCAATACGATAAAACTCGATACGCCGCTTCGCCTTAACTCGGACCGTATACTTAGGGTTGTAATTTATGTGGAACACAATGAAATTTCGGTTCCTCTCGGTTATGACGAAGGCCCTGCTAAGACAGGCCGAGGCGATTTATATTCGGCAGACGGTGTGACTTGGGAGACACTTACCGATAACGATATCGATGGTAACTGGAATATTACGCTTTTGTTAAAGGCTTATGCCGACGACAGCAATATGGCCTCCCAGTCGATTGAGCAGCCGCAATTCGTAACGTCTCGCGAAAGAATGGGTGCACGTGAGCAATTGCGCACCTTGTCCGTTCCCGAGGCAACCTCGTCGCTCTTCGCTTTCGATGGATATAATGTTTATTGCAATGGCGAAAGCCTTACCGATGCTCCTATTTCGGAGACGACTTATATCGACCGTGAGAAGAGAAATGCTGGTTATTACGAATACCAAGTTAAGGCTGTTTATGCTGGTTATGGCGAGGTAGGTTCGAATATCGTTCGTATTATGACGACGAGTGGTATAGACGATATAAATGGTGCTGGGGTGAGCATTACGGCCGCCGAGGGTAACATCTATATCACCGGCCTTGCAGCCGGAGAGCCGGTATTTGTGTATGACTTGGCTGGACGTATGATTGCCGCAGCCGTATCGAATGGCGACAGAACGCTTTGCATGAATATGTCGGCTGTGCCCGAAGGGGTCTATGTCGTTCGTACAACGGCTAAGACAGCCAAATTGTGTGTGACAAAACGCTAAGTAAATAGTGCCCTTACGATTGAGCCCCATCGTTTCCCTAAGTGTGGGAAACGATGGGGCTCTTTTTTTCTCTCAATGGGGAGGGCGTGAGATGGGTGGAAGTAGTGAATAACGGCTGTTGTTATAATTAATATTGTGTTGCGGTTTGTTGTGTTGTGTCGTGGCTTTTTACGGTGGTATGTCGAACTTGATGTGTGTGGTGTGTTTGGAGATATTTATGTATGAGGCTTTATCCCCTGTTGTAAAAAAAAATAAAGACTGCTCCTTGATTAGAAACAGTCTTTATTGAAGAAATAATTCTTCGTTTTTAATCTCTTTTCTTACAGTTGGGTTTTGTTATTTATTGACCTGTCCAGCTCCAATTTACAGGAGTATATTCCGACGATAGAATAATCACGCCGCTTTCATTTTGAAGTATATCTGTTATAAGGAAGAACCCGTAATGGTTTTGTATCCGTGATTCGCTTTCCCAAACTTGATGTACAAAATAAAGATGCGCGAGTTGAGGTATACAGAACGATTCACCTTCTTTTTCGATGACGATGTTGTTCAGGTCGACGCTTTCGATGGTTTGTCTTCCCAAGTCGGTAATGGTGGTTATCCGATTTTTCTCGCCCTCTATTTTACCGTTGTTCCAACTGATGAGAATTGCTTGATTGAGGTATGTCGAGGTTTTTTCGTTATTAATTATACCTCTTGTCCAAATGTTGTTGACATTGGTGTCGTATTCTTTCTCGCACGACGCTAAGATTGTAACCAAAAATAAGCAGATGGAAATTTGAGAGAATAAATGTTTCATAAAATTATGACGCATTAAATACCCGACTGGTTCTAAATTCGGGAGAGTTTGATGAATAAAATTCATAGACTGATATAAAAAACGAAGAACCTAACTTTATTGAACGTGTGTTTTTATTGTATTGTGTGTTTATAAAGCGCCCCCCAATAATAGTTATCGCTTTTTATATGTCTTAATAAGCTGTAAACTGTTTTTATGTGAATATTTTTTTATTTTATGGCAAATATAATGAAAGTTCGATATAAAAGCAAGTTTGCTTAAAAAAATTGTGGGAAAGTGTTCTGTAATCTTTATTTTAATTGTTCGGCCTGATTATAAATCGCTTCGAAAATGGTTTTGTCGGCCTCGGTGAGTGCCCGTCCGCGGCGCGCCATCATTTTTTCGGCGATGGCATAGAACTTGGGGAGTTGCACATCGGTGAATCCGGCGGTCCCTCCTTCGCTGAACGAGGCAACGAAGTTGCGTGGGAATCCGGCTCCGTGTATGTTTACGCCTACGCCTACGACGGTGGCTGTATTGAACATGGTGTTGATACCCGCTTTGGAATGGTCGCCCATGATGAGCCCGCAAAATTGCAGGTGAGTGCGTAGGAATCGGCGGGTGGGGTAGTTCCACAGTTTTATTTCGCTGTAATCGTTTTTGAGGTTCGAGGCTACGGCTCCGGCACCTAAATTGCACCATTCGCCTATGACGGCATTACCCAAGAAACCATCGTGTGCTTTGTTGGAGTATCCGAACATTACTACGTTGTTCAATTCCCCACCTACTTTACAGTAAGGCCCCAGAGTGGTGGCTCCGTAGATTTTGGATCCCATGTTGACGTATGCGTGTTCGCAAGCAGCGAAGGGGGCACGAATGCAACTTCCCTCCATCACTTCGCTGTCGTGTCCCAAGTATATGGGACCATTGGTAACATTGAAGATGGCGCATTCGGCTTTGGCTCCGGGTTCGAGAAATATTTTGGGAGAACCGTCGGGATAATAAGGATCGCCGATAATATGGTTCGATTCGCTCAACTTTTCGCTGGTACGGCCGGCGGTAATCAGTTTGAAGTCGGCTTCGAGACATTCTCCGTTTTGCAGGAAAATGTCGTAGAGGTGTCGGATACAATGAGGCGCTTGTATACAGTCGATCGTGCGGGTATATTGTTTGTGGTTGAAATCGGCTTCGTTTCCTCTGAAAGCGATAAGTTCCTCTTCGTGCAGGATTGCTTCGCCGGAATTTAGATTGGAGATTTGCTCCGATAGAGAGCGGTCCGGCAGGATATGGCTTGCCACGAAAACATTGTCGGTGGCGTATGTGGCCGGATACTTGGCGGCCATATATTCGGGTGTCAGGTAGGAGTAATTGCCGGGAAGGTAACGTTCCCATTTCTCCCGTATGGTGAGAATACCTATTCGAATGTCCGAAACCGGACGGGTAAAGGCCAGCGGCAAAAGTTCGAAGTGCTGCTGTTCGCTGTCGAAAAGAATAATATTTTTCATAATGATGAGTGTATAAAGATAGACCAAAGGTAGTGTAATTCTTATGTAAAATCAAAATATTAGGGGTTCTATTCGATTTTTGCGTTTCTTATTTGACAAAGGGCAGAGAAGTCATAGCCTGCCCGTTGAACAAATGATGTTGAATAGTCGTTTATGCAAAAAAAGAGAGATATGGAAAAGAATCGTTTTGTACAGTTGGTTGCCGATATGTTGTATCGCACGAATCGGGAGAGTGTGAGGTTGGAAACTCCTTACAAAAGTTTGAAAGAGTGGAATTTTTTATTTGAAGTCTCTTTGGCGATGATGCTCAAAGAAGAGTATCATGTAGAGGTTACTCCCGAGGATTTTTATGCGACGGGAACTCTCGAAGAGTTGTTCCAGCGGGTATGTGCTCCACACTTGGCCGGTAAAAATTAAGGCAACGACAAGGAAGGAGGACGGTTATGTGCGGCTTGTCGGGAATAGTAGGGGAAGTGGAACTTATGGAATCCTTGCTGCGCGGTATGGCCGAGGCTCAAAATCATCGGGGACGAGAGTGCTTTCGCACTTGGATCTCTTCTTTTGTCGATGCCCGGATAGGGTTGGCGCACAATCGCATGAATACCATCGATCCGGTTGAGGCTTCGCAACAGCCTTTCGACGATTTGGATACGGGTTTGGTGGTTATGTTGGACGGCGAGGTGTTCAATTATGACGATATACGCAAGTTGCTGGCGAGCCGTTACCGGTTTACGACTCGGGGAATGTGCGAGGTGATTGCTAAGGCCTACGACTGTTGGGGGGATAGTTGTTTCGACCGTTTCGAAGGCTATTTCTCTATTGTAATTTACAACCGTTGGGCCGACGATTTGTTGTTGTGTCGCGACCGATTTGGTGTGAAACCTTTGTACTATGCCACGTGGCGGGGCAATCTGTTTTTTGCTTCCGAGATAAAGGCTCTTTTTGCAGGAGGTATTCGCCCCCTTTTGTCGGCCGAACGATGGGCGAGCTATCTGGCGTATTCTACCTATGGCAGTCCGTATGAGACTTTTTGGGAGGGTGTACATCAGCTCCCGTCGGGATTCTTGTTACACTATAATGGATATTCGCTGATAGAAAAACGGTGGTACGAATTTGAAAAGCGAGTGGCATTGTGGCGTGAAGAGGCTTCCGAATATTTGTCGGAGTTCTTTTTGGAACAGATGCATCGCAGTGTGGGATACAGTTTGATGGGCGATATGATGAAAGGCCTTTCGTTGAACGGGACTTTGGAGTCGGCTTTGTATCTTGCTTTGATGAAGGGAGAACGCACCCCGAGGCATTTGAAAAGCTATATGCACTATCGTGGGAAACTGCATCGCAGTAGCGTGTTGTGGAGCGCCGAAATGTTGTCGGAGACGCCTTTCCCGATGGAACAGGTGAAAATTACGAGATCCATGTTGTTGAAAGAACTCGACTATTTGGCCCGATGGCAAGAGGAGCCTGTCGACGGGTTGAGTACGGTTACCTATTCGGCATTTTTACGAGTTATGCACAAGCGAGGCCTTTCGGTGCTTAGTGGAGGTTGGGGGCTTTCTCATTTCTTGGAAGGAGATTCTTTGCCGGGAGACCGTTTTACCCCGTTAGTCCCGTCAGAAGTCTTGTCGGTCGATTTTCGACAACTGGCTCGTAAAACCGAGTACCGGCATCTTTTCGATTCGGAGCACAACCATTTAAGATGTTGCGAACTCTGTTATGAGCGAATACCACACTTGCTGAGAAGCATGGATAAAATGAGTATGTATTATGGCATACAAACGAGGAATGCTTTTTTGAACCACAATTTAATAGAGATTGCCTTTGCTTTGACCGAGGGGGAGTCGGGTCGAAACCGCCGGATTTGGTTTGCAAACAATATCGTAGCACCTTTGCTCCCCGGGGGAGTGAGGCTTGCCCCGGCAGTCGAAGATGTAGAGTTGTATGAAATACCCGTGGAGCTGAAACATTGGGCCGACGAATCGGTGTTGGAGCTTCGCTATGGACGAGTAGCCGGGTGGTTCGATTTCCCTCGGTTGGAGAAGGCTTGGAAAAGTATGGGCTCCGAGATTTTTGCCGACCCGGTGAAGGCATGGAAACTCCTCTCCCTAACCCTGCAATTGAAAAGTCTGCCTTGAAAGGAGCATAAAATTTGTTTAGGCTTTTGGTTTACATTACCTTTGCAAGAGCTAAAACAATCTTTATGAAATTCATAGAGCTGAAATTAAAGGGCGCTTTTCTTATAGAGCCTCAAATATTTGGCGATAGCCGGGGCTATTTTATGGAGAGCTATAAAAAGGAGCTTTTCGATAAGAATATAGGGGCGGTAGAGTTTATCCAAGACAATGAGTCGCGGTCGAGCTATGGCGTAGTGCGCGGTCTCCATTTCCAACGGGGACGCTGGTCGCAAGCCAAATTGGTGCGGGTAACTCAGGGGCAAGTTTATGATGTGATTGTGGACTTGCGTCGTTCTTCACCCACTTTCGGAGAGTATATAGGGGTTGAACTTTCGGACGAAAATAAGCGCCAACTGTTTGTCCCTCGCGGATTTGCTCACGGTTTTGCCGTATTGAGCGAAACGGCTCAGTTCTGTTACAAGGTAGACAATGTGTATGCTCCGCAAGAGGAGGTAACTTTGCTGTATAACGACCCTCGTGTGGGGGTACAATGGCCCGTCAAGCCCGAAGATATATTGCTTTCGGAGAAAGATAGGAAGGGCCTCCCGTTTGCCGAGATCGAACCCTTTGAGTAAGCGGGTAGAAAATAATGGCTTGTGCCAAACTATTTATGGCACAAAGAGAAAAACACGAAAAATAATTCCAATATGTTTGGTTTTTAATGATTTAGTGATTATCTTTGCACCACTTTTGATGCCGTAAAAGGTCAATATTTTTATATAATCGATTGATTGTGTGAAAGTAATGGCCAATTTTGGTGTCTTGGACTAAGAGAAAATAAAAGGAATTTATAAGTAAAAGATTTTTTAAAAAAGTTCTAAGAAATGCCTACGATTCAACAATTAGTAAGAAAAGGACGGGTTGTATTGGAAGACAAGAGTAAATCTCCCGCATTGGATTCATGTCCTCAAAGACGTGGCGTTTGTGTGAGAGTTTACACGACGACTCCTAAGAAACCTAACTCTGCCATGCGTAAAGTAGCTCGTGTGCGTTTGACCAACGGAAAAGAGGTGAACTCTTATATCCCCGGTGAAGGCCACAACTTGCAAGAGCACTCTATCGTACTCGTACGTGGCGGTCGTGTAAAAGACCTCCCCGGTGTTCGTTATCACATCGTTCGTGGTACATTGGATACAGCCGGTGTGGGTGGCCGTACACAACGTCGCTCGAAATATGGCGCAAAGAGACCGAAACCAGGAGCTGCACCTGCTGCAAAGGGTAAAAAATAATCATCGCCCTTTCGAAAAATTCAGCAAAGAGAATTAAAGAATTAGTGTCAAACACTGGTTCGCGTTTATTGGATAGGCTGATTGGGTTGAGTAAATGAAATCGGCGGATTTCATTGAAGATGTAAAGAACAGCAACCAAAAACAAGAACGACAATTATTGTAAAAAAATGAGAAAAGCAAAACCAAAGAAACGGGTAGTATTACCAGATCCCGTATTCAATGATGTAAGGGTTTCGAAATTTGTAAACCATTTGATGTATGATGGCAAGAAGAATATTGCCTATACAATTTTCTACAGCGCATTGGAGATTGCGAAATCGAAATTGCCCAACGAGGAAAAATCGGCCCTCGAAATATGGAAAAAAGCCCTGGAAAATATTACACCTCAAGTAGAGGTTAAATCTCGCCGTGTGGGTGGTGCTACTTTCCAAGTTCCTACGGAAATCCGCCCCGATCGTAAAGAATCTATTTCAATGAAAAATCTTATTATCTATTCTCGTAAAAGAGGAGGCAAAACGATGGCCGATAAATTGGCTGCCGAAATTGTCGACGCTTTCAACGAGCAGGGTGGTGCGTTCAAACGTAAAGAAGATATGCACAAGATGGCCGAAGCCAACCGTGCATTCGCTCATTTTAGATTTTAATTGAATAAAATAAGGAATAAAGAAAATGGCAAAATCTGACGCTCATTTGAAATATACCAGAAATATTGGTATTATGGCACACATCGATGCCGGTAAGACAACCACCTCGGAACGTATCTTGTTCTATACGGGGTTGACGCACAAAATCGGTGAAGTACACGACGGTGCCGCTACCATGGACTGGATGGAACAGGAGCAAGAACGTGGTATTACCATTACCTCTGCTGCTACCACCGCTTTCTGGAATTATAAAGGCGAAAAATTCAAAATCAACTTGATCGATACTCCGGGGCACGTTGACTTTACCGTAGAGGTAGAGCGCTCGTTGCGCGTACTGGACGGAGCTGTGGCTACGTTCTGTGCCGTAGGCGGTGTAGAACCTCAGTCGGAAACTGTATGGCGCCAAGCCGACAAATACAATGTTCCCCGTATCGGTTATGTAAATAAAATGGACCGTTCGGGCGCAAACTTCTTCGAAGTAGTTCGTCAGTTGAAAGATGTGCTCGGTGCAAACCCCTGTCCTATTCAAGTGCCCATCGGTGCTGAAGAGACATTCAAAGGGGTAGTCGACTTGGTTCGCATGAAAGCTATTTACTGGCACGATGAAACTATGGGTGCCGATTATAGCGTAGAAGAAATTCCCGCCAGCTTGCAAGCCGAGTGCGACGAGTGGAGAGACAAAATGCTCGAAAAAATTGCCGAGTGCGACGACGAGTTGATGGAGAAATACTTCACCGATCCTGCAACCATTACCGAAGAAGAGATCATGCGGGCTATTCGCAAAGGAACTTTGGCTATGCAAATCGTACCGATGATTTGCGGTTCTTCGTTCAAAAACAAAGGTGTACAACCGCTGCTCGACGCCGTATGTGCATTCTTGCCCAGCCCGGTAGATACGCCGGCCGTGGTAGGTCACGATATAGACGATCCCGAAAAAGAAGTGGTACGTCACCCCTCGTTCGACCAACCGATGTGCGCCCTTGCCTTTAAGATTGCTACCGACCCGTATGTAGGTCGTCTTTGCTTCTTCCGCGTTTATTCGGGAGAGGTTGTTGCCGGTTCATACGTGTTCAACTCTCGTTCGGGTAAGAAAGAGCGTGTATCGCGTTTGTTCCAAATGCACTCGAACAAGCAAAACCCCAAAGACTCTATCGACTGCGGCGATATAGGTGCAGGCGTTGGATTCAAAGATATCCGTACCGGTGATACATTGTGTGCCGAGGATGCTCCTATCGTACTCGAAGCAATGGACTTCCCCGCACCGGTGATTGGTATCGCTGTTGAGCCCAAAACTCAAAAAGACTTGGATAAACTGGGAATCGGGTTGCAGAAACTTGCCGAAGAAGACCCCACCTTTACAGTGGCTACCAACGAAGAGACCGGACAAACCGTTATCAGCGGTATGGGTGAGCTCCACTTGGAAATCATCATCGATCGTCTGAAACGTGAATTCAAGGTTGAATGTAATCAAGGCCGTCCCCAAGTTACCTACAAAGAGGCTATCACCAAACCGGTTGAACTCCGCGAGGTATTCAAGAAACAGACGGGTGGCCGTGGTAAATTTGCCGATATTATCGTGCGCGTAGAACCCTCTACTCGCGAAGAGAGCGGATTGGAATTTGTAGACGAAGTAAAAGGTGGTAACATTCCTAAGGAATTTATCCCCTCGATTCAGAAAGGTTTCACTACCGCTATGAAAAACGGTGTATTGGCCGGCTATCCGGTAGACAGCTTGAAAGTAACCGTTATCGACGGTTCGTTCCACCCCGTAGACTCCGACCAGCTCTCGTTCGAACTCTGTGCTATCCAAGCCTTCAAGAAAGCTTGCGAAAAAGCCGGTCCGGTATTGTTGGAGCCTATCATGAAGATCGAGGTTGTGACACCCGAAGAGAGCATGGGTGATGTAATCTCCGACTTGAACAAACGTCGTGGACAAATCGAAGGTATGGAGTCGAGCCGCTCGGGTGCCCGTATCGTAAAAGCAACTGCCCCGTTGGCCGAGATGTTCGGTTATGTGACAGCTTTGCGTACCATCACATCGGGTCGTGCCACCTCGACGATGTCGTTCTCACACTATGCCGAAGTAAGTGCATCGATAGCCAAGACCGTGTTGACCGAAGTAAACGGTAGAGTAGATTTATTGTAATTAAACTATCAAATATCAATATGAGCCAAAAAATCAGAATTAAATTGAAGTCTTACGACCACAACTTGGTTGACAAGTCGGCCGAGAAAATCGTAAAGACGGTGAAAGCTACGGGAGCAGTAGTAAGCGGGCCTATTCCCCTGCCTACTCATAAACGTATCTTCACGGTAAACCGCTCGACTTTCGTAAACAAAAAATCGAGAGAGCAATTCGAGTTGTCTTCGTTCAAGCGTCTTATCGACATTTACAGTTCTACTGCTAAGACCGTAGATGCTTTGATGAAATTGGAATTGCCCAGCGGCGTAGATGTAGAAATTAAAGTGTGATTTAAAAATTAAGTAGAAATGCCAGGATTATTAGGAAAAAAAATCGGAATGACATCCGTTTTCAGTGCCGAGGGTAAAAATGTACCATGCACTGTTATCGAAGTTGGTCCTTGCGTGGTTACGCAATTGAAAACCGTTGAAAAAGACGGCTATGAGGCAGTACAAGTAGGTTTTATCGACAAAAAAGATAAACACACTACCAAGCCCGAAGCCGGACATTTCAAGAAAGCCGGCGTAACACCCAAGAGACACTTGGCCGAGTTCAAATTCGACACCGAATACAAATTGGGCGACACCATCGCTGTGGATTTGTTTGAAGGTGCTGAGTACGTAGATGTAATCGGCGTATCAAAAGGAAAAGGTTTCCAAGGTGTAGTTAAGCGTCATGGTTTCGGTGGTGTGGGACAAACCACTCACGGTCAACATAACCGCTTGCGTGCCCCCGGTTCAATCGGAGCTTGTTCGTATCCTGCCCGTGTGTTCAAAGGAACACGTATGGCCGGACAAATGGGTAACAGCCGTGTAACCGTGCAAAACCTCCAAGTGTTAAAAGTAATACCCGAACACAATCTTTTGCTCATCAAAGGATCGGTGCCCGGAAGTAAAGGTTCAATCGTAATAATTGAGAAATAATGGAACTGAGCGTATATAACATTAAAGGTGAGGACACAGGTAAGAAGGTTGTTTTGGACGATGCCGTATTCGGTATTGAGCCCAATGAGCATGCCGTATATCTCGCTGTGAAACAATTCTTGGCCAACTTGCGTCAAGGCACTCACAAATCGAAAGAAAGAAGCGAAGTCTCTGGTAGTACCCGCAAACTGAAAAGACAAAAAGGTACAGGTGGCGCCCGTAGTGGTGATATCAACTCGCCGGTGATGATAGGTGGTGGTCGTGTATTTGGCCCGAAACCCCGTGATTATAGCTTCAAACTGAACAAGAAAGTAAAAGATCTCGCCCGTAAATCGGCATTGACTTACAAGGCTCAGGACAATGAGATTATCGTGGTAGAGGATTTCTCTTTCGATGCTCCCAAGACCAAAGAGTTCGCAAACTTGCTCAAAAATTTGCAAGTAGCTGATAAAAAGTCACTTTTGGTTTTATCGGAACAAAATAAAAACGTATATTTGTCGGCCCGTAATCTTGCGGGAACAGATGTTGTAACGGTTTCGGAACTCAATACATACAAAGTTTTGAATAACAAGGCTTTGGTTTTGACTGAAAGTACGGTAGCCGCTATAAATAAATTTTGATGTAAGGAGGCTTAAATATGGGAATAATCATTAAACCTATCGTAACGGAGAAAATGACTGCCATGGGCGAAAAATACAATCGCTATGGCTTCCGTGTAGATCCGAAAGCAGACAAACTGCAAATTAAAAAAGCAGTTGAAGAGATGTACAATGTTACGGTTGTATCGGTAAACACCATGAACTATCGTGGGAAAGTGAAGAGCCGTTATACCAAAACGGGGCTTATTTCCGGTAGAACAGCTGCTTATAAAAAAGCCTTGGTTACATTGAAAGAAGGAGAAACTATTGATTTTTATAGCAATATCTAATTAAACAATGGCAGTAAGAAAATTAAAGCCCACAACACCGGGGCAAAGACACAAAATTATTGGTGCATTTGATAATATCACTGCTAGCGCGCCAGAAAAATCTCTTGTAGTAGGTGTCAGGAAATCGGGTGGTCGTAACAATGAAGGGCATTTGACCATGCGCTACATCGGAGGCGGTCACAAGAGAAAATACAGATTGATCGATTTCAAGAGAAACAAAGACGGTGTACCCGCTACTGTAAAGACCATTGAGTACGACCCGAACCGTTCGGCTCGTATCGCATTGCTGTTCTATGCAGATGGTGAGAAACGTTACATTATTGCACCCAACGGCTTGGAAGTTGGTGCTATCTTGATGTCGGGCGAAAACGCAGCTCCCGAAGTAGGAAATGCGTTGCCCCTGAAAAACATACCTATCGGTACTGTTATTCACAACATCGAGTTGCGTCCGGGACAAGGTGCCTTCTTGGTACGCTCGGCCGGTACGTTCGCTCAGTTGACTTCGAGAGAAGGCGATTATGCAATTATCAAATTACCTTCTGGAGAAACCAGAAAAATCCTTGCAACTTGCAAAGCTACCATCGGTAGCGTAGGCAATTCGGATCATGCCCTCGAACGCTCGGGTAAAGCCGGACGTTCTCGCTGGTTAGGCCGTCGTCCTCGTAACCGTGGTGTCGTGATGAACCCTGTAGATCACCCGATGGGTGGTGGTGAAGGACGTGCATCAGGAGGACACCCCAGATCGAGAAAAGGTCTCTACGCAAAAGGTTTGAAGACCAGAGCTCCGAAGAAACACTCTTCGAAGTATATTATTGAAAGAAGGAAAAAGTAATCTGATAAATTGACAACAACATGAGTCGTTCATTAAAAAAAGGCCCATATATCAGTGTGAAGCTGGACAAAAAGGTAGCCGACATGGAGGCAACAGGCAAAAAGTCTGTGATCAAAACATGGTCGCGTGCTTCTATGATCTCTCCCGATTTCGTAGGACACACTTTTGCAGTACACAATGGTAATAAATTTATTCCCGTATATGTTACCGAAAACATGGTGGGGCACAAACTCGGTGAGTTTGCTCCTACGCGCATATTCCGCGGCCATGCCGGCAACAAGAAAAAATAAGGCCTGAGGGAATGCAAGTTTTTAATACAATTAAAGAATTGAAAAATGGGTGCAAGAAAAAGAGAATCAGCCAATAAAAGGAAGGAAGCTCTGAAAACTCAATATTTCGCCAAATTGAACAATGTTCCTACCTCGCCCCGCAAGATGCGTCTTGTGGCAGACATGGTAAGAGGCATGGAGGTATTCAAAGCTCTTGGCGTGTTGAAGTTCTCGAACAAAGAAGCTTCGCAAAGACTGGAAAAACTGTTGCGTTCGGCCATTGCCAACTGGGAGCAAAAGAACGAGCGCAAAGCCGAAAACGGAGAGCTCTACATCTCGACAATCTATGTAGATTGCGCAGCAATGTTGAAACGCCTTCGTCCGGCTCCGAAAGGAAGAGGTTACCGCATTCGCAAACGTTCGAACCATGTAACCTTGTTTGTTGATACAATAAATAAAAACGATAACAAAAACTAATTGCTGGATGGGACAGAAAGTAAATCCGATAAGTAACCGTTTGGGAATCATCAGAGGTTGGGATTCCAACTGGTATGGCGGTAAAAACTATGGTGACAGGTTGTTGGAAGACAGCAAGATCCGCAAGTATTTGAATGCCCGTCTTGCAAAAGCCAGCGTTTCACGCATAGTTATAGAACGTACGTTGAAATTGATAACCATTACCGTATGCACGGCTCGTCCGGGTTTGATCATCGGTAAAGGCGGTCAAGAGGTCGACAAACTCAAAGAAGAGTTGAAGAAAATTACCGACAAGGACGTTCAAATCAATATCTACGAAGTAAAACGCCCCGAGCTTGACGCCGAAATCGTGGCCAGCAACATCGCTCGCCAAATCGAAGGCAAAATAGCTTACCGTCGTGCTGTCAAAATGGCTATCGCATCGACCATGCGAATGGGAGCCGAGGGTATCAAAGTACAAGTATCGGGCCGTTTGAACGGTGCCGAAATGGCTCGTTCCGAAATGTACAAAGAAGGAAGAACCCCCCTTCATACATTGCGTGCCGATATTGACTATGCCTTGGTAGAAGCACTTACGAAAGTAGGTATCATTGGTGTAAAGGTTTGGATTTGCCGTGGCGAAATCTACGGAAAGAAAGACCTCGCTCCCGCATTCACCAACAACGCCAAAGAGGCACGTGGTGGAAACGGCGCACCGAAAAAGGGCTTCAGAAAACCCAAAACTAACCGCTAAACGAAATTGAATTATGTTACAACCGAAAAAAACTAAATTCAGAAGACAGCAAAAAGGCCGCCAAAAGGGCAATGCCCAAAGAGGCAACCAGCTGGCTTTCGGGTCTTTCGGCATCAAGTCGTTAGATACTAAATGGATTACAGGTCGTCAGATCGAGGCCGCTCGTGTTGCCGTAACTCGTTATATGCAACGTCAAGGTCAGATTTGGATCCGTATATTCCCCGACAAACCTATCACCAAGAAACCGGCCGATGTACGTATGGGTAAAGGTAAAGGTAATCCCGAGGGATTCGTATTCCCTATTACTCCGGGTCGTGTCATCATCGAGGTAGAAGGTGTTCCTTTTGAGATCGCTAAGGAAGCATTGCGCTTGGGCGCCCAAAAACTTCCGGTAACCACTAAGTTTGTTGTTCGTCGTGATTACGACGCTAGTCAAAATGTGTAAGTTATGAAAAAAGCAGAAATTAAAGAATTAGGCTCCAAAGAATTGCAAGAGAGATTGGATGCAGCCGTAGTTGCACTCAACCAGTTGGAGATAAACCACAGCATCTCGCCGTTGGACAGTCCTGCTAAAATAACTCACGAACGCAGGATGATAGCTCGTATGAAAACCGAGTTGCGCAAACGGGAACTTAATAAAAAATAATCAGCCACAGATCTAAGATGGAAAGTAGAAATTTAAGAAAAGAGAGAGTGGGTGTGGTTTCCAGCAACAAAATGGAAAAGACCATCACGGTAACCGTGAAGTGGAAAGAAAAACACCCGATCTATGGTAAATTCGTGAATAAAACGAAGAAATACCATGCTCACGACGAGAAAAACGAATGCAACATCGGTGATACCGTGCGGCTGATGGAAACTCGTCCTTTGAGCAAAACAAAGAGATGGAGATTAGTAGAAATCATCGAAAGAGCTAAGTAATTATGATACAACAAGAATCAAGACTTACAGTAGCTGACAACAGCGGAGCTAAGGAAGCTCTTTGTATTCGCGTGTTGGGAGGGACCGGACGTCGTTACGCTTCGGTAGGCGACATCATCGTCGTAGCCATCAAAAGCGCAATCCCTTCGAGCGATGTGAAAAAAGGCGCCGTATCGAAAGCCATTATCGTGCGCACGAAAAAAGAAATCCGCCGCCAAGACGGGTCGTATATTCGCTTCGACGACAATGCTTGTGTATTGTTGAACAACGCAGGCGAATTGCGCGGTAGCCGTATCTTCGGCCCGGTAGCCAGAGAGTTGCGTGCCGTAAACATGAAAATCGTGTCGTTGGCACCCGAAGTACTTTAATCGAATAAAGCAAAGATTAAATGAGCAAGTTACATATCAAAAAGGGAGATACAGTCTATGTAAACGCCGGTGAAGACAAAGGCAAGACCGGTCGTGTGCTGAGCGTGTTGGTAAAAAAACAACGTGCTATCGTAGAAGGTATCAATATGGTATCGAAGAGTACCAAACCCAACGCCAAAAATCCCCAAGGAGGTATAGTGAAAAAAGAAGCTCCTATTCATATTTCCAATTTGAATCCCCTGGATCCGAAGACTGGTAAAGCTACCCGTATCGGCCGGAAGAAAAATGAAGCAGGCGTTTCAGTACGTTATTCTAAAAAATCAGGAGAGGAGATTAAGTAATGAGCAATACCGCAAATCTGAAAAAAGAATATCTCGAAAGAATCGTGCCCGCCTTGCAGAAAGAGTTTAACTACTCCACCATCATGCAGGTGCCTGTTTTGAAAAAGATCGTGATCAACCAGGGTCTTGGCGAAGCAACGGCCGACAAGAAAATCATCGAAACCGCCATCAACGAGTTGACGGCCATCACCGGTCAGAAAGCAGTGGCTACACTCTCGCGTAAAGATATTTCGAATTTCAAACTCCGTAAAAAAATGCCTATCGGCGTGATGGTAACCCTCCGTCGTGAGCGTATGTACGAGTTCCTCGAACGTTTGGTGCGTGTGTCTCTTCCCCGTATCCGCGACTTCAAAGGTATCGAAAGTAAATTCGATGGACGAGGCAATTATACCCTCGGAATTCAGGAACAAATCATTTTTCCTGAAATAAATATCGATAGTATTACCAAAATTATGGGAATGAATATTACCTTTGTAACCTCTGCAAAAACAGACGAGGAAGGGTATGCTCTTCTCAAAGCATTTGGTTTACCTTTTAAAAACGCAAAAAAAGACTAAGATATGGCAAAAGAATCGATGAAAGCTCGTGAAGTGAAGAGAGCCAAATTGGTTGCCAAGTATGCCGAAAAGAAAAAACAATTAAAGGCAGAAGGCAATTACGAGGCCCTTCAACTGTTGCCGAAAAACGCTTCGCGTGTACGTTTGCACAACCGTTGTAAAATCACCGGTCGTCCCAAAGGATATATCCGTCAGTTTGGGATCTCTCGTATACAGTTCCGCGAAATGGCTTCGGCAGGACTTATCCCGGGCGTAAAAAAAGCAAGCTGGTAATTATTTTTAGTGTTAAATATTGTCCGGAAAATCCGGATCAATTTAAACAAATTTTTATATGACAGATCCAATAGCAGATTATCTGACAAGATTGAGAAACGCCATCAAGGCTCATCACAGAGTTGTTGAAGTGCCTTCCTCGAACTTGAAAAAAGAAATCACGAAAATCCTTTTTGAAAAAGGCTACATTCTTAATTACAAGTTTGTAGAAGACGGTCCCCGAGGCACAATCAAAATAGCCTTGAAGTATGACCCCGTAAACAAAGTGAGCGCAATCCAAAAACTCATTCGCGTATCGAGTCCCGGTTTGCGCCGTTACACCGGATATAAAGATATGCCGCGTGTATTGAACGGCTTGGGTATAGCAATTCTCTCTACCTCGAAAGGCGTAATGACCAATAAAGAGGCCAGCGACCAAAAGATAGGTGGTGAGGTATTATGTTACATTTACTAATGAAAAGGAGGTATATATTATGTCAAGAATAGGAAAATTGCCCATAGTAGTACCCGCCGGTGTTACCGTTACTATCGCCGGAAATGAGGTAAAGGTAAAAGGACCCAAGGGAGAGTTGGCTCAGATCGTATCGCCCGAAATTAAAGTTGAAATGGTAGACGGGGCAATTCACGTGACCCGGCCTAATGATGAGAAACAAACTCGTGCCCTGCACGGCCTCTATCGCGCCCTTATCCACAATATGGTGGTAGGTGTATCGGAAGGTTATAAAAAAGAGATGGAGCTCGTTGGTGTAGGTTACCGTGCACAAAGTCAAGGCCAAGTACTTGAACTTTCGCTCGGCTATTCTCACGCCATTTTCTTGCGTCTCCCTGCCGAAATAAAGGTAGAAGCAAAAACTGAGAGAAATAAAAACCCGTTGATTATTCTCGAATCTTGCGACAAACAGCTCATTGGCCAAGTATGCGCTAAGATCCGCTCGTTCCGCAAGCCCGAACCTTACAAGGGTAAAGGTATCAAGTTCGTTGGTGAGGTAATCCGTAGAAAATCGGGTAAATCGGCAGGTGCCAAATAATCATTAAACAGGTATTATCATGACAACGAAGATAGAAAGAAGAATTAAAATCAAAACCCGTGTACGTGGTAAAGTATCCGGTACTGCCGAACGTCCCCGTATGACGGTGTTTAGAAGCAACAAGCAAATATATGTGCAATTGGTCGACGACTTGGCCGGTAAAACTTTGGCTGCCGCCTCTTCGAGAGGTATGGAAGCTGCTCCCAAAAAAGAGCAGGCTGCAAAAGTTGGCTTGGAAATCGCCAAAAAAGCACAGGAAGCCGGTATTACCACGGTTGTTTTTGACCGCAACGGTTACCTGTATCATGGGAGAATAAAAGAATTAGCTGATGCTGCCCGTAACGGCGGCCTTAAATTTTGATCGTCATGACAGGAAAAAATAATAGAGTAAAATCAACAAACGACATCGAGTTGAAAGACCGTTTGGTTGCTATCAACCGTGTAACGAAAGTAACCAAGGGTGGTCGTACTTTCAGTTTCTCGGCCATTGTCGTAGTCGGTAACGAAGCCGGCATCGTAGGCTGGGGGTTGGGTAAAGCCAGTGAGGTAACCACCGCCATTGCCAAAGGTGTGGAAGCTGCCAAGAAAAATCTGGTGAAAGTGCCTGTACTGAAAGGTACTATTCCCCACGATCAGTTGGCCAAGTTTGGCGGAGCCCTTGTTTATATCAAACCCGCCTCTCCGGGTACCGGTGTTAAAGCCGGTGGTGCTATGCGTGCCGTACTCGAAAGCGTAGGTATTACCGACGTGCTCGCCAAATCGAAAGGCTCATCCAACCCTCACAACTTGGTGAAGGCTACGATTGCCGCTTTGTGCGAATTGAGAGACGCTGCCACTGTAGCTCAAAACAGAGGTATTTCTGTTGAAAAAGTCTTTAAAGGTTAAACGGAGGAGGTACAATGGAAACGATAAAAATTAAACAAGTGAAAAGCCGTATCAATTGTCCTGCTGTTCAAAAACGGACTCTCGATGCACTGGGCCTTAAAAAACTCAACCACGTAGTAGAGCACAACGCCACTCCCCAAATTTTGGGTATGGTAGAGAAAGTGAAACACTTGGTGAAAGTAGTTGAGTAATTTTATCCATCGATTAAAAAAATAACAAATATGGACTTGAGTAATTTAAAACCCGCCGAAGGGTCAACCAAAACAAGAAAAAGAATCGGTCGCGGACCGGGTTCGGGTTTGGGCGGAACTTCTACCAGAGGTCATAAAGGAGCAAAGTCACGTTCGGGTTACAAACGTAAAATCGGTTTTGAAGGTGGTCAAATGCCGCTTCAACGCCGGCTCCCGAAATTTGGTTTCAAGAATATAAACCGCGTAGAGTACAAAGCTATCAATCTCGATGTATTGCAAGCTTTGGCCGAGAGCCGCAAGCTCGAAAAAATCGATATCGAAACACTTGTTGCCGCTGGATTTATCTCCTCGAAACAATTAGTGAAAATTCTTGGTAAAGGTACTCTTACCGCCAAATTGGAAGTTTGCGCCCACGCATTCTCCAAAACAGCCGAAGAAGCTATCGTTGCCGCAGGTGGAACAGTAGTCAAACTCTAATACAATGAGAGCAATAGAAACTATAAAGAACATTTGGAAAATCGAAGATCTGCGCAAGCGTATCATCACCACTATTTTGCTGGTGTTGGTATATCGCGTGGGATCATACGTCGTGCTTCCCGGTATCGATCCGGCCAATTTGGATGCCTTGCGTAACCAAACGAGCAAAGGATTGATGCAATTGCTCGATATGTTCTCGGGAGGAGCGTTCTCCAATGCTTCGATTTTTGCATTGGGAATTATGCCCTATATCACCGCCTCGATTGTTATCCAACTTTTGGGTATGGTGATGCCCTCGTTCCAGAAGCTGCAACGCGAAGGCGAGAGCGGTCGTACGAAACTTAACCAATACACCCGCTATTTGACCGTTATCATTCTGCTCATGCAAGGCCCCGCCTACTTGGTGAACCTGAAAGTGCAGATGGGCTCGGCCTTATTCCCCTCCGGTTGGTTGTTTATAGTTTCTTCTACAATCGTGCTTGCTGCCGGTAGTATGTTTATCATGTGGTTGGGCGAACGCATTACCGACAAGGGTATTGGAAACGGTATTTCGTTCATTATCCTTGTAGGTATTATTGCCCGTTTGCCTTTGGCCTTCGCTGCCGAGTTTACCAGCCGTTTGGCTTCGAAACAAGGTGGTTTGGTGATGTTCTTGATCGAGATCATCTTCCTGTTGGCCGTTATAGCCGCTGCGATATTGCTTGTACAAGGTACGCGCAAAGTCCCCGTACAATATGCTAAACGTATTGTAGGCAATAAACAATATGGAGGAGCCCGCCAGTATATCCCCTTAAAAGTGAATACTGCCGGTGTGATGCCTATCATCTTTGCCCAAGCAATTATGTTTATCCCTATTACGATTGCGGGATTCAGCGCATCGAATGCAAGCTCGTTCTGGAGTTCTTTCATGTCGATGACAGGGTTCTGGTATAATTTTGTGTTTGCAATCCTGATCATACTTTTCACCTATTTCTATACGGCAATTACGGTTCAGCCTACGCAAATGGCCGAAGATATGAAACGTAACAACGGTTTTATCCCCGGTGTGAAACCCGGTAAGAAAACAGCCGATTATCTCGACTCGATCATGTCGAGAATCACGTTGCCCGGTTCTATCTTCCTTGCTATCGTAGCTATTATGCCTGCATTCGCACAGATATGCGGCGTAAGCGCCGAGTTCTCTCAATTCTTCGGCGGAACCTCACTCCTTATTTTGGTAGGTGTAGTATTGGATACTTTGCAACAGATCGAAAGCCATTTAATGATGCGCCACTACGACGGCCTGATGAAATCGGGTAAAATAAAAGGTCGCAGCGGAGCTTATTAAAATATAGATAATGATTTATCTTAAAACAGATGAAGAGATAGAGTTGATGCGGGAGAGTAATCTCTTGGTGGGCATGACACTCGGCGAAATGGCCAAGTGGATTGTTCCGGGGATTACCACGCTTAAACTCGATAAAATAGCCGAAGAGTTTATCCGGGACAACGGGGCTATCCCCGGTTTCCTCGGATATGCAGGCTATCCTAATACACTCTGCATCTCGGTAAATGAGGTGATTGTTCACGGGATTCCCAACAGCTATGCATTGAGAGAAGGCGATGTTGTCTCGATCGATTGCGGTGTTGTAAAAAACGGATTCAATGGCGACTCGGCCTATACATTTTGCGTAGGCGAGGTAGCTCCCGAAGTGGAACAGTTGCTCAAAACCACGAAAGAGTCGCTCTATTTAGGCATAGAACACGCCGTCGAAGGCAAACGCATAGGCGATATCGGCCATGCCGTACAAACTTATTGCGAAGCCCGCGGTTATTCTGTTGTGAGAGAATTGTGCGGACACGGAGTGGGGAAGAAACTCCACGAAGAACCCAATGTCCCCAACTACGGTCGCCCGGGAACAGGCCCGTTGTTGAAAAACGGAATGTGTATTGCCATTGAGCCTATGATAAACTTGGGCTCGCGCAATATCGTTATCGAACGCGACGGTTGGACCACTCGCACACGAGATCGCAAACCTTCGGCTCATTTCGAGCACACGGTGGCAATCAAAGGCGGAAAGGCCGATATCCTCTCCTCTTTTGAATACATAGAGCAAGTTTTAGGAGAAAAATCAATTTAACTAATATATGGCGAAACAAGCTGCAATAGAACAAGATGGCGTAATCGTGGAAGCATTGTCGAATGCTATGTTCCGCGTAGAGTTGGAAAACGGGCATGAGATTACCGCTCACATTTCGGGGAAAATGCGTATGCACTATATTAAAATCCTCCCCGGAGACAAGGTGCGGGTAGAAATGTCGCCCTACGATTTAACCAAAGGAAGAATTGCTTTTAGATACAAATAAAAAACAATAATATGAAAGTAAGAGCATCATTGAAAAAACGTACGCCCGATAGCAAGATCGTGAGAAGACACGGCCGTTTGTACGTAATTAACAAGAAAAATCCTAAGTATAAACAACGTCAAGGATAATTTTATTACTAATTTTGCAAATTAAAAGATTCTAATATATGGCAATAAGAATTGTTGGTGTAGACCTGCCGCAAAATAAAAGAGGAGAAATCGCCTTGACCTATATCTATGGTATCGGTCGTAGCGCGGCTAACTCTATTTTAAGCAAAGCCGGCGTTGACAAAAACATCAAAGTGAAAGATTGGACCGACGACCAGTCGGCAAAAGTACGTGAAATTATCAGTACTGAGTATAAGGTGGAAGGTGATCTTCGTACCGAAATACAGTTGAACATCAAACGTCTCATGGATATCGGTTGTTATCGCGGTATCCGTCACCGTATTGGTCTGCCTGTGAGAGGACAAAGCACCAAGAACAACGCCCGTACGCGTAAAGGTAGAAAGAAAACCGTTGCAAATAAGAAAAAAGCTACTAAATAATAAGTAAGTATGGCAAAGAAAACAGTCGCAGCAAAGAAGAGGGTTGTAAAGGTGGACGCCGTTGGCCAAGCCCATATCCATTCTTCGTTCAACAACATTATTGTAACGCTTGCCAATAGCGAAGGCCAAGTTATTTCGTGGTCTTCGGCAGGTAAGATGGGCTTCAGAGGCTCCAAGAAAAATACTCCTTATGCCGCTCAAATGGCCGCACAAGATTGTGCAAAAGTGGCTTTCGATTTGGGTTTAAGGAAAGTAAAAGCCTATGTAAAAGGCCCCGGAAACGGCCGCGAATCGGCTGTGAGAACTATTCATGGCGCCGGTATCGAAGTTACCGAAATTATCGACGTAACTCCGCTGCCTCACAATGGCTGTCGTCCTCCTAAAAGAAGAAGAGTATAATATTTTTCTTTATTTGTAAACAGAGAATCCCGAACAGTGAATAGATTGCATATTAATCCTCTCTGCAATCGCGGCTGCACTTTTCTCGGTTCGCAATATTTAATTATTAAAATTTTTTAGAAATGGCAAGATATACCGGACCTAGAACAAAAATTGCTCGTAAATTTGGCGAAGCTATTTTTGGCCCCGATAAAGTTCTTACTAAAAAGAATTATCCCCCGGGACAACATGGCATCAATAAAAGAAGAAAAACTTCTGAGTATGGTGTTCAGCTTCGTGAGAAACAAAAAGCCAAATACACTTACGGTGTGTTGGAAAAACAATTTAGAAACCTGTTTGAGAAAGCTTCGCGTACAAAAGGTGTGAAGGGTGAAGTGCTCCTTCAACTGCTCGAAGCCCGTCTCGACAATGTGGTATTCCGTTTGGGTATTGCTCCCACCCGCGCCGCTGCCCGTCAGCTCGTTTTGCATCGCCATATCGTTGTCGATGGCAAAGTGGTGAATATCCCGTCGTATTCGGTTAAACCCGGTCAGATTATTGGCGTTCGTGAGAAAGCCAAATCTTTGGAGGTTATAGCCGACGCACTTGCTGGATTCAATCACAGCAAATATCCTTGGTTAGAATGGGACGAAAGCTCCAAGAGCGGCAAATTGTTGCATATGCCCGAGAGAGCCGATATTCCTGAAA
The DNA here is from genome assembly GCA_019114445.1 of Candidatus Barnesiella excrementigallinarum. GTDB lineage: Bacteria > Bacteroidota > Bacteroidia > Bacteroidales > Barnesiellaceae > Barnesiella > Barnesiella excrementigallinarum. The sequence goes on from DXFL01000020.1 coordinate 169,050, forward strand.
ATATCAAAGAACAGTTGATCGTTGAGTTGTATTCTAAATAATAATTGATTCCATGGCGATATTAGCATTTCAAAAACCCGATAAAGTATTAATGCTGGAAGCGGACAATTTTTTCGGTAAATTCGAATTCCGTCCGTTGGAGCCCGGCTATGGTGTTACCGTGGGTAACGCTTTGCGCCGTATACTCCTCTCCTCGCTCGAAGGCTTTGCGATTACGTCGATTCGTATCGATGGGGTAAAACATGAGTTTTCTACAATTCCCGGTGTGATCGAGGACGTGACTAATGTTATTCTGAATCTCAAAAAAGTTCGGTTCAAACAAGTCGTTGAAGAAATCGAGAATGAAAAAGTAACCATTACTGTTTCGGGTACGGAAGTGTTCAAGGCTGGTGACATTGGTAAATCGCTTACCGGTTTTGAAGTCTTGAACCCCGATTTGGTTATTTGCCATTTGGATTCAAGCGCAAGTTTTCAAATAGACATCACCATCAACAAAGGCCGTGGATATGTTCCCGCCGATGAGAACCGCAATCCGGCCGATGATGTGAACGTAATTCCCATCGACTCTATCTATACGCCGATTCGGAATGTGAAGTATACCGTTGAAAACTTCCGTGTAGAACAAAAAACGGACTACGAGAAACTGATTTTAGAGATTACAACCGATGGTTCCATTCACCCGAAAGACGCGTTGAAAGAAGCCGCTAAGATCCTTATTTACCACTTCATGTTGTTCTCCGACGAGAAAATTACGCTCGAGACCAACGATGCCGATGGTAACGAGGAATTCGACGAAGAAGTATTGCATATGCGCCAGTTGCTCAAAACGAAACTGGTCGATATGGATTTGTCGGTTCGCGCCCTCAACTGCCTCAAATCGGCCGATGTCGAAACTCTTGGCGAATTGGTGGTATTCAACAAAACCGATTTGTTGAAATTCCGCAACTTCGGTAAGAAGTCGTTGACCGAGCTCGATGAACTTTTGGCAAATCTGAACCTTTCGTTCGGAATGGATATCTCGAAATATAAATTAGATAAAGAGTAAAACGATGAGACATAATAAAAAATTCAACCACTTGGGTCGTACCAAAGCTCACCGCGACGCTATGTTGTCCAATATGGCTACTTCTTTGATTCTCCACAAAAGAATCTTCACCACATTGGCAAAAGCCAAAGCATTGAGAGTGTACGTCGAGCCCCTTATCAACCGTGCAAAAGAAGACACTACCGCTTCTCGTCGTGTAGTCTTCCGCTATTTGCAGAGCAAAGAGGCCGTTACAGAATTGTTCAAAGAAATTTCGGTAAAAATAGCCGACCGTCCCGGAGGTTATACCCGTATTTTGAAAACCGGTAACCGTTTGGGCGATAACGCTAAAACTTGCTTCATTGAGCTTGTTGACTATAACGAAAATATGCTCAAAGAAAAAGCAGCCAAGAAAGCCACTCGTACGCGTCGTTCCAAAAAGAGCGCTGCCCCTGTAGCTGCTGAGGCTCCTGTAACCGAAACTCCTGCCGCTGAAACGCCTGCTCCCGCAGCCGAAGAAAAAGCCGCAGAATAAACAGAACTTATTGCTATGTAATAAAAAAGCCTTCCGATACCGGAAGGCTTTTTTATTTATCCGTGGGGAACAATTATTGTTACCAAATAGCTCGTTGGTTGTACATCTTTATTACCATATAGCACTTTTAGGAGTACCATTTGGGGGAATATTCCTCTCTTTTCACATCGATGAGCTCCTTAAAACAAAATCTCTTGCGGACGTGTTATTCTATAATAACCCATAAAAACTGTCTATATGAAAATAGAAGCAATTAAAGCAAGGGAGATCCTCGATTCTCGCGGGAACCCTACGGTAGAAGTAGATGTCATACTCGATTCGGGTATAATAGGGCGGGCCGCAGTGCCTTCTGGCGCATCGACCGGAGTGCACGAAGCGCTCGAATTGAGAGACGGCGACCGGAATCGCTACGACGGAAAAGGAGTGGAAAGGGCTGTCCGTCATGTCAACGAAGTGATAGCCAAAGCCCTCAAAGGAGCAAATCCTTTTGAACAAAGTCACATCGATGCAGCATTGATCAAACTCGATGGTACACCCACGAAATCGAAATTGGGAGCCAATGCCATTTTGGGCGTTTCGTTAGCTACTGCCAAAGCGGCGGCCAATCAATTAGGCATACCACTTTATCGATATATAGGCGGCGTAGATACCTATGTCTTACCTGTCCCTATGATGAATATTATCAACGGCGGTTCACACTCCGATGCCCCTATTGCGTTTCAGGAGTTTATGATACGTCCCGTAGGAGCCTCTACCTTTAAGGAAGCCCTCCGCATGGGGGCAGAAGTGTTTCATGCACTGAAAAAGGTCTTAAAAGCCAAAGGTCTGAGTACGGCTGTCGGCGACGAAGGCGGTTTCGCGCCGGCGTTGCCCGGTACCGAAGCTACCATAGAAACAATTCTCGAAGCAATTGCTAACGCCGGTTATATGCCCGGTCGCGATGTCCGCATTGCACTCGACTGCGCTTCCTCCGAGTTCTATATCGATGGGGTATATGACTATACCCGGTTCGAAGGTGCGGGCGGAGTAAAAAGAACAACCCAACAACAGGCTGAATACTTGCAGGACCTCATTCTACGTTATCCGATAGACTCTATCGAAGATGGCATGAGCGAGGACGATTGGGACGGTTGGCGACTCTTAACCGAATTGATTGGCGATAAATGCCAACTTGTAGGCGACGATCTCTTTGTGACCAATGTAGAATACCTCACAAAAGGTATCCGGCAACACTGTGCCAATTCCATTTTGGTAAAATTAAATCAAATAGGAACTCTTACCGAAACATTAAGAGCCGTTCAGTTGGCTCAGCGAAACGGTTATACGGCAGTGATATCTCATCGCTCCGGCGAAACCGAGGATTCGACTATTGCCGATATTGCCGTTGCCACCAATGCCGGACAAATAAAAACAGGGTCGCTCAGCCGATCCGATCGAATGGCAAAATACAATCAACTATTGCGGATTGAAGAAGAATTGGGCAGTGCAGCCCAGTACGGTTACAAACCTGTCGATTGAAACCCTGTTTTACCTATCTAAATCTCCGTTCGATTTTTAGTAAAAAAAGTAGGATAATAAAGGAGTATCAATCAATGTATTGAGAAAAAAGTATGTTGTATAGCATAAAAAAGTTGATAAAAAATTTGGAAGGAAAGGGGAAAAGGGTGTACCTTTGCAACACTTTCGCCAAACGAATGAGCCGGGAAAACCGGTGGCAGGCGGGAGGAAATAAAGATCATTGAAAGATTGGAAGGAAGCAAGTGTAGTACAAGCAAAGTAGAGTAAG
>DXFL01000021.1 GCA_019114445.1 Candidatus Barnesiella excrementigallinarum
GGAGTTTGAGCCAACTTCATCTTATTCAATTTGATGTAGTGAATATCTTGATTCAGCAACTTCGAATCTTCTTTGTGAGAGAAATTAGAGACGGTTTTTCCTCCGCTTCCGGGAGCTCCTTTGTCGACTGTAACTTCATATTCTTCGGTACGTAAAGTCTTGTATTCTTTCGACTTAGTATCGAAATAAGAGACCTCTACTGCGGGTATTTTGAAGGTCCCGGCGAAACGAGGTATGGTGGTGTATTCTACGGTACGGGTCCCGCTCACGCCTCCGGCAGTAGCTTTTACCGACAGGTCTACTTTGGGATCGTAGGTGTCGAAATCGTTCGGCAATTTCAATTCGGGATTTTTCAAATATTTCAAATTGCCCGAACCTTTGAATACCAATTTCAAGGTAATCGCTTCGTTGGCTTTCACATGAGTAGAACTAATGGCGCTGCTCAATGTAAAGTTGCCTACTCCCCCCATGAACGAAGCCGGTTTCCCGCTCGGCAAAGGCAACACATCTACCGTAACCGCATTCGAACTGACGGTACGCTCTACACCTTGCGGAACTCGCATGGGACCAAATGGGCCATTTACAAGCTGGAACGATTCCACTTGAAATTCGAATGTGCCCGGGGTGATCGTTATCTTTCCACTACGTTGCGGGAACAGGAGGCATTGTTTTAAGATGGCCATTTTATAATTCACCCCATTGTAATTTTCCAGTTCGAACGAGGTGTTCTGCGGTAGATCTATATCTTGTACGACAAAGCCTTCGAACGACGGGAAACTGTAATTTTGTGCCTGCACGCCTGATGCGCGGGTATATAATTTAATGGTAGCCAACAAGGCTTCCTGTTCGTATACTCTTGTTTTGGAAAGTACCGTACGAATAAATAATGCCGTATCGTCGGAGCTCTGTCCTCCCGTCTGTCTGTTGGAGCCACTTGAAGCCGATGTCTTGTCGGGCGGGAGTATTGTCAGTTTCCATGTATTCGACGAATAGGTGCGACCATCGGCCGAAATGGTTGCCGGGCCGAAAGTATAGCTTCCCTCTTTCTCGGCTCTCAACGTGATGACATGAGTCTCTGTCGTTTGGCGATTTACATTGCCGTTTACAATAGAGACGCTCGTCCCCGAGCTGGTGCCTTGATACAAGACTTTACAACCTGTAAAATCGGGTAGATTCAAATCTTTGCCCGAAGCATTATACAACGTATATTCCAACTGGAATTGTTGCCCCTGTATCACTTGCCGCGGGCCATCGACGGAGAAACGGACATCCTCGGCCCATACTCCTGCCGCAAAAACCAGCGTACAAAATAAAATTAAATATCTTTTCATAACTATTTTATATAATAAATTCCTCCCCTATTACCATTCTTTATCGGTCTTCTTCCGTTTTTGCTGTTGCATCAAAGCCCGTTGCACTTTCTCTTGTGTATCGCGTTCGTCTTGTTGAATAGCGTCGAGAATTTGTTGGGCATTCTCTTTCGACATTTGAGATTGTTGCGGCTGTTGCTGCTGGGGATTCTCTTGTTGTTTATTATCTTTCTGGTCTTGGTTGTTTTGATTGTTTTTGTTTTGATCCTGATTTTGCTGTTTTTGATCTTTTTGTTGATCTTTGTTTTTATCCTGCTGATCCTTATTGTTCTTATCTTGATTTTGTTGGTCTTGCTGCTGTTTTTCCAATAAGAGCTGGGCAAGGCGCAGGTTGTAGCGCGTTTCGTTATCTTTGGGATTGCGACGAAGGGCATTTTTATACTCCTCTATACTTTGGGCATAGTTCTTCTCTTGAAACGATATGTTCCCTAAATTATGCCAAGCATGGGCTGTCCGCAAGGAGTCGGACGAACTTTGTACGATTTTCCTGTATTCGTTGCGGGAGTCGTTCCATTTTTGCTGTTTATACAAGGCTGCGCCCAAATTATAAGTGGCTATTTGGGACGAAGGATTGGCTTCCAATGCTTTACGATATTCAATTTCGGCTTCGGTGTACTTTTTGTCATTAAACAGGTCGTTTCCTTTCCTTATTGAGTTTCGTTCGACCTTTTCATCGACTTTTTTCTCTTCCGGTATTACGGGTGCCGCAGCCTCCTGTGCCGACACGTTTAATGCCAGACCGGCAAAAACTAAATATGCGATATATCTGATAGCTCTCATAGTTCAAATTTCTTATTCTTCATTTACGAAAAGAAGGTTATTTTCTTCAACCAACTGTTTTTACGGTCGACAATAAACACGTCGATAAGCAACAATATCAAAGCAATCCAAGCCAGCCCCTGAAATTGTTCGTCGTATTGCGAATAAACTTTGCTTTCTATATCGGCTTTTTTCATGGTCTTAACTTCCGACGTCAAAGCTCTCAATGCCGCATTGGTATTATCGGCTCTCACATAAATACCGGCACCGGCCTTAGCAATTTCCTGTCCGAGAGCTTCGTTCAATTTAGAAATGACTACATTGCCGTTGTTATCTTTGATAAAATTGGTTTCACTGTTTCCTACCGGAATAGGTACTCCTTCGAGCGAACCGATACCGATTACATCTACTTTGATGTTTTTCTCACTGGCTGCTTTGGCCATTTGCACGGCATCGTCCTCGTGATTTTCGGCATCGGTGATAACGATAATCGCTTTGTCGGCGCTACCGTCCGGCGAAAACGAATTCATGGCCGTGGATATGGCTCTCCCGATAGCTGTACCTTGTGTCGGTACCATCGATGGGTTGATGGTATTTAGAAACATCTTGGCCGATACAAAATCCGAAGTGATGGGCAATTGAGTATAGGCATCACCCGCAAAGACAATAAGCCCTATTTTGTCGTTATCCAATTCGTCCACCAATTTCGAAAGCATCATTTTGGCCTTTTCCAATCGGTTGGGTGCTATATCTTTGGCCATCATCGAATTGGAGACATCGAGGGCAATCATAATCTCCACGCCTTGTTTTTTGACCGTTTCGAGCTTCGACCCGAATTGTGGACGGGCAAGCATGAACACAATGACGATAAAGGCCAGTTGTTGGAAAATAAATTTTATCCACGGCTTGTATTTCGACACATCGGTCATCAACGGAGCCAGTACCGATGGATTACCATACTTGGCCAAATTGCGGCGTGTGCGATAACGTCCGTAAATAAACAAGCCCCATAGAATGGGAACGATAATCAACAGATATAAAAATTCGGGTTGTGCAAATCGAAACATAATCAACTTCTTTTTAAGGAATATTTCTCAACAACGTATGACGGAGAAGTATCTCCAATCCCAAACACAGGAGCGCCATCACTGCCCAAATGGTGTATTCCTCTTCTTTTACACTGAATTCCTTGACCGTCAGTTTGGTCTTTTCCAGTTTATCTATCTCTTCAAAAATGCCTTTCAAGACATTCTTGTTGGTTGCTCTGAAATATTTTCCGTCGGCCGTTGCCGCAATCTGTTGCAAGGCGGCCTCGTCCATTTCGACCGGCATATTTTGGTAGGTAATGCCATAGGGCGTTTGTACCGGCGTTGGGGCTAACCCTTTTGTCCCTACACCTATCGTATAGACGTGTATGCCGAACGATTTGGCTATTTGTGCCGCTGTGGCCGGAGCAATGTCGCCGGCATTGTTCGTACCGTCGGTCAGCAAAATGATTGTCTTCGATTTTGCGGGACCATCTTTAATGCGGTTGATGGCGGTTGCCAATCCGTCGCCTATTGCCGTACCGTCATCGACCATACCGCAGTGTACATCTTTCATCAGGTTGAGCAATACGGCGTGGTCGGTTGTCATGGGACACATCGTAAAACTTTCGCCGGCGAAGATGACCAGCCCGATGTTGTCGTGTTCCCGTCCCGAAACGAACTGTGCAGCTACATCTTTCGCTGCTTCTACCCGGTCGGGCTTGAAATCGCGAGCCAACATACTGCCCGATATGTCGAGCGCCAACACAATATCTACCCCTTCGGTCGAGGAGTTTTGCCAGTTGTCGGTCGACTGGGGACGGGCCAAAGCTACAATCAAGAAGCTAATGGCCAAAACACGTAACGCGAAGTTAAAATGGCGTAAATAGATTTTGTACGTACGCGGCATTTTTGCAAACGGTTGCGTTGTGGAAACCTGCAAAGATGCCTGCATATGCTTCTGTTTGAGAACATACCACACAATCACGGGTATGACCAGCAACAGCAGAAACAAATATAACGGATTCGCAAATACCATTTCAGTTTATTTTAAGAGCCGATATACGGCCTTTTTATTCAACATTTGTTTTTTCGGAATTTTCCTCCGTCGATTCGGGGGCTTTCTCTTCCGGTTTTGTGCTCTCTACAAACGATTCGGCGTAGCGCATCACCTGTTCGTTATCATCAGGTAACGGACGCATTTTGGCAAATTTCACGAAATCGGCCATCGCCAATATCTCGCGCAGTTGCTGGTTTACCGCTTTTGTCTCTTCGTTACGACGCAAAGTTTCTATAATTTGGGTCGAAGTCATCTCCATAGCATTGATATGGAAACGGCCATCGATGTAGATTCTCAAAATTTCGGTCAAGGTGGTATAATATGCCTTTTCCTGACCTTGTTGCCACAGTTTCGAATCTTTCAGCTCTTGCAAAGCCTGTATGGCTCTTTCGTAAGGAGGTACAATCTCTTTTTCGGCGAGAGCTTCTCCGTTTTTCTCTTTTCGACCCCAACGCCAGTATGCATATACGCCGGCGGCTATGACAACCAAAGCAAGGAGCAGATACAATACCCACGCCGGAATAAAGTCCCACAAGACAAAGGGCGGAGCATCGACCGTTTTAATGTCGAACTCGGCGTGTGTCGTATCTACGGGGACCGGTATGACTTTGAGGCTTAACGCCTGTGTCTCGAATGTATCGTCGTCGATGACATACTTGAACGGTGGCAAATAGTACAAACCCGAGTCGAACGAAGTTACCAATACCTCGTTGTTGATTTGTATGCGATTGTTTTTCAAGTCAATCGTATCGGGCTTGGATATTTTCAATACCTCTACACCGGTTACGAGCGTATCTTGTATGATAGGCAATCGCACAAACTTGTCTTTGTCTTGCGAAAGTTCCAATCGCACGGTAGTTTGCTCGCCCATCATAATAGCCGCCGAGTCCATTTGGGCTCGTACAATAATATTGTTTTGAGCTGTTGCCGTAAAGGCCAATGCCGATAATGCGATGCCCAAACCAAGCGATTGTAATCTTGTATAGCGTCTTTTCATATAAACTTTGTTTTATTTATCCCCTTCGTTTAAAGAGGTTCATCAAAGCAATCACAAAGTCGTCGTCGGTAGCAATCGTAGCCAAATCGACACGGCTTTTGCGCAGCATGGCAAGCATTCTTTCCTGCCGTTCGTTCCACCATTCGGCGTATCGGGTGCGGACTTTTGCCGAAGAGGAGTCGACCCACTGTTCGCAGCCTTGTTCGGCATCTTGGAGTTTAATCAATCCCACATTAGGCAGTTGCGATTCCCGTCGATCGTATACCTGTATCGCAACCAAATCGTGGCGGCGATTGGCTATCGACAGGGCATTTTTATAATCGTTACTGTCGATAAAGTCCGAAATCAAGAACGTGGTACACCGTTTTTTGATCGCATTGGTCATGTATTCGAGCGCCAACCCGATATTCGTGCCTACACTGTCGGGCTTGAAATCGAGCAACTCTCTGATGATGTAAAGTATATGTTTACGACCTTTCTTCGGCGGTATGAATTTTTCAATCCTGTCCGAGAAAAATATCATGCCTATCTTGTCGTTGTTCTGTATGGCCGAAAAGGCAACCGTAGCAGCGACCTCGGCCATCATTTCGCGTTTAGCCTCCCCCACTGCTCCGAAATTCCTACTGGCCGATACATCGACCAACAGCATAACCGTCAGTTCGCGTTCTTCTTCAAAAACCTTTACATACGGTTTGTTATACCGGGCCGTCACGTTCCAGTCTATATCTCTCACATCGTCGCCATACTGATACTCCCGCACTTCGGAGAAGGCCATACCACGACCTTTGAAGGCCGAGTGGTACTGCCCCGCAAAGATGTTACGGGAGAGACCTCGCGTCTTTATCTCGATATGACGGACTTTTTTTAGCAGTTCACTGGTTTCCATACACAGCTATTTCCCGCATGGTTTAGGGTACTTCTACCTTGTTAAGTATTTCGCTGATGATTTCTTCGGCCGTCATGTTGTTGGCTTCGGCTTCGTAGCTCAACCCGATACGGTGGCGCAATACATCGTGGCAAACGGCACGAACGTCCTCGGGAATTACATACCCCCGTTGTTTCAAGAACGCGTAGGCACGAGCGGCCAATGCCAAATTGATGGAGGCACGCGGAGAGGCTCCGAACGAAATCATTTCGTTCAACTCTTTCAAACCGTGATCCTGCGGGAAACGAGTAGCGAAAACAATATCGACAATGTAACGCTCTATTTTCTCGTCGATGTACACTTTTTGTACAATCTCCCGGGCTTCGATTACCTCCGAAGGTTTCAGTACCGGTTTAATATTGATATTACGCCCGCTTATGTTTTGGCGGATAATGAGTTTTTCCTCCTCTTTTTTGGGGTATCCAATGATTACTTTCAGCATAAAACGGTCTACCTGTGCTTCGGGCAGCGGATAGGTACCCTCTTGTTCGATGGGGTTCTGCGTAGCCATAACCAAGAACGGGTCGTCCAATTTGAAAGTCTGTTCGCCAATGGTCACTTGACGCTCCTGCATAGCCTCCAACAAAGCACTTTGTACTTTGGCCGGGGCACGGTTGATTTCATCGGCCAAAACAAAATTGGCGAAAATAGGGCCTTTTTTTATTTGGAATTGCTCCTTTGCCTGACTGTACACCATTGTACCGACCACATCGGCAGGTAGTAAATCGGGGGTAAACTGGATACGGCTGTACTTCGAGTCGATTAGCGATGCCAATGTTTTTATGGCCAATGTTTTTGCCAAACCCGGCACACCTTCGAGCAGGATATGACCGTTGGAGAGCAATCCTATCATCAACGAATCGATAAGGTGTTTTTGCCCCACAATTACCTGATCCATGCCTTGTGTAATCATATTCACAAACGAACTTTTGCTGGCAATCAGGTCGTTCAATTCCCGAATATCTACTGTTTCACTCATACGTTTTATAATTTTATATTTTTAATTTATACGTTTTTTTGACTTTATCTATCGCAAAATTAGCCATACATCAATTTCATATACCTCTCATGGTGTTAAAAATGGCTAACTATTCACTTAAAAAAGACTAAGTCGCTAACTTGTCCAGCTAACGACTCAACCGATTATCTCATTCGTATTGGCTCTGTATCTTTGCAGCCAATGCTTTTGCTTTTGCTACCGAATTTCCGTTATTGACGTCGATGCCGTATTTGGCGGCATCGGGTATGACCAAGCGGGTTCCTATGGGTACTTGATTGGGGTTCTTTATCACCCCTTTGTTTTCTTCATAGATATAAACCCAAAAAGCTTTGTGCCCAAAATGTTTACGAGCCAATGTCGTCAAAAATACACCCGAACGAATCGTTTCTACAACAGCCTTATTTGCCGGTTCCGACTTTTGTAGTTTAGTCTCCGATGATTCCGTTGGAATCTTGGGCTCAGTTACAACTGTGTCGGGCTCTGTGGCAGGCATTATCGAGGTTGTATCTTGTTGCTCGGATAGAACAACCGGCTTTTCGGTATTGTTCGCTGCCGGTTGTGGTGTTAGAACTTCTTCATTGGTCAACGACAGGGTATATTCGCCTATCTTCATACCGTCCTCTCTCAACAAGAAAAACCATACAGCGGCGCATATCACGACGAAAAGTCCGAAAGCCGAAAGGGCTCCCCACCAAAAAGCTTTACGCGAAGCCGATTTTTGCAAATAATCTTGATAAAAATTGTCTTCTTCGGCCGATACGGTTTCCGATTTATCGGCAACAGGTTTATCGGCAGACGTAGTATTTTGCTGTTCGGGTATCGGTTCGTCCGCAGATTGTGATTCTCCTTGTTCGGGCTGAACTTCTTGTGACAAAGTTTCGGCCGAATCGTTGTCGGCAATCGGTTCCGATACGGGTTCGGGGGTTGGCTCGGTGTCGATTATTGGTTCGATAGCTGCCGCCTCGACCTCCTCGGTCAATGTATCCTCGGTTGTTACATCATCGGACACGGGAATATCATCTATCTCCTCCCGAAGCGGCTCCTCCTCGGGCGAATCAACTGTCTCCTCACGGGTTTCGACCTCTTGGGTATCGACAGGCTCATCGCTCCCCACAGCCATCATCTCTTCGGTCGAGACATGGTCGTTGAGAATCTCTACCGAAAAACTCGAAAATGGAGCATTCACCGCTTCGCGCAATGTCTTATCGGGGATAAACGACAGTTTATAATGGCCCGGAATCTCTACCGGTTCGCCTGTTTGCACATTTACACTGGCACGAGGCTCTACCCAAATGGGCTTGAACAACCCCAATTCATTTATTTTTAACGCTTCGCCCGAAGAGATAACCTCCGTCGAAATCGTAAAGAATTCCTTTAAAAAAGCCTCGGCATCTTTCTTTGTCACATTCATTTTCAATGCGAGCAAAGCGACCAAATCGGGGAAGGATATTTTTTCATTCATTGGGCAGAGAGCTTTTTAAGTTTCATTTTAATTACGCTTCCCGGTTTAAATGACAAAATCATTTTGGGCGGGACGAGCATACGTTTTCCCGTCGAGGGATTTACGACTACCCGTTCCAACTTCTTTTTAGGTTCGAACGACCCGAATCCCTGAATCGACACCACGTCCATTTGCGCGCAACGCTCCTTCATGATTTGGAGAAACGCCGACATATACCTGTCAACCTCCCCCCTATCTTTTCCCAATCGGGTTTGTAACTCTTCTACAAAAGATTTATGATCCATGACCATTTGTTTTTCGGCCCCCTTTCCGAGGCGTATTGTCTATGTGCAAATTTAGAAAAAATTTGCGAGATAAACACAGAAAAAAGTACAGATTACTGCGACAAGATATATCGGGACAAAAAAATAGATTTCGATATGATTTTGTTTTGGCGGCTCAACAAGTTATGCTATTTTTGTAAATCGAATGTTATGATTACATTTTTTAAGTATCTCTCTGCGAGATTCCTTTATTAACATCATCTAAAAAATATGATATGAATTGCACTATGAAGGACTTCAAACAATATCTGTATTTACTCCCTATTTCCATATTACTCTTTTCATCGTGTGAAAAAGAAGGAAAATTCGGGAAAGATTTTGAACCTCAAACGTATAACGTTTCTGGTAAGGTTGAAAAAGGGCCTTTTATAAGTGGTACGACAATTACCATTCAACCTATGGATGGCGATTTGCAAGTGATAGGTAGTTTATACTCATCTACGATTCAAGACGATTTAGGTAACTTTTCATTCGGGTCTAAACTGTTCGAAGCTCCATACGCCGAGTTAACAGCCAATGGATATTTCTTCAACGAAGTAAAAGGCGAACTATCGTCCGGCACATTGAATTTGAGGGCTTTGGTCGATTTATCCGACGAGACCACCGTGAATGTAAATGTCCTGACCCATTTGAAATACCAGCGAATACAAAACCTAATTGCTGCCGGAATGGAGTTTGGGGAGGCCAATCGACAATCCCAAGAAGAATTATTTACAGCCTTCGGGCTTCCCCAATATGCCGAAAAAGATGCTTCTTCGTTCTCCATCATGGAAGGGACCGACGAATCGGCTGCGTTAATAGCCATATCGTCTTTGTTATTGGTCGACAGAAGCGAAGCTGCGTTAACCGAATATTTAGCCAAGTTGTGTAGGGAGTTTGGCGAAAATGGGGACTTTACAGAAAGTACCAAAAGTCAGATAGCAGAAGATACAAAGGCTCTGTCCGGTCGGTTGCCTTCTATCAGGAAAAATATAATTAGACGGTACGAAGAATTAGGATTAACCGTAGAAGTCAAAGAATTGGCACCTTTCTTCGACTGGGATAACGACGGAATTGCCGGAAACGAAACTCTTGAAGCAGGAGAAGAGGTAAAATTGGATATAACCGAGTTAAAAGTTCCCAATATGGGTGGAACTTACAATATACATATCTCCTCGCCTATCCCTGTCTATCTCGAACCGCAGGTAGAATTGCAAGACAGCCTCCCAAACTCTTCTGTCAACGAAGATGTTCTTTTTACGAATATATATGAATATCGCATTAATACAGATATTAGCTTGGAAAAAAGTATAGCAGATCGAACGTTGACTCTTAAAATAGCACCCCTCAATTCCAAAGTTTCTAAATCGGATTCTATACAGTTATATGATTTTTTAGGTAATGTATTGGGGAAAATCGATATTTCGCAAGAGGGGAATCCTAATCTTACAATACCTAAACTCGGAAGAGATGGAAAAAATATTGTTGCAACTATTGCGTCGAATTTTGCAGAAGCAATGTCTAACCTAAATTTAGTTGAGCAATATTACCATTACAACAAGGAAGCCAATTTGGTAAATCAATACCTCTACCCGAGTTGTAGTGCCATTGAGAATACTTGGTCGGTTTTTTATCGGGTAATTCGAAACATTTTAACTTTTGAAGAGGCTGAATATAAACAATTGGGGCTTTATCAAGACTATTTCAATGTATTTCATGCCTTGTTTTATTATTATCTGACTGTTATGTGGGGCGATGTCCCCTATATCGATAAATACGATTACTACCGAAGTGGTAGCCACAATATACCGGGTACACCTCAAAATAAAATTTTCGAAACCGCGAAAGTCAATTTAGATGCGGCCATAACCAATCTTGACAAGAAAAGAAACGAATCGCTCAACGATGAAAATGACTTTTTCTTCCTATCGAACGATGTAGTTCGAATCTTATGGGCCAATATCTGTATGTATCAAGGAGATTATAATCAAGCCGAAAGACTTTTGAAAGAGGTTATCGACAACGGCTTTTACGTATTGGATTCCTCTAATTATAACGAGATAAAGACAATCTCCGACCTATGGGATAATGGAAGTAGTCAAGAAACTATATTTGCTACCAAAATCGATAAGGGTATGGGAACACGTTCGGCAATAACAATTGGTAACCCGGGAGTTGTGTCTATTATGAATTATACCGATGTGATTCTTTCGTATGCCGAATGCCTGTATAAAAACGGGAACATATCGGAAGCCAAAGCCCAGTTGGACCAAGTGCTTTCTATCAAAGGAATCCAAGTGTCGGGCAATAATGTGTTGGAGGAGATTAAAGATGCAAGATTACAACTGACGCTCTATTGCAACACGAATTTTGCATTTCTAAAAAGGAATAATTTTGCAGCGGAAGTATATGGAGTAGAAAATTATCGACTTCTATTGCCAATTCCCGAATCGGAAATACTGATTAACCCCAACTTGACACAGAATCCGGGATATTGACAGATTGCTTGGCATTGATATTGATGGCATTGATGGGAGATTTCCGTCAATGCCTCTTTTTTATGGTATATTTGATTTAATCCGGTATGATAAATTCGAAGCGAAAAATTTGTATACCCACACATTAATTTGTATATTTACCGTTACTTAATCCTTTCGGAAACAGCTATGGAAAATGATCGGAAATACTTTAAACGGGATATCAGCTGGTTATCGTTCAATTATCGGGTATTGATGGAGGCGATGGACAAGACGGTACCTCTGTTCGATCGAATCAAATTCCTATCGATATACCACTCCAACCAAGAGGAATTTTACCGCGTAAGGGTATCGGAGTATCACCAAATTTTGTCGGACCCGGCAAAAAGCAGCGAAGAGAAAGAACAGGCCGAACGAACGTTGGGCGCAATCAATGAAGAGGTAAACCGGCAAGTAGATATATTCAACAAGTTTTTCTTTAACGAAATTATTCCCGAACTCGAAAAAAACGGCATGGTCCTGTACCATCAAGAGAGTATCGAAGAGTGCCACTGGAACGAAGTGCGGAGGTTTTTCAAAGAAGAGATATTTCCATTCCTACAACCGGTTTTAATTTTGAAAAACGATATTGTCTCTTTCCTGCGAGACAACCGCCTCTACTTGGCTATAAAGATGTATCGGAAATGCGACCGGAACAATCCCCACCGTCAACCGTTCTATGCGCAAATCAAGATCCCTTTCAGCAAAGTACCTCGCTTCATTAATCTTACACCCTGTAACGGGAAGAGCTACGTGATGTTTATCGACGATATGATAGCGTTGAATCTCGACATTGTTTTTCCGGGATTCGATATCGATTCGCATTACGCAATACGGGTTTCGCGCGATGCCGATTTTTCCATCGAAGCCAAAGAAGGGAGCAATATTGTCGATGCCGTGCGCAAACGGGTCAAGAAACGGAAAATAGGCAATGCCAATCGGTTGGTATACGATGGCAGTATGCCCGGCGATATGCGGGAATACATTTGCGAAGCCTATGATATTCCTCACGATCAATGCATTCGGTCGGGCAGATATTTGAACTTGGAAGACCTTTCGAAATTGCCCAATCTTACAGGAAAAATTTTGAACGAGCCACTCCCCTCGCCCATGCGGTTGCCCATATTCGACAATGCA
Source organism: Candidatus Barnesiella excrementigallinarum (assembly GCA_019114445.1). Classification (GTDB taxonomy): domain Bacteria; phylum Bacteroidota; class Bacteroidia; order Bacteroidales; family Barnesiellaceae; genus Barnesiella; species Barnesiella excrementigallinarum. The sequence continues at coordinate 12,554 of DXFL01000021.1, forward strand.
CAATCGATGTTCGAAGTTATTCGCCATCAAGATTTTTTAATACATTTCCCCTATCAATCGTTCGATTATCTGACACGTTTCCTTACCGAAGCGGCCGACAATCCTGCCGTAACCGATATTAAACTTACTCAATATCGTGTGGCCGAAAATTCCGAGGTAATAGACCGATTGTTGTATGCGGCTCAAAAAGGGAAGCAAGTAACCGTGTATGTAGAGATTAAGGCTCGTTTCGACGAAGAGAACAATATCGTTACGTCGGAACGAATGAGAGAATCGGGTATCCGCATCGTGTATAGTACCCCCGGATTAAAAGTCCATGCTAAAGCATTACTCGTTAAGTGTGCGGCCTCCAATCAAAAAGGGAATCCGCAGGCATATGCTTTTTTGAGTACCGGAAATTTCAACGAAGATACGGCTCAAATCTATTCGGATATGGGATTATTTACCGTAAACCGCGAAATTACAGCCGAGCTGGATAAGCTCTTCTCTATTTTGGACGGCTCCTCTACCGACCGTTATTTTAAAACGTTGCTGGTTGCCCAATTCAACATGGTTGATGTTTTAAAACAAAAGATACGGTTCGAGATGGAAGAAGCCCGGCAAGGACGTAAAGCTCATATCATATTAAAGATGAACGGCCTGCACGATACGGGCATGATCGATGCTTTGTACGACGCCAGCGAAGCGGGTGTACAAATAGATTTGATTGTACGGGGAATCAACTGTTTAGTGCCCAACCAGCCGTACAGCCGCAATATCCGTATGGTACGCATTATCGACTCCTATTTGGAGCATACCCGCATTTGGTACTTTTATGCCGCAGGGCACGAAGAGGTGTACCTCTCATCAGCCGATTGGATGCGCCGGAATCTGAATCGGAGAATCGAGACGGCAGTCCCTATTTTCGACCAACGCATTAAAAACGAAATATTGTCCATTATCGATCTGCAATTACACGACAACGTTAAAGCTTGCTCAATCGACGAGAATCTGAACAACCATTATATTCGCAATGATGAGCCGGAAATCAGGTCGCAACGTCGTTGTTTCCAACGGTTAAAGGAATATTCCATTCCCGACACCCCTACGGGAATGCCCGAAATATTTATCAGTTAAGTCCCCGATAAACACCCTTTGGTTCTCCAATTCGGGCTTCTGCTCCGATTTTTTAACGATATTTGCCATCACACGATAAAAAGTAGATATTCTTATACGTTTTTTCATTCTTTTTCCTACTTTTGCCAAAAATATTTAATTATGAAAAAGATTGTATTCCTACTTTTAATCGGGCTGTCTATTGGACAAGTATCGGCTCAAACTTTGAAAAAACAAAACCAGATATTGAAAGATTCAATCGGGGTTATCAATAAAGTAATTGAAGAAAAAAGTATAGAGAATAACCGATTGTCGCAAGAGAATAGCACTCTTAAAGATTCAAATGCACGGTTAAATACGATGAAAGATTCTCTTCAAAACGAACAGAATGTACTCCTTGATAAATACCAGACTTTATCGACCGAGAACAGCACATTGAAAGATTCCTTGTTCATATACAAGCACGAAATTAAAGATTTGAACCAACAAGTAGATTCTCTTAATACGAAATTGGTCGATCTCACCAACGAAATGAATGCCAAACTCGACTATTTAGCAAAACAAGAGAAAATTTGGGGACGAAAGAAATATTTCAATATCGCCTATGGTATGCTTTCATTGGATAGAGGCAATGGCTTGGAAAAATTGAATAGCGATTTTGCCATCTCCCTCATGCGCGGAAACACCTATTATCTGCATAAGAAACCGCTCTTCGGCATGGTCAAATTTGGGTTAGATTGGAGTATATTCGATATAGCTGTGGCTAAATATAGTGTAGGTGAATCGGATATTGAAGAGGGCGGCAGTATTTACAAAGCCGAAATAGGTATGCAGTTCGGTCCTTCGATTACCGTTAATCCGGTCGATTTCTTGAAAGTAAACCTCTATTTCCGTTACGATCCTTCTTATTCTGCCATGTTTAACCAATATGAGGAGTTCAAGGGAAACTATGGTTCTTACTTCAATACAGGTTTGGCAGCTTCTTATAAGGTAATTTCTCTCGGGTTCGAATACCGTTGGGGATCTACTTCGTACAAAATCGACGGAGAAACCCAAAATTGGGACGTCTCCGGCACCTATTTATATGTTAGTTTCCGATTCTAAGAGATCTAATCTATATGCAAAAAATACCGGTATTCCTGCCGGTATTTTTTTATCTCCATATCTCATATTTTTGTGTGTAAATATTCCTCTTTCCTTATTAGATGCCAATCCAGTAAAGAGAAAATCGTGTGATTGTCGAACAAAATCACTCCTTCGAATGTTTTTTATCAAGGAATCGATACGAAGCGACATTCAATCTTCCGAAAAGAAAGTGCTCGAATGGAATCGATTTCAAAAATATTTTATACTTTTAGACAAAACCTAATTTATAATATTCAACAATAATGAAACGATTACGCTCTTTATGGATAGCAGCGGTTGTCATTTCGACACAAATCCCCGCTACTTGGGCCTGCACAGGTATTACACTCTCGTCCAAAGATGGTTCTAAAATTTTGGCTCGTACCATCGAATGGGGTGGCAGCGATTTGAACAGCCAATATGTGATTGTCCCCCGCGGATACGAACAACAATCCTATCTCCCCGACGGACAACAAAATGGCATGAAATTTACAGCTCGCTACGGGTATGTGGGGTTGGCGGTGGAACAAAAGGAGTTTGTGGCCGAAGGGTTAAACGAAACCGGATTGTCGGCCGGACTGTTCTATTTCCCCGGCTATGGTCAATACGAAGCATACAACCCGGCACAACAGGCGTCGAGTATTGCCGATTTACAGTTGGTAGCGTGGATTTTGGGGAATTTCTCGACTGTCGACGAAGCGGTCAAAGCCATTCCAAAGATTCATGTCATATCGATAGATCCACGGGGCTCGACTGTCCATTGGCGAATTGCCGACACGACCGGAAAGCAAGTAGTTTTGGAAATTGTCGATGGACAGCCCAATTTCTACGAAAATAAATTGGGTGTTCTCACCAACTCGCCCGGTTTCGAATGGCAAATAACCAACCTGAACAATTATGTGAATCTATATCCCGGCTCAGCCGCCTCGAAATCATTCGGCGCAATAGAGCTTGCTCCGTTTGGTGCAGGTAGCGGTTTTCTCGGCATTCCCGGCGATGTTACTCCCCCGTCTCGATTTGTCCGTGCTGCATTCTATCAAACCACAGCTCCGCAACAAAGCACAGGAATAGAAACCGTTATACAGAGTTTCCATATCCTGAATAATTTCGATATTCCCATCGGTATAGAATTTTCTGCGGGTCAAACCCCTACCGACATACCCAGTGCAACTCAATGGACCTCGTCGTCGGACCTTACTCACAGAATTATCTATTTCCATACCATGTATGACAGTAATATCCGTTGCTTCGATTTGAAAACAATCGATTTCAAGCGGGTAAAATATCAAGCTAAACCGCTCGATCCCGTCAAACAACAGCCTGTACAAACGTTACGGGTCGAATAAATCCTTTATAGATATAAAAAAACGAAGAAGGCTCATTCTGAATGTTGAATAAGCCTTCTTCGTTTTATCTAATTTTATACGCGAATCAATTATCCTCTTTTACTCCGGCAAGTTCGGGGTCGATCATGATACGGCCACAATACTCACATACGATAATTTTCTTACGCATTTTAATATCGAGTTGTCTTTGAGGCGGAATACGATTGAAGCAACCGCCGCACGAGTTACGTTGAATGTAAACTACGGCCAAACCGTTGCGTGCATTTTTACGGATCCGCTTAAATGCCGTCAACAAACGAGGTTCCACTTTGCTTTCAAGCTTTTTGGCTTTTTCTCTCAACTTCTCTTCGTCTTGTTTCGTTTCCGAAACAATTTCGTCCAATTCGCTCTTTTTCTCGGCCAAAATGTGCTGACGGTCTTGCAGAATCTCTTCCGACGCTACAACCTCATTGCTTTTAGCCTCTTGTGCAGCAATAAATTCGTTTATGCGTTTTTCGCATAACTGGATTTCGAGAGTTTGGTATTCGATCTCTTTCGACAAGAAATCGAACTCTTTGTTGTTCCGTACATTGTCTTGCTGCTTGGTATATTTGTCTATAAGCGTTTGGGCATTTTGTATTTCTACTTTTTTAGCCGATACGGCAGCTTTAAGATCTTCTATTTCTGTATGGAAATTTTTGATACGGGTTTCAAGGCCTTCAATCTCATCTTCAAGATCTTGAACTTCGAGGGGCAATTCGCCTCTCAGGGTTTTTATTCTATCGATTTCCGAAAGAATGGTTTGCAAATCATACAGGGTTTTCAACTTCTCTTCCACTGTATATTCTTTCTCAGCTTTTGTTTTATCAGTAGCCATACTTTACAAATAATTTATCGGATTTGTATCTACCTGTGTAGAACGGATTGCAAAGGTAGGGAATTTTTTTTGAATTATCTCACAAAAAATCTCTTTTGTATATTGTTCGCTTTCATAATGACCTATTTCGGCCAACAATATGCGCGATTCAAAATCGAAATAGTCGTGGTATCTAATCTCTCCGGTCACAAACATATCGGCTCCGGCGGAAACGGCTTTCGCCATCAACGAAGCTCCGGCACCTCCGCACAAAGCTATACGCGATATTTTACGTCCGTGTAAAGGCGAATGTTTCACACACCCCACCTCGAAGGTCTCTTTCAGCTTTTCCAGAACCAATATTTCGTCTGTCGGTTCCGGCAACACGCCTATCACGCCAGCGCCTACTTGCTCCCACCGATTCGACAATGGTATCAAATCGTATGCCGGCTCTTCATAGGGGTGGGTTCTTTTCAACGCCTCCAATACTGCATTTTGTGCATATACGGGTAAAACCACTTCCAACCGGGTTTCGGGCTCCCGATGCATTTCGCCTATACTGCCACAATAAGGGTGGGCATTAAGCCCGGCACGGAAGGTTCCCTCTCCTTCTTGCCCGAAACTGCATCGATCGTAATTGCCTATATGTCCGGCTCCGGCTTCGAAAAGCGCGGTTCTGACGACCTCGACATGAGAAGTGGGGACATAAACCGCCAATTTCATCAACAATCCGGGAAGGGGGTCTAATACCCGAACCGACGAAAGCCCCAACTTTTGTGCCATTCTGAATGAGACACCTCCGGGAGCGTTGTCGAGGTTGGTATGAGCCGCATAGATAGCGATATGGTGACGAATGGCTTTGAGTACGATCCGTTCGATATAGCTGCTACCCGTAATGGATTTCAATCCTTTGAACAATAACGGGTGGTGCGATACGATCAAATTGTAACCCAAAGCAATCGCTTCGTCGACAACAGCCTCGGTCACATCAATACAAACGAGTATTCCTGCCACCTCCTGAGAGCGCTCGCCCACTTGTAACCCGGCATTGTCGTAAGACTCTTGCCACGCCACGGGTGCGACGGCTTCGATGGTCCGTATAATATCACTTACGACAGCCACTTATTTCTCTTCTTTCGGATTTACCGTTATACACAATTCTTTAAGCTGCGAATCGTCCAAAACCGACGGCGCGTTGAGCATGACATCGCGACCCGAATTGTTTTTGGGGAATGCAATGCAGTCGCGAATAGAATCCAGTCCGGCAAACATCGACACCAAACGGTCCAATCCGAAAGCCAATCCTCCGTGAGGAGGTGCTCCGTATTTGAAGGCATTGATCAAGAAACCGAATTGTGCTTGTGCCCGCTCGTCGGTGAATCCCAACAAACGGAACATATGGTCTTGCAATTCGCTGTCGTGGATACGGATTGAGCCTCCACCTAACTCTACGCCATTGATAACCATATCGTAAGCATTGGCCCTTACGGCACCCGTATCGGTGTCGAGCAGCGGTATGTCTTCGGCTTTCGGTGAGGTGAAGGGGTGATGCATGGCATAAAAACGTTGTGTCTCTTCGTCCCATTCGAACAAAGGGAAATCGATTACCCACAGCGGGGCAAAGGTGTCTTTGTCGCGTAAGCCCAAACGGGAACCCATTTCCAACCGCAATTCGCAAAGTGCCTTGCGGGTCTTCATCGTAGGCCCTGCCAAGATGAGCAGCAAATCGCCCGGCTTGGCGCCGAAACGTTCGCCCCATTGTTTCAGTTCGTCGGCCGAATAGAATTTGTCGACCGACGATTTGGGATTGCCGTTTTCGTCGAAACGGACATAAACCAAACCTTTGGCTCCAATTTGCGGACGTTTCACAAACTCGGTCAATTCGTCGAGTTGTTTACGGGTATAAGTAGCACACCCTTCGGCACAGATACCTCCCACGTATTCGGCGCTATCGAACACTACGAAGTTATGGCCTTCGGTCAAATCTTTCATTTCGACAAAACGCATACCGAAACGCATATCGGGTTTGTCGCTGCCATAATATTTCATCGCATCGGCCCAAGTCATGCGCAAAAACGGTTCGTTGAACTCTATGCCGCGAATCTTTTTGAACAAGTGTTTAATCATACCCTCAAAAATATTGAGAATATCTTCTTGCTCTACGAACGACATTTCGCAGTCTATTTGAGTAAATTCGGGTTGACGGTCGGCTCGCAAATCCTCGTCGCGGAAACATTTCACAATTTGGAAATAACGGTCGAACCCCGATACCATCAACAACTGTTTGAGCGTTTGCGGCGATTGAGGCAAAGCATAAAATTCGCCCGGATTCATTCTCGAAGGTACTACAAAGTCGCGAGCGCCCTCAGGAGTCGATTTAATTAATACCGGAGTTTCTACCTCCAAGAAATTCAATTCGTCGAGATAACGGCGTACTTCGAATGCCATTTTGTGACGTAATTCGAGGTTGCGACGTACGACCGAACGACGCAGGTCGAGATAGCGGTATTGCATACGGATATCGTCGCCGCCGTCCGATTCGTCCTCAATGGTAAACGGGGGCGTTTCGGCTGTATGCAGCACAACCAGTTTTTCGGCGATGATCTCGATATCGCCTGTTGGCAAATTGGCATTTTTGTTCGACCGTTCGGTGACCAAGCCGGTAACTTGTATCACATACTCCCGACCCAGTTTATTGGCTCTGTCGCACAACTCGGCATCGGTCTCTTGATTAAATACCAACTGAGTAATACCATATCTATCGCGGAGGTCGACAAAGGTCATTCCCCCCATTTTACGGCTACGTTGCACCCACCCTGCAAGGGTTACACGGCTTCCGGCGTGGCTCAAACGCAACTCGCCACAAGTATTCGTTCTATACATTATTATATATTTTTATTTCGTTTATTTATCTTGGTTGTGACCTCTTTTTAGTTGAAATATTGCCTTTGCAAAATTAAAATAAAACATCGGTAAACCCGTATGATTTACCGAAGAATTTCATAAAAATGTAAACATAGGGTTGTGGGTATAAAAAAAAAGCGTAAATTTGCAGCGCCTAAATCGAAAAGGCTACTGTTTATCGGGGTGTAGCGCAGTCCGGTTAGCGCACCTGCTTTGGGAGCAGGGGGTCGTGGGTTCGAATCCCGCTACCCCGACAAGAACGAGGTTAACAGCATAAAAATAAAGCTGTTAACCTTTTTTGTTTAAAAGCGACCGGGAGAAATACGGGAGATTGGGCTCTCGATGTAATTATTCTACCAAGCCGCTTTTTATCATAACTCACACCCTTCCCTACCCCATTTTTATGAAACCAAGTATTCGAAACAATTCAGCATTGAATTTGTTAGAGAATCATGATCGAAGTAGAGACATTTACATACATATTCCGGCAGCTCGATAATAACGACCGTCTTATTGTAGGACAATACTTACAGGGGATTCCGATAGAAAGTATTGCCCGGAAATGTAACTGCTCCAAACAATTCATCTTCAAGCGGATTCATTTATTCTATTTGATGCTGCAAAAATACGATTCCGATATACTGGATAATCAAAAAGGATAATTCTGTTTTTATAACTTGTAACGCACAAGGCACAATAAAGATAATATTGCGATTGCTGTTTTTTTAAGAATACTCCTAAATATTGTAATAATAAGGAATGTATTTTAAGAAAAAACCGTACTTTTGTGCATTATTCCATTCTCATTTTTATATTAGGATTATTGTGTTTTGATTTCAAAAAAGAATTCTTGCTTTTATGATAAAATTTTCTTTTGAGAATATTCGGGAATCGGCAAAACAGGTAGGTCGATTCGTTTTGCGTCTCCAAGAAAAAATTCGCCGCTTTTCACCTCGGACATGGCTATACATAGCCATAGGTGTCCTTCTATTGGGTGGCGGTTTATATTGGATCTTAAAACCGGCGCCTCCGGCTCCTATCTTGCCGATTGTCGAAGTTGAGCCTGTTGTCACAGAAGACATGGAGATTTACGGGGAGTATGTAGGTCGCATTCGTGCTCAACAATTTGTAGAAATACGCGCCCGGGTCGAGGGCTTCCTCGAAAAAATGCTTTTCGACGAAGGTACTTATGTAAAAAAAGGGCAACCCTTGTTTATCATCGACCCTAAACAATATCAGGCTCGTGCCAATAAAGCCAAAGCCCAGTTAAACAAAAATAAAGCATTGGCTTTGAAGGCCGAAAGAGATTTGGAACGTATTCGTCCGTTGTACCAGCAAAATGCAGCCAGCCAACTCGACTTGGACAATGCCATTGCCTCGTATGAAAGTGCAAAAGCCGAAGTAGAGATGAGCGAAGCCGATTTGACCCAAGCCGAAACGGCATTGAGCTATACGGTAGTAAGTTCGCCTATTTCGGGATACATATCGGAACGGAATGTCGATATAGGTACCCTTGTAAGTCCAAGCGGGCAATCGTTGCTGGCTACCGTGGTAAAGAGCGATACCGTACGTGTCGATTTCAGCATGACAGGGCTCGATTATCTAAAAAGCAAGGCCCGAAATGTAAATTTAGGGCAAAAAGATTCTACTCGTACATGGGATCCCTACATCACGATTACGTTGCCCGACAACTCGGAATATCCGCAACGCGGTCTCGTCGACTTTGCCGATCCGCAGGTCGATCCTCAAACCGGTACATTCTCGGTAAGAGCCGAGATGCCCAACCCCGAACATATCCTGCTGCCCGGACAGTTTACCAAAGTGCGGTTGCTGCTCGATGTGCGTGAGAACGCAGTTGTAGTACCAACCAAAGCGGTAGCTATCGAAAAGGGCGGCGCTTATATTTTCGTTGTGAGAGGTGACAGCATTGCCGAACGGCGTATGGTTGAGTTGGGCCCGGAAGTGGGAAACAATGTAATTGTAGAACGCGGATTGATTGCCCACGAAAATATAGTGGTCGAAGGATTTCATAAACTGACGCATGGCGATAAGGTTATCCCTTCAACTCCCCAAATGGAACAAGAAAAGCATCCTAAAAATTAAGAAGCTATGAAATCGGACTTCTTTATTGACAGGCCTATATTTTCGATCGTTATTTCCATTGTTATTGTTATTGTGGGAATACTGGGGCTTATCTTGTTGCCTATCGATCAATACCCTCAAATTGTTCCCCCGGTAGTGAAAGTATCGGCCTCCTATCCGGGCGCAAGTGCGCAAACCGTTACTCAGGCTGTAGCTACCCCCATAGAACAAGAGTTGAACGGAACACCCGGAATGCTTTATATGGAATCGACCAACAGCAATTCGGGTAGTTTTTCGGCGACGATTACATTCGATATATCGACCAATCCCGATTTGGCGGCCGTTGAGATACAAAACCGGGTAAAACAAGCCGAATCGCGACTGCCGGCCGAGGTCGTTCAAAACGGGATCTCGGTAGAAAAACAAGCATCCAGCCGTTTAATGACCGTAACCTTGCGATCCAGCGACCCTAAATTCGACGAAATTTACCTTAGCAACTACGCCACGCTCAATGTAGTGGATATGCTTCGAAGGGTAAAAGGTGTAGGTAGTGTATCGAACGTAGGTGGCCGCTACTATGCCATGCAAATATGGGTCCAACCCGACAGGTTGGCCAATCTCGGACTTACGGTCGAAGATTTGCAAAAGGCATTAAAAGACCAGAACCGGGAATCGGCAGCAGGTGTTTTAGGGCAGCAGCCAATTTCCGATATAGATGTAACAACCCCCATTATCGCACAAGGGCGATTGTCCTCGGTAGGAGAATTCGAAGAGATTGTTATCCGGGCCAATTCCGACGGGTCGTTGATACGGTTGAGAGATGTGGCCCGCATTTCGCTCGAAGCCCAGTCGTATAATACCGAAAGTGGAATAAATGGAGGAAACGCAGCCGTTCTCAACATCAATATGTTGCCGGGAGCCAATGCGATGGAGGTTGCCGATGCGGTAAAACAGGAGATGAAAGAGATTAGCCGGAATTTCCCGGAAGGTATTACCTACGAGATACCGTTCGATATGACCTCTTATATCTCCCAATCCATCACCGAGGTCTATCGTACGCTTTTCGAGGCCCTTATTTTGGTTATCTTGGTGGTGTTCCTCTCGCTGCAAAACTGGCGCGCGACACTTATCCCCGTAATTGCCGTACCCATTTCGCTAATTGGTACATTCGGCATTATGTTAGCCTTTGGCTTTTCACTTAACATGATGACCCTTTTGGGACTTATCCTCGCTATCGGTATTGTGGTTGACGACGCCATTGTGGTGGTAGAAAATGTGGAACGTATCATGAGCGAAGAGCGGCTCAGCCCTTACGAAGCGACTAAAAAAGCCATGCAAGGTTTGGGTAGTGCAATTATCGCCACCTCGCTGGTATTATGTGCCGTTTTTGTCCCTGTGAGTTTCCTCCCCGGCATTACCGGACAATTATATCGGCAATTTACAATTACAATTGCCGTTTCGGTGCTTATTTCGACAGTCGTAGCCCTTACATTGAGCCCGGCGATGTGTGCATTGTTGCTTCGACCCGATTCGGGCAAGAAAAAGAACAAGGTGTTCCGCTATATCAATTTATGGCTGGGATTCGGTAATAGAAGTTACGAGCGGCTTATTCGCAAAGGTTTGAAAAATCCTCGCCGCATATTGGTGGCATTTGGCCTTTCGCTAATTGCAATATGGCTGCTCAACGAAGTGGTGCCCCAAAGTTTTATGCCACAGGAAGACCAGGGATATTTTACGGTTGAGCTTGAATTGCCCGAAGGGGCAACTCTCGAAAGAACCCGTATGGTCACCGACCGGGCCATGAACTATTTGATGTCCCGCGAAGATGTTGAATATGTTCTCAACGTAACGGGGTCGAGCCCTCGTGTGGGTACAAATCAATCCCGCAGCCAACTTACAGTAATACTCAAACCGTGGGAAGAGCGCAGTTCGTCCAACCTTCGGGAAATCATGGAAGAGATTCGCGAGGAGTTACAAAAATATCCCGAAAGCAAAGTTTACCTAAATACACCTCCTGTTATACCGGGTTTGGGAAGTTCAGGCGGTTTCGAAATGGTGCTCGAAGCTCGTAGCGATGCCAGCTACGCCGATTTGCAACGGGCGGCCGATACTTTGATTTATTACGCTTCCCAACGGAAAGAGATCAGCGGATTGTCCTCCTCGATTCAGAACGACATACCCCAACTCTATTTCGATGTAGACCGAGACAAGGCGCAAATGTTAGGCGTAAAAATATCCGATATTTTCTCTACCCTGAAAACTTTTACCGGCTCGATCTACGTGAACGACTTCAATATGTTCAATCGTATCTATCGTGTTTATATCCAAGCCGAAGCCCCATATAGAGCGCATAAGGAGAATTTAGGCCTCTTCTTTGTCAAAGGAAGCAACAACGCCATGATCCCCGTTACGGCGCTTGGTACGACCTCCTATACGACAGGTCCCGGTACCATTCGCCGATTCAATATGTTCAATTCAACAACCATATCGGGTGAAGCTGCACCCGGGTACAGTTCGGGACAAGTGATGGAAATACTCGAAAAGATTGCCGATGAGCATCTCCCCAAGAACATTGGTGTGGAATGGAGCGGGCTCTCCTATCAAGAGAAGCACGTCGGGGGACAAACCGGTTTGGTATTGTTCTTAGCCCTGCTTTTCGTCTTTCTGTTTTTGGCTGCCCAATACGAAAGCTGGTCTATCCCTATTGCGGTAATCCTGTCGTTGCCTATTGCAGGTGTTGGAGCGTATTTAGGAAACTGGATATGCGGGTTGGAAAACAACATTTATTTCCAAATCGGATTGGTTATGCTTATCGGATTGGTTGCCAAGAATGCGATTCTAATCGTGGAGTTTGCCAAAGAAGAGGTAGAAAAAGGGAATACGGTAGTCAATGCGGTGGTGAAAGCTGCACATTTGCGATTCCGCCCCATTGTAATGACATCGCTGGCCTTCATTCTCGGTATGTTGCCACTTGTCTTTGCCAGTGGTCCGGGTTCGGCCAGTCGACAAGGTATTGGTACCGGCGTATTCTTTGGAATGATTGTAGCCATTACGGTTGGCATTATTTTCGTTCCCTTGCTTTTCGTATGGGTTTACAAATTAAAATTTAAATTGACAAAACGATGAAACAGACTCCCATATACATATTTGTCTTAGCGCTTTTGGTAAGTAGTTGCTCGATACAGAAACGCTGTCAGGCTCCCGAATTGAATTTGCCCAACGAAATTATTGCAGGGGAAAACGATTCGCTCACGATTGCCGATATTGCGTGGTGGGATTTTTATGCCGATTCTACCCTCAGTAAATTGATTCGCAAGACCCTCAATAACAACCGGGATATGCAAGCCGCCGAGGCTCATATCAGACAAATGGAAAGCCTCTATCGGGTGAACAAAGCAGCCCAGTGGCCTACCCTCAACGCGCAGGTTTTCGGCGATCGCGAAACCAACGATTATTATGGCGAGAAATCGACAGTCGACCCCGAATTGAGCCTTAAAGCCTCGTTGTCTTGGGAAATCGATTTATGGGGAAGTTTACGCTGGGGGAAACGAAAAGGCGCAGCCGAATATTTGGCTTCGATAGAGGCTGCCCGAGCCATGCAAATGACTTTAATTGCCGAAACGGCAACAGCCTATTTCGAATTGATAGCTTTGGACCAAGAGCTCGAAATCGTATTGCAAACCGTTAAAACGCGTGAAGAGAGCGTCAATCAAGCCCGGTTAAGGTTCGAAGGTGGTCTTACCTCCGAAACAGCATATCAACAGGCTCAGGTGGAATTGGCCAGTGCTTCGGCTCTTATCCCCGATTTGGAGCAACGGATCGCTTTGAAAGAGAATCAAATAGCCGTATTGTCGGGCGAATATCCCTCGAAGGTGGAACGGGAAAAATTCGACTTGAACGTCTCTTTGCCCGAAGAGATTTCCATCGGGCTCCCCTCTACCCTGTTGCAACGTCGTCCCGATGTAAGACAAGCCGAACAACAATTGCAGGCGGCTATGGCATCGGTAGGAATTGCATACGCCGACCGTTTCCCGCGGTTGACTATCAATTTAGTAGGCGGTCTTGAAAACGACGAGTTAACCGGATTTTTCGAATCGCCATTCTCCTACATCGCCGGTAATTTTGTGGCGCCGTTATTTACTTTCGGGAAGAAGAAATCGCAATACAAGGCTGCATTGGCGGCTTACGACGAAAAACGTTTTGCGTATGAACAAAAGGTATTGGAAGTTTTTCGCGAAGTAAACGACGCCGTAATTACCTACCAAAAGAAAAAACGGACTTCCGAGTTGCAACTAAACCTTTTCGAGGCCGCTCAAAAATATGTCGATTTGGCTCAGTTGCAATATTTCAACGGAGTTATCCGCTACATCGATGTTTTGGATGCCCATCGAAACTTCTTCGATGCCCAAATAGGATTGAGTAATGCCATACGCGACGAATACTTGGCGATGGTCGATCTCTATAAAGTATTGGGTGGCGGTTGGAATACCGACTCCATGTAGCCCGTTCTCCCCGGTAACATTTGAAAAAATTCTATACGCCACCTCATTTCTAATCCATAAAAAAGTCACTTCCCCGTCGATGGGAGGTGACTTTTTCTATATTACTTTTTTAAACAAATTTGGGAGTGTATCGCTTTTTTGAAACACCCCCAAACCCTTTATATAATCCAGTGTTTAGCACAATTTACGTGCGCCATCAGAAATGACTACATCGTAAACTTTGGGCAGACGACCATATTTTTTCTTGTACTCCACTTTGGCTTTTTCTATGAAAGCGTCGTATAATTCGTCTTTCACCAAGTTGATGGTACAACCGCCGAATCCGCCACCCATTACACGAGAACCGGTTACGCCGCACTCTTTGGCAATATCGTTCAGGAAGTCGAGTTCTTCGCAACTTACCTCATACAATTTACTCATTCCGTGGTGAGTTTCGTACATCTTTTGACCCACGGTCTCATAGTCGCCACGTTCCAATGCGTCACAAACGTCGAGAACTCGTTGCACTTCACCAATCACATATTCGGCACGCATATAATCTTCGGCCGAAATTTCGGCTTTCACCTCGTCCAACATAGCCATATTGGCATCTCTCAGGAACTCAACATGCGGGTGTCTCTTTTGTATGGCGGCAACCACATTTTCGCACGATTTACGACGATCGTTGTAAGCCGACGATGCCAACTCGTGTTTCACCACAGAGTCGAGCAATACAAGACGATACCCTTGCGGATTAAAGGGGAAATATTGATATTCGAGCGAACGGCAATCCAAACGGATAAGATGTTCGGCTTTACCGAATACCGATGCAAATTGGTCCATAATACCGCAATTCACGCCACAATAGTTATGCTCGGTAGCCTGTCCGATTTTGGCCAATTCGAATTTGTCGATACCACAGTTGAACATATCGTTCAAGGCGAAAGCATAGGTGCTCTCCAATGCTGCCGACGAGGACATACCTGCGCCCAAAGGAACATCGCCGGCAAATGCCGTATTGAACCCTGCTATTTTGCCACCACGTTTGATAATTTCGCGGCACACCCCGAATATGTAACGAGCCCAACTGGCACGGGGAGCGTCTTCCTCGTTCAATCCAAACTCTACATAATCTTTCAAATCTATCGAATAAGCGCGAACTTTATTCGTCCCGTTAATTTTAAGTTCGGCTACCATTCCTTTATCGATAGCCCCCGGAAATACGAAACCACCGTTATAATCGGTGTGTTCGCCAATTAAATTGATACGGCCGGGCGATGCATATACCGACCCGGTAGAGCCGTCGAAGTGTTTGATAAAACGACTTCTTACAAATTCTATGTCCATAATACTAAGATTAAAAATTATTATTGATATGATTTATTTTTTGATCGAAAATTTAAATTGTGTATGGCTTTCAAACACTTCATGCGGGCGCAATACTACCGAAGGATAGTTCTCGTGGTTGGGGCTGTCGGGGAAATGTTGCGTTTCCAAACAAATGGCAGCCCGCATGGGATAACGTTTCCCGTTTTTCCCGATGAAATTGCCCGTCATCCAGTTGGCTGTATAAAGTTGTACTCCGGGTTCAGTGGTGAAGACGTCCATAACAATACCCGTCTTGGGCGATATGCACTCGGCACAGAACGCAAATTCGCCCTCGTGCTTCTTATTCAATATGTAGGTATGGTCGTATCCCTTGCCATAAATAAGCTGTTCAAAAGGCTCGTTTATGCGGCTGCCCACTTCGTAGAGCTTTCTGAAATCCATAGGCGTATCTTCAACCGGAGCTTTATCGCCATAAGGGATAGCCGTATCGTCGGTAGGCAAATAGTAGTCGGCATCGATACACAACAAATGGTCGCCAATGTAAGGATCACCGGCACCCGACAAGTTGAAATAAGAATGGTTGGTGAGGTTGATAATGGTAGGCTTATCGGTTTCGGCATGGTAAGTAATATCCACCGCATTGTCGTCGGTAAGTTTGAATACCACCTTTACCCGCATATTACCGGGGAAACCCTCTTCCCCATCGGGCGACAGGCGCGAAAATTCAATGGTTTGTTTATCCAGTTGGTTGGCATCCCACACGTGGAAATTAAATCCTTTTACTCCGCCATGCAGATTATTGGGACCGTTGTTGATCGCCAACTTATCGTACAAGACACCGTCGACTGTGAATTTGCCTTTTGCAATACGGTTGGCATATCGACCGCACGTAGCCCCGAAATAAGGTTCTTCGGACGAAAGATATTCCTGTATGTTGTTATGGCCGGTAACTACATCGATCATTTTCCCGTCTTTATCCGGTACCATGAGCGAAACAATGCGGGCTCCATAGTTGGTCAAAGCCAACTCACATCCGTTTTTATTAGTCAAAATGTAAAGATTGGTCTGTTTCCCATCGACAACTCCCTGAAAATGTGCAGGGTTCAATCCTGAAAGAGTAACACTCATATGCTTCTTTTTAAGGTTAACTAATTTATTGATTGTGTAAAGTTAATGTTATCTTTCTTTCTTACAAAAATTTTGGCCTTGCTTTTGCATAAAATTATCGGCGTTGCCAATTTTTAGCACTTTCCCATTAGGGCAACGAGAGAAATATTTCTGTAAAAGTCTGTTACAGGAGGGAAATGTGGGGCGACATCACCAATTTCCGAACTATTATCGTATGTTAATGATTTTGTGTGTTTGTAGCGAAAGTCTCCACTCGGGGTGCGACTTGATATACTCGATGGCAGCCGACAGGTTGGCGGTGTTCTTCTCAGGGTCATTCTCGTCGCAGGGTTGCAAACTGCGCACGAGACAGGTGGCGGCCAAAGCCTCGTAGCGGGCCATATCTCCGCCTCGATAAACCACTTTCAACTCGTCGATACGCTGTATCTTCACGGGAAAGCTCTTGGGCGAACAGGTTATCCAATCGATAGCCGGCAGCAGATCGGGAGACAACTCGATAGAACCGTTCGTCTCTATCTGTACAAATTTCCCGGCCTCGTGCAACTTATCGACCAACGAACGGGTGAGTTGTAACGTAGGTTCACCACCTGTAACAACCACGTGCCGTGCCGGATATTTTGCGGTTTGCCGAGCGATTTCATCTTCTGTAAGTTCGACATAAGCCTCGTGTTGCGTGTCGCAAAAATCACATCGCATATTGCACCCCGCCAAACGCACGAATATAGCGGCCGTACCGGTATACCGGCCCTCACCTTGTAAAGAGTAGAAAATTTCGTTTACCCTCATTGCCCTACCCCCTTGCTATCACAGTCGTCGACCTCGTAAATAGCGATATTCCCATCGCTTTCCTGTACTTTGGTTTTGTAGCATTGGGGTATTTGGTCGGTAATCCATTTGGCAATATTTTCGGCCGTGGGATTAAATGGCAAAAGTTCATTCAGATTACCATGATCGAGATAGCCATGAATCTTATCTTTAATGTGTTTGAAATCGCAAACCATGCCATCTTCATTCAACTCGGCCGCTTTGCAATACACGGTCACAATCCAATTATGCCCATGCAAATTTTCGCACTTGCTTTCGTAAGAGAGCCGCAACGAATGCGCTCCGGCTATTTCCATTGTTTTGGTTATGTAATACATATCTTGG
Source organism: Candidatus Barnesiella excrementigallinarum (assembly GCA_019114445.1). Taxonomy (GTDB): domain Bacteria; phylum Bacteroidota; class Bacteroidia; order Bacteroidales; family Barnesiellaceae; genus Barnesiella; species Barnesiella excrementigallinarum. The sequence continues at coordinate 30,028 of DXFL01000021.1, forward strand.
TTTTTCTTTATTCTTATTGCTCCTCATACTCGGTCGTATCGTCTATTTGGGCATCACGAAGAGCCTCCCGACGTTCGACACACGTTCCGCATTTACCGCAATGCTTCTCCCCGCCTTTGTAGCACGACCAAGTTTCGGCATAATTCAAGTGCAACGCATTTCCTCGACGAGCGATATCGGTTTTCGAAATATTGGTATATGGAGCCAATATTCCTATATTCTCATAAGTCCCTGCACGCATGGCACTGTCCATAGATCGAATAAACTCCGAACGGCAATCGGGGTAAATGGCATGATCGCCTCCATGATTGGCGATGAGTACCTGTTTCAATCCGTTGCTTTCGGCAATGCCACAGGCAATGGCAAGCATAATGCCGTTGCGGAAAGGCACAACCGTACTTTTCATATTCTCATCGGCATAATGGCCTTCGGGAATGGCCTCGCCCCCACTCAGCAAAGAACTTTTAAAATATTCTTTCATAAACGCAAGCGGGATAACAATATGCTTTATACCCAATCGCTCGCAATGGAGCCGGGCAAACGGTATCTCTTTGGCATTGTGATTGGCCCCGTAATCGAACGATACGGCCAATGCTATACATTCGGCATACTCATATAACAACGTAACACTGTCCATGCCGCCGGACACTACAATCAACGAATCTTTCATTTTCTCTTTTCCCTATACACACAAACTCATACCCATTGGCGTGCGATTCGAGCCGTGTTTTTTTAATCCATGCAAAGATAAAATAAATTTTATATTCGTCTAAGAGCTCTTCTCGCAAGACTTTCAAAAAATCACTATCTTTGTGCAACGAATGCAAAAACAAAATTTGTCAGCACAATGAAAGCAAAAATCCGGGTGCGCACGATTTTTTCCGTACTGATTATTCTCATTTTAGGATTACCCGTAATTTTGGTAGTATCGCCGCTGTCGACCCGTCATTTCGCCCCAGAGAATATTGCCGTTGCTTTTGTCGAGAATATTACCGAAGCGAATTTCGAGGAGGCCAAAAAGCTGGCGACACCCGAATCGGCCGAGACAATACACCTGTTCGAAACATTAGTGGGGAGCCAAAGCGACGAATTGAAAAATACCCCTACCCGTTTCAATATATCCCGTTCGGAGATGAATTCCTCACAAGATACGTTGTTTATCAACGGGAAACTCTTTTTTGCCAACAAACATAAGCTCATACGACGAATCGATATTGTTTTGGTAAACCGTAACGGCAACTGGCTGGTCGATTGCCGGGACAACAATATTTTTTAATTCCATTAAACCGGTTGGGAAACGAACCTATCCATACAATCACGTGTTGAAAACACATATACTTAACCCCTACGATAAATGAAAAGTTTTCAAGAATTTATAAACGGCGAGACTCCTGTTCTCGTCGATTTTTTCGCTCAGTGGTGCGGCCCTTGTAAAATGATGGCCCCTGTTCTCGAAGAGTTGAAAAAACGACTAAACAATAAAATTGTCATCTTGAAAATAGATGTTGACAAAAATATAGCTTTGGCTTCGAGCCATCAAATACAGTCTGTCCCGACCTTAATGCTTTGGAAACAGGGGAAAATAGTATGGAGGCAATCGGGAGCCTTGCCGTTACACGAACTGGAACGTATACTTTCGCCATATCTTTAATGACGGTTCGCCAAAGGGAATTTTGCTTTTTCATATAGATTGCGGTATTATTTCGTACCTTTGCACCAAATTTCAAAGAAGTATATGAAATCAGGAATATATTTGAAATTGTTCACCTCGTTTCTCAAAATAGGTGCGTTCACCTTCGGGGGAGGCTGGGCTATGATTCCTCTTATAGAACGAGAGGTAGTAGACAAGCAACAATGGATTAAGCGCGAAGACTTTATCGATGCACTGGCCATTGCGCAATCGCTCCCCGGCATTTTGGCCGTGAACATATCGATTTTGGTAGGAAACAAATTACGTGGCTTCAAAGGGAGCTTGGCTGCAACGATGGGTACCATTTTACCCTCATTCGTTATAATTTTGGCCATTGCCATTTGGTTTGTTCAAAGCTACGACAATCCTATTGTCGAACGGGTTTTCAAAGGTATACGGCCGGCTGTGGTAGCCCTTATCGTATCACCTGTATTGACTACGGCCAAAACAGCCCGTATCAATCTCAAAACAGTTGTTATTCCCATTGTTGTAGCGCTTTCCATTTGGTTAGGCGGTATTTCGCCCATTTGGTTTGTTTTGTTGGGCGGACTTGGCGGCATCGTCTACTACAACCACCTTATCTCACGGATTCTAAAAAGAAATAAAGATAAAAAGTAACTATGTGGATTGTATACCTAAACTTATTTTGGGCTTACTTGAAAATAGGGCTATTCGGTTTTGGCGGAGGATATGCTATGCTATCGCTCATTCAGCACGAGTCAGTAGAGGTTATCCATTATGGCGAAAGCCAACCGTGGCTTACTCCGACCGAGTTTACCGATATAGTAGCCATTTCGCAAATGACCCCCGGTCCCATAGGGATCAACAGCGCCACCTATGTAGGCTATGTAGCAACCGGGAACAGCGTTTGGGGCTCGATTGTAGCCACATTCGCCGTGTGTCTACCCTCTTTTATCTTGGTTTTAATGATAAGCCATTACATTCTGAAACATCGGGAAAATCCCATTATCAAGAGCATATTCGCCGGATTGCGTCCGGTTGTCGTAGGTTTGATTGCTTCGGCAGCGTTGTTACTTATGAATAAAGAAAATTTCCCCGACTATACGCTAAGTATTGCCATTGCGGTAATTTCGTTTATTCTCGTACACTATACCCGAATCCACCCCATACTGGTCATTGTTTTGGCCGGGGTCGCAGGATATGCTCTATACTAAAACCAAAAAGATGAACTACGAAGAAACTCTCGAATACCTGTATAAACAACTGCCTGTTTTTCAACAAATAGGCAGTGCGGCATATAAGCCGGGACTACAAAACAGCGAAGCATTGGACCTATACTTCGGCCACCCTCACCGAAAATTCCGCACCATACACATAGCCGGCACCAACGGTAAAGGTTCGGTTTCGCATCTTTTAGCTGCCATATTGCAGTTAAACGGATATAAGACAGGATTATACACATCGCCCCATCTCATTGATTTTAGAGAACGTATTCGTATCAACGGCGCACCGATTTCCCAAGAAGAGGTTATTCGATTTGCCGAAAAACATTTGGCCCCTACCCTGCACATACGTCCTTCGTTTTTTGAATTGACCATGATGATGGCTTTCAATTATTTTGCCCAACAGCAAATCGACGTAGCCGTAATTGAAGTGGGATTGGGCGGACGCCTCGACAGTACAAACATTATCACACCCGATTTGTGCGTAATTACCAATATCAGTTACGACCATGTGCAAATGTTAGGCGATACGTTGCCTAAAATTGCCCGGGAAAAAGCAGGAATCATAAAAAGCGGAATCCCTGTTGTCATAGGTGAAGCACAAGGTGACGTAAAACAGGTATTTATAGATCGGGCACAAGAAGTAAATGCACCCATCTATTTTGCCGAAGAGTGCATTCGTTTCACTTCGGCCGTACAGCATCCCGACAGTTGGGAATTCGATTCGCCCCAATTCCCTCACTTGGTAGGGGAATTAAGCGGCCTATGTCAGGAGAAAAACGCTGCCACAGTTTTGGCTGCGGTTGCCCAATTAAGAGATTTGGGATACCACATTTCCGACAAATCGGTTTACGAAGCCTTTGCCCATGTCACCCGGTTAACCGGATTGATGGGGCGCTGGCAACAATTAAAGTCGTCGCCCCGACTTATTTGCGACACTGGTCACAACACGGGAGGCATACAATATATTGTAAGGCAATTACAAAACGAGCAGTATAATACCTTGCGCATTGTCATCGGCATGGTCAACGATAAAGACATTTCGGGGGTATTGGCCATGCTCCCCAAAGATGCGGTGTACTATTTCACCCGGGCCTCTATACCTCGTGCATTGCCGCAAGACCAGCTCGAAGCATTGGCCTTAAAAGCAGGTCTCTCCGGGAGAAGTTTTCCTACGGTACAGCAAGCTGTGGAAAAG
>DXFL01000022.1 GCA_019114445.1 Candidatus Barnesiella excrementigallinarum
GTTGTATATCTTGTTTTTATTTCTTTTTTTCCCTCGAAAAGTGCCCCGGCCGAAATTGACTTCTTACTCTACTTTGCTTGTACTACACTTGCTTCCTTCCAATCTTTCAATGATCTTTATTTCCTCCCGCCCGCTACCGGATTCCCCGGCCCATTCGTTTGGCGAAAGTGTTGCAAAGGTACACCCTTTTCCCCTTTCCTTCCAAATTTTTTATCAACTTTTTTTCGCCATTTTTTTCACTCACACATCAACTCCCTATCCCTCTGTGCTTTATAAACGATCAAAAAATTTATCAAATATTATAGACTTTCGGCTACATACGTTCGCACCCAATTGGTATTCTTGTCACAACAATCTACCGCTATCGGCTTACTATCTTTTGCTTTCCACTATATTCATACAGGTCCAATCGTATGATTTCGGTGCGATAGAACGATTTCTCGGCGTATTTCAATCCTATGGTTAAATCGTCGGGAGAATATTTTTCCAATATAAGTTTCAACGCGTGCATTCTTTCGTCGGCAGAGAGCCCCACTTGCGCCTTACATTTAACAACAATGCTTTCGTATGCTGTCGTAAATTTATTCGAGACAACATGGGTTTTTCCCACCACACAAAAAGAGACTTGGGGGTGTTGCCGAATAGAGTCGAGTTTCTTCCCTTCGGGGGCACCATGCAAATAGATATAATCCTGCCCGTCCCATACATAATTGACAGGTATGCCATAAGGTGCGCCTTCGGGAGAGAGCATGGACAACACACCATATTCCCCACTCTTTAACAGAGCCCGCGCGGCGGCCTCATCGAGCAAACGATCTTGCCGACGTACTTTTGAATTGTTGTAAATCATAGCGGTTAACTACCAAAGCGACATTTGCGAAGAGTCGACCTGTTGTGCTTTTTTCTGAGCCAACGCAGCTTGCTCCTCAGCCTCGCGTTTTTTCTTTTCTTCTTCTTTCCGTTTGGCAATCATCTCGGGGGTATCGGGTCTTGTAGGTATCAACCAATTATCATCAAACAGATCGATTCCCGGAAAATCGTCATCGGGAGTTTCCTCTTTTTCTTCAAGAGGCATCGATTGGGCTTTCGCTTCGACCTTTTTTTCGGCCCGAGAGTTGGTTTTGGATTGTTTCGTTGTGGAAACAGTTTCGAAATTTATAACTGTTTTCTTCGACGGTGGTTCTGTGGGTTGTTCTTTTTCGGGAACCACCTGCGGCTGTTCGGGTTTCGGCTCGACGGCTTTCAATTTTTCTATCTGAGCCAAAAGTTCTTGCCGCTGATTCCGCAAAGCCTCGACCATTGTATTGGCATTTTCCAAATCGGATTTGAGCGATTCTACCTCTTGATTATGTAAATTTTTACCGGCCTGTTCTAACGCTTTTTTTTGCGCCGTCAAATCGGCAAGGGAGTTTTTCAGTTGCGAGTTTTCGGTTTCGAGCGATTGCACCGCTGCCGCAAGCTGCGAGATTTTTTCTTCTTTCTGTACTTTTATCTGCTCAAACTGCTCTATTTTAAGCGCAACTTCGTCCATTACAGCCAAACCTTTTTTCGCCTCGGATAATTGCTCTTCAAGAACCTGCATCTGTTCGAGCCGTTGTGACAATTCCTTTTCCAATTTGCCCTGCTCTTGCCGAGAAGTATCCAAAAGCTGGGAAAGCTCAGCTACTTTTTGGTCGGATTGCTCGGCTTTCTCCTGAGCTTGTTGCAAATCGCCACGGAGTTGTTCTACCTGAGCCGTATTCGTTTGTTGCGTTTTAAGTTCGTTCCTCAGTTTTGTAACTTCTTCCCGAGCGGCATCCACCTCGTCTTGATGGACATTGGAAACTTTCAGTTTATTCACCAAACTTTTGTTTTCGAGCTCGAACTGTTCTTTTTCGGCTTCCAACGTAGCGATACGAGTTTCCAATTCGTGTACCTTCTCGGTCACTGCTCTTTTTTGTCGTTCGGCACTCAATTGAGCGTTCTGCATGAGGTTGCGCTGCTCTTCCAGTTCTTTCATTTTAGCACGCGACTCTTCCACCTCTTTTGTCAAACTACGATGTTTTGTCTCCCACTTTCGGGCGGTATTTTCCTGAGCGTGTTCATTCACACTCTCTACAAATTGTTTAAATGGTTCGCCCAAGCGTTCAAACAAATATTTTTTCTGTGCCTCTTTATCCAAAGCGGCTACGACATAATCGGGAAGAGAACGGTTAAGCATCTCTACGATAACATCGAGCATAGATTCGGGCAGTTGACAATCGTCCGAATCTTCGATTTTCTGTTCGACAGGGGGATTTGCAGAAACATCGGTCTGTGTTTTTTCGCGCAGACACGCGTTTGTGATATTCTCGGCGGTATAGGGGTGCGATTCCTGTTCGTCATCCTCGCCAGAAAACCCAAATGCCTTTATTGTTTTCTTAAATATCGACATAACTTATTCTTCTTTTTTATTTTCATGAGGTTCCAGTCCCGGCTTTGTCACCAAACCTTTCCCCTTACGACCATTTATCTCTATCAACACGGGAGAATCGAACTTGACAATTCTCAAAAAATCGGACTCGTATACCGCCGGCAGACTATCCAAATAGGCTTCGTCGTAATAACCGTCGCCCGCAAAGGTATTTACCGTAAAATAGCCCACGCCGAACGAAGTCAGGTTCTGGAAGAAATGTGTTCCTTGACTGGGTTCTATCCTGTAATTGTCGAGCGCCGATTCCACGATGAGCCGAGCCGCCGATATGTGAGGCCACTTCACCGGAATACCCAACGCATAGTCACTCGACCCCCATCGGCCGGGACCTATCAGTATATAGTTTTCTTCCCGTTCGGTAAAGGTACGATTTATTTTTTCTATTTCACGTGCAATATTCACATTATTTGACGACTTAAAGCTATTGGGCTTCACATAAACGATATGGTGTACATTGTCCATAACTCCGTGACCCAGTGCGGTATTGCTTTTAAGAATGGTCTTTTCGTCGGGCAAATCCATCACTTCGTCGCTAAGCATTTCCTTCATATCGACGATAGGCCTAATTTGTAACCAGTAGACCGTACCGGGTGTGTTCCCTCCCACAGTAAGGTTTCCGGCAAACTCTATTTCTACGGGACGTCCCATCTCCCGACTTCCCACCGTAAGCATGGAGTCGAGAATAGTAGCCAGCGGGAAAGCATTATGCGTGAGGATATTGGTAAAGGTTACCACTTTTCGGCCACCCTCGTAATAACCGTCGCGTATGATTTGATCGACAGGATCGTAAGTCGATACCATCAGGCGCAACGAATTGTCTTTTTCGGCATCGCGAATGGAGAGTTTCAGCAGGTTAAACCCATCGTCTATCGAAAAGGGTTTATCCCTACGCTTCATATCCAAAGCGTAAAAACGAGTTTGGGTATCTCTCAAAGCCAAATCGAGGGTGCTGGTTTGCAATATTTTACTGGGGTGCCGCGGAGAGAATCGCAGGCTGCGGCCTCCATCGACAATATATTTACCCAACCCCACAGCCAAATCGACTACACCGTCTTCGGCTTTTTCGTCGTTGATGGGATAGTAGTTTATCGACCGCCCCACTCCGGCAAACGACGGATAATAGCGGTCGTTATATTGCGTACCGACAACCTCTTGTAAAATGATAGCCATTTTCTCTTGATCGATCACGTTCGAAGTTGCTGTCATATAGGCTTTGCTGTCGGCATAAAAGACCGAAGCATATACGGCTTTTATCGCATCCAATAAAAGGCGCAACATCTCGTTCTTGTCGTCCAGCGCAGGGATCATATAGGTAGAATAGATTCCTGCAAAGGGTTGGTAGTGCGAGTCTTCCAAAAGGCTCGACGAACGCACGGCAATAGGTTTGCCCACGACATCGAAAAAGGCTAAGAAATCGGGCTTCAACTCTTCGGGGAGCTTCGCTTTAAGGAAGTGTTCCAAAATTTCTTCGTCCGAAATATCGGAAAGCGCAATCTGATAAAGGTTGTTGCTCTCCATAAAGGTATCGAATATATCGGTACACAACACCACGGTTTTGGGTACCGTTACATTCACCCCCTCGATATCGTCGAATATGGGGTTACGCTTGATCATGGCATCGATAAATGCCAAGCCACGTCCCTTTCCTCCCAACGAACCGTTGCCTATACGGGCAAAATTGGAATATTTGTCGAAGCGGTCGCGTTTGAAAATGGCAACTACGCCCCGGTTTTTCATTTTACGATACTGTACTATCGCTTCGAAAATGAGTTGGCGAATTTCGGAAGTTTCGCTCAAATCGGTTATTTTTCGGGGCTGCAACGCCTCGGCCATAGGGAATATGGCTCGCGAATAAAGCCAGCGCGATATGTGATTCCGCGCGGCATGATAATAAAGCGACTCATCGGGAATAATGTCGATATTATCCTGCAAATCCTTCAAATTCTTGATCGTAATGATAGGCTCGCCCGTATGAGGATTGATAAAGGTAAAATCGCCGAATCCAAAATTTTTCAGAATGGTTTTGCGTAAATCGACGGGGAGTTTCTTGGAGTTCTTATCCAGAAACGAAGCATTCAGCTTAATAGCGTCTTTGTGATTATCCCACTCCGACGACTCGATAATAAGCGGCAAATAGGGATCGCAAGAGCGCACATAAGAACAAAATTTTATACCGGCTTTCTTATCTTTTTCGCCATTATGCATAAAGGATACATCGGATATAATACCCAACATATTTCCCGAATATTTCTCGTAAATAGCCATAGCCTCCTCGTAGGTCCTCGCCAACATTACCTTAGGCCGTCCCCGCATACGCAACATACGTTCATGCTCGTTCAAGGCCTCGGTCGAGAAAATCTGCGACTGCTTCAATACAAAATTATAGAGGTGCGGAAGTATGGAAGAATAGAATCGAATGGAGTCTTCGACCAAAAGAATAAGTTGTACTCCCACCGAAGTAATATCGACCTCGGCATTCATCTTATCCTCTATCAGCTTTATAATAGCGACCAACAAATCGACATTGCCCAACCAACTGAACACATAATCGACACCGCTCAAATCTTCTTTGGCAATACGCCTCGATACTTCGTGCGAAAAAGGAGTTAAAACTACAATGGGAATAGAGGGATACAGATGTTTCATCGCCTTTGCTTGCGTAAAGGTCTCGGAACAATCGACACCCGGCATCGTAATAATAAGGTCGTAACGCTTCGAAGCCAACTCCTCAAAAGCCTCCTCATTGGTAGTCACTTGTTTTACCCGGGGAGGAGAACTCAGATTCAAAGAGACATATTCAAAGTAGATTTGTTCTTCGACCCGCCCGTCTTCCTCCATAATAAAGGCATCGTATCGGCTCGCAACAAGTAAGACATTAAAGACTCTTTTTTGCATTAAGTTAGCAAAAGAAGTGTCTTTAAGGTATAATTGATTCATATTCGGTCGATTCATCGCTATTCTGTCGTTTTAGGCTTACAAAATGCCATTTTATTTTTTATAAATTTATTGCTCAAAAGTAGTAAAAAAAATTTTTTTATCCATATAAATATGTACATTTGCGATAAGAGAAACGAGCATTTCATCAAGAGATGCCGAACCAAGAATTTAACTTAACAATATCGCGACTATGAACATCGAACACATCATGACATCATTGGCGGCCAAACATCCCGGTGAGTCGGAGTATTTACAAGCGGTACACGAGGTGTTGCTCTCTATTGAAGAGGTTTATAACCAACACCCCGAATTCGAAAAAGCCAAACTGATTGAGCGGCTTGTCGAACCGGACAGAATCATCACCTTCAAAGTACCCTGGGTAGATGACAACGGCGACATACAGGTAAATTTGGGGTACCGCGTACAATTCAATAACGCCATAGGCCCGTACAAGGGCGGCATCAGATTCCATGCCTCGGTAAATTTGTCGATTCTGAAATTCCTGGGGTTCGAACAGACTTTCAAAAATGCCTTGACTACACTCCCTATGGGTGGAGGTAAAGGTGGTTCCGATTTCAGTCCCCGCGGAAAATCCGACGCCGAGATCATGCGCTTTTGCCAAGCTTTCATGCTGGAATTGTGGCGCCACCTCGGCCCCGATACCGACGTTCCTGCCGGCGACATCGGCGTAGGCGGACGCGAAGTGGGCTATATGTTCGGTATGTATAAAAAACTCACCCATGAACATACAGGTACATTTACCGGGAAAGGCCTCGAATTTGGCGGTTCGCTCATTCGCCCCGAAGCTACCGGTTATGGCGGTCTCTACTTTGTCAAACAGATGTTGGCAACCAAAGGAATAGACATTGCAGGCAAGAGAATAGCCATCAGCGGCTTTGGTAATGTAGCTTGGGGTGCTGCCTCGAAAGCTACTCAACTCGGAGCCAAAGTGGTAACCATATCGGGACCCGACGGGTATGTATATGATCCCGACGGCATATCGGGCGAAAAAATCGATTATATGCTCGAACTGCGTGCTTCGGGCGAGGATATCGTTGCTCCCTATGCCGAGAAATACGGGGTACAATTCTTCCCCGGCAAACGCCCGTGGGAACAAAAAGTGGACATTGCCCTGCCGTGCGCCACACAAAACGAATTGGACGAAGAGGATGCCAAGAAACTGATCGAAAACGGCGTAATTTGCGTGGGCGAAATTTCCAATATGGGATGCCGTCCCGAAGCCATCGACCTATTTATCAAACACCGTATCATGTACGGGCCGGGCAAAGCTGTCAATGCCGGCGGTGTAGCCACATCGGGATTGGAGATGACCCAAAACGCCATGCACATTTCGTGGAGCGCCGAAGAGGTAGACCAACGTCTGCACCAAATCATGAGCGACATTCACGCACAATGTGTGAAATATGGTACCGAACCCGACGGCTATATCAACTACATGAAAGGCGCCAATATTGCCGGATTCATGAAAGTTGCCCGAGCCATGATGGCACAAGGTATTATCTAAGACAAACAATCTTTCATTCCCAAAGCGGGGCGAGAACCGATCTCGGTTTCGCCCCGCTTCTTCATCAAAAACGTCTTAGTCCCAAGACTAAAACAAGGTAATGATATGATATGTAGGGGAAGTACTAAACTGCCACGTATAAATCCACTATTAAAAAACTATCTGATAAAAACCTTTCCCGAATAGCACTTCCCTTTCCCTTTTAGCCTAAATAGGCAACATTTGTCATCGGTATTTACCGGGAGCGACACCTCACGCACCTCTCCGGGAATGACTTCCCGGTACAGCAACTTACCGTCGAGGGTATAAAGTTCGGCACAATCGAATTGTCCTATACCACCCAAACGGATATTGAGCGATTCGCCTTTTTCGATAGGATTGGGACGACACACTATACGGGGAGCCGATTCGGATTCGATAGCCGAATGTACCGGTGCTATATCATATATCATCGTAATAACCGATCTGTAAGGGATAGGAAAAAGCTCTCCATCGGTATAGGAGACTTGGTTGGCAACCCGCATCAAATCGATCAACGACGAGGTCCTGTATGTAGTTCTCGATTTAACCTCATAACCGTCCCACACCTTTATGTCCGTAGATATTTGTTCGGTCTCCTTCCCCACATTGATATACACGGCCACCAGTTTCGTGGAGTCGGGACTGAGATAAGCACTGCCGAGAATACCCGACATATCGTCCGCACCCTCCAATTTAATTCGTTTATAGCCGGGACGAATAAACAGGCTGTAATTGCCCAAAGCCCAACAGCATATATCCTTTTTCATATATAATTAAAATTTAAATACTTACAATCTACATTCTCTCTATTTTACAGAAATTCCCATCAATCCCACTACAACTTCTTGGGAAAGGCATTTCAAGGTGATGTTATCCAATTTCTTACCTTCACGAAGTCGTCTCGGCAAAATCATGGCCCGGCAATTGGTTCCCAACGCGATGTTTCGGGGGAATACCTCTGGCATACAAAAACGATCTATCTCCGATGTATAATACGAACGGCTGAATTGCCCGGGAGCGGTCGCATGGGAATCTATCGGACACAAATTCCAATAATTCCGCGGCGGTATCAACGGCAATACTTCCGAAACGCCATCTTCATAATTAATCTGTATCTCGGCATTTTCGATATTGCACTGCATCATATTGGTAGAACCGCACACCAAAAAACAGATCGACTCTCCCTTACGTCCACTCATATCGAAGACAAGCGAATCGGGATAATTATCCCAAAGAGACACAAATGCTATATTCCGATCGAAGCCTTTCCAATCGAACGAAACACCCTGAGGCAGATTTAATTTGCCATTGCGAGCCATCGCAGATACGCTGTCGAGCTTTATTTCGGGAGGCGTAGTGCCCCAATAAGGGAATGTCCACGGCGAAAAGCCATCTACTCCAATCCTCACAGACACCGTATTGGGACGAGGTGAAAGATATTTTTGCTTGTAAATCTGCCGTACATCGGCGTTAAAATTCTCCGAGATATCTATCGTCTGCCAATCTCCCGACAAACTCTCATTGACCATATTCACATACGCATCGTTCTTGCTTTGTACCTCATCGGTCACCTGTATCCTCCACACTTCGAAGTAGGTCAAGTCGCCCTCTTTCACTTCCAATACTACCGTATGGTAACCAACTTTCGTTCCTATTTCGAAATTTAGTTTATTCCTCTTGTAATGGCATTTTGTAAAAATATTTTGGGGATCATACACATTCACAATCCTCCCCTTTTTGCTTTTCAACCAAACGCAGCTATCTGTATTCACCTCGCAAACCGCATACCGTACAGGTGTATATTCGATTGACCCATTACAGATAATCTCGATGTGGGCCACGTTGCTGTTTTTGACTTCAAAGGTAAGCAACGATTGTCCCGGAGCCGGTTCCAGTGAAAAATCCGAAGAGACCCCATTCACTTTCAACGATACAATATCGGGGCTCAATACCGGCAATTTAAATTGCATATCGGCTGCTTTCGCAAGCTCTACCCGATACGTGGCTCCACGATCGGTGGCTTTAAAATCGAACTTAAAATCGGGAACTGCCAAAGAAGCATAATTCCAATCTTTGGGCAACATGGGTGATATAACGACTGCACCTTTGGGATAATCGGGCCAATATCCGAACAGGCCGCTCACCAACGTGCGGGCAAAGGGGTGCACACAATCACCAAAGTCTATGCCGCCCTGATCGGCTCCTAAATTTCCCGGAACCGTGTGTCCATAGGCACTGTGCATAAATGTACCCTTCATAATATCCCAACCCTCTTCGGGGAAACCCGCTTGAAAATAACTGAGAGCCAAATGGTAGTTGTCGCCCGGCCACATCTCGCGTACCGACCATGCTGCCGGCACCCAGTTGGAGGTCCACACCCGACGGCCACCCAGCGGCATCCGATCGTTCTGCAACCCCCACTCCGAATAATAAACCGATTCGATACTTCCCAACCAAGAAGTGAGCCCGGCATCAATCGGCAAAAATATACTGTATAGCCAGGGATCGGTATGTACACGATGGTACCCACCTTGCTCTTTATATGCGCCCGAATGCCCCCGGTCTTTGAGCCACAACAAATTATTAAAGCCCTCTTCGATACGCCTTAACATAGCTCTATGTCGTTCGGCGGCCTCGTTATCGCCGGCCTTCATTGCCATATCGAGTGCAGCTTGATGTCCTTTGTAAGCATACGAGGTGGCCTCGGCGGTTCCGCCTCCGTTATACCATTGCGAGTCGGTAGGCCATGTGTTGATATAGCTCTCGTACAGGCCGTCGCCATCGGGGTCGAAGCAGTCGGCCAGCCATTGTAAATGGAGTTCCAACGCAGGGCGCAGCAACGCCACGAAAGAAGAATCGGGGTTCCACCGGTACTCCTCGATAAGTTGATCGAAAAACTGCGATTGCATATCGTAAAACGTCTGGTCCCGTTCGATATGTCCTACCCCGTAGAAACGCGAATCGGCATGCTGGTGCGTGAGCAGCAGCCCCGGATCGGCCTTAGGCTCGGTCTTGTCAGAAACCGTAACTTGCGATTCGATATAATATTGAGCCTGTTGCTGTACTCTGTCGTGCCACCCATACATAGTACCGCCAAAGACGGTACGCCAACCCGGCAAGGCCCGGTTCCACTGCATACACCCATGTACAAAAACAGGCGGATACCAAGTGCCATCAACGGCAACGACCGAAGCCAAAGCCACGGCATCGAGACAGTCGTTGGGGGTGTCGATCGACAGGCGGTTCACTAATTGGTCGTTTTGGGCCCGGCAAACATCGAAATAATCCTTCGACGTCTCGCTACAAGCAAGCGTCTTATCCTCGGTCATCAATATTTTATAGCACGACTTCTTGGAGGGCTCTATTTCCAATACCTCATAAGTGGCAAAATCATCGTTAATGCCCCACTTCAAAAGGCCGGGATTCCCCATCACATCGAAGGTCCACGAAAGGTGTGCTCCCGGAAACTTTTTAGTTTCGCCACAAACAAGTTGTATCTGCGACGACGAAGGAGCATTCTTTGTGGCAATCTGCACACACGCGCCAAAATCTTTATCCAGCTTTTGCAACTCAACGGTAATTTCCATTTCCGGGAACCGCTTGTCGGTCAAAAGCCTCTTCATTTGCCCGGCTTTATACATCGATTTTATATGGTCAAATTCGTATAAAGTCACCGTATCGTTTCCCCGAATCATATTCATATAAACGGTACCATATAGGTACTCATCTTTTGCAAACCTGAGAACGGGCTTGTCGCCGGTGAGAATAAAAGCATTGGTATTATGGAGGTATATGGGTCGATTATTATACCGGGCTAATCGCTCTCCTGTAATCCAGCCCTCCTCTACCTTATAAAAAGGGAATACCGATATACTCCAAAAACAGACCAGTGTCAACAATACGATAATTCGTTTCATGATACAAGAATATTATATTAGTACGGGACAAATATAGCGATGTACTAAAAAAACATTTTACCTATTGTAACATATACTTATAGATATGTTACATTTAGGTTAAAAAGCCTATTAATAGGCGTTTTTCCACCGAAAAAATATGCATCGCGAAAACCAATGGAACAATAACACCCGATTCTCCCCACACTTTCAATCGGGATTATCGAATACTTTGCATTTGACGACAACCGATTCCATCACACTCCTCCGTCCGGCACCCCCATACTATCCAAACAGATTTCGACAAAACACAATCCTACCGCCCAAAGCTATATCTATCCCCCCCAAAAAAATATCGAACGGCTTATACAACAATCGGGGGAAAGGAGGAAAGCAATTTGCCCATACGGTCGTTATAATCTATAACGACAGACAAAGAAATAAGAAAAAGGAAAAAGCGATTAAAGAATTTTTATCAATGTAACCTCATCGCCTCTCAGTCTGGCTGTTGCCCAATTTATAGTCATGATGGAGTAAAGGCTACACGAGTCGGAATCGTCGGCCATGTTCCTGAGGTAAACAGGGTTTTGAATAATGGCTTCTCCCACGGTCAGCAATAGGTTTTCGGAAAGTTGTTTTTGTATGGTACGGCAAAACTCCTCTTTCTCCGATTCGAAATGGGGAGAAACGACAAACAACACGCCTTCGCAGAAGGTTGTCAAAGAGACTTCTCGCTGAAACGGCAATATATTATCGACCTTATTGCCTTCGGTAAGATAGAGTATATGCTTACTCAACAGGGAGCGTCTATAACATAACTGATGTGAAAAGAATCCTTTTTTCATAATGCCAACCGTTTCCTTTACGAGCCTATCTGTTTCACTGTTTTGGGGAATTGTTTTGCCGCCAAACCCTTTGGAGATTTGGCAACCGGCTGAGCCGATAAACTTTTCTGTTTGTCTACAACCGGAATACGATCGTTGTAATGCCGACGTATCAAGGTGAGACTATCGATATACATTTTTTCCTGAACCGATTGCATGGGCAGGAGCACATAGCCATACACTCTGGAAATTGCCGCGACAGAATCGGCTTGCAACGGTAAAACGCACCAACCCTCTTTATCGACATCGACCCGATTGTATACAATATCGTTATTGGCATGACGCACGGCCATATATACTTGCGGTTTTACACTCAACTTAGGAAGCATGAGTACCTTGAACTTAAATTCGAAATAGTCGCGGGTACGGAAGTTCTCGTCGGTAGCAATATCGAACGTCAATAAATTGGACGACACGCGGGTATCGAACGTATGGAAACGCTTCTGTTTCCACACATCGACACTGTCGCCGGGTTGTGTCATGGTTTGTGAATTTTCCTCGGCAAGCAGTTTTTTTGCTTCCTCGTTTTCGGCTTTCAGCCGTTCCACCACCTTGTCGTATACTTGCATATACTTATCGATATGATGTCCGTACCATACCAATGTCGTATCGAACTGCTCCTGCGTAACTCCATGCCGCAAGAATACCGCTTCCCGAAGTTTTTTCTTATCGGCATTACTGCTATACAGGCTATAATTCGACTCGATAACAGCCTCCGTCTTGTGAATATCGACAAGCAAAGCCTCCATCTCCTTTTCGCCAATGAGATAGTCGGGCCGACGGCTACACGATGCGATAAGCAAAACCGATAATATGACAAATACCGTATGCTTCATAACATTACTTCGCAGGCTCTGCTTTTTTATTCTCGGTAGAGAGATAACGGCGATAAAACAGAATCAACCACACCACACCTACCGATATGGCCGAGTCGGCAATATTGAATACGGGGCGGAAAAACTCGAACCGCTCCCCGCCTATCCACGGAATCCAATCGGGCCAATAAAAACTAAACAACGGGAAATAGAGCATATCGACTACCCTGCCGAAGAACAAACCAGCATACCCCTCGCCGGGAGCGAACGAAGCGACAACGGGTGGCAACGGATCATTAAAAATCAAGCCGTAGAAAAGGCAATCGATAATATTCCCGGCAGCTCCGGCTATAATCAAAGCCAAACAAACGACAAAACCCGTAGGAATGTGAGGTTTGCTCTTAACCCGATACAATACCCACACCAACACGACCACAGCGACAATACGGAACAGCGTTAAAAACAATTTGCTCCCTATCTCCATGCCAAAAGCCATACCGTTGTTTTCGATGAATGCTATGTAAAACCAGTCGGTCACCCGAATAGCTTCACCTATATACATATGAGTTTTCACCCATATCTTCACCACTTGGTCGACAATCAATACGAGAATAATCGTAATAAGGGCTATTTGTCCTTTGGTCAGTTTTTTCATATATGCAATTATGCGTTTTGCATTTTATCGGGTCAATATAAAAAGCGATTCGACCCTCGTGCATTCTACGGCGAGAACAGCACCCCGAAGGTCGAATCGTCTATCCTATCATCTCGGTAGATTTCACAAAACAATCTTCCGCAAAAAACCGCAAGGTATCCGCAGAAAGAAACACGGTAAATCTATTTTCTTCTGTTATCACCCTTCGCATCTATTCCCAAAGTAGCATGGGGTACCGCACGCAATCGTTCTTTCGGGATCAGTTTCCCGGTTTCCCGGCAAATTCCGTACGTTTTGTTTTCGATACGCACAAGGGCGGCTTGCAGGTGTTGTATGAATTTCATTTGGCGTTGAGCCAACTGTCCGGCCTCTTCTTTGGAGAGCGTGCTCGCACCTTCTTCCAACACCTTAAACGTGGGCGACGTATCGGTTACATCGTTGCCATCGGTATTCATAATTGAGGCTTTCAACAAATCATAATCACGATATGCTTTTTCGAGCTTTTCATTGATAATCTGCCGAAATTCTTCAAGTTCAGCATCGGAATAACGTGTTTTTTCACTCATAATTATTTGGGGTTAAAGTTTTACATTCAATTATTCAAAGGGCCGACTACAATGCAAGATTGTTATGTCACTTCAAATATAACAGAAATATTACTATGCCTCTCTATTATTTTACTGATTTAACAATTTTGATAGCTACCTTAAAGGTATCGAAGTCGAGTTCATGCACATTTTCACCGATCGGATTCTCCAATATTTCAAACGTATTGGCAAGCACCTGACGAGCCATATAATCGCGATACTCTTCGACAGCCTTGTCGGTTTCGTCGCACGAAGCAATGTAAACATCTATTTTGTCAGTAATATCGAAGCCCGAAATCTTGCGGATATTCTGTATCCGGTTGACCAATTCGCGGGCTATACCCTCACGACGCAACTCCTCGGTAACCGTAATGTCGAGCGCCACCGTAAGGTTACCCTCATTGGCTACCAACCAGCCGGGAATATCTTCCGAAATAATCTCTACATCGGCTTTCTCGATTGTAGCTTGCTGTCCTTCGATATCGAACGTAAAGGTTCCGTTCTTTTCAAATTCGGCTATATCGGGCTGCGGCATGGCGGCAATCGTTGCAGCCAACTGTTTCATAATCTTGCCGTAACGCGGGCCCAGTTTCTTGAAATCGGGTTTCACCCGTTTTACCAATATCCCTGCGGCGTTATCGACAAACTTCATTTCTTTCACATTCACCTCACTGAGAATCAAATCTTTCACAGCTTCGATATGAGCTTGTTGCTCTTTGTTCAATACCGGAACCATCAACGTGGTGAGCGGTTGACGTACCTTGATATTGACTTTACGACGCAGAGCCAGTACCATAGAGGTCATGGTTTGAGCAATTTGCATACGCTCTTCGAGTGCCGAGTCGATATATTTATCGCAACTTACCGGGAAATCGGCCAAGTGTACCGAACGGGTGTCGCGATCGGTTGCCGTCGTAAGGTCGGTATACAGGCGGTCGGCATAGAAAGGTGCAATGGGCGCCATCAATTTGGCCACCGTTTCGAGACAGGTGTAAAGCGTTTGATAGGCCGACAGTTTATCGTCGGTCATCGAGCCGCCCCAGAAACGTTTGCGGTTCAAACGTACATACCAGTTACTGAGGTTGTCGTTCACGAAATCGGAAATCGCCCGTCCGGCACGTGTAGGTTCATAGGCGGCAAACTGTTCGTCGACCTCCTTGATCAACGAGTTGAGCAAAGAGATAATCCAGCGGTCGATCTCGGGGCGCTTCTCTACCGGAATCTCAGGTTCGGCAAAGGTGAACCCGTCGACATTGGCATACAAAGCAAAGAACGAATAGGTATTGTAGAGCGTTCCGAAGAATTTACGACGCACCTCTTCTACCCCGTCGAGATCGAATTTGAGGTTGTCCCACGGCGACGAATTGGTAATCATATACCAACGCAGCGGGTCGGAACCGTACTTCTCGATGGTACCGAAAGGATCGACGGCATTGCCCAACCGCTTGGACATCTTGTTCCCGTTCTTGTCGAGTACGAGACCGTTCGATACTACGGCTTTATACGCTACGCTGTCGAATACCATCGCAGCAATGGCGTGCAGAGTGAAGAACCAGCCACGGGTTTGGTCTACTCCCTCGGCGATGAAATCGGCCGGATAAAGTTCACGGTTATCAAATGCCTCCTTGTTTTCAAACGGATAGTGTATTTGAGCATAAGGCATGGCACCCGAATCGAACCATACGTCGATAAGGTCGCTTTCGCGTTTCATCGGTTTTCCACTGGGCGAAACCAACACAATATCGTCGACATAAGGACGGTGCAAATCTATCTTGTCGTAATTTTCGGCCGTATATTCGCCGGGAACGAAGCCTTGTTTTTTATAGGGATTCTCGGTCATCAATCCGGCGGCAATAGCTTTCTCTATTTCGTTATACAACTCCTCTACCGAACCGATACACAACTCTTCGCTGCCGTCCTCGGTGCGCCAGATGGGCAACGGGGTTCCCCAATAGCGGCTACGCGAGAGGTTCCAGTCTTGCAGGTTTTCGAGCCATTTGCCAAATCGGCCCGAACCGGTCGACTGCGGTTTCCAGTTGATGGTATTATTCAACTCTATCATGCGGTCGCGGCAAGCCGTCGTGCGAATAAACCAACTGTCGAGCGGGTAGTAAAGCACCGGTTTGTCGGTACGCCAACAATGGGGATAGCTGTGTACGTGCTTCTCGATTTTGAATACCTTGTTGGTCTGTTTCAACAACACGCAAATATCTATATCGAGTGTGGCATCATCGTCGGTAAGGGTCGCATCGTAAGCATTCTTCACATACCGTCCGGCATATTC
Organism: Candidatus Barnesiella excrementigallinarum; assembly: GCA_019114445.1. Classification (GTDB taxonomy): domain Bacteria; phylum Bacteroidota; class Bacteroidia; order Bacteroidales; family Barnesiellaceae; genus Barnesiella; species Barnesiella excrementigallinarum. Next base: position 16,057 of record DXFL01000022.1, read on the forward strand.
GCCGTAAGCCTCCACATCGACATTCTGTTTCACAAACTCGGGGTCGAGGTCGTCTATCGTATAGAATTTACCGGTCATATCGACCATAGGACGACGGTTGCCGTCCTTATCGAGCATCATCAACGGGGGAACGCCATTGGCTTTGGCCACCCGGTCGTCATCGGCACCGAAGGTAGGCGCAATGTGTACGATACCCGTACCGTCCTCGGTGGTTACAAAATCGCCGGTAATTACCCGGAATGCACCTTCGCCGGGATTTACCCACGGCAACAGTTGCTCATACTCCATGCCGGCCAAGTCGCTGCCTTTGTATTCGGCTACGACTTTCCACGGAATGAGTTTATCGCCGGGTTTGTAATCTTCCAACGCCAAATCGGCAGCCTTTGCATTAAACAACGTAGGCACAAGCACTTTGGCGGCAATCACACTAATGGGCGCACCCGTATAGGGATTGTAACTTTGTACCAAATTATATTCGATGTTGGGGCCTACGCAAAGAGCCGTATTGGAAGGTAATGTCCACGGGGTTGTCGTCCATGCCAAGAAATAAGGTTCGCCAAAAGCCGCCATCTCGGGACGGGGATTGCGAATCTTGAACTGGGCTATACAAGTGGTATCCTTCACATCGCGATAGCAACCGGGCTGGTTAAGCTCGTGCGAACTTAATCCCGTACCGGCAGCCGGCGAATAGGGCTGAATGGTATAACCTTTGTACAGATAATTCTTGTTGTAGAGCTGTTTGAGCAACCACCACAGGGTCTCGATATAACGATTGTCATAGGTGATGTAGGGATTTTGCATATCCACCCAATACCCCATACGGTGCGTGAGGTCTTCCCACTCGCGGGTAAACTTCATCACATCTTTACGGCAAGTAGAGTTGTACTCGGCCACCGAAATGGTTTTTCCAATATCCTCTTTGGTAATACCCAATGCCTTTTCCACACCCAGTTCGACAGGCAGACCGTGAGTATCCCACCCGGCCTTACGTTTCACATGAAATCCCTTCATGGTCTTGTAACGGCAGAACAAATCCTTAATCGAGCGCGCCATTACGTGGTGAATACCCGGCATACCGTTGGCCGAGGGAGGGCCTTCGTAAAAGACAAAGGAAGGCGCACCTTCGCGGGTTTCCAAACTTTGATGAAAAAGATTTTGTTTATCCCATTGACTCAAAACCTCTTTATTGATTTCGGAGAGGTCGAAATGAGAATATTCGGTGAATTTCTTGCTCATATATTTCTGAAATAATCTTTGCTAAAAAAATCGGCACGAAGATACAAAAAAAGCTGTAACCAAGAAAGAAACAGCTTACATTATTCGAGGAATAGATTTAACGCACGATAGGTTCGTCGACCCAACCGTCCCGCCCCAATCGCCAAACCGAGGTGTATCCGGCTTGCGACAAAGCTCTCAAAGCGGCTTCCCGTCCCGAATTTATTTTTTCGGGATAGTGAGTGTCGGAATTGACAACAACCCGTATTCCCAATGCTTTCATCTGCCCGAAATAATCGCAATGAGGGAAAAACCGCCCGCGAGGTTCCCACGCTTTCGTATTAACCTCGACCAAAAGATCGCGAGCAGCAATTTCTTCCAAATAGCCGCTTACCATCTTTTTGTACCACGGTTCACCGTCTAAACCGGGACGGTAAAGCGAGGCATTCAACCCTATTTTGTCGAGATGTCCCAAGAAATCGAATCCGCCCAACTCGATCATGCGGAACGAACTGCGGTAAAACCGTCGCACCGCCTCATCGACATCGCCGTCGAAAAAGGTGTCGACATAGCCTCTGAACCTGTCGGGAGAGCCGTCGGTATCGATGGGCGTACCATCAGGAGTTACAATATAATGAACCGATCCTATGCGATAATCGAGGGGCAATTCCCGAAAATAATCTATGGAGGGGTTGAACGTGTCGTCCAAAAAATCGATTTCGAGCCCGATATACAACTCGATTTGCGACGAATAGATTTGTTTCAACCGGTTAAACTCGCCCAGATAACACGCCATTCTCTCCCTATGCATATTGCAACTGTTCGGTATCGGGAACGGAGCATGAGACGATATACCATAGGCTCGAAAACCTTTGTTTATCGCCTCCTGCACAAAGGCCTCCATAGGGGCATGGCCATCGCAAAAATCGCAATGGGAATGATAATTGGTCAGATTATCCATATTACCGTTCGATAGACGTCCTACCCGACAATGCCCGTTTGAAACGTACGAACAAAACCGTAAACAACAGCGTAACCGCTACGGCAATACCCAACGATACTTCGTAAGGCAAACGGAATCCCTCGCGAGCATAGAAGATATAGGTAACCGTCACCATCGTCATAAACAAAGCGGGGATAAAGGTTATCCAATAACATTTGCGTTCCCGGGCCAACCACACGGTCAACGCCCATAAGGTAAACACCGCCAAAGTTTGGTTACACCAAGCGAAGTAACGCCACAGCACTTCGAAGTCGATCATCATCACCAACCAAGCCAACACGAAAATAGGAATCGATACCAACAAGCGGCTGCGGATTTTCTTTTGCGGGATATGCAAAAAATCGGCCGCAATCAACCGGGCCGAACGCAAAGCCGTATCGCCCGACGTAATGGGTGCTGCTATTACTCCGAGCATAGCCAGTATACCCCCAAAAGTTCCCAACCAGCTTACCGATATGTCATTGACCAAAATAGCCGGCGTCTTTCCTTTCAGATATTCCGAAAGTGCGCTAAACGAACCGTCGAAAAAGGCGATTGCCGCAGCTGCCCAAATGAGGGCCACAATCCCCTCGACCACCATAGCGCCATAGAATACCCGACGTCCCATCTTCTCGTTTTTCAAACAACGAGCCATCATAGGCGACTGTGTGGCATGGAACCCCGATATGGCTCCGCAGGCTATCGAGATGAACATCATCGGGAAAATGGGATTTACATCGGAGTCGGGACGGGTGTATTGCATTGCCTCGTTAAATTCGGGCAGGCTGCCCGGATGCAAAAACAGCGAGACCAGAATCCCTACCGCCATAAACAGCAAGGCGAAACCGAACAAAGGGTAAAGCCGACCGATGAGTTTATCGATGGGTAACAACGTTGCCAAAATATAATACCCGAATATAATGGCTATCCACATGGTTGTGGTTGTACTCTCGCCCGTAAGCAGGTCGAGCAAGTTGGCCGGATTGATCACAAACACGGCTCCCACCAATATCATCAACAACAGCGAGAAGACCCGCATAACCTGTTTTACGCCCAATCCCAATTCATCGCCTACGAATTCGGGTAAACTGGCTCCATTGCGCCGAACCGAAAGCATTCCCGACAAATAGTCGTGGACCGCGCCTCCGAAAATGGTTCCGAATACAATCCACAAATAGGCCGAAGGACCGTAAAGGATACCCATGATGGCACCAAAGATAGGCCCCAGTCCCGCAATGTTCAGGAACTGTATGAGAAAGACTTTCCACGTAGGCATGGGAATATAGTCTATTCCGTCGGTCGACGTATAGGCAGGTGTCTGCCTGTCGGGGTTTACTCCAAAAACTTTTTCAACCCACGCTCCATAAATAAAATAGCCTCCTATCAATACGAGTAAGGCAATGCAAAATGTGATCATATCATAAAAAAATTTCAATTTTTCTTCCAAGAGGGACAGGTATTCCCTATCGTCCCTTCTTACATCAAACCCTTATCTTACAGGTTGAATTGCTCTTTACCTCGGCAAAAAACAGAATTCTCGCAAAAGTAAAATCTTTTTACCATTCTATCAACTCATTTAAAACAAAAAAGCTGCCATTCCCAATAAAATGACAGCATTTATTCCTCCGGTCTTCCTATTTATAAGGTTATACCCTCTTTTGCCGGCAATATCTCTATCCAATAATCGTCGGGGTCGTGGATAAAATAGAGCCCCATCGTCTCATTTTCGAAACAGACGCAACCCAACTCCTTGTGGTAAGCCCTCACTTTATCATAGTCGCCCGCTACACGCACACACAAATGGCTCTCGTTTTCGCCCAACTCGTAGGGCTCTTTATGGTCTCGCAACCACGTGAGTTCGAGGAGGAAAGGCGAAGCCCCATCGGTCAGATAGACCAATATATAAGAGCCGTCGGCCGCCTCTTTCCGCCGAGCTTCGGTAAATCCCAACGCCTTCTCGTAAAAGGCTATACTACGATTCAAATCGGTTACATTTACATTGAAATGGTCGAATTTTGCTTTTACTTCCATGATCGAAATCTATCTATTTATTTATACTGTTATATCGTTATCGAGTCGCCGGTATGGGCCAACAACACAAATTCCGCCCCGTGTTGCCGGGCTATGGGAGCGAAGGCTTCGGCCTTGCGGATAGCCGGATAGAAATGCATGGGAATGAAACAGTTCACTGTAAACCGCTCGACAAACTGCCCGGCACCACGCATATAATCGCTACCCAACCGGGCATCGACCGGAAACATGGCGACATCGATATGGGTTATGCTTTCTGCCATATAATCCAATTCGCGCCGATAAGCCATCTCGGCGGCACGCACCTCGGCTTCGGTCGACTCGTCGCGCCAATGCCAATTATTCAAATCGCCTGCATGAAAAAGAGCCTTCCCCTCGGTTACAATCTCATAAGAGACCCCCAGATCGGTCGAACCGAAAGCGGTCACTTGCACTCGCCCGTCGGCATACGATTCACCCCGGTCGAGAAAAACGACATTCGGTAACGCCGAAAGTTCGGGACGCACGCTCATCTCCCGCGGAAATATATAATGTATATCTCCATTCTGCCGGCTCCACGCCAAAACTTCGGGGTTATAGTGGTCACGATGCTCGTGCGACACCAGTACATAGAGAGGTTGCCGCCGGCGCAACAGTTCGTCGAGAATCGTTTCTCCCGCCCGATAATAGTCGCACACAATGGCAAAACCATTGGCCTCGATTAAAAAGCCGCTATGAAAGAGATAAGTCAGTTTCATCATTCCTGCATAAAAACATATCGCGGGTCACGATTGTTTACCCGACAACTGCAAAGCCAACGCCTCGGCACAACGTTCGCCGTCGATGGCGGCCGACACGATACCGCCGGCATACCCGGCGCCTTCGCCGCAAGGATAAAGCCCGCACAGGCGAACGTGCGCCATCGATTCAGGGTTGCGAGGAATCCGCACCGGCGACGAAGTCCGGGTCTCTACCCCTATCATCACCGCTTCGCGGGTAAGGAATCCGTGCGACACCTTCCCGAAATGTTTGAATCCCTCTTGCAAACGGGTAACGATAAATTCGGGCATCCAAAAGTGCAACGGCGAAGCTATCAAACCCGGCGAATAAGAAGAACGAGGCAAATCGTAGGAGTTGCGACGATTCACGAAATCGGTCATACGCTGGGCGGGCGCCGTCTGCTTGCAATTCCCGTTCCGGTAACACTGGCGTTCGAGGTCTTCCTGAAACTTAATCCCCGCCAATACGCCGTAAGCCGAAAAACGATTGCCGAAATCTTCGGGCTGCAACTCGACCACCATACCCGAATTGGCCCACGCCGAACCTCGGGTCGAAGGCGACATACCGTTTACCACGATCTGTTCGGGGCCACTGGCCGCCGGGACCACAAAACCACCGGGGCACATACAAAAAGAGTAAACTCCGCGCCCCTTCACTTGTGTAACAAAGCTGTATTCGGCTGCCGGGAGATATTTTCCCCGCCCTGCGGGGTTGTGATATTGTATGGTATCGATCAATGCCTGCGGGTGTTCCAAACGCACGCCCACGGCTATGCCTTTGGCTTCCAGCTCCACGCCCCCGTCGTGCAACATATAGTAGACATCGCGCGCCGAATGCCCCGTGGCCAAAATCACAGGACCGAGGAACTCGCGGCCGTCGGCCGTAACAATACCCCGCACCTCGTCGCCCTCGATAATAAGGCGCTCCATGCGAGTTTCGAAATGCACCTCCCCACCCGATTCGATTATCCGGTTGCGCATACGCTCGATCACACCCGGCAATTTATCGGTACCGATATGCGGGTGCGCGTCGGATAGGATCGACACCGACGCCCCGTGTTGGCAAAAAATTTGAAGTATACGCTCGACATTCCCGCGCTTCTTGCTGCGGGTATAAAGTTTTCCATCGGAGAAGGCTCCGGCACCCCCCTCGCCGAAACTGTAATTCGATTCGGGATCGATTCGTTGTTCCCGACTGATACGGGCAATATCCTTGCGGCGGTCGTGTACGTTTTTTCCCCGCTCGACCACCACCGGACAAACGCCCAACTCAATCAGGCGCAAAGCTGCAAATAGTCCCGCCGGCCCGGCTCCCACGACAACCGCACGGGGTTTGCCCGACACATCGCCGTACTCGATACAGGGGAACTCGTCGTCTTGCGGAAACTCATCGATATAGAGCCGCACTTTCACGTTGACCATGACCGTGCGTTGGCGGGCGTCGATCGAGCGTTTCAACACCCTGACACATTTCACCGAGCCTAAATTTATTCCTTGCTCCCGAGCCACATACGCCGCGATGTTCTGTTCCGAGGCGGCCTGTTCGGGCAATATTCTTAATTGCAATTCCTGAATCATATACCTATTGTATTTATCCGAAGAGTTGACGGAAAGCCTCTTCGACTTTTCGTACCGGCACCAACTCTATTTTCAACCGCGAGGCATCGAATCCTTTAAGGTTGTTTTGCGGGATTAGCATACGCTTGAAACCCAACTTCTCGGCTTCGAGGATACGCTGTTCTATGCGGTTTACAGGACGTATCTCGCCCGACAGCCCCACCTCGCCGGTCATGCAGGTACCCGCCTCGATAGCCATATCCATATTCGAAGAGAGTATCGCACTGATCACCGCCAAATCCATAGCCGGGTCGTTCACCTTAATACCGCCGGCAATATTGAGGAAGACATCTTTTTGCGCCAATTTAAAACCGACCCGCTTCTCCAATACGGCCAGCAACATATTCATGCGTCGCAAATCGAAACCGGTGGCCGAACGCTGCGGCGTACCATAAGCGGCCGTACTCACCAAAGCCTGTGTCTCGATAAGGAACGGGCGTATCCCCTCTATCGTCACGGCAATAGCCACGCCGCTCAACCCTTCGTGATTTTGCGTGAGCAACATCTCCGAGGGGTTGGATACCTCGCGCAACCCATTCTGCCTCATCTCGTAAATACCCAGTTCCGACGTGCTGCCGAAACGGTTCTTTATCGAACGGAGTATTCGATACATATAGTGCCGGTCGCCCTCGAATTGCAACACCGTATCGACAATGTGTTCCAACACTTTGGGCCCCGCAATACTTCCTTCTTTGTTGATATGCCCCACGAGCAGCACCGGGGTATTGGTCTGTTTGGCAAATTTGAGCAACGAGGCGGCACACTCCCGTACCTGCCCCACGCTACCCGGCGAAGATTCCATCGCCGAAGTGGCAATGGTCTGTATCGAGTCGATCACCACAATATCGGGATTTACGTTGCGAATGTGGACGAAAATATCTTCGAGCGAAGTCTCGCACACGATATAACAATCGGGTGCATTGCCGCCTATACGCTCGGCTCTCAACTTCAACTGCCGGGCACTCTCTTCGCCCGACACATATAATATTGTATGGCCTTTAAGCGCCAACACCGTCTGCAAAATCAACGTCGATTTACCGATACCCGGCTCCCCGCCGATCAAAACCAGCGAACCCCGCACGAGCCCACCGCCCAGCACACGATTCAACTCGCCGTTCCCCAAGTCGATACGCGACTCTTCGGTCACTTGGATCTCGTCGATTCGCTGCGGGCGCACCTTGCTCTGCTCCGGCGAAGTAAAGCCGCCGGCCGACGAAGAGGAAGATTTCACACTCACCACCTCTTCCACATAGGTGTTCCACTCCCCGCAAACCGGGCAACGTCCTATCCATTTGGGCGATTCCGCCCCGCAATTATTGCAAAAGTAAACCGATTTTGTCTTTGCCATACGATTCTATTCCATTTGTCGCCGACGGAACTCGGCACAGGTAATTGCCGCCGCCACGGCTACATTAAGCGATTCGGAGGTAGGTTGCCCTACCGGATAATTCGGTATATACAACCGATTCCCGATATAAGGTTCCAATTCGGGCGATATGCCGTTCCCTTCATTTCCCATCACAATGATCCCTGTCCCCGAAAGAGCGGTGCGATAAATATCGCGCCCGTCGAGGAAGGTGCCATATACGGCCGAACGATCCATACCGGACAAAAATTCCGCCAACGGGGTATAATATACTTTCACCCGGGCCAACGCTCCCATCGTGGCTTGCACCACTTTGGGATTATACAGGTCGGCTGTCTCGATAGAGCAAACGATGTGACGGATGCCAAACCAGTCGGCCAACCGCACGATCGTCCCCAAATTACCGGGGTCTTGTACCGTATCCAACGCCAATACCAACTCCCGGCGCAACACCTCCATATCGAGACGATATTGGGGAATACGGTATATCGCCATCACATCGGTAGGGGTAGTCAATTGCGACACTTTCGCCATCTCGGCCTCGGAAACCTCCTGCACAGGGAGTGACAAAAGGTGCGAATGCGACGCGATCCATTCCCGCGTAGCCAATAGCCGTTCGCATTCAAAGGCATGACAAGTATCTTCTACCAACTTGTTACCCTCGGCGATAAAACAGCCTTCGTCCCGCCTACCCTTTTTCCGGGCGAGCGATTGTATGCGTTTAATTTGATTTTTGCTAAGCATCTCTTTTTCCGGTAACTCGACAATTCAAGAAATCCCCCCTCACAGACCCGTCGGATATACGAGGCCTAATCTTCGGCATTCATAATCCATGCGTTTGCAAAAAGAGGTTGTTCTTTTACCAAACGGGCACGATATTGACACGCCTCTTGAAAATCGTCGAACGAAGCGATATAAAGCCGAGCCTTACGCGGGGTTTCATAAATATGCAACTGGGAAGAGACACCTTGTTGGCGGAAACATTCGATTTGTTTCTCGGCCAACTTTCGGGAAGGAAGCGAAGCGACAATAATATAATAAGGCTTGGTTTCCGTAGTCGATTGTAAAGTTTCGGGTTGCTCCACAGGGGCCGCAATCCCTTGCACGGCAGTCTCCCCCACAGAGAGGTCGGTAACGCCCCATTCGGTCGCCTCCGCTTCGTCGATTGCTTGCACACCGGTCGGCTGGGTGGTTTTCCCTAACAGTTCCGCCGAGAGTATTCCGGCATAATTGACTGTCGTGTCGGGCGTGTTTATCGGTTTGGAGAGCATCAACAAAAAGACGATAACTGCCGCGGCCACCGCTGCTGCCCGTACCACACGACGAGGGAACGAAATGTATATGCGATCGGCCCTTTGAGCCGTTTCTTCTACCGGATTCCCTACTTCCACAGGCTCCTCCTCACGAGGAATTATCTCGACGGGAGCAAATCCGAACCGGGGATATTCGAGCAAATTGTCATCGGCCAAACGGAACTCGACACGGCCTTCGTTCCAAACCAACCGGCCTAACCGTCCCAACAGATAATCGTTGCCCTGCTCCAAATTTTCACGAATGGATTTCACCTCGTCGGTGATTGCCGCCAAAGCCTCGTCGCGGGTCATAAAACCGGCTCGCATAACCGATTGCAACAGCAATTCACTCCCTGTCTCCCCGCTCTCTTCGAAGGCAACGCTTCGCACAGGAGGCAACAGGGAAGTACCCCCGGAGAGGAATCGGGCTTCGCGATAAACTACTGCGAAACACCCCAACCCCGGTACGACAACCCGGTCGTTGTGCAACAATAAATATTCAATATGACGCACCAATCCAATCATACAACAAAGGTATGTATTTTCTTTTTTCGGTGCAACGGATGCAAAAAAAATTCTATTCCCTCTTCTGTAAGAAGGGAGATAAAATACTACAAATAAGAGAATTGCTATTTTTCTTCCAACAGTTGTTTGGCCGCTTCCCGGTCGTACCCCAACTCGACGGCTCGTTTCAAATCGGCTTTGGCCGACTCCCGTTCGTACCGGGCCAATTTTCCCAAAGCCCTCAACACATACACAACCGGATCGTCGGGAGCCAGTTCCATAGCCTTTTCGATATCCTTGTCGGCTTTGGCATACTGCCCGGCAAAGAGGTAGGCTTCGGCACGCCCCACATAGAGAATCTCTTTCTCGGGATTGACTTTTATCACCTGCGAATAAACTTCTATCGCCTCGGGGTAATAGCCCATCACCTTCAATAACGACGCAAATCCTATGCGGCCATTCCCACTCGCCGGATTCAATTTAAGAAGTCGTTCGAAATCGGCTCTGCTCGACACCGTGTCGCCCCGTTCAAGCGCAATAAGTCCTCTGTTATATAGCGCATCTTCGTCGGTATCGTCGATCATCAATATTTGACTATAATCTTGAAAAGCCCGGTCTATACTATCTATCTCGGAAAAGAGCGCCGCCCGGTTGCGCAACAACGTCACCGAATTCGGCGACATCAATAATCCATTGGAATAACTTTTAAGCGCCTCGTTATATTTGCCGGCATAACGCTGTACCGTCCCCAAGTTGGACATGAGCAAAAAGTTCTGCCCGTTGGCGGGTTCGCTCCGCAACGCACTCAGCAACGCCTGTTCGGCTCCGTCCCAATCTTTCGCCTTGATACAACTGTCGGCTTTCTCTACCCATTGGTAATAAGTCTGCGACCACAGCAAAAACGGCAACCACACGATAGCAACGATGATTCCAAACTTTTTCATACCCTACATTTTACCTAACAAAGGTAGAGGTTTAAGTGTTATAAACCCATAACAATGCTATAAATCTCCCTAAAAAAAATCAGTTATTGGATTTTTTTCTGCTATTTTTGCAAATATGGAAGGAAAAAGAACGAAATTCAAACAATTAAGCCATTACAAAATGGTTTTGGGGCTGGCCGTTTTTCTCGCCCTATTTTCGGGTTGTGCTCCCGAAGATGAGCCCGATGACAACGGAAAAGATCCCGTAAATCGCACCGTTTTGGTTTATATGTTATCGGACAATAATTTAGGCGATACCTATAATTACGATACACAAAACATCAACGAGATGTTGCAAGCTGCCGTCGCAGGCGAATTGAACGACGGAAATTTAATCATTTACCGCGACGGATACGATACCAATCCCCAGCTCATACAAATCGTTCGGAATAAATCGGGTGAAGCCGAGAAAAAAATTATCAAAGAATACCCCGACCAAAACTCGGCAACGGCCGAAGTCCTCCGTTCGGTCATCAACGAAACCGTCGAACGGTTTCCCGCAGAAGAATACGGATTGATTCTTTGGTCGCACAGTACCGGCTGGGCACCGGGGAATTCCTCGTTGGCTCTCGCTCCCGAACGCCGGAAAGGCCCTCCCACACGCTCATTCGGGAAAGACGGGAATTTTTATATGGAAATCGACCAACTGGCCAATGCCATACCCGACCGCCAATTCCAATTTATCCTCTCCGACGCCTGCTTCATGGGGAGTATCGAATGTGCCTATCAACTGAGGAACAAAACCGATTATTATATAGGCTCGGCAGCCGAAGTGATGGGGGCCGGAATGCCCTATGCAATTACCATTCCTCTATTGTTCGAGTATCAACTCGACCTGAAACAAGTCTGCGAGGCCATCTACACCTATTACAATGCCCTTTCGGGAGCATACCGCACCGCCACAACCGGGCTGGTCGATTGCCGCAATCTATATCTGTTGGGTGAAACCGTGAAAGCGATATTAGAGATACACGGCAACGACGCGATACCCGACATCTCGGCTATCCAACATTTCGACCGGCAATGGCCTTACATCTGTTTCGACCTGCGCGATTTTCTCTCGCAAATAGCCACCGACGAAGAATTGGCCACACTGGATCAAGCCCTTTCGCAAACCGTACTTTACCAAGCGGCAACTCCCTCTATATTGGGTGATGTATCGGTTTACAAACATTGCGGATTAAGCTGTTACATCTTGGGAACTGGCGACTCGGTTCTCGACCAATATTACACCACTCTCGACTGGTACAAACAAGCATATCCCCCGATCGATTAATCTCTTAATTCCAAATCTATATGTCTCCATTATTCAACATTCTATTATCACTATGGGCACAAGCACCCGAAACGCCTTCACCCATAGATGTGGCACAAACTTGGCAACAGAAACTATCGTCGCTTTCGAGCCTGTCGTTCGACCAGTTTCTCGAACAAGCCATCGGTGCTATCCTGCGCGGAGCCGTAAAAATAGCCATCGCTTTGGCTATCTTCTTTATAGGGAAATGGATTATCAACCGCATTCACCATATCGTCGCCAAAGCCTTTGTCCGTCGCGACGTGGAGCTTTCTCTGCGCACTTTCCTGCTCAGCCTCATACGCATTATCCTCATGCTTATCCTCATTGTCATTGTCATAGGCATATTGGGTATCAACACCAGTTCGTTCCTCGCGCTGTTCGCTTCGGCCGGACTTGCCGTAGGTATGGCATTGAGCGGTACGTTGCAGAACTTTGCCGGAGGAGTAATGATTCTCCTCTTCAAACCTTATAAAGTGGGCGATTTTATCGAGGCGCAAGGTTATTCGGGTACCGTAAAAGAGATACAAATATTCAATACGATACTCAATACATCGGACAACAAAACCATCATTATCCCCAACGGCGGGCTCTCTACCGGGAGCTTGAACAACTATTCCAAAGAGGGACGCCGCCGTGTGGAATGGAAGATAGGCATTGCCTACGGCGACGATTTCGATACGGCTCGGCAAGTGATATTACAATTACTTTCGACCGACCAGCGGATATTCGACGATCCGGCTCCCTTCGTTGCCCTGAGCAATTTGGGCGACAGTGCCGTAGAAGTAACCGTACGGGTGTGGACCGCCTCGGAAAATTTTTGGGGAGTATATTTCGATTTTAACGAAAAGGTTTATAAACAATTCGACAAATACGGTTTGCACTTCCCCTATCCGCAAGTCGATGTACACATGATCAAAGAGGATTAAACGAAAATCCCTACCGACAAACCCATCGGAACGGTATCGCTCGGACGAATGGCGATGCCGTTTTTTTTCGGTGAAACCGTTTGCGTATTTTTCGTCAATCGTTCTTTTATTCGTATCTTCGCTGGAAGAAAAGCATTCGCACCATGATACGAAACGTAACCCTGCAAGACACCGCCGCCATTGCCCGAATCTACAACGAATATATCAACCACAGCGTTATCTCTTTCGAAACCGAACCGCTATCCGAAGAGGATATGCGGTCGCGCATTGCACAAATTTCGGCCCGATACCCCTACTTCGTCTATGAAAACGATGGCGAAATCGCAGGTTACTGTTACGCCCACGAATGGAAAGAACGAGCCGCCTACTGCCACACGTTAGAGACCACCGTATATCTGTCGCCCCAACACACAGGCAAAGGCATTGGCTCCCGGCTCATGCAACGCCTCATCGACGAATGCCGCAACCGAGGGTACCGCGCACTGATTGCCTGTATCACCGAAGGCAACGAACCCAGCAAATCGCTACACACCAAACTGGGATTCAAGCAAGTATCACATTTCGAAAAGGTAGGTTCGAAGTTCGGCCAATGGTTGGACGTAGTCGATTACGAATTGTTGCTAATCCCCTGAGAAGGTTCACTGACCACGTTAAAAATACAATATTTATCATTTTAATGTGCAAAAACAGCACAACATTGAATGTCTTTTTATAACTTTACGGCAATAATGAGGTTCAAAGGACTGCCTGTATACAAATACATCTCCTACACCTCGCAAAAAGTCCTGCGGATAAGGAAGATACAAATTCCTATCTGCATATATCCCGGCTTCTCCCGATCGAAAAAACAAGCTGTTTTCGACAACATCGGCCGGGCTCGAGAGCGATAAAAAATAAAAAACATATAAATGATAAGTAAATGGAATTACTTACCCCTTACATCAGACGAACAGCAAGCAGCGCAAAGATTAGAGGCCCGATACCACCGGGTCCCTGCTCTCTGTAAACTGCTCGCTCAACGAGGGGTGACTTCGACCGCCGAGGCGGAGAAGTTCTTTAAGCCCCAGCTGTCCGATCTCCAGGACCCGTTCTTAATGAGAGATATGGAAAAAGCTGTAATTAGGCTTAATCGTGCATTAGGGAGTAAAGAAAAAATTATGATTTACGGCGACTACGACGTGGACGGAACAACGGCCGTATCGCTGGTGTATAAATTTCTGCAAAACTACTATTCGGGGCTCGACTACTATATCCCGGATCGCTACGAAGAGGGATACGGCATATCGGACAAAAGTATCGACTATGCTGCCGAAAATGGTATCACCTTGTTTATTGCGCTCGACTGCGGTATTAAAGCCGTGGAGAAAATCGCATACGCCAAAAGTAAAGGTATCGATTTCATCATCTGCGACCACCATATGCCCGACGACGAGTTGCCCGATGCCGTAGCTATCCTCAACCCCAAATTGGAAGGAGAAACCTATCCCTACAAGCATCTGTCGGGTTGCGGCGTGGGGTACAAATTCATGCAGGGATTTGCCCTCAACAACGGCATAGACATCGCAACCGATCTCGAACCGCTGCTCGACCTCGTTGCCGTAAGCATCGCTTCGGACATCGTGCCCATCACCGGAGAAAACCGCATTCTCGCATACCACGGGCTTAAACGGCTCAACTCCAACCCCGGCATGGGGTTAAGAGGAATCTTAAAGGTGTGCGGGCTGAACAACAAAAATATCACCATCAGCGATATTGTCTTCAAAATAGGTCCCCGTATCAACGCATCGGGACGTATGCAGTCGGGCAAAGAGGCCGTCGACCTGCTGGTTGCCAAAGATATGGCCGGCGCCATCGAAAAGAGCCAAAACATCGACCAATACAACGAGGATCGCAAAGAATTGGACAAACGTATCACCGAAGAAGCCAGCCACATATTGGAAGAACATATCGACATCAACCAACGCAAATCGATTGTCATCTACAACAAAGATTGGCACAAAGGAATCATCGGTATCGTAGCCTCACGGCTTACCGAACTTTATTACCGCCCTTCGGTCGTACTTACCTTGTCCGATGGACTGGCTACCGGCTCGGCTCGATCGGTACAAGGATTCGACATTTACAAAGCGGTGGAGTCGTGCCGCGACCTGCTCGAAAATTTCGGCGGACACACCTACGCCGTAGGATTGTCGATGAAAGAGGAGCACATCAAGGAATTTACGGCGCGTTTCGAAGAGCACGTTTCTCAACACATTCTGCCGGAGCAAATGGAACCGCAAATCGACATAGACACCGAAATCAGTTTCAACGAAATCACCCCCGAATTTTTTGCCTTGCTCAAACAATTCAACCCCTTTGGACCCGGCAATCAGAAACCGGTATTCTGCACCCGTCGTGTAACCGACTACGGGACAAGCCGCCTCGTGGGGAAGAAAAACGAACACGTGAAACTGGAATTGGTCGACAGCAAGTCGAAAAATATCATGAACGGTATCGCCTTCAACATGAGCCGCCATTTCGAGCACATCAAAGCGGGCAAACCGTTCGACATTTGCTACACCATCGAAGAGAACACCCACAACAGCGGGGCCATACAACTCTTCATTAAAGACATACGTCCTTCGGAATAAATTCGACTAAACCATAAAACAGGGAGCGGTGTTTGGCACTGCTCCCTGTTTTATTTTTTCTAAAATACAGAATTACCAATAGCGGGGTCGAATATTATCATAGCTTTACCTTAATTGTTCCTCCCGAATACTTAACCAGATAAATATCTCCTGCCCGTAGCCGAATCGCCATATTATCCCCGGTTACCGGCAAAACAGCCATCAATACGCCATTCACATTATAAACCGATATTTGATCTCCTTCGGCCATACCAACAATCACGATTTGACCATCTTTCCCAAATATCTTCACGCCATTCTGTGTATCCGTAACCTCCGAAGGGTTAGACTCTATAATCGTAGGGAAATCTTTCCACACAGGAGCGCTCCGATAAGCCGCCAATCTCCCTTGCGGAACATAAACCACACAATTACCCTTGTCGACATTTTCAAAACTATTCGTCTCGCAAACCGGTGGAATCTGCCCCAAACAGGTAATTTTCACCAAAGACCAGCAATTCTGAAACGCCTGCTCCTTAATCGATGCAACACTACTTGGCAACGTCACCGATTTCAACCCCAAACAGCCGCCAAAAGCATTCTCTTCAATCGCTGTCACCCGATAGTTCTTTGAATAATTAACTACCGGCGGCCCTATAATCTCTCCTCCCGGTTCCACCACAAAATTTCCGTCTCCTCCTTGTACCTCTTGGGGTATGACAATCTCGCCGGTATATTCATTCGTTCCCCGATCCACAGACGATGTCGCTTCGGTCTTGGATATAATTTTATAGTAGATTCCTTCATACTCAAAATCATACGCGCCTACACTAAAAATCGTCAAAGGGAAAGCGCCGATAAGAAATAGCCCTATTCGCAGCATTCGTTCCATTTCACCTATCTTTTTATGATTAACTGTAATAATAACGGCCCTTTCCGACGGTTTATTGTCTCATACTCAGGTCGGCTTTCACGTTGAGCCAACTTTATTTAGCGCAACATTCCCTTCGAGGGAAGTACCCCATACGGCTTGTTTCATCTCTCTCCTCAATTTCGCTTCGCTATTGCTATGTTATAAAAGATAAAGTTGTAATTTTGCGCCGAATTTTCGGGAAAGGCATGAACGAAATTATCTACGAGATATTGCAAAAATATTGGGGATACAGCGAGTTCCGCCCCATGCAAGAGGAGATTATCACCTCGTTGCTCGACGGGCACGACACACTGGGTCTCATGCCCACCGGGGGAGGGAAATCGCTCACGTTCCAAGTCCCCACCCTTTCCCGTGAGGGATTGTGCCTCGTTATTACTCCCCTTGTTGCCTTGATGAAAGACCAAGTGGACAACCTGCGCGACCGAGGTATACGAGCCGCCTATATCCATGCGGGAATGTCGCGTCGCGAAATGGTTACCACTTTCGACAACTGTCTCTATGGCCGATTCAAATTTCTCTATATTTCGCCCGAGCGGCTCGACACCGAACTGTTTACAGCCCGTATCAAGGGATTGCCGGTATCGTTCATCGTCGTCGACGAAGCCCATTGTATCTCGCAATGGGGATACGACTTTCGTCCTTCGTACCTGAAAATCGCCGCTATACGCCACACGCTCCCCCATGTCCCGGTTTTGGCTCTTACCGCCACAGCGACACCCCAAGTGGCCGAAGATATACAACAAAAACTCGACTTCCGTAACGGACGAGTATTCCGCACCGATTTTTCCCGTCCCAACCTCTCGTATGTAGTACGGCAAGGCGAAGATAAAATACAACAACTGCTGCGTATTCTCCATCGAGTACCGGGCAGCGCCATTGTTTATGTGCGCAACCGCAAGCGGACGAAAGAGATTGCCGGGGAGCTGCGCAAGGCGGGCATATCGGCCGACTACTTCCATGCCGGACTGGGTACCGAAGAGAAAAACGAGAAACAGCGCAAGTGGAAAGAAGACGAAACCCGGGTAATGGTTTCGACCAACGCATTCGGCATGGGAATAGACAAGCCCGACGTGCGTGCCGTTGTCCACATCGATATGCCTAATGCTCCCGAAGAGTATTTCCAAGAGGCCGGCCGTGCCGGTCGCGATGGCGCCCGAGCCTATGCCGTACTGCTCTATTCCCGTCGCGACAAAGCCAATTTGCACAAGCGGCTCACCGAAGAATTTCCCGACAAAGAGTTTATCCTGAAAGTTTATGAACGGGTGAGCAACTTCCTCGAAATAGCCCTCGGCTGCGGCATGGACTCGATATTCGAGTTTAACCTGAAACGCTTCTGCTCCACCTTCAACTATATGGCCACACCGGTACTCAATGCCCTGAAAATACTCTCTATTTCGGGATACATCGAGTTTATCGAAGAGACCGACTCGCTCTCGCGCGTTATGATTTTGGTTCGCAAGGAGGAACTGTATGAGTTGCACGAAACCGATCCTGCTACCGACCGGGTATTGCAATGCCTACTGCGCTCCTACACCGGACTGTTTGCCGACTACACCTATATCCACGAAGATATCCTGAGCCAACGTCTCGAAATGAGCCAACAAGAGGTGTACGAAGCTCTGCTGAAACTAAACCGCCTGCACGTGCTGCACTATATTCCCCGGCGACGCACGCCTTATATCATCTATACCCGCGAGCGTATGGAACCCCGCTACGTACAGATTACCCGCGAAGCCTACGAGGAGAGACGGCAACGGATGTCCGACCGCATAGAAAGCATGATTGCCTACGCCAGCTCTTCAACCCGATGCCGCCAACAAATGCTATTGGAATATTTCGGTGAAAAGAGCGACTACGGCTGCGGTTGCTGCGACAACTGTATCGAACGGAAAAAACGGGAAAGGCACTCGAATGAAACCCCGGTGCAAATAGCGCGAGCCATACGGGAATACATCGGGAACCGCACAATCAATCGGGCTCAGATCGCAGCCGCGCTCCCCTATCCCGAGAACGAAGTTATGGAAGCCTTGCGCTTCCTGCAAGATGA
>DXFL01000002.1 GCA_019114445.1 Candidatus Barnesiella excrementigallinarum
TACAGCACGGGGGCTCCACCTCTACCCATCCCGAACAGAGAAGTTAAGCCCCGTCACGCCGATGGTACTGCGCAAGTGGGAGAGTAGGTAGCCGCCACTTAAAGAAGAGCCGGAAGGAAGTCGAACGAGACAATCCTCCGGCTCTTTTTTTATGCCTATATGTCTATACGGAACCCCGCCCTGCATGAGGAGGGGGGAGAAGGAAGGGGGGAAGGGGGAGTGACGGAATACAGATACCGATGTAGACGATGTGGAAAGCCGATGTGGAAAGCCGATGTGGAGGGAACACCTGTTTTATGCCCATGCGTTTGTTCGCTCCTTCATAAAAATGCGATGTCGAAGCAAGGGTGTGGCGAGGACAGCCCTGTCTCGAAACTTTACTGGAATGGGAACACCTGTTATTTCGACGGTCACTGACGGAGATTTTGTGTATCCTCTCAGTTTGATAGAATCGTTTTTGGGGCTATGGGAAAATAGCTACAAAGGAAAGGCTCCCGAAGCCATTTGACTATCGGGAGCCCAACATTAATAATCTTATAAAATAAGATCTCACTCTGACCACGCATCGGTGCGGAACGGGAACAAAGGTAGCCCACGCAAATCAGCTACATTGCCCGGCATAAAGTTTCGGAAACAGTAGCGTACTGCAACCGGAGCTTTCACACTGTCGGAGGTCAGTTTTATCTGTGTATGGTTTACAATTTCTGCTTTGGCCGGGTAGAATAGGTGGTCTTCACCGGCGATTTCGAATCCTTCCATGCCTATCATACGGTTGAAACCATCTTCGGCTCCGTGGAATGAGATTATGGCGGCATTGCCTTCGACATTCATGCTTTTGAACGATATTCCATCGCAATCGATGTTACGATAGCCATAGGTTCGGTTTAGTGCCATGTAAGCCAGCCGATTGCCTACTTCTTTTTTATCTTTGGGGTGAATGTTGGGTGACTCGTAGTCTTCGACTAAATCGTTTGTCGATATTATGCCGCTGTTGGGAATGATTTCTGCGGCTTTGAATTGTGCTTCGCGAAGCAGGGCTCCGGCTATGCCTTCGCCATAGTCGTGGGGAGCAATTTCTACCAGATAGAATGGAAGTTCACCGAGTTGCCATAAGGAACGCCAGTGTGCGACGAGGGTAGATAAGCGTTCGGCGTAAGTGGCGTGTCGGCCGACATTCGATTCGCCTTGATACCAAAGGAATCCTTTGATTGTATAGTTTTTAAGGGGATAGAGCATCCCGTTGTACATGATGGTGGGTGTGAGCCAGTTCCAGTCTCCGTTAGCCGGTTTGATTCTTTCTTTTTTCAGGTCGACATCGGGGTATCCCGTAACAATTTCTTCCGGCAGCCAGCCTTCAACTTTTGAACCACCCCAACTGCAATTAATGATTCCTACCGGTACATCGAGTACCCGGTTGAGCATTTGTGCAAAATAAAATGCGGTAGCCGAAAACCACGGGGCATTCGTAGGATTGCTTTCTTTCCATGCGCCTTTGCAGTTTTGTTGGGGAGTAAGGTGGCCGGTTTTTTCGATAGTTGCCATGCGAATACCTTTCCATTGGGCAGCCGTTGCAATGGTTTCGTTAGCCCCTTCGATGGGACAATTACGGAATCCATTGAGGGGCATTTCCATGTTGGATTGCCCGGAGCAGAACCACACTTCCCCAATAAGTACATTGCCGATTGTGGTTTGCTCGCCATCGTCGAACAGAATGGTGTGTGGGGTGTATGAGGCTTGTGGGGTGGGAATGCTTGCTATCCATGAACCATCGCTCTCGCTTTGGACTTTATAAGTCTGGTTATTCCACGAGACGGTTATTTCCACTACCTTTTTGGCTGTTGCTGTTCCCCAAAGTTTAACGTCGGTATTTTGCTGTAATACCATGTGGTCGCCGATAATTTCGGGGAGAACTACTTTTGCATGGAGGGTGGGGACAGACATCAGTCCGGCACATACTCCTAAAATTTTGAAGATCTTTTTCATATTATTTTCCAAAACGTTCGATAATTTCCATACACATACGTCCGTTGTGGTAGGGGCATTTCCAGAATCCGGCTTTGTCGTCGTCGCGGTTTATTTCGCCGTTAGCTTTAATGCTCCAAAACCATTCGCCCTGTTCATGGTCGATCAAGTTGTTTTTGATATAATTCCAGCAACTCAAAGCTCTTTCGAGCGATTTATGGTCACCGAAGTGTTGATATATGTTCATATATCCAACTACTGTTTCGGCTTGAACCCACCAATGCCGATCGCGGTCGACGTGATGTTTGTCCAAATTACTTTCGTAAATCATTCCGTTTTCGGGGGTAAAACCCTCGGCGGCAGCTTCGGCTATTTTTACAATTACAGGTTCTACTTTTTTCAGTAAATCTTTGTCGTCCAAGACGAGTGCCGCCTCATGAATAAGCCACGAGGCCTCTATGTCGTGCCCATAGGAGATGATATGGTATTTGCTGTTCCAGTCGTCGTCGAAGAAGAGATTCAGGTGATATGTTTCTTTATCGAGAATTCGGGTGATAAAAACGTCGATCAGGTTACGTAACTGTTGTTCGAGGCGGCTGTCTTTCCATACTCTGTAAAGGTTGGCATAGGGTTCGAGAATGTGCAGGTGGGTGTTCATGGTTTTCCGTTCGTTGGCATCCTTTTCACTCAACCGCATATCGGCAATTTCGCCCCATTGACGGGTCATAGCCTCGAAGTACCCGTTCCGTTCTTTGTCGAAACTGTGTTCTTCGATACTGTCAAAGAGTTTAATCGCATAATCCAATGCTTCGCGATCGCCGGTTGCCCGTGCATATTCGCTTAGTCCGTAGATGGCGAAACCTATGGCATAAATCTGTTTTTTCGTGTCGAGTGGTTTCCCCAAAAAGTTTAAGCTCCAATATACTCCGCCAAATTCTTTGTCATAAAATTTGTCTATGATGTATTGTTTGGCCCGAGTAGCGATGGTTAAATACTCTTCTTTTCCCAAAATCCTGTAAGCGGCAGAGAACGTCCATAGTATACGGGCATTTAGAATCGCACCTTTGTCGGCATCGGCATATAATTGTTCGGAACCGGATATACGGCCATAGAAACCTCCGTTACGAGAGTCGATCATTTTGGTTGACCAATATTTCAGAATGTTGTTTGTGAGGTTTTCGCCAACCTCGTTAACCAGTTTTTCTATGTTGTCCATGTTTTCCCTGAATTTATTTTTTACGTTTTGCTTCGAGTTCTTTGGTTATACCCTCCATGCGTTTTTCGCTCAACGGATAGATGCTGATGAAAAGAACACTGAGTATCGTACCTATTGCCGGGAGGAAACTGAGGAACATCTTTATCCCATGAATTGCTTCGGCACTTTGTACCGCATTGGCCTGGAATCCGAAATAGGCCAAGAGCCAACCTGTTACGGCGCTACCTATGGCCCAACCGAACTTTTGGCTCATCGACGAGGAGGAGAATATCAAACCGGTGGCTCTGTTGCCGGTACGTAGTTCGGAATAATCGGCACAATCGGCATACATCGACCATAAAAGTGGGAATATGCTCCCTGCACAGATACTGATTAAAACTTGGAATGTAAAAATCAACGTGAGGTCGTTTTTGTCGAACCAATAGAAAATTACGCTCAGTACAGTGGCAATTATCATAGCCCACATATAGGTTGCTTTCTTCCCAATGCGATTACTTATCGGGGCGGCTAAAATTACGCCGATGATGTTGGCCGCTTGCCCTACGGCGAGGTAGAGTCCGCTGAGTACAAATGGAATGCCAAACAATGTTATGGAACTGTAAGTCTCCTCTACTATATAGTATTTGAAATAGTATACGGTAGCGCCGTCGCGTATCGAGTTGAATACCAATGCGGCAACTCCAGAGCCCAGCAGAATCCACCACGGTTTGTTGTGTAACAGGTCTTTAAGGTCGTCTTTTAATGAGGTTTTGACCTCTTTGATTGGTTTCACGCGTTCTCGGGTAAAGGCGAAACAGCCGAAGAAAAGGAGTGCGCACATGATTGCGATGACAATCACGCTCATCATCCAGCCATGTTGTTCGGTGGTACCGGCCGAAAATTTGTTGACCATGGGCATGAACAGCAGCAAGGCAATGAAACTGCCGATGTAGGCAAATGTCATGCGGAATGTGGAGAGTATGTTGCGCTCTTTCGGGTCGGGGCTCATTACACCCAGTAACGAGGCATAAGGGACGTTAATGGCCGAGTAGACCATCATCATCAATGAGTAGGTTATATAGGCATACACAAGTTTTCCTGTGTCACTTATATTCGGAGTGGTGAAGGTGAAGATACCTATTACGGCGAAAGGAATAGCCAAATATAACAGGTAGGGACGGAACTTGCCCCATTTCGAGTTTGTGCGGTCGGCAATTACCCCTACAATGGGATCGAAAACCGAGTCCCATACGCGTGTAACTAAAAACATCGTACCGACCACTGCCGCCGAAAGGCCAAAGACATCGGTGTAGAATATCATCAAATAGGAACCAAACAGCTTCCAAAACATCGAGGATGCCATATCGCCGAATCCGTATCCTATTTTTTCTTTTAGTTTTATCATGGTGAAATTTAGACTAACAAATATAAGATATTAGAGATAAAGAAGACGATTGAATGTAAAGAAATATGGACAGCGGACAGGAGAAATGTCGGCTGTCCATATTAGAATCAAGGATATATCCTATCTATTCATCAATTTCAGGTTTTTTTCGATCATTTTTTTCAACGTTTCGACCGAGGCCGAAGAACAATAGCCGTCGGCAGGGGTATTGAGGCAGTAATCTACCAGTTTATCGACTGTCGAGGTGGCTACGTGCATACGGGTATCGGAGGAGGCGTAATAAATGAACACTTTCCCGTCTTCATCGACAATCCAGCCATTGGTGAACAACACGTTCGATACATCGCCGATACGCTCTTCGCCTTCTGGGGCCATGAAGTATCCCGCCGGAGAGGCGATCAACCGGGTAGGATCGTCGAGCGCTGTCATATACATATAGAGTACATAACGCAGTCCCGAAGCACACCCGCGTACCCCATGAGCCAAATGTAGCCAGCCCTTTGCTGTTTTTATGGGGTGAGGACCTTCGCCGTTCTTTACCTCCTTAATGGTGTGATAGTGACGGGAATCGATGATTTTTTCCTCTTTTACCTCGGCGTTTGTCATGTCATCGACAAGAGCCCAGCCTATTCCGCCTCCGCTTCCGGCGTCGATAAATCCGTCTTGCGGACGTGTGTAGAGTGCATACTTCCCATTGACAAATTCGGGGTGCAGTACCACGTTGCGTTGTTGGCTTTTGGTTTTTAGGTCGGGGAGCCGCTCCCAGTTGATAAGGTCTTTGGTGCGGGCAATGGCTGCCGTTGCCGTTGCCGACGAGAGGTCGCCGGCGGGAGCGTTGTCGTCGTGGCGTTCGGCGCAGAAGATACCGTAAATCCAACCGTCTTCGTGGGCAGTCAGCCGCATATCGTATATGTTTGTGGCAGGGATTACATCTTCGGGCATGGTTATGGGGTAGTCCCAAAAGCGGAAGTTGTCAATGCCGTTGGGGCTTTCGGCCACGGCAAAGAACGATTTGCGGTCGGCTCCTTCGACCCGCACCACGAGCAGGTACTTGCCGTTCCATTTGATTGCTCCCGAATTCATGACGGCATTCATTCCTATTCGTTCCATCAGATAGGGGTTGGATTTCTCGTCCAAGTCGTAACGCCAGAATACAGGCGTATGGGCTGCGGTAACTACCGGATATTTGTATCTCGTGAAGATACCGTTCCCTCCATTCAAAGCCTCGTTTTTGCGTGTGATTAAGGCTTCGTGTTCAGCAAATAATTTTGCTACCTTTTCGCTATGTGAGTTCATAATATAAAATTATTAATGTTTTCATTTTTTGTATAGTTCACCCTTTATATCGTTCGAAAAGAGGGTTCGTTCGTTACGATAGAAGTTGATGAAGTCTTCGGCCGATGTTTGTCCGGGATATGGAGCATAGTAGTGGTTTTCGCGTTCGCGGGCATTGCGCCATACCAATACATAGGCTACGGGATATTTTTCGACGATGGGCAACAGGGTTTGAGTCCACCATACCGAGTCGGGGATTGTTTCGTAACCGGTTTCGGTTACGGCAACGATTTTGTTGTGCGTCGCTCCTACCGAAGATGCGATTTGCAAACTGCGCTCCATTTGTTCGATATAGGCGTCGCGGTCGAATTGATAAGTATCGAATCCCACTAAATCGATGATATCGTCGCCGGGGTATCGTTCGAGATATTCGGTCGTGTCTTGGGGTTCACTGCCGGGAGAGTAGGCATACAAGACATTGTTCACCCCTTTTTCTTTCAGGCGGTTGTAGGTCATACGCCACAGCTCTTTATACTCTTGTGCGGAGCATAAGTTTTGTCCCCACCAAAACCAACTTCCGGTGTGTTCGTGAAAAGGACGGAAAAATACGGGTACTTTAACGCCTTCACGGGTGGTTAACGAGTTGAGGAATTCGGCTACCGTATCGAGCCAGCCTATGAATTTTTCGTGGTTGCTCCCTCCGGGAAGAATCGAGGCTACCACCGTCGAGTCGCTGACGTCCCACGAATCTTTTCCGGTCAGCGGGTTGTCGGCGTGCCAACTTAGCGATACCAGTCCGCCACGTTCGTATTGGGCGACAATCTCTTCGCGAATACGAGCCAAAGGTACATTGTCTAGATTTTTTTCGCCACCGAGTTCGATACGGCCCAAATCGAAAGAGAATACAGCCGGATAGTCGCCGCAAACGCTTTTTACATCGCTGCGGTCTCGGTCGCCGTCCCACCCGATACCATAGACCGGATCGTCGTGGTGACCGAACATGAACCCTTTTTCGTGTATCGATTTTAAATTTTGCAGCAGAACTTCTGTCTCTGGGCTGTGTTGGGGTTGTTGATTTTTCCCAGTGCACCCGATTCCTAAAATGACAGTAACTGCACTCAAAATTAGAATAGACTTTTTCATCTTCATTATTTGTTTTACACTTGGTAATACTATTTCACGTAAAAATTTTCTTTGATCAACTTGTCGTCCGACGACGAGGCTCCCACCATGACGATGAATTCTCCGGGTTCGACAATCCGGTTCATCTTTCGGTTGTAGAAAGCCAGTTTTTCGGGGGTGATTTCGAACGTGAGCGTTTTGCTTTCGCCGGGTTTCAAAGAGACCCGGGCAAAATCTTTCAACTCTTTGACCGGACGTGTTACACTGCTGAAACGGTCGCGGATATAGAGTTGGACTATTTCTGTCCCTTCTCTCTCCCCGATATTGGTTACGTCGATACTCACATGGAGAGTTTCGTCGGCATCGATTTCTTTCGACGACAAAACGAGGTTGCTGTATTCATAGGTTGTGTAGGACAAACCGTGTCCGAAGGGATATAGTGGCGTACTCTTTTCTCCTGCGGCATACGGGTGGAAATATTGCGATGGTTTATGGTTGTAGATCATTTGTATTTGTCCGACACTACGCGGTATGGTGATAGCTAATTTGGCCGAAGGATTGACTTGCCCGAACAGGATTTCGGCGATGGCTTGTCCTCCGTACATACCCGGAGCCCAAGCTTCGACAATGGCCGGGATATGTTCGTCGGCCCATTCGACGCCTAAGGGGCGGCCGTTTATCAGAATCAGCACGGTAGGTTTGCCCGATGCGGCCACTTTTTGGAGCAGTTCTTCCTGCAACCCGACTAACGCTATGTCGGAACGGTCGGTATCTTCGCCGTCGGTACGTTCGGTCCAGCGATAACGCATCATGTATTCCCCGGCGACAACGATATTCAAATCGGCCAGACGGGCGTGTTGTGCCGCCTTTTCGACCTGTCCTTTATCCATGTGGCAAGGGTCCCAGCCTTGATCGATGAAGTCGAACTCGACGTGGGGGGCAATCTGTCGTAGGCCTTCGAGAATGGTGACTACATTTTCGGGGTGCTGCGGGGCGCTCCAATCGCCGAGTATGTTTTGGTCGTCGGCATTTATGCCGGTTACCAGTATTCGCTTCAAATCCTTCGCTTTCAGGGGTAAAATCCCGTCGTTTTTCAACAGCACAATGCCGTTGCGGGCGGCTTCGAGCGCTGTGTTGCGGTGCGCTTGGGAGTGCCTTATGTGCATACTTTTGCTTTCGTCGGCATAGGGCTTTTCGAACAATCCAAGACGGAATTTAACGGTAAGAATACGCCGTACCGATTCGTCGATTCTCGATTCGGGTATCCGGCCCTCGCGCACTAGTTCGGTGACCAACTCGTTCCAATATAGGCCGTGCATATGCATATCTATGCCGGCCATTATCGACTGGTAGAATGCCTCTTTGAGATTTTCGGCTGTACCATGAAGGTCGTGCAGGTGCTCAATGTCCATCCAGTCGCTTACGACAAATCCTCGAAACCCCCATTCCCCACGAAGTACTTCTTGCATGAGCCATTCGTTTTCGTGGCAAGGAATTCCGTTCAGTTCGTTATGGGCGGTCATCAAGGAGAAGGCTCCGGCATCGACTCCGGCTTTGAACGGGGGGAAGAATACTTCGCGCAGAGTTCGTTCCGAGAGATCGGTGGGAGCGCCGTTGGTCCCATTGATGGGCTCGCTTCCGCCTGCAAAATGTTTGATACAGGCGAGCACATCTTTGTCGCTATCGAGGTTTTGTTGATAGCCTTCGACGGTGGCGACGCCTAAGCGGGATACCAAGTAGGGATCTTCGCCGTAGGTTTCGCCCACTCGTCCCCAGCGGGCATCCCGTGCAACTTCTACATTGGGGTTAAAGGTCCAATGCATATTCATGGCTCTCATCTCCTCGGCCGTTTCGCGAGCAATTTGTTTGGCCATGAGTGTATCGAACGAGCAGGCGAGATTTATGTTTGTGGGATAAACCGTGTGATCCGGGGCGTAGGCATTGCCGTGGATTGCATCTATGCCGAAAATGACTGGTATTTGCAACCGGCTTTTCAAGGCCAGCGATTGGAGGTAGTTGGCCTCTTTCAAGGTCAATACGTGCAGAAAAGAGCCAATAAGTCCCTGTTCGGCCCAATGTTCGATGTCTTTTTCGGAAAATCCCGGATAAAAGGCATTGGCCGTGTTGTTTTTCAGGTCCTCCTCCGACATGACGGCACTGTTGGCTTTTATGTGTTCGATACCGACAAACTGGTTCATTTGTCCGATTTTCTCTTCCAATGTCATTCGGGAAAGAAGATCTTCCACTCTTTTCTCCACAGGAGCCGAAGCATCTCTGTACAGTACTTTATCGGATTGTGAACAACTACATAAAATAGTTCCAGCCATAATCGACAATATTACTCTTTTCATGTTTTGTATGGGTTACTTCAAAGAGGGCATTTCGTCCAGCGTAATGACATTCTCGGCATTGACAGCCTTCTCCCACCAAGCAGCGTTGGCGTGACCGTGTTCTGCCGAGCCGAAATCACTATCGGCAACGTTGTCGGTCCTTTCGTAGTCGTACCAGGGCATAAACCACGACCATTGAGCACCGCTTTGCCAAGCATTCTCGATGTCGGGGATATTCCCGCATTCGCTTAGGGTGACCAGTTTGCCCGGATAGTTGCTGATGAGTTCGGCATATTCCTGTTGTATTTGGGTGACGCTGGTAATGTTGTACAAGTCGCGGCCTATGATGTCTACGTAGTCGTCGCCGGGGTAGAAGGCATTGTCTCCGCCCTGGGCGGTCCACACCCAAATCAAGTTGTTGATTCCTTCGTTTTTGAAGAAGTCGAACATATATATCCACAGCGATTTGAATGCCTCAGCCCCATCGGCTCCCCACCAAAACCATGCTGTACCGCCCGTGTATTCATAAATATTTCCGGCAGCTTCGTGTAACGGTCGCCAAATGACCGGGATATTTTTGTTTTGGAGCAGTTTCAGGCAATCGGCCACTTTTTTCAAATCGGCTTTCAGTACCTTGTTTTGCCAAGTGCCTTCGGTGAGGGCTTGTGTGGGGCGGAATACCGTTTCTTGGGGATTGCAGGTGACATCGTCGGATGCCGAAGTCTCTTGTTTGGGAACATTCCAGTGCCACATGGCAGCCACTAATCCGTTGCGGTTCCACCAATCTTCTACGACCGAGGTGTTGGTATAGTCGATCCAATTCGAAGGCGATGCAAACAGGTGTATGTAGTCGAAGCAGTTCATGGCCGGATATTTCCCGGTGTGTTGGTAAACCCACTCGGCTTCGTTGATATTCCAGTTTACGTTGGCGATTGTAGAAGAAATGATGTTTTTGGAATAGTTCTCAATCAAAAAAGCATAAACGTTCTTTGCCTGTGATGAGGCATTGGGTGTGCATAGTTCCGACTTTACGGGGCCTACCGGGGTCGATTTGATGGTGCTGAAATTGATGACAATCTCTTCGGCCGGCACTTTGGTAGGTCCGAGAATTACCCCTTTGGGTATGATAAGGCTGTAATCGCAGTCCAAAACTAACCCCGAAATAAGTATTGTCACCTCTTTGAGGTTTGCCTTGATCGAGGTTACCTCGGCCCCTTCGAGGTTTACGCTTGAATGTCCTGCCGAGGGAGAAGTTACGTTTTGGTTGAAAGTCAATACGATCGATAAATCGCCTACCGGTATATTTACGGCGCCGTTTTCCAAAGAAGAGGATACCAATTCCGGTGCGGGAAGAGTTACTTCGTCATCGTTCCCTTCTTTGTTACAGGCAGTAGTCACGAAGACTACTGCCATAAATAGCGAGATGTTAATTATAAAATTCTTAATGTTCATCTATCCTCATTTTACGATTTCAATTTTGCTTGCAGTGTAAAAACAACCGGTTACGACCATTCCGTAGTTTTTGAAGATGTTGGCCAAGTTGTCGTCGATTTCCAGTTCGTAGACCGTATCGCCGCTTACCAAATCTTTATAAGCATATTGAGGCCAACCTCCCTCCATCGACTTGATAGCCATTTGCCAATATGTGGAGCTGTTGTCCAAAGTGAAATTCACGCGGATTCTGTCGCCGGCTCCCAACTCGGAGAACAGCGAAGCCTGCAATTGCAAACCGTTCCAGTTGCCAGCTTCGAAGTTCCCTTCCCAAATGGTTACTGCCTGTTCGGCTCCCGAAGCTACTACATTTATCGAATATTCGATACTTTTATCGGAAGAGATTAATGTGAGTGTAGCCGTACCTATGGCAGAGGAGGGAATGGATACCCATAATTCGGTTCCTTGAACACTGTATTTTGCACTCGAATTATTCAATTTGACATCGGTCAACTGAGCCGGGTTGAGTATGCCGATTTGAGCAATCTCGCCGGCCGTGTACGATACGCTCAGCGCGTTGAGCGAAGCAATGTAGCAGTAGGAGGCTTGGTTGATGGTCAACGCCGGACCGGTAACGGTTTCGCCGTTTTTCAAAGAGAGAACAACTTCTCCGCTTTGGGCATACATGGGTATGTTTACGGTCAAGGCTGTCGCCGACGAAGATACGATTTCGCCCGATTGTGTGCCGGCAAAGGTTACTTGATTTACCAAATCGAGGTTCGTACCTTGTATCTCTACGGTTTCACCTACGGTTGCCGACGAAGGGTTGTAGCCCGTAACGGTGGGTTTCAAAGTCGAGATGGCTATTGTTGCGCTTTTGCCGCTTGCGGTATTCAGTTGAAGGTCTCCGCTTACGGTCATGGCGGGAACGATAACCGATATTTCGGTTTCCGATTTTTCGGAAGGTACAACGGCTGTTTGTACTCCGGGGAATACGACCGAGGTAACAAGCTCCATGTTAATACCTTTTATTTTCAATACATCGTTTTCTTTCAGATTGTCCGATGGCTCGGCAACCAATTGTTCGGGAACAGCCATCACGATGTTTGCCGCCAAAACCGTTTCGCCCGAGAAGGCTACGAGATAAGCTTCGCCGTCGACGGTACCTTCGGGTATTACGAACGAAATTTTGTTGTTGGCGTAGGTCGTTTTAACGCTCAATTCACCGGGTAAGAGAGCCGATTCTACCAAGTCGAGATTCTCCCCTTCCAATTCTATTACATCGTTGGGTTTGGCGGCCGTTATCGAAGCGACTGCACTTACCGAGGGGAGAATAACTTCGATTTCTTTTTCCGATTCCAGTTCAACGGGAACTTCTTCGCCGTCCGATAGCGTGATAATACCGCTTTGGGCTGTATTGGGCACGACCACTGTGATTTGGTCGCGTTCCCAAACCTTGAAATCGTCGCTCGAAACTTCGGCTCCTCCGGTAAAAATAACTTTCGACATCAAGTTCAGGTAATCGCCTTTAATGGTAAGTTCGGCTCCCGGTTTTACTCGTAACGGACTTATCTCGGTGATTTCAATCGGTTCGGTAAAACTCAGGTGCGATTTCGATACGATTTCTTGTCCGTCGGTTGTAAGCAGGCGTACAATTCCTTCGACGGCATCTTGGGGAACAACGGCTTTTATTTTGCTTTTGCTTTCTACTTCGAAGGTGGTCACTTCGATATTCTCAGGGAAAATAATGGTACTTATTTTATCGAGGTTTTGGCCAATGAAATAGATGTTGCCGCCTCGCAATACCGGGGAGGGACCATACGCTTCGAGAACTACATTCCCCGATTCTTCGTCGTTGTTGCAACTCGTGAGCAAAGCTGTTGCAATCAATA
>DXFL01000023.1 GCA_019114445.1 Candidatus Barnesiella excrementigallinarum
CATAATCCGCTCTTCATCTACGTAGGCCTCATCGTGCTGTTTTTGGTATTTCCCATGATTCTCATGTTCCTTTGGTTTGCCTATGCCCTGCACCCCGACTGCCGGGCCTCTATCCTCTCCAAAACCGTGGAGTTAAAACCGAATGGCCTCGCCTGCATATTTGACGATGGCCGTACCGAAACGATCGCATGGCAGCAAATCGAACAGATAAACATTATATCGGACGACATAATCTTTCACCTGTCGAAGTATGTTTTCTTTATTTTACCGAGCAATGCATTCCAATCGCCCGACGATTTGGACTATTTCCTAAAAAAAATACCTCCCTCGCATAGTACGAATTAAAAATAATTGTATATTTGAGTATAATTTTTTACCCATGAGAATTTTCAACATTATAAAATACATATTTGCCGCTGCAATTACCCTTTCGACCATATTCCCCTCGGGTGCGCTAACACTCGACCAAGCCCGCAAGCTCTATAAGGAAGGCAAATACAAAGAAGCGGCCCCCACCTTCAAGGAGCAACTGAAACGGAAACCCAACGACGGCTCCCTAAACCACTGGTACGGAGTGTGCCTCCTGCATGAAAAAAAATACGACGAGGCCGAGAAATATTTAAAAACGGCAGCCAAACGCAAAGTTCTTGAATCGCCCCACTATTTAGCCGATTTATATATGACTCAATATCGTTTCGACGAAGCAATAGAAAGTTACAAAGAGTACACCGAAGCCTTATCCAAATCGAAAAAACAAATACCCGACTCGATCGAGACCGCTATTGCCCGCGCCCGAAAAGCAAAACTCATGTTGCAATATGTCGAACAGGTACAAATCATCGACAGTATCATTGTCGATGCCGACTCGTTTTTCGACCATTATAAAATGACACCCGAATCGGGAAGAATAGGTTCGGCCGAGGCTTTGGGGGTAGATATCCCCGAAAACGTGATTGCCTATATGCCCCAACGCGGCGACAAAGTATTTTTCGGCCAACCCAGCGACGAGAAAGGATACGAACTCTACTCGCGAAACAAGTTGCTCGATAACAGTTGGAGTAAAATCACCCCGCTGCCCGATGGAGTAAACACACCCAACAACGAAGCATATCCCTTCTTTTTGAACGATGGTGTAACGCTCTATTTCGCTTCGGACGGCGAAGGCTCCATTGGCGGATACGACATATTCATCACCCGCCTGAATCTCGAAAACAACACCTATCTGAAACCCGAAAATGTGGGAATGCCGTTCAACTCGATATACAACGACTACATGATGGCCGTAGACGAAATGCTGAACATCGGCTGGTTCGTTTCAGACAGGGAACAGATACCGGGAAAAGTAACCATATACCTCTTTATCCCCAACGAAAGCAAACAGACCTACAATCTCGACGAAATCAAGACCGACATCAAATCGCTCGCATTGATTCGCTCCATTCGGGATTCTTGGCCCGAAAATGCCAATTATACCGACCTGCTGCAACAGTTGAACAACATCAAAGAGATTGAAGTAAAAACACGCCCCGATTTTGTATTTGCCGTTCAAAACGGTAAACGCTACACTTCGCTCGACCAATTTGTCAGTGACGAAGCCCGTAACTTATTCGTCAAATCGGCCGAAACTCGCAAAAACATTCTCGATTTAGAGGCGAAACTGGCAGAATTAAGACTGGAATATACACCGTCTCAGGGCACCACCCGACAAAGATTATCGGCCGAAATACACGCGCTCGAAGAGCAACTGCTCAAACTCTACCCTCAACCCGAAGAGTATGAAAACCAAGCCCGAAAAGTTGAGATAGAATCGTCGAAACAGTAAAGTCAAACCTATAAACCACAAGACAAATGTTCGATATAATAGCCATCGCATTACTCATCATCATCGCCCTTACTCTTGTGATTTTAGAGATTTTCTTTCTCCCCGGAATCACTATCGCTGGAATATGTTCGATTCTATTCTATGGAGGGGGAATCTACTATGCCTATTCGGTATTCGGCAATAACGGCGCCGTAATCACACTACTCATCGCCGCCATAGCCACAATAACGCTCATCATAGGATTCATGCGTTCGCGCAGCCTCGACAAAATAGCACTCCATACCGAAATAGACTCGGTGGTCCCGTTGCAGGTACCAACCGACATCAAGGTGGGAGACCCGGGTGTAACTCTAACCCGCCTCAATCCTATGGGGAAAATACTCACAGGGACACACGCTGTCGAAGCTATGGCCGAAAACGAATTAATTGACGAAGAGACTCCGGTAAAAATCATTCGCATAGAACCTACGATAGTAATCGTAACCAAAGAGAATAAATAAACACGCATTTTATAACCCCTAAATAATATACAATTATGATGATTGGAATTGGACTTCTATTAGCATTCGGTATCATTGTAATACTATCCGTATTCTTTTATTTCGTACCGTTTTTGCTTTGGATCTCGGCACAAGTATCGGGTGTGAGAATATCACTCATTCAATTATTTCTTATGCGAATAAGGAAAGTTCCACCCCAAATAATCGTACGAGGCATGATCGAAGCCCACAAAGCCGGGCTCAAAACAATTACCCGCGATGAACTGGAAGCCCACTATTTGGCAGGCGGCCACGTAGAACGTGTGGTACACGCTCTCGTATCGGCTTCGAAAGCCAATATAGACTTGGGATTTCAAATGGCAACAGCCATCGACTTGGCCGGCCGCGATGTATTCGAAGCCGTACAAATGTCGGTCAATCCCAAAGTAATCGACACCCCTCCCGTTACAGCCGTTGCCAAAGACGGTATCCAATTGATTGCCAAAGCCCGTGTCACCGTTCGTGCAAATATCCGCCAATTGGTGGGTGGAGCCGGTGAAGACACGGTATTAGCCCGTGTAGGCGAGGGTATCGTATCGTCCATCGGATCTTCCGAGTCACACAAACAAGTACTCGAAAACCCCGATTCCATCTCGAAACTGGTCTTGAAAAAAGGTCTCGACTCGGGAACGGCTTTTGAAATCCTATCCATCGACATTGCCGACATCGACATCGGCAAAAACATAGGGGCAACCCTCCAAATGGATCAGGCACAGGCCGACAAGAATATTGCCCAAGCAAAAGCCGAAGAGCGCCGGGCCATGGCTATCGCCCTCGAACAAGAGATGAAAGCCAAAGCCCAAGAGGCAAGAGCCAAAGTAATCGAGGCCGAAGCCGAAGTGCCCAAAGCTATGGCCGAAGCCTTCCGAAACGGAAACCTCGGTATCATGGACTACTATAAAATGAAAAATATAGAGGCCGATACCTCCATGCGCGAAGCAATAGCCAAACCATCGGCAAAACCCGATAAATGAGTAAGTTAACAATATACGCACCACCTCGCAAAACCGCCCAAAAGCGACATTGCGAATAAAAAAGAAAAAAAATTATCGATTCAAAAAAACTTTTTTATCCCAGAGTGTGTTATATTAGCAACAAATAAAACTATTATGATTTACGAATTGCCCACATTACCCTATGAAGTAAACGATTTGGCCCCCGTGATAAGCAAGGAGACCATCGAATACCATTATGGTAAGCACGAAAAAACCTATATCGATAACCTCAACAAGCTTATCGAAGGAACTCCTTTCGCACAAAAAACCATCGAAGAAATTATCAAAGAAGCCGAAGGCCCCCTGTTCAACAACGCATCGCAGGCATGGAACCATATATTCTATTTCTTCACCTTCTCGCCCGAAGGCCGCAGAGCCCCACAAGGAGAGTTGGCCGAAGCCATAGACCGCCAATGGGGAAACTTTGAAAATTTCCAAAAAGAGTTCGAACAAGCAGGAGTTAGCCTCTTCGGATCGGGCTGGGTATGGCTGTCGAAAGATCGTGAGGGAAAATTAGTAATCAGTAAGGAAAACAACGCAGGTTCCCCATTGACCAAAGGGCTTATTCCCCTATTGACTTTCGATGTATGGGAACACGCATACTATATCGACTACCGAAACAGACGAGCCGAACACCTGCATAAACTTTGGGAAATCGTCGACTGGTCGGTTGTCGAATCGAGATATTTATAAACGAATAGTCGCGCGTGAGCGTAACTCTATCTAGCACTTTAAAATAAGCATAATGTGATGAATTCTAAAGAAGAGATGCTGCGTGAGCAGCGTCTCTTTTTGCTTTTCATGCAAATAAGCACCGTTCAAATAGATAAAATTTTACACATTTCGCTATACACTCAATAAATAATTGTTATATTTGCCTACCAATTCGACACAACAAATCCATTTTTGCTTATAAATATAAAAACCGAAAGACAAAACATGGCAACAAAAAAATTTATCCTCGCAGAAAAAGAGATTCCTCAGGCATGGTACAACATTGTCGCAGATATGCCCAACAAACCCATGAGCCCGCTGAACCCTGCGACTAAAAAACCGCTCGCCGCAGAAGATCTTTACCCCATCTTCGCGGAAGAACTTTGTAAACAAGAATTAAACAATACCGATGCTTGGATAGAGATACCCGAAGAGGTACGCGATATGTACAAAATATGGAGACCCACCCCACTTGTAAGAGCGTTGGGCCTCGAAAAGGCATTGGATACACCGGCCCACATCTATTTCAAAAACGAGAGTGTAAGCCCCGTAGGCTCGCACAAACTCAACTCGGCCATACCGCAAGCCTACTATTGCAAAAAGCAAGGAGTAACCAATATTACCACCGAAACCGGAGCCGGACAATGGGGAGCAGCCCTGTCGTTGGCAGCCAAAGCCTTTGGGCTGGAATTGGCCGTATACATGGTAAAAGTAAGCTACCATCAAAAACCCTACCGCCGCTCCATTATGCAAACGTTCGGCGCCCAAGTAATCGCCTCGCCCAGTATGTCGACCAAAGCCGGTCGTAAAATACTCACCGACCACCCCAATTATCAAGGCAGTTTGGGAACAGCTATCTCCGAAGCCATAGAGTTGGCTATGAGTACACCCAACTGCAAGTATACTTTGGGAAGTGTGCTGAATCACGTATCGCTCCACCAAACCGTCATTGGGCTCGAAGCCGAAAAACAAATGGAGATGGCCGGCGAATACCCCGACGTAATAGTCGCCTGCTTCGGTGGAGGATCCAATTTCTCGGGTATCGCTTTCCCCTTCCTGCGCCACAAACTGCGCGAAGGGAAAGATATAAGACTGGTAGCCGCCGAACCGGCCTCTTGTCCCAAACTCACCAAAGGAGTATTCCATTACGACTTCGGCGACGAAGCCGGATATACCCCCTTGTTACCCATGTACACCTTAGGCCACAACTTCTCTCCGGCCAATATTCATGCCGGCGGACTGAGGTACCACGGAGCGGGGACCATCGTCAGCCAGTTAAAAAAAGACGGATTTTTGGAAGCCGTCGACATTGACCAGCTCGACACTTTCAAGGCTGCCACGCTGTTTGCCCAATGCGAAGGCATTATACCGGCACCCGAATCCTCCCACGCTATCGCTGCAACCATACAAGAAGCACTTAAAGCAAAAGAGGAAGGAAAGAAAAAATGTATACTCTTCAACCTTTCGGGACACGGACTTATCGACATGGCTGCTTACGATCAATATCTGGCAGGAGACCTGCTCAATTACAGTCTGCCCGAAGAGGAAATTACCAAGAATATCAAAGAATTAGATAAAATTATTTGACTATAACCTCAGGAGGGTCGCAAACAGGTCACGAGAAATATCGAAAAAAATCGAGCCAAAATTTGCCCGATAAGAATAAATCGCTTATATTTGCATCGCTTTTTCAAAAGGAAGCAACAAGGCGGTTTAGTGTAGTGGCCTAGCACGCAACCCTCTCACGGTTGAGACTCGGGTTCGATTCCCGGAATCGCTACAACAAGGAAGTTCAACAAACCAATATCGGTAAGTTGAGCTTCTTTTTTTATCCCCGCATTTTTCACGTTGCCAAAAAACATCAGGTCCCAACAAACAAAAAACCGTTGTCGAATGTTATTATATAAAAAGGAAGAAAGCTCATTTTTTTGAACCTCTGTTATTCAAAGAGCATATTTTTATTTTTGAAAAAAATCGATATATTTGCGTTTGTATAAACAAACCAGTTTGAACTAAAAAAAAAGTTTTATGAAAAAGTACATTTGCACGGCTTGTGAGTGGGTTTACGACCCGGAAGTAGGTGATCCCGAAGGTGGCATAGCCCCCGGCACCCCATTTGAAGAAATTCCCTATGATTGGGTTTGTCCAGTTTGCGGACTTGGGAAAGACGCATTCGAAGAGGTAACTGAATAATCAACTTCGTTTTTATATAAAGGATCTACATAAAATTCGTGTAGATTCTTTTTTTTGCCATCGGCATTAAAGCAAAGTAGCCTTTTTCATAATTTTTTTCGGGCATTTTAGATTCTCTACAAAATCGAATTTATAAATTTGAAGCATGAAAATACTTATTATAGAAGACGAACCCTCTTTGAGGGAGATCATGCAACGGGCACTGGTTCAGGAACGTTACGTGGTAGAGACTGCTGCGAACTATGCCGAAGCCGATGCCAAAATTGCAGCATATAGCTACGATTGCATATTGCTCGACATCATGCTTCCCGATGGCAGCGGATTAGATCTGTTGCACCACCTTAAAGAGTTGCGCAAACGCGAGAATGTAATTATCATCTCGGCTCGCGATTCTCTCGACGACAAAATTCTCGGTCTCGATATGGGTGCCGACGACTACCTGCCCAAACCCTTCCACACGGCCGAACTTTTGGCCCGAATAAAAAGTGTGTTACGCCGCGGGAAAAGCGGAGGAGAAATGTCGTTGGTACTGGGCAATGTCACTTTGGAACCGGACAGTTCCCGTGTGTTGATAAACGGGAAAGAATTAGTTTTATTGAAAAAGGAATTCGACATATTGCTCTATTTCATGCAACGCCCCAACCACCTGATAGACAAGTCAGTTCTTGCCGAAGCTGTATGGGGCGACCACGTAGACCAAGCCGACAACTTCCATTTCGTGTATGCCCAAATGAAAAACCTGCGCCGAAAACTCGTGGAAGCAGGAGCCAATATCGAGATAAAAGCCATTTACGGATTCGGATACAAACTTATCCCTCCTGCTTCGTAAATCCTTTGCCTTATGAAACTCATATCGCGTATAGCCCTGCGGCTCTCGTTGGTTTTAATCCCGCTTTTGGCATTGTGGGCCTCGTTGTTTTATCTAATGACGGTAGACGAAATCAACGACGAAGCCGACGATGCATTGGACAACTACTCGGAGCTGATTATCATTCGTATGCTGGCCGGTCGGGAACCGCCTCCCTTGAACAGCGGCACCAACAACAGCTATTCGATAACTCCCATCGACGAGGAGTATGCGTTGTCGAAACCGCATATCGAATATTACGATGCCGAAGTTTATATCCCCGAAAAAGACGAAACCGAACCTGCCCGTATCTTGTCGACCATCTTTATCGACGACAATGACAACTACTACGAACTTAAAGTAGCTATTCCCACATTTGAAAAGGACGATTTAATACGGACCATACTGTTTTGGATTATTCTGCTCTATTTTGTACTTCTCATTACAATAATAGGTATTACGCTATGGATATTCCATCGTAGTATGCACCCGCTGTATGCATTGTTGCGGTGGCTCGACAATTTTACGCCGGGAAAACAAAACGCCCCTGTCCCCGACAGCACCAACATTACAGAATTTCACCGACTAAACGTAGCGGCACAAGACGCGGCCAATCGAGCCGAAGAACTTTTCGAACGGCAAAAACAGTTCATTGGCAATGCGTCGCACGAGTTACAAACGCCGCTGGCCGTCTTGGGCAACCGTATCGAGTGGCTGCTCGACAATACCGAACTGAATGAAACCCAAATGGGAGAACTGTTGAAAATGCAACGCTCCCTGAACCATATCGTCCGTCTGAACAAAACATTGTTATTACTCACCAAAATCGAAAACGGACAATTCCCCGAAAGCTGCGACGTAGACATCACACTCATCATACGTGAACAACTGGCCTTGTACGACGAGATATATGCCTCGCGCCACATCTCCGGCTCGGCACAACTGCCCGAAAAGTTTATCGTTTCGATGAACGACTCTTTGGCTTCGACCCTACTCTCCAACTTACTTAAAAATGCCTATGTACACTCTGCGCCCCACTCTCGTGTAGAAGTATCGCTCTCGGGGAGCACCCTCAGAATTGCCAACGACGGAGAAACGCCACTCAACGCCGAACACATCTTCGAACGATTCTATCAAGGGAGTAAAAAAGAGGGCTCTACCGGATTGGGGCTGGCGCTGGTAAAGGCTGTATGCCGGTATTACAACCTGCATATCACGTACCGTTTCGAAGAGTCGAAACACTGTTTTTACATCGATTGGCAACCGATACGGTAAAAAAATGATTTTTTTTCGATAATCTCGCGAAATTTCAAATTCATTTCAAAATTGGACTTAATCTTTGTACCATCAAATTAAAACAATATACAACAAATAAAATTTTAAATGTTATGAAAAAGTTAATGATTCTCTCCGCGATTTTGATGGTCTTTGGTATTACCACCGCTTGTGCCGACAACGACAAACCTATTGCAGTAACACAATTGCCCCAAAAGGCCCAACAATTTATCAAAACACATTTCTCCAAAGAAAAAGTTGCCTTTGCCAAACTCGAACGCGATTTTCTGGAAACAACCTACGAGGTAGTCTTTACCAACAGCACCAAGTTGGAATTTCAAAAAGACGGTAACTGGAAAGAGGTAGACTGCAAATACTCAACCGTACCAACCGGTATCGTTCCGGCGCAAATAGCACAATATGTAACGCAAAACTACCCCGATACGAAAATTGTAAAAATAGACCGTGACAAACGCGATTACGAAGTAAAACTAACCAACGGTTTGGAACTGACGTTCGATTTGAAGTTCAACTTAATCGACATAGACGATTAACCCCACAACCTACGGCAACAACCGTATAGCACACCTACCCGCCTCGGTCAACGAGGTGGGTATTTTTTTTCAAAAATCTCTCCCCCCTTCCAGCAAAAAAATTGGGGCTGTATCGCTCACGACACAGCCCCAATACTTATACGTTTTACTATTTACTTAATGATTTCCAAACGTTTGAAACATTTCTCTATTTTTTCAAGAGCAATATCCACTTGTGCACGTGTATGCGTAGCCATCAACGAGAAACGTATTAAAGTATCTTTCGGAGCTACGGCCGGTGCAACAACCGGATTCACGAAAATGCCTTCGTCGAACAAGTCGCGGGTAACCCGGAATGTTTTGTCGTTATCGCGAATAAACAGCGGGATAATAGGGGTACAAGTATTTCCTATTTCGCAACCAATGCGGCGGAACCCTTCCAACGCATAGTTCGTCACATCCCACAGGTTGGCAATACGTTCGGGCTCACTCTCCATAATATCCAGAGCAGCGCCTACCGCGGCTGTCGAAGCCGGCGTAATACTTGCACTGAAAATATACGAACGAGAGTTGTGGCGCAAATAGTTTGCCGTCACCTTGTCGGTGGCAATAAATCCGCCCAGCGAAGCAAACGATTTACTGAAAGTTCCCATAATGAGATCCACATCGTCGGCTACCCCAAAGTGGTCGCAAGTACCGCGTCCGTTCCGGCCGAAAACACCAATACCATGTGCCTCATCGACCATTATGGCAGCGTTGTACTGTTTTGCCAACCGCACGATTTCGGGAAGATTTGCCACATCGCCCTCCATCGAAAAGACACCGTCGGTAACAATCAACTTCACCTTGTCGGGGTCGCAATTACGCAACTGCTCCTCCAACGACTCCATATCGTTGTGACGATATTTTACCGGAGTAGAGAAAGAGAGTCGACGGCCTTCTATGATCGAAGCGTGGTCGAGTTCGTCCCACAAAATATAGTCGCCGCGTCCGGTCACGCAAGAGACAACTCCCAAGTTAACTTGGAAACCGGTGGAATAAATAATAGCCTCCTCTTTCCCTACAAATTTGGCCAATCGTTGTTCCAACTCCTCGTGAATATCGAGAGTACCGTTCAAGAAACGAGAACCGGCACACCCCGTACCATATTTGCGAATGGCGGCAATAGCAGCTTCTTTGATTTTAGGGTGATTGGTGAGGCCTAAATAACTGTTCGAACCGAACATCAAAACTTTTTTACCATTGATTAAGACCTCGGTGTCCTGATCGCTTTCTATCTTGCGAAAATAAGGATAAACACCCAAAGCCTTGGCTTTTTGCGGAGCATCGTACTTCGCCAGCTTTTCTTGCATCAATTTCATAGTTTATGCTTAAATGATTTATGTTATAAACTATCTGTATATTTGGGATTTCTAAATTTTTTATGCACCCAAAATACAGGCTGCAAAGGTAACATAAATATTCGAAAGAGAATCAATTTTTGTTTAAAAAAATTCTTTCGCTACGATAAAAATTTTCTTCACAAAAATCTCATACGGTTTTCTCCACCAAACAAAAGGAGCAGTTTTAACTAGAAGTGAATATACTACTAATAATCAACAGAATATAATATCCGCCCATAAATACCCGAAACGGTTTTGTAATAAATTCTACTCGTTAATATCAAGAATTTGAAAAAAATTGCGAAATTTGCCGATTATAATATCTAATGACAGAGAACAGCATGAAATTCTCAGCACAACAAATAGCCGATTTTCTACATGGCGAGTTGGTTGGTGATCCCTCGGTAGAGGTCGATAATCTGTCGAAAATCGAAGAAGGAACACCCGGTACACTCACATTTTTGTCTAATCTTAAATACACACACTACATATATCAAACCCAAGCCAGCATTGTGTTGGTAAGACGGGATTTCGAACCGGAACAGCCCATCGGAGCTACCCTCATCAAGGTCGACGATCCCTATGCCTGTTTGGCAATGCTGCTCAATTTGGTCAACCAAGCCGTTACGGCCAAGCAAGGCATCGAACAGCCCAACTATGTAGCCCCGTCGGTAACCCTCCCCGACGACATCTATTTGGGAGCTTTTGCTTACATTGGCGAGCGGGTGAAGATAGGGAAAAACGTAAAAATATATCCCCAAGCCTATATCGGCAACGATGTAGTCATCGGCGACAATGTCACCCTGTTTGCCGGGGTTAAAATCTACCACGGCTGCGTCATCGGCAACAACTGTACTTTGCACGCCGGAGTCGTAATCGGAGCCGATGGATTCGGGTTCGCTCCGCAAGCCAACGGCGAATACGCAAAGATTGCGCAAATAGGCAATGTCGTTCTCGAAGACAACGTAGAGGTTGGTGCCAATACCACCATCGACCGAGCCACTATGGGGTCGACCGTTATCCGTAGAGGAGTAAAACTCGACAATCTCATTCAAATAGCACATAACGTAGAGGTAGGCGAACACACCGTTATCGCCGCTCAGGCCGGAATAGCCGGATCGGCCAAAGTCGGCAGCCACTCCATGATAGGCGGGCAAGTGGGCGTAGCCGGGCACATCAGGCTGGGCAACCGCATACAGGTAGGCGCCCAATCGGGAATCCCCAACCATGTCGAAGACGACGCCGTCATTATGGGATACCCTGCCGTACCCTCCAAAGAGTTTGCCCGCCAAGTCGTTTACATCAAACGATTGCCCGATCTCACCCAAACAGTTAAAGCCCTCCAAAAAGAGATTGCCTCGTTGAAAGAAGAATTGAAAAAACAATAAACAAGAATATAGATGAAACAAAAGACTTTAAAACAAAGTTTCTCGGTCAGCGGTAAAGGTCTGCACACCGGTTTGGACATCACGGCTACATTCCTGCCCGCACCCGAAAATCACGGATACAAAATACAACGTATCGACCTCGAAGGAGAACCTATTATCGACGCTTTGGCCGAAAATGTAGTGGAAACAAGCCGGGGGACAGTCATTGCCGAGGGCGATGTTAGAGTAAGCACCATCGAACACGCCATGGCCGCCTTGTATGCAGCCGAAATAGACAACTGCCTCATACAGGTCAACGCGCCCGAAATGCCTATACTCGACGGAAGCGCTATCACATACGCCGAAGAGATAGAGCGCTGCGGGCTCGAAGAGCAAAACGCCGAACGGGAATATTACCTCATCAAATCGAAAATCGAATTGCACGACGAGGGAACAGGCTCATCGATCGTTGTATTGCCCGACGACGAGTTCAGCATAAACACCCTTATCTCGTTCGACTCTCCTATCCTGAACAACCAATTTGCCAGTCTCGAAGACCTGCACGATTTCAAAAAAGAAATCGCCGGAGCCCGTACTTTCGTATTTGTTCGCGAAGTAGAACCGCTGGTAAAAAACAACTTGATAAAAGGCGGCGACTTGGACAATGCAATTGTCATTTACGATCAAAAGACCTCGCAAGCCGAACTCGACCGACTGGCCGACCTCTTGGGTGTCCCCCACAAACACGTCGACGAATTGGGATACATCAACAACAAGCCGCTCG
The DNA here is from genome assembly GCA_019114445.1 of Candidatus Barnesiella excrementigallinarum. GTDB lineage: Bacteria > Bacteroidota > Bacteroidia > Bacteroidales > Barnesiellaceae > Barnesiella > Barnesiella excrementigallinarum. Next base: position 12,452 of record DXFL01000023.1, read on the forward strand.
AATTTGAAAACGAACCGGCTCGGCACAAATTGCTCGATATACTGGGCGACATCGCATTGGTAGGGAAACCCATCAAGGGACGTATCATCGCCACCCGTCCGGGGCATAAGATCAACAATCAGTTTGCGCGTCTTATCCGCAAGGAACTTCGCCGCCAAGACATTCAATGCCCCGTCTACAATCCCAACAAAGAGCCGATTATGGACGTCAACCGTATCCGTCAGTTGCTGCCCCACCGCTATCCCTTCCTGTTGGTGGATAAAATCATCGAGATGGGAACCCGCCATATTGTCGGTATCAAAAACGTATCGGGCAACGAACCTTTCTTCCAAGGGCACTTCCCCAGCGAGCCCGTCATGCCCGGAGTCTTGTTGGTAGAAGCCATGGCTCAAACTGGCGGCCTCTTGGTATTGGGTACAGTCGAGGAACCCGAACGCTACTCGACCTACTTCATGAAAATCGACAACGTGAAGTTCCGCCAAAAAGTTGTCCCCGGCGATACCGTCATCTTCCATCTATCACTGATGAGCGAAGTACGTCGTGGCTGCGCCTATATGAAAGGTTACGCTTTTGTAGGCGAACGCATCGTCACCGAAGCAGAATTTATGGCACAAATTATCAAGAACAAATAAAACGCAAATAAATGAAACAACCGTTAGCATACGTCCACCCCGATGCAAAAATCGCCAACAACGTAGTCATAGAACCCTTTGTGACTATCGATAAAAACGTAGTCATCGGCGAAGGTACTCATATAGGCTCAAACGTAACCATTCTCGAAGGGGCCCGCATTGGTAAAAACTGCAAGATATTCCCCGGAGCCGTCATCTCGGCCATTCCCCAAGACCTCAAATTCCAGGGCGAAGAAACCACCGTAGAGATTGGCGACAACACCACCTTGCGCGAATGTGTCACCGTAAACCGCGGGACTGCCGCCAAAGGGAAAACCATCGTAGGAAGCAATTGCTTGATTATGGCCTATTCGCACATTGCTCACGACTGCATTGTAGGCGACAACGTCATCATATCGAACGCTACCCAAGTAGCCGGCGAGGTCGTTATCGACAACTATGCCGTGATCGGGGGAGGCAGCCTCATACACCAGTTCAGCCATATTGGTGCACACGTCATGGTACAAGGCGGTTCGCACATCAACAAAGATATTCCCCCTTATATCAAAGCCGGACGTAACCCTATCTCCTACGCCGGCATCAACTCCATCGGGCTGCGTCGTCGCAATTTCAGCAACGAAACCATTTGCAACATACAAGAAATTTATCGCTATCTCTATCTGTCCGATATGAATAACAGCGATGCCATCGAACGTATCGAAGCCGAGTTGCCCGCCACCAAAGAACGCGACGAAATTGTACTGTTCGTGCGCAACTCCAAACGCGGGATTATCAAAGGGTATCTATAAAGAGAGGCCGCACAACAAACATTACCGGTACTACCACCCACGAAACTCCCGGCGATAACGCCACCTTAGAAAACACATTCGGGTTCCATGCAACTCCGGCGTTTCGAGTAGGTTGGTGTTTCTAATCGAACACTTTTATACATCTGTATATCAACGACAAGGCACATCACAACGATATGCCTTGTCGTTTTTCTTCGCACCTCCTCTGCAAGCAGGTTAAAACGCACTCTTTCAAATAACATCATAATCGCGAATTTTTATATCCTTGTATTTGGTAAGAGAAAGTTTTTTAGTACTTTTACGTATCCAAAAAAAGAACTTAATTATAAAAAACTATGGTATATAAATTCAGAATTGTTTCGGACGAAGTTGACAATTTTAGACGGGAAATCTGCATAGATTCCGATGCCACTTTCCTTGAACTGCACGATGCCATACTCGATTCTGTGGGATTCACCAAAGACCAAATGACCTCTTTCTTCATTTGTGACGACGACTGGGAGAAAAAAACAGAAATCACCCTCATGGATATGGGAAAGGACTCGGACGAGGATACATGGATTATGGCTTCGACTCGATTGAGCGAGCTTATCGAAGACGAAGGCCAACGCTTGGTCTTTGTATTTGACTACATGACCGACCGTATGTTTTTCATGGAATTAAAAGACATAGAACCGGGAAAAGATTTGGACGCTCCGGTTTGCACCCGTTCCGAAGGCAATCCGCCTCAACAAGTGATGGATTTTGAGGAAATGGAGAAAAAGAATGCGGCAAACACCACATCGGATTTCGACGAGAATTTCTACGGCGACGAAACTTACGATCCTTCGGAACTCGACATAGACGGGTTCGACGACTTGTCGATGGACGACGACTATAACAATATGTAAGCCTCTAAAAATTCCTTCAAAAATACCATCAAAGCCGTTTGAGCGTTGAACCAACGCTCAAACGGCTTTTGACGTATACATGGGTACGGCCCCCCCAATAGATTAGAACGCCCCGCCCGTTCACTCCACAATCGTAACGGCCACGCAACGCTCGCCGCCTCCGTCGCGAAACTCACACAAATAAATGCCTTGCCACCGCCCTAAATCGAGACGCCCCTCCTTGATAGGAATCGTAAGCGAAGGCCCCAACAAAGATGCCTTGATATGGGCCGACATATCATCGTCGCCCTCGTATATATGTGTAAAATACGAAGCTCCATCGGGAACAATCCGATCGAAAAACGAAGCAAAATCGGCCCGAACGTCGGGATCGGCATTCTCATTGATCGTCAACGCGGCCGACGTATGTTTTATAAAAAGATGTAGCAGTCCGCTTTGTGGCAAACGAGGCAACCGAGCACACACCTCGGCGGTTATCAAGTGATACCCTCTGCCATAATGCGGCAATTTTATTTCGGTACATTTTACCATCTCTATACCCCTTCCCTTTACAGCTATCCTTTCGAACGCAACAATTTATATTTGAACCAGCCGTACAACCGCTGCCAACAAGACTTGTTCTCGGGTTTGAAATGGACCATCATGTCAAACTTATCCCTATGAAAAAACAATATATACGACGGGGTTACCAGCGCTATATGGTCTTCGAATTTTTCTATCCCGCATATATGGCGCAACAAAATCACACGAAACGGATTCTCCTCACTCATTCGGCCGAATGTAATAGTATTCTCGTCGAGTACAATACCGTATGTTTCGCCACAAAGCGAAATAAAGTCTTCGATATCCAAATCGGGAAAATTCTGCGGAGGGCTCGGATACTTTTTATATAAAGCCTCTATTACATATTTCGAAATCATAGCACTATACAACCAATTACATAAGCCCTTTTAATCTGCGGAATAAATTTACTCACGAATAAGAAGACACCCTAATTATCATTTGATTTTTTCACAAATTAACACTGCAATACAATCAACTACAAATATTATCACATAAAATATGAATAAATCTTATCGATGTTGGCTATCGCAAAAGATACTATAAAAATAGGCTACAAAATGTGTAATTTAAGTTTCAAAGCACAAAAGAAGTCAAATATTACGACTTCCTCTCGCGCAAAAATTGCATATCGTAACTTCCGGGAAGTTGATAGAGCCGCAAACCGAACTCCCGTGTCACAGCGAGGGTATGATCGAGCAGATCGGCCAAAATGCCTTCGTAGGCCTTCCAATTCGTTTGAGAAGAAAACAGGTAAAGTTCAAGCGGAAGCCCCTTCTCGGCCATAGGCAGATAACGTACCAAATAGAGCATATCGGGATTGGAGTTTCCCATTTGCCGGATATAATTTTCGAGATATACCCTGAATAACATACTATTTGTCACTCTCAACTCTTCGACCAAAAAAGAATTACCGGCTTCGCGGGCATCGCGAATGGCCTGCAACCGTTGGGCTACAAACTCACCCACCAAAAAATGATTTTCATACGGGCGCAAATCCTCTTCATTGAGAAACACAATACTGTTTACGTCCAACAAAATTTGTCGGGTAATGCGACGACCGCCCCGCTCGAACATACTGCGCCAGTTGGTAAAAGAGCCCGACACCAACGCATACGGAGGTATTGTCGTAGTCGTGTTATCGAAATTCAACACCTTTACCGTATTGAGCGTCACATCGAGTACTATACCGTTGGCATTATGAGCCGGAGCCGTAATCCAGTCGCCTTTATGCAACATCTCGTTGGCCGAAAGCTGTATCCCGGCCACAAATCCCAATATGGTATCCCTGAAAATCAACATCAGTACCGCAGCCGAAGCTCCCAAACCGGCAAACAACCGCGCCGGCGATTCGTCGATAACCGTACCTACGATACAGATAAATCCCACCGAAAATATAATCACCTGCAATGTTTGTACACCACCCTTTATGGGATAATGTTTCAAACTCTCCTTTTCGCTGAAAATTTCAAGGAGAGCATTCAATACGCCATTCAAGAATCGAAGGACAAGAGCTATGATATAAACCTTGCATACACGAGTTATGAGTATATGCCAGCCACTACCAAGTTCGAAAGCCGAAGGCAGAAACGCATACAAAATAAAAGCCGGAGCCAAAGCCGCCAATCGCGAAACCACATTTTTATCGTACAAATGATCGTCCCAATCGTATTTCGTACGACGTATAACCGGCAACAGAAGTTTATTTATCAGAAGTTTACAAATTACATCGCAAATGATCGCTATCACAACGACCAATGATATATAAACCACTTTGTGCCAATGGTCTCCCCCAATAGACAACATGGAGGCCACACTATGCAATATATCTTCTATGGATTTTATCATCTCATCAACATTTTACTCCGTGACCGGTTGCGATGGTGCCGTGTTCGCCTTCTTCCCAAAAGAAAAACGATACCCCAGCGTATAGGTAAATCCGAACGGCGAACTCGTGGGTCCGAAGCCCGGAATATACCACGGCTGCGAATGGCTATTCTTTTTATACCCGAATATCAACCGGTAACGAGCCGTCCACCCCATATAAAAATTCTTATATACCTGTACACGCAATCCGCCCAACAGCTCACCCCAGTGAGCCCACGACTTTTGCCCGGCAATACGCAACTGTTCACTTTCTTCCCAATAGGGCGATTCTACCTGTATATTGTCTATATCGTAAGTAAAAACCGAAAATCCGTAACGAAGGCCGATATAAAAAAAGCTCATATCGGTTTTGTTATACCCGAAATTGTAGTTCATTCCCACCCGATTATACAGAGAGGCCTTATTGATATAGGTAAAATTCAAGCCTTCGGGGGTGTTATGAGCACGGCCGATACCAACCTCCCACACGGGGAAAAAGCGATTATGCAAATCGAGTTCAGCTGCAATCTCGTAATTACCATAAGTTTGTCCGAACAAATTGGCCACCCCGTCGAGGATATTGACATTTACGATAAGTCCGTTGAACAGGGGATAGAGATACCCTTCTATTTTAGGTTCCGTCTCAACGACCACGCTATCGGTAGGAATGGTATCCTTTACTTCGCGTTTGACCGTAGGGTCGACCGGCGTTATCCGACGTTGCGCCACCAACGGAAAAACCAATGGCAAGGCCAACCACAAAAACAATATGAAAACCTTACTTCTCATTGATCGTCGGAGTTTTGAACGGTATAGAAAAGACGTACGCTCTCTTCGTTCTTATTGGTAATCTCGGGGACCGTTACCGCAACCGAATCGAGTATATTGCGCGTATATCGGCAAGTATCTATTATAAAATTATACATCGCCCCACAATCGATCGAGGCAAAATAGGGATAAGCCCGATAAATGAACGTAAGCGTATCGTTGTAACGAGGCGACGAAAGGCCTTGTTGATCGTAACGTATCACATAACGGGTAGTATCGTGGGTAAAACGCAAGGGCAAATAAACCAACGAGACGGCTACTGCCGAATCGAGCAACATCGAGTCGCCGGGCTGACCGATTCCATAGATAGAAATCGAATCGAGCGACAATTGAGCCTCTTGGGCATCGTACGAATAAAATTGCGCCATCGGTATGCTGCTGCGATTATCCACACAACCTTCGCTCGCACAACCGCTCCATACCGAACAGCCTATACCCAAGAGCAATGCAATCCCGACGTAACTCAAAAATTTTCCCATTTCACTACATCGTTAAACGGTTTTCTCTTTCGCTCGGTCGCGGCGCCATCGGTCGGATAGCCCAGCGGCAAAAGCACCACAGGCTCCCACGACTCGGGTAACCCGATAATTTCTTTACACCGAGCGGCATCGAAGTTGCACACCCAGCAGGCTCCTAACCCTTGCTCGGTAGCCGCCAAAACCAAATGTTCGGTGGCTATGGCCACATCGACATCGCAAAAATCCTTATTGTCGGAAGCACGTTTCCACGACGCACCGTGATCGCCGCAAACCACTATGCACACGGGAGCTTTGGCAAACCAGTCGCGAGGATAGCACTCATACAAGGCTTTAAGCCGTTCGGGCTCCCTTACGACAACAAAGCACCACGGTTGGAAGTTTACCGCCGACGGAGCCAGTCGGGCCACCTCCAATATATATTCGAGTTTTGCACGCTCCACTTTATCGGGTTTGAACGAACGTACCGAACTTCTTGCTTTAACCAAAGCCAGCAATCCGGCACTTTGGGTCTCTTTCGTCGAATCTTTCATAAAATTCTCCCTCCTTATTTAATTTCGGTCTCTATCTGATAGCTGTTACGCTCACTCGCGTTACGAGAAATAAGTTCGCCCAAAAAGCCGGCAAGGAACAATTGGGTACCCAAAATCATAGCCGTCAAAGCCAAGTAAAAATAGGGCGAATCGGTCACCAAACGATAAGGCAGCCCGCTATACAAACAATACAACTTATTGGCTCCTACAAAAACAACCGCAATGAAACCCAACACAAACATGAGGCTACCCAACAGCCCGAAAAAGTGCATGGGTTTCACCCCAAACCGGGAGAAAAACCACAAGGTAATCAAATCGAGATAGCCATTGACAAAACGGTCTAACCCAAACTTTGTCTTTCCATACTTACGGGCTTGGTGGTGTACGGCCTTCTCCCCAATTTTGCCATATCCGGCATTTTTCGCTAAATAGGGAATATAACGGTGCATATCGCCATACACCTCGATATTCTTCACCACCTCTCTTTTATAGGCTTTCAACCCGCAATTGAAATCGTGAAGGTTTTTTATGCCCGACACCTTGCGAGCCGTGGCATTGAACAGCTTGGTAGGAATAGTCTTGGACAGGGGATCGTAGCGTTTCTTTTTCCACCCCGACACCAAGTCGTAACCCTCGACCGTAATCATACGGTACAATTCGGGTATTTCGTCGGGACTATCCTGCAAATCGGCATCCATAGTAATCACCACATCGCCCTCGGCTCGTTCGAACCCCACATACAGAGCAGGCGATTTACCATAATTCCGCCGGAACTTCACCCCTTTGATACAGGGATTCTTCTCGCGCAACGATTCGATTACCTGCCACGAATTATCGGTACTTCCATCGTTGACGAACCATATTTCGTATGAAAACTTGTTAGCGGTCATTACCCGCTCGATCCACGCAGCCAACTCGGGCAACGATTCGGCTTCGTTATATAAAGGTACGATTACCGAAATATCCATATTGCTACTGTTTTGTATGTTTTGAATTAAAACGCATTCTTACAAGCCCGGCTACTGCTGCCGACAACAAAGAGCCGAAAAACAAATTCACCCATATACGTTCCAGCACGACCGACATCGGCGACGGGACATTTCCTTTGTCCAACCCCTCCTTTACAGATTCGAGCAACGAAGGGTCATTAGCCATTACCCCCCATGCATCCATCAACTCAACCGCCGACTGGAATTGTAGTTTTATATAATCGGGATTAATATACACGTAGTAAATATATTGGGCTAAACTACTGATAAGCGAAGTGAAAAAAAACAGGAAAATACCCATCATCCACAACTGCGAGAAATAACACGATTCCCCAATTTGGGTATGATACTTATTCATGACAAAGTAAACAAACACCGGTACACACAGTAACATGGCCAAAGCAACGGCATTACAGAAAAAAGAATCCATACTCCACACTTCGAATATGAATTTCACCACAAAGTAGAGTCCCATATACACACCCCACTCCATTGCAAACTGCACAATACCTTTCGGCTTTTCGTTTTTCTTCATTTAAAACCTCGCTTTTCGATCATGCGTATAGCGTACAAAGGTATCACTTTTACCACAATATTCATAGGCGATAAGGCCAAAAATCATTGTATCGACAACAAAATAGGGGCTAAATACTACATGAAAAACCATAAGAAAACCTAAAAGCCGCAAAAGGTTTGGCTATTCCACGCTTTCTCACTACCTTTGATACCCTTTTATGAAGACCGTATGAATAAACGATATGTAATGATTATCACCGCTATATGCGGTATTTTTCTCTCGCTTTCGGCCGATATGCCCCGCGATTACTACCCCAATACGCTGGAAGGGAAAAACGGTGCCGAATTGAAAACCGAATTGCACAATCTGTTAAAAGAACACACCCGAATCGCCTATGGTTCGCGCAATTATAACGGGGCTTGTACATGGACCGTGTTCAAAGTGAGTGACCGACGCCCCAACGATAAAGTATGGGATATGTATTCCAACAACTCGTACAGCTTTTCGAATGGTGCGGCCAGAGGTATGAATATCGAGCACAGCGTCCCCAAAAGCTGGTGGGGCGACGCTGCCGAGTATAACGGGACAACTCCACTCACAAGATTTCAATACGACGGGTCGTATGATCTGCACCACCTCACCCCATCGGATGCCGATGCCAACTCCGCCAAAAGCAACTATCCACTGGGCGAAGTCCTCACCGCCATCTTCGACAACGGCGTGAGCAAAGTAGGTACGGGATATGCCAATGGAAAAGCCACGAAACTGTTCGAACCGGCCGACGAATACAAAGGCGATTTTGCCCGAATGTATTTCTACTTCGTAACCTGCTACCAAAATTACTCGTGGAAATCTTTGGCCACTACCATGTTTGCCCAAAACAGCTATCCTACGCTTAACGCCTATGGGAAACAACTATTGCTGGATTGGCATCGACAAGACCCTGTCAGCCAAAAAGAGATCGACCGCAACAACGCCGTATACAGTTTTCAAGGGAACCGAAACCCCTTTATCGATTACCCCAATATGGTAGAATTCATTTGGGGCGACTCGATAGACTACGAGTTCAGCTTCTCCGGCGCACAGATTTCGACCCCGACAATTACCATTGCAAAGGAGGAGATCGATTTTGGATACATCGGAGCCGAAACTTCGAAAACCACCGAAATCTACCTCAAAGGCCGCAACCTCACCAACAACCTCACCATTTTGTTGCAAAACGACACACAAAACGAGTTCTCCCTATCCTCAACTTCGTTATCGGCCGATATTCTGAACACAACGGGGTACATACTCGGCATTACCTTCTCGCCACAAACAATCGGTGCCCATAGCGTTACATTGCAAATGCAGAGCGAAGATCTTACCGCTCCCATCAATATAGGAATCACCGGAACGGTACTTCCTTCCAACATTTCCTACCTGCAAATTCTCGACTTGAAATCCTCTTACAAAAAGAGCGACGACCCGGTTCTACTGCGCTTGAACAGTAATTTGGAAGTCAAATGGACGGTCGACGGAACCCAAGCGACCCACCTTACCCCGGCCGACCTCTCGACAGGAATGCACACCGTACAGTTCACCACCTCGGCCGGAAGCGGGAAAATGCGTATACAAATTGTTGAATAAAACCCCATCGCACAACTTATGGAAACAAAAAAATATATCCACTATATCGTAGCCTTTTTGGTAACAATTGCGCTGCTCTGCGGCTGTACGGAGGAGAAAAACAAACCCCAGCAAACCGAATTTAACCTGCGGGTAGACGAAACGGTCGATATTTATTTGGCCAAATCGACCTCCTATACCATCACCATCAATAACCCGGCCGTCGCATACGAGCTATCGGGAAACCGACTTACCGTAACCGCCATCAAGGAAGGGAAAGCCACACTCTCTGCCATACTCGATTCAGGAGAAACAACGGTCTATTCGTTTACCGTCACCCCCAATAAAAGCCAATTGGGATTCAACATCGACACCACCCCTCGGATAGAGTCGTGGGCCGAAACAACTATAAAAACCGAAGAAACTCCCGGTCTGCAAGTGAGTTGCGAACCCGGTATCGACATCATGGGAGAAACGGCCGACAACTCGACCCGTTCCTACGGGTTCGTCTATGTCGAAACCGGCAAATTACTGCGCTTTACAGCACAAGGCGACTTCTCCCAAAAAGGGACACTAAGCGATGGAATAATGGCGACCCGCGAAAACTCAAATGATCCTGTCCAATACGAAAGTTGCACCGTTACCATCGAGAAAGTGAACAGCGAAGGTAAAATTTGGTTTACCTTGCAATTTACCGACCGCAGCGATATTCGCATCGTTACCGAGGTATTCTAATTACAGGTAAACAAAACCGTTCCTTTTCTATCTCCGGGTTGCACGTCGTTTTTTTCACCGCACTCACCCCGAAAGGAGACGACTACTCTGTGGCAACGTCCGCCCCATATTGCGGATTCCGTTTCAGCCACACCGCCGCATATTCGCACGTAGCCACAGGCTTCAAACCCTGAGCCAGCGCATAATCATACGCCGTCTTTACCAAAGCGGCAGCCACACCCCGTCCGCCAATTTCCGGGGGAACAATGGTATGTTCTATATCGAGACACCCGTCGACAAGGCGATACGATACATAGGCCCGCACCCCCTCTACCACCGTTTCGAAAACCCCTTTCGATGAATCATGTGTAATATCCATAGTCTTGCACGTTTTTTTAGTTATACAAATATACATACCCGTTGAGATATGTGGCTAACAACAGCCATAAAAAATAGGGCGCGAACAAGCATGATGCCACTTTGTCGTACCGACGCGAATTTACCATATAAAGCAATACCAGCACGTCGAGCAACAAAATATCGACCAATCCCAGCAACGGATTCCGGCAGGTAAAGAAGAAGATACTCCACAAGAAATTAAGTAAAAGCTGAACGCCCCACAATCCCAACAACACTTTATCCCGACAACCGACAATCAACCGTCCCAACGATACGCCCATGCAAACATAGAGTATACTCCATACTATCGGAAAGGCCAAAGCGGGAGGGGTAAGCGACGATTTGTCGAGCAACGGATACCACTCTGCAAGGGAATCGGACTGGAAATAACTGGCCGAAAGCCCTACGGCAAAGCACAACAACATAGACAGGAAATAGTAAACGATGTTTTTCATAATCAAAAATTTTTTCATGTAATCTATGGGTGTAACAAAACTACTCCATTAATGTTTACATTCGTATTCGAACGAAAGAGAAAAAAATAGATCCGACACAGCCCCCTCCACATTTCACAACTCACAAAAAAAAGGAAAAAGCACTGTGTTTGCAGTGCTTTTTCCTTTGAGCCTCTTGTCGGATTCGAACCAACGACCCCGAGATTACAAATCACGTGCTCTGGCCAACTGAGCTAAAGAGGCAGGTGGGTAAGCTATCTACATCGCGCCGCTACAACCGGCTACCCTTGCTGCGGTCAAGCCCTGGGGGATTCACAAGGAGCTGGCCGTATAGGACTTACCCGGGCACAAAAGTAGATATTTTTTCGCAGATAGCAATAGTATTGGACAAAAAAATATGCAAAATTTTCTATCTGCTTAAAAACGAAATATTTAAAAATAGATATTTCTTATACATTTTCCCCTGTATGATTTTTTATAAGAACTTTCGGCCGCATTGTTCGCTAAAAAATCTACATTTGTACCCTCGGACACGAAAATGTTCCACCCAAAAAAAGAGACCATGCTGCAAGAAATTAAAAACCGCATATTGGCCGGAGGCGAAATTACCCCCGACGAGGCCATCGAACTGGCTCTGCACGCCAACCGCCCCGAATTATACGCTGCGGCCGACGAAATTCGCCGAGCCTTCTGCAACCGTGTACTCGACAGTTGCTCCATTATCAATGCCCGTTCGGGACACTGCCCCGAAAATTGCAAATGGTGCGCCCAGTCGGCACACTACAATACCCACATCGAAACCTACGACGCGATTCCCGAGGAGGAGGCTTTGGCTATGGCCCGGCTCAACGAGTCGCAAGGTATCAAACGGCTGTCGCTCGTCACCAGCGGCCGAAGCGTCAGGAACTCTGATCTCGATTATTTCTGCGACCTCTACCGCCGCATGGGCAAAGAGACAAATCTACAACTCTGTGCCTCGATGGGACTACTGAAACGGGAGGAGTTACAAAAATTGAAAGAGGCTGGCGTAAAACGCTACCATTGTAACCTCGAAACCTCCTCGTCCTATTTCCCCGAACTTTGTACCACACACACCTCGGCACAGAAAAAAGAGACGATACGCACGGCACAGGAGCTGGGCATGGAGATCTGTTCGGGCGGAATCATCGGTATGGGCGAAACCATGCAACAACGCATCGAGTTGGCGTTCGAATTGAAAGAGTTGGGGGTATGCTCCGTCCCGATGAACATTCTCAGCCCCATACCGGGCACACCGTTGGAACATACCACCCCCATCGGCGACGAAGATATATTGGTAACCATTGCTATCTTCCGCCTCGTATTGCCCCACGCTTTCATTCGGTTTGCCGGTGGGCGGGCACGGCTCTCGCGCGCCACTCAGAAACAGGCTCTGCTGGCCGGGGTAAACGGCTTGCTCATGGGCGATATGCTCACCACCCTCGGCTCCGGTGTCGACGACGACAAGGCTTTGATTCAGGAGGCCGGATACGACCCGCTGTAAAAACAGGGTCCGTTACAAGAGGGTATCGTCTTGCTCGATCCTTATAAAAAAGAGGCTGTTATCTTCTCACAGACAACAGCCTTTTCACGTTTATCGAAATTCTATCGGGAACGCCTCCCCCGATTCAGTCATCCGGTTCCAACTGGAAAATCTGCTCGACCGGTTTTCGAAATAGCCGTGCTATTTTCAGCGCAAGTACAGTGGAGGGAACAAATTTCCCTGTTTCGATGGCATTGATGGTTTGCCGGCTCACACCGGTCGCTTCGGCCAATGCTTGCTGGGTTATACGAAGTTCGGCCCGTTCGGCTCGTATCCTATTCTTCATAACTCAACGATTTTTTAAGCCGCCACAACTTCACTTCATAGACCACCAAGAAGACCAGCAAGACGGTGAAGATATTCCCAATCATCACATACAAATAGCTGAGTCCGTAGAAACAGAGGGCAGACACGACATTAAACGCCGTACTCAGATAAAGAGCTATCAATAGTGCATTGAGCCGCAACTGGGTGATGAGTTCGTCCTCAATCGGCTCTCGCGAACAGGTGACAAACAGACTGCCCACGCAAATGCCTATGATAGCAATGTTGTTGAGTACATAGCCCATCGTATTGGAATTCAATACACGGTATAACTCGCTGGCAGGGTCCAGACCCTTCATCAAATAACCGGGGAAACCGTTGCAACCGTCGATAAACATCATAAATCCGATGATAAAGGTAGGAATCAAAATAGCCCAACCCGCTTTCTTAAAGCTGTGGGGCAACAAGAAAATCTTTTTCATCTCCGTTATAATTTTCAGTTCATAGGTAAAAGGATCATTCTCTCGCTACAAATGTAAAGTTTATTTTACATTTAGACAAGTATACACGACAATTTAATCGCAAAAAAAACTTAATAACCCTCAGTTATTACACAAATGAATACAACGAAGTCGAACCAACTGCAAGCAACATTGTTGTAGTTTTACAAATATTCTCTCTATCGTATGAAGAAGGGGGAAAATAAAAAAAGAGGAGCATTTCCCGCAAGACCCTGCACTTCCGACCAAATGCTTTACAGTCTTGCAATAACGGATAATGTCGGCGTTTGTGTGTTTTGTTTCAGGTAGATAGATAGGATAACAAGATTGGTACAACCCATGACTTCCGTCATTGAGTACAATCAAACTTTGCAAAGATAAGACTTTATTCTTAAACAAAAACCATTTCAAGGAATATTTTTTCAAAAAAAAAGATTTTCCCTCCCCCGTTGACAGGAAAACATACACAAGGGAGCTCACCTACCGGCAAAACAAAGGCGAAAAGAGCCTCCGGTCCCGACCTTTTGGCGACAAAAGCCTCCCCTATTTGCTCAATCGCCACATTTATCGTAAATTTGACTGGATTTAATAGACGACAATGATAAGCTACCTGCAAATAGAGAATCTCACCAAATCGTTCGGAGATCGCATTCTTTTTGAAAATATATCGCTGGGAGTGGGCGAAGGTGACCACATAGGATTGATTGCCAAAAATGGAGCCGGGAAGACGACTTTACTGAACATTTTAGCCGGCAAGGAGGACTACGACAGCGGAAACATCACCTACCGAAACGGATTGCGGGTAGGCTATTTGGAGCAGTCGCCCTCTTATCCACCCGAATTATCGGTAATCGAAGCCTGCTTCCAGTCGGACAACGAAACTGTGCGCCTGATTGCCGAATACGAGAAAGCATTGCAGCACAACGACACCGCCGGCTTGCAAAAATTGCTCGACCGCATGGATCACGCCAAAGCATGGGACTATGAGCAACGTGCCAAACAGATTCTTTCCCAACTGAAAATCAACAATTTCGAACAGCCCGTCAAAGAGCTTTCGGGAGGACAGTTGAAACGACTGGCACTCGCCAATGTGTTGATTACCGAACCCGATTTGCTTATCCTCGACGAGCCGACCAACCACCTCGACATCGACATGACCGAATGGCTCGAAGAGTTCCTGCGGCGTTCCCACATGACCCTGCTGATGGTTACGCACGACCGCTACTTCCTCGACCGGGTATGCAATCAAATTGTCGAAATCGACGACCGCACACTGTATAGCTACAAAGGCAATTACAGCTACTACCTCGAAAAACGGGAAGAACGTATCGAGATACACAATGCCGAAATAGACCGCGCCCGAAACCTCATGCGCACCGAATTAGACTGGATCAGACGTCAGCCGCAGGCACGAGGTACAAAAGCCAAATACCGCATAGATGCCTTTGCCGAACTGCAAGAGAAGGCGCGGCGGGAGAAAACGGCCGGACAAGTGCGCCTCGAAGTGAAATCGTCGTACATCGGCTCCAAAATTTTCGAGGCAAAGGGTATTACCAAACGATTCGGCGACCTCAAAATTATCGAGGACTTCAACTACACCTTCACCCGTTACGAAAAAATGGGTATCGTAGGGAACAACGGTACCGGGAAATCGACCTTCATCAAAATGCTCATTGGCGAAGTGAAACCCGACAGCGGACGATTCGACATTGGCGAAACGGTAAAATTCGGCTATTACAGCCAAGAGGGAATGCAGTTCAACGACCAAATGAAAGTTATCGACGCCGTGCGCAACATAGCCGAGGAAATTTCGCTCGGCGACGGGCGCAAACTGTCGGCATCACAATTCCTGCAACATTTCCTCTTTACTCCCGAAACGCAGCACAACTACATCTATAAACTCAGCGGAGGCGAACGGCGACGGCTCTACCTGTGCACAATTCTTATCAGCAACCCCAACTTCTTGGTTCTTGACGAGCCTACCAACGACCTCGACATCGTCACCCTCAACGTACTCGAAGAGTATCTGCGCAATTTCAAAGGCTGCGTTATCGTCATCTCGCACGACCGCTACTTCATGGACAAGGTGGCCGACCACCTATTGGTGTTCAAAGGGAACGGCGAATTGAAAGATTTCCCCGGAAACTATACCGACTACCGCGAATGGCGCGAGGAGCAGGAACAAAAAGCCCGGCAGGAACAGGCCGAAAAAGCCCGACAGGAGGGTAAAAAAAGCGTCGCCGAGAAACCAAAACCGGTCGAGAACAGCCGGCGGCGCCTCTCCTTCAAAGAGCGGAAAGAGTTGGAACAACTCGAAACGGAAATTGCCGAACTGGAAGAGGAGAAGAAAGCCATCGAAACCCTGTTGTGCAGCGGCACACTCAGTGTCGACGAACTTACCGAGAAGTCGAAACGGCTGCCCGAACTAAACGACACACTTGACGAAAAGACCCTCCGCTGGCTCGAACTGAGTGAGATAGAGGGATAAAACAAAGGGAGCGACCTTTTCGTGGCGCTCCCTCATAAAATCGGGCCCTGCAAATTTCAACGTTGGAAATAAGCATATTTCGGCTCGCTCGGCACGTACGAATCGTCGTCCCACAGCGTGCTGGTAATCATCAAGTCGGCGCTATACCGGTTGCAAGCGATAGGCACATTGTGCACCCGGCATTGACGGAGCAACATTTGTATATCGGCTTCGTGCGGCTGAGGATTGAGGTCGTCGATTAGGAATATGGCCAAATCGACCTGATGGCGTACCACCAAAGCGGCAATCTCGGCATCACCACCCAACGGACCCGAATTCATACAAGTCACATCGGCCTCGATATTCAACTCCTCGAAAGCCTCTTTAATCAACCGTCCGGTTGTTCCCGTACATACCAAATGATGATGCGACAGCAACTCGGCATTGTGTTTCACCCACTCCACCATATCGGCTTTACGGTTATCATGCGCAACCAGCGCAATTGTTAATCTCTTTTTCATAGCTCTATATTTTTAAGATTGAACTCCTTGAAACTTCCGACGTATAGTCCGCAAGTGTATCCACAAAGCAACAACGGCAATGACAAATGCGATAAAATCGGAGATGGGCATACTCCACCATACCCCGTTTGTAGACCAATAGTTGGGTAAAATCAACAGCAACGGCAACAGAAACAGCAACTGTCGCGACAACGAGAGGAATATCGATACCGGTGCCCGTCCGATAGACTGGAAGAAATTGGAAATAACAATTTGGCAACCGACAAACGGGAACATGGCACAACTGATACGAAGCCCCACCACCGACAAATCGACCAACTCCTCGCTGGTGGTAAACAAGGCCACAATAGCATGAGGGAACAATTCGCTAAACACAAATCCCACACTGGTAACAATCACTCCTGCCGTAATACCGTAACGCAAAGTCTTGCGCACCCGGTCGTACTGCTTCGCTCCAAAATTATATCCCACAATAGGTTGCATACCCTGTGTAATACCCATCACAATCATCACAAACAGCATCAACGTGCGGTTCACAATGCCATAAGCGCCTATGGCCAAGTCGCCACCGGTCCGTTGCAAAGCGTTGTTGATAAAGATAACCACCACACAGGCACATACGTTCATCAAGAAAGGCGACATACCTATCGAGAATATCTTGCCTACGACCCGAAGTTTCAGTCGGGCATAGCGACGGTCGAAGTGTACAAAGCTCTTTTTATTGGAGAAATGGACAAGAACCCACACCATAGCAACCGTTTGCGAAACGAGAGTGGCCAAAGCCGCCCCCCGGATTCCCCAACCCAGCGAAAAGATAAATATAGGTGCCAAAATAATGTTGCAACCCACGGTCAACAACGACGACAACATGGCCTTGCGAGGATAACCCGTAGCCCGCATCACATTGTTCAACCCGATAAAAACGTAGGTAATAGGTGTTCCCAGCAATATCACTTGCATGAAGTCGCGGGCATACGGCAATGTGTCGTGACTTGCCCCGAAGAACAACAAAATGGGATCGAGAAACACGAATGTCAATCCACCGAAACATATCGCATTGACAATGCACATGAACAAGACGTTATGAACCACCTCGGTAGCCCGCACCCGATCGCCCTGTCCCAAAAAAATAGAACTTATCGTAGCACCGCCTATACCCACCAGCGTACAAAAGGCTACCACCAAGTTCATCAACGGGAAAGTAATGGCCAAACCGGCGATTGCCAGCGCCCCTACACCATGTCCGATAAAAATACTGTCTATAATATTGTAAAGCGATGTGACAGTCATCGCTATAATGGCCGGTACAGAGTATTGTACCAACAGCTTGCCTATCGGCTCGCTTCCCAAAATCAACGGAGAATTACGATCTGTCATAAATCTCTAATTTCACAATTATGCCGCAAAGGTAGACATAAAAGCCGAAACAGAGAAATTTGGAATCGTTTTATTGATATACATTTATATACAATAACACATACCCATAACAGACTTTTGAAATCGATCATTAAAAATGATAAATTATCTCAAAACAGAACTGTTTTTTACAACTCCTTGTTATATTTGTAAAAAGAATGGAGCGGTCGAAGGCATCGCAACATTCTCGACAGCGAGCGAAAAATCGCGGTCTCGAACAATTTATACCCAACGATTAATAAAATAAAACGATGAAAAAACTACTATTACTGGCAATCATAAGTCTGACATTGTTTTCCTGCGAAGGCCCTATGGGGCCGCAAGGCGTTCCCGGCGAAGGAATGTATTGGAAGTACTACACCTACACCGTGAAATCGCAAGACTGGGAACTCGTCAACACGGCGGACGGATTAAACACATACTATATGTTTGTGTTTAAAAACGACGACATCACCGACGACCTCTACCTCAACGGCTATGCACTGGGTTATCTCGTGCTGTCGCCGGGAACCAACGACGAGGTAATCACACCCTTGCCCTACACCATACACCGGGGCAGCACCGACTCGCAAGGGAACGAAATACTGTGGACCGAAACGTTTACCTACGACTATATGCCGGGCAGCGTAGCGTTTTACGTCCAATACAGCGATTTCCTCCAACAACAACCCGAGGAGATGACCTTCCGGCTTGTACTCAACAACTAAGCAACTGATATCAAAACCAATAGCACGGGGCTGTTCCTTCACACGAAGGAGCAGCCCCGGGTGTATTATGCCGGCACCTTGATTATATAATAATATAAAATTCCGAGAAAACTAAATCCCGCTTTGGATAAATTTTTTTCTTTTTTTACATTTGTCCACAGACAAACCCTAACCTTTCAAAACCATGAAATCAAAACTTTTGCTTCTCGGTCTGCTACTCGTGAATCTCGTACTTATAGGCTGTGACAAAGACGATTACTCACTAAAAGACCGTATAGAAACCGTTACTCTCTATGTCTCATCAGAGACAGGGACATACCAGCCGTGGGGTGCCGAACAACCCGTTGAATGTATGCGGGTGAAAGAGCCGGGAGAAACCGAATACCAACCGCTCGCCTTCGGGGCTATCGCCGGCTTTGTATATGAAAAAGGATACGACTATACCCTATCGGTCGAAAAGACCACTTTGTCCAATCCTCCCGCCGACGCCAGCCGTGTAACCTATAAGCTGCTGCAAATCGTTGAACAAACGATCCCAACCACAGAGTAAAGAATCCCGCCGAGAGATTCACGAGTAATACCATACAGCCACGCCCCGGTGCGGGTTCCAACAAAATAAAAGCGACGGTCCCCCCATATCGGGTGCAGTATAACCCGTCTCACCCCTGCAACGAAAAAAACAGCCCCTAAAAGTTTTTTTTATTAAACTTTTGGGGGCTGCCTATTTCTCAGATAATTTTCCTCAACAAGCCTTAAAGCTCATATCGAGCCCTTTGACCGAATGGGTGAGCGCACCTACCGAGATGAAGTCGACGCCACACTCGGCATAATCGCGAATCGTGTCGAAGGTAATGCCACCCGACGATTCGGTCTCGTATTTGCCGTCGACAATCTTCACCGCTTCGCGAGTGAGTTCGGGCGAGAAGTTATCGAGCATAATACGATCGACACCACCCACGCGCATCACTTCGCGCAACTCATCGAGATTGCGCACCTCGATTTCGATTTTCAAATCCTTGCCTTTCTCCTTCAAATAGTGGTGGCAACGGGTAATGGCATTCTCTATGCCGCCGGCAAAATCGACGTGGTTGTCTTTGAGCAGAATCATGTCGAAAAGCCCGATACGGTGATTCACGCCGCCGCCAATCTTCACGGCAGCCTTTTCGAGCATACGCATACCCGGCGTGGTTTTGCGGGTATCGAGTATGCGGGTGTGCAGCCCTTCGAGCCGTTTCACATAGCGGCGGGTCATGGTGGCGATACCGCTCATGCGCTGCATGACGTTGAGCATGAGCCGCTCGGTTTGCAACAGCGATTGTACACGGCCTTCAACTACAAAAGCCACATCGCCGGGTTTCACTTCGGCGCCATCTTCGATATAAACGGTCATCTTCAACTCGGGGTCGAAGCGGCGGAATATCTCACGGGCTACCTCTACACCGGCCAATACACCCGGCTCCTTAATCAGCAACTTCGATTTACCCATAGCGGTGGCAGGTATGCAGCACAAAGTTGTGTGGTCGCCGTCGCCTATATCCTCGGCAAAAGCCAAATCGATCAACTCGTCTATTAATTGTTCGGTTGTTTTCATATCGTTCGGTATTTGATAAATTCCTAATTATCGGTACAAAGATAACACAAGGCAAAGAGAGAAACAAGTTTGATTTTACTCTTTGTTTATATTAAATTTGCCGAAAATTTAGAATCGAGCATGAAAATAACGCTACTGGTTGTGGGAAAAACGGTTGAATCGTACTTTGTTCGAGGTATCGAGGAGTACAGCAAACGACTGGTTCACTATGTACCCTTCGAAACGGT
Source organism: Candidatus Barnesiella excrementigallinarum (assembly GCA_019114445.1). Taxonomy (GTDB): domain Bacteria; phylum Bacteroidota; class Bacteroidia; order Bacteroidales; family Barnesiellaceae; genus Barnesiella; species Barnesiella excrementigallinarum. The sequence continues at coordinate 32,962 of DXFL01000023.1, forward strand.
TGTCATTCCCGAATTGCGCAACACCAAAAGCCTCAGTGCCGACCAGCAAAAAGAGCGGGAGGCCGACTTGATTCTGAAAGCAATCCTGCCCGGCGACTACATCGTGCTGCTCGACGAACACGGCAAGGAGTTCACCTCGCTGCAATTTGCCTCGTATCTCGAAAAAAAGATGGCCAACGTGTCGAAACGGCTGGTCTTTGTCGTAGGCGGGCCTTACGGTTTTTCGGACCGTATCTACAACGTGGCGCAAGAAAAAATTTCGCTGTCGAAGATGACCTACTCGCACCAAATGATTCGCCTCATCTTCGTCGAACAGTTGTACCGTGCCATGACCATTCTCAATAACGAACCCTATCATCACGAATAAACATGAAACAATCGCTACACAACCACATATACAAACGCATACTCTCCCTTTGTATTATTCTATTCTCGTGCCTCACCCACGTTTCGGCCCGCGAATACAGCAGCGAAGTGGGTACGATGTGGAACTTCACCCTATCCAAACAGATAGACCGGGTAAACCTGCAACTGCAACAAAACGTATGGACACTCGGGCGATATTACGAACGGTATATGTCGATCGTAGCCGTATCGTACACCGTCGTACCTAAATATATAAAACTGAACGCCCTCTACTACTACATGAACCAACAGACGCCTCCGGGTACCTATAATAACCGAAACCGTTACCATGTGGGGGCAACCTTTTCCTGCCCCGTCGACCGGCTCTCCATTTCGCTGAACTCCCGGTTCGAATCGACCTATACCGTAGGAACCGCCCAGCCGTTGAACAAATGGCGGAACAAATTGCTGTTCAGTTACGCTATCCCCAACAGCCGCTGGACCCCCTTCTTCCATACCGACATATTCCTCTTACTCAACGGCAGCAAAAGCGGCAATTTGGACCGGGTATGGTACGACGCCGGCGTGGAGTATCGTATCGACCCGAAAAACTCGATCGAATGCAAAGTGCGCGAAGAGCACCTCATCAACAAAACTCCGCAACAACTCAACACCTTTATCTCCTTTGCCTATAAACTGAAACTGTAACACTACCGCGGTGGAAGGCAAGCGGTAGAGCGCGACAGGGGGCGAGAGAAATCAATCCACCCAAAAAAGATCGCTCATTATATCGTCGGAGGTAAAAATTCCCTCACGGGTTATCCGCAAAATACCGTCGGCAACGACCAGCCGCCCGGCCTCGATGTGCGGTCGGGCCTGTTCCATGCAATAGTGTGCGCGGTCGGGGCCGAAATCGGCGGCAAGACGATTCAAATCCAACCCCCAACAGGTGCGCAACGAAGTAAGTATCCGTTCGTTATAGAGGCTGTCGAATGTTTCGAGTTCCTCGGTATAGGCCACCCTCCCCTCGGTTACGGCAGCGACATACCTCGACAAGGATGCAGGATTAACCCTCCGGCACCGCCCGTCGTAACTGTGAGCCGCCGCCCCGAGGCCCAAATAAGGCACGCCTTGCCAATACGAGGTATTATGCCGGGCATACCGGCCGGAACGGGCAAAATTGGAAATCTCGTAATGTTCATACCCATGCGACGAGAGCGTATCGATAAGTTGCCCGAACATCTGCAACGCCAACTCCTCGTCGCACTCCTCCACCTCGCCCCGCTCGCGCATTCGCCACAACGCCGTCCCCTCTTCGTAAATAAGGTTGTAGGCCGAGATGTGCGGGACATCCAACGCCACGGCACGCTGTAAATTCGCGTTCCACCGGTCGAGCGTTTGCCCCGGCAATCCGTAAATAAGATCGATACTCACATTCTCGTACCCTCCCCGACGACAACGCTCAACCGCTTCGACCGCAGCCCGGACAGTATGCCGGCGATGCAAGAAAGCCAAATCGTTATCATCGAAACTCTGTACCCCCATGCTCAGCCGGTTTACCGGAGTATCTTTCAACTCGCTTATAAATAAAGGTGTTACATCGTCGGGGTTCACCTCGAAAGTAACTTCGTCGCACGTGTCCCACTCGACCACCTTCGAGAGCGCACAAAAAAGCCGTTCACGCTCGTCGGCCGATAACGTCGAGGGAGTGCCTCCCCCAAAATAAACCGTCGCGACAGGCTCACCACCCAACTCCCCGCGGCGCAGGTCGAGTTCACGGCAAAGCGCATCGACATAAGCCCCCCTCCAAGAAGAATCGGTCGACGAAAAAAAGTCGCAATAAATACAGCGGCTCGCACAAAACGGTATGTGAATATACAATCCGGCCATCGAGATACAAAAGTACAAAAGTTCGTTTCACAAACAATGTTTTGTAACATAGTTCTTATCGTTGCATTTTAAAAATATAATTCATAATTTGCGAACGCTTTGTCAAAAAAACAGAGCTAAGTATGTTTCTTTTATTAAAACTTTAATATCATGAAAGTCTATCAATCTCACGAAATTAAAAACATTGCCCTGTTGGGCAGCAAAGGCTCCGGTAAGACCACCCTCGCAGAAGCTATGCTCTACGAGTGTGGTGTAATAAAACGTCGCGGAACCGTCGAAGGGAAAAACACCGTATCGGACTACTTTCCTGTGGAAAAAGAATATGGATATTCCGTCTTTTCCACAGTTTTTTATGCCGAATTTTTAGGAAAGAAACTCAACGTGATAGATTGTCCGGGAGCCGACGACTTTGTGGGGAGTGCCATCACCGCGCTCAACGTAACCGACACCGGAGTAATCGTTATCGACGCACAATACGGAGTTGAGGTAGGTACACAAAACATATTCCGTACAGCCGAGAACCTCAACAAACCTATTCTTTTCGCCATGAACCAACTCGATGGCGAAAAAGCCGATTACGAAAATGTAATCAACCAAATGCACGAAACATTCGGGAACCGAATCGTACAAGTGCAATACCCGCTTCACTGCGGCCCGTCGTTCAACGCCATGATCGACGTCCTTCTCATGAAAATGTACAGCTGGTCGCCCGAAGGCGGCAAGCCCACTATATCCGAAATTCCCGAAAGCGAAATGGAGAAAGCCCGGGAATTGAACCAAAAACTGGTTGAAGCCGCTGCCGAAAACGACGAAACACTGATGGAAAAATTCTTCGACAAAGGCTCCCTCACCGAAGACGAAATGCGCGAAGGTATCCGCAAAGGGTTGGTTACCCGCAGCATCTACCCCGTATTCTGCGTAAGCGCATTACGCGATATGGGTGTGCGCCGTATGATGGAGTTCCTCGGCAATGTGGTACCTTTCGTTTCCGAAATGCCCAAACCGAAAAACACCGCCGGAGAAGAAGTTGCCCCCGATGCCAACGGCCCCACAAGCATATTCTGTTTCAAAACTACGGTAGAGCCGCATATCGGCGAAGTTTCCTATTTTAAAGTCATGTCGGGTACCGTTCATCAAGGTGACGATTTGGTAAATGTCGATCGTGGCGACGGTCGCGAACGTTTGGCCCAACTCTTCTGCGTGTGCGGACAAATACGCACCCCGGTCGACGAACTCGTTGCCGGCGATATAGGGGCTTCGGTAAAACTGAAAGACGTACGTACCGGCAACACCCTCAACACCAAAGGATGCGAATACCATTTCGACTTCATCAAATATCCGGCACCCAAATTCCAACGTGCCATAAAACCCCTCAACGAAGCCGATGCCGAGAAACTGAGCGAGATCCTCACCCGTATGCACGAAGAAGATCCCACTTGGCAGATAGAACAATCCAAAGAATTGAAACAAACCATTGTTTCGGGACAAGGAGAGTTCCACTTGCGCACCTTGAAATGGCGTATCGAAAACAACGACAAACTCGCCGTCGAATACATCGAACCGCGAATCCCCTATCGCGAAACCATTACCAAAGCGGCCCGAGCCGACTATCGTCACAAGAAACAATCGGGCGGTGCAGGCCAGTTCGGTGAAGTACACCTTATTATAGAACCGTATTACGACGGTATGCCGGCGCCCGAAGTCTATAAATTCAACAATCAGGAATACCGCATGAACGTGCGCGACACCCAAACGATCGACCTCGAATGGGGTGGAAAACTGGTTGTTTGTAACTGTATCGTGGGCGGAGCCATCGATGCCCGTTTCATTCCCGCCATTGTAAAAGGCTTGATGGACCGCATGGAACAAGGTCCCCTCACCGGCTCCTACGCTCGCGACGTGCGCGTATGTATCTACGACGGAAAAATGCACCCGGTTGACTCCAACGAAATATCGTTCCGCTTGGCCGGCCGAAACGCATTCAGCGAAGCATTCCGAAACGCAGGGCCCAAAATCCTCGAACCCATCTACGACGTGGAAGTGCTTACACCGGCCGACGTCATGGGCGATGTCATGAGCGATTTGCAAGGACGAAGAGCCATTATCATGGGTATGTCGAGCGAAAAAGGATTCGAAAAAATTACAGCCAAAATTCCATTGAAAGAGATGGCCTCCTATTCGACAGCACTCAGCTCGATTACCGGCGGACGCTCCTCTTTCACAATGGCATTCGCTTCCTACGAACTCGTGCCCTCCGACGTTCAGGAAAAACTACTCAAAGCATACGAAGCTGAACAAACCGACGAATAAAACAATCCGTTTGTTAAATAATCGAAAAGCCGCTGGAAAAACCCAGCGGCTTTTTTGCAAATAAACACTTATTTGTTAAATTTGCCGTGAAGTGTTAAATACAAAAGATAAAATAGGTTTTCATAAAATAAACAAAAATAGAGGAACGGGTGTTTAATAATAAATTTGTACAAATGATGTAAAATTAAACACCCGCAAATTCTAAAATCGGAGAGATAAACGAAATGAAAAAGTCAACAATCTGGCTATTAGTTGTAATCATGGCACTCACATTCATTGGGTTGCTCTACATTCAAATCATGTATATGGAAAACATGATAAAAATGAGAAACGAGCAATTCACCGAAGCGGTAAAACGCAGCCTCTATGCCGTATCGACAAGCCTCGAACTCGACGAAACGCAACGTTATCTCGACGAATATTTAGAGGAAGAAGAGAAAAAAATGCTCTCTTCGTATGAGCAAAAACAAGACAAACAAGATATTGCCACACACCAGTTTTCCATTGTTTCGCCCGATGGCACAGTAGCCAGTTTCTCGTTCCGCGAGCAAACCAGCACCATCATCACTCCGGCAGCCCCACGGCCCAAAGAGCACAACACCCTCATCAGCACCTACCGCAATATGCAGGAAGCCCGCAAAGGACAATACCTCTACCAAAAAGGTCTGCTCAACGAGGTGATACTCAATATGCTCAGCAAGGCCAGCACGCGACCGGTAATGGAGCGTATCGACATCAAAAAACTGGAAACCTACCTGAAATCGGAGTTCGAGAACAACGGGCTCAACCTCCCCTTCCAGTTTGCCATCTATAACAAAAACGAAAAAATACTATACAGCTCGAACCAGTACGATCCCAAAATCGAGGGGAACCTCTTTACCCAAGCCATCTTCCCCAACGATCCACCGGCAAGAATAAACTACCTGAAAGTTTATTTCCCCACCAAGAGAGACTACATATCGAGCTCGGTAAAATTCATGATACCCTCGTTTGCCTTTACTCTCATTCTGTTGGTAACCTTCCTGTTCACCATCATCACAGCTTTCCGCCAAAAGAAGCTCACCGAGATGAAGAACGATTTTATCAACAACATGACACACGAGTTTAAAACCCCCATATCCACCATATCGTTGGCTGCACAAATGCTCAACGACCCCTCCGTCGGCAAAAGCCCCGCCATGTTCCAACACATATCGGGCGTAATCAACGACGAGACAAAACGGCTGAGATTCCAAGTCGAAAAAGTACTGCAAATGTCTATGTTCGACCGCCAAAAGACACTCATGAAATTGCACAACGTAGATGTAAACGACCTCGTTACCAGTGTCATGAGTACCTTCAAACTCAAAGTCGAGAAATACGGGGGCGTAATCGACGCCGACCTCGAAGCCGAAGACGCTATCGTATCGGTCGACGAAATGCACTTTACCAACGTGATATTCAACCTACTCGACAATGCCGTGAAGTATCGCCGCGAAGAAGAACCGCTCTCGCTGTTCATTCGCACGAGAACCATCAGCGACAAAGTGGAAATATCCATTCGAGATAACGGAATAGGAATAAAACGTGAAGACTTAAAGAAAATATTCGACAAATTTTATCGCGTTTCCACCGGAAACCGCCACGACGTGAAAGGATTCGGGCTGGGCCTTGCCTACGTCCACAAAATCATCACCGACCTCAAAGGCGATATCCGCGTAGAAAGCGAGATAAATCAAGGTTCGACATTCATAATTACACTACCACTAATAAAAAACAAATGACTATGGAAGAAAGATTGCGTATTCTACTATGCGAAGATGATGAAAATCTTGGCATGTTGTTAAGAGAGTATTTGCAAGCCAAAGGCTATGCCGCCGACCTCTTCTCCGACGGAGAAAGCGGGTACAAGGCATTCCTCAAAGGCAAATACGACTTATGTGTGCTCGACGTGATGATGCCCAAAAAAGACGGCTTCACCCTCGCACAAGAAATTCGTACTGTAAACGGAGAAGTTCCCATCATATTCTTGACAGCAAAATCTTTGAAAGAAGATATTCTCGAAGGATTTAAAATCGGAGCCGACGACTACATTACCAAACCGTTCAGTATGGAAGAGCTCGTGTTCCGTATCGAAGCCATCTTGCGCCGTGTAAAAGGCAAGAAGGGAAAAGAGGTGACCATGTACAAGATCGGTCGCTTCACGTTCGATACCCAAAAACAGGTACTCTCCATCGACGACAAGAGCACGAAGCTCACCACCAAAGAGTCGGAATTGCTGAGCCTCCTTTGCGCCCATGTAAACGAGATTCTCGAAAGAAATTTCGCTTTGAAAACAATTTGGATCGACGACAACTACTTCAATGCACGAAGCATGGACGTTTACATCACCAAATTGCGTAAACACCTCAAAGACGATCCCTCGATCGAGATCATCAATATCCACGGAAAGGGATACAAACTCATCGCTCCCGACGTAGAGGCAAAGACAAAATAAACAACCCTTTGTTTATACAATCCGAAAGGCGGCCCTGAAAAGCCGCCTTTCTTACATTTTGACATCAAAAAGCAGCAATAATAGTGCGATTTCGGGCAAATTCACTACCTTTGTTCCACGAATCAAACTTAAAAACATGATACGCACACTCACCTTCCTGTACCAATGGCTCATTGCCATGCCCATACTGCTGGTACTCACACTGCTTACCGCACTCACTACCCTTATCGGATGCCGGCTGGGAAACGGGAACGTTTGGGGATACTACCCCGCACACATCTGGTCGCGGCTCGTCTGCATCTTCTCGCTCGTCAAAATCGAAGTGCGAGGCCGAGAAAACATCGACAAGAACACCTCCTACGTTTTTGTGGCCAACCACCAGGGAGCATACGACATATTTCTCATCTACGGATACCTCAACCACAATTTCAAATGGATGATGAAAAAAAGTCTGCGGAACATTCCTTTCGTAGGCAGCGCCTGTGCCGCAGCCGGGCACATCTTCGTCGACAACAGCACACCGGGGCACCTCAAAGAGACGCTCCAAAAAGCCGAAAAAACACTGCAAAACGGAATGTCGCTCGTTGTTTTTCCCGAAGGAGCCCGCACATGGACCGGCAAAATGCGACCTTTCAAACGAGGGGCATACCAACTGGCCGTGGAATTTTCGCTACCCGTAGCTCCCCTCACCATCGACGGAGCCTTCGCCGTAATGCCTCGCACCACCTACAACTTCAAACCCGGAAAAATAGTTCTGACCATACACCCGCCCATCTATCCTCCCAAAGAAGGCGGGCACGACATAGAGCAACTCATGAAGCAATCCTACGACATTATCGAATCGGCATTGCCGCAAGAGAAATAGATTTGTAAAAAATTATTAAACCAAAGAAAAAATCCGGCCCGTGCATGGTCGAACAAAAATAAATTCGCAAATTTGCAGTCGCAAAACAAAATTTGTCCGGTGGTGTAATGGTAGCACTTCGGATTCTGGTTCCGCCTGTGAGGGTTCGAGTCCTTCCCGGACAACAAAAAAGCCAACTTTGCGAAGTTGGCTTTTTTGTTTATATACACGCTCCTACTATTCCAATATATCGTCAGGAACCAAAGGAGAGTACGGACCGTCCTTCACCTCAAAAATAACCGTATCGCTGCACAGCACCTCAATCGTATGCCACTGTCCGCGAGGAATGTTTATCCCATACACACCCTTTTGCGGGTCGAGTTCACGACGTTCGATTTCCCGCTTGTGTTCGTCATAAAACGACACATTCATGCGTCCTCGCAAAAGCACATAAGTCTCCGAAGTATGCCGATGACGATGTACAGGCACAACCGTACCCGGTTCGAGAGCATTGAGCAACCGTTGAGCCGGGGAATCAAGCGACTCGTGAAAATTGTAATTCATGCGCAACCGGGTATTGGCTTTCGCCTCGGCCGACACCTTGTCGAGTAAACTCTTATCGATTGTTTCCATTGATATTCTTTAATTTCTTTTTTATGCGTATTCGAGTATATAGCACCTCGTAAATCTTATACACGTAGCGTAACGACAAAATTACAAAATTGGTATAAACGCCATGTTCCTTGCAGGCCTTTAAATGCTCTTTCATGATCGTTTTATGGGATTCCACACCACTCGTACTTATCCCTCCTACCCGCATAGTGATTAATGGTTCCGAGACATAATAAGTTTTAATTTTATGTATATACAACGCTCGTAATAAAAATTCAAAATCGGCGGCAATACGATATTCTATCCGATACAAGCCTATCTGTTTTATCAATTCACGCCGCATATAAAATGTAGGGTGTGCCGGTATAAAGCCCAGCCGCATCAACGACGGACGGAATATCGCCGATGAATAATACCGGATACATCGATTCAAATCATTAGGATGGACATACTCCAAATCGGCATATACCGCCCCGATCGCCTCATCTCGAAACGGAGCGACCAATCGAGACAGCGACCATTCATATTTATAAAAATCGTCGCTGTTCAACACCCCTACAACATCGCCCTCGGCCATCGCTATTCCTTTATTGATGGCATCATAAATTCCCCGGTCGGGAGCGCTTGTCCACTTCAACCGCCCTTGATACTGTGTTTCATAGTGTTGTATTAAATCTACGGTTCCATCGGTAGATGCGCCATCGACTATAATATGTTCCCAATCGACACCTGTTTGAGAAAAAATACTTTTTATCGTGTCGCCAAGTGTCTGTACACTATTATACGTAACCGTTATAATCGAAACTTTCATCTTTTATTTTTATTTGTCAAAAGAGCCTTTCCTAAAATTTCTATCTGATTCTCAAAAGCATATTTCCGGGCGACGTTCAAAGCCTCCAACCTCATACTCTCTACTTCTGCCTGATGCCGGTAAACATACATAAAGGCCTTACTCAACTCATCTATACTTTTGGGAGCAAACAATAATCCGGTATGCCCCGAATTGACGACATCGGGGATTCCTCCTACATTCGAAGCCAAAACCAAACAGCCTCCGGCCATCGCCTCCAATACGACTTGGGGAAGCCCCTCGCTGTAACTCGGCAAAACAAATATATCGTGCGATCTATATTGTTTCATTAAATCGGGGCCGAATGGGACGAATCCCATTAATTCCACCTTTTCGGCTATTCCGTACCGTCCGATCAAACGTTTCACCTCGGGCATAAAGGCGCCGTCGCCTACAATGGTCAAACGCCAGTCAAACGGCATTTCGCCCGACAAACATTCAAGCAATTCCGTAAACCCCTTGTTTACTTCTACCCGACCTACAAACAGCAATTTTATCGGCCGAGACCAATCCACCGGCAACATCGATTCGGGTAAAACAATATCGGACAATCGATAAGGCGAGGTAGAAATATAATGCACTTTATCTGTGAAAAGCGAAAAACGATTGGCTATTCTGCTGCCCAATGCCATCACTGTAATATCTTGTTTCGCCACTAACCGCTCTACCTGCCACTCAAAGAGATAGGCCAAGATAGTCGCTAAAATCTTCTTTATTCCGCCATATCGTTGAGGCAATACACGACGTGTATCTTGCCGCGCCAACAGAACCACCGGTTTACCGTATTTCCCTGCCAACTTCACCAGCTCGATACATATAGGCATAGGCGACATCACCAACAATATATCGACATTCTGCACAAAAGCCGAAAACGTGGCCTTGTTCTCTCGTTTTAATCGGGGCCAACGAATGCATAAATCGACTAAATCACGGAAAGGAGTCAACTCAAAAAAACGGTCATACCGGTCAAGAAGGTACATATTCTCTTTCTTACAAGCATACTGCCGTCCCAAGAAACTAAATGATATACCTTTCTCCTGAGATAACCGATTAAGCAATACGGTATAAATATCCTCACAAAAGAGCTTTTCGCCCTCTTTGTAATATCCGGCTTCAAGATAAACTCCTACTCTCATCTGTTTTCTGTATAGTTATCAAATACTCAATCGAGAACTCCCGCCCCACATACACAATAGATAACAATGCCACATTTGTTTCTATATTATCCAATAATCCGTAAATAAAGATTTAAAAAGGTCTCTTCCGAAAAAAGTCTCTCTGCCTGCAATCGAGCATTATGCGCAAGTTCTTTCTTCTGTTCCACCGGCAAAGCGATAAACCGTTCTATCACTCGAATAATATCCTGTACATCATTGGGGTCAAACAAAAATCCGCTTTTCCCCTCCTCTACAATATAGGGGTTATCACAAACTCGACCACATACCACGGGTATACCACAACTCATCGCCTCGCACAACACATTGGGAAAACCTTCGTAAATCGAAGGGAGGCAAAACAAGTCGGCACTACGATATACATTCTCAATATCTTCCTTCGGAGCATACATCTCAAATATGTTTTCCATGCCATACATCTTTACCTTTTCTTCACAAGATTTCATATAACTCGAAGGCTTTCCATACCACGATACCTTTACCGGATAATGCCTTCGTATGATGTTCACCGCCTCAATCAACCGAAGAACATTCTTTTGTTCCGAGAACCGACCCACTCCTACTATATGCAAACAATCTTCATTAGGAGTATACTCCACCGACGATGGTCTAAACCTTTTTAAATCGACACAATTTGTTATCACCTCGCATTTGGGCGACAAAAAAGGATACTGAGCCCTTATAAATTTATCCTGTGTATATGAATTGCTTACAATCTTATCGGCAAACCGATAACTCCAAAATTTTATTCTTTCCTTAACCGTCAATTGTTGTGTTGTATTGCGCTCCGAAACAATCAACTTAAATTTTCCAGCGCCTAACATTTTACAAATGCAAGCAATAATCGAGGGGCCGTCCAAATAAGAAATCACCACATCGGGCGAATAGGTCTTGATATACTTATATATCGTAAATATACGGCGCCATTTATTATTTGCTTTGGCCAAATACTCATATTCCACCCCATGCTCGTCGAGATACGAATCGTAAAAGGGGATATCATAATATGAGATCAATCGCACACGATAGCCCGAATCCTTCAACAAACGGGCCAACCCCACCAGTTGGCGCTGCGCACCACCAGAGGCCAAACAATCGATCATACAAAGTATCTTCTTAGCCATTATGTTTCTCTGTTTTAATACGAACTTTCTCCTCTCCTGCAATCAAACCCAGCAGTAAAATATACTCGGCATTCGATATGGCGGTATATCCCATTGAAAAAATAGACTGCAAAAACCAAATCAATATACACAAATAAGCCGATAATCGCATGATGGGAGATAACGACGAATTGCGTAAAAACTTAATCATACTAATAAATATCGTCAAATAGAGTATAACCCCTACCGCTCCATTGCTAATCAACAACTCCAGCCAGTCGTTATGTGCGAAATTTCCCCATACCGTCACCGACTGAGCCATACCGTTTCCAAACATCAGCGTCCAAAAGTTTGTATCGTTATACCAGTGCCCGAACAATATGGGATAGGCCAACCCCCTGCCGCCGATACCATTGTCCTCCATAAACTCCATACGAGCCAAAAGCCATTCGTTCGACTCATACGCATAATAAATAAGATAGCTAACCCCCAAAAGCAATATCAATGTAATAAAGAAGGTTTTCACGGATGCCTTATTCATTTTCATATAGAACATCAATGAAAAGAACAATGCTGCCAACATACACACGATAGTACCCCGCTTGGCGGCAAACATAATGAGCAAGATAGATAATATCAATAATACGAAGCCAAAGACCTTATTCCGTTTCAACAAAAAAGGCAGGAATGGGAAAGCCCCCACGATAAAATAGCCACTGTTATTGGTTACCGCATCGACCTTTAATGTGCTTAACAAAGTATTCAACATATAGAAATACCTTACAAATGCCAAAGCAAAAAATGCCAGTCCTATGTAAACGAACAAATTCTCGTTTAGCTTCCCAAATTTGCGGGAGATGACATATCCCATACAAAACGAGAGCATAAAAACCGATATTCCCTTAAATTGCTCCAATGTACTCGCCTTTCCTATCGCTTCGTAAACCGTACCGAAAACCTCTTTCGGAGAAAAAAGGAACGTAATAGCCTGTACGAAATAAAAGATCAACCACATCGTCACAAAAAAAGGCTTATGAACGTATATGGCCGTTTTTCCATAATAAAAAAGCCCTATCAACAAAAAAAGTAAAATGGCCAACTGAGATATGAGACTGCCCCCAGAATATAAAATATCCTGTAAATAGTATACGATAAAGAGAATAACTACAACAAACAATATTATCGGTTTCCGCGATGCCATAACAAATTTATTCTGAAAGATGTCTCGATTCTACTACTTATAAAATCTATCTATTTTGAAATGCATTAATTCTTTCGTCCCGGATTACTCCTTTTTCAATAATGAGGCTACGCCGTAACACCTCATTATCGAGTTCCCGTTCTTCGATAAAACAATCTAAATATTTCACGACCTCTTTACTTAATTCGCCTGAAACCGTTTTATAAAACAACGCCGGTGTATGGTCTACCACATAGTGGCGAATCCCATCTACCATGTAATCGGGATTTTCGATAGTCATAGGTATGCTTGTTTCTATGCCTCCGCATCGGTCGCAACTAATGTCTATAATCATAGATCCGGGCTTCATACGTTTCAGATCATCGCGATAGAGAATGTGGTCTTTACGTGAAGTATCCCACAATACGGCATTTACCACCACATCATAAAGCGGGAGCTCCTCCCTGAACAAAGCCTCTGTTTTTCGGTCATAAACAGTAACCATCGCGCCCATATAATTAAGCATATTCATTGCTCCTCGGGCAACATTGCCCCGCCCGATAACCGCCACTTTGGTATGGTATGGGAATATACCATGCCTCAAATAGGCATGAATAATTGCAGCTTCACCGGCAATTTCGTTATTCCGCCAAAAAGAGTGACGCCCCATTTCGTACATATCCTCCCAAGCATACGCCGATAATCGACCGTGAATAATCTTGTCGGTAATATCTCTGTTTTGAACGGCATGAACCCAGCCAAAAATTATTTGGTCGGATAAATCGCCCAAATATTCGGCATCGCCTATTTTAGGGTCACAGATGATATCTTTCCTAAGGATTTCATCTCTCTCGCAAATGCCTTTGATACCCTCTCTCAAATAGCAATTATCGTCATAGCCCAAGACCTCGCCATAGCCCTTCTCGATAAAAACATACTCTTTGTTTTTTATATATTGCACATCGCATGGCAATAAAGCCCGTCTATGTTCATTCTCCTTTTGGCTTATTACAAATCCGATTGTTCTCATAGGAATTCAATTTTTCAAATTTATCATAGAGCCCAATAATAAATCTGTTTCATCTAACAAGTTTGCATCGAAACCACTTGCCGGATAAAAAGTCATTTCACCGAACCAAATAACTCCATCTTGATTATATAAATCTACTCGCACGAATGGAATCCCGGTCGATAACCGTCCGGCCAGCTCAAACATCTCGTCTATACCCCGAGGCTTCGGTAATGTAAAGCCTTCGGGAGCCTCTTTCCCCCGCTTGTTCAAGCGTAAAAGCGACCAAGCCCTATCGAAAAAATAAAACTTGGGACTGCCTATATTCCGATCGACACAAACCATTACACAATAAACATTCCCATCGAAACAGAAAAATTTATAATCGTCTAAATCGCCGTGCCCATCGACCAAATACTCTTCGGCTATGATTCGGGGTGTAACATTTCTATACGGCCACTCTTTCGTTAAGGCATATATATCGCGCTGCATAGAGTAGCTGAGTTTCGACAATGCCGCCTGCTTATCAAACTGCTTTTTATCCCGGCAAATTACCACTCCTTCGCCTCCGCCATCATGTGTCGTTTTCAATACAAATTTATCGGGCAACCTATCGAAATCGATCTCTTCCACCCGATTCCACACACCCAATGTCGGTATAATATACTTATCCCCTATTACAGAAGCTACATATTTTTTGGCTTCGCATTTATCCACCATCGTCGTATATTGGGGATTGCGATCATATAATTTCAGCCACTGCAATTTTTCATTGAATGTTACCGGATTCTTCAAATGAAGGCTCTTTTTCATCATCAGAGAGTAAACCAAGCGCAAATAAACAGCATCACTGTAAAGAAAATAGGTTTTCTTTACAATGGCCAAAAACAATTGGCGTGGCGAACATATATAGTTGATAACAGACTGCATACAAAATATAATTAAAGATATAAAATCTTATTCTTTCATACAACGCTTTGCGGTTAAATAAATCGAAACTCCTATCGCACCCCGCGTCAGCAACAATACAAGAGCAACCCCTATATAACTAAACTTGGGAACAAGTATCCAAGCTAAGATGAATCCGATAACAGACCACACCACGTATATGTTACGCATGAGATTTTCTTTTCCCACCAAAACCAAATAATTGGTTCCATAGGAGTTGGCAAGAAACATGAAAATGGGCGACAATGCCAATATGCGTATCACATACGCCGAATCCGAGAAATTGGGCGTTAAGAATATATCTACAAAAAGGTCGGCACAAAGGAACATCAACAGGCTCATAACCAATGCGATCACCCCCGTAATCTTTACATACACGCTATGTTTCTCCTTATGTCTCGCCAAAAAAGGGAAAAATGTACGGGAAAGGACTTGTGTCAACTGGTCTACAATTCCATGAAACTTTTCGCCTCCCGAATAAATACCCGTAGCCCCCTCTCCGCAATAGGTCCGCAATAAAATTACCGAGAAATTATTATATAAGTTTGGGACTATCAGACTGACAAACATATTTGTCGAAGATTTCAATCGGTTCACAATCGGTTTGATACCAGGGAATTTCACATATACCCCATACCGTTTTATCAAAATGTATATCGCAATTATTCCGCTTACCAAATAACCGCACGCAACCAAAAGGGGTTGGTATACATAATCGCTCTGTTTGCGAATGACGACAAATACCAATACCGTAAATATCAACTTCGACAAAACATTCAAAATCGTTATGTATTTCATATGCTCGAATGCCTGAAACAGCCATTCGGGAAATAAAATATGTCCGGGGATATATGCAAATGTCAATAGTAACAATAACTCATACTCTTTCGAAACAGAAAACAAAGGTAACACCGAAAACAGCAGAACAAAGCAAATTACCATAAGGGTCAATTTCGAAAAAATCACCTCACTGAAAATTTGAGAAACCACATCGATATTCTCCCGTGACCGGGCGGCGTCTCTAGTTGCCGTATAGTTAAATCCCCAATCAACGACAGTCTCCACAATTACAATCACGGCCGTAGCAAAAGCTATTGCACCAAACTTTTCCACACCTATCACCCGGGTGAGATAAGGCAATGTAATAAGCGGAAAAACAAACGATAAAACTTTAAGGAGCGACAAATAGAAAAAATTCCCTATCAGGCCCCGTGTATCCCGATTCTGAAAAAGCAATTTTATTTTCGACTTATCCAGCTGCATTATTCACCACAATTATACGACTTATGCCACGCTACGAATTCAGCCAATCCTTCGCCCAACGTAACCGAAGGCTTGAATCCGAACGTCTGTTCAAACTTCGACGAGTCGGCATACGTTTGGTACACATCGCCCGGTTGCATAGGATACATCTCCAATATGGCCTTTTTCCCCAAGTTCTCTTCCATGATATGAATAAAATCCATGAGAGGCACCGGATGCCCGCATCCTACATTATAAACATCGTATATATGCTCCTCTTCGCGATTATAATCTATCGCTTTTACCGTAGCTTCCACAATATCGTCGATATAGGTAAAGTCCCTCGACAAGTTTCCGTTATTAAAAACTTTTATGGGACGGCCTTCTTGAATTGCTGTCACAAAAAGCGAAGGAGCCATATCGGGACGACCCCACGGCCCGTAAACCGTAAAATATCGAAGTCCCGTCATGGGTATCCGGTACAGATGTGCATATACGTGCGCCATCAATTCATCTGATTTTTTCGTGGCGGCATATAAGCTCACAGGTTTATCGGTCTTGTCCTCCTCCGAAAATGGCACATGGGAGTTCATGCCATATACGCTGCTCGACGAAGCAAATACAAAATGCTTGACCGGATAGTGTCTCATACACTCCAACAGATTCACAAATCCTATCAGATTACTCTCTACATAGGCATACGGATTCTCCAAAGAATATCTTACCCCGGCTTGGGCTGCCAAATTACAGACCTTGTCGAAACGCTCTGCTTCAAAAAGATGTTGCAGACTTTCTCGCTCCGACAAATTTATTTTTATAAACCGCAATCCGTTATATAAACGGCTTTGAACAAATACCTTATCTTGTATGGCCGACTTATCTATTCCCAACAAAGACAAACGGGAATATTTTAACTCTACGTCATAATAATCGTTGATATTGTCGAGGGCAACAACATCATCGCCCCGTTCTACTAACCTACGGCACAAATTACTGCCTATAAACCCGGCCCCACCGGTTACCAATATCTTCATACTATTCGTTATTCTTTTTCAAATATTTGCTCGGAATAAATCTCGTAGCTATTGCAAACAAATTTTCGAGGCGTATTATCACTCAATAAAAAAACGGCAATATATAACTATTCCTCTATCCCGATAAAACAGTCTACCAGCACCCGCATTCAGTTCCCTTATCCCTTATTTTTATCTTTTGTTCTTAAAAACAAGCCTTTGCCGAGGTCAAAAATCGGCCGCAAGGGTTCCGGTTTTGATAAAACCCAATACCCTGGACAACCGACTGTTATCCTTCACAAAAAGCGAACCTCCTAACGAGTTTTGCATCCCTCTCCCTTGAAGACAGAGTTACAAATACAATTCGGAGACAAATATAATAGATATATACGGATTAAAAAATTATTTATTTATTTAATTATTATTACATTCTTTATCATTCCGATTTTATCGGGTTAAAGCCCCCTATAATATAAAATCCGCTTATTCTCTATCCCAGGGAATAAGCGGATTTTTCATCTTCACTAAAACAGATAAGAAATAAGAACGATTTTTGTTTCTCAACAATACATCACAAAATTTTTAATAGAGAGGTTATTAGGGGACTTCTTAAAAGAGCACAACGTCGGTGGCAGGTGCAGGCTCCTCTTTCTGAGGCTCTTGCGAAGGCACACTATCGGTAGGGGCGGGCTCCTCGGACAAGAAAATCAACGAGGCTTGCGGCTCCTCTTTTTGAGGCTCTTGTGAAGGTACACTATCGGTAGGGGCGGGCTCTACCTTCGTATCTTGTGCAAAAAGATGAGACGATATACCAACAGACATCATACATACAGCAACTGCTAACATTAACTTTTTCATAATCTTTTCGTTTTTAATTGTTTGTACTATTATATTCCATTCTTCGATGATTAAAAATACAATCTGCGTGCCAATCGTGTCACAAATTCAATAATATACTGACAACAAGAGTTTTACATAATATTTACAACATGAGCCGGGTGTGGAAAAGTGTGGAATATAAATCGCGGAGTGTGGAATTTTTCCACACTCCGCTCCAATATCGCCCTTATCCGAAACAATCGGCACCCTCTATGGGGCGAAAACGAAAGTATATTAATCTATTCGGTACAATTTCAGTTTATTATACAATGTTTTTCTATCGATTCCCAGCATCTCGGCGGCTTTACTTTTGTTCCCCGAACATTTTTGCAAAGCCGCTATGATTTTAGCCCGCTCATTATCGGGATCGTGCAAAGCGGTTATCGACGGAGCGCTTCCCGATTCCAGCCTTATATGTTCTACTCCTATCGGTCGTCCCTGCGAAAGCAACGCCGCCCGCATAATGGTGTTACGCATCTCCCTCAAATTGCCGGGCCAGCCATATCGGCAAAGTTGTTCCATCGCCTCGGGTAAAAATCCCGGTACCGGTTTTTCCAATTCGCGATTGGCCTGATCCAAAAAGAAATTGGCAAACAACTGTATATCCTCCCCTCGTTCGCAAAGACGAGGCATATAAATTGTAAATTCGTTTATCCGGTGATACAAATCTTCCCTGAACGTTCCCGCCGCTATGGCCGCCTTCAAATCTTCGTTGGTAGCGGCAATCAACCGCACATCTACTTTTATCTCGCTTGTAGCCCCTACCGGCTTCACCCGCCGCTCTTGCAACACCCGCAGCAACTGCACTTGTACATCGTAACTCAAATTTCCTATTTCATCGAGGAATAAGGTTCCCCCATCGGCCTCGACAAACGCCCCGATTTTATCATCGACGGCACCCGTAAACGAGCCTTTCTTATGTCCAAAAAACTCCGAGGCCGCCAGTTCCTTAGGAATGGCCCCGCAATCGATTGCGACAAAAGGCTTATCGGCCCGCTTGCTCAACCGGTGTATGCGTTTGGCCACATACTCTTTACCCGTTCCACTCGCTCCGTTTATCAAAACCGACATGGCTGTGGGAGCAACCAATTTCACATAAGAATAAAGTTGGCGGGCAGCTTCGCTTTGGCCTTCCAGAAAATTCGGCTCCTCGGCAACTGGATTCGGTTTTGGGGTCGATTTTTTTTCTTTTTCGTTCACCGAGCCCAACACCTCATTTATCTTTTGCAACAACTCTTCGGGATTCACCGGTTTGGCAACATAATCTTTCGCCCCCAACTTCATGGCGTGTACAGCCGACGGAATAGCCGCGTAACTTGTCATCACAATCAACGGGACATTCATTCCCACCGACGCCTGCCATTCCAACAAATCAATACCTTCGCCGTCGGGCAAACGCAAATCGCAAAGAAGCAAATCGACCGATATTTTCGCCAGCTCCTTCTTCGCAGCCGCCATATTCGAAACAGAGGTTACCGAGAAACCCTTCTTGGTAAGCCAAGTTTGCAACATCACAGCAAAGGTCGTATCGTCTTCGACCATAAAAATATGTTTCATAACTACCTCTCTTTCAAAAGCATTAATGCAATTGCAGTTTGTATCTGTTCGGCTTGGCTCAACACCCGAACCAAAAGTTCCGACAATTCGTCGTTCCACCGATCGGCACCCTCCTCTTCCAGCCGGGTCAACAAGGGTAACATATCGGACAATTTAAGCATGGCAAAAACAGGCTGCCACTTATGAGCCATTCGCGACACAGCCCCACCATCGCCACGCCCTTTTGCCTCTTTCATCTCCTCTATTTGGAGGCTCAACTCATGGGAAAATGTCTCTAAAATATTCCGTCGGGCATCTTCATCACCCTCGGCAAAAACAGTCAATGCCGAGAAATCATAACCGGTCTCTTCCGGCATCGCCTCCGGCTCCTCCGTCGAGGAGGTACTTACATCGAATCGTCCATCGCAAATCTGCGACAGGCAATCCGACAGTTGAGCCAACGTAAAAGGCTTGTGCAAAACGGCCGAAAAGCCCTCGGAAAGTAACTGAGCCGTATCGCTACGGGCCGTCACCACAACCACCGGAATCGTCTTGGCCCAATCGAAACGCGCCCCCCGCAAAAACTGCAAGAAACGGATTCCGTCCATCTCGGGCATCTGCATATCGGTAAACACCGCGTCGAAATGCTCATGCTCCAAATAACTCAACACCTCCTCGGCACGCACACAGGCAACAGCCTCTACACCCAGTTGTTTCAGTTGGTTCTCAAAAAGGACCAGTTGTATTTTATCATCGTCGAGCAACAAGCATCGCCGCCCCGAAAAGAGCGGCCGGGACTGTTCTTGAATCTCTTTCTCCGAAAGCTCTTCCAAAGGAATCTCCACGGTGAATACACTGCCAACCCCTTCCTCGCTGCGGACATCGATACGCCCACCCATCAATTCGACCAACTGCCGGGTAATGGCCAAACCCAATCCAAAACCCTCTTCGCCTTGTGCCGACGATAAACGGGTAAATGCCTGAAATATCTTTTCCAACTCTTCCCGAGCAATTCCCCTGCCCGTATCGCTTACCGAAAAAACCAAATATTTTACTCGGACCAACAGATGTACCGTAACGCTCCCTTTTGCCGTAAATTTCAACGCATTGGAAAGCAAATTGTCTACAATTTGCTGAATGCGCAGCGGGTCGCCATAGAAATTACCATCGGCTGTCGCTTCGGCTTTCAACCGCAACTTCAAATGTTTCTTATCGGCTACCGGCTGCATAGCCGACACAATTTTTTCGAACCACACACGAGGGTTAAACACCATGCGGTTTATATCCAACTTATGAGACTCCAACCGATGGAAGTCGAGCAAATCGCTCACCAAAGCGAGCAAATGGTCCGACGATGCCTTTATATTTTGCAAATAAAACCGTTGCCTCTCGGTAATATCCAAACGCGACAAAAGTTCCACATAACCGATAATCGAACTCAACGGAGCCTTAAAATCGTGTGTAATGGTCAACATCATTTTCTCGCGGGCTTCCAATAAATCTTCCGCCCGACGCCGAGCAGCCTCCAACTCCCGCCGCCAACGGTCGTCGCGCAACCAACCCCGCCAAACCAACACCCCGAAAATCACAGCCAATACAATCGCCCCCGAAGCTACCGCCACCAAAGCATACATCGATTCCCGGCGAATCTCCTCGTTACGAGCCATAATTTTTTCGGCAACCACCAACTGTTCTTGTTCGAAGCTATTCATCAATCGGCTAATCTGCCCGCCCAACCGTTCATTATCGCGACGCAGCCGCCACCGCTCCCGTTCGAGAGCTTGATGCGAAAGCAACCGGCTCTCGTTATAGCCCAGTTCCATCACCTTCAAGTCCGAAGCCAACGAATCGCTCAATGCTCCTATACGCTTCGATTCGACACGGATACTGTCCAAACGTACCGAAGATTTTCCCGAAATCGCATCGGCAATACGTCCGAATACATTCTTGTTCCGACGCTTTTCCAACAACGAGTCGCTCTGTCTCACCAACGTTTGCTGGTGATCATGAATAAGAAGCAACGAATCTTGCTGGCGCATCATGTCTTCGATTTTCCGGTTCTGCTCTTCGGCTACATCGATCGAGACACTCATCAACCGCCTTATTACCCCATTCTTCCGGTTCAACAAACCCACAATGCTGTCTATCCGGGACAACTGTATGGAATCCGAAGTAATACCGCGCAACGAATCTACCCCCGAAACGACATCGTTCATGGCACGACGGTACAGCGGATAATCGGAATATCGTCCCCACACCAACGACTGCCCCACCGACTCGGCCCGGTACAACAACGTCAAAGCGTCGGCCATCCGATGACGCTTTACGCTCATATCCTTCTCTATTGTCCTTATCGATACCAGCAAATTTATTTCATGATAAACGAACCAAGAAGAAGCCAACAGCACCACCACCAACAACAAATACCCCCACAAAGCCTTATTGCGGGTCGATTTCCGGGAATAAGCAGCCATATATCGTTATTTGGGGGTGAAGATAAAAAAAAGAGTAGTATTCCCCACTACAAGGCGATATAAAAATAGTAAAAACGAATCGCCCCAAATTCCCTGCCGACTCACGAATTGCCCCCAATTATATCTGAACTTTTTTACTACTTTTGCAATAAACTACAATCTACACAAATGGAAATACTCTTTTTTCACTACCCTCCGTGCAGCACTTGCCAAAAAGCTGCAAAGTGGCTGAAAGGAAACCATATCGAAGTCACTGCCCGACATATTGTCGAAAATCCCCCTTCGCCACAGGAACTCTCCGAATGGATTACCCGCAGCGGGCTGCCCTTGCAAAAATTTTTCAATACCAGCGGACAACGATACCGCGAATTGAACATGAAAGAACGCATGGCTACCGCCTCGCCCAAAGAGCTCATCGAGCTACTGGCCTCCGACGGAATGTTGATAAAACGTCCGCTCGTTGTAACCGACAACAAGGTATTAGTCGGGTTCAATCCCGAAACGTGGGAAAAAGCACTATGCACAAAACCATAAAATTCCTGCATAATTAAAAGAAATAAAAGAAAATAACGAGGCTTTTGTTTGCACGGGTCGCAAAGAAACACTACCTTTGCGCCGCTAATGCAAATAATAACCAATTAAAAAATTTCAAATGGCAACAAAAATCAGATTACAACGTTTTGGTCACAAAGACTATGCGTTCTATCAAATTGTAATCGCCGATAGCAGGGCACCACGTGATGGTAAGTTTATTGAAAGGATAGGTTCTTATAATCCGAACACTAATCCTGCTACAATAAATTTGAATTTCGAAAGAGCTTTGTATTGGCTGACAACCGGTGCTCAACCCACCGATACCGTTCGCAACATTCTTTCCAAAGAGGGTGTATTGTTGAAAAAACACTTGCTGGGCGGTGTAAAGAAAGGCGCTTTTACCGAAGAAGTTGCTGAACAACGCTTCGAAGCTTGGTTGAAAAACAAAAAATCGGCTACCGATGCCGAAAAAGCTAAAATCTCTGCTGCCAAAGACGCTGCCGCTAAGAAACGTCTCGAAGAAGAAGCTGAGAAAAACAAAGTGAAAGCCGAAGCTGTCGCCGCTAAAAAAGCTGCCGAAGCTGCTGCTAAGGCCGAAGCCGAAGCCGCTGCCAAAGCAGAGGAAGAAGCTAACGCTGCCGCAGAAGCTCCCGCCGAAGAGGCTGCCGCTCCTGCTACCGAAAGTGCTGAATAATATTTTAGACAGCATATCGAAACGGGGTATCCACACAAGGATGCCCCGTTTTTTTATTCCCCCTTCGCCAAAACTATCGCTGCAACAAAACAACACACTCGACTTCTATCCAAACTGTTTCTTCTTTTTCCACTCGAACGTATCATATTCGTCTCATCATCGCCCAACAAACCCACCGCCCCCCTACATTCAAACACACTAACCTATCTACAACAAATGGCTTTCCCCTTCGCGAATCTATATCAGCCCTCCCATTTTCACACTTATTAACACCATCAAAACAGCCATCACCCCAAAATACGCTAAAAACAATAAAATTTTGTAAATAATATACAATACACAAAAGAATAAACGCAATCTTATTAAATTTGTATTTACAATTATTAAATACCATTCAATAAAACACAAATTATCATGAAAAAACTTTTTACCGCAATTTCAACACTCTGCTTTACAGCATTGGCTTGGGCAGGAGCAAACGATTTGACATTCACCCAATTGTTCTCTATCGATACCTCAACGCCGAATCCTCCATCGTATTTCGTAGGCGCCGATATGCGTAGTTGCGCCGTCTTTGAAAACAACCTCTTTATTGCCAACAAGAGTGGTTTGGTTCATGTACTCGACGCTACCACAGGGGAATATATACGAGACCTCGATAACACCGGTATTTGGGGAGGAGACATAACTCTCTCCGATATAAAATGTCTCGAAGATGGAACCGTAGTAGCATCGAATTGCCGAGTAACAGTAAGCGATGCCGGAACTCTCAAAGTCTATTATTGGGACGATTTGGAAGCTGCCCCGAAAGAGCTGATCAACTACGGCGTCGATAAACTGACCCCTCCCAATGGCAATGCGAAAATCCATGTCCGCGCATTTGATTACATCGGAACCATCGAATTGGGAAACTACTACGCCATCACTTCCGATTGTGCCATAGATAATGTTTATGTTATCAAAATTCCTGTAACCAATGGCACTCCGGGCGATCCCGTCTTTTATTCCGTAGGAGGCTGTGCATCTACTACATCGGCTCGTATTCGGGTAGATGCCGATGAAAGCGGATTTTGGTTTACCAATAAAGGCGAATCCTATTACTATACTTTCGATTCGACTTCGAGTTGGAAATATTACAACCAAACCGGCAATAAAAAATATACCAATGCATTCGAGCAATTCAGTATCGGGAATACTCCGTACTATGCAACGGTCGATTATCTCGACGGCTCCATCGGAACAATTACAAATCCGCTCGTTTCCATATATACTTATGAAAGCTGGGGTCGATGGGGTAGCTCGGGGAAAACATTAGTTTCGTCTCAACCCGAAAGCGGACTGGTCAGCTCGGCAAGAAATATCAACTTCTTCGACGGATTGGCTATTCGCACTTTGACCAACAACGAAAAAGCCATCTACATGGTATCGCCGTTGAGCGGAATAGCTGCTTTCACTGTAAAAGACCCCACTGTGGAACCAACTGCTATCGAAGGGAATCGTGTAGAATCGGCAAAGGTATATGCCATGAACGGACAAATCGTTGTAGAAACGACCGCCGGTGAAACCATCGAAATCTACTCCATTACCGGGCAACTCATCACCAAAGCCGTTGCCGAAAACGGAATTACCACATTGGATGCCGGCAAGGGCGTAGCTATTGTAAAAGTAGGTAACAAAGCCCACAAAGTTATTCTGTAAATACAATCGTCTATAAAAACTATACGGCAGGGATCTCGAAGGGTGATTCCTGCCGTTCTTTTTTCTGCCCTAACAGACAATCGTTGCATAAATGTACCGAGAATAGAGGCAAAGAATTACAAGCACAGAGGCTCTAAACCGGCTATATTGCACAATGCCCTGCCCATTATATTGAAAAGCGCAAAGCCTTTAACATAAAGACCTTGCGCTTTTCAATCGGTGGAGCTGGAGGGATTCGAACCCTCGTCCAAACGAGGAACTAATGAGCTTTCTACATGCTTATCTTCGCTTCGATTGTAGGGCATGGACAAGACCGAAGCTACCAATCCATACCTTAGTTTCTAAAACTTCATCGTCGGCCCGAAACTTGCCTTCGACTATTTCCGATATTATTGCACCACCGTTTCGGAACGCTTCGGAACCACAGCAACCGGGTGATGTCTTGTCTCCGCAACTGTTGCGGAGATTAAGCTAATCTACTGTACTTCGATTAAGCAGCAAGAGCGTAGTTATTTTCGCCAGTTAAATTTTTGTTGTCTGATATTATAGAGCGGGGCAACAACGCTCTGCATGCTTACCCACCACTTCTACCCGCTGTCAAAACCGGTCAGCCCCAGTGGTAGTATATCCTTTCCTCGAACGCTTTCGAGGAGGAACAAAGATAATGCTTTTCCAGCAGATACAATCTTCTATCCCGAAAAAAAAATAGATATTCGCCTTAACTCTTCAACAGCATGATGAGTTTGATAGCCAAGTCGAACAGGACGATTTTGGCATTGGCATTTTGCCCGATGTCGTTCTCGGCATCACTCAGGTGCTTCATAATGGCTTGAACGTTACGCTCATGTATAAAAGGAGCAAAACGGGTAGAGAACTGCTCTTCTTCCCGATTCATGTACGACAGGTCGGGCACGTGTAGATTATAGATATAATTTTCGCGCACCATGCGCTGGGCATAGGCAAGGAAACGGCGCAACCGCTCGCGTCCCAAATCGGCCACCTCTTCGCTCCACCCTTTCAAGGCCTTGATCTTGCGCCCGTAAGCCAGTCGCATTACCTGCACGAAGTAATCGAAAAACAATTTATTCTCCTCATTCAGTTGAAGCGATTCGCACGCCCGCAAATAACTGCCGTCGGCCACATGAGCCACCGCAACGGCGTCCTGACCGGTTATTCCATAATTGCGCTGCAACGCTTCGGCGATAACCGAGGAAGAAAGCGGACGCATTTCGATCAATTGCGACCGGGAGCGAATCGTCCCCAACACCCGATCGGGGGCATTGCTCACCAACAGAAACACACTGCCGGGATAAGGTTCCTCCAACAGTTTCAGCAATTTGTTGGCACAGGTATCGTTCATGCGCTCGGGCAACCAGATAATCATGATCTTATAGGGCGATTCGTAACTTTTCAACGACATTTTGCGTAAAATACTCTCGCTCTCCTCGCCATAAATTACCGCCTGCTTGTTTTCGGCATTGATATGGCTCAACCACGAATCAAGCCCGAAGTAGATATGCTCTTTCAAAAAATCGCACCACTCGGGCAGGTAGTCGTCGCAAATACGCTTCTTCTTTTCCACTCTGACCATAGGAAAGACAAAATGCAAGTCGGGGTGAGTAAGCGCCGCATATTGCCGGCACGAAGGGCACACCCCGCAAGCCTCGCCCTGTTGCCGGTTGGTACAATGGATATAACGTGCATAGGCTATGGCCATAGCAAATTTACCTATCCCTTCGGGGCCACAGAGCAATTGGGCATGGGCGATATGTCCGCTATCGACCGATTGCAAGAGCCTTTGCTTCACCTCCTCTTGTCCGATAACGTCTTTAAAGAAGAACATAACCTCTCACCTCTCGTTAATAAACCGACTTCGCCACACGATACACACTGTCGACCGCCATGAGCGAGTAATAATGAATACTGGGTACCCCCCGGGCTTTCAGTTCGAGCGACTGTGCCGTACACCACTCGATACCCACCTGTTTTACTTGCGAATCGTCCTTACACTTGACAATCTCGCGCACCAACGCATCGGGAATATCCACATGGAATACCCGCGGCAGCAACGTCAACTGCGAAGCCTTCGATATGGGTTTCAAACCCGGTACAATAGGTACGGTGATTCCGGCAGCCCGGCAACGCTCGACAAATGCAAAAAATTTCGCATTGTCGAAAAACATTTGGGTTACGATATAGTCGGCCCCCATATCGACTTTCGCTTTCAGCCACTTCATATCCTCATCGGGATTGGGCGATTCGTCGTGCTTCTCGGGATAACCCGCCACCCCATACGAGAAACGGTTATTCCCCACCAAATCCATGCTGGTGCCGTCTAAAAAATAACCTTCGTTAAAACGGTTCACCTGTTGCTCCAACTCGATAGCGTGCTCATATCCTCCCGGCACGGCCGTAAACCGGCTTTCGTGCTTTGCCTTATCCCCGCGAAGAATAAGCAAATCGCATATTCCCAAGAAGTTAAGGTCGATAAGTGCATACTCCGTTTCCGTGGCGGTAAAGCCACTGCATATCAAATGCGGGACCGTAGGTATTTGATACTTATTTTTAATAGCCGCTGCCACCGCTACCGTACCGGGGCGACTACGCTCCGATACCCGGCGGAACAATCCGTCGGGTGTATCTTTGTAAACCAACTCGCTGCGATGTGTGGTTATGTTGATATACAACGGCGAGAACTCTCGCAAACGGTCTATCGACTGAAACGATTTCTCGATACTGCTACCCTTCAATGGCGGAAGTATCTCGAACGAAAAGCCTGTACTTCCGTTATTCTTTATCAAATCGACAACCTTCATGTGCTCTTTTTTTATCGGAGGGGTACAGAATTTCTCTCTGTATTGGACTTTTTACCCCTTGAAAAATCAATTTTTTGTTGAAATACAAATATACAATAATTTCCCGAAATACCGAATTATATACATTCCTTTCCTGTTAATTGTTAAAGACTATATATATTACCCTCCATTTGCATTCACATTGATTAAAATAGATTAAATCCAAGCATTTTTTCGCTGAAATATTATGTTTGAAAACATATTTATCCCTATATTTGCAATGTGTTTTTCATGGTATTAGATTTAAGGTTAACAAAGATTGGTTGTCGTGAGACAATCAATTTTTTTTTGTACCTGCCTATACCCTTTCAAAACAAGAGGTTTCAACACAAAA
Organism: Candidatus Barnesiella excrementigallinarum; assembly: GCA_019114445.1. Taxonomy (GTDB): domain Bacteria; phylum Bacteroidota; class Bacteroidia; order Bacteroidales; family Barnesiellaceae; genus Barnesiella; species Barnesiella excrementigallinarum. The sequence goes on from DXFL01000023.1 coordinate 60,963, forward strand.
AAAAACCGGAGGCAGCATAAAAATCCCGCCCCCGGCAATCACAACTATTTATTTAACTATTAAACCTTATTCCAAATCGGCCGAAACGCTTTTCTCGGACGTTTCCGTAAAAGACCGGTTATTGTCGGCATTTTCAAAGTCACAAGTAAAGACCTCCGTACCGTGAGAGGTTCGCACCTCTATCTTCAAGCCTTTCAAATCGGGGAACTCGGTATTTACATCGGCCAACCGGAACGAGGCTACTCCCCACAAAAAATGCTGCACATCGGGGTCGTTCATTCGATTATGGCGCAATTTCAGTTGCAAATATCCCTCTCCATCGGGATTCGAAGACAACGTATAGTCCCGCACCAAATTGATCATGTGCTTCTCACGACCGGCACCACGCATTTCGAATTGTACCGTCAAATATTTGTCGCTGGTCCACATATCCAAAATGTTTATAGGGTCGTTACCAATACTGTCGGTCGTTTCGGGAGTAATGGGAATGATATTTTTCACCAGTACCGAATCTATATCGTTAACGAGAATGTGATAATCGTATCCTTCCCGTTGTGTGTCGAGGAGAGAAAAGTTTACAATCACCCGCTGGCCGTTCTTCACCAAATAACTCGGCAACCGGTTGCCATTCGACGGGAAAAGCGTCTTTTTGCTATCCAACTGGATATACGGTTCAAAGCCATCTTCTACAACCATATCGCCCACCGCGTATGAGTAGGGAACATAATAGACCTCATTGTCATTGTCACACGACAAGAATCCACACAAAAGGATTACCCCCAGCAATCCTGTCCATAAAAATTGTTTCACTTTCATATCTTTTTGTTTTTAATATTTATCCGTGTTTATGAGATAAACGGACTTGATACAGAAATACTGCACCGCATATTGTTAAAGAGTGAAAAACAATTTTTCTATCGCTCTCCATGCAGTATTTTTACATCGTTGCATTTACTATATAACAGGATTCTCACAATGAACGAAGCAGAGCTGGTAGCGTATTGCAAACAAAAGAAGCCCTCGGCGCAAGCCGAACTTTACCGACGATATGCCGGCGAGATGTTTGCCCTCTGTATCCGGTATGCCGGGAATAGAGATACAGCCAAAGACCTGCTTCACGACGGATTCCTCAAAGCATTCACTTCGCTCGATAAATTCGACTACCGGGGTGAGGGCTCTTTAAAAGCATGGTTGAGCCGCATTATGGTAAATACAGCGTTAGAAGAAGCACGAAAACAGGCGCAACGCCCCGACGTCGGTATCGACGACGCTCCTGAGATTGCCGACCCGGACTCGGAGGACGACGGAATCGTACAAAACATCGCCCCCGAAATTCTGCTCCGGTTCATCTCGGAATTGCCCGACGGGTACCGTACCGTATTCAATTTGTTCACCTTCGAGAACAAATCGCACAAAGAGATAGCCCACCTGCTACATATTAATGAAAAAAGTTCTTCGTCGCAACTATACCGAGCCCGAACTTTGTTGATAAATCGAGTGAAAGATTATTTGGAAAAACATGGAGACGAATAAAAATAAAGATTGGAGAAAAAGCTGGAAAGAACAGCTCGACAACTTTTCGGTCACTCCTCCCCCCGAGGTCTGGGAAGAGTTGAGCGAGGAGATCGCCCCCCGCGTAACCGTGGGACGAAGAGTTGTCTTATGGGCTGCCGCAGCTTGTATCGCAATTTTGGTCGGTACCATCATCGGACTGCAATACCTGCCTTCGGGAATTCCTGCACAGGAAACTCCTCTCCAAGCCCATCGCACAGAACCGACACCGACCCTCCGACCCGAAACCAGTTCAACCGTAGCGGAAGTTACGGCCGAAGAAAAAACAATATATGCACAGAACCATACCCACACAAACCTCGGCGGCAAAACGAACACTTCGTCTACATTACAAAACACGCCCGTAACCGCAGCAAGGACCCGCACAGAAGCCGAGCCAACCATCGGGGAGCTCGTAGAACCCGAAAGGACAAACGACCAAACGCAAATGTCCGAACCCACCCTCCCCAACAAGCAGGGAGAGAACGATTCGAACGGAAACTACACTCCCAAAACAGATCGACTAAATTCCCTGCCCAACGGGAAGGATATGCCCCCGTCGTACCGGAATAAAAAATCGAATAGCTCCGCAAAGAAGAGTTGGACCGTTGGGCTATCGTTAGGCAACAATCTGATAGCAGCTACCAACAACCGTGATGGTTTCGGCAACCTTGCGCCCTACTCACTCGCCGAAATGGCTACCTTGCCTTCGGGAAAAGATGCCAACAACGCCAACGATATGAGCGCAACGCCCTACCAGCACGTCATGCTGCAAAATATCAACGCCCGCCCGAAAACCGACGTGAAACACCACTTCCCCATTTCGGCAGGAATCGCCGTACAAAAATCGCTAAACAACCGGTTCGCCATAGAAACCGGTATCGTATATACCTATTTGGCATCCGACCTGACAGCCGGCGATGCCGCCTATTACACGCAAAAACAAGAACTTCACTATTTGGGAATACCACTGAAACTCAACTGGAACTTTTTACAAAAACGTTACTTCAACCTCTATCTCACCGGTGGAGGCATGATGGAAAAATGTGTTTTCGGGAAACTCTCTACCCATTACGAAACAAGTACCCACCCTTCATTCTCCGAAAGTGATAAGCTCCATGTCAATCCTTTGCAATGGTCGGTATCGGCGGCGGCAGGTATATCGTTCAAACTGGCCCGGCACATCAACCTCTATGCCGAACCCGGCGTCGTCTACTATTTCGACGATGGCTCCGACATCTCGACCATACGTAAGGAAAAACCTTTCAACATCAACCTGCAAGCCGGTCTCCGATTCGATTTCTGACAACCGCACACCCCTTCCGGTCGCACCGCTCTACAACCGGGGAAATACTCTACAAAGAAATATTCTTTGCAAGGGAGGTAAAATTTTTTTCGTTTTTTTGTTACAAATTCTTTCCGACTTCGTTATCTGTACAGAAACCGCAAAAAAAACGAATAGCCGTTAATACCGACAATGAATCAAGAAGCGCTGCTATCGGCCTTTACCCACCTGAGAGACAACCTGTTGTCGATGTCGCGTCACATTCTCCAAAACGAGGACGACGCCTCGGATGCCATACAGGAAGCCTTCTGCCGGCTGTGGCCCCTGCGGGACAAGATTAAGGACGAAAAAGAAGCCTCGGCTCTGACGATGACCACGACCCGCCACATTTGCATAGACCAAGTGAGGCAAAAATCGCGGTTCACCGAATACAACCCGGAGTGTTGCGATGAGTGCGACGACCCGAATGCCGACAGCGACACCCTCGCCGAACGCTTCCAAACCGTAAAACGGCTTATCGACAGCGAGTTGACCGAAACCCAACGCCACATTCTCGAAATGCGGGACTTTCGTGGCTTCGAGATCGAGGAGATTGCCTTGCAACTGGATATGCAACCGACAGCCGTACGCATGAATTTGTCGAGAGCGAGAAAAGCCATTCGAGAACAATATAAAAAACTGAACGAACATGACCGGTAAAACAACGAATCACCACCCCCAAAACCACTCGTATTGGGCGAAACTTATCGAACGGTACTACGCCGGAGAAACATCCCTCCGCGAAGAGGAGGAGTTGCGCCGGTTCCTCTTTTCACCGGAAGCCAACGATCCCGGTTACGACGAAATAAAAGCCGTAATTTCGTTCACCGAAACAGGGAAACAGTGGGCCAAGCACGAACTTCGAATCGACCGGAATCGCCGCCTGCAAACCTTTACCGGCATTGCCGCCTGCATAGCCATCGCATTGGGTATCGGGATCTTCTACATCGCCACACCCAAAGAAACTTGCATTACCTATATATATGGCGAAAAACATACCGACCCCGAAACCGTCATCGAACAAATGCGACACTCAATTTCGCAATTCGCCCCAACCGATATCACCATAGAGGAGGAATTGGGCGCCATATTCAGCCCCCTTGAAAATCCACAATAAACACGCTCGCCATGAAACTGTTTTACAAAATACTCATCTGCTGCTTACTGCTCGCGACCGGACAAATCTGCCGGGCTCAGGAGGGACTTGCCGTCGCTCCGCTCTTCTCGGGAAGATACAATACCGACAAACAAGCGGTTGTTGTTCTCATCAAAGGCTCGAAGTTAAAAGACTACAACCTCTCGCTTTTCCACAGTATCTCCGTCACCGATCGTCCCGACGACGTAGCGCTATTCGAAGCAGCCGTCCACGCCGACAGCCGCAAAGCCGACAACAGCGAAACCGTAAAGTCGGGCGACAATACGGTAGCCGGCTATTACCAACTGCCACCCGCCTCACCCGGCAAAAAAAATCGCTTTATCCTCTTCCGCAAGACATCGCCGGGCGAAGCAACCCTCATCTATCTCGAAGGAGATACCCAACTCGACAAACTCATAAACCTATTTATCCGCAAGAAATCCTAAAATAAACACCTATATGAAACGATTTATCCTACCCCTGTTCCTCCTTTCGCTGACCTTGACATCTTGGGCAGCCGAATGCGACACCACCATTCTCTTTAACCAAAAGGAGATCCTTATCAAAGATTCGGCCGACATCGTCTCGGTCACCGTCTATGAGGGAGAAAACAAATACGACAAATTCTACGAATCGCGTTACGCCGATGGGAAGCGGCAAAGTTCTTGGGAACTGTCCGAATCGGTAGCTTTCCCATTCTCCGACCTCATCACCGGGAAAAAGAAAGAGAAAAAGAACCGTTTCGAACCGCATTGGTCGGGAATTGGATTCGGATTTTGCAACGCTCTGGGAAACGGACTGCAATTTCTCAACTCACCCGACGGTGTCTCGCTCGACTTCTCCAACTCGTTCGAAATATTTTGGAATTTCGCCACCATCTTTACCCCTATCTATAACAACAACTGGGCTTTCATCACCGGTTTGGGAATCGACTGGCGCAATTACGTCATGAACGATAACCGATACTTTTCCAAACAAGACGGACAAATAGTCGTCGTACCTTGTCCCGATGATGCCAAGCTCAAATTTTCACGTCTGAAAACGGTCGACCTCACCGTACCGCTGCTTATCGAATGGCAAACCAGAGCTTTCCTGCAAGGGCCTCTTTTCTTTTCTCTCGGCCCGGTCATCGGCATAAAGACATACAGCAGCGTAAAGACCAAATACACCGAAGGAAACAAGAAGGTTGAACATTTCAATAAAAATATCAAACCCAATCCCATTAACCTCGACATTTTAGCCCAAGCCGGGTATGGCACCTTCGCATTCTACATGAAGCTTTCGCCGTTCCGAATTGTACAAAAAAATCATGCTCCCGAAATGCGCAGCTTCTCTGCGGGGGTGATGTTCCACTTCTAACAATACACGCTTTTTCCTCATACGACAACGGCCGGGTAGAAACTCTCTTTTCTATCCGGCTTTCTTGATACTAAAATTGCATATTTATTCCAATATACGATAAAATAGGTTTATTTATTCAAAAACAGCGGAAAATCACCCCACTTATTCTGCATTATTATTACATTTGCAGTCCCAAAGACCAAAGAAACTGCTATGTCGGAAAAAACCAAAATACCTGCTCCTGTTGTTGCCCTCCTCCCGTTGATTGCCCTCGTCGGCCTGCTGGCGATGGTTATTCCCATATTCGGAGGCGACGCCTTGCTGGGCGGTAGCCAAGTGTCGTTGCTCATGGCCACGGCCGTGTGCGTGGGTATTGCCATGATTAAGTACAACTACAAATGGAGTACCCTCGAAGAAGGCATGGCCAAAAACATAAAAAAGGTAACGCCGGCCATTATCATCTTGCTGCTCATTGGTGCCATATCGGGTACTTGGATGCTCAGCGGTGTGGTACCCACCCTTATATCGTACGGGTTACAAACCCTTACCCCCTGCTTTTTCCTCGCTTCGTGCTGCATCATCTGCGCCATCGTATCGATTATCACGGGTAGTTCGTGGACAACCATCGCCACCATAGGCGTAGCCCTCTTGGGCATAGGTAAGGCTCAGGGATTCGAAACGGGGTGGATTGCCGGAGCCATCATATCGGGAGCCTATTTCGGCGATAAAATTTCGCCCCTCTCCGACACGACCGTACTCGCCTCGTCGACTACCGGCACCAAACTATTTACCCACATTCGCTATATGCTCATCACCACGGTGCCGTCGATGGTCATCACGCTCATTATCTTTACCGTAGCCGGACTTTTAATGAGCCATACCGACAGTGCGCAAAGTGCCTTGTTTGCCGATACGCTGGCTCAAAAATTCAACCTCTCGCCGTGGTTATTGCTGATACCCCTCATAACCGCCATACTTATCCTCGTGAAACTCCCCACGATTATTACCCTTTTTATATCCTCGGTCATCGCCGCCGTATGTATCTTGATTTTCCAACCCCACATTCTGTTGCAAATCGTACCGGGCGAAAGCCTCGACTTTACCACGGCATTCAAAGCGTTGATGACTTCGATATTCGGGAGCACCTCCCTGTCGACCGGGCACCCCGAAATCGATGCGCTGGTAGCCACACGGGGTATGCGGGGTATGCTGGATACCATTTGGTTGATTATTTGCGCCATGTGTTTTGGGGGAGTAATGTCGGCCAGCAACATGATACGCAGCATTACCAACATCTTCGTGCGATTCGTTCACCGGCCCAAAAGCGCCGTCTGCTCGACCGTGGGCGCAGGGCTTTTCTTCAACACCTGCACGGCCGACCAATATCTCTCGATTATACTGACGGGAAATCTATTCAAAGAGTTGTACCAAAACCGCGGACTGGAAAGCCGACTGCTTAGCCGCACCGTGGAAGATTCGGTTACGGTCACTTCGGTACTTATCCCGTGGAACTCCTGCGGCATGACCCAAGCTACCGTATTGGGAGTAGGCACACTCACCTACCTGCCCTATTGCTTTTTCAACCTGTTGAGCCCCCTCATGTCGATACTCGTGGCATTCACCGGATTCAAAATCAAACAAGGATTCGCCTCCAAACTCCCCGAAGAGGATTCGGACCAGATACAACGTGCCGCTTGACGGCTATTATTCTTTTGTTTCGGAGGGTGTGGTCGTACTCAAAATCGTGTCGGCTTTGGCCACATCTTCGGCAAAGATATTCAAACGAATGGCTCCCACCGCCGAATTGGTCAACGGCAATACACTCGAAAAAATCTCGTTCGACAGGAAACAGGGAACCCCGTTGGTCTCCAATACATCTTTCACGATATTCGCTTCGACCGAGGAATCGAATGTGCGATACAATACGATCTCTTTTTCCATAGGGCTTTCATTTTAGGTGGTTTATTCAAATATAATACTTTTCCCCGAAAAAACACCTATCTTTTATACATTTTCTTTCATCGAAAGGAACAACGCTCTTACGGCCTCGCCATACTCCCGCTCGTTATGCGATTTCGACACGCTCTTTTTCAGTCGTCTATCGGCCTCGGGTAACAAATATTCCCAAAACGTTTTCATACGGGAGAGCCACTGATGTTCGCCCTGCAAAACCGCCTTATACGCTTCCGACACCCGTTCGTGCAGCAAAGCCACCCGCCCGTAAAGGTTTCCCGCAGCCGTATCGTCTCCGGCATAAGCCTCGGCCAACCACGGGGTAGCCAGCAATCCACGCCCCACCATCAAGCCGGCCAAACGGGGAAATCGATGCTCTATCGCCACCAAATCGTCGACGGTAACGAGGTCGCCATTATAGACGAGAGGAAGGTGACACGCCTCGTAAAACCGGGCGAAAGCTTCGCGGTCGGGCTCGCCTTTGTATTGCTGCCGCCCCAACCGGGTATGGAGGGTAATCTGCTGCACCGGGGCACTTTCGAGCAGGGGCAACAACCGTAGCGACTCCTCCGCACTCTCCCACCCCAACCGCATTTTTATCGAAAAAATCAAGTCGGGATACTCTTTCAACGGGTTCAACAACCGTTCTACTTCATCGGGAAAAGGAAGAATCCCCGCTCCTTTGTGCCGACGTGCCAATAGGGGGAAAGGACAACCTAAATTAATATCAATCCGACGGTATCCACACCCCGCTATCGCGTCGACAATACGACGTAATTCATTGGGGTCCGAAGCAATCGCCTGCGGCACAACCGCTATCCCCACATTATTTTCCGGGGCTATATCGCGCAAATCCTTCCGGCGGAAATCGCCTTTCTCGATTCTCACAAAAGGGGTATAATAGGCTGCGACCCCACCGAACAGCGAAGCGTGCGCCCGACGGTAAACCGAATCGGTATAGCCCTGCAACGGGGCAAAATAGACAGGTAACGACATGATGAACAAAAGTAGTAAAAGTCGAAAACAGAAAAAACAATCCTACCCGAACTTTTTACCGAACAGCCTCACTTGTCTGGTTAAAATTTTATTCCTACTTTTGAAAAGGCCAAACGACACGATCCACAAAATATGCGTATCTATCCAACTATTTTATGCGGGCTACTCCTTCTCGGCTCCTCTCTGCTCCCGATTAGGGCAATTACCCCCGCATCCATGACGGAAGCCAAACGGCAAATCGAGGGGCTTTTGCACGACAAGGCCGCCACCGTAGGTGTAGCTTGTGCCATAGACGGGGAACTTTTCACCCTCAACGACGAACTACGCTATCCGCTCATGAGCGTATTCAAACTACACGTGGCCGTAGCCGCCCTCCAACGCATGGAGGCCGAAGGCACCCAATTGAACGAGATTTTGCAAATCGACTCCACCCAAATGCACCGCGACACATACAGTCCGTTGCTCGACCGATACCCCTCCGGGAATTTCCGTATCACGTATGCCGATTTACTGCGCTATGCCCTCTCGTTGAGCGACAACAACGCTTGCGACATACTTATCGGCTGCGCCGGTGGTATCGAATCGGTAAAAGCCTGTATCGACCGAGCCGGCATTACCGGCTACGACCTTACCGAAACCGAAGCCTCGATGCACGCCAATATCACGGCTTGTTACCGCAACTGGGGACAGCCCTCGTCGGTAGTGCAGCTACTGGAAAAGATTCACGACGGTGCATTACTCAACGAAACACATACCCGCTTCCTGAAAGAGACCCTCATCGAGACCTCGACCGGTCCCAATAAAATACGAGCCGGACTACCCCCCGACATTATACTGGGGCATAAGACCGGCAGTTCGGGAAAGAGTGCCGACGGCTTAACAATCGCCGACAACGACGCCGGTGCCATCTATCTGCCCGACGGCCGCCTCTGCTACCTCGCCATCTTCATTAAAGACTCCCAAGAGGACGACCGTACCAACGCCGAACTCATTGCCCGGATTACACAAATTATCTACGACTTCGTTATCCCATAAAGGGGATCGCCAAATGGCTAAAATATAAAACCCGAACAACTCATCTTACCGATGGGCTGCCCGGGTTTTCTTTTTTCAAATCCTATATATTACTCAAACATATGACGTAATTTACTGAATATGCGTTGTTTGGTTGTAAGCGTAGGTTGCATATTCGCCGAGTTTTTCAACTCTTCGAATGTTTTCTTTTCGCCGGCATTGAGGTTTTCGGGAATGTATACCGATACGTTCACAATCAAATCGCCCACACCGTAGCGATTTACCGAGGGCAGGCCTTTTCCCCGCAACCGGAATATCTTGCCCGGTTGAGTACCCGGCTCTACCTTGATACGGGCTTTACCGTCGAGGGTGGGGACTTCGACCGAACCGCCCAACACAGCCGTAGGCAAATCGAGCAGCAGGTTATATATCAAGTCATTTTCATCACGCAGCAAATCGGGATGCGCCTCCTCTTCGATAAGAATGAGCAAATCGCCGTTCACTCCTCCATGACGGGCGGCATTTCCTTTGCCTGCCATCGAAAGCTGCATACCCTCCGACACTCCGGCCGGAATATTGAGTGTAATAACCTCCTCTTCACGCACAATACCCTCGCCGGCACAATGCGGACATTTTTTGGTAATAACACGGCCTTCGCCCCCGCAATCGGGACAGGTAGTAGTCGATTGCATGGCACCGAGGAACGTCTGTTGTACCCGAGTGACCACACCCGAACCGTTACATTTCGAACAGGTAGTATAGGCCGTCCCGTTCTCGGCACCGGTTCCGTTACAATGCGAACAGCTCACATATTTGGGCACCTTGATCTTTTTCTCTACACCCGTGGCAATCTCTTTCAGCGTAAGTTTCACCTTCACACGCAGGTCGGAGCCTTTGTTGACATGGCGCCGACTGCTGCGAGAGCTGCCGCCGCCAAAGCCTTCGAAGCCACCGAAACCGCCTCCGAAAATATCGCCGAAGTGCGAGAATATATCCTCCATAGACATACCGCCACCGCTGAATCCGCCACCGGCAGCGCCACCCAAACCTTGATGGCCGAATTGGTCGTAACGAGCCCGTTTATCGGGATCGCTCAACACCTCGTAAGCCTCGGCAGCCTCCTTAAATTTCTCTTCGGCCTCCTTATTCCCCGGATTTTTATCGGGGTGATACTGAATGGCCTTTTTGCGGTATGCCTTTTTTATTTCTTCGGCCGTCGCATTTTTAGCGACGCCCAGCACTTCATAATAATCTCTTTTTTCCATAGCTCTCTATCCCTATAAATCGTTATTCTCCCACAACCACTTTGGCAAAGCGAATCACCTTGTCGTTAAGCGTATAGCCTTTTTGAACCGTATCGATCACCTTGCCTTTTTGAGCAGGATCGGGAGCCGGGAACATCGTTACCGCCTCGTGATATTCGGTATCGAAATCGGCATCTTTTGTGGGAATCTCTTTCACTCCATTCTGTTCGAGATAGCTCTTGAATTTATTGTAAATCAAATTCATGCCCTCTTTCACAGCTTCCAAGTCTTTACTCTCGTCAATAGCAGCCAATCCCCGTTCGAAATCGTCGATTACCGGCAAAATGGCTTTCATGCAGCCTTCTCCGCCGTTTTTAATCAACTCGGCTTTCTCTCGGAGGGTCCGCTTACGGAAATTATCGAACTCGGCCATCAACAACAGATAATCTTTCTGCATTTTTTCGATGGTTGCTTTCAAAGTTTCCAACTCGGCTGACAGTTTGGCAGCCTCATCTACCTCAGCCTCTTCTCCTTCGGATTCGGGGGCAGCCCCCTCTTCGGGTTGAGGTTGTTCTTCACAAGCATCCTTTACTTCTTTTTCAGGAGCCTCATCTACAACATTTTGCGTTTTTTCGCTTGTCTTCTTTTCGGCCATATTTTTAGTTTTTCTTTTTTTACGATTCATATTCCATACTCCCGAAGCATTATCTTCGACGAGCATTAATAATGTATCAAAAACATTGCCAAACCGGGCGCAACTGTATTTTTGTCACTATCTGCCGAGTTGCCTGTCACACCCTTTCCCATTTCGATTTCGTACTTCATTGGCGGCTTCTTAACAAAATCAATTTTATACTTTTATATGAAAAAACCGAACTTTATGCTTGGTTCTTTTTAAAATTTAGATATATTTGTCAGCGAAAACCAAAATATTACCCCCCTAAACCAAACAAGATGAAAAAATTAGTCCTTCTCGGAGCCATAGTGCTACCGCTATTATTTTCCTCATGCTGCACCCTTTTTACGAGTTCCCGACAGAATATAACGTTCGTTAGACAAGAGGGGATAAAAATTTACGACAATGGAATGAAAATCGCTACCATCGGAGAGAGTGGCGAAACCAGTGTGAGTATACGCAAGAAAATTTCGTCCAAACAACTGATCGCCAAAAAAGAGGGATATAAACCGGCTCCCTTAATCTTGGAATCGACCCTTAACCCTGTGGCTTGCATAAACCTGTTGAATATGTTGGCGTGGGGAATAGATTTAGGTACACAAAAAGCCTGCAAGTACGACAACACATACGTCGAAATAGAACTGGAACCCAAAGAAAAAAACAACGAATAACCCATCGTCCACACAACCAGTCGGGCTACCAATAAAATAACATTTATGACCAATTACTTTTTCGCATTTTGCTAAAAATGCAAAAATCTCTACATAAAAATTTGAAAAAAAGATCACTGCTATATCGACTTATATGCAAAAACAAAATAAATATAAACACTAATCAAAATATTTCGAGTAATGCCTTATATAATGAATTTTACACAGTATATTTTCATATGTAACTATAAAGAAATTTTGGGAAATATTCATTACCTTTGACAACAATATAAAGACACCTATGAGGCAAAATAATAAAATAAATTATAGAATATCATCTGCAAAAGCTGCCAAATCAGTGGCTTTAACACAAATCAAAGAATATGAGCTTGAAAAAGCTACTAAATTTGGATTGCCAGAAATTGATGATCGCTTTGATGTATGGAGGGTTCCTGTTTTATCAATTGACGGATCTAAAATAGGAGAAATAGTTATTGATGCTATTTCTTCTTTTATTGACATTAGCAAAACAACATCTAAGGAACTTTTAGAGAATCGTTTATTGGGGCGTAATACTCAAAATCCAGCAAAAAAAAGAGGGAAAATGGTCCCTAAAATATCTATGTTGGCAAACACCATTCGTATGGGCGACTCTGAAGAACTACTTATGGATATGCCCAATGAATGTGTAGATTTAGTTTTTACTTCACCTCCATATTACAATGCCAAGCCTGAATATGTAGAATATCTTTCTTACGAAGATTATTTGCTAAAAATGCAAAAAATCATTCATCAATGTGCTCGAGTTTTGAATGAAGGTCGATTTTTTGTATTAAATGTTTCTCCTATTCTTATTCGCAGAGCGAATAGAAACGAAGCTTCAAAACGAATAGCAGTACCGTTTGATTTTCATAAAATCTTCATTGAAGAAGGCTTTGAATTTATAGACGATATCCATTGGGTAAAGCCTGAAGGTGCAGGATGGGCAACTGGGCGAGGTAGAAGATTCGCTGCAGATAGAAATCCTTTACAATACAAGCCTGTGCCTGTTACTGAATATGTGCTTGTATATAGGAAGAAAACAGACAAACTCATTGATTGGTTAATCAGAGAACATCCAGATCAGCAAGCCCTTCAAGAATCCAAGATTGAGGATGGGTACGAAGTTACTAATATTTGGAAAATTAAACCCGCTCATAACAAGTATCATCCTGCGGTGTTCCCAATTGAATTGGCAGAAAAAGTAATTAAATATTATTCCATAAAACACGATGTAGTTTTAGACCCATTTGCAGGAACAGGAACAACTGGTAAGGCCGCACTCAAATTGGATAGACGATTTGCTCTACTTGAACAAGATGAAAAATATATAAATCTTATTAAAAAAGATTTTGTACATTTAACAGATTCAATCGGTATTGACTGGGTGAATATAAACATAAAAAATAACAAAAGGTTATTCTGATACCTATGAAACTCTCTGATTGTATTACTCCACAAGGGCTAAATTTAGTTAAGTATAGTGGAAAAGATTTTGTTAATAAATTAGGTCTTGAAATTGTACAAGGCGTTGTCGGCTCTATTCTTAAAGGAAAAAATGTACGAGATTTAACCGAAAGTTTAACTCAAAGAAGAGTGTTACTTGTAAGTTCTTCAATCATTATTACATATTTGAAAGGTCTTTCTTCTTTTGAGGATTTTGAAGAATCTCTTAATAATTTGGTTAAGCAAAATGTTAGAACGCAGCTTACTGCAGAAGAAAAAAAATATTTATTATGGTTTATTGGGCTTACGGGTAAAAGCCTTCAAAATGTCATTAGAGGTACTGATTTGGAAAACTACATTGATATTTTTGATTCTAATTTAAAGGATATATGTGTAGACATCGAAGAAATATATGGAGATATAACACTCCAAATAAATTATAATGAGCAAGGTTATTTTCTCAAATGGAAAAATTTATTACGTTGTCTGCTTGCGGCTGGGGCTGCAACTCTTACAATACGAGGATCTGAAAAATCACTTTATGGTAAAACTTTTGAAAAATTCGTATTAGGATCTGTTTTAACTATCCTCGGTTTTAATTATATAGAAAAATCAGATGTATCTAAATCTGAGAAAGTTTTTTGGTTATCAGAGCGAATAGACAAAAGAGAAAGCGATGCAACTTTATTAATAAAAGCAGGTGTAGGTATTAGATTTGATATTGGATTCATTGGTAAAGGAAATACCGAAATTAGTCTTGACAAAGTCTCTCGGTTTGAAAGATTTATGGAGTTTAGGAAAAAAACTTATGCAACAACAACTATTATATTAGTTGACAACATTGGAGAAAATAGTAGAATCGCATCAATGGCAAGAGAAATTGATGGTTATATTCTGCAAATGAGAGAAACATATTGGGTGTACCGATTAGCAATGATACTTAATGAGCGCTTTGGATATCACTCAGAAATTCTTAACTATACCAAAGAACAATCTCTATCATACATTGATAAAGAAATGCAAAATGTAGATCTTAACGTATTTTTTGGAACAAATGATTCAATATATCTCGAAGAAGAATAAAGTTTATTCTTTTTTACAAAAAGAATATTATAATCTTCTTTCCCCCCAATAACTAGCTTTTAAATGTTTTTTCAATAGAACCGATTTTATTTTTTACTCAGGAAACGCCGGCTCAACCAACGACGTACCGGCTCATCATAACATTTCAAACACAAATAGGCAATCGCCACATTCCACACATACAGGCATAAAGCCACTTGCCAAGTTTCGCCAAACGTGAAATATCCCTTCTCAATAAGCCACGCATAAAACAGATACATAAAGGTGTAGTGCGTGATATAAAGCGGATAGGAAATATCGCCCAAGAATTTACAAATCCCGGTCGATACCTTGTCGGTAGTACTCCCCGACGCCCCCAACACAATAAGAATGGGGAAAACCACTACGATACAAAAAGCCTCGTAAAGGCCATTCCAACAGATTGGATCGAGCCCCTCCCAATAGGGTACGACAAACAACCCCAACAGAATCAAGGAACATATCCAAAACGCACCTTTCACCTTTACCGGCTTGAAATTTCGGGAGAGTAATAACCCCAACGAGAAGGGGAATAACATTCGCAGCAATCCGCCTATGAAATTTACGGTATCGAGCGTCCACCCCACACCTATATTGCCATACCCCGACATATCGAACACGGCAAAACCGGTCAATCCCAGTCCCAGCAAAACGACAAAAGCGGTAAGCATCCGCGTCGAAAGCCTACGGATAAACAAAGCGTACAGCATATTGCCGATATACTCGAAAAAGAGCGACCAACTGGGACCGTTCAACGGAAACATTTCGCCATTGCCCCGCACTTCGTAACCGACTCCCGGATAAGCGGGGATAAAGAACATAGCACACAACAACGCCAACATGACCATCGAGGTGGCTACCCGAGTACCGTCCCACTGCACTCCGCCTTGAATGCAAAAGGTTACGACACCCAACACGGCACCCAATACCACCATCGGGTGGAGACGGATCAACCGCCGTTTGAAAAAGTTCTTCGTCGTGAGGCTCTTACCCCAACGGTCGTCATAGGCATACCCAATTACGAATCCCGACAGGATAAAAAAGAAATCGACCGCCAAATAACCGTGGTTGATACTCTCAATGAGCGTACCGCCGGCAAAGGCATACCCCTCGAACACATGATACCACACCACCAAAAGAGCCGCTACGCCACGCAACCCGTCGAGCAACTCGTAATGGGGCTTGGTATCGGCAAATGCGGCAGAAGAGATTTTTTGCATAATGTAACGGTAATTTTAATTCCCGCACGAAAAACAACTCCCGTGCGACTGCAAATCTAACAAACTTATGCAAGCCAAAATTTGACCTATATCAAAAATTACCCGGCAACGACTATTTTTTCCCTCCGCGAAGACGGCTCAACGTCGAAAGCGTAATACCCAAATAAGAGGCGATATAACCCAGTTGCGCCCGCTGACACACTTGCGGGAACTGTTGCCGGAAAGCCTCATACCGCTCACGGGCCGAGAGTGTAAGGCGCTCTTTGTGCGAACGGTGTAACCGGCGGTACTCGTTTTGGTGAATGACACGTCCCCAGTTGGCCAACTCGATATTGGTCCGAAACAGATAGAGCAACCGTTCGAGCGAAATGCGATAAGCAACCACATCTTCGAGCGTTTCGACAAACTCCTCGCTTACCTTATTGTAATACAATTCGTCCATACTGAACACGATACCCCCTTCGCACGAGAAGGAGGTGGTTATCTCCTCGCCATTTACCAACCAAAACGAGCGGGTCATACCCTGCTCGATAAAATAGGCACACTTGACATACACGCCCGCCTTGACCAACTGGTATCGTTTGGGGAAACGGCACTCCGTCACGCTCTCTTGCAAAGCCTGTATCGTATCGGCCGAAAGCGGATACAACGAATTGATCGTCTCGATCACACGCTTCATCGCCATAAAGCCAACTCCTTTTCGTCGTTCATACCCATTCTTCCCATCACGTTATATTACACGGTACAATCGCCAGTCCACACGAAACAGTCGGGATAGGTTGTCTCCACCTCGGTATCCCGGTCGAAAAGTCCGAATACCGACGAACCCGATCCCGACATCGAAGCATACACCGCGCCCCGTTCATAGAGGCTCGCTTTGATTGCTGCAACTTGGGGGAAACGGGCAAAAACACTCGGCTCGAAATCGTTGACCAAGCGGTCGCGCCACTCCGTTACGGGGCGGGCTATCGTATCGCACACCGCCTCGTCGGGCTCGGCCGGCTTCACCATCGAATAGGCCACCGCCGTAGGTACGGCCACCGGTGGTTTCACCAGCACCATTTTATACGATTTCAACGACAGTTCCACCGGCGAGAACTCATCGCCAATCCCTTTGGCCAACAACGGTTTGTTATACAAAAAGAAAGGACAATCGGCTCCCAAAGCAGCCGCCTCGACGGCAAGATCCTCGTCGCTTATCGGGAGCTGAAAATAATCCCGCACCATCGAAAGCAAGAAAGCAGCATCGGCCGACCCTCCGCCCAACCCGGCTCCAAAAGGAATGACCTTGTGCAAAAAAATCGAAACCGGAGGCAGCGAAAAACGACTGCTCAACCGTCGCCACGCCTTCATCACCAAATTGTCGCGGCTATCGCCGTCGATTGCAATCCCCGACAACGACAGTTCGGTATCGCCCCCTTCGGCAGGGATTATCTCCAAAGCATCTTGCAACTGAATGGGATAAAACACCGTCTCTATGTTGTGGTATCCATCGGGACGGCGCGACACTATGCGCAACCCCAAATTTATCTTTGCATTGGGAAATCGTATCATCTGTTTTTCGTGTTTTCAAGAATATCTGCGAAAATAACCATTCTCAACCACATAGACAACCCCGCAACACCCATTTTACTCACACGAAAGAGAAAATATGTTGAAAACTTCTTCATAAGATTCCCAACCGACATACCCCGGTTGAAAAAAGATTGACTACTTTTGTATCTGAAAAATTTATCCCACATGGAAATTCGTAAAAATTATACCCGCACCCCCAAGAGTTATGCGCCGAAAGTTTCGGAACAAGGCCGATTGCAACCGCAAGACCGCGACCTCGAAGAGGCTGTATTGGGAGCCCTCATGCTCGAAAAAGATGCCTATACCACCGTATGCGACATCTTAAAGCCCGAATGTTTCTACGATCCCAACAACCAAGCCATATACAGCGCCATTGCCCGGTTGGGTGCTCGGCAGCAACCCATCGATATGCTCACCGTTACCGAGCAACTGCGGCTCGACGGGAAACTCGACGAAGTGGGCGGTGCCCTGCGAATATCCGAACTGACGGGCCGGGTAGCTTCGGCGGCCCACATCGAATACCATGCCCGTATCGTAGCGCAAAAATATTTGGCACGGGAACTTATCGAATTTTCCAGCGAGATTCTTAACAAAGCATTCGACGAAACCAACGACGTGGACGACCTCATGCAGGAGGCCGAAGGCAAACTTTTTGAGATTTCGCAACGGAATCTCAAAAAAGATGTCACACAAATAGACCCCATACTGAGCGAGGCCATCAAACAGATACAGATTGCCGCCAACCGAAGCGACGGTTTGAGCGGACTGCAAACCGGATTCCACGGCATCGACAAGATTACATCGGGCTGGCAAAACTCCGACCTCATCATCATCGCCGCCCGCCCTGCGATGGGTAAAACGGCCTTCGTACTCTCTATGGCCAAAAACATGGCCGTCAGCTACAACACTCCCGTCGCTATCTTCTCGCTCGAAATGTCCAACGTGCAACTGGTCAACCGTTTCATCATCAACACCTGCGAAATTCCCGGCGAAAAAATAAAAAGCGGACAACTCTCGCCCATCGAGTGGGAACGGCTCATGTCGCGTATCGAAATTTTACGAAACGCCCCCATATACCTCGACGACACCCCCAGCCTCTCGGTATTCGAGCTGCGGACAAAAGCGCGTCGGCTGGTGCGCGAACACGGTATCAAAATCATCATCATCGACTACTTGCAGTTGATGAATGCCAGCGGTATGTCGTTCGGCAGCCGCGAACAAGAGGTCAGCACCATATCCCGTTCGCTCAAACAACTGGCCAAAGAGTTACAGATACCCATCATAGCCCTTTCGCAGTTGAACCGTAGCGTAGAATCGCGAGGGAACGACAAAGACAGCAAAGATGCCAAACGGCCGCAACTCTCCGACCTGCGCGAATCGGGTGCCATCGAACAGGACGCCGATATGGTTTGCTTTATCCACCGCCCCGAATATTACACCCGTTCCAAAGAGGATGCCAACGGGAACAATATCGAAGGCCTTGCCGAATTCATCATCGCCAAGCACCGTAACGGTGCCACCGACACCGTGAACATGAAGTTCGTCTCCTACTTGGCCCGCTTCCAAAACTACGACGAAGATACCCACCTGTCGGAAATAAGCGCACCCGTCACCTCGAAATTCAATGCCTCCACTCCGGTCGAAAGCGGCGCGATGGGCTCTCCGTTCGGGAATCCCCTGCCCGGAAATCCCGATTTCCTGAACAACTCTAAGGGCAACGACGATATTCCTTTCTAAGCGACCGAACATTATCCCCTCGCCGATGTTACTCCATATATAAACTAACCGAGTAACATCGACGTATGGAAACCAAACAACAAAAACGACAAAAAATTTGGACAGCAATAGGCGTAGCCATTGCCGTCGTACTGCTGCTATACTGGCTTACCTTAGCCATTTGGATCGACGACGATACCCAAGCGGCAACCCCGCCTCCCATCGAAAACGTTCAAAACGCTAAAATAAGTTAAAATACAGCTTCCGCCAAAACCTTTTCCCAACCACCCGTGTTTTATTATCGAAACCGGGAAGGAAAAAGCTCCCCCCCTTCGGGGAAAAAGAGGCGAAGCGTCGCCTCCTTCGAGCCAAAAGCCTCCGGTTTGGAAGAGTTAATTATACGATAATATTCTTGTTTTTTGTGTGTTTCATTGGTATTATATTATCCTTTGTTTATTCCTCGCAATAAACATTATCCTCTTTCTTGTTTTTGATATATTTCAAGTAATAAAGCCCCGTCGTGAGACGAGGCTTTATTATTATAACCTATTTACATTCAATATATTATAACCCTCATCGGATTCCCAACCGATTCAATTCCCGCTGGTAGCGAAGGGCATTCCGTTGATGCTCACCCAGCGTTACCGCAAAATTATGGTACCCCGAAAAATCCTCTTTGGCACACATATAATAATAGCCGTTGGGCTTATGGTTCAACACCGCATCGATAGCCTGCTTCGAAGCTATGCGTATAGGGCCGGGGGGCAATCCCGTAACCCGGTATGTATTATATGGCGACTCGATGGCCAAATGGGCATTCAAGATCCGGCGCAAAGTAAAATCGCCCCACGCAAATTTCACCGTAGGATCGGCCTGCAAAGGCATACCTTTTCGTAACCGGTTCATATAGAGACCGGCCACCGTGCCCATCTCGTCGCGTTTGTTCGTCTCCTCCTCCACAATCGAGGCCAATGTCGTCACCTCTACCGGCGTCAGACCCAGCGCTTTGGCTTGCTCCTCCCGTTTTCCCTGCCAAAAACGCAGATACTCCTTTTTCATTTTTTGCAAAAAAGCCTCGGGTTTTACCGTCCAGTAAAACTCATAAGTATCGGGCAAAAACATTGCCGGGAGAGTAGCTTGGGTAAAACCCAAGTCGGCACACACACTATCGTTGAACAGCAACGCCGTAAGCTCCTTATCCGAGAAACAAAGTTGACTCGAAATTTTTTCGGACAGTTGTCCGAGTGTACGTACATTATTAAAGGTGACCCGCACGGGGGTTTGACTGCCCTTTGCCAACTTCAAAGCCACCTGACGCACAGTCATACCCTCTCGAAGTCGGTAGGCCCCCACCCGATTTGCCGGTTCGAACTCGTAAGCCGACAAAAGCCGTTTTACCCTCGCCACCGAAGCATCGTCGCCCAAAGCCGTATGCAAGGCACTGTCGAGCTGCGCCTCGCCCCAGTGGGGATAAAGATAAACCATGCACGATTCGTTCACCACCGGGTCGTACACATACCGTTTGGCAACCGGTACACTCACGCCTACCGTTATTAAAATCAAACCGGCCACGACTGCTACGGCAATTTTTATAATTTTTCTTTTTCTCGAATTCGACATAATAAACAAATAATATTCAACGAAAAAGGATTTCGGGACACAAAAGTAACGATTATTCCCGAAATAAAATAGTGCGAAAAAATTTGCCGTTTCAAATATTCGATTTATCTTTGCGCTGCATTTGAAAAAATGATTTCAACGACAAATCGTCCTTTGGAAGGATGGGTGAGTGGCTGAAACCACCAGTTTGCTAAACTGACGTACTCGAATGGGTACCGGGGGTTCGAATCCCCCTCCTTCCGCAAATGCAAAATCCATATCGCCATGCGATATGGATTTTTTTTAATATGATTAATTATTTCTAATTCTTTTCAAAATTACACTCGACCTTTGCCGCATGACGATTGTTAGATAAAAAACACTTAACGATTAGAATTATGAACTATCGACCGATTTTTTTATTGGGATTACTCCTCATGCTACTCACACTTCCGGTATCGGCAAAGGCGGTGAAAACCGAAAGCGACTCGCTCCACATTGAAACCGAAGAGCCCAATTATGCAGACGAATTGGAACAGATACGAATGCATATGCCCAACATCGAAGTGGGCAATGGCATATCGTTCCAACCGAAAAACAAAAGCTACAAGCTCACCATGCGAATCCGTATGCAAAATTTGGTCGACATCGATTTCAACGACAAATTCGAGGCGCAGGATATAGATGCCCGCGTAAAAAGATTGCGATTGCGATTCGACGGTTATATCTATACCCCCAAACTCACCTATCTCGTACAACTGGGATTCTCGCCTTACGACATGAAAACATTGCCCAACGGCAATAGCAACATCGTACGCGATGCCATGATCTACTACGTGCCAAACGCTACGTGGAACATCGGATTCGGGCAAACCAAAATAAGAGCCAACCGGGCAAGAATCAACTCATCGAGCGCGCTGCAATTTGTCGACCGCTCGATTGTCAACTCCGAGTTTAACCTCGACCGTGACTTCGGTTTCTTCGGCGAATACAACCAACACCTCTTCGGCAATTTCGATTTGGCAGCCAAAGCCTCGGTAACCACGGGGGAAGGACGCAACTGGGGAAACCACAAAGGCAGCGGACTTGCCTATACCGGGCGGGTAGAACTTTTCCCTATGGGCAGGTTTTCCGGTAAAGGCGATGCTATGGAGGGAGACTACGAACGCGAACAGACCCCTAAAATTCTTTTAGCCGGGGCATACAGTTACAACGACCGGACTTTGCGCGCACAGGGTTCGAACGGCGACCAACTACTCTTCGACCAAACCCGTAATCTGTCGTCCTATTTTGTCGATTTCATTTTCAAATATCAAGGATTCGCTTTCTATACCGACTTTATGGGACGTATCTGCCACTCCTCGCCCCTGATCAAATCGAAAGGCGTAGTAGAACAATATGTCCTTACCGGATACGGTCTGAACGTACAGGCCAGCTACCTCTTCCCCTCCAACTGGGAGATTGCCCTGCGAAATTCGACCATCATACCCGAAGAGGAGGTTCAACCTTATGCCAACTACCGCAGCCACAACCAATCGACCATAGGTGTTACCAAATACCTTATCGATCACCGGTTAAAGGTGCAAACCGACCTCTCGTATAACTATAAGGACGAATTTAAACCCACCGGTTACAATCGATGGCAACTGCGGTTCCAAGTAGAATTGGGATTTTAGCTTGAAAGAATCAAAAAACCTAAACAATATTGCAATATGTCCATTCAGTACGATTTCGACACCATTATCGACCGGCACCACACCGGAGCCATGAAAACCGATGTTCTTTGTGAACGATACGGTCGCGACGATCTTATCCCGCTTTGGATTGCCGACATGGACTTCGCCGTAGCCCCGCGCATTACCGAAGCCCTTGTCCAACGGTTACAACACCCTGTTTATGGCTATGCCGAAGCCCCGGCCAGCTATTGGCAGTCGATTATCGACTGGCTCGACTACCTGCACGGCTGGCAGGTAAAACGCGAATGGATTACCTATATACCCGGTATCGTCAAAGGAATAGGATTGGCTGTAAACGTATTCAGCAAACCGGGCGACAAAATCATCATTCAAACGCCCGTATACACGCCATTCATGGCAGTCCCCGAGGGGAACGGACGACAAGTGGTTCACAATCCCCTCAAATGGAACGGCTCGCACTACGAGATGGACTTCGACCACCTCGAATCGGTTATCGACCCGCAATGCAAGCTGTTTATCCTTTGCAACCCCCACAACCCCGGCGGTGTGGTATGGCCGGTAGAGACCTTGCAACGGGTAGCCGAAATCTGTGCCCGCCACCACATACTTGTCATCGCCGACGAAATCCACGCCGATATGCCGCTCTTCGGAGCCAAGCATCACCCGTTTGCCTCGGTCTCGCCAACCGCTGCACAAAACAGCATATCGTTCGGAGCCCCCTCCAAAACCTTCAACATTGCAGGGTTGGTAAGCTCCTATGCCATCGTCCCCAACGAATCGATTCGCAAACGTTTCTTCGACTGGCTCACCGCCAACGAGTTGAACGAGCCTACCTTCATGGCTACCATCGCCACCGAAACGGCCTACAACCATTGCCGCGAATGGAGAGTGCAAATGCTCGACTATGTGGAACAGAACATTCTCTTTGTCGAAGAATTTCTCAAACAGCATATCCCCGACATCAAGGCCATCAGGCCCCAAGCCTCGTTTATCGTATGGCTCGACTGCACCAAGTTGAATTTGAGCCACGACCAACTGATCGAGCTCTTTGTCGACAAAGCCCGGCTTGCCCTCAACGACGGCGAAATGTTCGGACCCGAAGGGAAAGGACATATGCGGCTCAACGTGGGAACTCCCCGCTCGGTGCTGGAAAAGGCATTGGAGCAACTCCGCACCGCCGTAAACAACCTCAAACGGTAATACGGGCCTAACACTTTGAGGATAAAGAAATATCTTTTTCGGAAAATATTTTATACTTTTGCAACCGATTGATGCCGGCTGTCAAGGCCGTTGTGTCTCAAAATAATATAGAACTCTCTGAAAGAACAATTTTATGAACGAACTTGCCACAAAGTACAATCCCGCCGACGTAGAGGGAAAATGGTATGCCTATTGGTTGGAAAACAAACTTTTCAAATCAACCCCCGACGGTCGTGAACCCTACACCGTCGTCATTCCGCCGCCCAACGTCACCGGGATTCTGCACATGGGGCATATGCTGAATAACACAATACAAGATATTCTCGTACGCCGCGCCCGCATGGAGGGGAAAAATGCCTGCTGGGTACCCGGCACCGACCATGCCTCTATCGCCACCGAAGCCAAAGTGGTGAATAAACTCGCTGCACAAGGTATCAAAAAAAGCGACCTCACCCGCGAGGAGTTCCTCAAACACGCTTGGGAATGGAAAGAGGAGCACGGAGGTATCATTTTGAAACAACTCCAAAAACTGGGAGCATCCTGCGACTGGGACCGCACGGCTTTCACCATGGACGAATTGCGTTCCGAAAGCGTTATCAAGGTATTTGTCGACCTCTACAACAAAGGGCTCATATACCGAGGCGTGCGCATGGTCAACTGGGATCCCAAAGCCCTCACCGCCCTCTCCGACGAAGAGGTAATCTACAAGGACGAACACAGCAAACTCTATTACCTGCGTTATTTCATCGAAGGTGAAGATAAATACATTATCGTGGCCACTACCCGCCCCGAAACCATTTTGGGCGATACCGCCGTATGTGTAAACCCCAACGACCCCCGATACTCGTTCCTCAAAGGGAAAAAAGTTATCGTACCGCTGGTCAACCGCGCCGTTCCCGTCATCATGGACGAATATGTCGACATCGAATTCGGTACCGGCTGCCTGAAAGTAACCCCGGCTCACGATGTAAACGACTATATGCTGGGCGAAAAATACAATTTGCCGAGTATCGACATCTTCAACGACAACGGTACCATCAGCGAAGCTGGCGGGCTCTATGTGGGCATGGACCGATTCGACGTGCGCAAACAAATTGCCATAGACCTGCAAGAGGCCGGGTTGCTCGAAAAAGTCGAAGACTACGATAACAAGGTGGGCTATTCCGAACGTACCAACGTGGTTATCGAGCCCAAACTCTCCATGCAGTGGTTCGTCAAGATGGACAAACTGGCTGCTCCGGCTCTCGACGCCGTAATGAAGGACGAAATAAAATTCCACCCCGATAAGTTCAAAAACATCTATCGCCACTGGATGGAAAACATCAAAGACTGGTGTATCTCGCGCCAGTTGTGGTGGGGACACCGCATTCCGGCCTACTACCTGCCGCAAGGCGGATTTGTCGTAGCCGAAACGCCCGAAGAGGCTTTGAAACTGGCTCGCGAAAAGAGCGGGAACGCCAACTTGCAAATGAGCGACCTCCGGCAAGACGAAGATTGCCTCGACACTTGGTTCTCGTCGTGGCTGTGGCCTATCTCGCTCTTCGACGGCATCAACAATCCCGACAACGAAGAGATTAAATACTACTACCCCACGAGCGACTTGGTCACGGCTCCCGACATCATCTTCTTCTGGGTAGCCCGTATGATTATGGCCGGCTACGAATACGCCGGGACACTGCCTTTCAAAAATGTTTACTTCACGGGAATCGTGCGCGATAAAATCGGTCGCAAAATGTCGAAATCGCTCGGCAACTCGCCCGACGCCCTCGAACTCATCAAAACCTACGGTGCCGACGGTGTGCGCATGGGCCTCATGCTGGCCGCTCCTGCCGGCAACGACATTCTCTACGACGATGCCCTGTGCGAGCAAGGCCGCAACTTCAACAACAAAATTTGGAATGCCTTCCGGCTGATAAAAGGTTGGAACATCGACGAAAATCTCGCCCAACCCCAAACCGCCCGGATCGCTGTCGAATGGTTCGACGCTCAACTCAACCGCACCCTTGCCGAGGTAAAAGACCTCTTTGGCAAATACCGCCTCTCCGAGGCGCTCATGGCCGTATATAAACTCTTCTGGGACGAATTTTCGTCGTGGTACCTCGAAATGATAAAACCGGGCTATCAACAACCCATCGACCGGACAACCTACGATGCCACGCTGTGTTATTTCGATTCGCTGTTGCGGCTGTTGCACCCCTTCATGCCATTCATTACCGAAGAGTTGTGGCAACACTTGTATGAAAGGAAAGAGGGCGAAAGCATCATGACAGCACGCATCCCCGATCCGAAACCATTCGACAACGAGATTATCAACCGTTTCGAGACCACCAAGCAAATTGTTGCCGGCATTCGCACCGTACGGTTGCAAAAAGGTATCGCCAACAAAGAGCCGCTCACGCTGCAAATTATCGGTTCGCACGACCCTGCCAACGATTGCATTCTCGCCAAGACGACCAACCTCGAAACCATCGAGGCTATCGAAGAGAAAGATCCCGCAGCAGCCTCATTCAGGGTACACGCCACCGAATACGCCATACCTATGGGCAACAACATCGACGTAGAGACTGAATTAAAGAAACTTGAAGGCGAACTCAAATACGCACAAGGATTCCTCAAAACCGTCATGGGCAAACTGAGCAACGAACGCTTCGTACAAAACGCTCCCGAAGCTGTCGTAGCTATGGAGCGCAAGAAGAAAGCCGATGCCGAGGAGAAAATAAAATCGCTCGAAGAGAGCATTGCCGCTTTGAAGAAATAAGCACGGTTTACATATCGATCGAAAATCCCACAGTCGAAAAGGTTGTGGGATTTTTATTTCCCATAAGACACAAAAAAGACTGCCCGGCTTATCCGGGCAGTCTATATTTCCCAAAAGTAGAAATATTATCAGAACTTATAATAAAGGCTGAAACTCAAATCGTTTCCTTTGAGCGATAATCCCGAAACACTATGTTCGGTACTTGTTATGCTATACTTGTAATCGTCGCGGAAACCCAAAAAGCCACAATGAGCCACCAACGAAAAATTATCGGTTATATTGAAAGCTAACCCCGGTCTCAATCCAATTTCAAAACCCGACCGGGAATCGAATCCTTTTTCTTTTCCTACTGATATTCCAAAACCTCCATCAACCAATAGGCTCAAAAAATCTTTTGTGAAAAAGGTCCAACGGGCATAAGGCGCTAAGAAGAACGAGTTGAAATGATCATCGTGCGTATAGCCTATTGCACCGGCTACCGTCCACGTGTCGTTAAACGCATAACCAAGTTCAGGAGCGAGCGTAAAGGTCGTAACCTCGGTAGCCTTGTTATAAGTCAAATCAAATTGACCACCTACAAAAAATTGTGCATGGGCTGTCAACATACCAAACACAAGCGCTAAGGTTAAAAGTACTTTCTTCATTGTATTCGATTTTAGTTATGAAACATAAAACAAATATAATTATTTGTTTTCAAAAGCCACTACCTTTCAAGCTATTTTTTATAAATTTATTAGTGCAGGTATATTTTGATAAAAATAAGGGAGCTATAACATCGGGAAGAACTATTGCTTGGTCAACTCAAAGCCCAACAGTACCCCGTCATATTCGCCGAGCAGGTTACTGATAGTTTGTAACGTAGAAATCTGTGTTTTCGAAGCAATGGTTGTCAATACCTTTACCAATTTTTCCACATCGAAAAGCATTTCCATCGTATTGCCGCTCTTCGTAATAGCTGCATCGATCACCATCACTGGAATATGACCACCCACAGCGGTAAAGGTAACGACAAACTTCCCGCTCTCTTCATCTTTCACCACATAGCCGTTCAACTTGGCACTACCATATTTCATCACCAATGTCGTATCGGCGAAAGCAAACGAAACGCGCGACGAGGTAATGCCGGCCTTTTCATAATACGACTCCAATTTGGTTGTCAACGTATTGGCTACCAATTCACCCCCGGCCGATTTTAAGAGGTCGTCGCTCTCGAACTTGCAAGCCGGAGCCGAGTAACACCATGTCCCTGCCAAATCGGCCACGGTCAGCGACGCATCTTTATCAATAATCGTATTGACCACCTTACTTACAGTCGACGAATTCAATATGTCGCCCAACGAAATCTGAGCCTTAGCAAAACCAGTAGCCAAACTCAATCCCAATACAGTCAATAGTAATTTTTTCATCGTAAAATCTCCTATTACAATTTATTAATTCAACATACTACTGCAAATATACAACCTAAAACAGAAAAAATATTCTCCATAAGGTCCCCATTCAACAAAAAAAATGAACTGTACCGGGAAAAAATTCTCCCCCTTCCTGAACTAAAACAAATCTTCCACGTTATTATATCCAGAAAGGGCGATCGGAGGGGTTCTCCAAGACCGTAACGGTAAAAAGGAGGAGCAGCCATTGCGGAGAAAAGAGTCGACCTCCGACCCCTTTCCTTATAAAAAAGACAGGTATCCGTCCAGGGATAGGACGCATACCTGTCTTACTTATATCCTTTTTATTTTATTTTGTCTCAACAAGAGGGCGGCCTATGCTGTGATAGATAAATCCCAATTCTTTCATCTCGGCCGGCTCATACACATTGCGGCCATCGAATATGACGGGCGATTTCATCACACGAAGCACAGTTGCCCAATCGGGCATACGGAACTCTTTCCATTCGGTCACAATCAACAAAGCGTCGACATCGGTCACAGCCTCATAAATATTTTCGGCATACTCCACCCGATCGCCTATCCGTCGACGGCATTCGGGCATAGCCACCGGGTCGTACACCCGTACCTGAGCCCCTGCCGAGCAAAGTTTGTCGATCAAAATCAAAGCCGGGGCTTCGCGCATATCGTCGGTCTCGGGCTTGAACGACAGCCCCCACACGGCAAATTTCCGTCCCGCAAGATCTCCCTCAAAATAATGCGACAGCCTATGGTAAAGCAACTCCTTTTGCGACTCGTTCACCCGTTCGACGGCTTTCAATATTTGCATATCACAACCGTTTTCCTCGGCCGTTTTAATCAAAGCCTTTACATCTTTGGGGAAGCAAGAACCGCCATATCCGCAACCGGCATAGAGGAAACGGCTCCCGATACGGTCGTCGGCGCCGATACCCTTACGCACCGCATTCACGTCGGCACCCACCTCGTCGCACAACAATGCAATCTCGTTCATAAAACTAATACGGGTAGCCAACATGGCATTAGCCGCATATTTGATCATCTCGGCCGAAGGTATGTCGGTAATGATAATCCGGTATTTGTTAATCATAAACGGCTTGTAAAGCTTCTGCATCAAAGTTTCGGCACGTTTGCTCTCCACCCCTACCACCACACGGTCGGGACGCATAAAGTCGACAATGGCATTTCCCTCTTTCAGGAATTCGGGATTAGAAGCCACATCAAATTCGATATTCACTCCACGTTTATCCAACTCCTCCTGTATAGCAGCTTTCACCTTCCGAGCCGTACCCACCGGTACGGTACTCTTCGTCACGACTACCAAATAGTCGGTCATATAGCGTCCTACGGTGTGAGCTACATCAAGCACATAGTGCAAATCGGCCGATCCGTCCTCATCGGGTGGCGTCCCCACGGCGCTGAACAAAATCTCCACCCCGTCGAGACAGGTCGACAAATCGGTCGAAAAACGTAACCGTCCGGCCTTCATATTTCGAATAACCATCTCGTCGAGCCCCGGCTCGTAAATGGGAATATCACCGCGTTCTATGCGAGCTATTTTCTCCGTATCTATATCCACGCAAACGACGTCCACTCCTATTTCGGCAAAACAAGTACCCGTGACCAAACCCACATAACCTGTACCCACTACTGCTATCTTCATATATCTTTCAATTTTTTTTGCAAATATACTATTCCCAAGAGTATAATCAAACAAAAATTCACACCATTCCCCTTTCTCGTTTAGCATTCGAAACTCCTCTCAACATTTCTAAATTATGTCATAAAACCCCAAAATTAGTACTCCATATAAGAAAATTTTTTTATCTTTGAGCCGATTTTGCATTCGTAAGAACTGTAAAATCCATACATAGTTCATTCACAGACAGCGTATTAAGCATTCATGAATGACAAAATTTAAACTAAAAAAGCATGAAATTAAGAACACTCTTCCTGTATAGCACAGCTATGCTATTGTTAGTATCGTGTGCTAAAGAGGATGGACAAGAAGCGGCGGGATATGGAGCCATCAACGTGCAGCTTTCAACCGATTTCCAAGCAATTCCCGTCACTCGTGCTACAACAGCTTCGTCCTCCACAACCGAGAATCCCGATGTAAGCGAATTTGCTTTGAAATTAGTCTCCTCCGACGGAAGTTTTTCCCGGGCATGGGACAATTTGGCAGCATTCGACCCCACCGAAAAAATACCGGTCGGGAGCTACACCATGAGTGCATTCTATGGCAACATCAACACCGAAGGCTTTGAAACACCTTTCTATTTGGGCGAAACCGACCTTTCTGTTCGAGATCGCGAAAGCACCTCGGTAGAAATCCTGTGTACGTTGGCCAACGTAAAAGTAACCGTCGAATACTCCGAAGCATTCAAAAAATACTTTGCCGACTACTCGACGACCATTCGGTCGACCGGAGGCTCACCCATCGAATTTGCAAAAGACGAAATGCGGGCCGCCTATGTCAAACCCGGAAAAATTACGATTCAAACCTATTTGAAGAAACAAAACGGTATCGAATCGACTTTCGAGCCGGCCGCCATCGAAAATGCGACCGCCCGGCAACACTACCGTATAAAACTCGACATTGCCGACAACAACGCCGGTGAGGCCCAACTCAATATCAGCTTCGACGAAGCTACCGAAACGGTTCCTATCGCTATCGACATATCCGACGAGGTTATGGTGGCTCCGGCTCCCTCGTTCCTCATTTCGGGATTCGAATCGGGAACTCCTCTCGAAGTCAAAGAGTATAGCTCTCCCAGCGAAAAAGAGGTAAACATTTCTATCACGGCCAAAGCCGGCATTTCCAGTTGTACACTCACGACATCGTCGTCCAGCCTCGAAAGTCAAGGTTGGCCGCAAGAGATCGATTTGGTAAACATGAGTTCGGAAAATACGGCATTACTCAACCGCTTAGGACTGAAAACCAAAGGCCTCTCCGAAATGGGTGGAAAACTGGGCTTTATCGACTTCTCCCAAATTTTCTCTTACCTGTATATAAACAACGGTAACGACCTCCATACCTTTACCGTGTCGGTGAAAGACATTTACGGGAAAGTGTGCGAGACACCCGTTACCCTCTCGGTAAAAAATCAACCGCTCACATTTGCGCTATCCACCCCCGACGCAATCTTTGTAGGTAGCTCTTCGGCTACCATACCGGTAGAATTCGACGGGCCGGACATCAGCCAAGTAAAATTCAGCTACATCGATGGCGAAAGCGGTCAAAAAACAAACTGCACATCGAGCATACTTTCCAGCGAAGGAAATTTACATCAGGTAAAAATATCGCTTCACGCCACGAACAAACCGGTCGAAATAGAAGCCTCGTTTGGCAACGGTTCTAAAACCGTATCGACCGTTATACCCGTTAAGACACCCGAATTCAACATCACAGCCGAAGACTACGACATTTGGGCCAAGAAAGCCATCGTGAAACTCACCGCTACCGATTCGCAATACCAAGATGCCGTAAACCGTTATGCCATACTCTATACCAACAACACCGGAGAGTGGGTTCAAGCCACATCGACTTCCAAGAACGGTTTATTCACAATTACCGGCCTAACCCCCGACACCGAATATCAACTGCGGGGATCGTGCAACAGCGCGCAAGAAAATGTCAATTACAGCGGCGACTGCACCCTGCGCACCGAAGTTGCGGCCACCGTGCCCAACGGCGATTTCGAAGAATTGGCACAGACCATCAATGTTTCCGGCATAAAACAAGGAGGACAATACTCGGTATGGCCTGCCGATTACCAAAACACTTGCTCATTCACCATACAAGAGCCTACCAATTGGAGCAGTGTTAATGCAAAAACTTGCAATACATCGGCAGCCAATCAAATGTCGTGGTTTGTAATCCCGTCGACCTACAATACCACGCTCTCTTGGAGTGCTTACCGCGATTTTGGAAGGCAAACACAAACGCCCGATATTTATACCAACCTTGCCGCACAAAGCGGGAACAACGCCATGATCGTGCGCAATGTAGCTTGGGATGCCAATGGTTCTACGCCCAGTAAATCGGGAGGAGCATTCAATACCACCTACTACAATACCAATGTGCCCTCCATAGCCAACCGCTCGGCCGGCAAACTTTTCTTGGGAAGCTACTCTTATGCCAATGGTACCGAAACCTACAACGAGGGTATCAGCTTTGCCTCGCGGCCTTCGGCCTTGAAAGGCTGGTACAAATATACCAACGACAGCAACGATCCTTCCGAAACAGGAACGGTAACCGTAACGCTACTCAATGGCGAGACCATCATTGGTACCGGTACCGCCGACCTTTCGGCCGCAACCAATTATACCGAATTCACGGTACCCGTTACCTACTCGGTAACCAACCAAAAAGCCACTTCGTTGAAAGTGATGATTACTTCGTCGAACCACGCATCGTATAACCAAAACGAAGAGACCTCTTCCATAAAAACGACCACCTACAATGGCCAATACGAATCTTGTTCGAGAGGAGCAATGCTTACCGTCGACAACTTAACTTTTACTTACGAATAAAACACATAGCGATATGAAAAATATATTTTATATAGCATTGACCATACTCATGGGACTGGCAGCAGCCTCGTGCGACCGGGAAAACATTACCTATGACTTAGGTACCGATCATACGTCGGGGAAAACCGGTACACTCGATTTAACCTCTTTCGACGCCATACCCAGCGGCGATGTAAAAGAAATGCAGAAACAGCCCGTCAGCCGAGCTGTCGATGTAAGCGATTTCTCCGTACAGATATATCGGGTAGATGGCGCAAGTGAAACCCTCGACAAAAACTGGAAATACAGCGAGACCCCCGAAATTGTCGACTTAAACGTAGGCAATTACAACTTAAAGGTATTCTCTCACGAAGTTCAAGCCGCCGAATGGGAAAAGCCCTATTACTATGCCGACAGGGCCTTTACCATCGAAGAGAACAAAGTAACCCCCATCGACACGATTGTCTGCACGCTTCAAAACATTAAAGTCACGGTCGCCTACTCCCAAGACCTGCAAATGCTCATGGGCAGCGACTGTAAAGTGACGATTGTTGTGGGTGAAGGCTCGCTCGACTTTGTTCAGAACGAAGCACGTGCCGGATACTTCCGCTCCGACAGCGAAAGCAACCTGCTTATCGCCACCTTCTCCGGCACTATCGACGGACACGAAGAGGTCAACCGCATTCAAGTCGATAACGTGAAAGCCGGCGACTGGCGCAAAATTACCTACGACATCAAACGTCCCGAACCGGGAAGCGAAAGCGGAACCATAACAACTCCCTCGATTACAATCGACGCCACGTGCGAAATTATCGACCACGAAGGTAACGTAACGATCGATGAAGAGGTAATCGAAGATCCCAATCCCATCGAACCGGGCACCGATCCCGACCCCGGTACCGATCCCGATGATCCCACACCCGGTGAAGGTCCGAAGATTACCAGTGAAACGGTTGCATTGGGTACGCCGGTAGTGATAACCGACGATTTACAGGTTAAAATAAATGTAACCAGTTCCGACCCGAACGGGCTCACCGCCCTTACGGTCGATATAGAGTCGCCCACCCTTACTCCCGAAGAACTTTCGGGCATAGGTCTGTCCGACCACCTCGACCTGGCAAATCCGGGAGAGATGAAACCTGCTCTTGAAAGCTTAGGGTTCCCCACAGCCGACAAGGTTCTCAATCAAGCCTCGGCACCTTTCGACATCACAAATTTCCTCCCAATGCTAAAACTGTTGGGAGCCGGAACCCACACCTTCGTCATTACGGCGACCGACGCTCAGGGAACCACGACCGAATCACTAATCCTCGTAACCGAATAATATGAAACGATATATAAAAACATATTTTACATACGGATTGCTCCTCTTGGGGGTACTCTCGGCTTGTAAAGAAGAAGATCTGACTCTGGGCGAAGGGTCGGTGAAATTGAATACGCGGCTTTCCGACGACGTAACCGTCGTTTCCCGAGCTGTCGATGAAGATATTCTCGCCACCATGCAAACCCGTATTTACAGCAGTAAGGGACTCATTCGTTACTACGACATAAACAACCCCATGCCCGCACTCCTCAACTTGGCCAGCGGACAGTATCGCGCATTTGTCGTGGCCGGCGACTCGGTGCCTGCGGCATTCAACACGCCCTACTATACCGGTTCGGCCGACTTCCCCGTACAAAGTGGGCAAACCACAACGGCCGACGTAACCTGTACCATTGCCAACACCTTGGCTACGGTAGCCTTTGCACCCGAATTGGCCGAAGTAGTGAGCGACTACAAAGTGAAAATATTCACGACCAACGGCGAACTCTACTTCACCGAAGCTACGCTCGATTCGGTAGGTTATTATATGTTTAACACCAAAGAGCGCAATTTGGGTTGGAGCTTCGAAGGAAAGAAAACCGACGGCAAAACGTATACCCAATCGGGTATGATCGAAAATGTGGCCCGAGCCACCAAATATGCCTTCACGTTCAGCTACAATGCCGATAATGCGGCTACCGGTGGAACATTTATCGACATCAAAGTAGACGAATCGACAGTCGACACGAATCACAGCATTATCATTACGCAAAAGCCGCAAATCGTAGGCGAAAAATTCGACATTACCCAATCGCTTTACTACGAAAGCAGTAATGGCGAGGGAACTTCCGTGTGGGTAAATGCTGCAACCCGGTTGACCAGTGTTACACTCTCTTGCGACAAACTTCCGGCATTGGGATTCTCGGCCGAATCGGTCGATTTCCTCTCGGAAAACCAAACGCTTATCGACGAATTTACCGGAAAGGGAATCGAAAGCAAACACACCTATCAAGAGGATAAGGACCTCTCGAATGTAAAAATCACACTCTCCGAGGCCTTTATCAACTCACTGCCCGAAGACGAATACATCTTTACGATAAAAGCCGTAGATAACAGTGAAAAAGAGAATGTCCAAACTCTCACGATTGTTGTATCCGACGCGATTGTCGTAACCGAAGAACCGGCCAGAGCCGACATTTGGGCCAAAAAAGCCACATTGGCAGGTTCGCTCGTAAAAGCCACCTCGGAACAGCTATCCTTCCAATACCGCAAACAGGGCGAGGCTCAATGGACCAGCATTCCCGCCAGCCTGTCGGGCTCGAAGCTAACAGCCGAAGTGACCGGGCTCGAACCGGGAACCACCTACGAATACCAAGCGGTTGCCGGCACACAAGCCTCGGTAAAAACAGCGACCTTCACCACCGAAACCGCCACGGCTCTACCCAACAGCAGTTTCGAAAACTGGCAAACCATCTCGTCGGGAGCCATGGTTCTCTACGGACCGGGAGAAGATATGTTCTGGGATAGCGGTAACCACGGATCTGCTTCCATGAGTACCAACATAACAACCCCCGACGAAACCTACACGCACAGCGGGCAATACTCCGCCAAACTGCAATCGCAATTTGTAGGGTTAGGTGGAATCATTGGTAAATTTGCCGCCGGTAACCTCTTTATTGGCCAGTATGTAGGAACCGACGGAACCAACGGTATTCTCGACTTCGGTCGTACATTCACCTCCCGCCCGGCCAAACTGAAAGGGTATATCAAATACACCCCGGGAACGGTAAATTACTCCGAAACCGATGCGCTTCCCAATGGAGCCACCGACATTGGCAGTATCTATATCGCCCTCGGCGACTGGGACGCTCCGGTGCGTATCACCACCAAAGATAAGAACCTGTTCAACAAAGACGACGAAAAAATCATCGCCTATGGCGAATGGGACATCACATCGACGGTACAAGGCACCGACGGCGGATTGATGGAATTTGAGATCCCGCTCGACTACCGCTCGCTCGACCGGATACCGACCTATATCGTAATCGTAGCGTCGGCCAGCAAATACGGCGACTACTTTACCGGTAGCGGCAGCAGTACAATGTGGATCGACGACTTAGAACTGGTTTATGAATAAAAAAATCATTTTTGCCATACTCGCATTTCTTTGTGCAGGAGCCCAATTGGCTCCTGCACAGGAATTCGACCGGGGTATCGTGTTGAATACATTCATTCCCAAAGGGCAATGGGTGGTGGGCAACTCCATATCCTACTCGGAGTATAGCAACAATAACTACCAATTCATCGTTATCGAAAACATGGACGGTATCGGATATAATTTCAAGATAAGTCCCATGTTTTGCTACATCGTCAAAGACAATTTGGGTGTGGGTGGACGGTTTGCCTACGAACGCAGCCTCACCAAACTCAACGGAGCCTCGGTAAAACTCGGCGACGATATTAATTTCGACATCGACAACCTATATAGCCTCAGCCACTCCTATTCGGGAATAGCCATCATGCGCAACTACATCAGCATTGGCAACAGCAACCGGTTCGGGCTATTCAACGAATTGCAACTGAATTTGGGCGGAGGCGAATCGAAAATGGTTAGCGGAACAGGCGAATCGCTTACCGGCACATTCGAACGGTCGTTCAACCTCAAAATAGGTATCGCCCCCGGACTAATGGCTTTTATAAACGATTATACAGCCATCGAAGTAAATGTGGGTGTCTTAGGTTTTAATTACAGTCATGTCAAACAAACGACCGACCAAGTTTACACCGGAAAACGGTCGCAAAATTTGGCCAATTTCAAGGTAAACATCTTCTCGTTGGGTTTAGGTATCGCTTTTTATTTATGACGAAATTCAAATACATATTGGCATTCATTGGCTTCATCTTGCCCGGAGGTGCAACACTTCAAGCTGTCGAACAAGATTCAACGGCAGTGGAAGAGGTGACCGCAGTTGTTGCCCCCGAACAAATTCCCAAACAGATCGAAGCGAACCTTTCGACCCCCGATACCATCATCGGGAAGAGAGGGTTCAACCGCAAAAAATATACACGAGGGCTCAAAAATTACCTGCTCATCCCCAAAAAACAATGGATTGTCGGGTTAACCCTCTCGCATGGCGAGTTCGACAGCCAAGACAACAACTTGTTTGTTTTCATCAAAGATTTCAATTTCAAAGGAAACATTACCACGTTGAATCCATATTTGGGATACTTTATTAAAGACAACGAGTGTATAGGTATAAAACTAGGTTACAGCCACCTAAGTGCCAACCTCGACAACCTCGACATCAACATCGATGCCGATATGCAATTCCATTTAGGCGATATGCGATATTTGGGCGAGACCTTCTCGGCAGCAATATTTCACCGATCCTACATCGGTATCGACCGAAACAAACGATTCGGCTTCTTTAACGAAACCGAGTTGGCCTTTTCGAGTGGATCGAACCGCTTTGTGAGAGGTACCGACGAATCACTACGTAATACCAAAACAACCACTTCCGAAATTAAACTGGGATTGAATCCGGGCTTTTGCGTGTTCATTATGAACAACATCAGCACCAGTATCTCGTTTGGTGTAGCCGGGTTACGCTACGGCACCATCAAACAGACGACCAATGGTGTAGAAACCGGTAGCCGGCGATCGAGCGGAGCCGATTTCAAACTCAACCTCTTCAATATAAACATCGGTATGTGCCTTCATATATAGAATAACATGAAACGAAGTGACCATCGTCATATTATATTGCTCCTGATCTTTACGCTTTGCTTGTCGGGGTGTATCAAAAACGATATTCCCTACCCTCGCATTAAAGCGCAAATATTGGATATTACCGCCGAAGGGCAAGTGGGTACAGCTACAATCGACAACACTACTCAAACCGTAAATTTGGTATTGGCCGACACCGTAAACCTGAAAAAGGTACACATCGAGTCGCTCAACATTACCGAGGGTGCCATATCGGATATGCCAACCGATTCAATTCTCGATCTCTCAAAGAATTATACACTTACACTCTCCATCTATCAAGATTACACATGGACTATTAGTGCCACACAAAATATCGAAAGGAATTTCAGGGTCGAAGGTCAAATTGGCGCTCCCGTATTCGATGTCCCCAACCACCGGGCTATTGCCTATGTCAATCAAGATGTAGACCTCTCCAACATAAAAATTACCGAACTGGTCTTAGGTCCACAGGGAATTACTACATATAATCCCGAAAAAGAGAAGATTACCGACTTCTCGCTGGGTTATCAAAACGTAATTATCGTCTATCACGACACCATGCAAGAATGGACTTTGTACATCGTTCCCTCCGAAAGCGAAATATCTACCGACCGAGTGGATGCATGGACCAACGTGGCGTGGCTGTATGGCAGCGGGAAAGAGGATGCACTCAATGGGTTCGAAATTAAAGAGGCTACCGCCAGTTCGTGGGAAAAAGTGCCCGACGAGTATGTTACACACGACAAAGGCTCCTTCACCGCTCGCATGATACACCTGAAAGCCAACACAACCTATGTATGTAGAGCCGTTTCGGGCGATTTAATCGGAAACGAAATAACCTTCACTACCGGGTCTGTAACCGAACTGCCCAACGGGTATTTCGAGTTCTGGAATCTGGCAGGGAAAGTATGGAATCCGTGGGAAGAGAACACCAAAAACTTTTGGGATACAGGAAACAAAGGGGCAACTACCCTCGGCGAAAGCAATACCCAACCTACCGAGGACACGTGGTCGGGTACCGGATTGGCCGCCAAGTTAATGAGTAAGTTTGTAGGATTCGGAGGCGCAGGTAAGTTGGCTGCCGGCAATATGTATGTAGGCAACTATATCCGCACCGACGGGACCAACGGTATCCTTAATTTCGGGAAACCCTTCTCCGAAAGACCTACCCGTTTGAAAGGATACTTCAAATACACATCTGTCCCCATCAACAAGTCGAACAACGAAATGACGGCCCTCATCGGGCAACCCGATACTTGCCAAATATATATCGCGCTTGGCGATTGGAGCGAGCCCATAGAAATTCGCACCAAGCCCAGTAACCGTAAACTTTTCGACAAAAACGATTCGCATATCATCGCCTATGCCGAAATGTTCAGCGGGGAATCGATCGCCGAATATACTCCGTTCACCCTCGAACTCGAATATCGCGACACCAACCGCATTCCTACCTACATCGTAGTTGTGGCATCGGCCAGCAAATATGGCGACTACTTTACGGGAGGCGACGGGAGCGTACTCTTCATCGACGACTTCGCGCTCGAATACGACTACTGACACAATCTTCCACACGCTTTGCGGGAATTTATAAAACCCGCCAAGCAACCTACAAACAAGCCATAACAACTTATCCGGTCCCTCCGCACATACACGGGGCGACCGGATAAGTCGTTTCATACCTAATCGGCAGCCGCAAACAGCCACCCAATTAACTCATTGATTTATCGTTACTTCTTTGCCTTAACCGAGGCATATTTTATGGGAACTCGCGGCTTCGACATAGCCCTCACAATGAGCCACACACCGGCAATAACAAAAGGAATGCTCAACAACTGCCCCATATTCAACAACATGGAATCTTCGAAAGCCTCTTGGTTGTTCTTGATAAACTCTATGCAGAATCGCGATAAAAACACCCCCACCAAAAAGGTCCCGAAAATAAGGCCTTCGCGCTCCTCGGCATTGCGTTTCCAATACATATACATCAGTAGCCCGAAGAGGAGTAAATAACACAACGCCTCATAAATTTGAGTAGGATGAGAGGGCGCCGAGAATATGGGCTCTGCTCCGGCCATCCACTCGTGCAAATTTTCCACAAACCTGAATCCCCACGGCAATGTAGTGGCATGGCCGTAAATTTCGTGGTTCATCAAATTACCCGTGCGGATAAGTGCGGCAACCAACGCTACCGGAACGACCAACCGGTCGAAAGTCCACAACATACTGCGACGAGTAACCCGACGGGAATAAATCCATATTGCGATAATAATACCTATTGCTCCACCGTGACTGGCCAATCCACCCTTCCAAACTTTCAGAATCTCGATCGGGTGCTGCGAATAGATATCCCATTCATAAAAAAGGCAATGTCCCAACCGCGCCCCCACAATCATGGCTACCACCACATAAATGAACAACGAGTCGAGCCATTTCACATTCGCTTGTTCGTGACGAAACATTCGCTCCATCATGGCATAGCCCACAATAAAACCGATGGCAAAAAACAGCCCATACCAACGAATCTCTATAAATCCGTCGTACAAAGCGGGATTGGCTGTCCATGTAATAAAATCCGTTACCATATATCCTAAAAAATAAAGCTCTGCCCATAACGACACGGGCAGAGCAAAGATACATATTTATCGGAGAAAACGGGAAAACCCGTCACCCCAATTATCACTCATCATACCAACCGGCGAACCAACTCGTCGCGATCGCCATACAACAAATCGATGATAGGAATCTCGATGAGCGTATAACAGCCGGGGCGCTGCAACATGGCGGCACGAGCGGTTCCCACCAATATCTGTGCCGTCAATGCCGGGTTGTTGATAGTCATATCGAACTCGAAACGCTGATTTTGCGTCTTGCCCGAAACTCCCTTGCGAACCATATTCACACCATGTCCCATATCTTTGAGCGCATCGACACTCTCCACTTGGATCACGTGTGTTTCGTCGTGGGCAAAATAATCGTCGGTCTTGATGGCACGAGCCACATCGTCAAATTTATACCCCTCTTCCAACTCGATATAAACCATGCGGCGATGAATACCCGTACCCAACGGAATTGTCATCGACAATGCCGCTTTCACGCCGGCAATAGCTTTCACGGCAACCGTGTGCCCCATGCTCATACCGGGGCCGAAATTGGTATACGTAATTCCTTTGGGAGCGCAAGCCTCCATGAGGGCACGCACCACCGAATCGGTTCCCGGATCCCAGCCGGCCGAAATAATAGCCACCGAATTGTATTTTTTAGCAGCTTCATCAAGCGTTTTACGCAAATCGCCTATTTGGGTATGAATGTCAAAACTGTCTACCGTGCGGAGGCCTTTCGCAAGAGCCTCGATCGCATAATGCTCAACTTCGCGGGTAGGCGTACACAAGATTGCCACATCGACCGCTTCGAGTTCGTCAAGCGACGAAACCACCTTGTACGGCGACAACTCCATCGGGATATCCGAAACACGACGACGTACCACACCGGCAATTTCAAAATCGGGAGCCGTTTGCAACGCCTCCAACACAAAATGCCCTATATTGCCATAACCAACAATGGCTGCTCTAATTTTCTTCATATTTTTATTTATTTAATTCGGGGTGTAAAGATACAAAAAATTTGAGAAACTCAATTATTACATATAATTTTCCAACAATCACCCGTTATTTCGAGGCAAAAAGTATACTTATCGCCCGCTCTCTTTTCAATTTGCAAGTTCCAACATTCTCCCGAAAATTCTATTCGCGTCTCCATGCAAGGAACATTCACAACCGGCAAAAAGTTTATCAAAAGACCACAAATCGTCGAGGACAACTTCCACGCTAAAATTTTTATCATACAAAAAATTTTTCGCCGGGCTTTCGCAACCGACGGTTATACAAAAAAAGCGTAAGCTCCGTCATTTATCTGTTTTCAAGGCTCTGGTAAGCCCACACACAAGATAGAACAACAAAGCCCACGCCCTTGTATAACAAGCGCATGAGCGTTCGGTTGCCATTATCTCTGTGTGTGCGAATTTTCCAGAAATACATAATACAGAATTTGTTGAAATCAACACCTAATCTTACTTATAACTTCCTTTGATTCCGTAGTCGGTATCCTGATTATTCAGCGATTTAGTACCGACAAGATGAGTTTTTCCGAAATTAAAATTCCAAGTGAGCGTGGCAACGAGAATTCGGGATGCATCGCTAAAACTTTCTCTTCGGAAAGGCGCTTGTGCATTTTTGTTTTCCATAATGGTTCGGGAAACATTCTTAAACGGATTGAACGCACCTATGCCAAAAGAAAAATTAGTCGCATTGTACCGGATAGCCAAGTAGTGATAATTACCATCCTTTATGACGGTTTCGCCGTATAACCTTTCGTCAAAAGGCTGTAGCTGGCCTATCAGCATCCATTTCTTATACATTGCCAAAACATCTGCCCTGTAATAAAAATTAGAATGGGTATGCGAATAGTTGTTCCCACGACTGTCAAAGTGGTTGAAGCCTCCTGTAACCGAAAATTGCAGGAAGTTTTTTATCATCCCTACTTTCAATGTTATCTCCGCATTATACTTATTCCAATCTTTCATGTTTTCGGGCATTGTCAGGAACACATTTCCATGTTCTCTTTTCGATTCCATGATAGGATTGTGTTTGTAGTGATGATGCAGGCTTGCATTGAAAGCGAACAACCCTTTTCTGTTTTCGTAATATAAATTATTATTCAGATTCAGGTACGGTTGAAGCAACAGATTCCCTTTCTCGGCAAGATACGAGTCAAGACGGATTTCCGTGTCGGCCAACTCCATCAGGGTTGGATTCGTTTGACTCATCTCCGCATCATACCGGATAAAAGAATTATCACTGAACCGATAGCCAACCATCGCTTTGGGTAAGAAATGGTAATAGCTTTTGGTAACAGATACATTGGAAAAATGCAGGCGATTCAGGCGAAGTCCCAAGCTATAGCTGAATTTGCCCTTACTATAAAACCACTCTGCAAAAACCGACGATTCCGCCTGATTCAAATCCGATTTGAATTCCTCGCCCTGATTAATTGTCTGCTCTGTAAACGACTGAATATGTTTTATCCCGAATTTCAAATTTCCATGGGCAAATCCTTTTTCGTATATGCCTTCGGCAATCAGTGAATATTTATCGGAAAACAGTTCCGAACGTTCGCTGAAAAGAGTATCAACATCGTTGTATTCGCAGTAATTCCGCGAAGATGCTGCGTTCGCATAACTCCCCACCACATTAGCATATATTTTCTGATTTTTGGGTAAACCATACTGGTAATACAAGTCGATGGTAGGAACATTAATTTTTTGCTGACTTCCGTCAAAAATCAACCCTTTGTCCGTGCCATTCTCTTTTAGAAAACTGTTGAAATCGTTGTGAGGCTGATTGCTCAGATTATATTTCAACTTGGCATTGAAAAAAGCCGAATCGCTCTGCTGATAGTTGTATGTCAGCGAAAAATCATGCATTTGGTACGAATAATCACCTCCGGCACTGATTTCTTCCCTCAATATAGGGGATGAATTTTCAAACTGATAACTACCTGTGCGATTTCTGTTATTCGTGTTGATGCGTTGAAACGCTGCGGTGTAGTTCAAAGCATATTCCGATTTTCCTTTGTTGAATTTGGCAAAGAAAACATCGCCCCCTGCAAGGATATTCAGCGAGTTCATCAAATCCACACCAACAACACCGCCTTTATCATCCCTTACTACCACGTAGTTGATAACTTTGGAAGCATGTC
The DNA here is from genome assembly GCA_019114445.1 of Candidatus Barnesiella excrementigallinarum. Taxonomy (GTDB): domain Bacteria; phylum Bacteroidota; class Bacteroidia; order Bacteroidales; family Barnesiellaceae; genus Barnesiella; species Barnesiella excrementigallinarum. The sequence continues at coordinate 103,924 of DXFL01000023.1, forward strand.
CGTATCGGATACCTGCATAATCCGAATATTCTATCCGCTTGATTTGGCGGGGTTGCAAGGTCTGAATTTCTTCCGGCGTGGTATTTACGCCGTTAATCTGCAAAATGACTTTCCCGCCGTCGGATGATGAAATCGTATTCAGCATCGGATTGATGTTCAAGCCGGGAAGCATCATTGTATTCAGCAATTGCATTCCGTTGGCAGAATGGCTGATTTGCAATTTTGTCGGGAACACAATCCGTTGGTTAATCTTGTTTATTGTGGAAGAAGCAGAAATCACCACTTCCCCAAGTAACAAAACATTTTCATTCAAATACACATCTATTTGTGCTGATTCCGTCAGATTCTGTATCAAAATCCGCTTTGTTTCAAATCCTAAACAGGATACTGACAGCACATAATTATCTGTGGGAAGATTTTCAAATTCAAATCTTCCGATAGTGTCTGTCGTTGTTCCTTTCAGAAAGACTGAATCTTGTTTGAATAGAACGACATTAGCAAACTCAACAGGTGTTTGCGTATTTTGTTGAAGTACTCTTCCTGAAACATGAATCGATTGTCCGGACACACTTAGGCCGGAATACAGGAAAAATACGATAAGATATAATAATCGAGCTTTATTAAAGTCCATACTTGTTTTCTTATAATGGGTTACGGATACAGATATAGCATCTGCATCATAAACCTCATGAATAAATGATAATAGAAATTTTCCCCTCAAAAAGAGTTGAAGGTGATAAGAAAACTGAGATTAGGATTCCCAGTATAGACTATGCACGGATTCTAAAAATACGTGCTATTGAACAACGAATGCTCGACATGATTTGTTTTTTGTTCTAAATTTGATGCAAAGATAATGCTTTTCTAAATCTCTGGCAAGGATATCAGCCAATCACATAAGTGATTTTAACGATTCCCGAATCGTAAGCCTCACTTCCGGCGAACTTCCAAGTTGATTCTTTGGGCTGGTTCGGGAATAAAGGAATGCCATTGCCTAAAATCACGGGAATATAGCAGATTTGCATTTCATCCACCAAATCGTGATTCAGCAAAAGCGTTATCACTTGTCCACCGCCAACCAACCAAATGTCTTTACCATCCTGTTGCTTTAGCGCCTTTACTGTTTCTACAACATTTTCCGTAATGAATTTTACATTCTTGGTCGGCGTAAGATTTGTGTTGCGGTGAGAAACGATATAGCACGCTTTGTCTGAATATGGCCACTCAAAGTCCATATCAAGAACTGCGCGGTAAGTCTTCCCGCCCATGATAATCGTATCAATGGAATCCATCAAATCTTTGTAGCCATATTCGGTTCCGGTAGGCATTGGGTATTTGGTTAGCCAATCTAAATTACCATCAGGGCGTGCGATGTAGCCGTCGAGCGATACAGCGATGTACAGTTTAATCTTTTTTTTCATGTCTCTAAAATTTAATTGTTTATACTCGTGTTCGCTGTACATCAAAAAAAAGCGTGGAATCCACATTGCTCCGGCATAAAGGTACTGGTATACCCGACAAACGAAACACGCAGTTCCACGCCATACTTGCGTATAGCATGAACATTGCACATTCCATCTCGTTTGTCTAAAATTTCCAGATTCTGAAAACGAGATAATAGTTGAACGCTTTTACGTTTCTCTCAAAAATTTCTGCCGTAAAGTTATCATTTTTTCCTTTCACCCTCCTCTTTTTTACCTCAAAAACTTCGTCGGCTCGGCACATCTCCTCCTTATCCCATACAACAAAAGGGGGGGAATAAACTGTACAGGCAATTTCGGAACAACGTTTGCCAATGCCGAAATATGAAATCCGCCGACAGCTCCCGCCACATACGCCCTACCTTAATCGGCACGGAATCGCGACATCGAGCTCCTGCTATACCCGGAATTGGAATCGGGAGAAGCAAAATTTCTTACAAACCTGTCCACATAATACGATTCTCATCGTCTTTTAAATACAATTCTTTTCTAATATTCTCATATTTAATTTCATGACGGAAAAAACCTCAAATCTATGAACACAAAAAAGATTTTTTGCTCATGTATCTTGCTTTTGCCGATACTCAATTCATACACCGCCCTATCGCAAAACGCCAATATCTATGCCGATTTCAATTTCAACCAAGACAACACGGACCACGACTGTTGGATCGAGTCGATCGAAGTGCTTTCACCGACATTACGCACTACTATCGACAACGACACGAAAATAGTCCTGAGAGCTCCGGGAATGGACCGCATACACGCATTTTGCTGGCAACAACCCGAATCGGGCTTACCCAACGAATGGGGTCACGACGTCGACCTCACCCCACAAGGGTTGGAAATATCGGGCGACGAACCGGTATCGTTCCTCTTTCCCGCCCGGAAGTTTCCCTATGGGCCGAACCATATCCGCATATATGCCCAAAATAAAAAGGGCGAGAAGGACTTGTTCGAATTGCAATTATACAATATCGTCGGTAAAAAATGGAATTACGGAATCCCCGACTCCATTCCGGCTCCGGCCAAAGGATTGCAACTTGTTTTCGAAGACGATTTCGACAAGGAACTATCCATCTCGAACGACGGGCGGAATGCCCGGTATTGTGCCCATAAACCCCGGTACGGCGATTTCAGCGGCTGGCCTTTCTCCGACGTCGACGGTGCCGACAACCCCTTTGAGCAAACCGATACCTACCTCAAAATCAAAGCGCGCAAACGGGCCGGGACCAAAGGTAGTTCGGGAATCATCTCCTCTGTCAACATGGACGGCGAAGGGTTCTTTGCCCAAGCTCCTTGCTACCTCGAATGCCGGTTTATCGCCCAATCGGCTCCCGGTACGTGGCCGGCTTTTTGGACACTTACCAGTATCGACCGGGGAATAAACGGCGACGAGCTGGACATTGTCGAAGCCTACGGCGGTGTAGGCAAAGGGAATCCCAACCACCCGGGATACTCCATCACCAGCCATTTTTGGGGTCAGAAAAATCCCGACGGGACAGACAAAAAACGCTTCAACAAGCGTGTCCCCATCATGGATCTGGGTGGAAAATCCTACTGGTCGACCACGTTCCACACCTACGGCCTATATGTGGGTGTAGACGAAACAATCTACTACTTCGACAACATCGAGGTATTGCGACACCCGACCAACGATATTTCGAAAAAGAAACCGCTTTTCTTCCTGATTAACTACGCCATCGGAGGCATAAGCGGCTGGCCTATCGACCTCGAACGTTTCGGAAACGCATCGGATATGTATGTCGATTATGTACGAGTATTCGCCGAGAAAAAAATAGAGTATTCTATTCCCTTACCCGATAAAAAATAAAAACACATTACCATGAATCACAAACCATTAAGTTATTGCATAGGAGGTCTCATCGTCTTACTGTCGGCCTGCCAAGCCAACGAGCCCATAAAATTTCAATTCGACAGCAACAAAATAGTTTCGGGAAAGAAAATCGCACTGAAAGAGATTGCCCCCGACCTCCCCTCCGATTGGAGCGAATACAACTATGTAACCATCGAATTTCGTTCCACTACACCCCAACGGTTTCAATTAGGATTCACCACAGACGAAGGATATAACGAACTGCGACTTATATCGTATGTTCCCCATGCATGGAACAAACTGGTCGTTCCATTAAAACTTTTCAGAGAATTGCCCACCGCCAAACACGACATCGCGGCCACCTCCAACCAACCGAGAGTAACCGGCTGGATTAACTTGGGTGGGAAACGAGGTCCCTTGACCGGCGTCGACTCGATAGGCATACGCATGAGAGCGCCTATTGGGAATCCGCAAATAGAGCTACGTTCCATCGCCTTGTCCAAAGAAGACCCGGGTGACGAATACTTGGAAAAGAAACCTGCATTCGACAAATTCGGGCAATGGAATTTAGGGGATTACGAAGGGAAAATATACTCCGAAGAACAGCTCCAAAAAGAGTGGGCTCAGGAGATGGCCGACATAGACACTCCAACCGATTTCAATTATTCGAAATACGGAGGCTACAAGAATAAACAGGTTCGGGCGACAGGCTTTTTCAGGACTCAGTTAATCGACGGACGTTGGTGGCTGGTCGATCCCGAAGGTTATCTGTTCCTCTCTTACGGCGTCGATTGCGTAGCTCCGGCCGGCGACAACTACACCAAAAACATCGACAAATGCACGAATATGTTTCAAGAGCTTCCGCCCAAAGAATTGTTTATCCCCGCCGAGAATGTTTCGCCTCAAACCCATGCAGCCTCTTTCGGCCTTTGGAACCTCTACCGGCGTTACGGGAGCGACTATATGGAGAAGGCCTGCGAAATGACCATCAAACGAATGGACAAATGGGGATTGAACACGATTGCCAACTGGTCCGACGAAGCGGTGTACAGCCTAAACAAAAAAGCCTTTACCCTGCCGTTATCCGAACTCGCTTTCGAAAACAGCTTGATGGGATTGATGGACGTCTATGAAAGCAACTTTGAACAGAAAATCGATGCCGCCATCGCAAAAAATGTCGAAGCATACAAAAATAATCCCTGGCTAATCGGCTACTTCATCGGGAACGAACCTTCGTGGGTAATGAAAGAACAACGATTATGTTCGTTAATTCTCGACGGGAACGACCGGCCGATAAAAACCGAATTGAAAAATTTTCTGGAAAAACGGGGAGATACTCCCGAAAATCGTAAAACATTCGTATACAACACATTCGAAAAGCTGATGAAAACCATTTCCGGCTCTTTGAAGAAGTACGACCCCAACCACTTGAATTTGGGTATTCGATTTGGTTATATCGAGCAACTCGACGACGAATTGCTGCGAATCAGTAAGGATGCGTTCGATGTGTTGAGTTTCAACTGCTATGCCCTTGCCCCCGACCCCGAAAAGATGGATCATGCCCTCGAAATATCGGGGCTGCCCATGCTCATCGGCGAATATCACTTCGGCACGGTCGACCGGGGCCTTGCCCAATCGCTGTGGCAAGTCGACACACAAAAGGAGAGAGGCGAAGCCTTCCGGTATTACACCGAAAACGGATTTGCCCACCCGGGACTTATCGGGACAGCATGGTTCCGCTGGTTCGACCAAAACATAAACGGTCGTAACGACGGCGAAAATTACAACTGCGGATTTCTCGACGTAACCGACCGTCCCTACCGTTATATGGTCGAAGCTGCAATAGAAACCGCTAAATCGCTCTACGACATACACGCCGGGAACAAAGCTCCGGTAGATAAAGCTCCCGAAGCCGTAGGACATTCGCCCATACCCGACCTTTGGGATTGAATCACGACTTTCATGCTGCATACACCCCATAAACCCACATTCACATGAAACGGCTAAACCGCATACTTTTTTTAAGCGTATTATCGATTCTCTGTACACTCGCATTTTCCTGCAAGCAAGCGACCAATGAAATCTATTTGGACGGCGAGTGGGCTTTTGCGTTGGACCCCGAAGGAATAGGCGAAGAACAAGAGTGGTACAAAACGGAGTTGAACGAAACGGTTGTCCTTCCCGGATCTTTACAAGAGCAGGGGAAAGGGTTCGACATCGATGTAAACACTCCGTGGACAGGGCAAATCATAGACACCTCGTACTTTCACGAACCACAATACGCCCCCTACCGGGAGAAAGGAAACATTAAAGTTCCCTTTTGGCTGAACCCCGATAAACATTATGTGGGTGCCGCTTGGTATCAAAAAAAGATCGTTATTCCCAACGAATGGGAAAACCGCACGGTCATACTCGAACTGGAACGTCCGCACTGGACCACCACCCTATTTGTCGACGGAAAGAAAATAGGGAGCAACAACTCTTTACAAACGCCGCACCGATATATCCTGAATGAATTGAATCCGGGAGAACATACCCTAACGCTACGGGTAGACAACTCGCTTTACGTCAACGTAGGTATCAATGCCCACAGCGTCTCGGACCATACGCAAACCAACTGGAACGGAATCGTCGGCGATATTAAACTCTCGGCAAAACCGGTTTCATACATCGAGTCGGTACAAATTTATCCAGATATAAAGAACAAACGCGCACACGTGAACATACACCTGAACGGAGATACCGAACCCAACCGTGCAAAAATTATTCTGCAAGCACAAACATGGGCGGGCCAACCCGTAGGAAGCCCGGTGGAAACAACCGTCACGGGAAATGAGGCCACGGCAACCGTCACGTTGGGCGAAGAGGCCGCGCTTTGGTCGGAATACGATCCCAACGTATATAAAATGGCCGTCACCTTGCAAACGGCTACCGGTGAGGATAAATCGTACTACGACTTTGGGCTTCGCGAATTCAAGGCAAACGGGACCCGTTTCGAAGTAAACGGTCACCCCATATTCTTGCGGGGCACACTCGAAAGCTGCATATTCCCGCTTACCGGCTACCCCTCTATGCAACAAGAATATTGGGAGAAAATATACCGCACCTGCAAGGAATATGGGTTGAATCACCTCCGTTTCCACTCGTGGTGTCCGCCCGAAATTGCTTTCCATGTAGCCGACAGCATGGGGTTATATCTGCAAGTGGAATGCGGAGCTTGGACCGAAGTTGGCAGCGGAAAACCGCAAGACAAATGGATTAAAGAGGAGAGCGACCGTATCTTGAAAGAGTATGGGAATCACCCCTCTTTCTGCATGATGACCTACGGCAACGAGCCTTCGGGGAAAAACTATACCCAATACCTGTCGGAACTCGTAGACTATTGGAAGAGCAAAGATTCGCGGCGGGTATATTCCGGCGCTGCCGGCTGGCCCTATCTCGAAAATGCCGACTATTGGAACACTCCCGATCCCCGTATCCAAGCGTGGGGAGCCGAGACCAACAGCATTATCAACAAGGAGCCACCCCGCACCAACTACGACTTTGCCTCAATTATCCGTCCCGATATGCCCACCGTCAGCCACGAAATAGGCCAATGGTGTGTCTATCCCAATTTCAAAGAGATACCCAAATACACCGGGGTATTGAAAGCCAAAAACTTGGAAATATTCCAAGAGACACTGGACAAACACGGGTTAGGCAAAATGGCCGAAAAATTTTTATATGCTTCGGGACGGCTGCAAACTCTTTGCTACAAAGCCGACATAGAGGCAGCCCTTCGAACTCCGGGATTTGCCGGATTCCAACTGCTCGACTTACACGATTTTCCGGGACAAGGCTCGGCCCTCGTGGGGGTATTAGATCCCTTTTGGGAGAGCAAAGGATATGTCACCAGCGAAGAGTACCGTATGTTTTGCAATAGCACAGTTCCTTTAATACGGTTTCCCAAGATGGTATGGCTCAACAACGAAATTTTAGAAGCTCCCATAGAGATGGCCCACTTCGGGAAAGACGAAATAGCCCATGCCAACATACATTGGGAGATAACGGCCAAAGATACACGGCATCCCATAGCCGAAGGTACGTTCTGCCGCAACCTACCCATCGGGAACTGTATCCCGGTAGGGAATATCCAATGTGATTTATCCCACATAGAAAAGCCCACTCAACTGACAGTTTCGGTGCGGCTCGAAAACTCTCATTTTCAAAACAAATGGAATATTTGGGTATACCCGGCTATCAAACCCGAAATCCAAAACAAGCCCTATATCGCTACCCGGCTCGACCCCAAAGCGTGCGACATATTGGATAAGGGAAGCTCGGTATTGCTGCTCACTTATAATCCGGCCTCGGCAAAAGAGAAACGAAATCCCACGGTTGGTTTTTCGAGTATTTTCTGGAATACGGCATGGTCGCGCAAACAAGCGCCCCACACCCTCGGCGTATGTTGCGATGCCTCCCACCCGGCTTTGGCGGCTTTCCCCAACGAAGGGGTAAGCGATTACCAATGGTGGGATCTCATGAGCCACTGCGAGGCCATCATGTTGGACAGCCTACCCCAAGAGATCGAGCCCATCGTCTACCTGATTGACGATTGGTTCACCAATCGCAAACTCGGTATGCTCTACGAAGCTCGCGTAGGAAAGGGTAAACTATTGGTATGCGGTGCCGATCTACAAAACGATTTGGCGCGCCGGCCGGCCGCAGCACAATTCAAACAAAGCCTTTTGGAATACATGGCTTCCGAACAGTTCAATCCAAGCGCCTACCTGAATTTGGACGAGATTCTCAAACAACAATAGGCATTTCGCTTCCCATAATTTTTTCATATTCATTCATCGCGTTAAACAAATGGGGCTGCGTCTGTCAACAACGAAGACACAGCCTCATTTTATTTAGTTTCATAACAATCTCAAAAAAAGAAAGGAATACGCCACACAATATCAATCGTGCAATCCTCGGTTTCGAAATAATCGAGCAATCGCGCAGGACGATCGGTTTGGATAATGCGGCGAGTGCATCGATCCAATAGCCCCCCCCCTATAAACAAAAAAATAGTTCCACTTTTAACAAGAAGAACCATCGTACCACTTTGAAAGATAGATAATGAAGTGGAGTATAGCGGACTCGAACCGCTCACCTCGACACTGCCAGTGTCGCGCTCTAGCCAGATGAGCTAATACCCCTTAAATGCGCTGCAAAGATATAATGTTTTTGGCGATTATACAAGCATATCGCAAATATTTTTACACATCACAAGCAATATCGCTCATACTCAACCGGTTAAAAAGAACATCAAGCGAAAGCCAAGAATATTTACAATAAAAAAAGATTCGTCTGGCTCTAAATAGATAAGCCCAAACGAATCTTTTCCTATCGTAGATCCCCTATTTTATTTGATGATCGGGATAAATGTAAAGTTAAACCGATATGGTTCCAAAGACAACCAATAAGCCGGCAATACACCGGGGCCGCAAGTGGCGGTTCCCACACCCGTTTGCTCGGCATCTATATGAACCGTTACCATACCATCGGCAACCAACTCGTTGATGTGGGTAGCCGAATCGATATTCGTATCGGAATAAGGTGCTGTGCTGAATTGGAACGGAGCATCCGATACGATCTTCCAACCCTTGCCATTATCGCCTTGCAATGTCACCCATCGAGTGTCTATGCGGTTTCCGGTAGCTTGGGGTACCACATAGCAGTGGAACATGGCATCGGGACAAGTTTCATAAATACCTATCTTACCGGCAACTCGGTCGACATAGTTTTCTACATCGCCACGGCCCAAATAGGTTACCTTACGGCTGTTGGCGGCCGGTGCTCTGAATGTGAGGCCCACACGCGGGAGCGACTTCACCACATTGGTATCGGGAGTAAATTCTGTATTTACACTCAACACGCCCCGGCGGTCCAACGTGTAAACAAAATTGCCGTCCCCTATCCGTTGCCCTTTGGCATTGGTAAATTCGACAGCTACGGTAAATCCGTTTTTAGCCGGTTTCACCGAGGTTGCCTTCTGGGTTACTTGACTTAGGCCGGCTTTCTCCCACAATTTTCCGCTCTGCTTGTCCTTTTTATCGTTTTCGGTCAACGGCCGGTACAGCGAGAGAACCAACGGTTCGGACAACAACTCCGTACCATTATATGTATACGACACCAAAGCACCTGTTTCGGGCGATACCGTTAACGAAACTTTGTCGTTCGACCAAGTATAATCGGTTCTCTTCAACGAACGTCCCGACGGCAAATCTATCTTCGCCTTAAAATTACGGTTTGCTTCCAACACAAATTGGTCATAGGCCATTTCGTCGGTATCTTTTACAAATGCGGTAGACTTATTCGGTGTCCAGCTAAGATTCAGATAGGCTTCCTTCGCATCGCGGGGAAGTTTCACTTGGCCCAATACGATATCGACCGTCTCGTGCGGAGCACAAGCCGTTACCTTTTCGCCCTGAGCCACCACAGTGCCATTATCGGCCGTCACGTTCCAATGCAAGGTATACTCTTTCAAGTCGGTAAAATCGTGCCAGTTCTTCACGGTAACCGTGAGGTTTTCGGGATTGGACAATTTCGACTTGATATATTGATACACCTTTTTCACGGCAAACAAATGCGGATGCGGTTCGCGGGCGGCATTGACCAATCCGTTGCAGCAGAAACTGCCGAACGAAGGTATTCCTTTGGGACCGTAATCACCGCCATAACTCCAATACCATTTACCATTGGCATCGACCTCGCGGAACGATTGGTCCACCCAATCCCATATAGAACCGCCCTGAGCCATCGGCTCCGATTCGAATACTTCCCAATAGTCCTGCAATCCGCCTTCGCTGTTCCCCATAGCATGAGCATACTCGCAAAGAATAAACGGACGGTAAATATCGGGCTGAGCCAAATAGGCCTTTATTTCGTCGATACTGCGGTACATACGGCAATAAATATCGGTATTGAAATTCTGCTCGGCACGTTCGTACTGTACGGGACGATTGGTCTCTACCGACTTCAACCACCGGTATGTATGTTCAAAATTACTTCCGTTGCCGGCTTCGTTACCCAACGACCAAATAGATACCGACGGGTGATTTTTGGTTCGTTCGTACATTCTTTGGGTGCGATCCATGTGAGCCTTCAACCACGTGGTATCTTTGGCCAAAGTAGCGGGGCCATAGCCCATGCCGTGCGATTCGATATTCGCCTCGTCGATTACATAAAGGCCATAACGGTCGCACAAGTAATACCAATACGAATGATTGGGATAGTGCGCGCAACGTACCGTATTGATGTTGTTTTGTTTCATCATTTGTATATCTTTCAACATCAGCTCTTTGCTCACCGTACGTCCAAGAGGCGAAAACTCATGGCGATTTACGCCTTTCACCAATATGGGCACTCCGTTTATGCAAAAACGGCCGTCTTTAATTTCCGAGGTCTTGAATCCCACCATGCAACCGGTTGTCTCCATAACCTTTCCGGTTTCATTCTTCAAATTCAAAACCAAAGTATAGAGATAAGGATGCTCGGCGCTCCACGGATTTACGTCGGGAATAACCTTGTCGAACGATACCACACTGTCTTGCGACAAGGCTCTTGAACCGGTTGCCACAACCCGATTGTCGGCATCGAACAATTCATAATCGACAGTAGGCCTATTCTCTTTGTTCAAACCTCCGACCTGTACCGACAACGAAAATTCGCCATCTTTGTACAATTTTTTATCGAGCGGAGAAACGACTTTGAAATCGGCGATATACTCCTTCGGAGTACTGTACAGATAGACATCGCGCTCGATTCCGCTCAATCGCCACATATCCTGACATTCGAGATAGGCACCCGCGCTCCACCGATAAACCTCTACGGCAAGCACATTCTCGCCACTCTTTACCTTATCGGTAATATCCCACTCGGCCGGGGTTTTGGAATCTTGATTATATCCCAGCAACTCCCCGTTGAGCCATACGTAATAAAACGAGATAACCCCTTCGAAGCACAACACGATACGACGGCCATCCCACGACTCGGGCACGACGAATGTGCGGCGATAGGAACCCACTTCGTTCTCCTTATAGGGTACAAACGGCGGATTCTTTTTAAAATTGAACATGGGGTCGTCAAACTCGTAAGACTCGTTCACATATATGGGCGTTCCGTAGTTTTGACATTCCCAGTTCCCGGGCACTTGTATATCATTCCAGTTTCCCGTATAGAAATCGGGACGATAAAAATCGACCGGACGGGTATCGGGGTTTTTCACCCAATTAAACTTCCACGTACCGTTCAAACTCATATAATAGGGAGACTGCTCATAATTCTGTTCCCGAATAGCCTGTATGTCGCCTTTCTCATAAGGCCACACATAAGAGTGTGGTGTCAACTTGTTCAAACCGGTTGCATACTGGCTTTGCCACTCCGGTTGCTCGGCCTGCGCATCTATTCTCCCTGGGAGGAGCAAGAATAAGCAGGTTAATAATAGCATATTATTTTTCATCTTCTTAAAAAATATGGTTAACTAATTGGTCTATTTCTCATTCCAGCGGGAGCGCTACTCTCCCATCTTTTATTTCGGCAAGCTTGGCGGCAAGATTCTTTACCACTTCGGGATATTTTTCGGCCACATTTTCTTTTTCGCCCCAATCGTTGCGCATATTGTACAACTGAGGTTCAGGGCTGTTTCCCGTCTCAATGCCCACATTGTGATTAAACGCAGCACCCTTGCCCGGCTCTATATATTTCCATTCGTTGGTAATAATAGACAAATTGTTTTGGGCATTCTGCTCTACCAAACAAGGACGTCCTTGACGGTCCTTCCCCAACCAAGCATCCAAATAATTTTCGCTATCGGGCGCCGCTCCTGTGGGCATTTTCACACCCAGCAAAGAAGCAAGCGAAGCTATCCAGTCGAGTTGACAAACCAATGCATCGGATACCGAAGGTTCCACCCGACCGCTCCACCGCAAAATACACGGGACCCGTGTACCGGCCTCATACGAACTATACTTACCGCCACGGAATGGACCACCCGGTTTATGATCGCCCAATAATTCCACAGCTCCATCTTTATACCCGTCGTCCACTACCGGGCCATTATCACTCGAAAGAATTACAATCGTGTTTTTATCCAAGCCCAACCGTTTCAATGTAGCCATCACTTCGCCCACACTCCAATCGAACTGCAACAGCACATCGCCACGCGGCCCCATACCCGACTTCCCGGCAAAACGTTCGTTGGGTACCCGAGGCACATGGGCATCCTGTGTCGCGAAATAGAGGAAGAAGGGTTGGTCCTTGTGTTGTTCGATAAAAGCAAGAGCCTTAGAGGTAAGCTCTTCGGCTATTTGATCGTCTTTCCACAAGGCCGATTTCCCGCCTTTCATAAAACCGATACGGGAAATACCGTTCACGATACTCTGATTATGTCCATGCGAAGGATGCATGGTCAACAACTCGGGATTATTTTTCCCGGTAGGTTCACCCGGAAAATTCTTTTGATAGCTTACATAAATAGGATCGTTCGGGTCGAGATTCGCCACCAGTCCGTTCTCCACAAACACACAAGGTACACGATCGCCTGTAGCCGCCATAATGTAAGAATAGTCGAAACCTATATCCGAAAGGTTAGGCGAAAGTTGTTTGTTCCAATCCTGAGTCCCCTTCTTGTCGCCCAACCCCAAATGCCACTTACCAATGGCTCCGGTCACATAGCCGGCCTCGTGAAACATATCGGCCAGTGTATATCGTTCGGGACGGATAATCATACCCGCATCGCCGTCGGCAATGCCTGTTCCCTGCCTGCGCCAAGCATACTCGCCGGTCAACATGGCATATCGGGCCGGGGTACTTGTTGCTGCCGCACTATGCGCATTCGTAAAACGAACGCCTTCGGCTGCCAAACGTTCCACATGGGGAGTACTGATGGTTTTAGCTCCGTTGCAACTCAAATCGCCATAACCAATATCATCGGCATAAATAAATATAACGTTAGGGGTCTGAGGTTTTTCGGCATACCCCGATAAGGGCAAAGCTACCAACGGCAAAATCAATGGTATCGATTTCATACTCGTTCTTTTTATACTGTCTCAAAAAAAAGCAAGGGAAATTTTCCCGATGAAAGCGGTGTGTTTGAAAAAATTTATACACACCGCTCTCCTTACCTAAAAAACAAATGATCTATCAATTTACTATTATTTCGTCGAAATACATCCAGTTCTTTTGTCCTTCACGAACATCGCCGGCCGGACAAACTCCCGGATTTGTCATTTCGAGTTTCAAATAGCGAGCATTCACTTTAAGTCCCTCAAAAACAATATCCTCTACGGCAGTACGATTGGCAAATATTTCGTCCTCTCCATAAACGATTTCGCCTACCGGGACAAAAGACTTATTATCGGTCGATACCGACAAGCGTACCGAGGAGGGTTGATGAACAACCATACCCGAATTGGTAATAGACCCCAAACGCACTTCGCTCACCTTAGTCTTCTTGCCTAAATCAAGCACAAACGATGCATCCTGATCGTGCCAGCCGGCCCATTCAAAATCGGAGTGACGCAAACTACCTCTTACACCGTTCGTCAAAACATACACCATGCCGTTCGACGACTGTACTTCTTTGGCCGTAGCTTTGTTCCACGACAAATCCAAGCACAAGGTTTTACCCATTTGCTCTCCCTTCGAGAATGTTGCCGCCTTAATTCCGATCGATTTCTTTACCGTAAGCGGAGCCTTGTACAAAGCCGACGTTGCGGTAGGTTCCGTACCATCTTGGGTATATCGAATCTCTACATCGGGTCTGATACAAGACATCTCTATTTGAAGCGCATTTTTTACCGGCATAACTTTATGATCGATATTATACATCGATTTTGCATACGTAATACCAGCGGCTTCGATATGCGGCAATACCCGGTCGAGACGGGTCAGAAAATCGGGCCAATCTTTCGTCCCTTTTTCTGTCCATGCTACATCGGCAAGAGCCAATAAGCGGGGAAACACCAAATACTCCACATCTTCGGGCGAATTACAAAACTCTGTCCACATCGAGGCCTGTATCCCCATCAGCAAATTCTCATACGACGGTTTCCAGTCGGGCTGTACCGGCTCATAGGAATAGACATCTTTCAAGGTGTTATTGCCGAAATAGGTCAGCGGTTCGAACCACTGAGGCCCTTGATAACGGATAAGGTAAAGGACTCTGGCCGGAGTAAGGATAAAACGATGCCCTTGATCGGCAGCTTTTAAAGCGGCTTTGCCATATCCTTGCCAACCATAAATAATGGCACCTTCGGGCAAGGTACTGTTGGTCAACTCGTCCCAACCCATCACCTCTTTGCCTTTGCTCTTCACATAATTGCTCATTCGAGTCATAAAATAGCTTTGCAGCTCCTCGATATGCTCGATATGTTCGGCCTTCATACGGGCCTGACACTTAGGACATCTCGCCCAGTTCACTTTCGATGCTTCGTCGCCTCCCAAATGAATGTATTTGGAGGGGAACAATTCGACAACCTCGTCGATCACATCTTCCAAAAACGCGAATACACTATCGTTTCCGGCACAATAAACGATCTCCGAATTTTTTCCGCCTATACCGGGTAACACACCTATAAAGCGCTCTTCTATGGGACAAGCCAATTCGGGATAAGCGGCCAAAGAAGAATTGGTATGTGCGGGCATTTCGATTTCGGGAATGATCTCGATTTGCCGTTCGGCGGCATAACGAATAATCTCGCGCATATCGTCCTGCGTGTAGTAACCGCCCTCGGTAGCCTCCTCACCTTTCACTTGATTCCGCCGATTAGGGAACGACTCGTCGCGTTTCACCCGCCAAGCGCCCACCTGAGTAAGCCGCGGATATTTCTTGATTTCCAAACGCCAGCCGTTATCGTCGACCAAATGCAAATGCAACTTGTTTATTTTCAAAAGCGATGCTGCCTCGATCATACATAACAAATCGTGTTTAGGCATGAAGAAACGCGATACATCGATCATAAGCCCCCGATATCCGAAACGGGGCTTGTCGTCGATAGTCATTACCGGCACCTTATATTCCGATACCGTAGTCGCATTACCTTCTACTGCCACCGGCAACAACTGACGAAGTGACTGCAAAGCATAGAAAAACCCGGCATTACCCGACGCCTCTATTGTTATCTGCTCCGGTTTTACCACCAGCCTATAAGCCTCGGGCGACATCGTGGGGACGGTTATCAGCCGTACATCGGCGCTCTCGGCTCCAATTTCGATACCGGGAATAAACCCGGCACCCTTGCCCAACAAGGCAGTAAAATTGGAAACCATTTGCAACTGCGAATCATTCTCGACACCAAACTTCGTATTGGGTCCAAACCAAAAATATCCGTCACCAATCGAATATTCGGCGGGAGATGGCACTATCGGTAAAGAAGCCTTTGCCGATAATTCCATCGAAGTTGATGCACCCAACAACAGGGTACATATAATCAACAGAGGTTTCATCTTCATACGGCAAGTCCTTATTCGTTAATAGGATACTCGTTCAAAATAGGGTCGTCATACTTTATTTGCAAGCGTTTCAGCTCTTTCATCAAATCCGAGGTAACCTGTTCCGTACCCTCTTGTCCGAAAATGTTGTGCATTTCGTACGGATCGTTTTGCAAATCGTACAATTCCCACTCATCTATGTCGTTATAGAAGTGAATCAATTTATAACGATCGGTTCTCACGCCATAGTGACGTTTTACCATGTGCTCTGCCGGGAACTCATAAAAATGATAATACATCGAGGTTCTCCAATCGGCAGGATTCTCGCCCTTCAACAGAGGTAATAACGATTCGCCTTGAATATCGTCGGGAACCTGAACCCCAGCTATTTCGAGGAATGTAGGTGCATAGTCGATATTCTGTACCATTTGGGTAATATCGCCTCGGCGGTCGAACCCTTTGGGCAGACGCATAATCAACGGCGTATGCATCGATTCCTCGTACATGAACCGCTTGTCGAACCAACCATGTTCACCCATATAGAAACCTTGATCCGAGGTATATACCACGAGTGTATTGTCGAGCAAGCCCTCTTTTTCCAAGTAGTCCAACACGCGGCCTACGTTATCGTCGAGCGATTTTACAGTCTTGGCATAATCGCGCATATAACGCTGATATTTCCAACGCACCAAATCCTCGCCTTGCAGATTATCTTTGTAGAATTTGTCGATAATAGGAGTATAGAATCGATCCCAAGCAGCCTTTTGCGCCGAATCCATACGACAATAGAACTGTTCGTACAACGACTTCAACCGGCTATCCTTGTCGGGACGTAACATTTTCAAATCGTAAATTAAATCCATATCCTTGGCAATACTCATTTCTTGCGAGGCAGCAGCCACACGCCCTTCGTAAGTGTCGAAGAAATTGTCGGGCATGGCAAACTCTTTATCCTCATACAAAGCCAAGTCGCAAGTATCGGCCATCCAGTTACGATGAATAGCCTTATGATGAATAAACAAACAGAACGGTTTGCTGCGGTCGCGCTTGTTTTGAATCCAATTGATACTTTCATCGGTAATAATGTTGGTCACATAGCCTTGTTTGCGTACCGTATCGTTCGTTTGAGTAATGAAATCGGGGTTATAATAATCGCCTTGTTCCGGCAAGATTTCCCAAAAATCGAATCCCGTAGGCAATGTTTCGAGATGCCACTTACCTACAATTGCAGTTTGATAACCAGCCTGCTGCAACAGTTTTGGCATGGTCTGTTGTGAGCCGTCGAATTTACAAGTCGTATTATCGGTAAATCCATTTTTGTGACTGAATTTCCCTGTCAACATACAAGCCCGGCTGGGACCGCTCAACGAATTGGTAACAAAACTGTTGGTAAATCGCACACCATCACGGGCTATGCGATCGAGATTGGGTGTTTCGATATAACGAGTATCATAACAGCTCAACATCTGAGCCGTATGATCATCGGTCATGATGTAAACGATATTCAAGGGTTTCTGCGCATCTTTATTCTGGCAAGAAGTTAGCCCCCCCAATACCGAAAAAGAAGCCACAGTATAAATTAAATTAGTCTCTATCGATTTCATAAATAAGCATTATAACATTGGACAATATCTTCGTGCGTTACAAATATAGAGAAAGGTAAGTGCAGAGAAAAATGGAAACACAGTTTTCAAATTTTACTATGCCGAACCGCATCCTATATTCTACAAATATAGAGAAAGGCGTATGCAAAAAAAGACCAAAGAGTTTTTGCAATTTTGCCCCAATATATCCTATATTCCTTCTACACGTAAAAATGGAAAGTGGCATATAGGTTCGTTCTCGAACAATATCCCATGCCGAAAAAATCGGGAGCTTCGATTAACGAATTAAGGAGATAAGGAATGGCCCGGAACTACCGAAACCATTCCTTATCACTAATCTTAAAAAAATTAATACCCAAAGTTCTGATCTGCTACGGTCAGGCCGTCATTGGCACTTAACTCAGAATGAGGTATAGGCAAATGCAAATTCTTCTTCAAGAAATTCTCGTCGCTAACTTTGTCATAGAAAAATGCATCCTCGCCAAAATAACGGTCGCGGAAACGTTGATCGGGATTGCTCTTTTGAGCCTCACCATCACAATGTTCGTAAGTAATCTCATGACGGTTTGCGATTTCCAATACTTTCTTCAACGAAGCAATTCCTCCACGGCGCACCTCGATATACATATCGGGTTCACCAGCCAACTCGAACAAACGTTCGTAGAAAATCTTATCCCGCAATTGATCTTTCGTCAAACTTGTAGGATAATCGGCCGGTTGAGCGGCAGCCGGAGAAACCGAAGTACGAGCTCGTCTCAACACCTCATTCACATAACCGATCGCCGTACTGGTTTGGTCGAGCTCATTGTAAACATCGGCCATCAACAACAGGAAGTCGGCATAACGATACATGATAATATTATTGTTACTGTGTTGAGATTCACAATTCATATCGGCTTGTTTTTTCCACAAAGGCCATCCTTGATGATCGCCTACTGATGTAGCAAACTGTCTTACAAGATCAACAGGAACGCGCTCTCCTGTGGACTCGTTCTCTGTATAGAATTGTTCTTGCAAAACGGTCAACTCATCGATAGTAGGATTGGTAGGATCGGCGAGTTGGTCATACGGGATACAAGCTACGGCATCGACTACGCGGCTCGTATTTTTCGTCTTATAAGTCTTATACGGATAGGTATAAACCGAATCACTCACATAGTGATAGGACGATCCACCCTTCGCATTGTACCAACGGGTTAAGAAAGTTGCATCGTAACGGGGATCTCCCGGATAGGTACCCCGGAACAAGTCGTGGAACGATTTTGTAGCACGAACCCGCTGATATGCAACTCCTTTGGAGTAATTATCGGCCGCAAAAACCCAATTCAAACGATTAAATGCAGCATCAGACGCAGTTGTAAAGTTCAACTGGAAAATCGATTCCTTAGAGCCATTGACATGGTTTACAAACAAATCGGCATAACGTCCTTGAAGCGAATACTTACCATAAACCATATCGCACCAAGTTTTTGCGTCGTTCAAATAGGTGTCTTTTTGTTCTGCTGTATTTTCGGGATTACAAGACAGTAACCAATTCAATTTTGCCAAATAAGCAGCTACACCGGTCTTGTCGATATAGCCATCGACATGCTCCCCATTGACCGGCAGATTGTCATACGCATATTTCCAATCGATGAATACTCGATCTATCACATCGGCAAAAGAGCTCTTCGATGTAGCAACAGCATCGTGAGAAGAGGGAGAAGTACGCAAAGGAACATCGCCCCACATCATCGCCAAATAGTAGTAGCACAATCCCCGAATGAACGAAGCCTGAGCCGTATAATTGGCTTTCAACTCGTCACTCAACGTGCCGTTTTCCATATTCACGATAAAGGTATTACACTCTTGTATCGTTTTATACAATCCATTCCAAGAAAAAGTGACTACATCGCCCGAAGTCATTGCATTCAATGAAGCAAAACGATCTTGTTCCGAAGCATTGGTTTGAGCCCACGACAACCCCGATGCACCCACCGAGATTTCATATAGACATTGTCCAAAAGCATTGGTTGTAGTCAGATATCCATAGCAGGCATCCAAAGCCTGTTTTGCATACTCTTGATTCTCAAAGATAACCGAGTTATCCAATGTATATTTGGGATTTTCGTCGAGCCAATCCTCGCACGACGTCATTGCTAAGCCTACAATCCCAATAGCTAATATATATTTTGCAAATTTCATAATCTACTCTCCATTAAAATGAAACATTCAAACCAAATATAAACGAACGGGCACTGGGGAACGAACTCATATCGATACCCGGGCGCAAACCGTCGAATGCAAAGGTATTAACCTCGGGATCATAACCACTGTAATTGGTGATCAGGAATGCATTTTTCACCGATGCAAACACATTTATCGAATTGAATCCTATTTTCTGCAAAGCCGATTTCGGCAAATTGTAAGAGAGAGTTATATCGGTACAACGCAAGAAGCTGGCATCCTCTACATAACGATCCAAAATAGCCGGTGTAGGCAACTTATAGTTTACTCTCGGATAGGTGTTCGAGCGATTTTCGGCAGTCCATGCATTTTGCCACGATTCGGTTCTCAAGTTACTACCCGTCAAATTAGGAATAGCTTGGTAGCGTAAATTGGTGTTGAGCAGGTCTTTACCATATACTCCATTAAATTGAGCCGAGAGAGTTAAACCGCGCCAAGTAAAACTGGTGTGGAATCCATAGGTGAAATCGGGATTGGGGTCACCGATAATCACGCGGTCGTCGGTATTGATTATATCATCTCCATTTTGGTCGATGATTTTAATATCACCGGCTTGCGGCGCACCACCCGTACTCAAATCTTGTTTCACATTATAAGAACCTCCGTTTGCAGGCAAATCTTCTTCTTGGACGATTCCATCGGTTTGGTAACCAATAAACAGACCGGGAGCATGATCTACCCAGAACAAGTTGGCATTACCGAAGTGGTTACCCAGTGTATTACCTTCATAAGCCACGATGTCCTCGTAAATACCGAAGTTTCCTCTCGCAACACCCAAATTTTTAATCTTCGGATCGTTTTTACCGATGTTACCACCGAATGTCCACGTAAAGTCTTTCGTTTGGATAATATCGGCTTCGAGGCTGAATTCTACACCTCGGTTCAACATATTACCCGAGTTATAATAGATGGTGGGGAATCCGACGGAAGGCGGTAATATTCTGGAAATCAACAGGTCTTTGGTCTCTTTGTTATAAAAGTCCAACGAACCTCTGAACCGGTTTTTCACCACGCCAAAGTCGAGACCTACGTTCCACGACTCGGTCGTTTCCCAAGTCAAACCTTCGTTCTGCAATTTATTTACAGCCATTGCCAATTCTCTGTCGCCGGTAGCAGTTGCATAGTCGATAATTTGACTATAATTGGAGAAGCTGCTATACGGATCGATGGCCGAGTTACCGGTTTGTCCGTAACCTACTCTCAGTTTCAACTGGTCGAGCCATTGTACATTATCTTTGATAAAGTTTTCTTGTTCCATACGCCAAGCCAACGAGAACGAGGGGAAGTAAGCCCAACGATGACCGCGGGCAAAGCGGCTCGAACCATCGGCACGGAACGAAGCCGTAGCCAGATAACGGCCTTCGAGGAACGAGAGGTTCACACGACCCAAATAAGACATCAATTGATAGTCTCGTTGTACCGGTTCAGAAATCACCTGATTACTAGCTAAATGCATACCATCAATACCAAAGCTCAAATTGGAGAAATCACGACCGGTCATGATGTTATTCAAATAATTATAATCATCATACGTTACCGCACCGGTTACGTCCAAATCGAGGATATGTCCAAAGGTTTGGTGGTAGTTCAACATATTTTCTACCGTGATATTATATTGTCTCAAATCGGTTACACCCAAATAACCATTGTCGTTGTTTCCGCGGAAAGTCTCCAAGCCGAACCAACGGGAACGATTTTCGTCCCTTAAATTACCTCCGGTACGCAAGCTATAAGTAAGACCTTTCCATATTTTCCATTTCAAATCCATCGAAGCACGGAAGGCATTTTCACTCGTTTGGTCGTCATAATCGTTCAACCAACTGAATACCGTAATTCTCTTTTCAAAAGCATCGGTTCCACTGCTCAACGAGGGGTCGTCTGCCGGATATTCAAACGGTTGCGAAGTAATAGCCGTTACCGAAACCGAACCTTGTGCACCACCCGTGGTAGTACTACCCGACATCATGTCGTT
This sequence comes from Candidatus Barnesiella excrementigallinarum, assembly GCA_019114445.1. Classification (GTDB taxonomy): domain Bacteria; phylum Bacteroidota; class Bacteroidia; order Bacteroidales; family Barnesiellaceae; genus Barnesiella; species Barnesiella excrementigallinarum. Next base: position 125,506 of record DXFL01000023.1, read on the forward strand.
TTGTTTCAACGAACCGCTCAACGACAAATCTACCGATACTTTGCTCGACAAATCCATCGACAAGTTGGCACGCAAGTCACCTTGTTTCAAACCGGTTTGTTTTACAATACCATTGATATCCTTGAACGAAGCCGATACAAAGTAGCGTACCTTATCGCCACCACCGTTCACCGATACCGAGTAACTTTGCGAGAATGCCGAGCGATAAATTTCACGTTGCCAATCGCGTTCCAACAATACACGATAAGACAACGGATCGGTGGCATCGTATTTTCCACCCGAGAAGATATAACGTACCTCGTTGCCTTCTTTGAAGAACTGGCGATCATCGGGACCGGCTTGTGCATTGCGATAATCGGCATAATCGCTCAAATTCAACATATCGTACAACCGGGTAGCATTGGCCACCGTAAAGTTGGCATTTACATTTACACGAGCTTTACCACTCTTACCTTTCTTGGTGGTAATTAAGATAACACCGTTGGCACCACGCGAACCGTAAATGGCCGTGGCCGAAGCATCTTTCAAGACCTCGATACTCTCGATATCCGAAGGGTTCAAACTGCTCAACGGGTCGGAAGCTGTTTGGAAGTCCCCATCACCGAAAGCCGACGCTGCAAACTCACCGGTCGAAGCTTGGGGAATATTATCGATTACATACAACGGCTGGTTATCGCCACGCAACGAACTGGCACCACGAATGGTGATAGAACTTGCGGCACCCGGCGTCGTATTGGTAACACCCACTACCAAACCGGCCACCTTACCTTGCAACAGGTTATCGACAGACAAACTCTTTACAGCATCGAGTTCATCGGGACGGATCGAAGCGATAGCACCTGTTACGTCGCTCTTCTTCACACTACCGTAACCTACGACAACCACTTCGTCCAACAACTGGGCATTGTCGCTCATCTTCACGTTAATAACGGTTTTGTTACCAACCTTTACACTCTGTTTTTCGTATCCTATGTACGAAAAGACCAAAACCGAATTCGGACCCGAAACCGTAATCGTATAGTTACCGTCTAAGTCGGTTGCCGTCGCTTTCGACGTACCTTGTTCCTGCACCGTAACACCCATCAAAGGTTCATTACTATCACTGACAGTACCCTTTACGGTTATACTTTGTGCATACATAACCTGTACTCCTAATAGAAATACAGTCAAAACAGACAAAGTCTGTTTAAAAACATTGTTTATTCCCATTATATATAGATTTAACGTTTAACTCGAAATTTAAAAACATCTACCCCTTCGGTCGATTTTACGCAAGCGACATATACTCCCGGAACAAAAACCGAGGTGTGAATCGAATATTGCCGTCCCGAAACGTTTTCGTCGCGAAGGAGCATTCCCGAAACCGAATAAAACGAAACTTGCAACAACTCGGCATCGGAGATCGACTCTACTATTATTTGGTTCGATTGGTCGCTACAAATAAGGTTAGTTTTTTTTTCGCTCTCTTTGGGCAGAACCGGCAATGCCGAAATTTCGGTAGTAGTAATAAGTGTATCTACATTGGCCGAAATTACAAGGTTGGCTGCACGAATCAGGCTCAACGGATCGGATACGGCTACATCGTTACCCATATCGAAGTACATCACCGTTCCGCTATTCTGTTCGAGAATAAAGTTCATCTTCTCTTTCACGCAATCCACCCCATTGAAGTGATAGGTTACCCCCGACATCGTTGCCGAGTTCATATCTGTAGTCAAATCGGGATTGGCTGCCACAACATTCTTATACCCCGAAACATTCGAACCGGTCGAAGCCGTAGTGGGGAACGACATACCTATCTTCTCTTTCGGATATCCCCAAGAGATAAAGTTATTATACGCACCTACATAATTATTATAGGCAAACCAAGTGGTTTGCGGTCCATAGATTTGGAACGTGTAATAATCGGGCAAGTCGATATACTTGGTCGGCAAATAATAGGCTACCGGATGAAGCGATACACTGAATACCTTATCTGCGGGGATAACGGCACGCAAAGCCTCTACCATAGGGCCATAACCGGTATTCCAACGTTGGTCTCCGCGGTACAACCACTCAAAGTCCACATCTACGCCATCGCAATAGGGCAACAATTCGGCTACGTCCGAGGCCAATTGTTCACGCCATTCGGCTTTCGAGATATTCGACAACCAAATTTTATTTCCATTGGCATCTTTATCCGACGAAATCAAGCCGATACGGATTTTATAACCCCGATGCCCCTTGTACATCTCCCGAGCATTGTTCAACAACTCTTTCCAACTGCGGGTATCTTTTCCGGGATTTTCTTTATCATCGAATTTCCAATACGACAACAGATAAATAGCTCCGTCGCCTCCACCCGGGAAGGTAAGGTCGCGCGAAGTACCGGCCGCATCTTGTTTTGCATGGGACAGCGTGCGGCTATTACCCCATACCATCACTTCGTCGATATAGCCCTTGAAGTTCTCACCTATCACGGCATTGGCCGTGGTACTATGAATTGTAAAATCGTCGTCGGGATCGACGGTCGATATGGTAGAAGCCGTAGATTCTTTTGCCCCGGCACCGGTATATAATTTAATACGGGAGACAGCACGACCCGAAGTAGAAACGATGGCAACCCCGATGTGCTCCCAGCCCGAAGCGGTTAAAGCATTTTCAAAATTATAGGTATAGCCGTTTACAACGACCAACAGTTCTTTCTTCGCCTCGTCGCCCAGTTTAATCGCCAACTGGTTGTTGTCGTCGCTCTTGTTAAAGATGGCTGCACCTGTATTCCACGATTCGATATTGATCCACGCTTCGATAGCCGCATAATTCAAGGTAGGCAATCCCAAATTGGCATTCAACACCTTGTCGCCCACACTCATACCGGCACCCTCGCCATTGAAGTGAGCCACACCGCTACGGCCTTCATATTCGGCTACGTACGAAGCATTCGTGAGGGTTCCTTGATTATCGGGATAGGTCATTGTAATCTCTCCCGTGTAACCCGACACTTGACCGTCGAGGAAAATCAAGTCGTTGGTAAGCAAGTGCATATCGCGGTCTATTTGCAACCGGTCGCAATGGCGTACAAACGACGAATACCCCGAAACGACCCGATATTTGAAATATTCGTTATCGGTTACCGCCTCGCGGGTTACATTCACAGGAGTGCCATGATGTGCCAATTTGTAATCGACAATATCCTCGCACTGGTCTTGATCGAATTTATAATAGAAAAGTAAATTGTCATATTTAGGGTGAAACTTATTCACCGTATTGCGGAACATCAGATTTTCGGGCTCCGCTCCGGGCATTTCGGTGTTCCAAAAACGAAACTCGTCGATACGCCCCTTAAAACTCTCGCCAATTACAAAAGGCGAATCCGATTCCGGGATTACAGCCCCCGATGCATTAGCCTTCCATGCTTTCACACCGTTGGTCCATACATCAATTCCATTGTCAAAAGCCGAAATCGTAAGTTGGGTCCACGCATTTACCGGGAGGTCGGTCGACACGGTAATCTCTTGTGCAGCCGTTTTATAAATCAACTGCCCCGTAGACCCCAATCGCAAAGAGAACTCTTCGGTTCCATTGCCCCGTTTAAATACATAGGAATTTTCTACCCATTCCGAAGGGTTTACCAAAAATTGTACCGAATACAAACTTAACTGGTTCAATTCCGAGATAGTCCCGCAATCGACCTTACCATCGCCATTCAAGCGCAATGCAAAGTTTGTAGTCTGTGAAAATGCCGAACCTGCGCATAACAAGCCGACAAAAGCAAGGAAAAGAAATTTTGTTCTCATGGATATTATTTTTAAGAGAAAAAAGGAATAAAGCCGGGGATAACCCGTATCCCCGGTTTTATATTATTCACCAAATTAAAGTATAACTTTCGTTGCTTTGTTGCCGTATTTTACGACATAAGCGCCTTGCGACATGGGAACCTCTACAAAAGAGTCGAGTACCGTAACAGTTTTTACCAACGATCCGTTCAACGAATAGATGTATACTTGTGTACCCATTTCCATTTCATTGAGGTAGATGTTTTGGTTATCCCAAGCAACGAAACCTTTTTGGGTTTCAACAGCATTGATTACCGTAGAGGTATTGTCGCCGGTAGGAGTATCCCAACCATCGAACATTACCGGGTCAAACTCGGGACATTCTGTGCTGGGGTTAGCTGTGAATTTAATCGAGGCGATGTAGATTGCACGATTCGAAAGGTTGTCATATCCCGGGAAGAAATATTTAATTCGCAAAGGAATATTTTCTTCTCCCACAATGGCGGTAGTATTCAAATCTTTAATCACAGGCCACCATTTAGTAACGTCGGGATAATATGAAGGAGTTTCAGGAACAGGAACATTCGTTGTTGCTCCACCAAAATTCCAAACAGAAACCGTGTGGTTAGAAGCAGTTGCAGGACCTACAATCTTAGAAACAAACTGGAAACGTACCGGAGTTGATACCGGGAAGTCGGTTCTAGTGTACATATTAACTGCTGCAAAACCAACCAATTGACCGGCAGCTTCCAATTCGGGTTGTTCTTCACTGCCATAAGCCTTTATCAACAACATATTTCCATATTCCGTAGATACGATATGGCAACCTTTGTTAAACGGAGCTACACTGCTGTTGTCGCTCTTTACATTATTACCGGTCAAAATAGCCATTCCACCTGCTTCCATTTTGTCTTTGGTCCAGGTATTGATATCAGGGTTAGCGCCCTGTCCAGAATAACTAACAAGGTTGTATTGACCAACCTCTTTCTCAGAGAATTTCAAATAATCGGGAGTAATATCTTCATCTACTCCAACGGCTTGTACAAACCCAGCCGAAGCTAAACACAACGCTGAAAAAAGTAATGCTTTTGTTTTCATACGCAAGAATTAAGAATTTAATAAATGAATAAATAAAATAACTAAAATTGTTTACGTTTTCGTTTTCGTTCACGTTTACGTTTGCAAATATAAATAGACGCCAAAAAAGCGAGGTTCAAAATCGTCTAAACAATGTTCGAAATTATCTATTTCGTTTATTTACCGGCTATTTAGAGGGAATAACCGGTTATGCCGGAACTCCTGTTTTTCGTTGTTCTCGATATTCGCGAGGAGTGGTGGAGGTTACTTGTTTGAAACAGGTACTGAAATATCGGGAGTTGGAGAAGCCTGTACGCTCGGCTACCTCCGATATAGGCAAATCGGTGTCGACAAGAAGTTTCATGGCCTGTTCTATTCTTATACGGTTGATTAAATCGTTTACGCCCAAACCGGTCAACGCTTTCACCTTATTATATAACGAAGCACGGCTCATACCCATTTCCACGGTAAGATATTTTACATCTAATTCGGAGCTATCCAAATTGTCGAGAATCACCTTATTGAGTTTCAGCAAGAACTGTTCATCGGCATTGCTGAACGCCTGCTCCTTAGGCACGATGGAAACCGGTGCGGCATTTCGGTAATAATTCTTTATTTGCTCCCTGTTCCACAGCAGGTTGCGTATAATGGACAAGAGCATATCATCTTCAAAAGGTTTGGGCAAATAGAAATCGGCACCCAGTTTATATCCTGCCGAAAGGCTGTCGGGATTATCCCGAGCCGTCAACAAGATTACGGGTATATGGCTTACTTGGAGGTCGCTCTTCAACAACCGGCAAAATTCAAAACCGTCCATACGCGGCATCATGATATCGCTTATGACCAAATCGGGGGTATACTGGTGTACGATATGGAGCCCCTCTATCCCGTCTTCGGCGGTATAGATATGTTTGAACACCTCGCGGAAGGAATCTTTAATAAACGAGCGTATCTCTTGGTCGTCATCGACAATCAAGATCGTATAGTCGTGCAACGGGAAATCTTTCTCCGAAACCGCGCTTTCGGAAATTCCATCGTCGAGATACTCTACCATATTCAAGTACATACCCGGAGCACACATTACCTCCTTGCCACTATCGACGAGAGGTAACTCAAACCAGAACGTGGCTCCTTTCTCGTCGTTGTTACAGGCTCCTATCTCTCCTCCATGCAATTCGAGCAAAGTTTTGGAATAAGAAAGTCCTATGCCGTTACCGCTCAACCGATGGTCGCCTTGATAGAAGCGGGTAAAGATGTGTTTCAGATCGTTATCGTTCAACCCTATACCTTCGTCCTTTACCGATATGCGCACATTATTTTCACGAAGTTCGGTCGAAACCCGCACCGTCGTTCCCTCCCCGCTGAATTTAAGCGCATTCATCAAGAGATTCGACAGCACAATTTCACACTTATCCTTATCGAACGATATTTCGCCGATAGCCTCATCGGGAGTAAACTGCAACCCTATCTTTTTCGACTGGTACTCTTCGACAAAATCTTCGACAACCGAACGCACCCATTCATTCAACAAATGCGGCTGCAAATGCAAGGCCTCGTACCCGACCTCCATACGGCGCATATCGAGAACCATGTTGATGATGTTGCGCATACGGCGAGCCTGCTTAAACATTTGTGTAAGGTGCGATTTAAGATTATCGTCGGACAACGGATACCTCAACAATCGCTTCAACGGCGAATAGATGAGGGTAAGCGGCGTTCGCAACTCGTGGCTGACATTGATAAGGAACCGTACCTTATCTTCGTACACCTTGCGTTCCTGCTCTTTCATCTCCAACTTCAACCGATTGTCTTTCTTCCTAATGATATAGTAGATAGACAAAAGACAGATGGCGACAGCTACAAACACGACGATAAAAATAAACCACGAACTCTTCCACCACGGCGGCACAACCTCGATTTGCAAAATGGCGACGGGAGGGCTCCAACTTCCATCTTCGGTACTACACGAAGCCAGTATGCGATAGCTCCCCACCGGCAAAGAATAGAGGGAAAGAGTGTAATCGTAAGTCTCAATATCCGAATGGCTTAACCCTTCGATATGGAAGCGGAACATTTTTTTGCGGAATATATCTTTCTCCCGCACCATTGTCTTCAACGTCAACGACGTATAATTCCACGAAAGCCGCAATGTCCGCCCCGACTCCTCGGCCTCGGCCATTACCGATCGTCCGTCGAGCAGCACATCCGAAAGTTCTACCGACAGGGGCGATGGGGGCAACTCGGCTTTATTCATACTCTCGTCTATCCGTAGCAGGCCGGTAACGCCTCCCATATAAATATCCCGTCCATTGCGCGAAACCAATGCCGACTTGTGCAAATATTCATTCGATATGGCTCCGTCCGACTCCCCGTATATGAAAAACTTCCCGTCGGCAATGGCATAACGGAACAGCATACCATCGGCACCAAGCCATATATTGTTATCGGAATAAGACACTGCGGTAACCTCGCCAAACATATTGGTCTGTATTTCATTCAGTTCGTGTGTCTTCACATTGTAGTACAACAGTCCCTTGTTTGTTCCTATCCAGAAATTACCTTTGTCGTCGCAACAAGCCGCATTAACCATATACTGGTATCCCAACGGAAGAATACAAAATGCTTCATCACGCTTGTTATCGAGACGCAAAATATAATTGTGCCCAAACAGATAGGAAATATTTTTATCGGAATAAAACCGTTGTACAGCTCCGTAATAGCGCGAGGTATCGGCCACCTGTACCACCGAAAAAGAAGCATTTCTCTTGTTGTAAGTGTATATTTTGTCGGCAAAAAGGTGTATTTTGTCGGTATCGAAACAATCGACATTCACCGTAATACCCGAACGAATAATCTGCTCGTTGCGACGTTCGTCAAGAAATACAAAAGGTCGTAACTGCCCCGTCGACTTATCGAACAGGAAAAGACCTTTGGTGAATAAGTATATCAACAACTCCCGATCACTGTACCGGGTTATCGATGCCACTTTACCGCCATAGGTCGCAGGATAATGTGTAAATTGGTTAGTCGACGGATTCAGCCGGTTTAAACCGCCGCCATCGGTTCCTATCCACACGATGCCATCTATATCTTCGTAAAGACACAATACGGTTTTGTCGCTCATTCCATACCTATTCCCGGGCGACACATCGCGATAGGTACGCATATATACCTCTTTGATACCGAAAAGTCCTCCTCGTATGGTCCCGGCCCACATATTGTCGTAATTATCCTTGTACAGACAGAAGACCGAACTGAACGGGAACGAATAGAGATCGCCGGGCACGTAACGGATATTGGAAAACGTATTGTCATCCATGTTCAAAATACTGATTCCCCCTCCATCAGTTGCAAGCCACAAATAGCCGTCGCGCTCCTCCATATCGAGTATGACATCATTCGTCAACTCCGAATTCGACACATTATAATATTTTCGTTGGCGCCCATCTTGGGCATAGCGATACAGACCTTTCCCGTAAGGCGACACCCACAAGTCGCCACGGCTGTCCACTTCGATCGACATAATTTCTTTCTCCCGACAAAAATCGGGACGCACGAGTTTCCCGCTTTGCCTATCGAGCAACCACAAACCGTTCCAGCGAGACGAAAGCACCCAATACTTCTCGCCCCACGGAACCATGTGATTAAAGAATGCCCGCGATCGCTCTGTGTCCCAGTGTACCGGCATTGTATCCATTACCGCCTGTGTATAATTCCATCGGTATATCATTCCCCTGCCGCCCAACAACAAGGCATCGTCGGTAAGACAATACGACATGGACTGCAAAATTTTTTCATCGAAATAGACACGCTCAAAATCATCGCTCTCCCGGCGATACCTGCACACACCCTTATTGGTCGACACCCATATATTGTGTTGTGCATCTTCGACAATAAAATAGACGAGGTTGCCCGGTAACGAATTAGGTGAATTGCTCATCGACGAATAATTCTTAAATTCGTAATTGTCGAATCGGCTCACGCCCGACTTTGTCCCTATCCAAAAAAAGCCGTTATGGTCGAGCATAATCGTGCGCACAAAATTTTGAGGGAGGCCGTCTTGCTGGGAAAGTTGTTTAAAATAGAAATTAGGCTCGGCTCCGGCAAACGCCGAAATCGAAACCAAACAGCTCCACAGCAAACTCATAATATATAAGAAACGTTTACTCATATATAAAAGCAGATTCGGTATAAAGGAGCCCCCGCACGTTCGTACTGCAACGGTATACCGTAAACAACAAATTCCCCCAATATAAGGATAAGCAACTCTCTTTCAAATGTTTTTTCATGGTACTTCTTGCCTATTAATCAAACAACCGATCAGATCGTACCTATCTATGAGGTTGTCAATAAACAAAGTTACAACTATTTCTCAATTTTTCGATAAGTTTCCGCCATTTTTATGCCTTTTATTAAAAAAAACTAAAACGAACGAAGAAATCCCCCTCTGACACCCCCTCCCCAAACGAGAAAAGGCGAATCTGCCGATATAAATGAAAATCGGAATCCACCGATCTCCCAAAGAGCAATTCTTTTGCAGAACCCCTATCGGCCGTTTATTCGATTACTCCTGCCGATAATTCGCAAATTCTTCCTACCTTTGTATAAAACAAATCTGTAAAAACAATTTTTATGATCGTATTCAATACCACATATCATGCCGACAACGCCCGCAAGGAGGAGTTTATCGAATGGCTGAAAGCCGTCTATATCCCGGCCGTATTGGAACACGGTGCTTTGCAGGCCCCCCGGCTCACCCGCATATTTGCCGAAGACGAAAGCGAAGGGACAAGTCTGTCGCTCCAATTCAATTCGCCCGACACCGATACGTTGCAACGCTGGCACAGGGAGTGTGGCGAATCGCTTTTGGACGATATGCGGGAACGGTTCGGCAACCAAGTTTTAGGATTCAGTACGTTATTGGAAGTTATCGATCTGTAAATGGAGACCGAATACGATAGAATCATTATCGGGATCGACCCCGGGACAAACGTCATGGGATACGGCGTGTTGCGCATTGTAAAAAACAAACCCGAGGTGTTGGCTTTGGGGGTGATCCAGTTGAACAAATTCGAGAGCCACTATTTGCGGCTGAGGCGTATTTTCGAACGGGTAACGGCCCTTATCGAACAATACCTGCCCGACGAGATGGCTATCGAGGCTCCTTTCTTCGGGAAAAATGTTCAATCTATGCTCAAACTCGGCCGGGCACAAGGTGTGGCTATGGCGGCGGCTTTGGCGCACGACATTCCCATTACCGAATATGCCCCGCTCAAAATAAAAATGGCCATTACCGGCAACGGCGGTGCTTCGAAAGAACAGGTTGCCGCCATGTTGCAGCGCATTCTGCATATCCCCGACGAAAATATGCTACCCCAGCTCGACGCTACCGACGGCCTCGCCGCCGCCCTTTGCCACTTCTACCAAACCAATCGGCCACAACTCGAAAAGAGTTACAACAGTTGGAAAGATTTTATCAATAAACACCCCGACAAGGTATCGACCGGAAAGCGTCCCACCAAGAAATAAAAGCTCCCCGCTCCCGTATTCTATCCACGTATCGGAGAAAATACAATCGTTTTCTCTGCCATTTTTCGTATAAAATAGAATATTTCACTGTTTTATCGCTACTAAACAATATATATTTCGAGAGGCAAAATAACTATTATAGCTATATTTGTAGAATATAGGATGCGCCTCTGCAAAAAGCTCAAACAAGTTTGGCTTTATGCTTTCGACTTTCACTATATTTGTAAAATATAGGATGCGGTTCGGCATAGTAAAATCTGAAAATTGTGTTTTCAATTTTTCTCTGCTCTCACCTTTCGCTATATTTGTACCATACATAGACAAGATATTCAACTATGCAGACATTGAAACAGATACTTGCCCGACGTATTCTCATTCTCGATGGAGCTATGGGAACCATGATACAACGCCACGGATTGAGCGAACAGGATTTCAGAGGTTCGCAATTTGCCAAATGGGCTGTTGAATTAAAAGGGAACAACGATCTCCTCTGCCTCACCGCTCCGCACATCATCGACGAAATACACCGTGCCTACCTCGATGCCGGAGCCGACATCATCGAGACCAACAGTTTCAATGCCAACGCCATATCGATGGCCGACTATCAACTCGAAAACTACGTGAGGGAGATAAACCTCGCCGCCGCCCGCATTGCACGCCGGGCGGCCGACGACTACTCGACCCCCGAAAAACCGCGTTTCGTGGCCGGATCGGTAGGCCCCACAAACAAGAGTTGCTCCATGTCGCCCGACGTGGAAAATCCCGCTTTACGCAGCCTCCACTTCGACACACTCGCCGCCGCCTATCGGGAACAAATGGCTGCCCTGATCGAAGGCGGAGTGGATATTTTGTTGGTCGAGACCATCTTCGACACGCTCAACGCCAAAGCGGCTCTCTTTGCCGCCCAACAAGTAGAGGAAGAGTATCGACGGGAGATCCCCGTCATGCTTTCGGTAACGGTTACCGAGAGCGGACGCACCCTTTCGGGGCAGACACTCGAAGCGTTCCTCACCGCAGTTTCGCACACGCCACTCCTCTCCGTAGGGCTAAATTGCTCGTTCGGTGCCCGCGACATGAAACCCTGGCTGCAACAACTGGCAACCATAGCCCCTTGCTACGTGAGTGCATATCCCAATGCCGGACTGCCCAACCAATTGGGCGAGTACGACGAAACACCCCGCTCGATGGCCGTTCAAATCAAAGAGTTTATCGACGAAGGTTTGGTCAACATCGTAGGCGGTTGCTGCGGCACCACCCCCGAACACATCGCCTGTTACCCGGCTCTTGTTGCCGACGTTCCACCCCGGAAACCGGCCGACAAAGACCATAGGCTGCACATTTGCGGGCTCGACGACCTTGTGGTATCTCGCGAGAACAACTTCGTCAACATAGGCGAGCGTTGCAACGTGGCCGGCTCGCGCAAATTCCTGCGGCTCATTCACGAAAAGAACTACGCCGAGGCCCTCGATATTGCCCGCCGGCAAGTCGAAGCCGGAGCACAAGTAATCGACATCAATATGGACGATGCCATGCTCGACGCCCGCGACGAGATGGTCAACTTCCTGAATCTCATTGTCTCCGACCCCGACATCTACCGGGTACCCGTGATGATCGATTCCTCCAAATGGGAGGTTATCTCGGCCGGGCTCAGATGTCTGCAAGGGAAAGCCATTGTCAACTCCATCAGTCTCAAAGAGGGCGAAACGACATTCCTCGACCATGCCCGCGAAATCAAACGCATGGGAGCCGCCGTGGTCGTCATGGCCTTCGACGAAAAGGGACAAGCCGACACCTACGAACGCAAAATCGAAGTCTGCGCCCGTGCCTATCGTCTGCTTACCGAGGTGGCCGGGATAGCCCCCGGCGACATCATCTTCGACCCCAACGTACTGGCCATTGCCACCGGTATCGACAGCCACGACAACTACGCGGTCGATTTTATCCGCGCTACGGCATGGATTCACGAAAACTTGCCGGGAGCCAAAGTGAGCGGCGGAGTAAGCAACCTCTCCTTCTCGTTCCGGGGCAACAACTACATACGCGAGGCCATGCACGCCGTCTTCCTCTACCACGCCATTCGCAACGGGCTCGACATGGCCATTGTCAACCCGGCCACGGCTGTCACCTACGACGAGTTGCCTACCGAGGCGCTTACTCTCATCGAAGATGTGGTACTGAACCGACGTCCCGACGCCACCGAACGCCTCATCGACTTTGCCGCCCGACACCGGAAAGAGGCCGGGAACAAAGAGGCCGGCTCCGAAAACGACAGGCTCAACCTGCCGGTAGCCGACCGCCTGCGGCAAGCCCTTGTCAAAGGCATAGCCACTCACCTCGATAACGACCTTGCCGAAGCTGTCGCACAATACGGATCGGCCGTCGCAGTTATCGAACAGCCCCTCATGGAGGGCATGAACCGGGTGGGACAACTTTTCGGCGAAGGGAAAATGTTCCTTCCCCAAGTGGTCAAGAGCGCACGCACCATGAAACAGGCCGTAGCCATTTTGCAACCGCTTATCGAACAGGAAAATGCCCGTTCGGGCGAGACCTCCCGACGGGGGAAATTTATCGTCGCCACCGTCAAAGGCGATGTACACGACATCGGGAAAAATATCGTTTCGGTCATTCTCGCCTGCAACAATTTCGAAGTCATCGACCTCGGCGTAATGGTTCCCGCCGAACAAATCGTCGAGCGGGCTATCGCCGAGCAAGCCGATTTCGTAGGACTGAGCGGACTCATCACCCCTTCGCTCGAAGAGATGTGTCATGTCGTAACCGAAATGGAGAAAGCCGGGCTGCACATTCCCGTCATCATCGGGGGAGCTACCACCTCGCGGCTTCACACGGCCGTAAAAATTGCACCGTGTTACAGCGGGCCGGTCATCCACGCCGGCGATGCCTCGCAAAACCCCATTATCGCCGCCCAACTGCTCAACCCCCAAACACGCGACAATTTCATCGGCAGCATACAGGCCGAGCAAGAGGCTCTGCGCAACTCGCTGAAACCAACCGACTTCATTCCCCTTGCCGAAGCCGAACAACGCGCCCCGGCCATCGACTGGGCTTCCTACACTTCGCCCCGGCCCCGACAATTGGGACGGCACACCGTTACACCCACGATTCGGGAGATTCGACCCTTCATCAACTGGCGGGCATTTTTCGCGCTATGGAAAATCGGTGCCAAATACGCCGCCATAACCGAGGTACAAGGATGCGACCACTGCAAGGCATCGTGGCTGGCCGCATTTCCTACGGCCGAACGAGGCAAAGCGGCCGAAGCCATGCAACTCTACAAAGAGGCCAACAGGCTACTCGATACCCTCGAACGCGAAAACAACGATTCGCCGCAAGCCGTATATCTGCTCGCCGAAGCGGTTGCCTGCAACAACATCATACGTCTGCGGCTTCCCGACGGCAACTTCGACATTCCTTGCTTGCGGCAGCAAGTGCGCAAACCCGAAGCCGACGCCCGTTATTGCGCCCTGAGCGACTTTATCCGGCCCGAACACGACGGAAAGCCCGACTATGCCGGGCTGTTCGCCACCTCAGTCGGGAGCGAGATACAACGACGTATCGAAGGGCTGAAACTCGAAGGCGACGACTACAACGCCCTCCTGCTGCAATCGTTGGCCGACCGCCTCGCCGAAGCGGCTGCCGAATGGCTGCACCTGAAAATCCGTCGCGAATTCTGGGGTTATGCCCCCGACGAACACGAAAACGACATACCGGCCATCTTATCGGGACAATACCGGGGCATACGCCCGGCAGTAGGCTACCCATCACTACCCGACCACTCGCTCTTTTTCGACTGGGACAAAGTGCTGAATTTTGCCCAAATAGAAATCGGCCTCACCGAAAACGGGGCCATGACACCCAATGCCTCTGTCGCCGGATTGTACATTGCGCACCCCGATGCCCGTTATTTCCACATCGGCCACATTGCCCCCGACCAACGGGAGCGATATGCCAGCCAACGGGGAATCGCCCCCGCCGAAACGGCAAAATGGCTCTCGGTATAGGTATCTCTTCGGGAGAGAACTTTCGTCCTGCAAAGGGCGGCACGGCAAAACGGCAACACAGTAAAACAAAAAGGCGAGTGAACAAAAACACCGATCGATTGTTCTGATAGCATAGACTAACACAGACAATCGATTCAACCATGTCACTACGCATCACACTCCTGCTGTCGCTTTTTTTTGTCGTTTTCGGCCGACTATCGGCACAACCCGACATCCACCAACTAATCGACCGGCTTGCCTCGGCTCAAAATTACCGGGCCTCCTTTTCCTATACGGTGACACTACCGCTTACCGACTCGGAAGTGGAATATCGAGCCGAGTTGTCCTATGCCCGAAATTCCACAGACACCCTCGGAGGATACAGCTACCGTATCGACTATAAAGCCGAGAACGACACCTGCCCGTATCGCAACTTCGTGGACTACGACCACGGAAATTATTTCCGTTTCGACCGCTCTCGGCTGCGGGAATACCATTATAGCGACAATCCCGACACCTTTGTCCCGCAGGGGAACAATCCCGGCGTGCATCGATCGGGGCTTTTCGTGGAACTGCTTCCCGCCGAAATCGCCCGACAGCTACAAACATTCGGGACGAAAACCGACTGCCTCGTGCAGTTCTTCCCCGACACGCTCGTACAAGAGCGAACGTGCCACGCAGTATTTATAGCCGACTCGCTCAAAGGCGAAGCTATACGCACCATTCTATACACATTCGACCCCGAAAACGGAATGCCCCTCTATCGCGAAACCGAAAACAATCCGGGTCATTTGGGAGCGCAAACCGTCGTCGTAAGATACGAAACGAGCGAGCCCGGAAATCCGTTTCCTCAGGGGTACTTTGGCGAACAACAACTGTTGCGCGACTACGGCGAAATCTTTTTCCTCTTTCGTGAGGGCACTTACGCCGCCACCGACCGCACCGGGCAGAAAAATCCGCCATTCTCCTTAAAATGGGGCGAGAGCCGTTTCTCCTCGGAACAACTGGACGGGCAAAATGCCCTGCTCCTCTTCCTCGACGATCAAGGCGAATTTTGTAACCGGGTTCGGCAAATAGCCGACTCCATAGCCCTGCAAGAAAATATTACTCCGGTGCTCCTCTACGTCGGGCAGAAAACCGAAGAGAGTAATACCCGTTCGGGAGCTATCGTCCTCGAAAATGCCCGGAAAACAGCCGGGGAGTATGGCGTAACCGGATACCCTACCCTCTTCCTGCTCGACCCGCAAGGAGTTATCCGCTTGGTAAAAATAGGGTATTCGCCCTACCTATCGGACGAAATTCTGCTCTCCCTCCGAAAAATCGAAGACGAAAGAGAATTACAATCGCAATACTAATTCACTAAAAAAATAATTCAAATGGAAACAACAGCTTTCAAAGGAATGCCCGTACACACCTACGGGAAATTACCCCAAGCAGGGAGTAAAGCCCCTTGCTTCACCCTCACACGGTCGGACTTGACCGAACTTTATTGCCACGACCTGAAAGGGAAACGGATGGTGATGAATATCTTCCCCAGCCACGACACGGCGGTTTGCGCCACCTCGGTTCGCAAATTCAACGAATTGGCCGCCTCGCTCGACAACACGGTAGTCCTCGCCATCTCCGAAGACCTGCCCTTTGCCCAATCGCGCTTCTGCACCACCGAGGGAATCAAAAACCTCATTGCCGCCTCGGCTTTCCGTTCGCCGCAATTCGGCAAAGACTATGGCGTGGAGATAATCGACGGACCATTGGCCGGACTATTGGCCCGTGCGGTCGTGGTCATCGACGAAAACCAAAAGGTAATTTACGCCGAACTCGTACCCGAAATTACCCACGAACCCGATTACAAAGCAGCCTTAGAGGCTCTGAAATAACAGCCTCCTCCCCCTCCGAATCAATCGTCCCTTTGCCCAACCGCAAAGGGGCGATTTTCATATCACATAAACACTTGTAAAAAAAAAGACTTATAGGTACAAATTCGATATAGACCCATTTAAACGCACCCCCCAACCAGAACATAAATTTTGTAACAAAAAAAATATTACCCAAAAAAAGAACAAAAATTTGAAAATTGGCCGATAAAAAAATTTTTTTCTTCATATTCTCTATGAATATAGCATATTTTTATACATCGATTATCATAATTATGCAATTCATCTATTTACTTAACGTATAACTACTTAATTATGACTAAAAATTTTAAAATTTTAGGAGTGCTAGCTACAATATTGTGCTTATCACTTTCAGTATCAGCTATCACATCGCGCAATGTAGTTGTGAAGCAAAATGCCCAAACGCTCAAAAGTCGAAGCGAGGCAAAGGGCTATTTCAAACACCGAGGTGTTACCACATTCCGGGGTAACGATGCGACAAAACAAAACAAAATCGCCCCCATTGCACCATCGCCCAACAGGGCTCCTGCCGCAACAACTGGGAAGCTGCCCAACCTCATCGGGTCGGTCGTTCAAAGCGAAGCGGGACTCGCAGTGGGCATATATTCCATAAATGAGAACGGGCTGACGGCCATCAAAACCAATTACACCATGAATGCGAGCAACGGAGGTGCCGCCCTTAACGACAAATACATCTGCTGCTTCATGGATCAATTCATGGGACAAGTATATGGCGCATATTACCGCGTGTTCGACATGAGCGACTGGACGCTGATCGAACAGAACTATCAGGCCGATAACAACCTGATGGCGGAGTGCATGACCTCTGATGGCTCCGACATATACGGCTGTTTCTATAAAAACGACCTGAGCGGATACGAACTTGGCACAATGAGTTTGGATCCCGTGAAGCGAACCGGTACCATTTGCTCCCTCGAAAAGCCATATATCGCACTTGCCTGCGACAACAAGGCGCTATACGGAATCTATGGAGACGGACGACTTGTGGAGATAAACAAGAGTACCGGCGACGAAACTATGCTTACCCATACAGGCATCGTATCGTATTACCTTACGTCGGCTGCTTATGACAGCAAAAGCGGTATCCTGTACTACGCCTCTTGTTCCGACGAGGAAACTGCACTTTACGCAATCGACTTCAACAATGAATACGCAGTGTCTAAAATCTGCGACCTGCAAGGCGAAGTATGCGGTATGCACATCATTGCACCGCTCGCCGAAGACGACGCTCCTGCTGCCGTTACCGACTTGAATGTCTCATTCGACGGAGGCTCGCTGAACGGCAACATTGCATTCACCATGCCCAACGAAACATTTGCCGGTGGCGAACTTACCGGCGACCTCCAATACAGTGTTATGTCAAACGGCAATGAAGTGGCTCATGGCAATGCGGCTCCCGGCACTTCAATCAACGTGCCCATTCAAGTAGATAAAGCCGATATGTATAACTTCACCGTTGTCGTAAGCAATAGCGTTGGCGATTCACCTTCGAGCAATAAAGTGAATATGTGGGTCGGCCCCGATAAGCCATACGCTCCGGGAAACGTTACCATCACTTACAATGCCGGCAAATTCAATATAGTTTGGGATGCTGTAACGGCATCAGAGAACAACGGGTACTTCGATGCAAGCCAAGTGACCTATACGGTAACCCGCTACAACAACGGAGTTGAAGAAAGCGTCGTAGCCAATGGTATTGCGGAGACACAATGCGAGGACGCAGTGGCCCAGCCCGAGCAACTGTCAATATACACCTATAAGGTAGTGGCCTCATTCGAAGGCACAACATCGAATGAGACGAAATCGAACGCTGTGGTGATGGGAAGCATTATACCTCCATACACCAATAATTTCGCCACAAACGACGACTTCCTCCCATTCACCGTCATAGACACCAACAACGACAATAACAGCTGGCTTTGGTACGAATCGGGATGCGCATTCATCGGTTATAGCTGGCAAAACGACATGAACGACTGGCTCATGTCGGCTCCGGTGAAACTCGAAGCGGGCAAGGCTTATCGCTTGGCTTTCGACGCACGAGGAGAGTCGGAGTACTACACAGACCATTTTGAAGTGAAAATGGGCAACCAATGCAACGTGAACGCGATGGTTACCACACTCATCGACACCACCGAACTTACCGATGCCACCTACCGCACATACTATGCACTTATCACCCCCGAAACGACAGGAACCTATTACATTGGTATCCACTGCTTGTCGAAGATAAACATGGGGGCAATCTATATCGATAATTTCACCCTCGAAGCGCCCATTCCCGATTCTGCCCCGGCTATCGTCGAGAACGTGAAGTTCACGGCCCAACCAGATGGCTCGGCAGCCATTGATGTCAGCTTCAATGCCCCCAGTAAGAACATAGCCGGCAACGACCTCACATCGGTTACTTATGTGAAAGTGAGCCGAGACGGCGAAGAGGTAAAGAGATTTACCGACGTGTCGCCCAGCGAATCACTCACCTTCAAAGATGTAGTAGGCGAAGAAACCAACGTCCACTACACGATTGTGGCTTCAAACGAATTTGGAGAAGGTACACCTTACGACAACGATGCTTATGCAGGCTTGAAACTACCGGCAACGCCTACCGACTGCAAAATTATTGAGAGTAAAACCATTCCCGGACAGGTAACAGTCACATGGAACCCGCTTGCCCAAAATGTGGACGGCGATTCCATCAACAGCGATTTGATTACATATACGATAGTTGACATTAACGAACAGATTGTAGAGACCGGGCTCACCGCAGAAGATGCAAAAAATGGCTGGACCACAGATATCCAACTCCCTGATAACGGGGAACAGGCTTTGGCTATATTCTACATTTTCGCCGAAAACCGTGTAGGGCGCAATCCCATCAATGGCTCCACGCAGATGATCCCAGTGGGCACCGCTTATACCGTTCCATTCAAGGAGTCTTGCCCCAATGCACTGCTTCAACACGTATGGATGAACGAAGGCGCATACTGGAGCACAACTCAATCATGCTACCAACCCGTGTGTATGCCTCAGGACGACGATCAAGGTATGTTCTACCTCGAACCCTTCCTTGCGAAAGAAAACAACCTGTTGCTCTCCGCTAAAATCTTGATTCCAAAAAGCGACAAGATAGGTCTCTCATTCTACTACTGCGGTACAACCGAAGACCTCTTTGATCTTGCTCCCACAGTGCGTATTCCCGGAGGTGAAACCTACTACCTGACCGACCCCATTCATACCAATTCGGTAGGTACAGGTTGGCAACGTGTATTCGTTTCACTTGCCCAATTCAAAGGGAAAGAGGTTCAAGTGGGCGTAAACGTAAACGCGCGCTCACAGCAAGATTACTTCCTGCTCGATAACATCGAAGTACGAGAATTTGCAGGCAATGATATTGCCGTTGATGCGTTCACCGCTCCTGAAACCATGACCGTGGGTGTTGACAACAAGGTGACAACCACAATTACCAATATGGGCACATACGAGGCAAACAACGTCACCGTACAGCTTCTTGCCAATAACGAGATGGTTGAAACGACAAATATCGAACATATCGGGGTAGCAGAAAAGCAAACCATCGAAATCACAGTGCGTCCGGCCGTTACTCAAACCGAGGCGATAACTTATAAAATAAATGTCGTGTACGATTCGGACGAAGATTTGTCGAATAACGAAAGTGAGGCCAAAACCGTAGAATTTACTGCTTCTGAACTTCCGACGGTCACCATTAACGGAACCGTAAATGGCAATCAGGTAACGCTCTCTTGGGAAGCGCCCGACACCGAAAGCAAAACCCAACAAGTGACCGATGACCTCGAAGCCTACGAGTCATTCGCAATCGGGAAGGCCGGGGAATATACATTCTACGACATCGACGGAGACAATACATTTACACTCGAAGATGGTATCATATTTACCAATCAGGGGCAGCCAATGTCTTATATCGTATTTGATACCGAAGGCATTGACGAGGCCGACCAGCCCAAAGTAGAAACCTATGCCCACTCTGGTTCCAAAAGCCTCGCCGCATTCTCTTCAACGACTAAGGCCAACGACGACTGGCTCATTTCGCCCGAACTTCCCGGCATTGCACAAGAGATCAGTTTCTGGCATCGCTCGGTAAATGTCAACTATGGCTTCGACCAGTTCGAAGTTCTATACTCAACTACGGGCAACACTCCTGCCGATTTCGTTAAGTTAGGCGATACATATTCATCAAATTTGGGGTGGTCACAAACTAAGGTCGAACTACCCGAAGGAGCCAAATACTTTGCCATTCGCTGCATTTCTTACCAAACATTGGCTTGGCTGATCGACGACATCAGCTATACTCGCGGCACACCCAGTTACACGGTGATTGGATACAATATCTACCGCGACGGTGTCAAGATCAACGATGCAATTGTAACAGAAAACACGTATGTCGACAACCTGTCGGAAGCCGCCGAGGTAAACAAATATGGCTATAACGTGACTGCTATTTATGCCGAAGGCGAATCTGGACTGTCAAATACATACAAGGGCATAGCATCAGGCATTGATGATATACAAGCCGATGGCATATCGATCAAAACCGGAAAAGGCATTATCATGGTCGATGGCGCAAGTAACGTGACGGTGTATGGCATAGACGGGAAGATTCACGGCACCGGGCATGAAAATGCTTTGATCTCAGTCGAGCCGGGCTTCTATGTGGTAAAAGCCGATAGCAAAGTGGCCACAGTGAGTGTTCGCTAACACATCGGGACAAATGATTCTCATAAAGGGGCTGCGCCTGTTGAAAAGCGCGGCCTCTTTACATTTTTCCTCCCCCCTCGCCGGGATTGGCTCGAAGAGAATACTTTTCCCGTCACGCAAACCGGTTGACCACCGAAGCGATTTCGTGGACATCGTCTTCGGTAAGATAGGACGACATAGGCAGGCTCAACACCTCGTGAGCCAGTTGCTCGGCCAACGGCAAGTACAACGCATTGTATTCGCGATAACACTGCTGCTTGTGCGGCGGTATGGGATAGTGAATGAGGGTACCTACTCCCTCGGCCTCCAAATAGCGCATCAGCCGGTCCCGTTCGGCACAACGCACCACATACTGGTGCCAAATGTGTTCGCCGGACTCTCCTGCCTGCGGGAGGAGAATCCGCTCGTTGCATATCGATTCGGTATAGGCACGTGCCACAACCGCCCGCCGGCGATTCTCCTCATCGATATATTTCAATTTTATCAAGAGGAAAGCCGCCTGTAAATCGTCCATGCGGCTGTTCACTCCTTTATATTCGTTGACATAACGTACAGCCGAACCATAATTTCCCAACGCCCGCACCACATCGGCCAAAGCCTTGTCGTCGGTCGTCACCGCACCGGCATCGCCCAACGCACCCAAATTCTTGGTCGGGTAAAAACTCAATCCCGCCACATCGCCCAACGCACCGGTATGGAACGCCCCCTGCAAACCGGGCACCGACGAAACGGCACCGAAGGCCTGAGCATTATCTTCCACGATCTTCAACCCGTGGCGGTCGGCCACCTCTTTCAACCGGCTGTCCCAGCAAGCGCGCCCATACAGGTGGACCACCATGATGGCTCGCGTACGCGGTGTCACGGCTTGCTCGACCAACGAGGTATCGAGGTTATACGTGTCGGCCGACGGTTCTACGAAAACAGGAACCAGCCCATTATCGGTCACCGCAAGCACCGAGGCCACATAGGTATTCGACGGGACTATCACCTCGTCGCCGGGACGCATGACACCCAACTCGATATAAGCCCGCAACATCAACCGTAAGGCATCCAAACCATTGCCCGTGGCCACGGCATACCGGCAACCCAAATATTGGCACAACTGCTCTTCCAGCCGCGCCACATACTTGCCCCGGATATACCAGCCTCCTTCGATCACTTCGGCGGCTACCGCCTTCATCTCGGCCATATAAGGCTCGTTGGCCTTTTGCAAAGATAGATGGGGATATTTCATCGATCGACAGTATTCTTAAAATCGTTATACTCACGCACATAATCCGCCTCGTCGTAATAATCGGAGGTCAAGACCAAACAAACCGAACCCGACGAGAAGTTGTTAAGCACACGCCAAATACCCGGCGTAATGAGCAGGCCATAAGAGGGACGGTTCAACGTAACCGTGCGGGTAGAGACCCCGTCGTCGAGCAACACGTCGAACGAACCACCCGCCGCCACCAAAAATTCGTACAACTGCTTGTGCGAATGGCCTCCGCGCTCCTCTCCGCCCGGCACATCGTAAAGATAATAGACCCGTTTTACGTCAAAGGGCAATTCGCGGTTGTTCTCCACCACCGTGATGTTCCCGCTATCCTGTATATCTTTGGGCAACTGTATGATACGACAATCGTCCACCGAAGCTCGTTTATTCATCACCGCCTCCTTTCAACAGTTTGCGATACTCTTCGAAATCCACTATATAATCGGCCGCATCGTAAGGGGTCGACGACAATACCAACGCCAACGAATTGGTCGAGAAATTATCCAACTCACGCCACATCATACGGGGCACATACAACCCGTAATAGGAACGGGCCATGTGATAACGGCGGGTTTCGGACCCATCGTTCAGCACCACATCGAAACTCCCCGACAAGGCCACGATAAACTCCTCCTGCTCTCTAAACGCATGACCGTTGCGACGCTCATCGCCCGGCACATCGTAGAGCCAATAGGTACGCGCTATCTCGAACGGGATATGCCGCGCACTCTCGATGAACGACAAATTGCCCCGTTTATCGGTCACTTTGGGCAAGTCGATCAGTTTTACTCGGTCAAAGCTCATTATTCGCCAGTTTTATTAAATATTGTCCGTATTGGTTCTTTTTCATCGGCTCGGCCAATTCGAGCAGACGGTTCCGGTCGATCCACCCCATGCGATAGGCCACCTCCTCCAACGAGGCCACTTTAAGCCCCTGCCGGTGTTCGATGGTCTCGATAAAATTCGAAGCCTCGTAGAGCGACTCGTGAGTACCGGTATCGAGCCATGCAAAGCCGCGGCCCATCAACTGTACTCCAAGACTTTGGGTTTCAAGAAAGGCTTGGTTGACCGAGGTTATCTCCAACTCGCCGCGAGCCGAAGGTTTCACCTGCTTGGCTACCTCGACTACCCGATTGGGATAGAAATAGAGCCCCACCACCGCATAGTTCGAACGTGGCTTTTCGGGTTTCTCCTCGATACTTACCGCCCGTCCCTCTTTGTCGAACTCGACTACACCGTAACGTTCGGGGTCGCTCACCCGGTAGCCAAACACCGTGGCCATGCCCTTCCCGGCATTGGCAACCGCCTGCCTCAACATTCGGGTAAAACTCTGCCCATAAAAGATATTGTCGCCCAACACCAAACAAACCGTGTCGTCGCCCACAAACTCCTCGCCGATGATGAATGCTTGGGCCAAACCGTCGGGCGAAGGCTGCTCGGCATACTCGAACCGCACGCCAAACTGGCTGCCGTCGCCCAACAACCGTTTGAATCCGGGCAAATCGACCGGCGTACTGATGATGAGAATCTCGCGAATCCCCGCCAACATCAACACCGATATGGGATAATAGATCATGGGTTTGTCGTACACGGGCAACATCTGTTTGGAAACGCCCCGCGTAATCGGATATAATCGAGTGCCGGAGCCACCGGCCAATACGATACCTTTCATTCCTTACTTACTTGCTATGTAATAAATTGCCGGGCAATCAACGATTGCCGTACATCTGTTCGTAATACTTTTGATAATCGCCGCTCACCACTTCGTTTACCCACTCTTGGTTTTCGAGATACCAACGCACCGTCTTTTCGATACCCACGGTAAAGGGGGTTTCGGGGTACCACCCCAACTCCCGGGCTATTTTCGACGGGTCGATGGCATAACGCATATCGTGTCCCGGACGATCGCCCACAAAAGTAATCAAACTGTCGTTGATATTCTCCACCTCGGTTTTCAACACCCGGCGATATTCGGGCTCCTCGCGCATGATTCGGGCAATGATACCGATAATGAGCTTCACGATGTTGATGTTTTGCTCCTCGTTGAAGCCACCCACATTATACACTTCACCTATGCGGCCTCGCTCCAAAACCACGTCGATGGCTTTGGCATGGTCCTCCACATAAAGCCAGTCGCGCACATTATCGCCTTTCCCATAAACCGGGAGTTTTTGGCCGGCCAAAATATTTTTGATCATGAGCGGAATCAATTTTTCGGGGAAATGATACGGCCCGTAATTGTTGGAGCAGCGGGTAATGTTCACCGGCATACCGTAAGTTTCGTGATAGGCCCGCACAAACATATCGGCGCTCGTCTTCGAAGCCGAATAGGGCGAACGGGGATCGAGCGGCGTCGTCTCTGTGAAAAACCGTTTGCCATAGGTATGCAAATCGGTACGGCCACTCACCACCTTTCGCACATCGGGATCGGTAATCTCCAACGGGTGAGGCGTGTCATAATCCTTTGTCAAGGAACCATACACCTCGTCGGTCGACACCTGCAAAAACTTCTTTCCCGCCGCATAGAGGGGTTTCCCGTCGGCACCCTTCCCCCGGTACCAAGCCTTGCGGGCACAGTCGAGCATATTCTGCGTACCCAATATATTGGTCTCCAAAAAGAGTTGCGGATTGGTTATGCTGCGGTCGACGTGCGACTCGGCGGCAAAGTTGACCACATAATCGATGTCGGTCTCGGCAAAGATATTCGCCACCAGCTCGGCGTTGCGGATATCGCCTTTCACAAAACGCACCCGATGATCGGCAACCTCCTCCCGAATCGTTCCCAAATTGCCGGCGTATGTAAGTTTATCCAATACAACCACATAAATTTCCTCGCCATACTTTTTCAACAAGTATTTCAAAAAATTCGCTCCGATAAAGCCGGCCGCACCGGTAATCAAATATCTTTTCATACAACGAAGTTAAATTCGTCGCAATTTACAACTTTTTTAATAAATAACCCAACAAAAAAAGCGATCTCCCCAAAGACCGCTTTTTTATCAAAAGGCTCAGACAAAACGTCCGAACCGAATTCAATCGATATTCGCATTCAGGTTGTGCCACTCGGCAACAGGAGGTATAATACCCATCTCAATCACCTCGTCGCGCAATGCGCACAAGTGCTT
This sequence comes from Candidatus Barnesiella excrementigallinarum, assembly GCA_019114445.1. Taxonomy (GTDB): domain Bacteria; phylum Bacteroidota; class Bacteroidia; order Bacteroidales; family Barnesiellaceae; genus Barnesiella; species Barnesiella excrementigallinarum. The sequence goes on from DXFL01000023.1 coordinate 150,898, forward strand.
ATAGCTGTTCTCCAACTCCTTATCCTCTTCGGGAGTACCGTAAACGGGGTTGTAATGCACTCCGGCACGGTCGATTATTGTCTCCATAGCCATGAGTATGTGGTTAAACTTGCCCGACGACAGGTAAACTCCGGCAGGCCAAGTGAAGGGATTCCCACCCATAGCGGCGGCAATCATCTCGATCGAGAGGTAAGCCGGACTTTGGAAAGAAGAGCGTCCCCGCAGGTCGATAATGTTCTTACCCCCTTGTACCACACGTTGACGAATCTTTTCCCAATCCTCGGCCGGTAATTTTTCGGTACCGATCATTTGGGAAAGCGGAGTACCTTTTACCTTAGTGGTCGAAGCAAATACCGCCATCTGCTCACCGTGGCCGCCATAGGTGCGGCAATTCTCTATCTCATCGGCAATCACGCGGAAATACTTAGACAGTTCGCTTTGCAACCGAGTGCTGTCGAGAGCCGCCAACGTAGAAACTTGCGAAGGTTTCAAACCCGAATAAAGCAACACGATAAGACCGGTTATATCGGCCGGATTAAAAATCACCACTACGTGTTTCACTTCGGGACAATAGCTGCGAATGTCTTTCCCGAATTGGGCGGCAATCTCGGCATTACCTTTCAGCAAATCTTCTCTTGTCATTCCGGCTTTGCGAGCCGCACCACCCGACGAAACGATATACGAAGCACCCCTAAGCGCCTCCTCGATACTGCTCGTATAAGTAAGATTCACACCTTTAAATGCACAATGCCGCAACTCCTCGGCTACACCTTCCAGTGCCGGAGCATACGGGTCGTACAAACATACGTTAGGAGTAAGGTGCATCATCAACGCCGTTTGTGCCATGTTCGAGCCAATCATTCCAGCGGCTCCAACAATCGTCAGTTTTTCATTTGTCAAAAATTCCATATTCAATCTATTTTTATTAGTGCCTTTCTTTTTTACTACAAATATAACAAGCCAAGTACAATTTTGATTATCATACTTTTTTAATTCTTATAACAAAAGGTTATCGAATGAGAATATACCAAGCCCCTCATAAACATAATTATATACAAAGAGAAGTAAAATTATAATACAAAGAGAAGCAAAAAGAGCTTCCATCTGCGAAAAATATTCGAAGACCGATAGTACGATTTCAGAAAAACCGACATACGACGACAACTTGAAATAAAAATTTCAAATCTTTTACACATGCTCGTAAATTCATACTTTTTTTTTATTCAGTTTTCCAAATAATCTGTACTTTTGTACAAAACTTAGGAAATGGGTAAAGAAACATCAGAAAGAATACAGACCTCTCTCCTCAATGCAGCAGAGAAAAAGGTTCTTGTTTGGCTGGCACAACGACAACCCGCATGGGTTACGTCCGATTTTCTTACATATACTGGCCTTGTGGGCGCTATTATCTGCGCCGTAGGATTTGCATTAGGGCACATCGACAAGAACTACTTGTGGATTTCGTCGCTCGGCTTGTTTATCAACTGGTATGGCGATAGCCTCGATGGAACTCTCGCAAGAGTAAGAAATACCCAAAGACCCGTTTACGGATTTTTCATCGACCACTCGCTCGACGCTATTACCATCTGTATCATGTGTATCGGCGCAGGGCTTTCGCCCATGTTCCGGCTCGATGTAGCCATGTTGGTATTGGCAGGTTATTTGGTTCTCTCGATTTATACCTATATCTCGACTATCCTGAAAGGAAAATTCCTGCTTACCTATGGTAAACTGGGACCTACGGAACTGCGACTGGTTATTATTATCATCAACACGATATTTATGTACACCTCCTTCGAAGAGATTAAATGGACTATCGAAGGGCAAACCCTAAACATTTATGATGTAGCCGGGCTCTTCATCGCCTGCTTCCTCTTTATTGCTTGGTTGGTACAATTTATCACCGATCGCCGTATCCTCTCGGAACAAGATCCACCGAAACCTTATTCTTCCCCAAAATAAGAAAGGATAGACGCCGTGTTGAAACTGCGCATTTATCTACAATTTGTCGTCAGCCGGCTATTGGGCACAGGAGTCGATACGTTGGTATTATGGATATGCTCAAACTTTTTGTTTAGTGGCTATTGGGCCGAGTATATCCTCTCGCCTATCATCAGTTTCGAATTTGCCGTACTCAGCAATTTCTTGTGTTCCTATTTTTGGATATGGAAAAGCCGCATTGGACGGAGGTCCACCTCCGATTTCTTTGTTCGCTTTTTCGTGTTCAACCTCTCGTCGGGCGCAGGCTTCTTGATGAAAATGGTATTCCTGCTCATTTTCCAAAAGATATTCGAGTGGGACGTGGTCTATTGCAACTTGGCCGCACTGATTTTCTCGGGCCTGTTCAACTATTTTGTAGCCGACCTGTTGGTATTCCGATCGCGTAAACAGGTAAAAGTAGGCGACTTGGGTGGAAACGAAGGATAAACCCCATACATTAAGGAAACAAATACAACCGAATAAGCCGACCCGAAAAAAATAGGGGTTGGCTTTTTTATGATCAAACCAATCGACAATACGCCCCGCCTCTTGCCCCAAAATTCAATTGGGGAAAACAAAAAAGGAGCAAACCGAAGTTTACTCCTTTCGGGGGTGATTGAGTTGGGATTCGAACCCAAGACCCACAGCTTAGAAGGCTGTTGCTCTATCCAGCTGAGCTACTCAACCGACCTTTCATAAAAAAGTGCTGCAAAGTTAGGGATATTTCGGGATATTCCAAATATATAAATCCCATTTTTCACGAAACAGAGATAAAAAAAAACTCGTCAGAAAGGATACCCCACTGTAAAGTGGAAAGCCGAATCGCGTCGGAAATTTTGAGAGGCAATAGCCCAATGGTCCTGCCCGGAAGCCGGATTGTAGGCCTTCATACCTAAATCGAAACGAAGGAGGAAATAACTGAAATCGAGACGTATACCCAAACCATAAGCCAATGCTATCTCCTTATAAAAAGAATCGAGCCGGAACTGTCCGCCGGGTTGAGCCTCGTAATTGCGTATGGTCCATATATTACCGGCATCGATAAAGGCACCCAACTCGACTTTCCAAAAGAGTTTTGCCCGGTATTCGAGATTCATGTCGAACCGTATATCGCCACACTGGTTGATAAACTCCGATACCGAGTTATTGCCATTGTAGCTTCCCGGCCCAAGCGTCCTCACCGACCAACCTCTCACACTGTTGGCTCCACCGGAGTAATAACGCTTTTCGAAAGGCAATATATCGGAATTCCCATAGGGGATTCCTACCCCTCCGCCCACATGGAAAGCAATAGAATTTCGCTCGTCGATAAAATGGGTAAAACTGTAATCGAAATCAAATTTGGCATATTGCGAATACCGTATGCCGAATATTTTATACCCCTCGTCCGACGGGTTCGAGAAAAGTTTCGAAAAGGCATTCAACAAATTGCCCGCCACTTCGCCGGCGGCCCTGAGGGTATACAGATTGGTACGCCGCAACATCGGGTTCGACGGATTGAGGTTGGAACAATAAAAAGTATACCCCATGCGCATGATAAAGTGGTCCTCGTAGCTGTATCGCAACAACGGATTATCGGGGGCGATAGTTTCAAGGAAATCGTCGGTTTTATGGGGCAAATACACATAGTTGATATCCAGCAAATCGTAATTATGACGATAAAATCCCCTATTGGTGGTCCACTTGTACTTCCACGCAGCACCCCAAATCACACGAGTATATTCGGGCCGCTGCTGAAAATTTATATTGACATTGTATTCGGTGCTGGCTTTCATGCGCCGACGGAAATCGGTACGCAAAAAGGGGAACAGGAATTGAGGATAAGTAACACCTACCTCACCCCCCAACTCGGTATAACGGTCGTTTATCAAACCGCTCAAATCGCCCGACAAACTTTCATACGCACCTCTCACTTTGGTCGAGAAAGTTTCGGAGCCTTTGAAAATATTGCGATGCTGGTAAGTCGCCCCTACGGCAAACCCCAAATCACCCTCGGAGTTGGTACCTTCCAGTTCGAGCGAGACAGATTGAGCCTTGTCTTCGTTAAGCAAGATGAAACAATCCAGTTGATTTTCGCCCTTTTCGTTCTGTCCGGCCGCTTCAAAACGGATATTCACATACTTGACAATACGCAACCGCCCGAAAGCCGTATAAGTATCGTCCACGTCGCGGCTGCTGAACAAAAGTCCGGGACGGATAAAACAATTTTCGACCAACGTTTCGCGACGGATATAAGGGTGCTCGCCCTCTATGAAATAGTAACCCTTATACGACCCTGCATTCGATAAATCTATCCGCTCCGTTGCCGAAGGATCATACGCCAGCACAAAATAAATATTCCGCATATAATACCGCTCATAAGGGCGATAGCCCGAAGCATTGGCGATGGAATCGGGAAGCAGGCTCATGGTCAAATCTACCGCTTTGGAATAATCGGCCGTATCGGCCACATAAGTAATCAGCTCCTTATTAAAAGCAAAAAAGCCGTCGCGTCGTAAAATATCAGATATCCGTTGCCGCTCTTCGTCCAACACGTTGCGATCGAAATTTTCACCTTTTTTCAACAGAGAATGTCGAATATAACGCCGTCCCACCAATCGGGCAATGGAGTCATTGGCAATATGATAATCCATATTGGCAATATAGTGCGGTTTATTAGCCGACACACGATAGTAGACGTTCATTCGTTTCCCTTTCGAAAGAGTATCGGCCTCGACTTTTGCCGCCATATAGCCTTTGTTATTCATCGCCTTCTCCATTTGCATACGAGAATTTTCCACCAGCGTAGGATCGTAGATGACAGGCGGCGTACCGGCATTTCTTACCCACCGGTTATACCACTTGGTCGAATCTTTCCCCGAAAGGTTATACAATCCGAGCGTAAACCGGAACAAACCAAACATACGGTGATTGGGCTCTTGGCGGAGATACGATTTCAAATCGGAAGTTTTCACCGACTTATCATCGGTCTCTATCTTCACATGGTCGAGCAGATAACTACCTTCGGGGACATGACGCGTAGGACTGCAAGCAAACAGCATAATGCTTGCCATCACTACCAAACTTGCCCATATAACTCGACGGTCTTTCAAAACGGCCCCTGTAATTTGAGTTTTTATCTGTCATTAAAACCTTGCAAATATACATTTTATTTTCTCAATCCCAGCTATACTTTCGGGATGCTACAAGGTATCGCACAACTTAATCAAGTTGCAATCATACAGTTATAACGAGGGTTGACTTTCATTTATTATTGAAAACCGGGGGTTGAAAAAGCAAATTAAAACAATCTGCTTATTTTTTCTTTCAAATCATTTGTTTATATCACAAAATAGTTATACATTTGCAACAACATAAAAAAGCAAGTATATGAACACTATGTTGCTACACGTGATTTCTCTATCGGTCATTAGCGAGCTTATTGTCGTGAGTCGATAAGGCGGAAAGGCGTATGTAGTTACTTCTCATGGAATATAAATTAGAGTAATTGAAAAACCTTTCCGCAAAAACGGAAAGGTTTTTCTTTTGAAAGATAGCGTAAAAAGAATTATGGAACATCAATTACGAAGCGAGACGAGTACACAAGGCCGAAGAATGGCAGGGGCAAGAGCCCTTTGGCGCGCCAACGGCATGAAACCCGAGCAAATAGGCCGCCCCATCATCGCCATTGTCAATTCATTCACTCAATTTGTACCCGGTCACGTACATCTGCACGAAATAGGACAAACCGTAAAAAGAGAAATCGAGAAACTGGGGTGTTTCGCCGCCGAATTCAACACGATCGCCATCGACGACGGCATAGCTATGGGGCACGACGGAATGCTCTATTCGCTTCCCTCGCGCGACCTCATCGCCGACAGCGTGGAATATATGGTCAATGCCCACAAGGCCGACGCTATGGTATGTATAAGCAACTGCGACAAAATTACGCCGGGAATGCTCATGGCTGCCATGCGGCTGAATATCCCTACGATTTTCGTATCGGGCGGTCCTATGGAAGCCGGTCATCTGAATGGCCGAGGGCTCGACTTGATCGACGCCATGGTCGAATCGGCCGACGATAGTATCGACGACGAACAGGTTCGACAAGTAGAATATGCAGCGTGCCCCACGTGCGGCTCCTGTTCGGGAATGTTTACGGCCAACTCGATGAACTGCCTCAACGAAGCTATCGGGCTGGCTCTGCCCGGCAACGGTACCATCGTGGCGACCCATCGCAACCGCGAACAACTCTTTATCGACGCTGCCCGCCAAATCGTAGAAAACAGCTATGCCTACTATCGCGACGGCGACGAAAGCGTTTTGCCCCGCAGCATAGCCACCCGGGCAGCCTTCCTCAACGCCATGACACTCGACATCGCTATGGGAGGATCGACCAACACGGTGCTTCACCTGCTTGCCATAGCCCAAGAAGCCGGCGTCGACTTCACCATACGCGACATCGATATGCTCTCGCGCAAATCGCCGGTGCTTTGCAAAGTCGCCCCCAACTCACATTTCCACATACAAGAGGTAAATCGGGCGGGAGGCATACTCTCCATCTTAGCCATATTGGCCAAAGAGGGACTGCTCGACACCTCGGTTCACCGGGTCGATCGCCGCTCCCTTGCCGAGGCCATCGAACAATACGCCATTAATAATGGCGTTTGCCCCGCCCAAGCCGAACGGCTGTGGAAAAGCGCTCCGGGCAACCGCTTCAACCTTGTTATGGGTTCGCAAGAGAATTATTACGACGCCCTCGACACCGACCGCAGCGAAGGGTGCATTCGCGACTTCGACCACGCCTACGTAAAAGATGGCGGGCTGGCGGTACTCTTCGGGAACATTGCCCAAGACGGTTGTATTGTCAAAACCGCCGGAGTGGACGAAAAGATTTTCCGATTCAAAGGGCGAGCCAAAGTATTCGAGTCGCAAGAAGAGGCTTGCGAAGGCATACTCGGCGGGAAAGTAGAGAGCGGCGACGTGGTCGTTATCATCTACGAAGGTCCTAAGGGAGGCCCCGGTATGCAAGAGATGCTCTACCCCACCTCCTACATCAAATCGAAACATCTCGGCAAAGCGTGCGCCCTCATCACCGACGGCCGATTCTCAGGAGGGACATCGGGACTTTCCATCGGACACATCTCGCCCGAAGCCGCTGCCGGAGGCAACATAGGATTGGTACGCGATGGCGACCTCATCGAAATAGATATTCCCAACCGTCGTATCGAACTGCTTATCGACGAACAGGAGATGAACAACCGTCGAGCCGAAGAGGAGAGCCGGGGCAACAAAGCCTTCACTCCCAAACAGAGGGACCGAAACATATCGAAAGCACTCCAAGCCTATGCGGCGATGGTAAGTTCGGCCGACAAAGGAGCAGTGCGCATCATCTAAATTCTACGGAACAACTATGGCAACAGAAAAGATAAAAGGAGCCGAAGCGCTCATCAGATCGCTTATCGCAGAAAATACAGAGTATATCTTCGGATACCCGGGCGGAGCCATCATGCCCGTATTCGACGTACTTTACGACTATCGCGACAAACTGAAACACATTCTCGTACGGCACGAACAGGGAGCCACACACGCCGCTCAGGGATATGCCCGGGTATCGGGCAAAACGGGCGTAGTCATGGTCACCTCGGGACCGGCGGCAACCAATATCATCACCGGACTTTCCGACGCCATGATGGACAGTACCCCGCTTATCGTCATCACCGGGCAGGTATCCTCCCCGTTACTGGGCTCCGACGCTTTTCAGGAGACCGACGTCGTAGGCATTACCCAACCGGTAACGAAATGGAGCTACCAAATACGGCACAGCGACGAAATCGCTTGGGCGGTGGCTCGCGCTTTCTACATCGCCGGAAACGGGCGCCCGGGTCCTGTGGTTCTCGACATCGCCAAAGACGCCCAAACGGGATTCACCGATTTTGAATACAATCCCTGCCAATTCATACGCAGCTACAATCCCTATCCCGATGTAAAACCGGCCGAAATCGACGCAGCCGCCCGCCTCATTAACCAAGCGAAAAAGCCCTTTATTCTTGCCGGGCAGGGTGTAGTTATTTCGAATGCCGAAAGAGAGTTGGCCGAACTGGCCGAGAAAGCCGACATTCCGGTAGGATGCACTTTGCTGGGATTATCGGCCATGCCCACCGACCACCCGCTCTACAAAGGAATGCTGGGGATGCACGGCAGCATAGCCTCCAACATCAAAACCAACGAATGCGACCTGCTTATCGCCATTGGTATGCGATTCGACGACCGGGTAACCGGTGATGTCGAACAATATGCCCGCCAAGCCCAAATCATTCACATCGACATTGACCCCTCGGAGTTTAACAAAAACGTGAAATGCGACGTCTCGGTATTGGGCGATGCTCGTACCGTATTGCAAGCGTTGAACAAAGAAATTGCCCCGGCCAAGCACGAAGCGTGGATAGCCTCGTTTGCCGAATGCGAAAAGGTGGAGCAGGAAAAGGTAATCGAGCCCGAATTACACCCGCAAAAAACGCTCATGAATATGGGCGAAGTGGTCCGTAAAATATCCGACGCCACCGACAACGACAGCATTTTGGTAACCGACGTGGGACAAAACCAAATGCTCTCGGCACGATACTACCGGTTCAAACAGTCGCGCAGCATTGTCACCTCAGGAGGGTTGGGAACTATGGGATTCGGACTCCCCGCGGCCATCGGCGCCAAGATAGGCCGTCCCGACCGCACCGTATGTTTCTTCACCGGGGACGGCGGCATACAGATGACCATACAGGAGTTGGGCACTATCATGCAATATGGTATCGACGTAAAAATTATTGTTCTCAACAACAATTTCTTGGGAATGGTACGGCAATGGCAGGCGCTGTTTTTCGACCATCGGTATTCCGAGACTCCTATGCTCAACCCCGATTTTACCGGTATCGCCGCAGCCTACGGCATAGCCGGCGAACGGGTAGCTACCCGCGAAGAGTTCGACGCCGCCATACAACGAATGCTCCACCATCGGGGAGCCTACCTGCTCGACGTACAGATAGACCCCGAGTGCATGGTATTCCCCATGACCCCTGCCGGAGCCTGTGTTACAAACATCATGCTCAATGCCACCGAAAAATATTAAACCGATATGACTGACAAGACATTATATACCGTAACCGTTTATTCCGAGAATCAGGTTGGTTTGCTCAACCAAATCTCGATTATCTTTACCCGTCGGCAGCTCAACATCGAGAGCCTGTCGGTATCGGCCTCGGCCATCGAAGGTGTACACAAATTTACCATCACCACTTACAGCGACCGGGAGACGATGGAGAAACTGGTAAAACAGATCGAAAAACGAATCGACGTGCTGCGTGCATTTTTCTATACCGACGACGAAATCGTATTCCAAGAGGTTGCCCTCTACAAAGTCCCTACCGACAAACTTTTGGACGACAGGCATATCGAAGATCTGGTACGAAAATACAACGCCCGCATATTGGAAGTAAACCGCACTTATACGGTTATCGAAAAATCGGGTCACACCGACGAAACACAAGCTCTATTCGAGGAATTGAGCCGGTACGACGTCATGCAGTTCGTACGGTCGGGGCGAGTGGCCATTACCAAATCGACCGTAGAGCACGTGAGTATCTTTTTGGAAGAACAGCAATACCGTCAAAACCAGCTATGAGAGGAGACGAAGAATATCCGGGACAATCGACCGTGGCAATCTACGCCAAAAGCTACACCGTAGAACCTGCCGAGGGTAACGGCCAACAAGAACTGCCGCTGCCTTTACTCGCCAAAAGGATTCTCGAAGTAGCAACCCTCCACGCCGAATCGTGGGGCGTAGGATACCGCACGCTCATCAAAAGCGGGCAGGTATGGGTACTCTCCCGATTGGCTGTCGAAATGAACCGGTATCCCCGTATCAACGAACACTATACCTTAGAAACTTGGATAGAGGGATATAACAAACACTTCTCCTCCCGTAATTTCGCCATATCGGGCGAAGACGGTACACCCTGCGGATATGCCCGCACCATTTGGTCGGTCATCGATTTGAATACCCGTTCGTCGGTCGATATAAGTCAGTTTGAATACATCGCCCGCAACATATCGGACAAGCCTTGTCCCATCGAGAAACAATCGCGGGTACGCGACGTCCACGACGAAAGTCCGGCAGTTTACCACGTTGCCTACAACGACATCGACCTGAACCGCCACGTCAATAGCGTGAAGTATATCGAACATCTGCTCGATCTTTTCCCCTTCGAACAATACGACCGCCAACGGGTGCGCCGGTTCGAAATAGGATATGCCCACGAAGCTCGTTACGACGCTATCCTGCAACTGCTCAAAGAGGAGGAGTCGCCCGATAACTTCGCATTGGAAATACGCGACAACGAAAAAATCTATTGCAAAGGACGAATTATTTTTGAAAACAGATAAAACTAATTTTATAAACTCTAAACAACAAAAAAATGGCTATCATGAATTTTGGCGGAGTTGACGAAAACGTAGTCACCCGAGAAGAATTTCCTTTGGAAAAAGCAAGAGAAATACTCAAAAACGAAACCATCGCCGTTATCGGTTATGGCGTACAAGGTCCCGGACAAAGCATGAACCTGCGCGACAACGGTTTCAACGTAATCGTAGGCCAACGCAAAAACTCCAAAACTTGGGACAAAGCGGTAGCCGACGGTTGGGTACCCGGCGAAACACTCTTCGAAATCGAAGAGGCTTGCCAACGGGGTACAATCATCGAATACCTGCTTTCCGACGCCGCACAAATAGAGGTATGGCCCACAGTGAAAAAACACCTCACCGCAGGCAAAACGCTCTATTTCTCGCACGGTTTCGCCATCACTTATAAAGAGCGCACAGGCATTGTTCCTCCCGCCGACGTCGATGTAGTATTGGTTGCCCCCAAAGGTTCGGGAACCAGCTTGCGCCGTATGTTCCTGCAAGGACGCGGGCTTAATTCGAGCTATGCAGTCTTCCAAGATGCGACCGGGCACGCCACAGAAAAAGTTTTGGCATTGGGTATCGGCGTAGGTTCGGGATACCTCTTCGAAACTACCTTCAAACGCGAAGTTTACTCCGACCTTACCGGCGAACGCGGTACTTTGATGGGAGCCATTCAAGGTATCTTTGCCGCCCAATACGACACCTTGCGTGCACACGGCCACAGCCCCTCGGAAGCCTTTAACGAAACCATCGAAGAGCTTACCCAATCGCTCATGCCGCTCGTAGCCGAAAACGGTATGGACTGGATGTATGCCAACTGCTCGACCACCGCTCAACGGGGTGCCCTCGACTGGTGGAAGAAATTCCGCGACGCTACCAAACCGGTATTCGAAGAACTGTACGACGAAGTTGCCAAAGGCAACGAAGCTCAACGCTCTATCGACACCAACAGCAAAGAGGGTTATCGCGATGGCTTGAACCAAGAGCTGAAAGAGATGCGCGAGAGCGAAATGTGGCAAGCCGGTGTTACGGTGCGCAAACTACGCCCCGAAAACAATTAATCGTCACTTAATCCAAACACAAATACAGGCTTCCCGATAAATGGGGAGCCTGTATTTTTATAGCCCCGCCCCATCGGCAACCCCCATCTACCCAATATTCCGATTTTAAAAGAGATGATAAAATAGCCGTATGTTTTGATGTTCTATATAAATATTTTGTTATTTTTGCTTTTACATAAAACCTTTACGCCATGAAAAAAAATCTACTTGCCCTACTGTGTCTGATTCAGGTCACGGTGATAAGTCTTGCTCAACCTTTGATGATAGGACACCGAGGCAGCTATTGGGGTGTGGAAAACACCGCCGAAGCCTTTATCAACGGCGCACAAGCCGGTTACAACGGATTGGAATGCGATATAAAGGTAACCGCCGATGGAGTTTATGTAATCTCGCACGACGATAATTTGTCCCGACTGGGGCACTCGGTTTCGATCGAATCCTCTACCCTCGCCGCTCTCAAAGAGCTCGAACTGAGCCAAACACGGGGCGGCGTAACCTACACCGGCCACATCTGCACCGTAGCCGAATATTTGGACATCTGCAACCAATACGACTGTTTCCCGGTTATCGAATTGAAATGGAGCGCAGGCATACACTCCAACGACGCCGGCAACAACGATTTCTCGAAAATTCCGGGGCTCATCGAGCTTGTCCGGGAAAAGGGTCTTGCCGAAAAGGCCGTCATATTGTCGTCGATGAAAGGTTGTTTGGAATACATTCGAACCAACTATCCCGAAATACAAATCCAATTCCTCACCGGCCAATATTGGGCCAACCATTTCGACTGGTGCGTGCAACAAGGATTCGACGTAGATATAGAGATAGGCTATTTCGACGAATCGACGGTAAAGAAATTCCACGATGCCGGATTGAAAGTGAATGTATGGACCATCAACTCGGAGAGCAATTTCCTCACCTACTACGACTACGGGTGCGATATGATTACAACCGACTACTTCAAATTGTCGGACATCACGGCCGACATATCGGTGGGAATCTCTACCCTTTGGTCGAAACGGAAGAGCGAACTCTCGTTTCTCGCCACCGAGGGACAAAGCGCCATGGGGGTTTACAACGGCAAACTCTATATCCCCAACTACGAAACACAACGGATCACCGTCGTCAATGGCGAAGATGGTTCGTTTGTCGAAGAGTTAAGCACCGACCTGCCGAGCGGTAAAATAACCGGCATATCCATTACCGAAGATGGTGTCTTGCTCTTGGGCGGCACCAATGGCGGAAGCGATATGTTCTACATTGCCCGCTGCGACCTCACAACGGGCGAAACCTTGCAAAGTTTCGCCATTCCCGTTCCGGGACTGGGCGAAGCCAACTACATGGCTACCATCGGCTCTTTTCTGTCGAGCGAAGGCGGTTATTTAGCCACTGCCAGCAATTCGGGGAAAGCAGCCATCATTCCGTTTGCCAACGGCGCATTCGGCGAGGCAAAAGTCATTCCGGGACACGGGGTTACAGCATTGGCCTCGCAAGCCGTCATCAAAGACCGAAATTCTTTCTTCATTACCGGACAATCGGTATCACGCAAGTTATACAACCTCGAAGGCGAAGTGATTGCCCAATTCGGCGAAAACAAACCCTCGACAATGGCATCAAGTGCAATCTGTTTCACTTTGGGCGGAAAAGAGATATTCATTTCGGCCGAAAACAAAGTTGGCATACTCAAAACCTTCAACATCACCAACGGGGTAGAACAGGCTACGGTCGTGGGAAATACCACCTCGGCAATGGGACGGGGGGCCAATGACAACCTCACCACCCCGCTGTGCGTAGAGTATGTAGACGACTACGCTATCGTCTATTTGCTGGCACCCAACAACGGAATGGCCGCCTACAAAATCTATACCCGGGGAAATTCGGAATTGTCGGTCCCGACGGGGGAATCGCTACAAATCTTCGCCTACAACGGCAACATATACATACGGGGTGTCGAAGTGGGCGAACCCATAACAATATTCGACCTCACTGGACGAATCTTGATAAGTACGACGGCACAACGAGAGAGTATCATGCTGAACCTGTCGTTCCCCCAACAAACCGTAATTGTAACAACGCGCAAAAAGGCGGTAAAAGTGAGATTGTAACTTCCCGAAAAGTCTAAAAGAGATAACCTATACGAACGTCGAAGGCGGGACCTGCCGATACGCTTTTGAAATCTGCGAAAGAGATATTTATGCCTCCGCCCAATTCAAACAGGAAATGTTCGTACCACACCCGGCGGAATCCCCAAAAAGGAGTAACCAGCAAACCACCTTCGCCATCGATATGGTGCCGGTAATAGGGCGGGAAGAAATACTGTATATTGAGGGATAGAAATCCCCCGCTGTTCCCGAAAGTATTCTTCCCCGCCACATAGCGTTTCGACAGATTGTAATAGTACCGTGGTTCCACCGAAAGCACCGTATACAACCCGACACTCCAACGGCGCTCACTCCCGCCCCAGATACTATACGACGAGCTGTATTCTATCCCGGCTTGTGTCCCGGCTCGGGCAATGAGCGAAAACTTATCGCCCAACGGCAACTCATATCCATACATCAAACCGGCTATATCGACCGACACCGAATGGGTCGAGACCACGTTTTGGGCGGCAAGCGGCGACAGGCCCAAAACCAAGATAACACCATAGACAAGGGTTCTTAATCGCATAACTATTCTATTTTATAGATAGAAAGAAAAAAACAGAGGCGCTCCCCTACCCGGAGAGTGCCTCTTTAATATTTTTTATATTCCTTATCGGCGACGCTGTTGTTTCGCGCGTTGTTTTTGTTGCTCGCGCAAAGCAGCCTGTTGCTGGCGTTGAGCCTCTTCGAGACGGGCCATGAAACCGCTCTTCTTACGAGGTTTCTTTTGATTCTCTTTCAATTCGGCCAATACCTTCTCTTCGTTGATACACTTGCGGAAAGCGTAGGTTTGGATAATGGTAATCAACAACGAGAGGAAATAGTAGTAGCTCAACCCGGCCGAATAGTTGTTGAAGAACACCAAGAACATGATGGGCATGAGGTACATCATAAATTTCATACCGGGCATTTGCTGCTGACCCGCCGTGTTCTGCATATTGATTTTGGTATAGATCAAGTTGGTGATGGTCATCAACAAACAGAAGAGGCTGATGTGGTTACCAAAGTAAGGAGTAACCAGCGGTATGTAGGTGTCCCAACTTACAATGGCATCGTAGGTCGAGAGGTCTTTGGCCCACAGGAACGATTCGCCCCGCAACTCGATCGACGAGGGGAAGAAGGTGAACATGGCAATAAGGATAGGCATCTGCAACAGCAGCGGCAGACAGCCTCCCATAGGGTTCACCCCGGCTTTGCTATACAAATCCATCGTGAGGCGCTGGCGTTCCAAAGCCTTGTCCTGCCCCGGATACTTGTCGTTGATCTCTTTGATTTGCGGAGCCAACACCCGCATACGAGCCTGCGACTTGTACGATTTATAGGTGAAGGGGAACAACACAAGTTTAATGAAAATCGTCAACAACAGTATGATAATACCGTAGTTGGAGAAGAACTTGCCGAGGAAAGTAAACACCGGTATGACGATGAGCGTATTGATCCAGCGGAAGAACTTATAGCCCAGTGGCACGAGTTTATCCAAATCGAGAGTTTGGTCGCCCGAAAGATCATCGTCGTACGACGACAACAACGGATATGAGTTGGGACCGAGGAAAATATCGAATCCTGCCACTTGCGGCTCTTTCGAATCGTAGTCGATAGTGCTTTCGGCATGGAACAGTTTCAAATATTTATCGTCGTCGAGAGCTTGCGAAGTAAACGCTCCGTCGTTGAACTTGCTGTCGGCAATAAAGGCGGTGGAGAAGAACTGGTTTTTAAAGCCAATCCATTTGAGGCTGGTGGTCGCTTTTTCGTCGTCGCTCCCCGACTCGCTCAAATGCTCTACATCGTCGCCTACGAATTTATAATACAATGCGCTGTTACGTTCCTCGAACATACGGCCCTGCTCCTGACGACGCATTTTCTGATCCCAAATAAAATCCCAGTAAACGACACTGGCGGGAATCACCTTGTCCATATCCTTCTGCCAAATGTCCATCTTCAACATATAGCTGTCCTCGGGCAACGTATAGCGTATGCCCAAAAGACTTCCATTGGCAAGTTTAAGGGTCATATTTACAGAACTGTCGTTAACCTCGGGGGCAAAATAGAGGTCGCGGGTATCGATAACCCGGGCATTGGTACGAATGATGAAACCATAATCGTTATCGTCGCCCGAAAAGAGAGTCACTTGGGTCGAATCGTAAGCCATATAGTCGTTCAAAACCGCTTCGTACAAACGGCCACCCTTATTGGAAAATTTAAGGGTTACTTTATTGTTCGACAAGGTTGTAAACTCTTCGGAGCCTTCGGCACAAGGAGCAAAATAACCATATTGAGCCACCAAACCGGCCTGTTTCAAAGAGTCGGAAAGTTCTGCCGGAACCGTATCGGCAAAAGCAGGAGCATCGGTCAAGGCAGCCGCGGCCATACGTTCGGCTTCCACGGCGGCAATCGAGTCGTTATATCGGCGTTGCGCCTCTAATTGTTCGGGCGAAGGCTGTACCCACCAAGAGAATACCAGCACTACGGCCACCATAAATACAAGGCCTAAAATCGTGTTTTTATCCATTCTTCAATGTTGAGGTTTAATTTATTTTTTCGATATTGCCGCTTTGATAAAATCGATAAAAAGCGGATTGGGGTTAAGCACGGTACTATTATATTCGGGGTGGTACTGCACACCTACATACCAACGCAAGGAGGGAACTTCGACCACCTCGACCAAATGGGTTTCGGGATTTTCGCCCACACAACGCATACCATGCTCTTCAAACGCATTGCGGTATTCGTTGTTAAATTCGAAACGGTGGCGATGACGCTCCTTGATATGCGTTTTCCCATAGGCTTTGGCAACAATCGAGTCGTCGGCCAATACGCAATCGTAAGCGCCCAAACGCATGGTTCCGCCCATGTTGGTTATGCTCTTTTGCTCTTCCATCAAGTCGATTACATTGTGTTTGGTCGTCACGTCCATCTCGGTCGAGTTCGCATCGGCATAACCCAATACGTCGCGAGCATACTCGATAACCATACACTGCATACCCAAACAGATACCGAAAGTAGGTATATCGTGTTCGCGGGCATACTTCAACGCGACAAATTTTCCCTCGATTCCCCGCTGGCCGAATCCCGGAGCAATCACTACCCCATCGAGGCCCGAAAGGATAGACTCTACATTGCCGCTATTCAGTTTTTCGGAGTGAATATATTGCAAATCGAGTTTACGGTCGTTATAGGTAGCCGCCTGAAAGAGCGATTCGTTGATCGACTTGTAGGCATCGGGAAGCTCGACATATTTCCCCACCAAACCTATACGCACGGTTTTCGAGGCGTTTTTCATGCGGTGGAGGAAATCCAGCCACGGTTCCAAATGAGGTTCGCCGTTGATGGGGAGGCCCGTCTTGGTCAGCACGATCTCGTCCAAATGCTGTTGATGCATTTTCAAAGGCACCTCGTAAATAGAAGGTACATCGATCGACTGGATCACCGCAGCGGGATCGACATTACAGAAAAGTGCCACCTTCTTCCGCAGGTTCAAGGAGAGATCATGTTCGGTACGCAGCACCAATATGTCGGGTTGGATACCCACCTCCTGCAACTGTTTTACCGAATGCTGGGTGGGTTTTGTTTTCAACTCCTTAGCCGCGGCAATATAAGGCACATAAGTAAGGTGTATGCACACACAGTTCTTCCCCATCTCCCAACGCAACTGACGCACGCTTTCGAGATAGGGCAACGACTCGATATCGCCTACGGTACCGCCAATTTCGGTAATGACGAAATCGAACTGTTTTTTAGAGCCTAACAGCTTGATGTTGCGTTTGATTTCGTCGGTGATATGCGGAATTATCTGTACGGTTTTTCCCAAGTAATCGCCGCGACGTTCCTTATCTATTACATTTTGATAAATACGTCCGGTTGTAATATTATTGGCACGGGTTGTGGGCGTATTGGTGAACCGCTCGTAATGCCCCAAATCGAGGTCGGCCTCATGGCCATCGACCGTTACATAACACTCACCATGTTCATAGGGGTTCAGTGTACCGGGATCGATATTGATATAGGGATCGAATTTTTGAATGGTTACCTTATAACCTCGGGCTAAAAGCAAACGCGCCAACGATGCCGAAATAATACCTTTACCTAACGACGAGGTTACCCCCCCCGTAACAAATATATACTTAGTTTCCACGATAAATATATGGTTTATGTGTTTACACTTACAAGGCGCAAAATTAGGAAAAATAATCCACAATACGGCGAATCTGGTACAGAATTATTTCTTTTTGGGAAAGCTCCTCCAACGAAACGAATTGCAACCGAAATGCAAGTTGGTTCACCGCCCTCGAATCTGCCCGAAAAGTGTGAGCATTTCACATTTATCCCCCATCAGAAACCATTCACAACCTTGCGCTTATTCCCTCTACGGGAAATCGCAATTGTCAGCAGCAACCGATCAAACGGAAAGTTGTTATCCGGGAACAAATAAGAACAGTATTAAGTTTTTTTCTTACATTTGTCACAAATTATACAAACTTTGTAATTATGTGCTCACGAATCACAGCCATTTTTATAACTATCTTTTTGACAATCGTTTCTCTTCCTGCAACTGCCTCCATGCAAACCGACAGCATTGCAACCGGGGTTGTATTGGAGAATAACAATATAGCCACAAAAAATCTACTCGACAGCACCTTAGCAAAAAGTTCTGCCGACACAGCAGTTTTACAACAAGAGGCCGACAAAAATTTGCTTCTGCTCATGGAGACCGATACCACCGAACAGATTCTGCCCATTATCAAACTGCTGCGAATGCTCGAATATGCCGACAGTATAAAAGCGGCACAAGGCTCTACCGAAATGCCGGTCAACCCGCTGTTCCTACCTATTGTATTCGAGGCTCAAATGTCCACGCCACTACAACATTTGCCAGCACTCGACAACAACCCCTTCAAACAACGGTCGCTCACGGTTGCCGACGAATGGTTACAAAAAGAGATAAGAGCCGAGAAATACCGGAACATGGCTCATAACTACGTGATTGTAAATTACCCCGACCTCATTCGGTACAATTTGGACAACCTGCCCGAAGTACCCAAACAATACATCATCGAGAACGACCCCGTAAAACAGGTCCTCTCCATCAAAGAAAAGCCGCTGGTTATTAAAAGCGATGTGGGAAAAGAAAAAATAAAAATCAAACGATGGGTGGTCAATTTCCAATCGTCGATACAATTCTCGCAAGTATATATCTCGGAAAACTGGTATCAAGGCGGGACCAGCAACGTAAACCTGTTGAGCGACCAACAATTCTCGGTAAAATACAACGACCCCAAAGAGCAGCGTATCTTGTTCGAAAACCTGATTCAATGGAGATTAAACACCAACAGTGCTCCCGAAGACACCCTGCGCAACATAAGAATCAGCGAGGACTTATTCCAAATAAACTCGAAATTCGGCTTGAAAGCGGTTAACAGTTGGTACTATACGGCAACCTTGAATTTCAAGACCCAGTTCTTTTCAAGCTATGCAGCCAACACCAACAACAAAACAGCAGCATTCCTGTCGCCGGCCGAGTTGAACGTAGGTTTAGGTATGTCTTACCAATACAAAAACGACAAACGGCACTTCGAAACATCGGTTTCACTTTCGCCCCTCTCCTATAATCTGCAATTTATCATCGACAAGGATATGAATCCCGAAAGTTTCGGTATTAAATCGGGCAAAAGCAACAGCCAATACGGTTCGTCGTTCGAGGGACGTATCAAATGGGAATTTTATCACAACATGGTGTGGAATTGCCGCCTATTCTACTTTACCAATTACGAACACGTACAAGGCGATATGGAAAATACATTCGATTTTATCCTCAACCGCTTTTTCTCTACCCGCCTGTTTGTACACTTGCGCTACGACGACGCTCTCGCCCTGAATAAGGACTTAGGGCACTTCCAGCTAAAAGAGTTATTGAGTTTTGGATTTAATTATAAATTCTAATGCGTTTCAAGATTCTAATGCTGCTATCCGCAGGGATTCTCTGCTGCTCTTCGTCGTTTACCGACGAGGAAAATCGGTACGACGACAAACCGCCTTATCGCAGCTTTATTCTTGAAAATTATACCGAAGAGAGCGCCCGAAACTACTTCGACCAAGCAGCAATAGACAACTGGGAAGGCATTTGGTTGATGACCGAAAACGGCGAACGGGTAGCCATCGAACGATTTAAAGACGTCCGTTTCTCCGAGATCTTCACCCATCGCATAGTCAAATTGGAGTCGTCGGTCCGTAGCGAAATTCCGGTAGGCACTGTTTTGGGCTACCTAAGCCTCGGAGTCAACTCAAATACTTGTTTCATTTGGCTTTACAAACATAAACTAACCGGAGCCATACTCTACAAGCCCCAACGTTTTTCGGCAAGGCTTACGCCCGACTTGAACGGGATTTTATTCTCAGGGAACAAATCGAAAAGTTTGGAAGACTTGTTCGATCCCCGCTCTGGATTCGTCAAACTATATCCGAAAACCTTTTCGGAAGATTCGGAGAATCGCGAAATCCTCTATTTGTAGCCGCCCCGTCTCAGAACTTACGGAAAACGAAACGCTCGTTCTCGCCCCGCGTAAGAATCATTTTCGAAGAGTTGAGTTTCTCGACACGAAAGACATTTATATTCTCCTCGCCCATCGGCTTCAATTTGAGGACCGACGGCAACGAAGTAATATACCAAGAGGGTTCAACCACAGAAAATTTCAACGTATCATTTTCATGGACATAACTCCCCGTATACTGGTCGGTTGCATTGCTTATACCTTGACGGTGAACTACCTGCAACATAATGAGGCTCGTTTGGAAATTGTAATAAATGCTGTCGTGCGGAGTCATCACTCCATCTTCCCACATTTCGGTTAATTGCCACTTCCCAAAAATAGGTCCTATAAAGCCATCGTGCTGAGTACACGAGGTAACGATTACACCCAAGCATAGAGCGAATAGAATACGACGTATTATCATTTTTCCTTTCATTTTCCAATCTTTAAAATTCCACTCTTTTTAATTCCAATAGCTACTCCCCATTGATCGCCATACAAGTCGCCCAAATCTCCGGCCAAAGAGAGTGAGAACGACCAGCCCCGGAGTTTTGCCGGAGTATAACGACATTCTATTAATCCCGACCAATCGTGCTGGGTATCGGCCAACGGAAGTTGCAAACTTCCCCACGAGATTCGATATGAGGCTAAAAGCTTATATCTCCACTCCGGCGAAATATAACCCAAAGCCCCCAAATGGAATGCCCGTATCCGGTTATGCTTGTATCTCAAATAGCCATCGGTATTGTACAACAACGACTTGGTCATAGCCGTACCATTGGAAAGGCCATGATGGGCCCAACCATTATAAAAATAATTATTATAATAATTGTCGAATCCATTTGCATAAACGTCCAACTTAGGATTTTCGAAATCGGACGGGCAAAAATTTACCGGCCCGCCTTGATTGGTAAAATCCAAATACTCTACAACGAGATTCGACAACCAGTTTTCCCGGCCGCTTTTATATTCGATTCCCCACAAGCCGTCCCAACCGTTGAGTTTACCCATACCCGAAGCATCCTCGAAAAACCATTCGAAATAACCTCGCACCGACGAACCGTTCTTAAATTTATAGTCGGCCGATAAATTCCACTGCCCCACGTGATTCCCATAATAGTAGGCCTGATCGCTCTTATAAGTTTGACCATCGCCCGACGACGGGAACAAAATTTGTAAAAAATCTTTTACTCGGGTAGGACTTTTGGTTGTCAAAGAATCGATTAAAACGCCTTTATTGTAATAACGCTGCGTTCCCCCGAACTGGGCGGCCAACTCGCCACCTATCGTCACAACAAAAGGCTTATTGGGATTGGTGCGGAAAGCAATCGCTTTATAATGATAAAGCGCCCCCGTCGTAATGAATCCATTATAATAATTATAGTGCTCTTTCAGGAAATCACTATCGGTAAATATACCGTAGGCCAAACTTCCTTTTATCTGTACATTACCTTTTGTATAAGGAATATCCACAAAATCGATAAATCCGGCTTTTACTTGTGGAATGGGGCGCGCATTCCCCGACCAAACAAGACCGCCCGAACTCAACTCAAAATTCACTACTTCGTCGACAATTTCGCGGGAACCGGCCCACAAAAAAAGCGACCGATACTTTACCCCGGCATAAAGTTGCTGTATGCGGAAAGATGATACTCCCGGGTAATGAGTCTCTACCGCGCCGTTATCACAATTATAAAAGGAGAGTGGCGAGGTCGACGACAACAGGCCTACAAAATCGGCACCAAACTCATGAGAGAAGCGTTTATCCTTCTCGATCTCCCGGGAAACGGCAGCTCGCAGATAACCACTTTTGCTATGTGTGATAAGACCATGTTTATTGGCTGAAAAATAATATGGTGCAAAAGTGCCATTCCCCACATTACCGGCCATAGAAAAGGCATAATCCATCGCGTATTGTGCAAAAGAAGAGGTGACGCTCCCGATCAAAAATACCAAAATGGCAAACAATCCTCCCTTGAATCTATACATAACGTATGAATTTACAAAACAAATAAATAAACCAACAATTTACAAAACAAATGCGAGGCTAACGGTCTTGGGTCTCATCTAATGCGCCGGAGCCTCCGACAAGGCGCAAAAATAACATTTAATATGCTACGGCACAACCCCTACCTTGCAATTTAACTAAACAAAAAAAAGAAGCCGTATCGTAAATACGATACAGCCTCTTGACTAAAAACGGCAGAAATTCTCTTAGAAGGATACTCCTAAACGGAACCCGACGTTATTACGGCCATCTATGTCATAGGTAAGCACCTTGCTTTTGTTGGTCGTATAATTGTAATACAAAGCCATGTGCAATCCATACCGAAGATTCGGATTCGGGTAGATGGTCATACCAATCTCGGGAGAGACGGCAAAGCCCCATGAATCGTCATACAATTCCCATGCCTGCAAATAGGAGGACATACGGCTGTAATTAGCGCCCAATTTCAAAGTGGTGTAAGGCTCGAACATACCACCGGTAGTGAAGCGATATTTTGCCAAAAATCCAAAAGGCAACTGAAACAGAGAATGTTGTTGATCGGTCGTAAGAGCCGAGTTGCTGCTTAATGCAAGCGTTTGCCGGTCGATATACTTATTGTTGGTATGATAGGCCACAAATGCACCGATAGCCATCTTAGGCATAATATAATAGCCACCTTCAAAATTCATACCCCAGCCACTGGCTTTATCGGCAAAGCTATTGCCCATAGGAGAGTTGAACTGCCAATCGACATTGAAGTAGGAGGTAGAAACGTTTTGTGCGTTTCCCCGGGTTGACAGCGAAGCCATCAAAACAGCCGCAACCACCCATAACGATATGTGTTTAATAGTTTTCATAATTCGTTTTCTTTTTATTAATTGTATAAATAAAGGGTTATAGTTCGTTATTCGTTCGTCAAATAAGGCGACTGAACAAACGACTGCTCTATGGCTTGAATTACCAAATTGCGATTTAATTTGGGGGAGCCGCTCTTCAATCCGGCCATATAAGTATCCCAAACGATACTTAATTTGCGATTTGCACCGGTTTTATCGGTCAAATCGACCAACTCGGCCAAGAAAGAGTTTACACTGTAACTATATACAACCGGATAAGGATAGTACCAACTGTTCCAATAAGGTCCCCAGTATCCGGGGCCCCAATATCCGGGATAACCCCACCACCAGTTCGTATTGGGATAGTCTACAAAATAACGTACATTTTCGATATAGCTTACCTGCAAACCCAAATCGGCTTCGTCTTTCGAATCTACTTGAACAAAGCCTCGGGCTGCCATATTTTCGGCAAACGTTTCGAGAATGTAATTGGCATCGTCGTTTGTCCAATAGGTTGCTTTATCACTATTGGTAATAAGCAGTACGCTATCGGGCAGATAATAGGTGAGATAATCACCGAAGTTAGCCGATTTATCATAATCGGTAAACACCACATAATCATCATCCAGCTCGGAGAGGCTGGGCTCCTTTTGGCAGGCAGTCATTACCGCTACGACAAAAAGAATCGGGATCAGTTTTTTCATATCAGTTCTGTTTTGTTTGTTTTATATATAACAAAATTGTTATACTCAAAAAACAAAACCGAACAGAGATAGTTCGAAAATGTGGATTTTTTTTTGAGAGGAAAGTATTTTTTTTAACGCTCAACTTTTTTTACGGCAGCATACACCTCATCGACCTGCCGGGCGATATGGTCCCAATCGTAAGGCGACAGATCGTAGCTGCAACAGGTCTCACCGTCGGATAACTTTCGGGAAAGGTTTTCTTGCAAAGATTGAATATTACCTGTCTTAAAGAAATGGTCGGGCGACAGGCACGAAAGGCTGTTGGCCGGAATATCGCTCACCAATACCGGCAACCGGTAGCTCAACGCTTCGAGCAGGACAATGGGCAATCCTTCGTGGAAGGAAGGCAATACAAAAAGGCGCGCATGGGTAAAAAGTTCGTTCAATTTAGCGCCCCGGATAAAACCGGTGAGCACTACTCCGTTTTCCCGAGCCAGTTGTTTCAAAGCGAGCGAGTAGTGGTCTTCGTGATCGGCATCCCCGGCAATTACCAACTTGCAATCGGGTCGCGCCATTTGGGAAAAGGCTTTTACCAGAAGATCGAATCCTTTCTCTTCGACAAAACGCCCCACCGCCAAAACGTATTTCCGGGGTTCCAATCCCAAAGAGCGAATATATTCGGTTGTAGTCGCCGGCGCAGGTGTATTCACGCCATTATAGATAAGACGGGCGTTCATTCGCCCATATTTTGTTCTCAGGATATTGTCGATGACGGTAGAAATTACAATCACCTCGTTGGCAAATTTAGCGCCCATACGCTCTCCCAACTTCAAAACCGACTTGGCTGTTTTGTTCCACTTTTGCCGGTCATAATCGGGGCCATGGTGCGTCATTACCACCCGCAAACCCAAC
Source organism: Candidatus Barnesiella excrementigallinarum (assembly GCA_019114445.1). Taxonomy (GTDB): domain Bacteria; phylum Bacteroidota; class Bacteroidia; order Bacteroidales; family Barnesiellaceae; genus Barnesiella; species Barnesiella excrementigallinarum. The sequence goes on from DXFL01000023.1 coordinate 175,458, forward strand.
AATCGGGCAAAGGGGGTAAGTATGGAAGGTCCAATGGCATGGATATGCAACACATCGGCGCCTACCTTGCGGGCATAGAGGACCGCCAAAAAGGTGTGGACAATAGCCTCGATACTCTTCTTGCGAGGGGCATAAATATCTTTGAGGCGAACGCCTTTATAGGCTTTGATTCGATTTTGGGGAGTAACATAGCACGACCGCCTTACCACCGTAACGTCGTGCCCCATTGCGGCCAAACGGGGATACAACTCCTCGCAATGAGTCTCTACACCACCCTGTATATCGGGGATTCCACGAGTACCGGCAACAACTATCTTCATCGCAACCTCCCGATTTTTACGTTGATCTATTTAAAGCCTATTGAGATTTCCTTGCCGGGGATCTTGCCCTACATCGTACCACTTCTTGTCCAAACAAATGGGACGGCCAAGCAGCGAACGGATTTTATTTTTGATAACCCAACCCATAGGGTGGCGTATATACGATACCTTTTTCATTACCGGCGATACCGTACCTACCATCCAGCAGTTTTTAGGGCATTTGCGTACGAGTTCGCGCACTCGCTGAGCCTGTTCGCTATTCCAAATCTCCGAAAAAGATTTTACCTGACGGATATTGCCCATACTCTCTTTCCAGTATTTGGCTTCCAACCCATTACAGGGATAGACCTCGCCGTAGGGATCGATAAAGCAGTTCATCAGCCCGGCCTCACAGGGCAACATACGGCGATTCCCCTCGATATAATTGATTAGCCCCATATTGAAGAAGGCTCTCGCCCACGATTTAGGGTGCTTCTCCTTCATCTGCATATCGATGAGTTTGGCAAAATTGGCACAAACGGCATCGCGATTGGTAATTACGTTGTCGTCCTTGTGGAAATAATACGAGTTATGAAAGGCTGCCGTGGCAAACTCCATATCCAATGCTTTGGATAACCGATACAAAGCAAGCATATCCTCGGAGTTGTTATTCGAAACAGTAATACCGAACCCAATATCTTTTATACCCATCTCTTTAAGGGTAAGCAAGGTTCTCAACCCTTTGTCAAAACCACCGGCACGGCCTCGAAGCTCGTCGTTTTTCTGCGACAACCCTTCTATGCTGATTCGGATTCCTATCTTGGGGAATTTTTTCGCCAATGCTACTACTCTATCTTCAAACCAACCCGAAGTGGAAATAACCACCCGCGGAGCCTTGCGGAAGGCAACCTCGATGATCTTGTCCAAATCTTCCCGAACAAAAGGCTCGCCTCCGGTTATATTAATAAACTTTACACGTGGCAGAATCTCCAATTCCTCGGCCGTAATTTCTTGCTGAGGATCTGTGGGATTCTTCCAAATATTACACATCTTACAACGCATTGGGCAGCGGTAAGTGGTAATAATACTTATATCGGTAGGTGCGAAAATCTTCATTTCTCGTAAATGTCGTGCAAAGATAGTTTATTTTATCGGGTCTATCAAATTTTTATATCCACACTTATAAGCCATATATCTTTTTCAGTTCGTTCCAATAGCGATTTTCCGAAAAACGCTCTTGTGCCCGTATCGAAACAGCTTGTTTATCAATACTTTTTGCAGTCATCAACGAAGTAATGGCCGCAGCCAGTTCTTCTTTGTCGCCCATTCGGAACAAGCGGCCATCACCTTCGCGTACCAGTTCGGGGATACCTCCTACTTCGGAACCGATAACCGGTGTACCCATGCACAGCGACTCGATCACGCTCAACGGATTATTCTCATACCAAATGGACGGAATAGCCATTGTCTTAGCCTGTTTGACCAGTTTTACAACCTCATCGGAGGCAAGATGCCCCAAAAAGAATATGTTCCCCGATTGGCTATATCGTTCTCGTAACTCCTCGGCAAGAGGTCCTGTCCCGGCTACATAAAGGAGATATGGCAGTGTTTCGGCCACTTCGAGCAACATTTTTACACCCTTTTCTTCCGAAAGGCGCCCCACATAACAGTAATATGGAGTTTGCGGCTCTCCGTCGTCTTTGAAAGTTTGCAGGAAATCCAATTTGTTCTGCTCGATAAAATTGCAAATTACCGTCAATTTGGTATAGTCATACCCGCAGGCTCTCATCTTCTGCGCCATAAACGAACTGGGACACACAAAAGTATCGACCCATTGTTGCAATCGCTTTTGGTTCCACCACAACGCCTCGCCATACGCCAACACGCTGGCCGAGAAACTACCCTTCATACATTTTCGTCGAACCACCTGCGTGCGATCGGTAAAACAAGCCTCACAAATCTTCCCTTCACACAAACAACTATATGAAGGGCACAAAAGTTTATAATCGTGCAACGTCCACACCGTACGACAGCCATACTCTTTGGCCAACTTGACGATAACCGGCGAAAGATACGAGTGAATATTGTGGAAATGAACTATATCGGGACGAAAGGTATCCAACATTTTTTGGAACGAAGCCTTTATATCGCCCATTCCAAAAAGACGTCGCGCAGCCTTTACCTGATTTTTAAGTCCGCCCGAAAAAGAAATTTCGGGAGCAAAATAACCCGACATCTCGCTATGCAAGTTTTGGGAATAAGTCATGGCATAGACCGCGACCTCGAACCCTAAACGGCGCAACAAGGCTTCGAGATTGATCATACAAATACAATCTCCACCTCTCGGATAATAAAATTTATTAACCAATAGAACACGTGGCGTCCGCTTCATGGTTTTTGTTCAGGTTATTTAAATATTTGAGCCGTAAACTGGTTTTTCGCCCACACCCATTTATACAACAAAATGGGCCCGACGATTCCCGCTCCTATTATAAATAACGAAGAAAGTATAAATTCTATTATATCCCCACCTAAATTTATATATGTTAAAATTGCCTTGCCGCCTCCCATAAACAAAGTATGGAAAAGATAGATCGTCATGGAAAGGCGTCCTATATACGATAAACCCTTTGTCTTCGATGGAATTGAACGACATATCACATACGAAGTGCTTATAACCATAAACGAGCCGGAAATACCGGATACAATCGTTGGGAAAGCGGGCAAAGTCCCCCCGGGTTGAGGAGGGTAAAGAAAGAAAAACAAGACGGTAATCGCAGCCCAAAGCAAAGGGTATTTATACATAGCACTCTCCAATTGCTTTACCCGAGACACCCACATACCAAAGACAAAAAATATGAAGTAATGACAGAATTGCCGAATACAGAAAATATCGGGTCCCGACAACCAAAACGAAAGGCCCAATGCTAAAACCGTCAAAAGAATTAACCTATTCCCCGCCTTAAATATAGGAGCAATGCAGAATATGAGAAAAAGTACATATACGAACCACAGATAATAACCGGCTTCGGGAAGATAAAATGCCCGATACAAAGCGGCAACCGTAACCGGGTGATCGACTTGTAAAAAACCGGCAAAAAGAATTTTTATGCCTATAACCGCCCAAGAGAGAATAAAATAGGGAACCATCAGTCGTTTGAACTTCGACCACACCAACGCCCCATAGCTTACCTGCTTAACCGAACGGTCAAAAAAGAATCCGGCAATGATAAAGAAAAGAGGCATATGAAACCGATAAACGAAACGCATACAGTCGATATACCATACCGGGGCACACTCAGGGATATAATGGCCGATAACAACCAAAACAATACCTATGCCCTTAGCGACATCGAATGTTATGTTTCTGTTCTTTTCCATTAACGGTTTCGGGTTGAGGCATTTTCAAACGAATCGATAATTCTTTGTGCTACGGCATCGGTCGTAACCAATGGGGCATACTGCTTGCAATTATTCACATAGAACTCATTCTTCTCCAAAATTTCAGCCAAATCTTTCGCACCCCAATGATCCCGAGCTATTCCCAACCGCTTTTTCTCGACCACTTCACTGTCAAACGGCACCCGGTTAGTAACTACCGGAGTTCCCATAACTACCGATTCCATGAGAGCCAACATATTGAGCTCTCTCAAAGAGTCGAATAACGAAGCTTTCGATTTTTGTATGTAACTGAAAAGTTCCTCGTGAGGTAATTTCCCCAATAAAATAATTTGGGCTGCTCGATTCAACGATTTTACCAATTGGTCCAATTCTCCTCTTAATTCCCCATCACCGGCAATATACAATTTGTAATGAGCATATTGAGGATACTCCGACAGGAAAGAATCGAACTTGCGGATAATAGACTCTATATTCTTACGGGGTATCAACTGCCCCACGGTAATAAAACAAGGGCTTTTCTCTACTGTCATATCGACCGACGGGATTACCTTTACGCCATGACCAACAGGCTCTCCCACATGAGGCATATACTCACGGATAAAACGCTGCGAGACATACGATCGAGGGATAACCCACACCTTACGCATGAAACAGCGGGCTATCACATTGTACCAAATACGGGAAGGTAACTCCTTCATCTTACGGTTATGTGACCCTAATTCCTGCCAAACAACCGTTTGGTGCGGAAGTATGATCGAGGCGATCAAGGACGAGAACGAGAAAGTTTCACTTGCGAGAACCATATCGACTTGTCCCCGACGATTCTTCAAAAAACGCCATACACCGGGCATAAACGGGAGTAGAGCCGGTTGAAACACTCTATGCCACACCGACTTCAAGAAAACCACTTCAAAATCGTAGGCTTCCGGTTCAACCGGTGCATAATCGGCCGCAGCAACCAACGTAACCGAATGACCCGCACGGTGAAAAGCCATACACAAGTCATACATCATCGTCTCTTTTATCGTCCTCACACGAGGAATTACCCCTTTTTCGGGAGTAAACAGTATGGGATTGACTACTATAATTCTCATAAAAATATCTCTTATCACAAAGATAAGAATTGTACTTCGAAATACAAAGACCGAGAGCCCCTCTTTATTATATCACCGTCCCTGTAACTTATTTTGGAATGCCTTTAATTTCATTTGCAATTCCACCTTGACCTCTTTGGGCTGAACATAATAGGCAATAATTATAATAGCCAAAACATATCCAATCTGCCATATAGCCGAATCAACCTCATAAAAAACAATGCCCCCTATTATTAAAGCCAATATAGGATAAAGGATTTCCATCGACACCTTTACCGGGAAAAACTTCCAAGTATCGATAATACGGAATGCCAACAAGAACAAATACGAAAGAATCGACGATAACACGATACCCCAAATACCCCAAATGCGTATAAAGAAGTAGTTCATAACTAAATTCAGTACCGTTGTGATAATTATTCCCGGCAGATTTCTAACGGTTCGTTTTGAACATTGATACCCCAAATCGTAAAATGCGGCCAAAGCAAAACAAACCACCGAAATAAATAACGGATACAGGTACTGCAAACTATCGGCATATCGATCATCGACCAACCACGAATAATTAAGTTTCAGCACAAAAGAGAAGACAAGCGCCAAAACGGTTAAAATATAACTGTATGTATTGAATATCCGAGAGAAGAATTTCCCACGGTCGGGGGCCTCATATTGCTTAATCGCAGTCTCCTGCCAAGCCTGATACACTATAACCGAAAAGGTCTCCAATATGGTCGAAAATTTCATGGCGACGGCAAAAATGCCATTGGCCTCCAAACCCAAAAAATGCTCGATATACAAGCGGCTGGAACTACCCAAAAGCCACCAGCAAACAGCATTGGGGAGTAACGGCAACGAATATTTCAGTAAAGCTTTATTCAATGCCTTATCCTTAAATCCCATAAAGAAATAGCGCTTAAATATCCGGGTGCGTATCTCGACAATAACCATTGTCACCACACGAGCCAATATATTGGAACAAAAAATTCCTCCGATACCCATGCGCAACCAAGCTACAAAAACCAAGCTGTACAACGCTATTTGAAATGCCGTAAGGATACCGGCCAAAACAAATTGTTTATTTTGGCCCAACCCTCGCGCAATTTGAATCTCGACTTCATACAAAGAGAGTGTAATCACAAATGCGATAATCCACCCCCAATCCCTTATTTCATAAAAAAATGAGAATACAATCCCGGCCAGCAGGACTACTAAGGACGACTGAGTTAACAATTTATACGAAAACGAAACTACACTTTTTCGTATATGCTCCTCTTCGTTATCGAGAAGAAAGCGGAACGTACCGTCCCTCAACTGGAAGGTAATAAACCCCATGGCGAGGAAGGTAAGATTCAACACAATGTCGTAATACCCAAAATCTTCGGGCGAGATAAAATAGGTGTACAAAGGCACCAACAGGAATGTAATGAGTTTGGAGCCCAAATTTCCTATGGCATAAATAAATATATCGTTTATAAACTTTGTACCTCTATTCATATTTACAATTTCCTTTCAGCTACTTGTGCCTGTTGATTTATCGTAGACATATCTCTAATTACAAAACCTAAAATCATCATAACCATACTCCCCGATGCTTGCAGGAACATACTTCCCGCAATCGACTCAATAAAGACAAATGCCAGAATCAATAGTCCTAATTTATAGAGTTGTATGGCATGAGGGGTAACCGTCCTGATTTTTATCTTTTTATACACCCATATCCAAAAATAAAAATACAAACCTATGCCTACTATGCCAAATTGAGCCAACTCGGGGAAGAAGGTATCGGAAACAAAGGGGCAATCGCCCTCCAACAAGCCCCAAATAATATCTATATTGTAAATCCCGTATATCAACGAGTATCCCACTTGACCCGACGAGTATGTTGCATAAGATGCCAGCCCCGACCCAAAGAGCAAATGGTCGCTCAAAACTTGCGGGGCTGTAAAATACAGGATTGCACGGGCAAAAGAATAGTCCATTTCATCGGAACCCGAAAAAAGGCCCGAAGAAATAAAATAATAGTTTATTTTCCCCCATGCGACATACAATACAAGGCAAAACACCACGGCCATCATAATCCATTGTTTCAACTTCACCTTGGCAAGCATTCCCGGCTTATACACGAAAAGGAGGTACAAAGCCACCACAAAAAAGCCGTAAAATTTGGAACGTGTACTGAAAAATCCCACCGCCAAAATTAATAGCATGATGATTTTGTCCTTTTGTGTCTGATTCCGATAGGAACAATAATAATAAATCAAGAACAAAACTATGCTATAAATGCCATAATAAGCCACATGGAAAAAGACCTCCTTGCCAAACCCCGAAACAATAATCACCAACATCATGGCACTGAGAAAGGCCGTCAATTTCTTCAAAAACAGCCTTTGCGAAGCATTGAATCTCACCCCCATGGAATAGGCCACATAAAACGCAATAAAGGGTTTAAGCTGGATAAAAAAATCGGAAAAAACCGCTTTGGGCGTATTGTAATGAACCACAAACAGGGAATACAACAGATAGAAAGTCATCACCCCAATAATAAAGAACAAGCCTTTATATCGTTGATGGTTCCGATTCCCCAAAATATCTACGATGCATAGAAGAGCCAGCAATAGCGTAATAATCTCGTCGGAGCTTTGGAACCACATCATTTGATAGGTATAAACTCCCACGATGAGCATTAATATGAACAGCCCATAGAATATTTTATTCAAGGATATCATTGCTTATCCTCTCGCCTGTTTCTCCGAATATCCGTACGTGTTTTTCTCCTCCGTATCGTTCAATACAAGTATCACATTTTTCAAAGAGCCTTCCGCTACAAAATCGTCCACATTGAATACACAACTCTTTTGCGTATAATTGGCACGGCAAACGTAAAGCGTTGCATCGGCCAAGCGAGTCAGCGAGAAGGTATCGGACACTCTCTCGACAGGAGCGGTGTCGACAATTATATAGTCGTATTGTTTGCGCAAACTGGCCATCAAACGATCCAATTTCTCGGAGAGCAACAACTCCGAAGGATTTGGCGGTACGGGACCGGCGACAACCGTATCGAGCATTTCAAATTGTGTCGAGCGTTGTATCAATCGGGATTCGTCTATGTCATTATTACCGGCCAAATAAGAAGTGATACCGTTTACTTTCGAAAGGCCCAAGTAATCGGCTATTTTCGGGTTCCGTAAATCCAAATCCATTAAAAGAGTACGCTTGCCGGTCATGGCTATCGCACTGGCCAAATTGAGGCTCACAAATGTCTTACCCTCTCCCGAATTGGCCGAAGTTACCAGCAATACACCTTTCCCGCTATCGGGAAGTAAAAAGTGCAAATTGGAACGCAACAACCTGAACATTTCCGAAACCGAGGCAAACCCGGCCGCCTTCAACACCAGATGTTCCGATAAAGAGTGGTGACATATTTCGCCGGCAATAGGCAATCCGGTCAATCGGCGCAAATCGTTACGGGAAGCAAATTTAGACGTAAAGATAGTTTTACCATACAAGTAGACCACAGGAATGATCAATCCCACGCCAAACGCCAAAGCCAAAAGGAGCAACTTTTTAGGTGAATCCGGTTTATTCTTGCTATATGCCGCATTAATAATCCGGCATTTAGGCGAAGTCGAAGCCAATGTCATCGCATTCTCTTCCCGCCGCTTCATCAAGAATGTATATACCTCATTTTTAATAAGTTGAGTCCTCCTAATATCCAAATAAACCCGTTCTTGTTCGGGCAATCCACGTAACCTCGACCGGAACTCTTGTTCTTGTTTTTTAAGATCGTTCCGTGCAATATCCGAACTCTCTTTGGCTTTCGATACCGTATTCAATATATTGTCGCGCATGGCATCGATTTGCGAAGTGAGTGTACGCAAAGCCAAGTTCGAGTCTTTTGCCGTACGAAGCAATCGCATTCGTTCCAACAAAAGTTTATTATATTCGTTGATCGCCTCCGCAGCGCCTCTGTCGGGCAATCCGGTAGTTATAGGAACCAAAGAATATTTATTTTCAGGTTTGTTCAAAAAGCTATCTACCATCGAAATAATGGAATACTGTGTCTCCGCTTCGAGTAGTTGTTTACGATACTGGCTCGACGATTCGAGAATAATTTGTGCCTCGGTACTAACGTCCGACAAATCATTTTCCCGCTTATATTGTTCTATAATCCGCTCTGCTTCATGAAGTTCTCCCTCTACGGAGATTAACCGCTCGTCGATAAACGAAAGCATATTTTGGGCTTTCAGATTTTTATTATATACGGCATCTTTGTTATAGCATTCAATCAATGTATTGAGGATATCTTTCCCTCGTTCTTTATCGGTCTCTTTGATCGCCAAAGAGATTCCGTTTGCCTTTTTATCCGAAAGGCCTATTTCGAGTTTTTTCTCCAACGATTCGGTTTTGGCATCGTAGCCCGAAATATGAGCCGTAAATTTCAAAGCTTTACCCGGCCGAAAAAAGGCGGTCGTATCGATAACCAAGCCTTCCCCATAATCGATATGTATCGGGAACATGGTAGCTTCCTGCTCCAAAAGAGTTTCAAAGAAACCTCTTTTCAGTTCAACGTGGATTTTATTATTCGACTTGTTTACCTGTACTTTAACGACAAATCCCGAAACCAATGTATCGAGCATCGACTCCGGAATATCAACAACAAGAGGAGAATTTTGATAATATTCTTTTTTATTGAAGAAGTTTTTTTTGCTTGTATATACCTTGTTCAAATCAAGCCGCTGTACCACTTCGCGAACAAGAGTGTGAGAGGAGATGACCAACATCTCGTCGTTGACCGATCCCCCGCCAATCATACCGCTCAAAGAGAACCCTCCTCCCGAAGAGCCCATTAAAGAGGCTAACCCTCCGCCTCCGCTATCCTTTTCTTCATTGACAAGGATATCCGCCAATACCTCATATTGGGGTTTGGCTATCTGCAAATATAAAATTACCAATACAACACACGCAAATACCGAGATGGCAAAGAAATACCACTTCTTGCATAATCTGCGCCACAAAGCTGTTATATCGACATTATCGCTTCTTCTTTCCGAAGTATAATTTTCTTCCATAAACAAACCTTTCCTCTTATCTGATGAATAAAGCTATTGCCAACGATGTCAATACCGAAACCGCACTCACCACCGTGCTCACAATTGATATGCGATATTGCGAAAATTGGTTGTAATTCGAATTTTTTTGTTGGGCTTTATTGGGCATTACATAAACGACATCGTTCTGTCGCAAATAAAAATAAGGAGACTCGAATATCGACACGTCGGACAAATTGAATCGATGGTAAATACGCTTGCCATTCTCTTCCCGTATCAACAATACATTTTCCCGCTCGCCGTAAACAGTCAAGTCGCCGGCAGCACCTATCGCATCAAGAATCGATACCCGCTCGGTCTGCACCGGTATCTGACCCGGATTTTTCACTTCACCCAAAACAACGACTTTAAAATTCATGAATTGTACCAGCACAAAGGGGTCTTCCAACTCGGGACGAATCTTGTCTTCAATATATTTCGCCAACTCGTTGCGAGTCATTCCTTCGACATGAATACGCCCGACAGTAGGAAAATAGATATCGCCATCGCGACTTACCGTATAGACTTGCAAATTGGGGACAATGGTGAGCTCCGACTTTCCGGGTTCCGAATAAGAGACGGCCGGCAAATTGTAAGGGGCAGCCGCATCGGGAACTACCGACGACACCGTAATCGACAACATATCGTCGGGGGCTATGCGCAATTCATAATCACCCACATCGATCTTCCCGCTCATTTGCTCTACATCTAAATTGGCAAAATAGGTTGTCTTATTGGTACAAGCAGACGTTACAAATAACAAAAAAAGAATGCCTAATACATTTATTCTCATCACACTACTCTTTTCTTCCCGGATTAGTCCGGTATAATTCTAATATATAACGAGGGTTCATATCTTTTTATTATACACAAATCATCTTCTTTTTTACAATTTCCCGACATCTTTTCCTCCTCCTAATCGTCCTGTTTAAGAAAAGTTCTTACATACAATTATTTAAACCAAACCTCTCTGCCCACCCCTCAAAAAAAGAATAATTAAATTCGATTCTACCGTCGTGTTTGAAAAAGTTTATGTACGTTTGTAACTATTTTTTACAACGCGCTATGGATTTAAACTTTTCTTGGGTATTTTCAAACTCAGAGGTATATGTTTTGGGCTTATTGGTATTGATTTGGATTCTCGAAATCGTCTACCAGTTTTACTTTTTTGCACGGCCCGCCCGGTTTTACAAAAAATGCGAAAAAGGGAAAACGGTTTATTCCAATCAATATCCTCCTATTTCGGTAATCGTTTATGCTCAAAACGATGCCGAAAACCTCATTAAATTCCTTCCCGAAATTTTAAAGCAGGATTATCCCCAATTCGAAGTAATCGTGGTCAACGACGACTCGACCGACGATTCGAAAGATATACTTTCGGTGTTGGAGACACAATACAGCAACCTCTATCACACCTACATACCCGAAGGGTCTCGCAACCTAAGCCACAAGAAACTGGCACTCACCCTCGGTGTAAAGGCTGCTCAATACGACATCGTTGCCTTTACAAACGCCAACTGCCGACCTGCCGGCAACCAATGGTTAGCCTCTCTCGCCCGTAATTTCGTACCCGGAACCGACATTGTATTGGGCTATACGGCTACCCAACGAAAGGAGAAAGAGCCCCTCTCCTTTTGGTATTGCTCCTACGACAAATTGTTGTTTACGCTGCGGTATCTCTCGTTCGCACTTATCCGACGCCCCTATATGGGCGAAAGTTCCAATATGGCTTATCGTAAAGAATTGTTTTTCAAAAACAAAGGTTTTTCAAAATCGCTACACTTGCACTACGGCGACGACGACTTGTTCATCAACGAAATAGCCAACCGAAAAAATACCCGTGTAGAGATTTCCCAAGCAGCCCAAATGACAGCTACCTACCCCGATAACAACGAGGCATGGAAAGAGCTGAAACTGCAATACGACTTTACATCGAAATATCTGCACACTGCGGCCAGAAAAATATTCGGCATAGGCAAGTTTTTCGACTACGCTTTCGATATTCTCTTTGTGGTTTCGACAATTTGGGGAATCCTGCACAACTGCACCATCTTGATTTTGGCGTGGTGCTTGGCCATTGCACTTTTCTCAATAAAAGTTTCGGTTTATCGGACAGCTGCCCAAATATTCCACTCCCCCAAACTCTTTTTTGCCCTGCCTCTCTTTTCGCTTATCCAACCGGGGGTAAACATCTATTTCAAAATCATAGGCTTGGCCAGTCGCAAAAAGAACTTTACTTGGCAATAAAACCCAAACAGCGGGGAGAGGACTGCACCGACTGCAATCCCCTCCCCTTTATAAACCGCTTAGAAAACAGGATTTTTATTTAACTGCGATTTTCTTCTTTTCCGAAACGGCGGGAGCCTGTTTCTTAGGAATCATCACGGTCAACACTCCGTTGCATTGTTTAGCCTCAATGGCGTCGGTATCGACATTATCGGGTAAAATAAGCGTTTGCTGGAACTGCGAATAAGAAAATTCGCGGCGAAGGAAACGGCCTTTTTTATCCTTTTCGTCGTCCTCTTTTTTCTGTTCAACCGTAATGACCAAATGGTTTTCTTTGTCGATCGTAATTTCAAAATCGTCTTTGGTGATACCCGGTGCGGCGATTTGCACTTCATACTCTTTTTCGGTCTCCACGATATTTATCGCCGGGGCCGCACTGTTGGTTTTGGCAATCCATTCGTTGCCAAAGAAATCGTTGAAAATTCCGGGGAGCCAGTTTTGTTGATGCTTTGTAGGTGTCATAGTTTTACCTCCTGAATAAATTTATAAAAAATACTATTTGCCGGCTTATCCCGGCAGTCACCCATAAAACAAGGAGGCCTCCCGTTTGGCTCGATAAACGGGAGTTAAAGTTGACGAGAAATTATAAAAAAGCGTTATGGCTCAACGACAATATCATATCGCAACAACTGGAAACTCACCTTAAAAGGCCGTCCCGACACCCTCGCCGGCGGAGAATCTACATGATAGTAATTTTTCGAACGGTCGAAACTCTCCACTTCGCACCGACGCGTCGAGTGCGGCAACAAATCGCATTCGACCGTGCGGGTGCGGTAATCTATCATTTGCCCTTCGGGTGTGCGGTAAACCAACTTCAATACAACCCGCGAGATTCGGTGCTGCGTGTTGTTGCGCAAAAGGAAGCTCTCTTTCGTATCGCTCATGCGCTTGTCGAACCCCAACATATCGACTGCCAACGAATCGAAAACAGCCTCCCGGCAAACGGTGTCGAGAGGGAGGGAATTACCTTCACGTTCCACGCCCTGCGGTTCAACCGCACGATCCGTCGCCACCGTTTTTTGTGCGGGAATTTTCACCGAAGCACTTTTGCGGGGCATAATACCCGATGTTTGTCCCCACAACGAAATAGAGACAAAACAACCCACACAAATACACAGTATCGTTTTGTTGCTCATAGCCACACTCCTTTTCCTATCCATACTGCCGAAATCAAAATCGTAAAGAGGAACAAGTTGCGAGCCGTCCCTCCCAACAAAGGGTTCAACGCAGTCCCGCTCCGACGGCCTATCTCCAACCATGTTTTCACGTGCAGAAACAGATACAACACCACAGGTACAAGGGCATCATAATAGGGTGCGAACGGGAGTAGCAAAGGGATCACCAGCCCCACAGCCGCAAAGCCGTTAACCAAATACCACCATCGGGCGAAACGACGGCCGAAGAGAACGACTGTCGTGTGCTTCCCGGCAGCCGCATCCTCCTCCATATCGCGGTAATTATTCACCAACAATATATTGATAGACAACAGACCCATCGCTATCGAGAGAAGAAGCACCATTGTATCGAAATGCAGCGCCTGCACATAATAGGTGAAGTTGACGGCTACAAGACCGAAGAAGACAAACACGGTGGCGTCGCCCAACCCGTGATACGCCAACGGATAGGGCCCTGCCGTATAGGCCAAAGCAAACAAGGCGATAACAATTCCGATGGGGATAAGCTGCCACCCGGCAAAAGCGACAAGACCCAGCCCCACAAGACAGGCAAGCCCCAACACAACGAAGGTGCCCACAAGCATTGCCCGGGGAGTAATATCGCCCGAAGCAACAGCCCGACGCGGGCCTACCCGTCCGGCGGTGTCGCTCCCCTTCACGTAATCGAAATAGTCGTTGGCCATGTTCGAAGCTATTTGTGCCAACAACGCGAATAACAAACACAACAGCGCCGGCTGCCAGCGAAACGAGCCGTCGTAAAAAGCATAGGCCGAAGCAGCTATTACCGGACTTGCCGAGGCGGGCAAGGTGCGAGGCCGAGCGGCCGAAATCCAATGTTCAATCATGCGAGTCATCTTTATCCAGCCCGAAACAGGCGCGTATCGACGTACGTATGCTTTCGGCCTCGGGACGGTCGTCCCTCAAAATAGCAAGTATTACCTTCAAATACTTGTCTTTATTGGCCAAGCCGCACAGGTTGCACACATTGCTGTTCGTGAGCATGGATTTTTGGTTATATACTTTCAAGACCGACCGATAGTCGCGATTGCGCACATAGTTGCGGAACTGCCCGCAAATGTTGTTATACAACCCACGCACATCGGTCTCGTCGGTCAAATGGTCTATATGTTCTTCAAAAGAGGCTATGTCGTTGAAGCGACGATCTATTTTGTATTCCAAGTCGCGCCGTATACGATGCCGGGTATGTAGCAAAGCCTGCGATTCGATCTCTTGCGCAAACAGTTGTATGACATTGTTTTTCACAATTTCGAATACCTTGTTTTCGTTCCGTTTCATACGCCGTGCCACGGCTCGTATTACACCTTCGAGCATAAGCAGGTTCTCCACCTCGGCTACATCGGGCACATACACATGGCGGCTGCGCAGATAGGCCACCTCGCGCTCGGTACGGCGGTCACGATCGACAATGCCCCGCGATTCGAGGTGGTGTATCTCTTTCAAATCGGCAAAAGCCCGTGTCGCCTCAATCACCTTGTTGCATCCCCCCAACGGCTTTACAATATATTCGGGGAAAATATACGGATAGAGTTTCACATCGATACTTCCCGTAGCAGCCCCTTCGATAAAAAGTACCGGTTTGCGGCTGCCCAAAATATCGAGGTACATACCTTCGGGAAAGTTGTCGTCGTTGCGGATAAACTCATAATCCCAACTCAGATGTTCGGCATCGAACGAACGCACCCAAATACAGGTACTTTCGACCCGCGAAGCCGCAAAATCGAGATCGTGGGTAAGATATACAAACGTACAGTCTTTGCGCAGGTTCTCAATCGAATCCCACAACGATTTCAAAATGGAATGGTGCAGATAAAATTCGGGATCCTCTACCAAAATAACGGCATCGGGCATGGCATAAAGCACCCCGGCAATGTAATAGAGTACGGCTTTTTCGCCCGAACTCAACCGCAACGGATTGAACGGTTCGGAATCTTCGCTTTGGATAAGCAACTTGCCCTCGGCCCGCAACATCTTGTTTTTGGGGAATATGCGTTCCCACAGTTTCTGCACCCGGTCGAGACGAGTATGAGGCAATTCTATATGCCCCCCCTTCTGTACTTCGTATTTATAGCTAAACAAATGGCGAAACTCCTCGCTCAACAACAAAAAAAGCAATTGGTCAAATTCGGTGGGGACATCTTTCGATACATAATGCGAACGATCGATCGCCTCCCTGTACTGTGCTTCGATAGAACCCGGCCACACCTCATGCGGAGGCATAAGGCACAACGCCTTCTGTGCAGAAAGCCAAAAAGCGTGCTCCTTGATCTGACGGGCTATCTCCAAACCGAAACGGCTCTTGCCTGCACCATTGGCACCTATCACAGTCACAGTCCGCGACGACAATTTTTCGCTTTGCGAACCATTGTTCTTTTTCGGGAGCAATATTTCCATAGCAGCACTTTTTAACGTTTAAGGGAATCCTTTCTCAAAAATAACTATTTTCGGGAATAATCGGCACAAGAATCCGAACAAATTTTCTATTTTTGGATTCTATTTGTAACCTCTAACTTATTAAACTATGTTTTCAGGAATTGTCGAAGAAGCTGCTCCCATCGTTAACCTGAAACGGGATAACGGAAATTTGCACCTTACCCTTAAAAGTTCGTTTGCCCAAGAATTGAAAATAGACCAAAGCGTGGCCCACAACGGCGTATGCCTCACGGTAGTCGACATCGACGGCGATTGCTACACCGTCACGGCCATACAAGAGACTCTCGAACGCTCCAACTTAGGTTCGCTGAAAGTAGGTGACAAAGTAAACCTCGAACGCAGTATGCTCATGAACGGCCGCCTCGACGGGCACATCGTACAAGGGCACGTAGACCAAACCGCCCGCTGTACCCAAATAGACCTTGTCGACGGCAGTCGCTATTACACTTTCACATACGACCTCGACCCCAAAATGGCGGCCAAAGGCTATATGACAGTCGAAAAAGGTTCGGTCACAGTCAACGGGGTGAGCCTCACGGTATGCAACTCGCAGGACAACAGCTTTCAAGTGGCCATTATTCCCTATACCTACGAACATACCAACTTCCACCAAATCGAAGTAGGCAGCCTTGTCAACCTCGAATTCGACATCATAGGCAAATACATCAGCCGTATCATGCACTTCGAACAAGCATAAACCCGCTATGGACATTTACGAAATTATAAACCACCGGCAGAGCGACCGCCAATACGACCCCAACCGCCCGGTAGAACCCGAAAAGGTACAACGCATTCTCGAAGCCGCCCGCATAGCCCCTTCGGCCTGCAATGCCCAACCGTGGCACTTCATCGTAGTCGACGAACCCGAATTGCGCAACCAAGTGGCCGACGCCGTAGCCAGCCGCCTGCTGGGCATGAACCACTTTACCAAACAAGCCCCCGTACACATTCTCGTAGTAGAAGAGCGGCCTAATTTCACCGCCGGTATCGGCGGGCTCATTAAAGATAAGCAATTCCCGCTGCTCGACATCGGTATCGCCGCCGCACACATTACCCTCGCCGCCACAGCCGAAGGTCTGGGCAGTTGCATACTGGGCTGGTTCGACGAGAAGGCCGTCCGTCGCCTGCTTCATATCCCCGACAAAAAACGGGTAATCCTCGACATCGTGCTGGGCTACTCCGTACAACCGTTGCGGGAAAAGAAACGCAAACCCGCCAGCGAGGTGATTTCGTATAATAAATATGAATGAGACTGTCTCCTCCAATGTCTTAAAAACCAATAACCCTTATGAAACCCATAAAACTTTTCTACCAAACGCGATGCCCCTTCTGTAAACGGGCATTCGGCTACATCGAGGAATTGAAAAAACGTCCCGAATACAAGGATATTGTCATCGAATCCATCGAGGAGACCGAATATCCCGACATCGCCGACCAATACGATTACTACTACGTACCCACATTCTATATCGGCGACGAAAAAGTACACGAAGGCGGTATTTACCCTAACGAGGTAGAGACTATCTTCAAAAAAGCATTGGAAGAGTAACGGAGAGTAACAATCGTCGTTCCTAAACAGACGGGGGGAATACCTTGCAGGATTTCCTCCGTTTGGTTTTTATTACTCGGCAGTACAAAACCGAAGTATATCGGTAGGCGTGTCGACCAAATGCATGGCTCCGGCAAGGTTCAACTCGTCGCGGCTGCGGAATCCCCATGTCACGCCCACCGATTCTACCCCAGCAGCTTTGGCTGTTGCCATATCCACGTCCGAATCGCCCACATACAGGGCTTCCTCTTTTTCGACTTTGGCCGCAGCCAATATATCGTACACAATATCGGGAGCCGGTTTTACAGGCACACCCTCGCGCTGTCCCAACACAGCGACAAAACACGTTTGAGGGAAGAAATGGTGTATCAGTTTTTCGGTACCTTCTTGATATTTGTTCGAGGCTACCGCTATTTTTACACCCCGGCCAGACAATGCATCAAGCAACTCCTCTATTCCTTCATAAGGGCGGGTACGGTCGTTGTTGTGTACCGAATAATATTCCAAAAAGAATTGGCGCATACGAGCTATATTCTCGGCCGAACGCGCATCTTCGGGCAAAGCCCGTTCAAACAATTTGGTTATACCGTTGCCCACGAAATGCAAATAGGCCTCGACACAATGTTCGGGGAATCCGCATTGTTGCAAAGCGTAATTCGTACTCGTTGCCAAATCGGCAATCGTATTCAACAAAGTTCCGTCCAAATCAAAAATAACCAGTTTTTTCATCATTGTCTGTTTTGCACAGGCAAAGATAATGCAAATAGTGCAGAAAAAAATATCCTCTTCACCTCAACGCTCCCGACACTCGTCCAATGTACACAGGCAATGGCACTCCACATAAGTGTCCCGAAAAGAGAATATGGCAGCTCGTTATATTAGCCGGTATCGGAATTTTAGAACAATTATATCTCCATTACGACCTTGTAGGGGTGCTCTGATCCCGATACCTTTGTAATATCTCGAAAAAGGGAATTAACCAGTGTTTGCGTAAAGACACTGTCATACGACAAATCTAACTGAAAATTTCCGAAGGCTGTGCGAGAGCATACGCCCCAAAACTCTTAGCATAAAAGTGTATTGACTTGATGAAAAGCCACAGGCGCGATGCCTGAGGCTTTTTTTACATCGTCGCACAGATGAAAGCACAACACGGACAAACAATTTTTCCACCCTGCGGGTTTGTATATGCGGAATATTGCTAACTTTGCAAAAAAAATAAAAAAGTATCTTCTTTATACAATGGATTGGATTCAAAGTCTTTTATTTAACGACACCTCGGTAGCTCATACCGTTATTCTCTATGCTTTTGTAATAGCCGTGGGAGTTGCTTTGGGAAAAATGAAATTTTTCGGCATCTCGTTGGGAGTTACATTTGTCCTCTTCGTAGGAATTGTTGCCGGTCATTTCGGGTTTGTAGCCGAAAAGAACATACTCCATTTCGTACAGGAATTCGGGTTAATCCTGTTTATCTACTCCATCGGGTTACAAGTAGGGCCCAGCTTCTTCTCTTCATTCAAAAAAGGAGGCTTGACGCTGAATATGCTCGCTGTGGGAATCGTACTCCTCAACATCGCCGTGGCGCTTACCATCTACTTTATTTATAAAGGCGACATAAGTATGCCCATGATGGTGGGTATTCTCTCAGGAGCCGTCACAAACACACCGGGGCTTGGTGCCGCACAACAAACGCTCTCGCAACTCAAATTCGACGGTACCATTACCGATGTACCCGAAATAGCCCTCGGCTATGCAGCCGCCTATCCGTTGGGTGTAATCGGCATTATCGCCTCGATGTTGCTTATCCGTGCCATCTTCAAGGTAAAACTGGAAAAAGAGAACCAACAAATCGAAGAAGAAAACCAATCGAGCCAACTGGTGCCGCACGTTGTAACCTATAAAGTTGAAAACAAACTGATTGTGGGGAGAACACTCGACGATTTGACCAAACTGATAGACCGCAACTTCGTGGTATCCCGGATAAAACACAACGACGAAGTAATGATCCCCAACTCGGACACCATTCTGCAAGAGGGCGATTTGCTTCTCGTGGTCCTTTCGTTGTCCGACGAAAGTGCATTGGAAGCCTTTATCGGCCGGCCGGTCGAGATGAACTGGGAAGCCATTCAAGCTCCTGTTGTTTCGCGGCGAATATTGGTTACGCGTCCCGAATTCAACGGGCGCAAAATAGGTAGTTTGCGATTGAGAATGGGTTATCGATTGAACGCCACGCGAGTAAACCGTGCCGGTCTCGACCTGTTGGCAAACCCCAATTTGGAACTGCAAATAGGCGACCGCCTTACCATTGTAGGTAGAATCGAAGATATAAACCGTTTGGCCGAAAAACTGGGTAACTCTACCAAACGTCTCCACGAGCCCAACATGGTTACCCTCTTCGTTGGTATATTCCTCGGTATCATCTTAGGAAGCATACCCATTGCCATACCGGGCATGAGCGTTCCCATGAAACTGGGATTGGCCGGCGGTCCGCTGGTCGTAGCCATTCTGCTGGGGCGTTTCGGCCACAAAATACACCTTGTCACCTATACCTCGACCGGCGCCAGCCTCATGCTTCGCGAGATAGGTATCTGCCTCTTCTTGGCCAGTGTGGGTATATCGGCCGGAGGTGAATTTGTCAACACCATCATGTCGGGCGGACTTATATGGGTATGGTGGGGATTCCTCATCACCGTTATCCCGCTGCTCATCGTAGGCATTATTGCTCGCGCCCATTACAAGATAAACTACTGTTCCATTATGGGATTGCTCTCAGGGGCTTGCACCGATCCCCCCGCCCTTGCTTATGGTAACAAAGTATCGGGGAACGACGCTCCGTCGGTAGCCTACTCGACCGTCTACCCGCTTACGATGTTCTTGCGGGTACTCTCGGCACAATTACTTATCTTGCTGTTCTGCTAAGGACAGAGAAACAGGCACGAAATACAAACCTTGCCAAATAAAAACAAGAGGGAAATTCTCACGAATTTCCCTCTTGTTTTTTCCCTTGCAGTATCGAGAGAGATGTATCACAGATTCCCATCTCGGTACACCCCTTTCCTCTTTTCAAAGGATGAGTTATCTATATACTTAAAAATTTATTTAACGAATATCTTTTGAGCTATACTTCCTATATTTACAATATAAACACCTTTCTGCAAAGGAACAGAAGGAGCCATGCCTCTATACACACATTGGCCCATCATATTGGAAACAGAGATTTCGCACTCCATATTTTCTACCGAAACAATGCCATTTTCCACAGTTACCATGACAGCACCTTTCTCCACCTCATTTATCGAAGAGCCAACCGAACGCGGTTCGGGATCGTTGTTCATAAATATTTCATCTACGAAGCACTCTGTTGCAGGCGACTGTGCATTGAATTTCACATACATTCCATTGAAAATAGCATGGGTTTCGGGTATTTCCATGACATAATCTACCCACTCTGTCGTGATGGGCTCATCTACCAAAGGATTGGATTGCACGCCGGTCAAATTCATCAACGAAATTTGAACTTTTTGTGTTTCCAACACACTCTTACGCATCATGATGTGCAAATACTTATTTTCCGATGCATTAACCGGGGACTTGAATTCGAAATAGAATCCGTGCCACCATTGCGGAGTTTTTGTATTGCCTTTAAAATAAGCACAAGTGAACGTACTGTTAATACCTCCGGTTTCCGTATTAGCCCACGCCATATTGTTCACATATTCGGGAGCTTGCGGAGTATAACTTACACGAGCATTGGTTATTTCTTCGTCTTCAAAATCCAAAATATTATTATCGACAATCACATTTGCATCACGAGCGAACATTTGATCGTTCATCACAATCTCATCATAGTAAAATTTTGTCGGGGCATAATAGCGACCGGGAATCTCGCCCCAGTTACCATCTAAATTAACCCGAATCGATTTAACGACATCTAACTTGGATTTCAAATCGGCAACAATATCGAACCAAACCATTTCGGCAGGAGCCGAGCCTCTCATTATTTCCACATAATTACCGTCTCCATTCTCGGCAAAAACCAACCAGTTATTAAGCAAAAACTCCTTCATGTGCATGATGTGGAGATAACGGTTCTCTTCGGTAAGTTGAACTGCCTCGTCGAACGTAATGAAAAAAGCATTGGAGTCCCATGCAGGCCGTCCTACGACAGGGTCGGTATCGATCACTTGATTGGTCAAAATGTACAGACACTTATCGGTAGTGTTCAATCCATCTTTAACCGGATTTTCGGCGCCCATTACAAACTCCGACTGATTCCCTTCCAACGAAGCGCCCGTAATTGTACCCATCGTCACCGAACCATCTTCAAAAGTGGCTATTGTTTGAGCCATAGCTCCCATCGAGAGCAACGATGTAGCAAATAATAAAGTAAACTTTTTCATGTGTATATAAATTTAAATGTTATAGTACAAAATAACATAAACAAAACCACACTTTCAATGTATATCTACACTGAAACGATGTAAAATTCTCTTATCGAAACGATTTATTTTGAGACAATAAGCGAATGGGTATATGCCACCCCATTAGGCTGAACTGCAACTAAAAAATAGTATCCGCTATCCAATCCCTGCAACCGGACTATATGTACATTCGTTTCATCGGGATTACACGATTGCACTCTTTGCAGTTGCCCATTTGTAGAATAAATCTTCACCTCCGAAATGGGGACAACCGTATTGACCTTTACATAATCTTTTGTTGGATTGGGTGCGATAGAAACGAGTTGCGACGAATCGCGTTTTACCGAACCGACAGACGACTCGATCTTCGCACGGGGCGCAAATGTATCGCTAAGCACAATCTCATCATAATAAAAATCGGTCGGCTCATAGTAGCGGGCTGCATTGTTGGTCCAGTTGCCGTCCAATATAATCTTAATCGTGCGGAGCTCGTTTAATTGCGATTTTACATCGACAACAATATCGAACCACTGCTGGGCAGCAGGACAACCGCCTCGTCCCAACTCCACATAATTCACACCGTCGGCGCTACCGTAAATCAACCACGAATTCAACTTTTGGCCTTTCCAATGCATCACGTGTAAAAAACGATTGTCGTCGTTAATTTCAACGGTCTCTTTCAACCAGATGACTATATTATTTGCGCTCCATGCCGGAATGCCTTTGTCCTTATCTTGACGAGTACGCACATACAAACATTTCGACGAAGCATTGATTTCGTCTCTATGCGGGTTATCCACCACAACCGGGGTTTGGAGTTGCTGATTAGAGTTCCCAAGCAACGTCGAATAAAATGGGACACTCCCGTCCTCGAAAGTTGCAATGGTAACGACATTGTGATCGGTAACATCGTCCAACGTACCATCATGGACAAGGAGATTCGTGCCATCATCGATTATCCATTTGTCTATACACAGAGCCCCGCCTATGGATTGTAACCAAAAGATGCCTTTCCCAACAGCAACCGAAGCCATATCAAAAACGACCTCTTTCCACGTGCCAGCCTCAACAACCACCGGCTGTTTATCGGCTCCATTGGTATATTCCAATGTGATATTCGCATTTCCGGGGTTCTTGCACAATACTCGTAACCGATTTGCGCTGTCCGATTGCTTTTCATAAAAATAGCCCAATGTCCCGTTAGCCGGCAACTCTATATAAGTGCCCTCGCCATCGAACTGCAAACCGTGGGTCAATCCTTGCTGGCGTTCAAACAGATTTGCTTTTACAACCTCATTCGAAGCATGAAATACAAAATGAGCCACGCCAAACGACTCTTTTTTCATATAAGGCATTTGAGCATTGGTTTCTGTTCGCCAATTTTGTAAATCGGCATACAACTCGGCCGCCTTTTCAAGATTACTGTTGATTAAGTTTTCAGACTCATCGGGATCTTCCGCGAGATTATACAGTTCAAAAGCTCCATTATAAAAGAACAACGATTTCCCGAAATTTTCAATCAGTTTCCAATCGCCCTTACGAATCGAGCCTAAGAACTCTGCTTCGGGGTGGTAGTGAGGATAATGCCAACAGAGGTATTCGCGTTTCCCTGCCGCACTTTCATTCCCCATTAAAGCCTCCGCAAAGCTTACTCCATCGATACCACGGATAAACGACTCGTCGGTCAATCCGCACAAATCATACAATGTCGGTAAAAAATCATGGGCGATAACCTGCTCATCACAAGTCGAACCCGCCTCGATCCGGCCTTTCCATTTGACAATAAGCGGCTCACGGACACCCCCTTCCCAAAGGGTCACTTTCCCGCCTCTTAACGGCGAAGGTCCCACTTTTTCATTGGGAGTAAACTGCCCATTGTCGGCATAAAACACAATAATCGTATTCTCCTCCAACCCCAAATCCTTTACAGCCTGCAACAATCGGCCGGTCTCTTTGTCTACGGTCTCGACCATAGCGCCTTGTACCGGATTCCACATACCTTTTTCAGTGGCGCCCGGTTTATCCCGGTATTTCTGTATCAATGCAGCCTCTTCGGTTTCGGGGGTATGGATAGAATTATGAGAGAGATAGCAAAAAAACGGTTTACCCTGCTCTTTGCTTTCTGTCATAAATTCAATAGCCGTATCGGTATACTTCTTTACATTGTGCCAATCCGATTCTTGCGTAATATCCGGCCCATCGTTCCGCTCAATCAAATCCCAGCCGGGCAAATCCTTGCTTAAATGCCACTTCCCTATCATTGCCGTTACATAGCCGCCCGACTGCATCATTACCGGTAATCGCACATCATCTTTATTTAGTCCTTTTGTCCAATTGGGACAAACCAAATCGGAGTTCTCAGGCTCGGCATAACCGTTCAACCAATCGGTTGTATGCGTACGGGCCGGATACATACCCGACATTAATGCGGCTCTTGTTGGAGAACTGACGGATGCCGAGGCATAAGCATTCGTAAAATTCATTCCCTCCGATGCCAGCCGGTCGATATTCGGAGTCTCAAAAAACGTACTGCCATTACACCCTAATTGATGATACCCAAAATCGTCAAGCATGATAAACAAGACATTGGGCTGTTGCTGTGCCGAAAGCGATGCCGAAGACAACAATGCGGCACCATAAAATACTCTATTTCTAAATTTCATAATATTCCAATTTTAAATATCGAGTAACTATCATTCTATATAACAACACCCCTTTTGACCATCGGCAACGGGGCTAAGGGAAAATATCATATCGCAATATAACAGAGGCTACTTGTTCACCAAAGTCACCACCGAACGAGCAGGAATCGCAATAGCGTCGGCACGGGTCTCTCCCACATATTTTAGATCAGAGCGATTCGACGTTTCGTAACACTTAAATGTTTTCGATCCAAACCCTTTCGGCAAATGATCGATCGAAAGTTTTACCTGCTTTTCCGCGGTACCATAATTGACAAACACGATAACAACCTTCTTGCTACCTTTATCGATATACGCCGAAGCCATTAAATCACGGGCCGTATCCACATTATTCACGTTGGCCTCTCCTACTTGGGCGATTCTCTTCATTCCGGGACGAACAAAGAAGCTGTAATTACCCAATGCCCACATATATTTGGTCGGCAAAAAATAACCGTCCTCTTTAAGATCTATCGCCTGCTCTACTTTCTTATGCGGATTGAGCAAGGTTTCATCTCCGATATAAATCAAAACATCTTTATAGTTCCCTTCGGAGAAGGCCGTCCACGATTGCCACGACGAAGCCTCTGCCACAGTTAAATCGTGATGGATAATTCTCGCCACATAAAGGGCATAATCCATACCAAAATCGCGTTGCCCGCCACCATTCGGGTTATCGGGATTCTGCTCCATAGGGCAGAATTCGGTTTGCCAATAGGTATATCCCTCAGGCAAAGCAGCCCTTAATTCCGCTCTTGTCGAAATCAACGTGTCCAACGGCCATGTACTCCAATACGAATGGCCGCTTACGGTTTTGGCCACATTCTTCAAATCCCCGATATAATGAGGGCCCGTGGGGAGAAACATCTCGGCTATCTGATTATCCCGCAACGCATTCATACCCCCACGATACAAATAGCGAATATCGGCCGCTTCGCCAAAGACAACTTTGGTTTTTGAATTACGCACGGTGATTTCCTCGTCTATCAATTTGATTAATTTTGCCGACTCTTCATTCGTAGCCTGCATCCCCTCCTGACGAGAAACATTCCATGCCCACTGCGGTTCATTAATCGGGCTGAGGTAATCGATTCCCAAATGGTCGCAAACCTCGGCCATGA
Source organism: Candidatus Barnesiella excrementigallinarum (assembly GCA_019114445.1). Taxonomy (GTDB): domain Bacteria; phylum Bacteroidota; class Bacteroidia; order Bacteroidales; family Barnesiellaceae; genus Barnesiella; species Barnesiella excrementigallinarum. The sequence goes on from DXFL01000023.1 coordinate 201,024, forward strand.
ACGAAGCATAATTGCGATATTGGTCCTCACGAATATTTGCATAAGGAGTGGTATCGCTGGCACGGGCCATTCCGTTCTTAGTCATAAAGTAGGGCGCCGTAATCGAGAATCCCAACGAATAAGGAACTCCCCGTTTCTTGGCGGCCTCTAAAAACCATCGTTGCCCTTTTTGCTTGGTCCAATCCCAATTCCCGTCTTTATCGAGGAAACATTCGGTACGCCGCCAATCACTGGTGATACCGCTCGCATCGCCGGCCTCATGACTGCCCGATCCAATATTAAACCGCCATAAGCTCAATCCTATACCCTTAGGGCTTCCCGTATCATCGAACTCCGAGCTGAAAAGCAAATCGGCCATTGCATTTTTCTTCTCTTCGGGCCACAAGCCCACATATTGAGCGCGCCAACAATCGGATGCACCAAAACTGTGAATCTCTTGACGCTGGTCGTTATAATCAAATGTAATCTGTTCTCTATTCTGAGCTGCAACCGTCATTCCCGCAAAAATTGCCAATGCTCCGATAATATGTGTTTTCATACATAAAGTTTTTATATTAAGATCCTATCTACTAACCTATTAATTCCTTTTCAAGGACTTCCAACGATTTTCCTTTTGTTTCGGGAATCCGCCGCCAAGCAAACAGGAATCCCAACAAACAAATGACGGCATATAAGATAAACGTGCCACCTGTTCCCAATCCGCCATTGAGGAATGGGAAGGTATATGTCAACAAGAACGATGCAATCCACAACGCTGCCGTACAAATAGCCATAGCAACGCCTCGTACTCTATTGGGGAATACCTCCGAAAGCAGCACCCAAGTAATGGGGCCAAGCGACATGGCATAGAATCCTATGGCCAAAACAACCAAAATAATCATGACAAAACCCGTGAACTCCATAAAATAGCACAGCCCTAAAATGGTGTATATACCTGCCAGACCGGCCGCCCCTATCATCATCAAAGTCTTTCGTCCCAACTTATCTACCGTAAAGATGGCAACAAATGTAAATACCAAATTGGCAATACCTGTTATTACGATATTCATCAATACATCGGATATTCCATAACCGGCAGCTTGGAATATTTCCTGCGCGTAGTTAAAGATTACATTGGTACCGCTCCACTGCTGGAATACGGCAACAACAAGTCCGATAATCAATACATTACGCATTTTCTTAGAGAACAAGGCTTTCAAGGCGGCAGATCCTCCGTGAGATTCACCTACAACCTCTTTGTAATTTTCGATTTCGGCATCGGCATAAGATGTGCCACCCACCCTCGTCAATACGGCGTGAGCCTTTTTCAACCGTTGTTTTCCGGCCAGCCAACGGGGGCTCTCCGGGATAAACAAGGCCAACAAAAAGAACAATCCCGAGGGTACACAAACGGCCCAAAACATCCAGCGCCAACCGCTTTGCCCATTCCAAGAGGCACAAATGTCGGCCACAGAAGCATCGATGGCAACCGGTTCGGCAATCAACATATTTACGATTTGCGCGCCCAAAATACCCAAAACGATAGTCAATTGGTTCAGTGTCACCAACCGGCCTCGAATTTGTGTCGGAGCCACCTCGGCGATATACATCGGCGACAAATCGGCAGCCAAACCGATAGCTACCCCGCCGATTAACCGGGCTACGACAAACACCGTTATCTCGGTAGCCGCGCCTGTCCCCCAAGAAGAGAGGAAAAAGACCAATGCCGAAATAACCAAAAGATTCTTTCGCCCATAACGGTCGGCAAGAAATCCGGCCATCGTTGCACCCAACAGACAGCCCAACAAAGCGATACTCATTGTCAGAGCCTGCATGGTGGCATCTCCAGCAATATCGAAATAAGCCTCATAAAAAGGTTTGGCACCTCCGATCACTACCCAGTCGTAACCAAACAGCAATCCGCCCATGGCCGAAACCAAACAGATAAAATATACAAATCCTTTATTATAGGTATTCATACTAAAAAAGATTTATAGATGATTAAACATTTCTTATTCATAAATTCCGGTCGCCGATTGTTTGGTTGCCTCGGCCGAACCGAATGCCGGAGCAAGGACATCGAGATTCAGGATTTCGGCCGGAGCAAAATCCGAACTATTCATATATTTCAAAATTGAAACAAGCATTTGCTTCGCAACCGATCGCTGCGCCAAATCCGACTGCAAATCGAATGTAGCAAGCACCAATCTGCCTTGCCCTACTTTCCCTTCATAGAGAGAAGCCAACCGACGGTTATTGGCAAAATTGTCTATCATCTCAACGATGGGTGCTCCGCCTTTCAACTCATCGACAACCAAAGTGGTCGAATTTATATTCAAATCCCACCATTGCCAATCGGTATGAATATCTGTCGGGAAATCTGCCAAAGCCTTATGGGAAGGATCACAAAGGATTCCCATCGTTCCGGCCTGTTTGGGGAAGTGAACCGGGCTCCAAAATACAGGAACGAACTTACCCTCGATTCCTTTCATCTTTTTCCATTCGGGATTGAACAGAACCGTTTTCCCCTGCGATAACAGAAGTTTAGCCTCGTCAAAACTCCGGGTATAAACTACATTTCCAAAATCGACCGCTTGCTGTGCCGGATATACCCAAATATTCCATCTGTTTTTGTAATCCGTATCATTCAATGTCACAACCACTTGTAATTTCGCAGCCTTATCAACGCCATCTAAGGCAAAATCTATTTGACCTAACCCGCCATTATAGCCTATTATTGCCTTTTTCATGGGAATCGTTCCTGCCGCCAACTTCTGATTGCCATTATAAATCTCCCACGAGAATGTTTTGTCGACCAATTCCGAGGCGCCATAATTGCACAACTCCAATTCGGCTGCAAAATGCTCATCATTCTTATAAACGGCTTTGGGGAATTTAAGCAAAGGAACTACGGGCGAGCAAAACTCTCGGAACTCGGCACCGCTTAAAATGCCCTTACTCTCCCAAAACGCATTCAACAACCCGACAAGAGCCGTCCCCTGTCCCGGGAAATCATGCAAATCGAGCAACTGGAATCCACTGATACCGGCGGTCTTCAACGCCCGTTCTATCTCTTCCTTGTATAAAATAGCTGCCAACTTCCCAGACGACAACGTATAAGACGACGCCTTATCCAACAATCCTTTTTTCTCCAAATCGTTTCGTATGGCAATAAAGTTCGTCGGTTTAAGAACACCCGTATATTTCTCTATCTCCTTCATATCGGGATAAACCGAATACTGCCCTATCTCGTGGGTAATCAAAGGAACGGTCATACCCTCGATTGCCGTACCGTAGTCCTTGTCAAACGACGGAGGATATTGATTGAACACGCCTTGTCCGCGCACCCACCCTTTGTCGGTCCATTGCGACACGAAGAAATCGTCGTCAGGTTCGGGCCATACGCCATGTCCCTTTGCAAACGTAAACGACGTGGTGGTATATAAATGTCGTGGGTCTTCTTTTTTTAACCGCAGCAAAAGGTCTGTCAACATATCGAAATCGCCTTCCAATTCATTGCCGAGGCTCCACAGGCAAAACGAAGGATGGTTGCCATACTCTTTCAGGATTCGCCAAGCCTCATCTTGAACAAATTTCACGGCACCCGTGTCGGTACCCAAAGTCGTCGACCATACCGGCAATTCCACTTGAAGATAAAATCCCATTTCATCGGCCACCTCAAATGCGGCACGGGGAGGACACCACGAATGAAATCTCAAATGGTTCAACCCATAATCCTTAGCGGCTTTAAATACAGTCTCCCAACCTGCTTTATCCATCGGAGGCGTCCCCGTCAACGGGAAAATGCAACACTCCAACGTTCCTCTCAAAAATAACGGACGATTATTCAACATCATTTGAGCACCTCTATGCTCCAATTTCCGCATACCAAATGTCGAGGCTTTCGAAGTCGAGATCTCTCCTGCATTAATCTCGACATCCATCGTATAGAGCGTAGGGGTATGCTCGCTCCAAAATTCGGCGTCGTCCATCGGGCAGACATATTCCACCGTATCTTTACCCACGGCAATATCCCGTTCTTCTTTTTTCTTCGAAACGATTTTTCCCGTGGCTTTATCCTTCACGGTCATAGCTATTGTCGAATGTACAGGATTATCGGTTTCATTTTCCAACGACAATACAACTTTCACCGACCGATCGTCTACATCGGGATACAACCGCATATTTTCGATAGAGACATTCTCTACACATTGCAAACTCATATCCCCCAAAATTCCATTCCACTTGATTTGGGTATGGTCGGTATACGCATGAGCCAAGTTATCGGCCACCGAAATTTCATGGCGATACCGGTTATCTACCCTAACGGTAAGGATTTGCGATTCGCCGGGAACGACAAAATCGGTCAAGTCATATCGATGAGGAGTAGTAAGGCTCTCTTCATTACCGGGCACCTTTTTCCCGTCGACCCAAACCTGCGAATCCCACAAGACCCGTTCCAAATTCAAAACAACCTGTTTCCCTTCCCACTGTTTGGGAACAGTAATTTTTCGGGAATACCAAGCCGGACCTACGTAACTATACTTCCGGGTAAGATGGAGTAGTTGGGGCTTTGTCAACTCCGGTTTCAAAGTATCTGGATTGCCCAATTTCGCCTCATCGGTAGTCCCCGGCAACAAGATTGAGGTCGAATACATTTGTCCGGCCCAATTTTGTTCCACCCCCACATCGGCACTATCAAGTTTTACGGTCCACTCCCCGGATAAATCGACTCGCTCCGGCGTAACCGAACATGAGCACAAAAAAGCAAACAGAATGATTGATCCCAAGTAATGCTTCATGGTATATAATGCTTTAAAGTTTTATTGAATGATTAGAATTAATTTCTAATTGCAAAATAAGATTATTTCTCGAAATCCAAAAATGTAAAATAGCACGATAATGATGTAGAATTAATGGGTTAAAAAATTTGCCGAAACGACAAGGTTTTATTACTTTTGTAAAAAGCAGTAAATCAACATGGAAAAGAAACAAGAAGGCTTCATCAACCAAAAAGCGATTGTTATACCTCTTGATATAAAAAACATTTTGGCGAGAGACGAATTAACCAAATTGCTTTACATTACCGACATCGGATATTATCCTCATGCCGAAGGCCATTATCGTATACGGAAATACGGCTCACACCAAAACATTTTGATTTATTGTACCGAGGGAGAAGGTTGGTATCATATCAATAATCAGCGTTTCAAAGTAAAGAAAAATCAATTCGTTATTATTTCGGCGGGCACGCCCCATATCTATGCAGCTTCGGAAGACCATCCATGGAGTATCTATTGGATACACTTTACCGGAGAGAAAGCCAATGTTTTTGAAAACTTCTACAACAAAACCCACTCTATCGACGAGGCATCGGATGCCCGGTTCGAAGCCCGCATACAACTTTTTGAAGAGATTTTCCAAAACTTAGAAATGGGTTACAACATCGAGAACCTGCATTATACCACCTTAGTCCTATGGCATTTCCTCGGATCGTTCCGTTATATTCCGCAATTCCGAATCATCAACAAAAGTTCGGCGGTGAATATTATCAACGATGCCATTATCTTTATGAAAAAGAATCTCGACAAAAAGTTGACACTCGAAGAAATTGCCCATCATGTCAACTATTCACCCTCACACTTTGGATTGGTATTCTCGCAAAAAACCAGTTTTACTCCGCTCAACTACTTCAACCAGTTGAAAATACAGGCCGCCTGTCGCTATCTCGATTTTTCGGACCTTAAAATGAAGGAAATCGCGCAAAAATTAGGGTTCTACGATCAATACCACTTTTCCAAAGTATTTACCAAACACATGAACATGACCCCTTCGAAGTACAAAGCAAAGAACAAAGGATAATTACCTTTGCCAATGCCACGAATCCTTGTCGGAGAAATCAGGGATATCCACTATTTCGCCATCATACATTATCTTGCAACGGTTGCCTAACAACGATTTTATCTCGGCAGAAGACAATACTCCGTCGGCCCACTGCAACGACACTTCGAATCCGCCGCGAGCTTTCAATCCCGAAACAGAACCTCGGCTCCAAGCATGGGGCAACGCCGGCAATAACTGAACGATATACATTCCATCTTCATACACATGGCTCTGCAAAAGCATTTCGGCAATGCCCGCAGTCGACCCGAAATTCGCATCGATTTGGAATGGAGGACAATCTGTAAACAAATTATTATTCAAATTCTCTATCAATACATTGTCCAAACTATGCAAAGCATCCTCGGCCCGATGCAAACGAGCATACTGACTGACAAGCCAAGCCGAACTCCACCCGGTATACCCTCCACCTTTCGCTATACGATAATCTATCGACTTGCTCGCAGCAGCAGCCCATTCAGGAGTTTGTAACACATTAATCTGCGACCCCGGATGAACAGCAAACATATGCGACATATGCCTATGCCCCGGCTCTGCCTCTTCAAACTCTTCGCGCCACTCCATCAAACGGCCATCGGAACCGATTTTAACGCCTTCGAGACTATTCTGTGCCTCTGCCACTCTATCTACAAAATCGTCGTCGGTATCCAATACCCCGGACAACAGGACAAAGTCATCGAACAACTGCCAAATCGTTTGTTGGTCGTGAGATGGTCCCATACTGATTTGACAATGGCTTCCATCGGGAGCGATAAATGTATTTTCTGGAGAAACCGATGGCCCCGATACGAGTTTCCCCGTTTGGGGGTGAACAACCAACCAATCCATATAAAACTCCACGGCTTCCTTCAATACCGGATACATCTGCTCTACAAAAGCCGTATCGCCCGTAAAACGGAAATGCTCCGCTATGTGCTGGCAAATCCATGCCGGAGCACCGATGTGCATACCCCATGAAGAATCCTCGCCGGGAGACGTATACCCCCACACATTCGTTATCGGGTGAACAACCCACCCCTTTTGGGCATATTGTATCCGAGCCGTTTTACGTCCCGGCTCCACAAGCGACGTAATCAAATCGAACAAAGGTAAATGCAGTTCCGACAAGTTTGTCACCTCGGCAAGCCAATAATTCATCTCCACATTTACATCTGTATGATAATCGCCATTCCAAGCCGTTTGAATTTTATTCGCCCAAAGCCCTTGTAAATTTGCCGGAAGAGTTCCCGGTCGGGAAGAGGAAATCAACAAATATCGTCCAAACTGAAACAACAGTTCATACAGATGAGGATCGACCTCTCCCTTTGCGGCATTCGCTACCAACACATCTGTCGGGATAAGGTCGGGGGTCTCTGAAAGATGAAACGACACACGAGAGAAATAGGTTTGATAATCGGCCACGTGCCTGTCGAGCAACTGGTCGAAACTCTTTTTCGCCGCATTTTCCAGTCGAGACTTTGTCAAGCCCTCATAATCACGGCCCTTATATTCGGGATACTTCATCACATAATCGGTCGAAGCAGATAACAGCAAAACCACTTCGTCGGCTGCCGACACGCGCAATATACTGTCGCTACATTCCACCTGCCCGCCTTTTGCCATAGCCCTTAAACGCGCCATATATTCAAGGCCGTCGCCTCCCTTGCCATTATCCAACACACCGGACATTACCAAATCCGATCCATCACAATATGTTTTGAATCGCTCCGGGCGGGTCATGGTGCAAGAAAATGAAATCGACCGAGATTTATCGGCTTTTATTTGCATAACCAAAACCTCATCGGGGTAACTCGAAAATATCCGCCTTTCGAAACGGATCCCATCTTGCACATACTCGACCCGGGCAATGGCTGTTGTCAAATCGAGTTCCCTATAATAGTCGGTATACCTACTCTTGTTCTCAAAATCGATCCACAAATCGCCCAACGTTTGGAAACAACCGAATGGGATTTTTGCGCCGACACCCTTTCCAGAACCTTCTCCCACACACACTTGTGTGCGACGGGTTAACTCCGAAGCCTCCTTATAACGCCCCTCGAACAACAAATTCCGAATTTTATCCACATTCTTGGCAGCTTCCCGGTTATCCCCATCATTTTGGCTCCCCGACCACATAGACTCTTCGTTCAGTTGGATGCGTTCCTTTTTTACATCGCCAAAAACAACGGCTCCCAAAGAACCATTCCCCAACGGAAGCCCCGACATCCATGCCGTATCGTTATTCCAACCATAAGGCTTATCAACCGCCAAAGCATCGGCAGGTTGCTCATACCACAACTTCAAATTCTGCTCCCGGTCAACGACCGAGCACGATACCAAACACACAACAAAAACAAAAATACACAACCGTCTCATTCCGCATTAGATTTTAAGGGTAAAATAACAATAAACGATTCATCGCCTTTCTTAACGGCAAAAGATAATGCTTTGGGAAGATCGTCCTCGATATAAACCGATGGCCGTTCCATTCTATCCACTTGCATAACAGTGCCATCTTTCAAAGGAATCTCTTTCCGGCACACTTTATAGTTTTGGGCTTTTTCCCAAGATTTTCCATCGGTCGAAGTAATCAGTCCGATAAAATTATCTCCATGAGAATGGAAAATTGCATAATAACGCAACCTTTTCTTGTCATACCACAAAAACATATCTTCCGATGGAATTTCCGAGAATGCCGACTTTTCTTCCAAGACAAAAGGGCCTTCGGGAGAATCCGAAACGCCATTGGCCTGAATCAACCGCCAAGTCTTGCTACTCACATCATCGCCTTTTATAATGAGGTGGTATTTGTTATCGGGCCCCTCGCAAACCGTGGGATTGACCGCTACATTTTTAATCGGTCCCGAAGGTTCCACAATCGGGCGATCAAATCTTTTCCACTCACCCATTGGATTCTCTGCAACCGCCACTCCCGGACGTTGGTTCGAACGCAATGTCCCCCACAAAGCATGGGAATATCCTTGTTTCCCGACAGACGTTAACTCCGAATCGGTTATCGGCCGAGCCCCGGTATTCGTCGAAGTATAATACAGATAGTATTTATCGTGGAACCGACGGACTTGTACATTGTGCATTGTAACGGCATCCCACTTGTCTTTTCTCGGCAACAAAATGGTCCGGCTGTTCCGATAGGGACCCAAAATGTGATCCGATTCGGCAAGAGCGATTTCGGAATGCGTCAACCAAGCATAAAAGCCCAAAGATTTAGGCCACCTCGCATAAAACAGATAATAATGATTCTCCGACTCCTTTACAATCGAATGGCACCAATGATAATACGCAGGATTCCGTATAAAAGAGCTACTATCGACGGGTTGTATCATCGTCGACAAATCCAAATCATCGGTCGGCGGGCAGGCAATACCGGGATAAATAAAAAACAACAATCCTAAAACACAACTACACAACCGGTTCATATCGTCTATTTTTTTAATTGTCGGGAATAATCCCGGTTTTCAAATTGTCATATATGACTTTGGCAAATCGCTCTCCCAAGTTCAACAGTCCGAATGTGCCCAAATGCACATCGTCGGTAGGCGCAGGTGTTTGGTAATCGGTCGAAAGCATTTGTAAATCATCGTCTTCTACCCATATAGCATTTTTTACCGACAACGGAGTGCAAGAATGTTCCGAAACGGCAATTTGGGCATTACGAACCATCGTTCTCCCCGGGAAACGTGCCGCCGGTAACGGCATTACCTCGCCGAACACAAAAAGCATATCGGGTGCCGACAACGCATCGCGCACTTGCAAAATAAAGTTTTTCAAGTTCTCCCCGTAATTCCTCGAATTGTCCAACCCGGCAACCTCTCTGGCGTCGGCCTCCCCCTGCTGCCATACCATTGCCCTGACAACCGGTTCGAAACCCATCGCTTTCAAAGCCTTCAAAGCCTCATTTACCGTATCTAACCATTTGGCATATTCTTCGCCTTGTTTCTCTCCGGCTCTATTCCCCGAAATCCGCCCGAATAGCTTTCCATTCCCTCATATCGAGAAAAATCTCCAAGAGTAACCTTTCCCGACCCGCAATTCTGCTTCACCGGCTCATCAAAAAAGGCTCCGCCGGCATATCCGTCTGCGGGCTCGGCATAAACTTCGACACGGCTTGGATAAGGGGTTACTTCACAGGGAGCGACATCGTACTCTCTATACAATCCATCTTGTCGCATTCGAAGGAGTTTTGCGTCCCGCCCATCAATTCGGACCGACAATTCGCCCACCACCCTAAAATGCAGCGATTGTAAACCCGGAGCTGTTGTAAAATGGAATTGCTCCGATTTATTCGGGGAGTTCCCTTTTATATCGAACGGTAAAACAGACTGGTCGTGATACCAGGGCGTTCGTAAAAACTCTTTTCCGGTTATCGGGCTGTTCGGATTCCTGAAAAAGAAATATGTAATACACGGTTTATCGAATGCCAAAATAACTTTCTGGGTCCCTTTATCCAAATAGATTCTCTTTGTTATCGCCCTTTCATCCCCGTTTATGAACAGCGCATACGGGAGTGTTTCTCCTGTAACGATCTCATATTCGCCCGATTCGGGAATATGCACCCACGACATCAAATAATAAAACGAACCTTCCTCTTCCTTCGTCCGCATCGTATTAGTCATCGATCGTTGCAACCGTCCCAACCGAATTAAATCGGGATATGTTTCCAGTTTAAGCCCGTGATAGCCTTGATGCCCTTCATCTCCCTCAACGCCATATTTTATGGAATAACGATATTGGGGCAAATCAACAGGATTATCAAATATCTGTACCATTTCATCGGCCGGAACTTGTTGCGGCACAGGCCCATACTGATAGAATGCCGGGCCGAAAGAATATGTTTCCAAATTGTTATCCACATTCCTGACCCGTCGCACTTCCGGGCCTACTTTTTCATCGGTCGGAGGCCAATTAAAATCGCCATACCGATTGTCGAGAACCGGCTTGAACTCGCAATTCCACACACTGTCCAACACCACTTCTTCTTTCACTTCCATAGGCGATGGGAAGGGTACGGCATCGGATTTTTCCGTAAAAACTATAATTTGAAAATCGCTCTTGCTTTTCGGCAAACGCACATCGGTTTGTAACCCGTTACTACCCAACGGTTGCAATTTATAAACCTTGCCAGTCCATGCATCCCAATACTCGACCTCTCCTTGTGCCCGGAAACTGCAAACAGTACCTTGCGCTACATTGTAAACCCCATAAATATGCCGGTTCCCTATCCGTCGATGAATATAATAGGGATTGCTATACGACCCGTGAATCGCAAAATCGGGGACAAAAGAACGCTTGATATACGTTACGGCCGAATCGGTGTTTTCAAACAGCAACGTCTTTCCCAAACCGGTCTCGGCTAAATAATCCGTCAAAAAAGGCTGTAACGCTTTTGCATCGCCGCCCAACGAATCGGTAGAGGAGGGAAGTTCGCCTAAATTTATCACCGTTCCCCCACTCTGCTTAAACGAAATCAATTTCTCCAACGACGATTGTTTAATAGAGGTCATCGACGAAACAACAATGACTTTAAACGCCTCGCCCGAAACCCGAATTTCGGAACCGACTATATCGGCACGATGCAACGATTCATAATCGATAAAATCAAAATCGATCGCATTTTCATATAACCGCCGCCCCATCTCGAACGCCGTTTCGGGAGCTTTATTGCCATCGCCTACTACCACCGGTTCAACCGGATACAATATGGCCACGTCGGCTACATGATAACCCTGAGACAACAAATAGCTCAACCGCTCGGTGCATTCCAACAGCGGTTCCATAACCTGCCAATAGGGCATTCTAAAATGATTACAAGGTGGTGCCCACTCCCACATGGCCCCCGGAGTTGCATAATACAATCCATGCAAACTCAACAGATTTTGACCTTGTGCGAAATTGGCAAATATGGCATCTATCAACCCCGAAGTCGATGTACCCCAACCACTACCATAAAAGCCCTCCAACCAAACACGAGGGCGCTCATACAGATGTGCAATGGAAGAATTTACCTTATTTTTTATCAAATCCTTCCCTAAAAAAGGTTGGTCGCAACCCGGCCCTTGATTCCAACGCTGAGTTCTAAAATAATCGCCGAAATCGGCCACTCTGGTTCCTCGGCCTCCGTGATCACACCCAAAGATAAGTCCTCGTTGCTGATGCCATTCAAAAATCGGCCTGAAATAATTTTCCTCGCTCAACGATACGGCAACGTCGTTATAATCCAATCTAATCTTATCCGTCAAAGGGCCTATATCCATAAATAACCCCAATAGATGTGGAAGAATATCATAGCCCTTGCGTTTTTTAAATTCTTGGGCAAAATACCTGTTCCACATATTCCCCTTTATATTGAATTCCAATTCGTCGGAAAAGAAAAAATTCAATCCTCCTTTGGCATCCTCAGGGAATTTATCCTCAAACGTTTGAAAGAAATGGAGGATATAAGCCGGCCCGGCCATCGGATGCATAGGGTCATAACTATTGGGGCAAGTCTCGGCATAAACCATATAGACTTTCCACGGGCCTTTATCCGAGGGAGCCCACCTCAACCGATGATTCTCTACCGCATTACTCAAATCTACTTTCGTATTCCATCGGATATTCCCCTTTTCATCGAGTTTATAGGCTACCAACGTTAAAAAATCAGCTATCTCCCTATCGGCAATATCGACATAATCCCATACCTTCATTTGTACCCTCGAAGCCTCCAATTCGGGATAATCGCGCTTGGCAGCATCCAAACAATGACCAGAAGCGACACCCAATGTATAATCACTCAAAGAGACACTCATGTCCCTCTTTTTGGCCTCTTTCATAAACCAACCGAAGAGTTTCCACCACTCATCGGAAAATAAAGCCGGTTTCGACGGATATGTCAAACCCCATTTAAGCCACTTCCCGTCATCGGAATGGGCATAGTTCACCTGAATGCTCGAAACTTTCTTTTGTGCCAGTTCATCTAAATGCCACAAGATTCGTTCCTCTGTCAACGTGTCGCCCAGCCACCAATAAAAAGGCACTTCGCCATACCCCTTAGGAGGTGCGACAAAACCGGGCAATACGTCAAAATCGGCATCTCTATTGGGATAACCCGGAGGCAAAGAGCCATACGCAACAGAAAAAACGACCGACAAATAAATGGCCACCAACGCAAAAGAGTGTCTCATAATCCAGCTACTATTTCAAATATTTCGAAAATTGTTTCAAGGTTTTCTCATCACGCTCATCGATCGAGCCATCGCCACGAGGTCCCACATTAATCAGCAAATTGGCAAAACTCTCATCGGCCCGCTGTTTCCATACCAATAACTGTTCAATATTCATGTGGGGCTCTCCCTCGACATACCCCCAACTTTTATTCAATGGAACGCATATCTCTGCCGGCTTTCTTGTCCATTCATTGGCATCGACATTTTGTAACTGAATATATTCGGGAGCAAGAAAATCTTCCGTACCAATCACCCCATACTTATAGGCGACCAGAGCTTGGGGCTGTAACCGATGGATCATGTCATACAATTCTTGCAATTTAAATCGTGATGTTTCCCCGTTTGTGGGAACAGCGGCCCCATCGAGCCAAATTCCTGCAATGCTGCCATACTGGGTCAATAGTTCTTTGATCTGAGCCTTTACGTACTCCACATAATTATTCAAATCATAATCCTCATAGGCATACGTCGGTTCGGGACTTTCATACGGGACCTCGGTCAATGAACAATTCCAATCTTTTTTGCGGGGAGCATGAGGGTGGTGCCAGTCAAAACCATGCTCATAAAACAGGGAAAGACCCAACCTCTCTTTTTCACAAGCCTCGGCCATCTCGGCGACCAAATCCCTCCGTGCCGCACTGTTCATCGAATTGAACTCATTAGAAGGAGAATCCCACAAACAAAATCCATCACAATGTTTCGTGACAAAGGTGATGTATTTTAGCCCCGTTTTTTTGGCCAACTTGGCTATCTTTCGGGCATCGAAATTTCGAGCGTCGAATTTCCCGGCCAACTTTTCATATTCGGCCACCGGTATTTTCTCTTCAAACTGTAAAAACGGATGCTTCGCTTCTACCGAATAGAGGCCATAATGGATAAACAATCCATAACGGGCATTCTGAAACCAAGCGAGAGCTGCTTTTCTCGGATTCTCTTTGTATAGCTCCTTATAATCTTTCAAATAAGAAGGACACGGTTGCCCCGCACACAGCAAGGGGACAAAAAACACCATCATCAAAAAAATCTTCTTCATAACCATTTTCACCTCTTATCATTCTATTACATCGGTACAAAAAGGCAATACCGGGATTCCTTGTTCCGTACGAAGGCTACCAACCGTCGCGTCGTCAAAACAATATTTCACGACAAAAGCGTTCTTTATCTTTTTGGCCGAGATACAGACTTGGCGCCCTTTTATTTCAACCTTCGGAGACAATTTCTCTCCATTTTCATCGATTATCTCCAACCCCACAATCTGCTTGGAATCAGAAATCAACCGTTCAAAAGAACCACTAAAATTCAATATTACGCTATTCCCGTCTTTTACGACCGAACGAAACCGAGGACTTTCATACGGAGCCACATATTCTCCATAGACCTTATCCATCGCCATAAAGGCCAACCGCTCTCCTATTGCACGTTTGTTTCGTGGGTGTATATCCTTTACATCATCGACCAAATCCGAAATACTTATCATGGCCGTATTTTCCACCTCGTCCAACACCTTTTCCTGTTGTTTCCTCAACAAGGCTGGGCCATTGCTTTTCGAGCGGTACATATACGGGGCTATCTGTACGTACAAAAAGGGAAAATCGTTTTCAAAAGCATCGCGCCACGATGTAATCATACCCTTCATCAAATCGGAATAGTCCGAAGGATAATCGCAATTGGTTTCGCCCTGATACCAAATGCAACCTTTAACAGAATATGGCACAAGCGGAGCTATCATTTGATTATACAACACGCTCGAATCAACCGGCCGCCACATATTGCGCCCATATCGCTCGGCTCCGTTATTGCCATACTTCGAAGCCTCCGTATCGGGTAACCACACTTCTATGGGAGTTCCTCCCCATGCCGAAACGATAATGCCAACCGGGACCGCCAGTTTTTGGGTTAAATACCGAGCAAAGAAATAGGCCGTCGCACTTGTCCGACGCATACTCTCCGGCGAAGAGACTTCCCAACGGGCCTCACAATCATTCTGAGGAGTATAAGCTCCCCGCTTGGGGACATGAAATATATGCAGGGTTCTGCAATCGGCATTAGCAACTTTTATCTCTTTGTCCTTTATTCCATAACTTGCCGCCCACTCCATATTCGACTGTCCCGAACAGAGCCAAACCTCGCCCAACAGCACCTCTTTCAGCAGGACGGTTTCATTTCGGGTATACACTTTCAATTCGTACGGGCCTCCCCCTTCTACGGTTTCGAGCTTTATCGACCATTTGCCCAAATCGTCGGCCACAGTCTTAACCGGGAACTGTTTCCCCCACGAAGGAACAACGGTAACAGAATCGCCCGAAGCAGCCCACCCCCATATCGGGACAACTGCATTCCGCTGCAAAACCATGCCATCGGAAAATATAGAGGGCAAACTCAATTGTGCCGATAAATTATTACAGGGGATAATCATCAACAGCAATAACCAAAACTTACTGTATAAATATTTCTTCATTTTATTACTTTTATTTTTAATACGTTAATTACAAATCCGGTTGGGATAAACCACTCAATTAAACAGACGCTTCAAACTATCCAATTCGACTTTTTGCGTAGGACGATAATCCGAACTATTCATATATGCCAATAAACTTGTCAGTAATTGCCGTGCCGCAGGACGATTTTCCATGTCGGTCAACAAATCGGCTCCACATAAAAGCACGCTGCCGTTGCCAACTTTCATCTCTACGATCAAGCCAAACGGACGGGCGGTAAACCAATCGTCAATAATGCGGACAACAGGCTGGATATTACCTATCGTTTTTAAAGATATCGCATTGCAATGCGAGAGAATATCCTGCCATTGATAGTCGCTATGATACGATGTCGGGAAGAGGTTCAAAGCCGGATGTCCCGGATTACACAACACCCCCAATGTATGAGGCGCCTGATTGTTTGTCCACAAGGTATTCCAAAATATCGACGAGAATCCAACCACCACCGAATCGCAGCCTTCGTTTCGCAAAGCGCCCAACTTAGGTGTTAAAAGAATCTTTCCCCCGTCGTTTAGATGCCGAAGCATTTTCTCGCTCAACCCATCTGCAACCAATACCTCTTTGGCCTCTACCGGCTCTTGGGGATATACCCATAAATTCCAACGGTTGGTATATTTGCCCACCGAAACGACAAGCTGCCACTGCGAAGGCTCATCGACCGAAAGGACTTCCCGGATTGTCCCTATACTCGACAACCCTCCCGTAGGAATCTTTTGTACCGGGAAACAGCCCGACTTCACCACTTCGCCATTCCCGTTGACCACTTTCCAAGAGACAGAAGCTGTCATATCCGAGGCTGCGAATTGTGCCACTTGGATTCTCGCCGACAAGGTGTCGCCGCTATTGTATATCAACCGGCTCATACGGGCCAACGGTACCACTTGATTACAAAATTCGCGATACTCTTGTGCCGTTACATAGCCTTTTTCCCTCCAAAACGCATTAAGCACCCCAACCAAAGCCGAACCCTGTCCCGGGAAGTCATGCAAATCGAGCAACTGGAATCCGCCAAACCCTTCGGTACGTAAAGCGGCTTCGATATCGGCCTTATAACACAGGGTTTGTAATTTCCCCGACGCCAGCAAAAAACTATCGGCCAAATGGAGCAATCCATTTTCTCTTAACCGATCTTCAAAAATATCGAAATTCTTTGCTTTAAATGCTCCCGTATATTGGTCCCGTTCTTTCAAATCGGGGTATACGCACCATTGACCTATTTCGTGACTTACCGTCGGTTGCTTGGTCGAAATTTTAGATTTCCAGTCGTACTCCGTATTGGGTATTTCTCCATTAATTACGCTCTTCACCCCTTGCCCCCAACTTTGAATGCGAGGAGCACCTGTGCTAATCCAATCGCTTTCGTCTATCGCAGGCCACCCGGCACCCGTTGTATACAAAAACCGGGAATCCCGTGCTTTCCAAAAATTCACGAAATCGCGTAAATAGGCCTCCCGATTGTCGCCCCACGGTTCATTCCCGTAAGATAACATACAAAACGAAGGGTGATTGCCGTATTCATCGACAATCCTGACGCTCTCTTCCCGAATGAACTTGTCTATTGGTTTCCCGTAACCCACATTTGCCCAAGCGCAACATTCTACATACAAATAGAGGCCCACGCGGTCGGCGGCTTCGAAAGCAGCCTCTGGCGGACACCACGAATGAAACCGAATATGGTTCAAGCCGTATGACTTACAGATTCTCATTATTCGCTCCCACTCCAATTCGTCGGTCGGAGGGAAACCCGTTTTAGGGAAAATGCAACATTCCAAAGTGCCTCGTAAAAAAACAGGCCGGCCATTCACCGTTATTTGCGTACCGTGGGTTCCCAATTCGCGCAACCCAAAATTTTCCACACAAGTATCGCGCCCGAATTTCGTATCCAGTACGGCTGTCAGTTCGTACAAGTTGGGAGAAAATTCATTCCACAAACGAAAATCGGCAGCCATGTCATAAGTGACTACAAGCTCGTTCAAACCGGGAGCCAATTTTACCTTTTGCGATTGCTCTACAAGTTTATTCCCCGGAGAATTAAGCGGCTTAACCTTTAACCGCACTTTGCCTTTTAGGGGGGCTTCATTCGATAAATTCACCCACACTCTCACCTCTATTTTTCGATGATCCATATCGGGGAATATAGCCACACGTTCGACATGAGCTTTCGGGACAGCCTCTAACGACAAATCGCCGATAACACCATTCCAATTACTTTGAGTATTATCCGATATACTATGTGCATCGACTCCCGGATCTATATCCTTTACCCGGTTATCTATACATAAAGTCAATATATGTTTCCCCGCCGAAAGATTTTCAAGGAGATACCGATGAGGCACCGATAAAGAATTTTGCAACCCTATTTTTTCCTGATCGACCCATAGTGTCGTTTCCCAATGGCAACGCTCCAAATGGAGAAAAACTTTCCTCTTTGCCCATTCTTTGGGAATCTCTATTGTTTTTTGGTACCATGTACGACCCACATAATAATAATCGGGGGTCAACCAAAATACAGGTTTCACATTACCGGCTTCACGATACTTGGCATAAGCGTCGCTTTCATACCACGCATTGTTCCACATCTTCCCCGTCCACGGAGTATGGGCGTCAACCACATCTCCTATTCCGTTTGTATTCAAAGAACCGGGCAAATTCAACGTCTCCGTAAACTCTTCGCGATACCATTCCTGCTCCATACCCACATCTGTCGGGTCCAATCGGTAATTCCACTCTCCGGCTAAATCGATCGAAAACGGTTCGGCCCAGCATATACCCAAATTCAAAAGCAAAAATACACTCGATAAAAAAATCTTTCGTTCCATAAAAGCTCTCATTTATATAGAAAAGGGAATTGCTATCACTCCCTCTTCTACCCAATCTAAGTGTTCTCTATATAAACTTCAAATCTATGCGATTCTTAAAATCTTTACCCCATATCTTCCTAAAAAAGAAGCATTTCGACAACTATCTGAATTACTTATCATCTCATTCAGGCAAACGGATCATCGCATCTCGATTACATTGTAATTTCCCGTTTTCGACCTTTAATTCGGCAATTTGCAAAAAACAAAGTTGCTCCACAATCGACAAACGAGTATCATCATACTCCACATAATCTCTCAGCGGTTCTACATGATAAACTATAAACGCACGATCATCGGGGGTCACAATCATACTGGCGTGTCTGCCGTAAGTCCCATCGTACAATCGGGTTCCGGGTTTATCAAGAATCAAACCTTGATACTCCCACTCTTCCCCATTCGAAGAGCGATACACGGGTAACCCGCAGTGTGGATCGGTTATCAACCAGTAATACCCTTTCCAAAAAATCACATTCGCGCCTTCTTGATAATGGAAGCCATGTTTGTCTACATTCTCGACATCACCATTAACCAACCCTCGTTCTTCCCAATGTTTCAGGTCTTGGGAAGTTGCCCAAAATGTACCACAACGAGGCTCCCCTTTTATGCAGTTACGATATATCATCGTAATATCGCCCTTCGAATTACGGAACAAACAGGCATCGATCGCGTCGGGATCGTCGATAGCGACATCGACAAATTTCCACCCCTCTATCATATCGGTCAACGGTGCCGCATAGTGAACAATTTTACTCGGCCCGCCCCACGGTGGCGTTGAGTCTTCCTTCCTCGTCACATACATATGGCAAGTGTCTCCAACCACAATCATACCGGGAGCCCAAAATGTCAAGGCAGAGTCTTTTTCCCCTCCTATCCCGTCGAACGAGCAGTAGCCCCGGAAAGTCCAATCCAACAGATTCTTCGACGATACGACACCTATGGGACAGGCAACAAACGGTTCTCCCGACAGAGGGCGGCGTGCCGTGTAATATATCAAATACTCTTGGGTCGATGGATTATATATTATTTCGGGATCGGTAGAACCGTTATAATTGGGATCTGCAAATATCGGAGCATTAGGAACCCGATAATATACCGAGGTACAATTCTCCATAAGCAAAGCCAACGACATCAAAAGTATTATATTTGCTTTTCTTATCATACAACGAAGTGTTATTTCAAAATCGTATTTAGTTCATAAGGCACCATGCGGCTATCGGTTAAGACAATATTACTCTCCGCCGCACATATCCGGGGAAAACAACGCTACAAGCAAACGGGAACGGGAGGAGGAATCGCAAACAATCCCTTTTCTCACGTTTGCCGTTTATTGCCTCTACTTCTTATAATCGGGATTATGTACCGGCATTTTTGCCCCACAAGCCTTACGCCAGTCCTGTAATTCCTTCAAAAGACGAGATGCCAACTGCGGTTTCTTTTTCGACAAATCGTTTTTCTCCGAGATGTCGTTTTTCAGATTATAAAGTTCCACATGGCCATCTTCATAAAACTCTATCAGCTTATAGTCTCCATCGCGAACTGCGCCGGCTGGGGTATCGCCTTTACCGCCATAGTGGGGATAGTGGAAATAGATAGGCCCTCGCTTAAATTTCTTGTCGCCTTTCAATATCGGTAACAAACTAACCCCATCGATATGCTGCTCCGGTTTCAAAGGCAGTCCGGCCATATCCAATATCGTAGGATAAAAATCGACCGAAGTTACCGGAATTGAACATTTCTTCCCGGCAATATTCATTTTGGGATATTTAATCAAATAGGGCTCCCGAATGCCTCCTTCATAAAGCCACCCCTTGCCGCCTCGTAACGGAGCGTTACAGGTTGGCGACCCCTCGGCCGTCGACAAACCTCCGTTATCCGAGAGGAGACAAACGATAGTATTCTCCTCTATTCCATTATCTTTCAAAGCCTGTAACAACCGACCCAAATTCTCATCCATAGAATAGATCAAAGCCGCATATTCCGCATCGCTTTGGATTACCCGTTCTTTCCAATGCCAAGCCTTGTGGTCGGCTTTTTTATACCAATCCAAATCGGTAGTAAACGGTTGAATTGTATCGATACCCATTCGTTGGGCCTTTTCCCTGAAATACTCTACATATTCGGGCTTTGCTTCGATAGGCGTATGAACCGCATAGAAAGAGAAATACATGAAAAACGGTTGATTCCTGTCGGTATTTTCGATCAATTTAATCGCTTCGGTAGCCAAGCGGTCTGTCAAATACTCGCCTTTGGGCCCATCTGGAAGATACGGATTACGATAGGGGGTAAAATAGGCGCCATCGCCCCCCTGTTTCCGCTGAATCCCATTGGGCGAACCTTTAAGCCAACCGCCTATATTCACATCGAACCCTTGATATTGGGGATAATAAAGAGAATCTTCGGCACAATGCCATTTACCGATGTGATACGTTGTGTAGCCGTTTTCCTTCATGGCCTCGGCGATCGTAACCTCTTCCAACGGCATATTTAAAGGTATTTCCGGTACAATCATTTTATACTGGCTCAATTTGTCTTTGGGCAAATTGTATTGATAGCCCGGAATCCAGTCCGTTATCCCGGTACGTGCCGGATATTTACCGGTCATTAAACTAACCCGAGTAGGCGAACTGATGGAAGCAGCTGCATATCCATCGGTAAATTGCATACTTTCCGATGCCAACCTGTCCAAATTAGGCGTCTCATAAAATTTGCTCCCATTGTAGCCCATATCGGCCCAGCCGTAATCGTCAATCATGACAAATATCACATTCGGCTTTGACTGAGGCTGTACATTTTGTGCCCCAAGTATCATCGGCACAGAACACGCCGATATTAACAAAGAGGTTCTATCCCAATTTTTCATGGTAATTCTATGTTAAGATTTACGTTTCTGAGGGAGGCAGCAGGCACATCTTAACACATACCCGCCACCCTTCTCAGAAACAGCTATAATTTTATTTATCAACCATTAGGTTTCCATGACAGCACTCACTGGCACATTGCCAAATGAGCCGCCCCACCCTGATGGTTAATATCGAGTTTCACTACTTCGCCGAGGAATTGAGCGGCTTTTTCCTTGTTGCCCAAGCCCAAATTGCCCAAGCCCATGACCAAGTTACAATGTATCTTATTGCGGACTTCCAAATCGTCTTCCCAAATCAAAAGATCGGGGAGAGAGACTGCAAAATAATCGATCTTTACATGGTCGAACAAATGGGCTTCTCCATGCTTAATCAACTTGTTGAAACGGCTCCGGGCTTTCTTCTCATTGCCCAATTTACGCCAAGCCAAACCTTGATAAAATATTTTATCGGGTTGCTGGTCGTTATAGAAGAATGCGATTGCCGGTTCGGCCGACCCCACAGTAGCCTTTTCGAAATAGGCTTTTGCTTTATCGGCATTGCCCAATCCTTCGTAAGCACACCCCAAATAATAATGAATATCATTCTCTTCGGCCATAGCCAATTTACCTTCTCCAAGATTTTCGGGATAGTTCACCGTTTCAAGCAACAGATCCACGGCATCTTGATAGCGTCCCTCTTTAAGGGCGATCTTGGCCAATTCGATACGGCAGATGAGGAACTGGTTCGTTACCTTTCCTTCACCACCTTCCCACGGGTGGAATTTACGTGAAGCGATCAAATCTTTCGCCTCACTATATCGGCCAAGTTGGTTCAGCAAAGTAATGCGCTCGATACACAAGTCGTCGCGTTGTTCTACCAAATGGGCATACTTGTTCAAGAAGTCCAACCGGGTAGCATGGGAATAACGCAATTTCTTGTACAACTGGTCAAGTTCCATTAAGATACGAGAATCGGTATCATCGAGAGCAAAGGCTTTTTCCATAGCTTCCAATGCCTTTTGTTTATCATTTTGCTTGTTGTAGTAAGCCAAAGCCAAGTTACGCCAAACGGTAGGGAACTTATCGTTCAGTTTCACCGATTTTTCCCAACATTCCACCGCCTCTTTATATTGACGGGCACCATACCAGAAATTACCCAAATAATACGGAGCTTTCGAATCGGCCGGATTTACACGCATGGCATCTTGCAGAATCAACACTTCTTCGATCTTGTTCGGGAAACAATAATCGGGACATTTGGCGGCAGCTTCCCGATAGTATGCTTGTGCGGCTTCGATATTACCATTTTTCGAAGCAAAGTAGCCCAACGCATAAGAAGCCATCGGATAGGTTACCTCTCCCTCTTCAAACAACATCAGCATAAACCGCTCGGCCAATTCATACAAACCGGCATTTGCATAGTCGAGGGCAAATTCGATATAACTATTTACGGCACCTCGAAGCAAGTTTTTCAATTCGGCTTTGACAAGAGCCGCCTCGTTAATTGCCCCTTCGGCTTCGAGGAGCAACATCTTCTCGAATCGGCAGCCCATATTGAATTTGTCAATTTCGAGCGAATCGTCGATCAACGCCAAAGCTTGGTCGTACTTCCCGGTCATGCGTAAAATAGTTGCTTTGAGTTGACGCGCTTTGTGATTGTGCCAATTACGAATCAACGAACGGTCGATCAGCTCCAAAGCCCTCTCCCAATTGCCACGACGGACATCGATTTGAGCCAAGGCAAAATAGGCAGGGTCTTGCCATGCAGCATTCCATGTCGATTTGAAGAATGCATCATAAGCACCGTCGAAGTCGCCTTGCATTTGTTTACACCAGCCCAAATTGAAATAAGGCTCACCATCGTAAGGATTCGGATTGCGCTCGGTTTGTGTCTCAATGGCTCTCTCGAAATAGGGTTGCGCTTGCGCAAATTGTCCACGGCGCATTAAAAGCAACCCCACAGCATTGTTGCAGCGTATATCGCCCGGCTCACGGCTAAGAGCCTCCATATAATAATCCAATGCCGAATATGTGGCATGACGATATTGCTCGATGTGGTGTCCTGTCAGGAACAACTGCTCGATACTCGCAATATCTTTCGGGTCTTTGGCAGCCTTTGCCGGTTCGGGAATCGGCCGAATTTCGGGTTTTTCCGGCTGGAAGCGGACCATTTCGTTCCCTTTTTCATCGAATACGCACATACAAAGGGTTTCGTCGAACCGGTTGTCGCAAGCGACGACATCGACAAAAGGTTCGGCCGGCGATACCGGCGTCTCCACATCGAGGTAGACTTTCTTGTTGTCGCACAACGTCACCCTCACTTTACTATGGTTGGCCGTTGTATAAACTACCACCTTCACTTTACCCTCACCTGCCGGTTCCACATTGATTAAAACATCGCAGGTCGCATTCTTGACCATACCCACTTTCTGATACGGCATGAAATACTGTACCCAAGTTTTTTCCTCATAGGGTTGCAACCAAGTAAAATCGGGTTGATTATCGCAATACATACCCGTCATCAACTCGATATACGGGCCATCTTCGTCCGTGAGATTGCGATCCCATGCTTTACCAAAATCGCCGCATCCCCAAGTCCATTGTTTTTTACCGGCATTGACATGATGGTCGGCCACGTGCAACAATCCGGCCTCGCACCCATCTTCATATCCGCCTACAAAATCATATTTCGAGTTAATGGCCATATAGGAAGTGGGCACCGGAATATTTTTATATCGCGAAATATCCACCCCTTCCGAATAGTCTACTTTATAATACTCGCCCGTAGCAATAGGGAAACTCGAAACTGCCCGTTTCCCGTGATCGAATACCGCATTTACATCGGGCGGGAAGACCGAAAAGTAGGAGTCATTGACAACCACCGCCGGATTTGCCCACCACAAAAAGGTTTGCGGGAACGGAGTACGGTTATAGACTTTCGCCTTAATTTCGATATACGATTTCCCCGGATAAAGCGTGAAGCCGGCCATTCCCTTTGTACGGAACATTCGCTCCACTTCGCTGCACCAAATTGTCTTGCTGCCATCTTCAAACTCCTCGATATAACAATCGGTAGGCATAAATGTAGTAGGACGATGGTGTTGCGGCCAATTGAACTCAATACCCCCCGAAATCCACGGGCCTACCAAACCCACCAATGCAGGCTTTACCACTTGATTGTAATACACAAAATGGCGTTTTTTCACCTTATCGTATGCCATGTGTATACGTCCGCCCAATTCCGGAAGAATCATTACTTTGATAAACTCATTCTCGATGAAAAATGCTTTATAAGCCTTATCTTTCTTTTCATCGCTAATCTTCTCGATAACCGGATATGGATAAACGGAACCGGAACTCCCCTGATAAACACGTTTTTCGAGGAAGATAGGATTTTTTTCTTCCTTCCCGGCTTCATAAGTCGGCAACATCACCACCTCTTCCCATGCTTTCACCTCAGACGTGTTGACCGTGCTTCTAATCAAATATTCTGTGATCAATTCCATTATATGAAAATATTTTTTTAATTTCTACAATGCAAATATCATACATTAACCTCTTTTGTAAAATGTATGATATTTGCAAAATAATGTATTAAATCATTATTCCGTCAATCGGCTCATTTGTCAACTATAATACGCTTTGTTACGACACCTGTATCGCCTTTCAGGCGCAACAGGTAAAGCCCCTTTGACAAGGTCGACACATTTACATCAAATTCATGATTATTTACATCGCTTGCCATCAAAAGTTTTCCCGACAAATCGAATAACGAATATTGATCTACTATAAAGGGAGACTGCACTTTGACATAGTCTATAACCGGATTCGGATAAACCAACACATTACACTCCTGCATTATAGGCTCTACCGAAGAAACTGGTTCCGGGTCTCCCACAAAAGTAACGATCGAGTAACCGGGCATTACATAATGTTGTCCAGCAAACACTTCGGGATAACATTTCAAATCATCGCCATCTCCGCCCGATGTAATATAAGGAACATATCTACTTACCGATTTACCTTCGCCAAACGGAACCTCGGGCAACGAAATGCCGCAATCCGAGGTAGAAGCATTGATAGCAACAATGACAATGCGACCGGTCGCTTCATCTTTATAGGCCGAGAACATTTGATTCGTTACGGCATCATAGTCATTCATCTCGTCACTCCGTTCCAATTCGATACGTTTCATTCCCGGACGGATAAAGAACGAGAAGTTACCCAATGCATAAAGCAATTTCGTTTCGTTATATACCCCCGCACTCTTAGATTCGTTCAAGGCAATTCTTATCAAAGCGAAACGCTCTTCTGTCCCTATGTTCTTTTCCAGCTCAAATGTTGTCCACCACTGCCAGCCGGTAGCATTGGCAATAGCCAAATCGGCATGAATGATTCGAGCCAAAGAGATTGCACATTGGATAGGCGATCTGGCAGACGTAGAATGGCCAAAGGCATAACCCGTACCCAACAGGCTATATTCTGTTTGCCAGTACTCCAAATCGCTGTTTATGGCCTCCATTTCGTCGCGTAAGCTGGCTCGGTTATCGACAATAGCTTGTGCACTGCCATCGGTCCAGTAGCTGTGCGAAGAAACAATGTTGGACATCGCGGGCAATCCGGCCAAACTCAACTCGCCATTGCCCCAGAACGTACTCAACTGCTGAGAGGCGAAACCGCTCGAAGCGCTTAAATGATACGAAATTGCACCTGCTTCCGATATAAATATTTTTGTATCGATATCTCTCTCGACAAAAGCATTATTAATGGCAGTTACCACATCGTGAATCTCTTGGTTCGACCACGGAGAACCTTCTTGTTTTGCCAACTTTGTCGTAGCGTCACAAGTCCAGTCATATTGAGGTTCATTCAAAGGCGATAAATAATCAAAATGAATACCCTCTTGTTCGAAATGCTCTATTACACTGGCCAAGAAATTTCCAAAATCGGCATAATGCTCCGATTTCAAGATCGTAGATTTTTCATCGCCATATTCACGGAATCCCAACCCTCTTTTCGTAAACATTACGGGAGGACTGTTTTGCCAGCCAATAATATCGGGGACATCATATTTTTTAACCGCCAATTCAAGCAACGCCCGTTGTCCAGCCTGTTTGCTCCAATCATAAGTAGTCATATCACTATTCAAAAAACATTCTGTACGCCGGGTCTCATCGGATATACGGCTTGCGGCTCCTTGTTCACTCGTACCGGCTCCAATGTTAAAGCGCCAGCTCGACAGGCCTATTCCCTTAGGATTTCCATCACTATCGAGTTCTTTGCTGAACAGTAACTCGGCAATTTCTTCTTTTTGCGTTTCCGAGAAATACAAACCAACGGTTTGTCCGTTCCAGCCGTCAGATGCCCCGAAATTTCGTATCGTTTGTTTCTCATCATTGGGATAAACCACCAAGTTAATAGCCGAGGTATTCCCATTGTGATAAGTCAACACATCTTCCGGCGTCAACTCCCGTTTGTAAAAACGAATGTCGGCATAATCACCGGTTAAGGCATTACCCTGTTCATCACCGATGGTCCATTTGTTTATCTCCAAATTATTGGTCTTAAACGAAAGCCCGGTCCTCACCAAAGCGCCGTTCACATAAAGGCGACAAGCTCCCGTTCCAGCCGAATTATACGTTTGGCAAAAAGCAAAGCTATTCCACGTTGCCGCATTTAAAGCCGTGGTAGTAACGCCCGTTTTCTTTACGGTTCCACTTTCCGATCGCTCGGCCTCCAAAACCAAATTTCCATCGACATAACGGGTAAACAAAGCCACATAATCACCATTATCGGCCGTGAACTTAAACACCGTCTTATCGCCCATTTGATCGGTAATTTCTTCTGTACGATACAAGAAAGCCACAGAATATTTATCGTCGCCTATGGGATTATCGGTCGTCGAAATATAGCTATTGCTTTTGAAACGACCTACCGAACGCATATCGACCGACTTCGTGCACTCTACATTGGTTTTCAAGGTTAATTCGCCCTTTGTATCGGTAACCCCATTATCGAAAGAGATTTGCGCAAAAGGCTGATTCGGGTCTACTTCTCCCGGTTCGGGAACCTCTTCCTTATTGGCCAATGCCGAAATTTGATTCGCTGCCAATACACCATGATAAATGCGCACATCGCCTATCTTTCCGGTCATCTTATAATTATTCTCTGGGAAATTCCCGAAATAATGTTTCGTCGTACCAAAAGCGGTCACATCGCCAATGATTCGTCCCGTCCCCACTAATTCGCCATCTTGATAAGCCAATACTTCCGACTCATCAAAAACAATAGCATAATGCGACCATGTATTCAAGGAAATAGATTTCATAGCCACCGACTTATAATCGGTATAAGCCCGGTTATCGGCGATAAGATATACTTCCGGCCCCCAATTTGTTCTTGGGGTCAAAAATATATTCGAACCATCTGGGGCATACCACGCAAAAATCATCTGCCAGCAAGCCGCGTCGTCCAAATCCTGACGGTTGAACCACAATGAGATCGTCATCTGCTTCGATAGCGGATATGTGTCTAACTTCAAATTTCCTTTATTGGAACCTTCGAATTTCATGACATTCATTCCCAATTCCGCATCGTACTCATAACTCAAATTAGAAGCCGTTGCTTCTACATTGCCCATCAAGTCGGTAGCCCCGTTTTCAAAATCGAAATGGGCAAACAAATTATAATTCCCATAATTCACTGCACCCAGCGACATTCCATCAAACAGGAACATGGCCATAAACAGGAAAGGATAGATATATTTTTTCATACTATTTAGTTTTATTGATTCAAGACTTTAACTACCATTTCGGCTGTTTCGTAATAATCTTCGTTCGACGAGCCCAAAAGGTTGCACTTCACCGTATAAACCACCTCTCCCGACGAAAGGTCAATAGCTGTTACGCCACTATTTTGAATAGCCCCGTCGACCGTTACCGTCACATTCGAGCCGTCAACAAGATTGGGGTCGTTCTTCATCACTTCGAACTCAGGCACCACATTCGACAAATCGGTACCTGCGGGAAGGGTCAACTCCACATTATACCGGTCGTAATAGGCAATATCGCGTGCGATATTAGCCTCCACGCCATCGACTGCAAATTTTGTAAATTGAGGAATCATTACCGGAGCCACCTCATATTCGGTTTCAAATCCCGAAGCTGTCACTACCTTAAATTTTTGTACTGCCAGTTTCCCATCCTGAACAAACTCCACGATACGCGATCCCGTATAATTCGATTTTATTTCCACGTATTCGTTCGTTTGGGGATTCAACCAATAAAACGACGCCAACGAAGAGGATAATTCGAACGACAACATTTGCTGTGCCTTTATGGAATTAAACGTAGCATCGCGCCAAGCGTCATACAAAATGGGACAAACCATCGTAGTGGCCGAAACAAACCTTGCATCGGGTTCGTAATAAACATTACTCCCATACTCCGACAACTTATACAGTCTCGCAATAGACAAGTTATCCAATCCTCCATCGGTAGAGACTACGACAATCTTTGCCGAAGCAGTCACCTTCTCAATCTCCCCGGAGGTATTGATAGAGGATGCAATCCAAACCACATTATATTCGCCGGGCTCACTATACGAGTAAGAAAAAGTCCCGTTCGACGCGGTTGCAAAACCCGTACTCCCTTCCTCGGCATAATTATGACCTTGATCTCCTGTAAAAACCACATAGTTTTGTCCGGCACCCGCATTGGTAAACACAACCGATTCAAACACCTCATAAGTAGTCTTTTCGGTCGTAAATTTCGCAACGGGTTGAACATACACGTCGCTTAAATAACTGTTATCCTCGCACGAAACCAATGCCAATAATACAACTGCTATTGATGATATATCTCTTAGTTTCATTTCTACTTAATCTTTAATATCCAAAATTTTGTTCAATCACACCGTTTGAAATAAATACCTCTTTCTGAGGGATAGGGAATATTTCGTTCACTCCTTTTCTAAAATATTTCCCCCGCACACGTGTTTGACCGGTTGGCTCGACAGCCGGATTATCGGCCAGATATTTCATGCGTTCGGAAACGATTCCCAAACGGCAGATTTCGAACCAGCGGTCCCCCTCGCCTGCCATTTCTATTCGTTTCTCTTTCAAGATAGCATCTCGAACAATATCGTAAGGTGCATAACTCAACGGTTTAAAGTTTGCTGCCGACATCGTTTGGTATTTCTTGTTCGGGTTGCTGTCCGACAGCAAATCGGCAGCACGATTACGAACACGATTGGCCATATCGACAGCCGCTCTCGACTCTCCAACTTCGTTCAAAGCCTCGGCATAAATCAAAAGCACCTCGGCATAACGCATAACCATATAGTTGCGCATACTCGGATTCCCTTCGGACGGGAATACATAGAACTTACAGAACTTCAATGAGTTGCCTGTGTTAAAATAACCGATATTAGGATTCGAGGTATCTTGTTTGTAGTAATCGTTGATCGAACGTCCCGTAATTGTGAACAGCCCTCTCGGGTCATTATCAAATTGGGTTTGCAATTCGCTCGTTGGCGAAACATTCAATATCGATTGAGAATCCCAAGTAATATATCCGTTGATTTTCCAACCGTGGTCTTCATTAATACCTACCCCCGAAAAATCGTATAAATTAATTTCGATGAGAGATTCGGGAGAAAATTCACCACTGATTCTGAAAATTTCGTCGAACTTAGACAAAGCATGAGAACTTACCACATCTTGTGCATTCATCACGGTTTCGGGTGTCGTACCACTTTCGAGAAACAACCGTTCGGCAACCTCGTCCCATGTCTCTGTATAATTGGCATCAAACTTCAACAGGTCGTTAACCGAAATGTCAACACCTTCTATAAAATATTTCCCTATTTCAACCAACTCATTCCATTTAGCCGATTTATCCACATTAGGCAATTCAACACCGGGCGAAGCCTCATACAACAGCACTTTCATCAACAAGCCCAAAGCACCTCCGGCGCTTATCTGTCCGGCCTCGGTCAACTGGTAACGTTGCTTGCGAAGTAGAAGTATCGACTCCCGCAAATCTTTTTCGATATAGGCATAAGTCTCCTCCAACGAGGAACGGGGAACAACCAACGAATTCAGTTCAGGATTTTCGGGCTGAATACTCACACCACCGAAAGTCTTAACCAAATTAAAGTAGAACAATGCCCGCAAAACTTTCGCTTGGCCATATACTTCGCGAATCTCTTTGGGACTGGTTCCATCGGTTCTATACTTTACATAAGGGATAGAGCGTATAATTTGATTCACTTTGTTTATACCCTCATAATTAACCTGATAGCGTTCCAATATATAGCTATTCTCCGTATTAAACTGGAAATTCAGGATTTCATATATTTCTCCCGAAGTTACATCTTGAGTGTTCCAACAGTTATCGCTTATTGCCTCGCCGAACAAAAGTTCACTGCGTTGATATTTTTCTGTCTCCATCAAGCTATACGCCGTATTCAAGGCATAACGCAAGTTGTTCAAATTTTCATAAAATTCCGTCTCGGGGACTTTACTTGTTAAATTCGGCTCAAAATAATCTTCGCAAGAGCCCAAGCATAAGGAGCCACAAGCCACGGCCAATATTATAAATTTCGATTTCATCTTTTTCAATGTTTAAAAGTCAAATACTACACCGAACATATACGAACGAGATTGAGGATAATTACCCTCATCGATACCGATAAACAAGTTGTTGGATTCCGTTCCAATCCGCTTACCTACCTCAGGATCCAGTCCCGTATATTTTGTTATCGTAAACAAGTTGCTTGCCGAAACATACAGTTTAAGCCCCTGTATCGACGATCTTTTACAAAAGTCTTTCGAGAAGGTATAGCTCAATTGTATATTCTTCAAACGGAAGTAAGAACCATCTTCTATGTAAAAATCGGAATTGCGGAAATTCACTTCATTCCTTGCCTGATCGGAACTCGGAGCCGGAACTGTCCCCGTCAGGTTGGGACCCCAATTGTCGCGATAAGTAGGATTATTGGGATCTCCTACCGGACGATATACTTTATCATAATAATCCGCAGCCACATTGGTTATGCTCGTCCCTGTAAAAGCTCCATTCTGGTTGACCGACGAATATTGGAAATATTTCATTACATTATACAATTCATTGCCGGCAACCCCTTGAAACATCATGGACAAATCGAATCCCTTATACCCCAATTCGATATTCAACCCGTAGTAGAAATCGGGGTGAGGCGACCCGATGAAAGTGCGGTCGTTATCGTCGATGACATTATCTCCATTTATATCTACGAATTTCATATCGCCGGGATTGTATTTACGAGTCGACGCAAAAACAGGAACCAACACATTGCCCTCTTCATCAAAGTCCGAGGCTTGCAACACGCCATCGGTTTTCCAACCGTAGAAGCAGGCGATGGGAGCATTCAACACGGTACGGTTTACGTATCCGAGAGGCGTGGGATTTCCCAAATTACCGCCCAAAATAGGTTCACCTACGGCACCCAACGATAAGATATTGTTTTTCACGTGCGAAATATTACCGCCTATTTCATATCGGAAATCGCCATAATTATCTCTATACGAAACTTGTATTTCAAAGCCCTTGTTCCTTACACTTCCGGCATTCTGCATAGGAGTATTGGGATATCCCGCACTATATACGATGGGCACTTGAATCAACATATCGCGAGTATCCTTGACAAAATATTCAAACGACGATGTGATTTTGTTGTTCCACAAATTAAAATCGATACCGGCACTCCACGACTCGGTCCGCTCCCACAAAATATCGGGATTTCCGTACTGAACAATCGACATACCCGGCGTGATAGAAGGTGTACCCACACCATATATGTAGTTATTGGAACCTGTCAATCCTACCAAATTCATGTATTCAAAGTTACTGATACGGTTATTTCCTAATTGCCCCCAACCAGCTCTCAGTTTTAACAGGCTAATCCAGTCGACATCTTTCATAAATGCCTCTTCATTGATTTTCCACCCTAACGAGGCACTCGGAAATATTCCCCAACGATTGCTTTTCGCAAAACGAGAAGATGCGTCGGCGCGGAAATTGGCTTGGAACAGATAGCGGCCGGCATAATCGTAGCTCAACCGGCCCAAAATACCCAGTGCCGTCCAACCGGTCGAATAACCGGTCCCGTTCTTACTAAAATTGGCAAAACTAAGCGAATCGTACCAATCGTCATAACCGCCATATCCCGTTCCCGAAAAAGAGTTATTCTCATAAGCTTGGGTCTCCATTGTTTGACCTACCATTATATTCAAGTTGTGTTTACCGAAACTGTCGATATAAGTCAAAATGTTATCCCAACTGAAATTCTTTGTCGTGGTAGGATTACGCGCCACATCGTATTTTATGGTCCCCACGGCCTCGGGATTGGCATTATATCGGTTAAATTGGTCTATATCTGTGGCATAATATGCATACGATGCCCGGGAAGTAAAATTCAATTCCTTAATGATTTGCCAATTCAAGTTCAACTGGCCAATCACATTGTCGTTAAATTTATCGTACGATGCTCTACGCAATTGCTCTACGGGTGTTCCCCATGTATAGCCGCCCGATGTATCGAAGACCGGGGTCAACGGATTGAAATTGATGGCAGACTTTATCGTACTCCAACTTCCTTCGGGTACTACCCGTGTATCGACGTGTGTATACGACAAATTCGTCCCCAACGACAAATTATCCAATAACTTGACATTCAATTTCGAGTTGAACGACTTGCGATCATACCCCGACTCTTTTACAATACCCTCGGTATTGGTCCAGTTACCACTCAAATAATAATTCAACTTATCGGTACCTCCATATATCGACAAGGTTGTTTTAAACATGGGTGCCGCAGGATTATAGATCTCGTCCCACCAATCTTCGCCATTTTCTACCAACCCGCTGAATTCGGGATTCAACACCAATGCTCCCGATTCGTCTTTCATGGTTTTTGAATATTGGTTATCTACATAATCCTCAAAAAACACAAACTCTTCTTTCGACAAAATACTCGGTTTTTTAGCAGCCTCTTGAAAACCTACATACGAGCTAAAATTAATATTAAACCGTTTTTTACTTTTACTTCCGTCTTTCGTAGTGATCAATACGACACCGTTAGCGGCACGAGAACCATAAATGGCAGCCGACGAAGCATCTTTCAAAATCTCGATAGAAGCAATATCGTCGGGAGAGATAAAGTCGATGTTATCCATCGGCATACCGTCAACGACATACAAAGGATCCGAGTTGTTGATGGTACCCATACCCCGGATACGTATCGAAGTCGAAGAACCCGGAGCACCTGAGTTTTGAACGACTTCTACACCCGGAGCCCTACCTTGCAGAGCTTGAACCACATTGGTCACCGGCATAGCCGAAACATCGTCGGCATCAATAGAAGAAATAGAACCGGTCAAATCGGATTTCTTTTGTACACCATATCCGATAACGACCACTTCGTCCAAGTCTTGAATCGAATTTACCAGAGCTACGGTCAACTCTTGCATATCCTTATTCCACCCGATCGTCTTCGATGAATATCCCACATAACTGACCACCAATTGAGCCGACTCCAACTCGGTAGAGATACGGAAATTACCATCTATATCGGTTATGGTCGAGTGTTTCCCTCCATTGACCAATACCGCCGCTCCGGTCAACGGTTCTTTGGTATCGTTATCGATAACGACACCTTTTATTGTATGAGCCGACAACGAAAACGACATCACACAAAAAAGTCCTATTATAAAAAATTTTATTCGTAACATACCTTTTGATATAATTAATGCCCGCATTAATCCCTTAAAGAGAATAGATACGGGCATTATATATTATAATTCAACTATTCGACAATAACTTTCTTACAAATGTTTGTACCATCTTCCAAAGAGACTACCATTAGATAAAGTCCCGACGGATATGTTACCACGGAAATCTGAGTTGTTGCTCCGGATTCCATCACTTGCGCACCTTGTACATTAAATAATTTCACGCTTGTTACAGCTTGTTCCGATTCGATATTGATTACATCGTTCGATACGGTCGGATAAATTTTCACATTCGATGCGGTTACCGACGTTACACTTCCGGGATCGCCGCCGGCTACAATATAGCGATACAGCGCTTTGGTTCCCATCGAGGCGAAATAGAGGTTTTCATTGATATTCATCAAAGAGTGCATATTTCCATTTTCGGGGAGGTCGACAACCTTTGCCGGGGCAGCATCGGGAGAATCCATACACCACAACTCCATATTACTGTCGGCATCTTGTGCTACAAAAAACATTTTTGTTCCTACATTTTCAAACCAACTGCTATTATCCCGCTGGTTGCCTTTGAAGATTTCAGTTCCACACCAATGCATCGAATATTGTAAATTGGACAAAGTAGCCAAATCCAACCGCCACAAACTATATCCCGAAGCATACTCCGTTTCGTCACCTTCCAAGAAATAACCGCCATTGGCCTGCATAAACAAGAAGTCGCCATACATATGGAAGTTGCTGGGCCACGAAGACAAATAAGCATTACCGCCCCAATGGTTAACATCTACCAACGAACGAGGATTTACACCTTCTTCGATAGGTTGCGACAAGTCAAAAATACAAGGTTCTACATTGTGTACGCCATCGTCGGCTCGGAAATAAAGTACATCGCCGTACGATCTACCGCAAGCAAACTGTGTACCGGTTGGGAGACCATTGGTTTCGCCCTTAGCGAAATCGAAACCGATCCATTTTGTTCCTTCGGCAGTTCCATCGGATACCCAAATTTCGCTACCCATATCTGTGGTTCCGGTAACCTCGGCTACGGTTTCTGCACGGAATACGACCCACTTGTTATTCACCGGTGTAAGCCAGTCAATAGCAGCCGATGCGGTTTGGAACGATTCGCCGGGAGTAGCCTTAGGATTGATATTCTTCACGGCTTTCGTTCCTTCAGGAGTACCATCTGATACATATAATGTTTCATTCATCTCCAAATTGTACCCTACATAGAATGCCAAGCCATTAGCCTCTACAATCACACCGGCATCGCCGTCGTAATTGTTCTGGCGGGTCGGATTTTTACCCAAACGGATTGTCCCCTCTTCGGTTCCATCGGAAATCCACAACCATTTTTCGGGGTCGATACCTATTGTAGGAACAAACTCGCTCTCTTCGTCCATGGCAAAGAACATGACTTTATCCTGATATTTAGACAAGCCAAACGGGCTACTACCCATTTCGCCCGGATAAATATCTTTTACCATTTTCGTACCGGCCTCGGTTCCGTCAGATACCCACAACTCGGCTCCGGCTTCCGAAGTTTCGGCTACGAAATAAACTTTATTCCCCACAACAGTCAAATAGGAAGGATTAGAACCAACGGCTCCTATATTAATATCCTTTACCATTTTTGTCGTTTCGGGGGTCAGACCCGATACCCACAACTCATCACCCTCTTCGGCAGTCTTAGCCGTAAAGAATATCAAATTATTATCGGTCTTTACAATAGGTTTTTTATTTTGGGTGATGTTATCAATCCCTTCTGAAGTAAGTTCTACACCTTCGGGGGTCAATGCGATCATGCCTTCCGGCAACACAACGTCAGCAGCAGATCCTGCAAAAACTGAACACAATGCAACTGCAATAGTAAAATACTTATTCATGATATAGATTTTTAGATTAGTATTTGTTGTTATTAATCTGTTACAAATATATGACGCATCATACTCATACAAAATGTACGAAATATGGGTTTTGATGTACAAAATATTGGATTATGCCATTTATGAGTTCTGTAACAGGAATAAACACGAAACAAGCGCAATCCTTTTCTACAAAACATCAACTTCCTCATACATAAACCGGGGGCTTCCTACATCTAAATTTTATTCCCCAGATCACCAAAAAGAGCTGAATGTAAACGATTTTCCCTCCAATCTATTTAAAACCACATTCATGAAATATTCGACATCGCCGTGGCTCTTTTCATTCCCGTAAATATCGATATGTTTATGAACGACAGGGAGTAAAGCCTGAGATTTACCCAAATCGATATTCAATAGAATTTGCATGGTTATCTTATTTACCGCTGTATTACCCGACAACATTCCGGCTTCCAATATTCGTCGCGAATCGTCATCGCCAAAGCAATCATAGGCTGCCCCCGCCAAGTACAACTTTGCCGGTTCATACTCGATGGAAAATATCTTTTGTGCCAAAACCGCCTTATATTCCGATAGATCTTTTCTCGAAACGAACAGGCCCAATGCGGCCCAATAATTGACAATATCATTGTTATCGTCCAGCAGCATTATCTGCTCGGGAATTACCGTTTTTCCCATTCCGCTCAACATAGCTGCATGAAGAACTTGCTCCACCGGATAGATTGACTCATTCTGCCGGAGTGTATAAGGAATATAACGGTCGGCATATTGCGCATAACTGTATTCCGGGATAAAATGGGCATCGCGGGTTTCGATTATCCGGGCTTCCATCTTTTCCCGGAAATGCGACAGGAGGTCGGCATATTCAGGATTATCCGCAAGATTTTCCATTTCCCACTTGTCCCGATTCAAATCATACAGATACTCGGCTTCACGAGGTTGCATAATAGCCGCTTGCCCCTCATTCATCAAGCCCTGTGCAAAGTCTTTCCGCATGATCTTTTGGATATCGCCATGATCGTAATAGGTCATCCACCGCACCCACGGTTGGTGGCAGGTAAATACCCGGGTATAGATATAGCGGCCATCTGTCACCGAACGCGATAATTCATTATTCGAGTCCAATCCGTCACAAGCGCCATAGACATACTCCTTTTCCTCTGCCACCGTGGCACCCATAAACGGTCGGCCTTCTATGTATTCGGGAATCTCAACCCCCGCCAAAGCCAAAACAGTAGCGCCAAAATCTTCGAAACTTACCAAACGATCGGTTATCACCCCACTGCCCCACGGCGACAAGTGTTTGTACATCTCTGGCACCCAAACGATAAACGGCACCCGGTAGCCCAACCCCAACGAACTGCCTTTCCCGCGCGGAATGCCTTCGCCGTGGTCCGAGAAACAAAATATAATTGTGCTATCCCTCAACCCTTCTTTTTCCAACCGGGCCAATATCCCTTCGAATTGCTGGTCGGTCAAAGAAATCGAATTATACACACGCGACATCTGTTGGCGCATTTCGGGGGTATCCCGATAAAACGAGGGCATCTCGAAAGGAGCATCCGTCGAAGTCATTCGGCTCGAATCCAACCGGTTGAGCACCTGTTTCTCATACTGTTCCCACGGGTTAGTCATTGTGCGCGACTGGTGACTGTGAGGACTGTTGAATACGGCAAAAAACGGCTGACCGGGTTTTCGTTTCCACCAACCGGCTTTCCCGGAACTTTCGTCCCACGACTCAGCAATCATCTCCTTCTCCCGGGCATTATTATAATCGGTTTTATAATTATTACTGGTATAATAACCCGCTTCTTTCAAATATTTCGGGAATCCATGTACAAAATCGGGAATCGGATACTGGCTTCTATGGTTACCGGTACCCATCGTAGTAGGGGTCATTCCCGTAATCAAACAAAAACGGCTCGGCGAAGAGACCGTCCCGGTCGAAAAGGCCGACGTAAAGCGCACTCCCTCGGCCGCCAACCGATCCATCGTAGGTGTCTTGGCCAACGAATCGCCATAACACCCTATAAATTGAGGCGATGTATCTTCATAAGTCAGCCAAAGGATATTGGGACGTGGCGTTGCCTCCTGACGATCGGCCGCCACGACACCGAATGTACCTGCCAAAAACACAGGTATACAACCTATACAAGATTTCCCTTTCATCTTATTTTATTTCGACACGAATTTCATTACCGATTTATACATCTTATCTCCTACCGACTGCTTTACACTCAGCAAAAGAGGTGATTGATCTCCGGGGGCATTACACTCTAACGTCCAGCTATTTACACCTATATTCACATCGGAAAACATTTGGCGACACAAACAGCGGCCAGCCATATCATACACATCGACATACACCCGGCTTGGCGATGTCGTCTCCAATGCGACATAAACCCGGCCCGTTTCGCACATCACATTCACCAATTCAAACCCGACATTTCCCTCAGGAGCATTTACTGCCGAACTCTCTACCGGCACCAACTGCCAAACAAAATGTTGCTTACCATTCCACTCCCATTGAGAGATGGCAGCACCTTCGTTTTTCGATTGCGAATTCACTTGCAACGGACGACCGGTCGCCTTGTTTTCCAAAAAGAAGCCATTGCGATATTGCCGTAAATTCCATAACTGAGCATCGTTACCGGCAAACTCGCTCAAAACGGGGCGTATCCCATTTCCCACAGCTCCGTTCATAGTCAACACTTTTCCAGACCGGTAATGCCGAACAACGAAATATCCGTTTTCCTGTTCTTCCAAAACCCACTCGTCCGACCCGTCGTTCAAATATGTCTGACAAGTAGAATTATCATCTTTACCATCTAAGAATCCCAGTGTCACACAATTTTTCAACCGAAGCCGCTCACCGCAAACAATCGGAGCGGAAAATGGATTTTGCAGCATATCCCGAATCAACAACTGGGCAACATTCACCGACGGAGAGGCGCAATAATTTTTATCGTTCGTTTGCCAATAACTCTTTATTTCATTAATCAGCAACTGAAAATCGGGCATTTTATCGCCCATGTCCTGAATCATCAATACCGCCTCATTAGCCAGTAAATTATTCTCTCCGCGGCTATATTCATCGATCGTGGCCCGGGCTTCCTGATAATTGCAATACTTATACAGGAATGCCGCCAATTTCAATTTTGCGCTTTCAAAGGTCTCGGCATTGTAACAGGCGATAACTTTTTCTTTATCGGGGACAGCCTCCTCGCCCTGCGCATAAATACCTACGGCGGCCCAATAGCGCACCAACGGATCGGTAGACGACAACCATTCGAGTTGCTGTTCTTTCACCCCCTCTTCACCCACAAGCATGGCGGCATCGACAACGGCATCGACATCGAAATTATTACGAATTTCCATCGGAGTGGAACTTGCACTGCGACGCTGCATTTCAAATTCGGGCATAAATCCCAAATCCTTAATCGCTTTCGAATAGCGCACCATTTCACCTCGAAACTCTGCCAACAAATCGGCATACTGCGGGTCCCCGGCTAAATTGTTCATCTCCCACTTATCGGCCTCCATATCATAAAGATATTCCAAATCAGAAGGCAAATAGGGTGCGGCTTGAACATCGGTCAGCCCACCATCGTTCAACTCCCGGCGAATTGCCACCATGATATCCGAATTATAAGCATAACCGGTTGTCCTCACCATAGGCAGATAGGGACAAAACACACGAGTATATATATACCGACCCTTGATTACCGACCGGTCTATACCCGGAGAATCGTCGATTCTATTTCTCGACCCGTGAATATATTCCTGACCATCGGTCGACGGGTCAAAAATCGGTTTCCCGTTCATATACTCAGGGATTTCAACTCCCGCCAGTTGCAATATGGTAGGCGCCAAATCTTCAAAGCAAATTTGCCGATCGGTCACGACCGAACTCTCGAAAGGATTCAGATGCCGCCACTTTTCGGGGAACCATACGATAAACGGCACCCGATAGCCCATACCTATTGCCGTGGTTTTCCCGCGCGGTATGCCTTCGCCATGATCGGCAAACACAAAAACAATCGTATTTTCGTCCAAGCCGTCGGCCTTTAACTCGTCCAACCGCTCTTCGATAAGCTGGTCGGTATAATTAATGCAATTTTGCATCCGAGCCATCAATAGTTGCGACTCCGCTCCCGCCTTGTAAAAATCGGGGACCAAAGCCTCTTGCGGTGATGTCACCCGATCGGCATCCAAAAATGCATAGACATCGGTCAAATACGAAGCATAATCGTTGCGCGACACATAACTTTGATGTGAATACATGATATTAAAGACGCTGAAAAACGGCTGCCCCGAAGGACGATTGCGCCAATGTGCCACCGACGAAGATTCATTCCAAGCGTCGGAGATAAAGGTCGCATTCGACACATTGTAATCGGTCTTCACATTGTTCGATGTATAATACCCGGCTTGTCGCAAATAATACGGGAAGGCCTTGACATCGGCCGGTACGGCTCGTTCGTAACGATGGTTATTCGTGCCCAATACATTTACGTCCATTCCTGTAATCAAACAGCTACGCGATGGCGACGACACCGTGCTGTTGGAATAAGCTCTGCTGAATCGCACCCCTCCGGGATCGTTAGCCAAAGCATCCATCGCTGGGGTATGGGCACCTTCGTTGCCATAACAGCCAATAAAATGTGGCGACGTATCTTCATACGTCAACCAAAGGATATTGGGACGGTCGGCCTCTTCGCCCGATGCCATGCCTGTAAATGCGAGGCACGTCATGGGAAACACGAACAATCGTTGCGCTTTCATACCTATTTGATGATTATCTTATGCGACTCTCTTTCTTGCCCTCTTCCAATAGTTAAAAAATAGACTCCCGGAGTGCAGTTGCGACAATCGACCGCCCCTCCATTGGTAAAAATATCGGTCTCCAAACAAAGACGTCCCGACTGGTCCCACAGCGTAACAGCCACCTTTTCGTTCTCGGGCGAATAAATGTACAAGTTGCCCGACACCGGATTGGGAGAAACCTCATAACGGGAAACCTGTAAAGACTCGACACCCGTCTCTTCCCCCTTATAAAGCAGCAAGGCGGCATCGAGCTTTGCATCGCGATTTTTCCCGGTCACAAAAATATCCTTGTTCCCATCGCCATTAAAGTCTTCCATCACAATAGAGCCATATTCTCCTATACCCGAAAGTACCACTTTTTCATACAACTCCAATGTCTCATTATATACATACATGGCTGTTTCCGACAGGTTTCCGGTCAATCCGGCAATCAATACACTGGGTTTACCCTCAGCCCGATCGATAACTATACCGTTGCAACGCGAATAGTTCGACAAGCCGCTATTGCCGATAGCCGAAAAATGCATGGAACCATCGTTCATAAAAATGTTGGTAGCCCAAGACACTAACGCCAAATCCATATACCCGTCATTATCGAAATCGCCCGGAACAACTTGTGCCGACCACGTTTGTGCCGCATAAGAGTTTCCTTGCACTTCGAACGATTCGCCCCGGTTATTTTTATACACCTCTAAATAGCCGCCAGCCGTTGTGTAGGTATATCCCCACAATACCAAATCTTGATAGCCGTCATTATCCAAATCGACAGCAAGGATTCCGCCTCCGCAACCCGGCCGCATATCTGTGGGCAACTCGGTAAAGGTATTGTCCTTGTTGTTGATATATACGCCACAAACCGCATTCGCCCCCGACGATAACGCATTGACTGCAAAATCGACATATCCGTCATTATTAAAATCGGCTGCAACTACCGAAGAGTTCATCTGCCTCGATGTATTGGAATGTGAATATACAGCCGGTATGTTGTGACCGGTCAACTCAGCCCACACCCCGTCTGCACCGCGCTTATACAGTTTGGCAACTCCGCTTCCTCCGCGCAACCCGCTCATAAACAGTTCTTCCGCGCCATCGTTATCAATATCCGCCGAAATAATCGTCGAGGCATCTAATGCGGGGAATAACTGGTGGTTGATTCTTTCAAAATCGCCATTCCCTTTATTTTGATATACATAACAGCCCGAAGCATCGCTATATATCAAATCCCTTATCCCATCGCCATTGTAATCGAACGATGAAGCGGCACCCATAGCTCCGACAAAATCCACACCCGAATCCTCATACTCACCGCCGGTCTCTACCGACAAAGAGGTAAACCACGTCATCATCTCCTGTGCAACAAGCTGGTGGCCGGCCGCATTCGGGTGGTTATTTTGGCTCATGTAATTCAATATGTTTTCTCCCGATAAAGCCTTGTTCTTAAACAGGGCATACGAATCGACCAAACCTACATGGTATTCTTCGGCCAATGCCCGCACCTGCTCGGCATGAGCGTTAAGGGGAGCATTATCATCTGTAATATCTTCGGTGGTATCGGGGGTAGGAGTACACAAAATCACCTTGACATTATTATTCAACGCTTGTTCTATCATCGACGCCCAGCAACTTCGAGCCTCCTCCAAACTCAATGCTCGATCGTTCAAAGAATAATCTATGAATATCAAGTCGGGTTTATGCGAGAGGACATCCGAGACAAAACGTTGTGCACCGCTACGAGCCGTCTCGCCTCCTATCGATGTACGAATGCAATTGACCACCGAGTATGGGAACAACTCCTTCAACGCATAATGTACATAATGCGGGTACGATTCAAATGTATGAACCTCTTGTCCCGAAAAATATCCGGTAGGGACACTGTGCCCGTGAAAGACCATGTTCAAAGTCCTGTTATCCGGCCATTTCTTATGCATCTCCGCTACAAAACTTGCTAAATAGGTTTTCTTATCGGCAATTTGAGCATTTACCGCCAATGAAAACACCAACAATAATCCAATAATTAAAGGCTGTTTTTTCATGATATATCTTTTTTAATTATTATTGTCTGCTGCAAAAAACCATTCGAGAATCGCGTCGGCTACAATCTTATGGCCTTTGGCATTGGGGTGATTATTCTGACTCATATACTGTTTTATATCTTCACCGGCAGCAGCCCGTGCCTTAAACAACGCATACGAATCGACCAAACCCACATGATACTTTTCGGCCAAATCCCGCACTTGCTCTGCGTGCTTTGCCAAAAGAGTATTATCGTCCAAAATATCTTCGGTGGTATCTGGCGTAGGGGTCAACAAAATCACTTTTACCCGGCTGTCCAAAGCTTTTTCAATCATCGACTCCCAAGCGGCACGGGCTTCTTCCAAAGGCATTCCTCGATCGTTCAACGAATAATCGATAAACAACACATCGGGCAAATAATTCAAAACCGTTTTCTCAAAACGGGCTGCGCCTTGCTTGGCATTTTCACCACCAATAGAAGACCTTATACAATTTACTACGGCAAAAGGATATTTTTCTTTTATCCCAAAATGTACATAATGCGGATAAGACTCGAACGGACAAACATCACCACCCGTAAAATAACCGGTTGGAACACTATGGCCATGAAATACTAAATTTTGAGTTTTGTTGTTCGGCCATTTTTTATGAAGTTCATTTACAAACTCCTCTAAATAAGTCTTTTTATCTGCGATTTGAGCATTAACATTCGCCATCGCAAAACCCAACACTAAAACTAAGCCTAAGATTCTTTTCATGATATATAGATTTATAAGGACAAAGTTATAGTAATTCGGCAAATATTAAAATGTACGATACTCCGATTATAATGTATATAATCATTATCTTAATTTCGCCGCAAAAGAATAATCCCCACAATAAAATTATACATGATTATACAGATATGCTACATTTTCCAAATGCCATAAATCGATTATCTTTGATAAAATTTAAAAGCAAACCCTAT
Source organism: Candidatus Barnesiella excrementigallinarum (assembly GCA_019114445.1). Taxonomy (GTDB): domain Bacteria; phylum Bacteroidota; class Bacteroidia; order Bacteroidales; family Barnesiellaceae; genus Barnesiella; species Barnesiella excrementigallinarum. Next base: position 244,766 of record DXFL01000023.1, read on the forward strand.
GAAACTAATACCTGCATTACCCATAGCACTATTATTAGCGACAAGTATAACCACATATGCAATAAACGAATATGAAAACCCCGGTATCGTTGGAGTAAACCGGGAGGACGGACGAGCATCGTTTTGGTACTACTCCAATCGCCAAGATGCTATCCTGAGCGGATATGACAATACCCCCGATAATATATGCCTCAACGGGAAATGGAAATTCCATTTTTGCGAACGCCCCTCGGAACGCATTGCCAATTTCTACGAAAAGGATTTCGATGTATCGGGCTGGGACGACATCGACGTTCCGGGCAGTTGGCCGCTGCAAGGCTACGACAAGCCTCTATACATGAACCACCCCTATGAATTCAACTATATAAACCCGTATCCCTATAAAGTTCCAACCGAGTGGAATCCCGTTGGGGCATACCGCAGAACGATATTTATCCCGAATGAATTTCGGGACAAACGGGTTATCCTACATTTCGGAGCGGTCAAATCGGCATTCTATGTTTGGGTAAACGGGGAGAAAGTTGGATATTCCCAAGATTCAAAAATGCAAGCCGAGTTCGATATAACTCCTTACATAAAATGCGGAGCCGACAACTCCATTTCGGTCGAAGTATATCGTTTTTCGATAGGTTCCTATTTAGAATGTCAAGACTTTTGGCGATTGGCCGGCATAAAACGCGACGTATGGATTTATGCGACACCCAAAATCTATTTGAAAGATTTCTTTGCCAACGCCCACCTCGACGAAAAGTTCTCGAATGGCATTTTGGATTTGAGTTATACGATTAAAAACAACGACACCCGCCGCAAGTCGGCCCACGTCGCCATTTCCCTGCTCGATCACCAAAATCGGGAAATCATGCACCAAACAAAAACTGTAAAATTGGCTAATGGCAAACAGCAAACTTTCTCGCTCTGCGATACCATTGGCGACTGCTTGCCATGGACTGCCGAAACGCCTTCGCTCTACACGCTGCTCTTCGAGGTCGATTACGATGGCACACGCACCTATTCTTCGGCAAAAATCGGCTTCCGCGAAGTGGCTGTTATCCACTCACAACTCTGCGTAAACGGGAAACCCATTTATATCAAAGGTGCCAACCGGCACGAACATCACCCCCAATATGGCCATTATATACCACGGGAAACAATGCTGAAAGATGTGGAACTGATGAAACAGTTTAACATCAACGCTATTCGAACGGCTCACTACCCCAACGATCCCTATTTTTATGAACTGTGCGACAAATACGGCATTTATGTCATCGACGAAGCCAACATCGAATCGCACGGACTTGGAGCCGCCCTTCAAAACAATATAGATCCGGCGAAACATATTGCTACCGACCCCGATTGGACCGACATACATTTAGACCGTATGAAACGAATGGTCGAACGGGACAAAAACCACCCCTCTGTAATTGGCTGGTCTATGGGTAACGAATGCGGCGACGGCCTCAACTTCGAAAAAGGATATGCCCTGCTCAAACAACTGGATCCTACCCGAACCGTCCAGTTTGAACAAGCCGGCACAAGCCCCCACACCGATATTTACTGTCCCATGTACATGAGCATGGAGACCATGCGTAACTATGCCCTATCCACCGACAGTTACCGGCCTCTTATTCAATGCGAATATGCCCATTCTATGGGGAACAGCCTCGGAAATTTCCAAGATTACTGGGATTTAATAGAATCTTACCCCATACTGCAAGGGGGCTTTATTTGGGACTTTGTAGATCAAGGCATGGACGCATATCGCGACGGCACACACTACTATGAATATGGTGGCGGGTTCGGGCAAGAGAAGATACGAAACGATGCCTCGTTCTGTATCAACGGATTGTTTTCGCCCGACCGCAAACCGAATCCCCACGCCTACGAAGCTCGTAAGGTATTGCAAAATCTACGCGTTAAAAAGAGCAATCTCGGCGAAAAATGTTTCGAATTATCCAATAATTTTTCATTCACCAATGCATCGAAGTACAAAATGAGTTGGACCATACTGCGCGACGGTAAACCCATAGAAAGCGGTGTGCAAACTGTCTCTGCCGAACCGCTCTCGGCCAAACTGTTCGATATACCCTACCATTCTGTAATCGGCAACGATGCCGAATATTTTATAAACATCGCCTTTACCACCACCCGGGACGAAGCTCTTTTACCTGCCGGTTGGACAATAGCCTACGACCAAATTCCACTGAATAAGCTCCCCAAAAACACATTATCCCCTACCACTATCGAAGGGCTATTAAAATACGACAACACGCCCGAATCTATAATCATAACAAGTAATGCCGGATTGGAAATTGTATTCGACAAAAACAAAGGTGCCCTTTCGAAACTCTCCTGCAATCAATTCGATTACATTACAGCACCTCTATTACCCGACTTTTGGCGCGTCAATATCGACAACGACCAATGGGACAAGGAAATAGATTTTTGGAAAAAATCCGATGACAACTTGCGTATCCATGCTGTCGATGTAACCCCCATAAACGGGAATCATTTGGGGTGCGAAGCTTTGAAAATCGACATATCCACAACTACCACAGTTTCCGACAACCCCCAACACACCATCTATTTCAATAGCGAATATACCATCTATCCCAACGGGACCATAAAAGTAAACAACCACTTTATACCCCATTTCTATTATGGAGAAAAAAATATGTATATCCCGCGAATCGGTCAAATCACAAACGTCAACAGCCTGTTGACAAAAGCCAAATGGTATGGCCGGGGCCCCTGGGAAAATTATTCCGACCGAAAGACTTCGGCAAACATCGGAATCTACGAAATGAATGTCAAAGAATTGCCTTACAACTATATCCGGCCACAGGAAAACGGCTACCGCACAGATGTACGATGGCTCGAATTGACATCGAACGACGGCCATAAATTGAGAGTGGAGGGCGAAATTCCATTCTGTTTCAATATTCAATTCACCGCCAAAAAAGATTTCTTCGATCACGACGGGAAACCGCTCCGCTCACCGATCGACTTGAAGCAGGTCGATAATTATTTCCTCAACATCGACTATGCCCAAATGGGTGTCGGGGGAGATACCTCTTGGGGGAAACCGGTACACCCCGAATATTTGGTACTCTTGCGGCAACACGACTATTGCTATACGATACAAATCGAATAAATTTCCATTCCGGGAAAAGGTCGAAAAATATATTACCCATTTCATCGATAAAAAAGCGAAATCCATCTCTAAAAAAGGGGTGTCTTTCCATTACTTTTTTCCCATCGAAGATGAAATGTTAAATTTGAACCGAAATTTAACATTTCGAATATGAAAAATTTAAGAATATATGGTACTGCCTTATTCCTCGCGTGCAACATTGCTCTGTGGGGCGAAGAGACAACCCCTTCTGTATGGACATTGCAAGACTGTTTCGAATATGGCCAAGACCACAGTATCACACTGCAACAGAACAGGTTATCGGTAGAAGAAAGCACGGTGAATACCCAAGAGGCCAAAGCCCAGTTGTTCCCTTCGTTCGACTTCTCCACCTCGCACAACTATGGCAACTACCCGATGGCCGATGGCAGTCAGGCGGGGAACAACGTCTATACCGGGACTTACAACTTAAACGCCTCGTGGACACTCTTCGACGGGAAGCGGCGAAATACCATCAAGGCGAACCAACTGCAAGAGCAACAGCAACAGTATGCTTTCAAAGAGAGCCTCGACAATTTGCAAATTGCCATTCTTACCGACTATCTGAAAATACTTTATGCCGAAGAGGCTGTAAACATCTGTAAGCAAACCGTCGAGGTATCGCTGCGGCAAGTGGAGCGTTCGCGCGAATTGCTGGCTGCCGGGTCTATCTCAAAAAGCGATTTGGCACAACTCGAAGCCCAATACAGCAACGACAAATACCAACTGGTTACGGCCGAAGCCAACCGGGACCAACTGAAACTCAACCTCAAACAACTGCTCGAACTCGACATCGATGTAGAAATGAATTTGGCTTTACCGCCCATCGACGAAAGCAAAGTGCTGGTACCGCTACCCGACAAAAGCACGGTATACGCTACCGCATTGGGATTCATTCCATCGATACAGAGCGGCAAACTGGAACTCGAAGTGGCCGAGCTGAATATCGCCAATGCCAAAGCGGGCTACTACCCCAACCTATCGCTCAATGCCGGGATAGGCAGCGGACACAACACAGGCGACAACAGCAGCTTTGCCACGCAAATGAAACAGGGATTCAACGAATCGATTGGGCTCACGCTATCGATTCCCATATACAGCCGCCGGAGCAACAAATCGGCCGTCGAGCGAGCCAAAATCCAGCAAAAGATCAGCCAGCTCGACCTTAAAAACGAGGAAAAGAATCTGCTAAACGAAATAGAGAGCGCGTGGCTCGACGCCTCGTCGGCACAGTCGCAATATTTGGCTGCCCGCGAACAACTCAACGCCACAAAAATTTCGTTCGAACTCACCGAAGAGCAATTCTACCTCGGCATGAAAAACACGGTCGAAATGCTCACCGCCAAAAACAACTGGCTATCGGCTCAACAAGAAGAGCTACAATCGCGGTTCATGGCTCTGCTCAATTTGAAACTACTCGATTATTACGAAAACAAACCGCTCACACTCGACTAACGAATAATAAAATCATCTCGAAATATGAAACGTAAAAAAATCATCATTCTCTCTGTTGCGATTCTCGCAGTAATCGCTATCCTGTGGCTTCTATTCGGGAGATCATCAAAAAGCGCAAGTTACATCATCGAAACGGCTACAGCAACACGAGGCGATGTATCGGAAACTGTTACGGCAACCGGTACGATAGAACCGGTTACCCAAGTCGAAGTAGGTACGCAAGTATCGGGTATCATCGACAAACTGTATGCCGACTACAATTCGGTCGTCACCAAAGGCCAACTTATTGCCGAGATGGATAAAGTTACGCTGCAAAGCGAACTTACCTCGCAGCAAGCCACCTACGACGGGGCAAAAGCCGAATATGAATACCAAGAAAAAAATTACCTGCGAAACAAAGCGCTGCACGAGAAGCAACTCATCAGCGACACCGAGTTCGAAGAGTCGACCTACAACTACGCCAAAGCCAAAAGCGCTTACGAAAGCAGCGAAGCCAACTTGGCAAAAGCCAAACGCAATTTGGCCTATGCCACCATTACCTCGCCTATCGACGGGGTGGTAATCAGCCGTGCTGTCGAAGAGGGGCAAACCGTAGCTGCCGGATTCGAAACGCCTACCCTTTTCACCATTGCCGCCGACCTTACACAAATGCAAGTAATCGCCGACGTCGATGAAGCCGATATAGGCGGAGTAAAAGAGGGTCAGCGGGTAGCTTTCACGGTCGATGCCTATCCTAACGACACATTCGAGGGCACCGTCACCCAAGTGCGGTTGGAAGCTACCGAAGAGAGCAATGTGGTCACCTATGAAGTCGTTATTTCGGCCCATAATCCCGATTTGAAACTGAAACCGGGCTTAACCGCCAACATTACCATCTATATCGCCGAGCGGCGCAATGTGGTGAACATACCGGTCAAAGCGCTCCGCTTCATGCCCGACCCGCCCGACGGAAAAGCTCCGGCACACGAAGAGATGCCCCAACAGAAGGCGCCCGAAAACGACAGCCTTAAAATCGTGTGGGTACAAGAAAATAACACATGGAATCCTCGCCAAGTAAAAGTAGGTATGGACAACGGCGTGAATATAGAAATATGCGAAGGATTGAACGAAGGCGAAATCGTAGCCGTAGACCGCAAGAGCAATACCGGAATACCCACCGGACAAGATTCGGGCAATAAGGAAGAAAGCCCTTTCATGCCTAAGCCACCGGGACGAAAAAAATAAAGGAAGGACAACAAAAACCATGACAACGAAAGAGATTATCAGGCTGGATAATATCCGGCGCAATTTCATTGTGGGGAACGAGACCGTACACGCACTGCGGGGTGTGAGCTTCACTATAAACGCAGGCGAGTTCGTGACGATCATGGGTACCAGCGGATCGGGAAAATCGACCCTGCTCAATATATTGGGTTGCCTCGACACCCCCACGTCGGGCGAATACTATCTCGACGGTATCCCGGTCAAAAGCATGGGTAAGAACGAACGGTCGGTTCTGCGAAACCGCAAGATTGGCTTCGTATTCCAATCCTACAACCTATTGCCCAAAACAACAGCCCTCGAAAATGTAGAATTACCGCTCATGTACAATTCGGCTATTTCGGCGCGTGAACGGCACGAAATGGCCTCGAAAGCGCTCGACGCCGTAGGTCTTTCCGAACGAAAAAACCACAAGTCGAACCAAATGTCGGGCGGACAGCAGCAACGTGTAGCTATCGCCCGGGCTTTGGTAAACGACCCCGTCATTATCCTCGCCGACGAAGCAACAGGTAATCTCGACACCCGCACCTCGTTCGAGATTCTAGTTCTCTTCCAAGAGCTGCACGCCCGTGGACGTACCATTATTTTCGTAACACATAACCCCGAATTGTCGGCATACAGTAGCCGAAATATCGTATTGCGAGACGGGAAAGTCATTTCGGACACCTCGAACGAGAAGCAGGCTTCGGCGTTGGAGATGTTACAGAAACTACCGGTAGAAACCGATTAAGAAAGATATTATGAATCTGACCAATCTCACCAAAATAGCATTAAAAGCGCTCAACAATAACAAAATGAGGTGTTTCCTCACCATGCTGGGCATCATTATCGGCGTAGCGTCGGTGATTACCATGCTGGCTATCGGACAGGGCTCAAAACGAAGCATACGGGAACAGATCGCCGAAATGGGATCGAACATGATTATGATACACCCCGGTAATATGGAGCGGGGCGGTGTCAGACAAGATGCATCGTCCATGCAAACCCTTAAACTGAACGACTACAAGGCCATCGACGAGGAGACCGAATATGTATCGGCCTGCTCTCCGTCGGTCAACAGCAGCGGACAATTCATATACGGTGCCAACAACTACCCCAGTACGATCTATGGCGTAACCGAAGACTACCTCGAAATACGTAAAATCTCGATCGAAGAAGGCAGTATGTTCACTCCGCAAGATGTCCTCTCCTCGGCCAAAGTCTGCTTGGTAGGCAAAACCATCACCGACAACCTGTTCCCCAACGGCGAAAGCCCTATCGGCAAAGTGATACGGTTCAACAAAATACCGCTTAAAATCGTCGGGACCCTCACTCCCAAAGGATACAACAGCATGGGCATGGACCAAGACGATATGGTTTTGGCCCCTTACACCACGGTACAAAAACGTATCCTCGCCATCACTTACCTGCAAGGGATTTACTGCTCGGCCCTCACCGAAGAGCTTACACCACAGGCTACCGAAGAGATTGCACAAATCTTGCGGAAAAACCATAAAATCAAAGAGGGCGCAGAGGACGATTTCGAAATCCGTTCGCAAGAAGAGCTAAGCTCCATGATGAGCTCCACCACCGATATGATGACTATCCTGCTGGCTTGTATCGCGGGTATTTCGCTGCTGGTAGGCGGTATCGGTATCATGAATATCATGTATGTATCGGTCACCGAGCGCACCCGCGAAATTGGTCTGCGAATGTCTATCGGCGCACGGGGTATCGATATTCTCTCCCAATTTCTTATCGAGGCCGTACTCATCAGTGTCACAGGAGGTATTATTGGCGTATTACTTGGCGTAGGTGCCTCTATGGTCGTCAACTTGGTATTCAACTGGCCGGTTTATATACAAGCCTACTCGGTGATACTCTCTTTCTTTGTCTGTACACTCACCGGTATATTCTTCGGCTGGTATCCGGCTCGCAAAGCAGCCAACCTCGACCCCATAGAAGCAATTCGTTACGAATAAATAATATTTTTAGTCTCTAAATTGCTATATTTGTACTATGGCACCCGATACGCAACACATACGCAAAAAGTTTAACCCCCTTTTTATCCACGTAATTGCGTGGACCATCATATTTCTCTTCCCGCTCCTCTTCTTCGAGCGGTTCGAGAGCATGAGGCGTATGCATGATTTCAACCTATTGAAATTCTACATACAACCATTGTGCATTGCTCTCATATTCTATATCAACTACCTGTGGCTTATCGACAAAGTCCTTTTCCAGAAAAAGCCCATACGTTTCATTATTTACAACCTGCTACTCATTGTACTCACCAACATAATCAGTTTTTTAGTACACCGCATGATGGTACCTCCCGAAGTCATACATTGGCGACCGGGAATCATACCTCCACCACGGCCGGGACTCATGCAATGGCAAGACGCCATTACCTTAGCCCTGAGTGTAGGATTAAGCGTGGCTATTAAGATGACTCAAAAATGGATCATCTCTGAAAAAGAGCGCAAACAACTGGAACAAGAGCGTACCGAAGCTGAACTGAAAAATTTGAAAAACCAACTCAACCCCCATTTCCTCTTCAACACGCTCAACAACATCTACTCGCTCATCGCCATTAGCCCCGACCGCGCACAAAGCGCAGTCCTCGAACTGAGTAAAATGTTACGGTATGTACTTTATGAAAACACACAACACTATGTACCCATAGAAAAAGAGTTGGAATTTAATCAAAATTACATCGAATTGATGCGACTGCGGCTGGCTCGCCATGTAAAAACCGAAGTAAATATACCTCAGGGGTTGTGCCGAGGATATAAGATTGCCCCCCTACTGTTTATCACTTTAATTGAGAATGCTTTCAAACACGGGACAAGCGCAACAGAAGATTCGTTTGTTTCGATAACCATGCGAGAGCCTTCACAAGGAGTTATCGAATGTCACATCGAAAACAGTTGCTTTCCCAAAGATAAAACCGATAAAAGCGGTTCGGGCATAGGATTGAAAAACCTATCCCGGCAACTCGAACTTCTCTACCCCGAAAAGCACAGTTTCCATACCGAAAGCGATACACATATCTATCGAGCCACTTTAACCATCGACTTGAACTGAATAAAATCTCTGCGACCATGATACTGAAATGTTGCATTATCGACGATGAACCCTTAGCCATAGAGCTATTGGAAAGTTATGTCAAAAAAACTCCGTTCCTCCAACTGGAAGCCTCGTTCAACTCGGCCATACAAGCGATCGAGCGTATTTCGAAAGGCGACATCGACCTGCTCTTCCTCGACATACAAATGCCGGAGTTGAGCGGCATGGAATTTTCGAAAATGATCGAAGGGAAATGCCGCATTATCTTTACCACCGCTTTCGGACAATATGCCGTAGACAGTTATAAAGTTAACGCCATCGACTATTTGCTCAAACCCATCGCCTACTCCGATTTCTTAAAAGCCGCCCAAAAGGCATTACAGTGGTTCGAACTGTCGGCAACGCCTACAACCGAAAGCCCACAGCCCGACAACCAATACATCTTTGTCAAAAGCGACTACAAACTCAAACAAATTCCCCTCGACAAAATTCTCTACATCGAGGGGCTCAAAGATTATGTAAAGATTTATCTCGAAGGTGAACCTCACCCCATCTTGTCGCTCCTAAGCCTCAAATCGCTCGAAGATATGTTGCCCGAAGAGCGATTTATCCGGGTACACCGGTCGTTCATCGTGCAAGGTTGCAAAATAAAAATGATAGACCGCAACCGTATCGTCTTCGGGAAAGAGTATATCCCCATCTCCGACACCTACAAAGAGTCGTTTGCCGAGTTTATCGCCCGCCACTCGCCGCTCATCGGGAAACAGTAAAGGAAGAAAAAAAGGTATACGGGGTAGCCCTATCTTGGGGGATTCCGTGCGCCACAATGCAAAATCACCGAAAGGGACATTACACACTACGACGCAGAGAGTTTGGTAGAGAAATACCCCCTCTGCGTCGCGTCGCGGAAAAACCGCCTTACTTAAATTTATTTCAGTCTCAGGAAGCGTCGTAAATCGAACGTAAAAAAGAGTTCAGTTGACCGGCAAAGAGAAGGCAAGCCACCGTCAATACGCCATACATCACCCACGTACCGGGACAGGTCCAGCAAGGATTGACCATCAACTCACGGGCAAACGCCACACAAAGAGCCATACAAATAACCAAAATCAGCGCCAAAATTACCAGCGAGACTTTCACCTCCATGCTCCACCGTTTGCGGGGCAGACGATTCATCACCCGGCGGGTAAACCACTTGTTGGGTCGGGGCTGGGGAGTGTGCCGGCCGAAAAACTCCCGCCACTGGTCATCATTCCACTCTTTCATATCCATTTTTCTTTAAATATTCTCCTAATTTTCGCTTGGCTCGCGACAGATGCGATTTAATAGTTCCCTCAGGCATACCGGTCACTTCGGAAATCCGAGCCACAGCCATATCCTCAACGAAATAGAGGGTAACGACGGTGCGCTCTTCGGGACGCAGTATCGACAAGGCTTGGACCATATCGATACGGCGGTCTACCGGTTCGGGAAGGAGGGGGATTCGAACCCCCTCGTCTATCGGCTCGAAATAACGGTCGCCTTGCTTGCGCAACTCGTCGTAATAAAGGTTATAAGCCACTCGAAACAACCATGTCGAGAATGACGACAATCCTTTGTAATCTCGCAGGTGATAATACACTTTGATAAAAGTCTCCTGCGCCAGATCGTCGGTGAGGGTTTCGTTGCCGCCGGTAAGGTTCAAAAAGAACCGTTTCAGCCGCTCTTGATATTTGTCGACGAGGGCAGCAAACGCCTTTCGGTCGTCAAACAACGCACAACGGGTCACCCACACTATATCCTCGGTCTTGTCCATCTCGTCGGGATTGCTTATTCGGGTTGATGGGTATTGTTATCCTCTTCGGTACGCGACGATACCCGATAAAAAATCAGTTTACCCACACCCACCAAAATAAAAATAACTGCCAGCCCCAACAGGAAGATACCGTAGCTGTCGCCAAATTCTTCGGTTCCACCGATACTCCACTTCACGATACTCCAAATAGCCAAGCCTATACCTATACCCAAAAATACCAAACTTTGGTTGAGAGCCACCAACTTGTCGGGACGGGGCTGCCGCGACTTGGGCGTTTCGAAAAATCCGTCGGGCAACTCACGACCCGCCTCGATAGCCTTTTCGATCACTTGATAATGAGCCTTCTGCTTCCTGTTACGATAGTAGATATAGAAAAAAATTATCAAGAAAGCAAAAAGGAAAGGACAAGTTACCGCCAATAACGGGACAAGCGCATCGAGAATATCCTCTGCATCGGCCCCTGTGGTATAAAATGTTCTATCTCGTTCCAGTTGAAGTTCGGCCATACGTATCTTGTAAGCTTCGCTCTCGGTCATACCGCCGAGGCTGTCGCTATCGGCCACAGCCGTAGCCACGGTTGCCTGCTGTTGTTTCGTCGAGTTTGCGTTCCCGGCCGGAGCGGCCATTACTGCGCCCGTCCACAAAACGAGTGAAAGGAGCGCCGTCATCATCATTCTTTTCATAAAGGTTTCTATTTATATTATTTTATTTCTATCTGTTCTCTTTCCGGAAATTCAACCGTTAGACGTAAACACACCCCCCGCAGGTTGCACCGGATCACACTTTTTCAAAAAAATTTTTACATCGGAACCCAATCCGGCTTACACCGGAGACACAACAAATTTAATCATATTTATCCCTACCGGTAAGAAAACAGGTCAACAAACGAACAATGCCAGTAAAAAAGCGGTAATTTTGTACGCTCGAAATAAATCACGAAACGATGAAACCCAAAGAAATCAATAAAGTCGAGATCCGCAATCTGCAAAAAGAGGACTACGACCAACTGGCCAGCTCGTTCACCCGTGTATATGCCGACGGCAGCGACGTGTTTTGGACTCCCGAACAAATAAACAAACTTATCCGTATCTTCCCCGAAGGACAGATTGTGACCGTAGTCGACGGTAAAATCGTGGGGTGCGCCCTCTCGATTATCGTCAACTACAACGACGTGAAAAACGACCATACCTATGCCCAAGTGACCGGCAACGAAACATTCGATACCCACACCCGCAAAGGGAATATTCTCTATGGTATCGAGGTATTCATTCACCCCGACTATCGCGGGCTGCGCTTGGCGCGCCGTATGTATGAATACCGCAAGGAGTTGTGCGAAAAACTCAACCTCAAAGCCATTATGTTTGGCGGGCGTCTGCCCAATTATCATAAATATGCCGACCGTATGCGCCCCAAAGAGTATATCGACAAGGTGCGCCAACGCGAAATATTCGACCCGGTATTGCTCTTCCAGCTCTCCAACGATTTCCACGTGCGCAAGGTAATGCGGAACTACCTGCCTAACGACGAGGAGTCGAAACACTTTGCTTGCCTGCTCCAATGGGACAATATCTACTACCAAGAGCCCACCGAAGAGTATGTAACGCCCAAAACCACTGTGCGAGTGGGACTTGTGCAATGGCAAATGCGTAGCTACAAAACCCTCGATGACTTGTTCGAACAAGTCGAATTTTTCGTCGATTCGGTAAGTAGCTACCAAAGCGATTTCGTTCTCTTCCCCGAATACTTCAACGCTCCCCTCATGGCCCGCTTCAACGACGAAAGCGAATCGGAAGCCATACGCGGACTGGCACAATACACCGACGATATACGCGAACGGTTCATCAACCTCGCCATTCGCTACAACATCAACATCATTACCGGCAGTATGCCCCTCATCAAAGAGGACGGACTACTCTACAACATCGGCTACCTCTGCCGTCGCGACGGTACCTACGAGATGTACGAAAAACTGCACGTTACTCCCGACGAGATGAAATGCTGGGGGTTGAGCGGCGGCAAGGCCATTCGCACCTTCGAAACCGACTGCGCCAAGATAGGGGTACTTATCTGCTACGACGTAGAATTTCCCGAATTGTCGCGGATCATGGCCGGCGAAGGTATGCAGATACTTTTCGTCCCCTTCCTCACCGACACCCAAAACGCCTATTCACGCGTGCGTGTATGCGCCCATGCCCGAGCCATCGAAAACGAATGCTTCGTAGTCATTGCCGGTAGTGTAGGCAACTTGCCCAAAGTACACAACATGGACATTCAGTATGCCCAGTCGGGTGTATTCACCCCCTGCGACTTTGCCTTCCCCACCGATGGCCGACGCGCCGAGGCTACCCCAAACACCGAGATGATCCTCATCTCCGATGTCGACCTCGACCTCCTCAACGAACTGCATACCTACGGCAGCGTGCGAAACCTTAAAGATCGCCGCAACGACCTTTACGAAGTGAGAATGAAAAAATAGTCGATTTCGTATCCATATACAACAAAGCCCCCCGGATCTTAAACCAAGAACCAGAGAGGCTACCTATTAAAAACCTATCCGATAAGATTTAATACAAAATCGTTATTCTCCATTCTCCTTCCGGCAGTCGAACAGAATGTCCATTCAAAGAATCGATCTTATACCGTTTACCAAAACAGAATTGCTTATTCTTATAAATTACGTCTCCGTTCAACGACACTTGACGGACATCGGCTTTTATCGGTAATAACGCTTGCGTATTGGGTGGGACATTCAACCGAATTTTCAAGTCCTTCCCAGAGCGATTCAAAGCAATCGAGATTCTTCCGTTCACACTCAGCAACGAAGTTTCGGCCTGAACAAGCGGACCCATTTGCGGCATTACACTAAATTCCTTAAAGCCCGGTTTTACCGGAGCTATTCCACAAACTTTTTGAGCCAAAAGGGTTAAACCGCCACCACTCCATGCATGATTGTAAGTGCCGCCGCCAAAACCCTCGGCACCAATACCCCACCCTTCGAAAAGCGTAGTAAGATAGGGATTATCGACCATTTTGCCGAATCGGCGTTTCATGCGGGCAAGAGCTTCACAAGGATGTTCCATACGGAACAATGCCTCCAATACGTATTTTTCCATATACGGACTGGCATACTCATACTGTTGAAACAGATTCAGAATGGCTCCGTATTTCGATTCATCGGCTAACCCGGAAACAACGGCCAAAGCTTGAAGGCGATCATCGGGATCGGGTAACGATTCATCGGCCCGGTAGGCATCCCCTTTCCAAAATGCTCGGTTAAAAGAGACTTTCAACTGCTCCATCTCTTGCCTCATTTCCATAACATCTTCTTTTTTATCAAGCACTTCGGCCATTCGGGAAACTCCGTCCAAAGCCAAATAATACCAAGCATTGAACAATCCTTGTATATCGATATTCGTTCCCCAATCGCCCCATGTCCACTCGCCGCTACGAAACTTAATGGTACCATCGTCGTTATATTCCCAAACGGCCAAATATCGTTTAACCGAATCGTATAAATCGGCAATCGTCGCCGTATCGCCCGTATTGAGGAAATAGTTCCAAAAGCCATAATACCCGATACTGGCCAACATTTGTCCCGGAAGTTCGGTTTGGTAATTCGACGCCGGTATCGGAGAAAAAATTGTACCATCGGCTCTTTGCCATCGCATCAACTCATACATTCCTTTCTTCATGAGCAAATGCGATTTCGGACAAAGTGCATAAAACGACTCGCCCGACTCGATGACCTCATCGCCCCACCATTGTGCCCTCTCCCGATCGGGACAATCCATATAGGTATCGCGCATGGTAACCAACAACGTGCGTTGAGCTTTTTCCCAAAGCCGGTTATAAAAGTAATCATTGCAACTGAAAGAACCCTCGAACGAAGTATCATACGAAGTTTCTCGATAAGAAACATTCAGCAGTTCTACTCCTTTGGGAAATACATAATAGACAGAATGCCCGTTTATCCACCCCAAACTTTCATAACTTTGAGGGCCCTCTTTCGCAATATACTCGGCCCGGACATTATTCGCACCCCCACCTTTATAATTATCGGTCCATATACCTATCGTATCGCCGCTCTGCGCTTGCAGCTCCATATAGGGAGTCAACTGCATATTATAAGGCAAATAACACACCAATGTATCTTTCTCCAAACCTCGCCGCCACTCCTGCCGGTCATAAGACTTCAAACCGTAATTTTTCCACAACGGTATAATTCTCGGATAAAGTTTGTTCCATGGCATACACCCCTCGGGCCCAACCTCCACGGCGGCTTGCCACGGATACGAAAGGCTATCTATCGGAAGCGATTTCCACAACTCGGAAAAACGACGGGCATCATACCCGATATTGGATTCGGGCAATCTGAAATTAGGCTGCGACCCGACCGGAGTATAATAGCTGCCATGAATAGCCGCCAACCATCCTTTATTGCTATACAACGGAAACTCTCTCGAAAGGCTCTCTACAAACAACCCGGCTTTACCACTCGGTTGATACGAAAATCCCTCTTTCCCGAAATACCACAACAGTATGGCAACCGTATTTCGCCCTTTTTGTAAAAAAGAAGAGACCTCGACCGTATCGTAATAAGTGTCCGCAGGAGTAGGACCTCGTTTTACAGCGCCTTCGAAAACAGCAAGTTGCCCGTTTATCCACAACCAATATTTGCTATCGGCCGCAATTTTGAGTTGTACGTCTCCCCGGGGAAGAGTTTCCAAACAAATATCTTGACGAAAACAAAGCCATGTATTTGTGGCACTCTGGTTTTCAAATGCTGTAATCCAATAGCCTCGTCCTACATCGGCCTGCACAGAAAAATAAAATATGGAAACGAAAATAAACAGGATTGCTTTACGTATCATACAGATTAAGGAATTCGGGAATTTATATACTATTGCATAATCATGATGAAAAAGCAAAATACCACAAACTCAATCTTTTTTACTAGGTATTCCGCTACACAAAATTATCGAAAATTTTTATCCTACCATAAACAGGATTATTTCGATTTAGAATTATTATCGTACCCAACATCGCAATCGATTATAACCCGAATCGTTGCAATGTTGGAAGAACTTACCGGATCGAAATTATCGAATAACAAGTTTAAATGTATAACTGCTATCGGCTAAATTTACCCGCAAAAGATACATTCCCGATGACACCATAGTGAAATCGAAACAATACGTATCCGAAAAATCGGCAACATTTTGTTGCACACAATTACCATTCAACGCATACAACGCATAGTTCATGCTGCACTTTTCGGAACCATTCTTACTCAAATAAAACCTATTGCTCGACGCATCTTTGTAAAACCGGATAGAAGCGTTATCGCTCAACATATCATTTATATGGGAAGACTCACCCAGATTGAGGTAACGCGAAACACTTATCCCGTTGTAAGAGGCAGTGACCACCCCTTTCTTTTCAGAGCCATCGAGGTATAAGGTTTGCCCTTCGATATGGCCCAATCCCGGCGAACAAGTCAATGTAACCGGCGCAAGATCCGAATCCAGAAGTACACCATATTGGTTATACCCCAATACACTCAACGGGATTGTCAACGCATTGATATGATCTTTATTCCAATAGTTAAATGCTAAACGCGATATTTCTTCATCAAACGGAGCCGATGTTCTCAACAGCCACCCGTTTGTTACGGCTCGCTCCACGCCATCGCTCGGTTTATTCACTACGGCATGGTTTACTACCATTCCGGTAGAACCGCCACCATCAAAACCTACCACATCCGAAGCTCCTATATGTTTGAAAATATCGCACATCTCATCGGAGTAAACTCCCCGTGAATGGGATTGACGCCCATCGATAGCCATCAAGTACAACCAACGCCCATCGGAGGAGCAGCCAATGCCAGTTCTCGGATACAATACATTATTGTAGGAATCGGTAAAGTTGCAATCCATGATGGCTCCGTTCTTCATCAAAAGAGAATTTCCTCCAACCATCTCTTTTATATTGGGAGTCTCGCCATCGGCAGTTCTAATTGTCATATTGATTTTCAGTTTCTGTCCCACCGTCAATTTATCCAAGAACTCTTTTGCCCCATCTATTCCCGACAGAGCCGACTCGCCAGCAGCCAACGCATTATGACCTTGCGTATCCTTAATAATTCGTGTCACCACACACGTTTTTGGAGCATTTATTCCCCAACTCTGTCCATCGGAAAGTTTAAAAAACACCTCTGTTTTGAGTTTATTGCCAATATTGGCATTCTCGTCCATGCGCGTATAACCTCCGGCAAACTCATTATAAAATGTCATGTCACAAGAATAACAATCGGTCCTCGGAATATTGACATCGTAAAAAGTATAGGACGAAATAGGAGACTTCAAACTAACGACAGAACCCTCAAATTCCAAATTATTAAGAATAGGCTTATTATCGTAATCGACCGCAGCAAAAGCCCACTCCATACTTCGGGGTTCCCGTTGTATAACGCCTTCCGACGCACAACCACCCCGAGGAGCCCCAAGAGGGAACTCGTGATGTGCGGCAATATTGAAAAAATCGCCGTTTATCCCTGCATAAGCGTCGGTACTCCCGGTCGTATATCTTTCGCAAGCCGAAGAGACTTTTTCCAGCCCGTCGATGACATCATTGCCCAAAAAAGTTTTTACCTGACTGTATTGATTTTGCAAATCCAATTTCAAGATATGCGCTTCGATTGGCAAATTATCTATACGGATATGCGTATATTCGCAACCCGGTCCCGGTTCATACGCATTCAATGTATCTATCTCACAAAGCTCCCCGCGTATCACAATTTGAGTTGAAAGATCCTCGGTCTCCATAACCCGAATCAAACTATTTCGAAACGCCTCGATATCCCCGGAGCTTTTTGCAAAATCGGTAGGAGTGCGATATACTTGATTCAATATCCTCTCGGTTTTCTCCCGACCGATTTTTTGCTCTACGAGTTTCAACAGTTCATAGTCCTCTTGTCCCTCTTTCCATTGCTCCAACCGCACAGAGGCAATCGGTTGTTCTTCTATCCCGAACAGACTCCCCGGGAAAACCAAAGCACCATCGCCCACGGCGTCCAAACTGCGGTCAAATTCAAAGGGATTCACCTGATAGCGGTTCACTCCCCAATAGAGAAATCCAGTCTCCTGTTCTCGCCAAACTCTCCACATGATGGCCCGGGTATGGAACGACGTCTCCTCCAAAAGGAAATTGGGCTGCCCGCCTTTGGGATAGCAACATACGTAGGTCCACCATTCCGAACGAGGTTCTATCATATTTCTAAACTCCTCGGCCTTTGTATTTTCACCTTTATACTCTTCGGCAGCTACTGGTAAAATCTCAACATACTGAGAGAGGAAATCGAATGTATAATTGTAATCCCATTTATGATCGCCTTCTACCAAAAAACTCGAAACCGGCACCAACATTTTTGCATCGGGATCTATCGAATGCAAATGGGAAGACAACTCGGCTATTTGGTCATAATGCGACGGTTTCTTGGGTTCGTCCCAAATATAAAAGTAACATCTGTCAAAAACGCCCTCTTGTTTCATATAACTGCACATACGCAAAAGTTCTTCATCTTCGAGCATAAAAGGCAATGCAAAACGGCAAAATCGTTCGTCTTTGAGCAAAGCCAAACTTCTGGGATCGTCCCAAGCCCAGGGTGAGAAACAATTATCCCAGCGCCAAGCGCCTTTATCGATAAGCTCGCTATAATACGGGTCTATACGCCGCGACAACAGGAACTCGGTCCACAACTCTTTCTGTCTATCCGAACCATTATCGGGAATATTATCGATGTCGATACTAAATACCGACGGAATAGACGGAGTAAGCGGAATCTCATAATCGGCTACCCGTATTTTAAAATTCAACACAGCATCTACCGCCACAGTTTTAACATTTACCGAATAATCATACGTGCCGACAGGACAGTCCCTACCGGTCTCAAAAGTCAGCCAAATAACCGTTGTCGCATCTTCGGCCTTCACAACAGACTCGAAAGGGACCAAAGCATCGTCGAAACCATCGATTTCGCGCACGATTCTATACTGTACATCGATTGCAGCAGGTTTAGACAACGCTGTAACCGTTATATCCTGCGTCGGGATAGAAGAGAATACCAGTTGCATATGCTCGGTTTCGCCTCTTCCCATAACAACTTGATTATACTCCTTCGCCGGGAAATTTTGGTAATTCCCTACAATTTCGGTACCGGGCATTACCCAAACATTACCTGTCCCCGCCATTGCACGAACAGGCAACAACAATACAATCAACGTGATAATTAAAACAAAATATTTCTTCATGGATTTCATTATTTATTGATTATTCACTTTTATCTCTACTCTCCGAACTCTGTTTGTTGACGTTCCACTTTTTTCAATTCTTCATTCAGTTTATATCGCTCTTCCGCATCATTCGACACTTTGTCGGTCGAACCCAATTCATTTACCCCTGTTCGCTCTTCTTCATCATAAATAAACTTATAGGGTGCCGGCAATACTTCAAATTCCAATTCTCTCCGTAAAGGCGTTTGCATTCCTTGAAAATCGACCTCGGCCGTTACTTTTACCTTCCCCGGGCGAAGCGTGGTTCGCAAAAGGACAGGAGCAGTACCCCACTCCACCGCCCGCGGATTGGTATGCGTACTCTCATTTGCCACCAAACGACCTTCTCCCTCGACCGAAAAACGTATGTGATAATTGTTCAAACGTTTAACCGTTCCTCGCTCATCGATGATCGAAGCTATTACAGTCACTAAATCGGAACCATCGGCAATTGGATTGATGTCCTCGGAATCCAACCTCAATGCGATTTTTGCAGGTCGGCGAGCCGGCATCCGTTTGTGCTCGGCCACTTTTACACCATTACGGAATCCCTCGGCCAATAAAAAAACCTCTTCATGACGATCTTGCCGGGAAAGAGTCTTATCGTCCATAAACCGATAGACATCTTTGAACAAAATAATGGGCGACGGCATTCCTGCTTGGGTTTTCTTTTTATACGTATAGGTCGTTCCGTTTCGGAAAACAGTAAGCCGCACCTCTTCACAATTGGAATATACCGTTACATCGGCTGGCGAAAAAGGCGACATCTCGTGTGCAATATAAACCATCGGGCCGCTATCGGCTTGAATATTCAACGAATCTACCGGACGCTGGGCCATAAACATATAATACGAATACTTGGGCTGCCGGAATACATCGGTCAAACCTCCATAAAACGGGTCGGGGTGGTACCCTCTCTGATGATCGAACGAGTGCCATAAACACCCTCCGATATGCTGCCGCGACGTTTTCCACAAAGCATCATAGCTTGTACAAACATACGGGGGAGAAGCATAATGAGTAGCCTGTACCAACATCGGAACTTCACCCCAACACCGGTTGACCCGGCTGGTAGAATTGTGCGAGTTCCAATCATCGACATTATCGCCCCACTCTCGTGTAAAATAAGAGACATCGGGATCTGCTTTTTTAATGGCTATATCGGTATCGCCATTCGCCGGATGAGCATATAGCACCGAAAAATTAGATGCTCCTCGTGCCTCAGAATCGCTCACAATGTGCGAATAGGGATATGGATACTCTTCGGTAACAATTCGCGCCACGCTATCGACAAAAGATTCGGGATACCATGTTTCATTCAATATCGGTTCCCAAAGGAAAACCGAGGGGCGGCTCCGATCTCGGCGAATAATATTCCGAATATCGTCGAAAACTCGCGACTGGAAAATGGGATCATCATTCCAAAACTGCCAACCCGGTGTGTTCTCTATGACAAAAAGCCCCAACGCATCACAAGCATCCATAAAGGCCGGGTCTTGCGGATAATGGGCATTTCGAACAATCTCCAACCCCAAATCTTTAATTTTCTTTGCATCGCGCCAATGCAAATTATTAGTCATTGCATTCCCTACTACGGCAAAATCTTGATGCCGATTCACCCCCATTAACGGATGCGGATAGGGTTTCCCATTTATCCATAATCCCTCCTTCCCTTTAAATTCAATACTTCGTATACCTATTTTCTTGCGATACCCATCTATCGTTTTACCGGTTCGATCTTTAACCTCGATATACAACTGATACAGAGACGGAGACGAGGGATACCATAGTTGTGGCTTTTTAACTTCGATTCGGGTCGAGTAATCTTTTGTTTTGCCCGGTAATATGCGGATAGAAGATATTTTTTGACTTATAATTTTTCCCGCCGGGGAGTACAATGTAATATGGGTTTCTCCTCTAAAAGGGGTATTTGTCTCGTTCTTTAATTGCAATCGAAGGTTCAAATCGGCCGACTCCTCCGAAACTCGGTCATAAGAGACAAAAGTCCCTCCGCCAGCAACTTCCGACGCATAATTGTCGTCGGTAATATAAATCCGGTTATGGGCGATAAGCCAGCAATCGCGATAAATCCCTCCCGAATAGGTAAAGTCGAGAAACTCTTGGGGCTTACCCGGCGGATACAACGGGTTGTTGGAATTATCGGCACAAACAGCTATGACATTTTCTTCTTCCAATTTATCGGTAATATCGATAATTACAGGCAAATAACCGCCATAATGAACAGCGCACAATTCTCCATTGACCCAAACGTGGGCCTCACCCATAATGGCTTCGAAATAAAGGAATAATTTCTTCCCCAAAAGGGACGGAGATATCTCGAAATGTTTTCTATACCAACATATACCTTGATAATTGACGCACCCGCTGGCCTCGGTGGGCAACGTATCTACACTATGAGGAAGCGATACCCGTGCCCAATTCGAATCATCAAAATCTTTCCTCTCGGCGGCCGCAATATCACCTTTGTAAAACCGCCACGACGGATTCAGCGAATACACCTCTCTCCCCGAATCTTTCATCGGGAAAAATCCAGCAACCGAAAATTCGGGTTGAAAAGATTGTGACAAAAGATTGAGACAAAAACTAATATTCAATATGAGGATAAAGGCCTTTTTCATAATCGATATTTTATATACTGCCGATATTTCTATCGGCAGTATATCACAAGAGTTTAATGTTTAACAACAATCTTGATAGCTTTGGTAGCCACGGCTCCATTGACCTTAACGATATAAACACCGCCATTCAAGTGGCTCAAATCGATAGTGTTTTCGTCCATACCAACAGGATAAGTTGCCGACAAGGCTCCTGTCAAAGAGAATACAGAAACCGATTGAATTGCCGATTGCCCATTGGCAACATATAGCACGTTATTATAGAAGCGAATACCGTTCAGAATGCTCGCTTCATCAATCGAAGAACTATTGCCTAATTGAACGGTTGCATCGGAGTGATCCCATGCAATAATCGTAAGCGAACCGGCAGAAGTCAAATCTTTCAACACATACAAGGCTCCTGCTTCTATGGCATAGTCATCGGGACTAAGTACTTCACCATCGACATTTATCTCTTTTATCAACATTCTCCAAAGTTCGTTATCGGTAAAAGTGATTGTCGTATAATCCACCGTGCACTCATCAACCGTCAAAACAGGGCTCTCATTCTGAGGAGCAGATTCTCCATAATAAAAAGGAATATACTCCGAAGCCGCATCATAAGCATCGTTCAGCAAATATACAGCCCAATAATATCCGTCACCCGTAGCGCCCATATTATTGGCCGGAATGGTACAGATACCCTCTTTCGCCCCCGGGTTGTCCAAATAGGCATAAGTCGTCGTATATCCACCCGGTATACCGGTAATTAGCTGTCCGAGAGGAGCAATTCCTATATAATCTTTGTCATTCCCAGCACCATTGCTATAAGAAACTACAATATCCTCACCCCTTTGAATATGAAAATTTTCCAAAGAGATAGTAACTTGTGACCACATTTGAGCAAACGAGGCAGCCACACACACCAAAAGTACAGTTAACTTTTTCATAATAATTGATTTTTTTAATGAAACATAAATTTTATAATTATTGAATATATCCGGCAGAGCGCCATCGCTCTTTGAAACCATTCAAAGAAATTAGGAATCTGTCGAAGTCTTTATTTTCGTTCAATGTCCAACCCACCTCGGCATAAGCCGCGATTTGAGGATAGACCATTCGATACATAATCTCGGAACGATTAATCCATTCGCCCCACATAGCACAAGTCAATCCCAATACCAGCTCAGGCCTACACTCCAATCCTTGCGGAACAGGAGAAAAAGAGTAGGCCTTTTCCATAGGGATAGGCGTATGGCCATATTCAAGGCCGGGAACAATTTTGTCGTAGTTGTAATTCAAATAGGTATAGTCGCACTGACTATTTACAACCTTAAATCCCCGTTCGAGAGTTTTTCCCAAAATTTCGGGATTTCCCTGCCAAAATTGTACAATCGTGTTGCGAGTATCGAGTCGGCTCTCTACTTTGCACTCCGGTTGGAAGGCGTGTATTTTATCACCGGTAATATCGTTCCAACCCATCATCACTTTCCCTTTTCGGCTCAAATAGGACGACAGATAGTTGGCAAACCAAATTTGCAATTCGGCCGGCGACAAAAGATGTTCGTCTTTCATAAACTGCCTTATCGTCTCGGAGTTTTGCCACTCGTCATATTTTACCTCATCGCCTCCGATATGGATAATTTCCGAGGGAAAAAGGTCCGAAACCTCGTCCAATACATCACGAATGAAAGTTTGTACCCGCACATCGGCAATATTGAATACCGACGAAAACACACCATAACTGCAAGGCACCGAAATTTCTTTCCCGCTGCAACCCAACCACGGATAGGCTGCAATAGCAGCAGAAGCATGACCGGGAAACTCAATCTCGGGAACAATCGTAATGTGACGGTCGGCAGCATAAGCGATAATTTCACGAATATCTTGCTGGGTATAATAGCCGCTCACCGGCTTCCCGTCATATACGCAGCTTTCATACCAGTTCAGTTGCGTGGAATCCCGCCGGCCTCCCACCTCGGTAAGCAAAGGATATTTTTTAATCTCTATCCGCCAACCTTGATCATCGGTCAAGTGCCAATGAAATACATTCATTTTCAAGGCAGCCATCTCGTCGAGCAACTTTTTTACTTCTGCTTTCCCTTGAAAATTACGAGCCTCGTCCAACAAGAAACCACGCCAAGAAAAAGCCGGGAAATCGCAGATATATACACACGGTATGCAACAATCACCATTTGCTCGCTGAATTAGCTGCTTCAAAGTTTCAGCGGCATAGAACAATCCGGCCTGAGTAGAAGCCCCCACATTCACCTCACTTTCGCTTATTTCAAGGGTATAACCTTCGGGCTTTACATTTTCCGAAAAAGAGGCCAAGATATCGGCGTCCTTCTTATCGACAAACCGATAGGTCAAACCGGTTTCTTCGCTCAATTTATCCATTACCTTTTGAGCCTCGTTCTTGAAAAAAGAGTCGCAATAGACCCGCAAATCTTCACTTATCCGAAACACGCCCGGTCTCCATTCTATCTGATTGGGATAAGGCAGTATTGCGGCAAACGTGCTTCCTCCACACAGCAGAGAGGCAGCAGCTATTACCAACAAGGTCAAATATTTCAATCTTATCGTTTTCATTTCTTAAACTTGAATGTGGTTATCACGGCCGCATGATCCGAGGGGAAGCGTACAGGATGCTTATCGAGCATCTCGGAGCGGACGGCTTTTACCTTATCGCCTAAATAATAGATGAAATCGATACGATACTGAATATCCAATTTGGACATGGTAGACCATGTGAGGCAAGGGTATTTCACCGGATCGGGATAGAGTTCACGATACGAATCTTTGAAACCTTTTTGTTCCATCAAGACACTGGTCGGCCACTTCAACACATAACCTTCGAACAGATGTTTGGCTTCTTCGGTCCAGTCCAAATGAGAGCCGCTATTGAAATCGCCCGAGACGAAAATAGGGACATCTCTTTGTTCGAAAAAAGGTTGCATATCGTCCAATATGGCGCTCAGTTCGCGATAACGCGTAGGCAACTCCTGTGCCTCTATCTCCTCGACCGACAGGCGGGCTTTGACTTGCTCGTCGGTAATGGGACGATAGTCGAGCCACAAATTGACATAATTGATTGTTTGTGTTTGGCTTATCCTTATAGTCGCCGCACACGTATTGAAGGGCTGGAACATATCCCAAGTCTGCTCAATGGGATACTTGCTCATGATAGAAAGATTGGAACTCCGTAAATAAAAATAATACCCCAATGCATCGGCAATCTCGGGGCCTGCCCCATAGGTTTCGATCATACCGATAATATCGGCTCCCGATTCCTTGATTACTTCCACAACACGATTCACACCAACCTGTTCGCCCAATTCATGACCTCCATGATAAATATTGAAAGCCATCAAATTTATCTCCGGGGTAAACTTGGGTAATTGTTCTTCATGCTTAATTCCGGTAAAACGAGTGTACTCATCGGCAATCTCGTCACTGCTTTTCACGCGGTCGACAAATGTAAACCGATCCAACAGCCCTTCGAAACTGTGCCATTGGTCGTCGATATGATTGCCTATATACAACGGATTTCCTGTGGCCAAATTGACATTGCCATTGGTACAATAGGTTGCTACATTTTGTCCGTCGTAATACATTTTCATCTCTTCTTTCTCGGCAAAATGCGTAATTGCAAGAAAATGCCACTTCCCATCATTAATGGGCTGCCGTTCTACGGTTGGCTTGTAATCCCACTGCCAATTTTTCCCATCGGTAAAATATACACTCCAAGAACCGTTAGCCTGTGTCGATAGCATAATCCCGGCATCCTTCATCTCATACGACCGTTTGTTAGAAACGATGGCCTTGTCGCCCAATTTTTTGCTATCCGATTTCACCCAAATACTCAGCGAGAAAGAGTGGCACATATCGAGCGAATCGATTTGCCCTACTGTAATGGGATTACGATGATATGCATCGGCTCCCAAATCCATTGCTTTCCCCTCTATCCCCTCGGAGAAACGATATTTCTCATAAAAATCGGCAGGATTGTCAAAGGTGACAGAGACCTCTTTCGCACTAAGTGCAAACGTGAAAATTCCCAGTATAAAAGGAAATAAATATCTCATAATCGCTCTTTTTTTTAATGATAATCCCCCTTGAATGGCCCAATAGCCATTCCCACAACAGAGTATAATCGTGGCTTCACTTCGAAACGAAATTCGAATGAAGAAGGGCGATATTAATTAGGAATCAGATGTTTACCAAAAATTTGTTTCGCGTAAATTCGGATTTGTAACACGCTCTCCCTGAGGTATGGGGAAATAATAATATTTCGGTTCGATAAATTTCTTCGGACTGGTCAAATCATTCGTTAGAATAATATAACCATGATCTCCTTCAGAAAGAGAAATACTGGTTTTCTCGCCATTTTCATCTTCAAGATAATAGCATATTTTCTTTTTATAAATAGGCTTTACCGCTGCACTGTTCAAGAAAATTCCCACATCGGCAACACCATCGCCCGTAACATCGAACACCGTATTGATTTCGGGGATATAAGCTCCTTGCGGCATTTCGAGCAAAGTGCCCACTCTCCACCTCAACACATCGTCCTTGCGGAATCCCTCGCAAGCCAACTCCACCCGCCTTTCCCGACGGATTTCGAGAATCGCATTTTTCATGCCTCCCGTTACATTGGGATATTGCTGTTCCAAAACCGGATCGGTCGTGAGTTCGGACAATACCATGTGCGGCATATCTACCCGGTCCCTCAATTTATTGACCGATTTCTCCAAATCTTCTTGATTCAAGGTCCCTAATTCTGCTTTTGCCTCGGCATAGATAAGCAAGATTTCGGCCAAACGCATCAAAGGCAAATCGTTATACGATGTCCCCGGCATAATCTGTTGGGCATCTTTCGACACAAATTTTATCTGCGGATAACCGCCCAAGTTCATATTGGGAATAAAAGGCTGAACATCGCCCGGACGAATATAACCGGGATACATGAAAGTCTGTGCATATCGGGGATCTCTATCGGCAAAAGTCTCCATAAAAGTTTTTGTCTGGTAATTCTCCACCGAAGAAAAAGGCATAGCCTTACCGTCTTTCTTGACCAAATAATTTTCCATCAATGCACGGCTCAAATTGGTCGTATAAGAAAAAACATGATTCGAAGCATAATGCTTTATTTGGGCATCATAGTCATAATCCTTAAATAGAATTATCTCTTTACATTTACTTAAATTGGTACTGATAAAGAGATTGCGATACGAATCGTCTGGTCCGTCGGTATCGTAAATTTCAAAGTCGGTCGTATTCGCCATAACCGCTTCGCAAGCTGTAACAGCTATTTTGAGAAAGTCATCGGCCGTATTTTCCAATCCCAACTCGGTATGATATTTTCTAAACGTACCTTCGTGCAAAGCTATGCGAGCGAGTAATCCATAGGCATACCAACGATTATAGACCGTACGATTTTCGAGATCGGTCATAATATTCTTCGTACCAAAATCCAAATCCTCCATGATTTTTTCGACCACATACGTACGAGAATCCTGTGGCTTGTAAAGTTCGTCGATCTCGGTATCTTTCAAAGCGTGGTCATACCACGGCACATCGCTATACCGTTTTACCATTTCGTAATATTCCCGACCGCGCAACATACGCACGATACCGATGTAATGGTTGATAAGTTCTTGGTCACCCTCGGCTTTACCGGCATTATCGAGGAAATAATTCAATTCCCTTATCTGGCCCCAGTCCCAACCACCAACGGTAGCCGGTGTGATATTCCCATGAATCAAATCCAACATTTCATCTTTTTCCGAGGCTACGACATTATCGGTCCCCGGATCCCAATATTTAGGCGACTCACTCAAATACAATTTGTTGACAAACAGCTCCAAATCGGAAGGCGAGTTAAAGAAATTCTCCGTAACAAGCGAAGTCTCGGGGAGACGATCCAAAAACGAATCGTTACAACCACACAAACTTGCAATTATAATAGTTATATACAATATTCTTGTTTTCATAATCCATGCGTTTTAGAAATTAAGATTCAAACCGAACGAAAATACCCGCTGCATGGGGTGTACCAACCCTAATCCTTCGGGGTCGACATTCTTGCAAAGTTTGGTTATCTCGGCTACATTATCCCCACTGAAATAGAATCGCACCTGCTCTATTTTTATCTTACGGGTAATTGTCTGGGGCAATGTATATCCGAAAGTAATATTCTTGATTCTCATATACGAGGCATCTTGCAAATATCGGGTTTGCGGAATACTCATATCACCGGCAGTCTCGGCGGTATAGGATTTCAGACGGGGAAAATAACCGTCGGGATTTTCAGGAGTCCAGTGGTCGAGGTTATTGGTATATACATCGGACCACGGAGCACGATAGATTCCAAAGAAAGTAAACACATTGGGATACCAATCTTTCTTGCCTACACCTTGAAGCAATATTCTCAAATCGAATCCATTCCATTCGGCATTTATATCGGCACCATAACAATAGCGCGCATTGCTGTTACCGATAATCGAATAATCGCCATGATCGTCGATCGTCCATTTTCCTCTATTGACATATCCATCGTTATTCAAATCCTTGTATTTCAAATCGCCGGGTGCCAACGGACGGTCGCCGGGATAGGCCGTTACCTCCCATTGGTCGGCATGGGTCTTAATATCCTCCTCGCTTTGGAAGAACCCTTCGGTAGTCAATCCCCAAATATCGCCGATACGCCATCCGGGATAGTAATCGTCCAAAGTCCCCGTCTCGTTATTAAACTTGGTAATCTCGGCATACGAATCGGAAAGGTTGAACTTCACCGAATAACGGAAAGGTTTCGATGCCAACATAAAATTGTCCTGCCAGCCGATGGAGATTTCCCAACCTTCGGTTTTCAAGTCGGCTGCATTTTGACGAGGCGAAGTAACTCCCAAAACACCCGGAAGCGTTTTACCGGGGGTAAGCATATCTTTCGTATTCCTGCGATAGACATCGCCACTGAAAGTCAAACGGTTGCTAAAAAAGGCCAGATCGACACCCACATCGATGGTATTCACCTTTTCCCATGTCAAATCATCGGAAATTAAGTTGGGAGACCCTACGCCGATAGGCTTTTTCCCATTGACCAAATAGTCGCATTCATAGAATGTCATATTCGAGATATACTCGTAATAACCCACATTCTGATTTCCCAGCCAACCATACGAAGCACGCAACTTGGCCGTATTCATGACATCTTTTATTCCTTGATAAAATTTCTCATTCGAGATTACCCACGCTGCCGAAAACGACGGAAAGAAACCGAAACGATGATCTCTTTGGAAACGGGAAGTTCCGTCATAACGGCCATTGGCCTCAAAAATATATTTGTCGTTGAAAATATAATTCAACCGATAAAAACCGCTTCGTGTTGCCCAACTGTAACGGCTGTCGGTCAACGATTTATTTTCACCCGAAGCCACCCCGATACTGGGAGCCGAATTACTGATAAGGCCATCGCGCTCTCCCGTGAAATATTGGGCCGACTCGGACTGTTGCTCAAAACCTACCGTTACCCCCAATTCGTGCTTCCCGAATTTCTTATTGAAATTGGTATATATGTTGAACAGAGTAAACCGGGAATTATCATGCTCGGTACGCGCAAAATCGCTCCACCCCAATTCCTTTGGTTCGCTTTCGGGACCATCTCTGTAAACAAAGTCTTTGTCCGACTCCCAATAGTTTTTATGCTTGTTCCAAAACTTGGCGGCAAAATCGCCTTTTACCGACCACACATTTTTAATCAATTGAATGTCAAAAGATATTTGCGTTTGAGCCAATAATTCTTCGTATTCACTTTCTCCACCCATTTCTGTGCCGGCTATATATTTGGCTCCGCTCTCGGTCCAACTCCCATCGGGATTCTTGGGTATCGTTAACGCATTGGCATTGTGTACCTCCTTGTATAACCAACCGCAATCGAGCGACGACGGAGCCTTGTAGGTGTAATAGGTCATCGAAGTATTGTTCGAAATAGACAACCAGTCCGTCACTTGATAGGTGACATTACTCCGCAAATTATATCTATTATATTGGTCGGTATTATATTTGAGCATACCGCTCTCTCCAAAATATTCACCACCCAAATAATACGAAGTCTTTTCCGTTGCTCCCGACATACCGATAGAGTGCGAATGGGATAGTCCCGTATCGTTATACAATTCGTGAAACCAATCGGTAGCACCCAAATAGGTATAGCGGTTAGGATCGGTAGGGTCGATCATCACCGGCGAAAGCGAAGGATCGAGCGAGCGTTGTCGGGCATATTCCAATTCTTCTTCGGTGTAGAGGTCGTACCACGGTGCTCCCATAATATCTTTGTACGAAGCTTGTATATAAGGGTCTTTCACCACCTCGGGCATACGTCCCAAAGTCCGTACGTTTACCGTATTGTTGAATGTAAATTTTACTTTCCCGTCTTTTCCTTTTTTTGTAGTTACAAGAATAACGCCAAATGCGGCCCGAGCCCCGTAAATAGCTGCCGAAGAAGCATCCTTCAACACCGAAATACTCTCGATGTCGGCACTATTCATGCGCGAAAATTCAGCTTCCTCCATAGGTATCCCATCTACCAAAATCAACGGTGCACCACCATTGGTAATGGTCGTTGCTCCTCGAATATTAAAACTCGGAGTATGGTTTATCTGCCCTCCGTCAAGAGAAATATTCAAGTTAGGTACCAACCCTTGCAACATCGTACCCACGTTGTTGACCGAGCGGTTTTCGAGTACCGTACCCGATACGGCTTCGACAGCGCCACTCAAATTTATCTTTTTTTGAGTTCCATATCCCACCACAACCACATCGTCGAGTTGTTGTGTACCATCGGCCAAAATAATATCGAAACTGTTCTTATCGGCAATAGCTATATCTTTGCTTTCCATTCCTACATAACGGATACTCAACACGGTGTTTTCATCATAATCGCCTTCGATATGAAAATAGCCGTTCAAGTCGGTTACGGTTCCTTGCTGGGTCCCTTTCACATGAATACTGGCTCCAACAAGGGGTTCCCCCGAATAATCTTTGATATAACCTGTCAATGTTCGTTTACCTTTCGGTTTATTCTGCTGAGATTCACGAGAGAGTACAATATGATTCCCTTGCATTTTATAATTGATGTTCTCTCCCTCGAACAACTTGTCCAATACGGCAGATACCGGTTTCGACTCGACATTGATAGAATATGCCTTTTGAGTATCGACTTGAGAGTTAATAATCACAAACAGATAACTAGTTTGCGACTCTATGTCGTTAAGGATAATTCGAAGAGGCGTATTCGTGTGATTCATAGTTACACGGGCATTTTGAGAATAGGCATTAAACGCACATACATTCAATATACCCAACAGGAATAGGAAACGTGTGGTTTTCATAAATCTTAATAATATTGAATTTGAAGGATAAACACCCTCCGACATCAATTTCTTTTTCATATATTTGTGTGTTTTAAGATTAATACAATTGTGTTAATTCTTTCGAGGGAATATCGATATGTTTGGCGACGGTTCGGTATTCCCGTTTTTTATGCAGCTATGTTTTTCCCATGGTATTGTATCGGTATTTTTAGTTAATATAAAAGGTTTTTGTCTCAAAATCGTGTTGAAATTCAAAAGGAATATCTACCTGCAACACTTGTAAAGCATAATCCAATCCATCTATACGCCGGAACTTACCCAAGCAAAGATTATCTTTCAAATCGGCATTGTTTATAACAATACGAACTCCATATATTTTCTCAAATTCACCCATCAGGTCTTCGAATCGGATATTATTAAATTCAATAATGCCGCTGGTCCAACTATAACAGCTGGAATCATATAAAGACTCTTTTTCTAACTTGCCATTAACGAGCAGGACTTTTTCATTCGGGTTCAATATTACCCGTTCATCTCCGACAATCACTTCTACTTTCCCTTCAATCAAAGAGGTTTCAAATTGATCTTTTTCTTTATATGCTTCGACATTGAATTTTGTACCCAATACCCGCACATTTCCCTTAGAGGTTTTCACGATAAACGGGACATCGTTCTCTTGATGGGTAACCTTGAAAAATCCCTCTCCGTCAATCTCTACCTTGCGCTCTTTTCCGGTAAACGCTGTCGGATATTTAAAAACCGTTCCCGAATTGAGGTAGACATTAGTGCCATCGGCCAAAGTCAAATTCATATATTGTCCCAAAGGAACCTCGATTTGCATTATCGACGAAGCCCTATCCATGCGATTCGAAACAAACCATGTGAGCAAAACGGCACAGAGGAAAACCGCGGCATATTGCCCCCATCGAACAAAATAAGATCGTTTATACCCAACCGGAGCTTTCGAGGAGGTAAAGGCTTCCCTCTCCCCAGTCAGTATAATTGCCGTATATAGTTTACGTTCCTTCAACAATTCTTGCATATTCTCAGGAGCCGCTTCGGCCCACTTCCGTATGCTTATCCGCTCCAATTCGGAGGCTGTTCCGTTAAAAAAACGATATAGTAATTCTCTATCCATAAATTTACCCTTTACGCATATATAACTAACGAGTATAAATATACCCTAACGAAAAAACCAATTATTTTATAAAGAGAAGAAAAAAAACAGGCAAATAATCTTTCAAGGCTACACGCATCACCTTCAAAGCCTTTCCC
Organism: Candidatus Barnesiella excrementigallinarum; assembly: GCA_019114445.1. Taxonomy (GTDB): domain Bacteria; phylum Bacteroidota; class Bacteroidia; order Bacteroidales; family Barnesiellaceae; genus Barnesiella; species Barnesiella excrementigallinarum. The sequence continues at coordinate 277,087 of DXFL01000023.1, forward strand.
ACATGAAATTCCACTGTTTTAATAGAAACATCGAGTTGCTCGGCAATTTCTCGATTCGTGAGATACTCCATACGGCTCAATAAAAAAATTTCTTTCGTTTTTTCTGGGAGCGACCGAATAGCATCATTCACCAATTGCCAAACTTCCTCGGAAAATATTTCCTGAGGATCACAAGCCTCCAACGAAGCGATTTGAAAATCCAGCTCCCATTGATACTGGCTCTTTATAGAATCGATAACCTCCTGCTCCTTACGAAGTCGGGTTAAATAAGTCAAACACTTGTTTTTAAGCGAAACTAATATATAGGCCGGAACATTCGCATTGGAAGGTAATTTGTTCCGATTTTCCCAATAAGCTATAAAAGAGTCTGTTACAAAATCTTCGGCAATACTTCTATCTCCTACATAAGATATTGCCAATTTTGTAAACGGTTCTCTATACTTTTGGTAGATTTCGTTAAAGGACGAAAACGCATCTGCCTTGCCTAAATATTCCATCTATAATCGCCTAACCTCTATTTTTCACATCAAAAAAACCGGAATAAATTCTATATCAAGAACCTATACCTTTTCGAATCTGCTAAAATAATCTTTTATTGTTATACTTAAAAGAAATATAGTGCAAGTTATCAAGAAAATATTTACCCTGCAAGGAGGAATGAAAAATATCACGAAAATGTAATTTTAAAACTTATTTTTCATTCCAAAAGCCTGACCCGAAAGATAAACAAAGCTCCTCTAAAAATTTTTAGAGGAGCTTTGTTTA
>DXFL01000024.1 GCA_019114445.1 Candidatus Barnesiella excrementigallinarum
CGGTACCCGTAAGGGTACAACGGTTTTCGAGACCGTCCCGATCGACCACTCCGGCATCTTTCCAATGGTCTGTCGTTTTCGAGGGGCAAAGGTAGGGAAAAGAATCGAGCGACCGCTATTTTAATTGTAAAAAAACTCTAAAAAATAGACTATTATTTTTCACTCCATGTGTTATAGGGTTTTACGGAAAGGCTCGAATTATAGTAACGAGGGTCTCCGGTGACTTCGCTGCCGATGAACGGCGGCAGTTGGAACGATTCCGATTCCGATTTCAATTCGATTTCAGCTACGACCAGTCCCGCATTGTCGCCGAGAAATTCGTCGATTTCCCACGTGTGACCTTCGTAGCGGTAGATGTACCGTTTTTTCTCGATAATGCCCGGTAGGCACAAGGTGTCGAGCATTTCGGCGGCGTCGGCCAAAGGAATGGGGTATTCAAATTCCTGACGTGTGCACCCGCGGTTCGTGCTTTTGATGGTGAGGAATGCCGAGTCGCCGGCAATGCGTATGCGTATGGTGCGAGCCTTGTCGGTAGAGATATATCCTTGTTTGTAATATTTGCATTCGACGGCATTCTGTCGGTACGACAAATCTTTTACTTTGAATTTTCGTTCGATTTCCAACCCCATGATTTAACAAAAAATAAATAGTGAATCGAATATAGTACATTTATTTGGTTTAAGAAGTGGAATAAATTAGATGACTTTGTTAAACAATATTAAAGCTCGGATGTCGTAGGGATAAAAGCCTCGTGCAGAGAGTTTTTTTTGTACTTTTGTGGGGCGAAAAATCGAGTGATTAGAATCACAACTCCTATTTGCAATATACAGTTTGTGAGTGCTTTATGGTAAAAAGATTATATGCGGTATTAATCCTTATCCTTTTGTTGGCAGGGCTTCCGATTTCGGTTTCGGCTCAAAAAGCGACGGTGGTGAAGGGATTGGTACGTGACTCTTTGACGCAAGAACCTATACCTTATGCTTCTGTTTTTTTCGTAGGGAGTGACAAGGGTGTCATGACCGGCGACGAAGGTGAGTTTGCGGTGGCTGTGCGCGATAACTTTCTGAATGTGAGGGTTTCGACTTTGGGCTATCGGGAAAAAACCTTTTTTGTAAAGAAGGGTGAGGAGAACGATTTGGTAATCGATCTGGTTCCGTCGGACTATGTCTTGAAAGAGGTGGTGGTAAAACCCAAGCGGGAAAAATATAGCCGCAAAAACAATCCGGCAGTAGCGTTTGTCGAGAAATTGATCGATCGCCGCAATGTGGGAAATCCCAAACTTCACGACTTTTATAATTACGAGAAATACGAAAAGATGACTTTTGCCCTGAATGAATTTTCGGAAGAGCAAAAGAAGAAGTGGCTGTTCAAGAAATTCCAGTTTATTTTCGATTATGTCGATACGTCGGAAGTCTCGGGAAAACCTATTCTCACGGTGTCGATCAAGGAAAAGATTGCCGAGAATTATTACCGTCGCAGTCCCGAAACCGAGAAATCGGTCGTAACCGGTATCAAGCGTGCGGGTATCGACGAGATTTTTAATGAAGAGAGCGTGCAAATGCTCTACGACGATTTATTTCGCGAGATCGATATTTTCGGCAACGATATTACACTGCTTTCCAATCGTTTTGTAAGTCCGCTCTCCAACATTGGAACGTCGTTTTATAAATATTATCTGTTGGATACGATTCAGGTCGACGGGGTGAAGTGTATCGATTTGGGGTTTGTGCCGTTCAACTCCGAGTCGTTCGGTTTCACCGGGCATATTTATGTGCCTGAGGGCGATACGACCTACTTTATCAAAAAGGTGAAGATGAATGTGCCTCGCGATATCAATCTCAACTATGTGGAGAATATGTATCTCGAACAGGACTACGAACGGCTTCCCGATGGAACCCGGGTGAAAACCAAAGACGATGCCATTATTGAGTTCAGGGTAATGCCTTCGACACAAGGTTTGTATGCCCGGCGTATGACTACATACGACAAGTTCTCGTTTACCCCGCCCGACGATTTGTCGGTATATGATTTCGAGGGGCGGGAGAAGGTCGAAATCGATGCTCAGGCCAAGCCCGAGGAATTTTGGGTGGACAACCGTCATGTACCGGTGCGAAAGAAGGAGAATGCGGTTGACAAATTGCTGGTCAAGTTGCGCGAAGTCCCGGTATTCTATTATACCGAGAAGGTTTTGGGCGTACTTATTGGTGGCTATATCGAGACCGGGGAAGACAGCAAGTTCGATTTCGGGCCGATGAATACGACCATCAGTGCCAACGAAATAGAAGGAGCCCGTTTCAGAGTGGGAGGGTTGACTACCGCCCAGCTCAATCCGCATTGGTTCGCCCGTGGGTATGTAGCCTATGGTACGAAAGACGAAAAGGTGAAATATTCGGGCGAGGTTGAGTACTCTTTCAATGAAAAGAAATTCCATTCGCGCGAGTTTCCCATCAACTCCATCAAATTGAGCCATTCGTACGATATAGACCAGTTGGGACAGCAGTATATGTATACCAACAAGGATAATGTATTCCTTTCGTTGAAGCGCAAAGCCGACAATAAGGCAACTTACCTGCGTAAAACCGAATTGTCTTATTTACAGGAGCGCAGGGGCGGCTTCTCGTTCGGGCTGGGCATACGTAACGAAATACAGCAAATGGCGACGGATCGAATTTCGTTTATCGATGGCTACGGCAACGTGATAAAAGATTATATGCAAACCAACTTCGAGGTGAAGTTGCGTTTTGCTCCTAACGAGAAATTTTATCAAACGAAGAGTAACCGTTTCCCCATTAACCTCGATGCTCCTGTGCTGACCCTTTCTCATGTCTTTTCCTTTAAAGACTTTTTGGGTAGCCGTTATTCCTATAATCGTACCGAGTTTGGCGTACAAAAACGGTTTTGGTTTTCGGCATTCGGTTATTTCGATGCCATTGTCAAGGCCGGTAAGGTATGGGATAAAGTTCCTTTCCCCATGCTCATTTTGCCTAATGCCAACCTCTCATACACGATTCAGCCCGAATCGTATGCTTTGATGAATGCTCTCGAATTTGTGAACGACCAGTATGTGTCGTGGGATTTTACCTACAATGCCAACGGGGCTTTGTTCAACCGCATTCCCCTGCTGAAATATATGAAATTGCGTGAGGTATTTTCGTTTCGGGGATTGTATGGTTCGTTGAGTAAGAAAAACAATCCGTTGTACAATCAAGATTTGTTTGTATTCCCCAAAGGCAGTACCGAAATGGATAAAATGCCTTATATGGAATGCAGCGTAGGGCTCGACAACATATTTACTATTTTGCGCGTCGATTATGTGTGGCGGTTGACCTATCTCGATAATCCCAACATCAGCAAAGGCGGTGTGCGCATAGCTTTGCACTTTACCTTTTAATCGAACGAATTGTTGGAGGGGGAGGAGAGACCAGAGAGACGAAAGACAGGATACAAACTATTTTCCCCCCCGAAAGTATAGGGGCAAACAAACAAAAGGAGGCTTGTTTACAAGCCTCCTTTTGTTTGATGACGTACCGGTATCTATTATTTGATGATACCATCGCGACGCATGAGCGCTTCGATGGTCGGTTCGCTGCCTTTGAAGCGTTTGTAGAGGATCATGGGATTTTCGGTACCGCCCCGTTTCAGGATATTGTCGCGGAACGAAGCAGCGGTTGCCGGGTCGAAAATACCGTGGGCTTTGAATACGGCGAAAGCGTCGGCATCGAGAACCTCGGCCCATTTGTAACCGTAGTAGCCGGCGGCATATCCGCCCGAGAAAATATGGCTGAACTGGGGCGCAATGAGCGTACCCTCTACGGTGGGCAATACCAATGTCTTTTCGGTAGCCTCTTTTTCAAACGCCACAGCGTCGGTTACCGGAGCGGTGATGGAGTGGTAGGCCATGTCGAGGAACCCAAAAGTAAGTTGGCGTACACACAAGTAGGCTGCCAAATATTGGCTCGATTTTTTAATCTTTTCGACCAATTCTACCGGAATTTTTTCTCCCGTTTTGTAGTGGACGGCGAAACTGTCGAGGAACTCTTTCTCGCTCAGGAAGTTTTCGTTGAACTGCGAAGGCAACTCCACGAAATCGCGGTATACGCTGGTTCCTGCGAGCGAGGAGTATGTCACATCGGAGAGCAGTCCGTGCAGGGCGTGACCGAACTCATGCAGGAATGTTTCCACCTCGTCGTAGGTGAGCAGGGCCGGCGCGTCGGCCGTGGGGCGGGAGAAGTTCATCACGATGGTTACGTGGGGACGGCTGTCCTCTCCATTCTCCTCTTTCCATTGTCCTTTGAACTCGGTCATCCATGCACCGGCGCGTTTGCCGTCACGGGGGAAGAAATCGGTATAGATGACACCTACATAATTCCCGTCGTTGTCGGTTACTTCGAAAGCCTCTACTTCGGGGTGGTATACGGGGATTTTGGGATTCTTGGTAAAGTGCAAACCATACAGGCGAGTAGCCAGCCCGAATACACCTTTAATCGTATTGTTTACCTCGAAATAGGGACGTAACATTTCGTCGTTGAGGTCGTATTTGATGTGTTTGAGTTGTTCGGAGTAGTAGCTGAAATCCCACGGCATCAAGGTAATGTCTTTACCCTCTTTGCCGATGGCGAAACCTTCTACCTCTTTAACCTCTTGCAAAGCAGCGGGTTTGTAGGCGTCGAGCAACTGGTTGAGCAGGTTGTAAACCGCCGCGCTGTTACCGGCCATTGTGGTTTGCAGGTTATATTCGGCATAAGTGGGTTTGTCGAAGAGCTTGGCCATTTCGAGGCGAACTTCGGCAATGCGGGTCAGTACGGGAATATTGTTGTATTCGCCGGCGAGGTTGCGCGAGTTATAGGCCCGATAGAGTTTCTCCCTCAAATCGCGGCGCGACGAGTATTTCATAAATGCGCTGTAACTGGGATAGGAGAGGTTTACCATATACCCCTCTTTACCTTTGCTTTGGGCCAATGCGGCGGCAGCGTCGCGGGCACTTTGGGGCAGACCTTCCAATTCATCTTCGGTGAGCATCATGCTGAACAGGTTGGTCTCTTTCAAGACATTCTGTCCGAATGTAAGTGTGAGTTGGCTCAATTCCGACGACAGGGCGCGGTATTTTTCCCGGTCTTCGCCTTGCAGTTCGGCACCGCTCAGGGCAAACGATTCGTAAGTCTCTTTCAGTAATGTTTGTTGTTCGGGGGTGAGGTCGAGTTGGTCGCGACGGTCGTAGACGAACTTAATACGTTCGAAGAGCTTCTCGTTGAGGCTGATGTTATTGCTGTGCTCCGAGAGCATGGGTTGTACCCGTTGCGAGATTTCCATCATTTCGTCGTTGCTCTCGGCGCTTAGCAGAGCGAAAAATACGCTGGCCACCCGGTTGAGCATTTGCCCGCTACGGTCGAGTGCTACAATGGTATTTTCAAATGTAGGCATCGAACGTTGGTTAACGATGGCGTCGATCTCTTTTTGATTTTCTTCGATGGCCTTTTTAAAAGCCGGTTCGTAGTGCGACAATTTTATTTTGTCGAACGGTACTGTTTGGTGCGGGGTCTTGTATGTCCCGAAAAATGGATTAGCAGCTTGTGCCATGATCGTAAAAACAGTTAAGGCAGATAATAAGAATTTTTTCATTACTACTGTGTTATGTGATACAATTTTAATTTTAAACAAAGGTCATAATTTATAATCATTCTAACCAGACTTCGACACTTAATAAATATTAAACAAACCGATTCATAAATTTATTTTAATTCGGTCGTGCTTTTTTATATTACTTTTACACGCCATAAACTTGCAAAGTATGAAAAGACGTATCTATTTTTTGATAGGGGTGTATTGCTGGTTTTTTCTCCTGTTTGTCCTGCAAAAGCCATTGTTTATGTTGTACCATTGGGATATTTATGGAGGTACACCGTTGTCGGAGTGGTTTTCGGTAATGTGGCACGGCCGGTTGCTCGACAACTCGATGGCTGCCTATATTACGGCAGTACCGGCATTGCTCACGGTGGCGACAGTTTGGTTGCGGGGCAGGTGGTGGACCCCTGTTTTTCGTGTTTATTTTGCGTTGATAGCATTTGTCGTATCGGCCATCACATTGGGCGATGCCGTGCTGTATAGTTTTTGGGGATTCCGTATCGACGCTACGCCGCTTTTTTATCTCACTTCGCCGGCCGACGCCGTAGCCAGTATTCCGGCGTGGCAGACGGTTGTTATTGTTTTGCTTATTTTTATTTATGCCGCTCTTTTGTTATGGCCGATGTGGCGGTTGTCGGGGTGTGTGGGCCGCTGGGGAGAAACTCGTAAACCGGTACTCTCGTTTGTGTGCCTGTTGTTGCTTGCGGTATCGCTATTTATCCCTATCCGGGGAGGGTTTACGGTGTCGACCATGAATGTGGGCAAGGTTTATTTCAGTGATCGTATGGTGCTTAATCATGCGGCTATCAACCCGGTGTTTAGTTTAATTTCTTCGTTGTCCAAGTCGGAAGATTTTTCTACACAATACCGCTTTTTCGAATCCGAGGAGGCCGATACTCTTTTTGAACCGTTGCGTGGTGGAGGCCCGTCGGTTTTCCCTTCCGATTCGTTACAGTGGGTGAAACCCGGCGCCAATGTGCTGCTTGTTGTTCTCGAAAGTTTTTCGGGAGCGGCTATGGAAAGTTTGGGCGGAACTCCCGGCATAATGCCTAACCTCGAAAAGATTGCTTCGGAGGGAATCTTCTTTACGAACTGTTATGCCAACAGTTTTCGTACCGACCGGGGATTAACCGCTATTCTCAGCGGGTATCCGGCACAGCCTACGGCCTCGATTATGAAATATCCTTCCAAGTCGCAGTCGTTGCCGGGCATATCCAAGTCCTTGCGGCGCGAGGGATACGACACCCAGTTTATTTATGGCGGCGATGCCGACTTTACCAATATGCGTTCCTATTTCATCTCTATGGGGATAGACCAAATCGTGTGCGACAAGGATTTCCCTCTGAGCCAGCGATTGAGCAAATGGGGTGTCCCCGACGACGTGACTTTCGAGACGGTTTATCGGTTGGTTGAAGAACAGTCGAAAGAGCCTTTTATGAAAATGTTCCTTACGCTCAGCAGCCACGAGCCGTTCGATGTGCCCATGCGTCGGTTCGAAGATAAGTATTTAAATTCGGTCGCTTATACCGATAGTTGCCTCGGCGATTTCATAGGGCGATTGAAACAGCTTCCGGTATGGGACAATACGCTTGTGGTGTTTGTGGCCGACCATGCTTTCCGGTATCCCTATACGGTGCAGAATCACGATATAGGTTACCACCATATCCCTATGGTGTGGACCGGTGGTGCCGTGTTGCGTCCGATGGTAGTCGATGCATATATGTCGCAGACCGACTTGGCGGCAACGCTTCTGTCGCAGTTGCATATTGCGTACGACGATTTTACGTTCAGCAAAAATATTGCCGATCCCGAGCGGGAGCAGTTTGCCTATTACACCTTCCCCGATGGATTCGGTTTTGTCGATCGCGAAGGGGCTGCGGTTTACGATTGTGCCGCCCAAACGGCGCTTGTCGAGCAGAACGATAGTAATGCGGTGCGGGTGCAAAAAGGGAAGGCTTATTTGCAAAAGTTATACGACGATTTGGCTTCGCGCTGACACAAACGATGGCAATAAAACGATTGTAAATGGAGATAAGGCATACATCGACCGAGGATATCGACCGTGTGATGGCGGTATTCGAACAGGCAAAACGATTCATGCGCCTGAATGGGAATTTTCGCCAGTGGACGGGTGGTTACCCGTCGCGGGAGATTCTCGAAGCGGATATTTCGCAGGAAAGCAGTTTTGTTTGTATCGATGACGACGGGGCTATCGTGGGAACATTTTGTTTTCGATACGGGGTTGAACCGGAGCCTACCTACCGGACGATTTACAATGGAGCATGGCTTAACGACAAACCTTATGGCGTGATTCATCGCATTGCCTCTTCGGGTAAGGTGGGTGGTGTTTTTGCAACCTGTTTGGCGTTTTGTGGAGAGTTTGTCGACAACATTCGTATCGATACCCATCGCGATAATCGGGTCATGCAGGAGTTGTTGGGCCGTCACGGATTCAGCCGTTGCGGTATTATCTATTTGGTTAACGGCGACGAACGCATTGCCTTTCAGAAAGAGATTTCGAGGTAAGTGTCCCGAATGGAACGTGCAGAAACGATACGGGGCGAGAGTTTTTCTCTCGCCCCGTATCGTTTAACAAGTGATGATTGGTTATTTGATACTCAGTTTGGTGGTCAGATGGGTCTTTTCGCCGGTTATGCGCACGAGATAGATACCGGCCGGGATTCCGTGTAAGTCGAGTTGACACTGTTCACCGGCGGCTACATCGCCCATGTAACGCGAAACGGCTTGTGTACCGTTCAGGGTGTAGATGGCAATGGTTACATTGCTGTCGTTGTTCGGTAACAAGAAATGTACCGTTTCCGTGGCCGGGTTAGGATATACCATCGGTCGGGTAGGGGCGCCGGTCTCTTCTATGCCCGAAAGTCCGAAACAGTAGATTAACCCGTTGTAGGCGTCTATTTTGCCATATCCCCACTGGTTGTTGCCTGTGCCGGCAATGCTGCCCGTGTAGCTATCGGTTTTTGCCGTGTGGGCGAAAACTTCGCGCACCTGTTCGGGGGTGAGGTAGGGCTTGGCCTGCAACCAAGTGGCCAATATGCCGGTGACAACCGGAGTTGCCATCGAAGTACCCTCCATCGATCCGAAATAATAGTTGACGGTATTTACATTTTCTTGTTTCACTACATAGTAGAAATCTTCGCCGTTTCGGTTGCTGCTCGTCGAACTGTTGAGCGACGATACAATCATCGATCCGGGTGCGGTAATATCGGGTTTCATGCGGCCGTCGGCCGTGGGCCCGAGGCTCGAAAACGATGCCAACTGGTCGACCGTTTGGTAAGAATCGTTGTACATGGAGCTGTTTTTATGCTCGATGTGATTGCAACTGGTGTAGGCACCCACGGTAATGATTCGTTTTCCCGTACCGCCTATCTCGCCCATGCTCGATTGGTTGTCGCCGTTTGTAAACTCGCTGTTCCCGAAATTCGACAGCCACGACATATAGGCATCGGTCCAAGCATTTATGGTGGTTTCTTCGGGACCTGTCACTTCGAATCCTACATAATAACTGCTGCTACCCAACGAGGCAATGTTTATGTCGATAGTGATATTCCCTTTTCGGTTATAGGGGTCGGTAGCGGCCGATATGTCGATGGTTCCGTCGACGCCTGTCGGATCAGTGATATGTTCGCTTGTGCCGGCTGTGGTCGATACCGCCTCGGAAGCATACACCTCTCGTTTGTTGCGAATGTCGTAAACGATAACTTTGGCCGATAGCGGTTTGTCGGCATCGCCCCAAATATCGACGGTGCTGGTCATGTTGCCGTACAAGTACCAACTGGGCGTGAACTCGACTAACGATTTCATGGTCGTATCGTCGGGCGTCAATGTTTTTTTCGCGTGCATATTGTATTCGGCTTCGTTGCCCGAAGCTCCTACCAACAAACGGCCTGAACCTTGCAAATTGTCGCAAATGCGGTCGAATGTCGAGGAGCCGTCGTGAGGCCCGATGTGATACCCGAGGCTCATGTTTACCACGCAGGGTTTTCCTACCGATTCGGCGTAGTCGTAGATATATTTCAGTCCGTCGGTAATGCTGGTGTTGCTGGTGCTGTTATCGTACATATTGTAGCTGACGAATACCAAATCGGCGTCGGGGGCGATACCGTAATATTCGTTGCCGTTAAAGGCACCGGCGGCAATACCTGCCACATGGGTGGCGTGGCTGGCGGCGTAATCTTGTTTGGCGGCAATGATCTCTTCGGGGGTGGTATACTCCCGGCCGTAATAAAAGCCATCGGGCAGGGTCCCCGACGTGTTTTGGTTCCACACCCGTTTTACCCGTAAGTTTTGGCGTTCGGAGTCGTAGAAATTGATGTGGTTGTATTGGAACCCTCCGTCGATAATCCCCACGATAACATCTTTCCCGGTATAAGCCTGCGACAGGCCGGTACCGGCGTGCAGGGCATCGGCATTACTGAAATCGGCGCTGCGCACGTTGTTCATGCGGGTACGCACCGGGCGCCCTATTTCCACATACTGAACCGAGGGCAGTTGCGAGACGGTTTCCAGTTTGTCGGCGGGAATGCGGACGGAGAGTATGGTACCGTATTGCGCATTGATTACTACGCCGTTTTCGTCGAGCCCGTCGAGATTGTTTTTGTCGGCGAGATGGAGGAATGCCGAGACGATGGTTTGATTATTGTTTTGGGCGACAGCATATCTCGCTTTCAGTTTGGTGCGTTGCTGTTCGGAGGTTGTCGATTCGTAATTACGCAAAAAATTCTGTGTCGATGGCGACATTTTTACTTCTGCGTATGACCGAGGCAGAAGCAGTGCTGCTATAAAACAGATCGAAAGTAGTAATTTTTTCATCGCTTGGGTTTATTAGTATTCATAGGTTGTTGTCTGTTGCGTACCGGCGAAGCGGATTCGATATAGCGTATTCCCGGTAGGGCGATAAAGCGGGTGAGACTTTTCAGGGGAATGGCGAAACTGTATATCGAGTCGCCGTATGCGGTGCACATTCCGCCGATAGCCGATAGCGCTTCGGGATCGAAATCTTTTTCGGTGTGCAGATAGCCGCTCAATAGATATTCTCCGTTTTGTTCACGCAGGGAAAAACGTTTTTTCAACAGTTCGGAGGGGATATATTCGTCGGGCGTTTGGCCGTGTTGCTCGATGTCGCTGCTCCACGCCTCCCAAAACATACGGAATGAGGCCGATACGTTTAAGCCTTCGGGTAAGGAGTAGTTCGTGATTTCGGCCGATGTATCGCTCTTGGGCATATTTTTATGGGTGTGGCACGCAGTAAAAGCAAGAATCGCCAACCCGGTGCATAGATATTTCCACATCGTAATTAAAAACTTTCGTTAAGTGAACAAAAGTATGTAAAAAAACTTATATATCCTTGTTAAGGAAAGATAATTCGAGGAGAAAATGATCTTTTGGCAGGGAATCCTTGTGGCGTTATTGAGGGGTTAACCGGTTTTCGAGAATCTCGTCGAGTTGCTGTTCCGAGGGGTTGTTTGCTACGATTTTCCCATCGGGCCCGACCAGTACGAAGTGGGGTATTCCCTGTATGGCATAAGTGAGTATGGCGTCCGATTCCCAGCCTTCGGGGTCGTCCAGTTGGGGCCATGCGATTTGGTTTTTGTCGATGTATTCGCGCCATTCGTTCAGGTTGGTGTCGAACGAGATTCCCACAATCGAGAACTGTTGTTTATCGTACTGTGTATACAGTTGTTTCAGAAACGGGGTCTGTTTCCGGCAGGGCGGGCACCAAGAGGCCCAAAAGTCGAGGAGTACATATTTGCCGTTGTCGATGTATTTCGAGAGGGACACGGTGCGTCCGTCGGTAGTTTGCAAGGGTATGTCGATGTAGGGCATACCCGGTTCTACATTTTTCATGCGATTGAGCATGAGCGAGACTTTGACGATGGCCGGATTCTTTTTGAAGACCGGAGCCGCTTCGGCAATGAGGGTTCGTTGCTCTTCGGGCGAAAAGAGAAAACTGTTTTGCAGGAACAGATAGACCGAGGTTACATTGTCGGTATTTTCCGCGATGTAGTTTCGAGTGAGGGTTTCGAGCCCTTTTTGCACGCGCTCGAACTCTTTTTTCAGCTTCCCGAAGGTGCTGTCGGTGAGTTGCCCCGACAGATAGTCTTTGATATAGAGCGCAGTGATTTGTTGTATTTGCCGGTCGTATATCCGTCGTTTGTTTTGGTAGTTTTGCAACCGGTCGTTCAGGGGAGTACCCGATATGTGGGCAATCGAATCGAATGTAACCGAGATTTTACCCGCTTCTAACGCGAGCAATAGCGGGGGAAAATTTGATTTGTGATTGTCCGCGGGCACCAATATGGCTATGGCCGGGCTTTGTTGTCGGCCTTTGAAAGAAAACGAGCCGTTGTTGACCGTAGAGCTGTCGATGATTTCGAACTGTTGGTTGTTCTGTTTTTGCAGGAAAATGGTTTCTCCGTCGGGTATAAAATTGGTTTTCCCGGTAATTTCGTATTGCCCGTTGCAGCCTGTTAGGATTGCACAAATCGGGAAAAGCCATATTCGGCCTATTGTTTTCATTGTTGACATCTGTTTTGGTTTTTATGGTATAAACAGGAGATTTTCAACATAGTTTAACCGAAACAGAGGATTAACAATTGGACTTTTAACCGGGCGATATGACGGTGAACGGACGGTATGCCCGGTTCGTCGTTTTTGACTATCGAGATGGCGCGGAGTGTAGGGGTGTGAACGGGTGTCGTTCACATTGTACTAACGTCGGCGAAATAGCCGGAAGATGCGGGAGATAAGGCGGTATCCCCATATTGCGCTTTCGAGCATGGTGAAGCCGTCGAGCAGACTGTTGCCGATGTATTTCGATACCGACCTCACATTGGTAAATGGCTCGACAACTTCCTGATAAGCCTTGTGTACGCACTTTTGCTGCTCGGCAATAGCTGCCTTGATAGCTTGTTTGCGGGCTATTATCTCTTCAAGGGTGAGACCTGTGTGGTTGGATTGAGTATGGTTCATGGCAGAGAGTTTTTGTCGTCATCTAATAAAACCTTCGATATGAAACGGGTAATGGGTACCAATATGAGTTTGTTTTTAAACAGTATGACGATAGCGATGAGCAGCAGAAATACCGCACCTACGATTGCGTAGCTCGCTACAATACCTACAAGCGGTTCTAACAGGTAAACCAATGCAAAAGAGAGGTATATGCCGGCACCTACCGAGAGAACCAATATGACGAGGAAGAGAACCGACATACCCAGTATGACCGATATTTTTTCGGTGGCGGTAAGTTTGGCATAATCGGCTTGCAGATTGATATATTTCTTTATTTCGCCGAATAGTTTTCGGAAAGCATTGTTTTCTTCGGGTTCGTTCATGACGGTGTTTTTAGAGGAGAAAATATCGATGAGAGTATCAAAGATACCGGGTGGTATGCTTTGATATCCTCATCGTCTTTTTAGTTGTAATGTGTTATTTCACGCCACCTTTTACCTCTTCGGCAATTTGGTCGACCAAGTGTTCCATCTCTTCTTTTTTCAAGTGGATGCCTTTTTCGTGAAGCAATTTACAAATTCGGGCTCTTGTGTCGGCTCCTTTTTCGGGGGCGAACAAAATTCCAGCCACAGCACCTACGGCAGCACCGCCGAGAAATGCAAACAATACATTCATACCTTTCATAATCTTTCTATTTTAATGTGGTTATACAAAGATAACAAAATAGTTTAGATTTTGTTGGAAGGGAAGGAAAAAGATTGTCGGAAAAAGCAGATCGACAAAAAAATATAAAGGATAAACCTCACGCGGGCGATGTATCGGTAAAGTTGTTATCTTTGCACTCTGTTGAGAGAACCATGAGTTCCCGGGAACAGAAACTGTTTTTCAATTTGTTTGGGGAGTGATTGGTTTCGCATGAAATAAGAAAGTAGCATATATACAGATTCCCCGAATTTTATGTCCGAACATTCCATATTTATTAAAGGCGCTCGAGTCAACAACCTTAAAAACATCGATATAGAGATACCTCGTAACCGGTTTATTGTGATTACTGGATTGTCGGGGTCGGGTAAATCGTCGTTGGCTTTCGACACGTTGTATGCCGAGGGCCAACGCCGTTATGTCGAGAGTTTGTCGGCTTATGCCCGGCAATTCTTGGGCCGTATGAGTAAGCCCGAATGCGACTATATCAAAGGTATTCCCCCCGCCATTGCGATAGAGCAAAAGGTGAATACGAGGAATCCCCGTTCGACGGTGGGTACTTCGACCGAGATATACGATTATATGCGGTTGTTGTATGCCCGTATCGGGAAAACCTATTCGCCCGTATCGGGTGTATTGGTCAAAAAGCATCAGGTGGAAGATGTGGTGCAGTGTGCCCTCGGTTATCCCGACGGGACGCGTTTTGTCTTGCTGGCTAATTTGGTCATGCCCGAGAATCGCGATTTGAGAACCCATTTGCAGATTTTGCAAAAAGAGGGTTTCCCGAGAGTGGAAATAAAGGGGCGATTCGAAACGATTGAAAATTTGTTGAGTGGCGATGAACTGCCTTGTGCCGACGAGGTGCGTTTGGTAATCGACCGCATGAGCGTGTCGCACGAAAACGATTCGGTAAGCCGGTTGGCCGACTCGGTAGAGACCGCTCTTTTCGAAGGGGGTGGGGAGTGTATCGTTCAGATTCACGATGAGGGAGGCCCTCATGAGTTCGCTTTTTCCACCCGGTTCGAGGCCGATGGCATTACGTTCGGCGAGCCGAGCGACTTGATGTTCAATTTCAACAATCCGGTGGGAGCGTGCCCCAAATGCGAAGGGTTTGGCAAGGTGATAGGGATAGACGAGGATTTGGTCATTCCCAATAAAACCCTTTCGGTCTACGACGATGCCGTGATGTGCTGGCGGGGTGAAAAAATGAGCGAGTGGAAAAACGACTTGATCCGGCAGGCCGAGGCTTTGCACTTCCCCATACACCGGCCGTATTATAAACTTACCGATAAGGAGAAAGATATATTGTGGCATGGAGCCGGAGATTTCGAAGGGATAGACGGTTTTTTTGCCATGCTCGAAGCCAATCAATATAAAATACAGTACAGGGTAATGCTTGCCCGGTACAGGGGAAAGACTACTTGTCCCGTGTGCAAAGGCAGTAGGTTGAAGCCCGAAGCCGAATATGTGAAGGTGGGCGGCCGCTCCATCTCGGAGCTTGTCAATATGCCCATTAGTGAACTGAAAGCCTTTTTCGACAATCTTGTGCTGGACGAACACGACACATTGGTGGCGAAACGGTTGTTGACCGAGATTGTCAACCGCATTCGGTTTTTACAGGAGGTAGGGCTCGATTACCTCACGCTGAACCGCCTTTCGTCCACGCTTTCGGGCGGAGAGAGCCAACGTATCAATTTGGCCACTTCGCTCGGCAGCAGTTTGGTAGGGTCGTTGTATATCCTCGACGAACCCAGCATAGGGCTTCATTCCCGCGATACCGATTTGTTGATAAAAGTGTTGCGGCAGTTGCAGCAATTGGGCAATACGGTGGTAGTGGTCGAACACGACGAGGAGATAATCCGTGCGGCCGATTATATTATCGACATAGGTCCGTTGGCCGGTCGGTTGGGGGGCGAAGTGGTTTATCAGGGCAACCTGTCGCGCTTGCCGAAGGCAACCCGCAGCTATACGATGCGCTATTTGACAGGCGAATACCGAATCGAGGTCCCCGCCGTTCGGCGTAAATGGAACCAGTATATCGCCGTGGAGGGTGCCGCTCAGAATAATCTGAAATCGATAGACGTGCGCTTCCCCTTGCACGTGATGACCGTTGTCACGGGGGTAAGCGGTTCGGGCAAATCGTCGTTGGTTCGCGATGTGTTTTATAGGGCTCTTTTGCGCTATTATGGCGAAGGCGGGGAGTTGCCGGGTACCTATTCGCGCCTGTCGGGCGATATGGATCGTATTCGTGCCGTCGAGTTTGTCGACCAAAATCCCATCGGGAAATCTACCCGCTCCAATCCGGCAACCTATCTGAAAGCCTTCGACGAAATACGCAAGCTCTTTTCGGAATTGCAAGCCTCCAAGCAGATGGGGTTCTCGCCCTCATATTTTTCGTTCAACTCCGAAGGCGGTCGCTGTGAGGAGTGTAAAGGAGAGGGAACCATTACGGTAGAGATGCAATTCATGGCCGATATTGTGTTGGAATGCGAGGCTTGTCACGGACGCCGTTACAAACAGGAGGTACTCGAAATCGAGTATCGGGGAAAGAACATCAGCGATGTGCTCGACATGACCATCAATCAAGCTATCGAATTTTTCTCGGAGACCGACGGAAGTCAGGAGAAACGCATTATCAAACGGTTGAAACCCTTGCAGGATGTGGGGTTGGGATATATAAAACTGGGACAGTCGTCCTCGACGCTTTCGGGTGGTGAAAACCAACGGGTGAAACTGGCTTATTTCCTGAGCAACGAGCGGCAGGATCCCACACTGTTCATCTTCGACGAACCTACTACGGGATTGCATTTCCACGATATAAATACCTTGTTGAAGTCGTTCAACCAGCTAATCGAACGCGGACACACCGTACTGATTATCGAACATAATATGGACGTGATCAAGTGTGCCGACCACATTATCGACTTAGGTCCCGAAGGGGGTAAAGAGGGCGGATATGTGGTTTGTACCGGTACACCCGAAGAGGTGGCCGAATGTGCGGCTTCCTATACGGGTAAATTTTTGAAAGAGAAGCTTTCGCATTAACGAATGCGATCCAAACTCCGCACCAGCCGTTCGTCTTTGTTTATGGCTTTATAGGCCAGTACATCGAATACGAGTGCTACGAAAGGCATAATGACGTAAGCCGACCACGAAATGTCGCTTGCATCGAGTTCCTTGTGAAACGAAAATGCGCTCAACACGATGATAATGTAGAATGTCACCATGAAAAATGCATTGATCATGCAGATACGGGCTTGGGTAGGACGCCTTTTGTACAGGAAGATGGCGATAAACGACAGGACGGCAATGACCGATCCCAAAGCTACGACTCCCCATGTGGGTGTAAAGACTGCGGTTTGGTTTATTACGGCACCTTCGTCGGCTACTGCGGGGGTGGCATCTTGTGCCATAACGGTCGAAACTCCTTGCGATGTAAAACTGTAAACACCATCGGGGGTATCGAACTGCGCAATGGGTAAAAACAGAAATATAGCCATTAAAATGGCGGTTAGCAACAAGTAAATCGATTGGATTCGTTGTATCATAATAGTCGTTTATTTTTTGTATTCCTATGCAAAGATAATGCAAATAGCGTGTCGAAACAAGTTTATAGGTTTATAAAATCATGGAGGCGAAGTTGCCTTTCTCAGATTCCAAAGTCCGTTTGTCGGATTGGGAGCAAGTGCGGGGCAAAGCATTAAATATCCTTTCAATGGCATACTATTTGTAAGTTAAGTTTGTTATATTGGAGAAACCTATTTATTTTTACTACGATTTTAGATTTGTAAAGATGATAACAAACGAAATAATAAAATTACAATACGAAATATACAGTTTGTTGGCCGAGCGTCGATTGAAAGATGCCTTTGGCAAACTGGCGATACTGGTGGAGGAACAACAGGACTGGCTCAGCCGCGACAAGCTGAACGAGATGGAAACTTCGTACCGGTATATGATACAATATATGCTGGACGGTGTGGAAGATCCCGAACGCAAGAGCATATACGATCATTTGGTCGTTTCGGCCTATGAACTGACCGACCGCATTTCGGACCGCCTTGCTGCCAAAGTGTCTCCTGCACAGTATTACGGTTGGAAGCGATATGCCGAGACCGGACGGAAGGAGATTCCTTTGAAGGTGCAACTCGATTTATGTGACAATGCCATTAACGACCTCTCTTTGGCCTCTTTGCTGAGTGAGCAGGAACAGGACCCCTCGAAGGTACAATCGTTGAAACGGAGTGTGGAGGAGGCCGCCGGAACGCTTTTTATGGATATATGGACAAACTATCCGGCCGGGGAAGAGGATTATGCCGTGTTGAGGGAAGCCTTGCTCTCGCGCCGTTTCCCCGAACCGTTTGTTGCACTGATGCTCTCGGCGTTGTTACTCAATGTATTGCATCGTTTCGACGAACAAAAGTTACTTATCCTGTTAGATGGTTACCGGCAAACCTCGCCCGAGATACAAATGCGTTCGCTCTGTTGTGCGCTTATTGTCATGTATGTGTATCGGGAACGGTTGCCTCTCCTTAAAAATTTACGGGGGCGTATAGATGCTTTGGGCGAGGAACCGGCTTTCAAAACCGACCTCCGCAATATATTCTTGCAATTCATCAAGAGCCGTGAGACAGAAAAAATTACCCGCAAGATGAACGAGGAGTTGCTCCCCGAGATGATGAAACTGGCTCCTTCGCTCTATAAAAAGATTCGTCAGGACGATTTGATGAACGACATCAATGCTTTGGAAGAAAATCCCGAGTGGCAGGAGATGCTCGACCGCAACGGAATAGCCGATAAGCTGAAAGAGTTGACCGACTTGCAAATGGAGGGTGCCGATGTCTTTATGAGTACTTTTGCCCATTTGAAAAATTTCCCGTTTTTCCAATCGATCCAAAATTGGTTCTTACCGTTTAATCCCGAACATTCGTCCCTGTCGGGCGTGTTGGACAGCAAAGGGGGCGATGTGTTCAAAAAGATGATTGGCGCTTCGGCGTTGTTGTGCAACTCCGATAAATATTCGTTCTGTTTGAGCCTTACCCAAATGCCCGAATCGCAGCGCGAGATGATGATGGGGCAGTTCGGAGCCGAAAATGCGGCCTTGCGAGAGTTGGAAAACAGCGAGCTGTTGAAGAAAGAACACAGCCGGGAGAATATATCGAACCGCTATATACAGGATTTGTATCGATTCTTCAAACTGTATATTCGTCGTACCGAGTTTACCGACCCCTTTGCCAAACACATAAATTTGTACAAGGTAGCCGAGTTGGATGCCTTGCTGAGCGATTCGGACAGTTTGCGTCTCGTGGGCGAATATTACTTCCGTCGGGGGTATTACGACGAGGCTCTCGAATTGTTCGAACGCCTCTCGTCGGTCTATCATTCCGATCACGAGATTTACCAAAAGATAGGATTCTGCTATCAGAAGAAAGGCGACTATGCCAATGCTTTGGAGGCATTCCTCAAAGCCGAAATCATTTCGCCCGACAATTTTTGGACCATTCGACGTATCGCTACCTGTTACCGGAATCTTAAAAAGCCCGAAATGGCTCTATCGTATTACCATCGGGCCGAGAAGTTAGACCCCGAAAACCTGTCGGTACAGATGAACATAGGCCATTGTTATGTAGAGCAGAAAGATTACGAAGAGGCGCTTAAATATTATTTCAAAGTCGATTACCTCGATCCCGAGGGCGGTAAGGCTTGGCAACCCATAGCTTGGTGCTCGTTCTTGGTCGGTAAAAAGGAACAATCGTTACGCTATTACGAAAAGATATTGAACCGTAAGCCGGTGGCTCTCGATTACCTCAATGCCGGCCACGTGGAATTTTCGTTGGGTCATATCCGGCAGGCCATCGAGTATTACCGGCGTTGCATAGAGCTTGACAATGGCGATTCGAGTAAGTTCTTGGCCGAATTTAAACAAGATATGCCCGACTTGATCGCTTCGGGGATATTACCGAGCGATGTGCCTATCCTGTTGGACCAACTGATGTATGGCATTACCGATGCCCGGTAACCGTTTCAAATTTTCGGAGAAGGGGGAGACCTTTCATTTTTATTGCCTATCTTTGTACTCTCGAAAAGACGAGGTTAAATGTGTATGAAACGTATAATTTTTGCGCTGTTTCTCGGATGCTTGCTGCCGATGAAACCGGCCTATGGAGCATCGCTTGCCGATTATCGGGAAACGTTGTATAATTTATTCATTCAGCAAAAGATTCCGCAGTGGGGCGATGTACTGTCGCAGATGCGTGCCGACAAGTCGTGCGAGACGTTGGAGGGGAAACACGAAATTTTGTGCGGCTACTATGGCCTTGTGGGCCATTTGGTCGATAAAAAGAAAAAAGACGAAGCCCGTCGCTATTTGAAGACGGCGCTCTCCCTCTCGGATCAATACCAGAAAATGTATCCCGGCGATGCCTGTTTCAAAGCGTTGTATGCCAACTTGATAGGGCTGAACATCGCTTTGTCGCCTTTACGGGCTACCACACTGTCGGTCGATATGCTCTCTTCGGCTCGCGAAGCCTATAAACTTGCACCGAACGACAGTTGGGTCTCTATCCTGTATGGAAATATCCTCTCGTATATGCCCGGTATGTTCGGCGGCGACAAAGGGAAGGGGCTGAACTGTTATCGGTATGCCCGCAGCAGTATGGAGAAAAATATGGCGGCAAACGAGCATCATTGGCTCTATGTACAGCTATTGGTGACGATCGGTGTCGTTTATGAGAAGAGCGAACAATATGAACAGGCTCAGTCCATGTATAAAACGGTTATGAATAAATACCCCGACTATACTTTTGTGAAAGAGGTGCTTTATCCTCGTGTACAGAAAGCCATGCGGGAGAAATAACAGCTATGAACGATTATATGCAAGTGCGGCTCGATGTAGAGCCTTGTAGCGAAATGGCTACCGATATACTGGCCGCTGCGTTGGCCGAAATAGGTTATGAGAGTTTTGTGCCCGACGAAACAGGGGTAACTGCGTTTGTCCCGCAGGGAAAGTACGATGAGGTTCAGTTGCAATCGGTCGTGGAGCAATTCCCGGTCGAGGGGATCGCGTTGTCGTATGAAGCTACATTTGTTCCGGGACAGGATTGGAACGAGGAGTGGGAGAAAAACTATTTCAAACCCATTGTCGTGGGCGACGAATGTGTCATACACAGTACCTTCCATCACGATGTCCCGCAGGCTCGCTACGATGTATTGATCGACCCCAAGATGGCGTTCGGTACCGGTCACCACGAAACGACTACGCTTATGTTGCAGGCGATACTGGCAACCGATTTCACGGGGCGTGCCGTACTCGATATGGGGTGCGGTACTGCCGTATTGGCCATTTTGGCCTGCATGAAAGGAGCCGGCCCGGTAGTGGCTGTCGATATAGATGAATTTGCTACCGAGAATGCGGCAGAAAATATTCGTTTGAACGGAGTGCCGGAGATCGAAGTCCGGTTGGGTGGCGCCGATGCGCTTCGGCAAGAGCAGTTCGATTATATCTTTGCCAATATCAACCGTAATATTTTGCTGGCCGATATGGCAGCCTATGTAGAGCACATGAAGGGTGGGGCACACCTTTTTATGAGCGGATTTTATGTAGACGATATTCCGGTAATACGAGCCGAGGCCGAGCGTTTGGGTTTGCACTTTTTGGGGCATACCGAGAAAAACCGGTGGGTAGCGGTCGATTTTGTAAAGGCGTAAGGGGTGCGATATGCGAAGCGTTTGGCGTTGGACGAAACGGATAATTCTCTTCTTTTTTTTATCGACCGTTTTGGTCGTATTGCTATATCGGTTTATACCCGTATATGTGACACCGTTGATGGTGATTCGCTCGGTCGAGCAGTTGGCCCATGGGGAGCCGGTAGTGTGGCATCACCGGTGGGTCCCTATCGAAAAAATATCGCGCTATATGCCTATGGCGGTGATAGCGTCGGAGGACAACCGTTTTATGACACACCACGGATTCGATTTTGTAGAGCTGAAAAAAGTCATCGAGGAGAATAAACGTCGTAAACGCCCTCGCGGGGCCAGTACCATCACCCAGCAAACGGCCAAGAATGTTTTCTTGTGGCCGGGGCACTCCTATGTGCGGAAAGGTTTTGAAGTTTATTTTACCCTGCTCATCGAACTGTTTTGGGGGAAAGAACGAATCATGGAGGTCTATCTTAACTCCATTGAGACCGGCAAGGGCATTTATGGCGTAGAGTCGGTTGCCCGGGAACATTTTGGCAAAAGTGCCGCCCGGCTCACTCAATCGCAATGTGCCTTGATTGCGGCCACTTTGCCCAATCCTCGGCGGTTTAATTCGGCATCACCTTCGGGGTATATGCTCAAACGTCGGGCTCAGATCGTATCGTTGATGGGGAAGATAGCACCGGTGGATTTTACCGGTAAACAATAGAGAACGATGAAATTTTTTTCTAAGTCAAGGTTATAAGGTCTATTCTGTCTTGTTCTCTTCCAATTCTTTTTGTAAAAGGACGATTCGTTCTTGGTAATTGTGGATAAGGTGTTGCAACAAGTATATCTCTTTTTGTTTGGACTCTCTCAAAGCGGCTTCTTTTGTTGATAAATTTTTAATATTTTTATAGATTTTAGAATCTTCCTCGACGGTCGACACGTCTCTATTTTCGTTGGCCCTATATTTGTCAGGACTAATAAAATAGTTTCCTTCGCACTCCTCTTGATTTACGAAGGTAAAAAAGTCGGTAATAGGAATATTCCAATTGTTGGCAATACTCAGTAACACGTTGATATTCATGTTACCACCTCGTACAGCCTTACCAATCGTATTTTTGTCCAAGCCTAATTCTTGGGCAGCATCTTTATAGGTTAACCCTTCGCGATGTAAAAACCTTCGCAGTTTTTCTCCCGAATAAACAAGTTTTTTTCCCTCCTTCATATCGAATCAAGTGAAAGCAATTACAATGTATAGAAACCATGATGATAGTTTGCTACAACCAATATACAAAAAAAACGGTAATAGGGAAGTCGTCCACTGTGTGGGAGGAGGCTATCCGGTAGTTTTCTCTTTGAAAAATCTTTTATCACGATAGGCTAAGGAGAGGAATAAAAATTACAGAAAAAATTCTTTATTTCAAACTATTTATACTACTTTTGTTCTCAGATGTCAAGCATACATACGGTTTATGCTTGGCCTATTTTGTGAATATAAGTAATCTATTCATATAAATAGTTTGGCTTAAACAACTTAACTAATAACACAACTATGGCAGAAAGTAAAGAAAAACTGTTTGACCAGTTCCCACCCGTATCCACGCAGGAATGGAAAGAGAAGGTCGTAGCAGACCTGAAAGGGGCTGATTTTGACAAAAAGCTCGTATGGAGGACCAACGAAGGGTTTAATGTAAACCCCATGTATCGGGCCGAGGACATTGCGGATTTGAAAACAACCGATTCGCTGCCCGGTGAATATCCCTACGTACGGGGAACTCGCACCGACAACAACTGGCTGGTGCGTCAGGACATTAAAGTTACCGATGTCAAAGAGGCCAATGCGAAAGCTCTAGACATTCTGGGCAAGGGAGTAGAGTCGTTGGGATTTGAACTTTCCAAAGATTTGATTTCCGTAGAAAACTTGGGAACTTTGCTGCATGGTATTGATGTCGAGAAAGTAGAATTGAATTTCTCTTCTTGCATGAAAAGCACCGTGAAATTGGCCGAGACGGTAGCCGCTTATTTCCAGTCGGCAGGTGTCGATTTGGAAAAAGTATCGGGCTCGATTCGGTTCAATCCGTTTAAGCGAATGTTGACCAAAGGTCGCGATTTTGCCGATTATGCCGATCAGGCTGTTGCCATTATCGGTGCCGTGAAGGCATTACCCAAGTTCAGAGTATTGGCCGTTGATGCCGTAATGTTGAACAATGCAGGTTCTTTCATTTCGCAAGAACTCGGTTTCGCTTTGGCATGGGGTAACGAATGGTTGGCGGCCCTTACCGATAAAGGCCTTTCGATCGACGAGGTTGCCAAACGTGTGAAATTCAACTTCGGTATCTCGTCCAACTACTTTATGGAGTTGGCCAAATTCCGTGCCGCCCGTATGTTGTGGGCTCAAATCGTAAAACAATACAATCCTGCTTGCGATTGCGCTTGCAAAATGAAGGCTCACGCTCAAACTTCGGAATTCAACCAAACCATATTCGATGCTCATGTAAACTTGCTTCGTTCGCAAACCGAAACGATGTCGGCCGCTTTGGCAGGTGTAGATTCTATTACGACGACACCTTTCGATAAGGCTTATAAAGAGCCCGACGATTTCTCGGAGCGCATTGCCCGCAACCAGCAGTTGCTGTTGAAAGAGGAGTCGCACCTGAACCGTATTACCGACCCGGGAGCCGGTTCGTACTACGTCGAGACACTTACCGTTTCGATTGCCGAACAAGCTTGGAAACTCTTCCTCGAAGTGGAAGAAAAAGGCGGTTTCTACAAAGCCGTGAAAGAAGGTTTCGTACAAAACCAAGTGAATGCTTCGGCCGAAACCCGTCATACCAATGTGGCACGCCGCAAAGAAATTTTGCTGGGTACGAACCAATATCCCAACTTCAACGAAGTAGCCGGCGACAAGATCGTCAACGGCGAGGCTTGCGGTTGCGGTTGTGGTAACCACGAGGGAGAGCACCATTGCGAACCCGAATTCCCGGTTTTGAATACCAAACGTGCCGCCAGCGATTTCGAAGCGTTGCGGTTGGCCACGGAACGTTCGGGCAAACGTCCGTCGGTATTCATGTTGACCATCGGTAATTTGGCTATGCGTCTGGCTCGTTCGCAATTCTCGGCCAACTTCTTCGCTTGTGCCGGATACAAGATTATCGATAACCTCGGCTTCGAAACCGTTCAAGCCGGAATCGATGCGGCAATGGAAGCCAAAGCCGATATAGTGGTACTTTGTTCGAGCGACGATGAGTATGCTCAGTATGCTCCCGAAGCATTCAAGCTGCTCGACGGTCGCGCTTTGTTTGTTGTAGCCGGAGCCCCTGCCTGCATGGACGATTTGAAGGCTCAGGGTATTACCGAGTTTATCCACGTTCGTTCCAACGTACTGGATACGTTGAAAGCGTTTAACGAAAAACTTTCGATCTAAAAGTCGGACAATTTGTATCACACAAGAAAAACAAAAAACTATGAGACCTAATTTTAAGAACATAGATATTACAAAGGATGCTTTCGCTCACTCGACAGGGAAAGTAGCCAATGCGGGTGAAAACTGGATTACCCCTGAGTTGATACCCGTTAAACCCATTTATACCAAAGAAGACCTCGAAGGTCTTGAACATTTGAATTATGTAGCCGGACTTCCTCCCTTCTTGCGTGGCCCGTACAGCGGTATGTATGCCATTCGTCCGTGGACGATTCGCCAATATGCCGGGTTCTCGACCGCCGAAGAATCGAATGCTTTCTATCGCCGTAACTTGGCTTCGGGGCAAAAGGGTCTTTCGGTGGCTTTCGACCTTCCCACTCACCGCGGTTACGATGCCGACCACGAACGTGTAGTAGGCGATGTGGGTAAAGCCGGTGTGTCGATCTGCTCGCTCGAAGATATGAAGGTTTTGTTCGACGGTATTCCCTTGAACAAGATGTCGGTATCTATGACCATGAACGGTGCCGTGCTTCCTATTTTGGCATTCTATATCAATGCCGGTTTGGAACAGGGTGCTAAACTCGAAGAGATGGCCGGAACCATTCAAAACGATATCTTGAAAGAGTTCATGGTGCGTAACACCTATATCTATCCGCCCGAATTTTCGATGCGTATCATTGCCGACATCTTCGAATTTACTTCTCAGAATATGCCCAAGTTCAACTCGATTTCGATTTCGGGTTACCATATGCAGGAAGCCGGTGCTACGGCCGACATCGAGTTGGCCTATACGTTGGCCGACGGTCTCGAATACCTGCGTGCCGGTATCAACGCCGGTATGGACATCGACTCGTTCGCTCCGCGTTTGTCGTTCTTTTGGGCTATCGGCATGAACTTCTTCATGGAGATTGCCAAGATGCGTGCCGCTCGTATGCTGTGGGCTAAGATTGTAAAACAATTCAACCCCAAGAACCCCAAATCGCTGGCATTGCGTACCCACTCGCAAACTTCGGGTTGGTCGCTTACCGAGCAAGATCCTTTCAACAACGTAGGCCGTACCTGTATCGAGGCTATGGGTGCCGCTTTGGGTCACACCCAGTCGTTGCACACCAACGCACTCGACGAGGCTATCGCATTGCCTACCGACTTCTCGGCACGTATTGCCCGTAACACTCAAATTTACATTCAGGAAGAGACCTACATTACCAAAGAGATCGACCCGTGGGCCGGTTCGTACTATGTAGAGGCTCTTACCAATGAGTTGGCACACAAGGCGTGGGAACACATTCAGGAAATCGAGAAACTGGGCGGTATGGCCAAAGCTATCGAAACCGGTCTGCCCAAACTCCGTATCGAAGAGGCTGCCGCTCGTACGCAAGCCCGTATCGACTCGGGTAAGCAAACCATCGTGGGTGTGAACAAATACCGTTTGGAGAAAGAAGCCCCCATCGATATTCTCGAAGTGGACAACACCGCTGTGCGTAAAGAGCAAATCGAGCGGTTGCAGGATTTGAGAGCTCATCGCGACGAAGCTGCGGTGAAAGCGGCTCTCGATGCCATTACCGAGTGTGTGAAGACCAAGAAAGGCAACTTGCTCGACTTGGCTGTAAAAGCCGCCAAAGTACGGGCTACGTTGGGCGAAATATCCGACGCTTGCGAAGTTGTCGTAGGTCGTTATAAAGCAGTAATCAGAACTATATCAGGCGTGTATTCATCAGAAACCAAAAAAGATGCCGATTTCGTTCGGGCAACGGAGTTGTGCGAGAAATTTGCCAAGAAAGAGGGACGTCAACCTCGTATTATGATTGCAAAGATGGGACAGGACGGTCACGACCGTGGTGCCAAAGTAGTAGCTACGGGTTATGCCGACTGCGGTTTCGACGTAGATATGGGCCCGTTGTTCCAAACTCCTGCCGAGGCTGCCCGTCAAGCTGTTGAAAACGACGTACACGTATTGGGCGTTTCGTCACTGGCTGCCGGACACAAAACTTTGGTTCCTCAGGTTATCGAGGAGTTGAAGAAACTGGGTCGTGAAGATATCGTAGTTATTGCTGGCGGTGTAATTCCCGCACAAGATTACGACTTCCTTTACAAAGCCGGTGTAGCTGCCATTTTCGGTCCCGGTACTTCGGTGGCAAAGGCAGCTTGTCAAATTCTTGAAATTCTTCTCGACGAGTAATAAAGTCGGCAGATAAATTGTGTTAGAGGGTAGCGTAGCCGTTTACGGCTGCGCTGCTTTTTTTAAACAGGGAGTAGTTAAAAGGATAAAAAATTATTGTCCATAATTCGAAAAATGTGCAAATTTGTATCATGGAAGAATTATATCTTAATCTTTATATTATATGAAAAAGCTACTCTTTTTGTTCGCATTTCCTTGTTGGGCGTTTGCCGTACAGGCCGAAGCTCCGCAGTGGGGTACCCCCGATACGATCGCGCATTATCCCATTGGCCCCGGAGCCGTATATACGCACATCGAGTTTACCCAAAAGCCTATACAACTGTTTCAAGTAACACTCGATTTAACGGACGAGTATAACACGATAGAGGTGTATCCCTCGAATGGAAAGACCCCCGATGCTTCGCGCGAGACCACTTCGTCGCAATGTAAAAACAATTCGTATGAAGGACACCGGGCAATTTTCGGGGTCAACCACGATTTGTTCCATTACAGCGGACAGACCACTGCGGCGGGAATCAATGTACGTAATGGCGAAATTATCAGCCATTACGGTAATTACGGACGGTCGGTGCTCTCGCTCAATAAAGACAAGATCGCCGAAGTCTTTCCGCCCAAGTATGAAGCGAAAGTAATTTGTCCCGATGAGACAGCGATAACGATCGACAATGTAAACGAGTCGGCATACGGTATACAGCCCGACCGGAACTGTGTGCTGTTCAATACATACAGCAGCCTCACCCTCAGCGAAGAGGGGCTGTATGCAAAACTCGAACCGCAAGGCGAATGGATTATCAACGGTGAGGCAACTCCTTGCCGGGTGGCTTCGATAAGTCACACCCCCATACAGCCCGACGGTAAAAGTCATATCCTTTTCTTGCGGAACGATGCGGCTACGCAATTCGAGGGTAAAGTGCAAGAGGGTGATGTGGTGCATATCGACCAACGTTTTGTCAATACCACTTTCCCCAATTCGGGACTTTCGGTGCCGCCGGCACAAAATGTGATACAGGCTTTTCACGGTTGGCCCAGTGTAATCCTCAACGGGGAGCTCCACGATAAAGAGTATAACGATTTTGTGACTCCGGGACGCGAGTTTCAGGATTATCCCTGCACGCTTGTGGGGATAACCAAAGATGGGAAGAAGTTGTTTATCATCACGGCCGACAAGGGTTCGATGGTAGAGGACGCTTACTATTTGGTAGAGCAAGGTGCATGGAATGTGGTTAACTTCGATGGCGGAGGTTCGGCAACGATGGTGGTCTATGACGAAGTTGTCAATTCGCCCACCGATGGGAAAGAACGAGCCGTGATGGATTCGTTTCAGGGCATTTCGTTGGCTCCCGACGACGATACATTCTCTTTTATCTCGTTCTACAAGCCCTCTATCAAAGCAATACCGTTGGCTGCGATACCCTTGCGGGTACTTGCCCATAATCGCTATGGGGTGGTTCTCGACGACGATTTTACCGATGTGGAGTTTTCGTGCGAGCCCGAGGAGTTGGGTTATGTAAACAGCCGGGGTGAGTTTTGTGCCGGACCGGTTGCCATGTCGGGAACGATTATTGCCCGCAAGGGCGACTCTACCTGTAAAATGCGGGTAACGATGGGGGCTGCGGGAAGTGATATAAAATTGGGCCTCGACAGCCTTTATATCGACGATTTGCGAGAATATCCCATCGCCATAAATACACTTTCGCAAGGCGAAACCTATTTGCTCAATCCCGATATATTTGAGTGGACGGTTTCCGGCGACGATTGTTGCGAGGTGGTTGAAGGTGCCGTGAAAGGATTGCGCAACGGGCGCACTCTGTTACAAGGGAAATATGGCGATATAGAGGTGGAATTTCCGGTTGTTGTAGAGATAGGTCAGGGCGAAATGGTGCACGAAAGCTTTGCCGATGTATCGTCTTATCCCGTAACCGGCAGTTCGGCGGTGACCAATATTCGTTTCGACTCGTCGATTCTTCCCGTAGGGTGGAACGATGGAGCCACTTTGCAATTCGATTTGTCTACCGGTAGGGCACCTAATGTCGTATTGAATAATCCTATTCGGTTTTATGGTCTGCCCGATTCGGTTTCGATGCAGATAAAGAACTGGGATTCGATTATCAGTAGTGTCACTTGCGAGTTTTCCAGTTTGTCGGGCTCGTGGATTCATACCCTTTCGCCGCTGGCCAATAGCGACTCCATCTATGTAGTACCTCTTACTCACCTCGATGTAACGGCATTCCCCGTTTCGCTGAAAAGTTTGAAAATCTATTTGTCCACCCAAGAGAAGGGGAGCGACCGGAAAATATCGTTTAGAGATTTCAAAGCCTATTATCCGCACGAAGCATCGGACGGGATAGAGGTGTTGGAAAACGAGCCGACACTGTCGGTTCGCAAGATCGCTCCGGGTATGGTGCAGATACAAGGCGATATTAAGGCGGGTGAATCGGTTGCGGTTACCCTCACCGATATGAATGGCCGGGTATTAGCTTCGTTTGTCGAGAAAGCCCACTGTCAAGGAGTTTGTGATGTGACATTGCCGCTTGTATTGTCGCCGGGTATTTATCTCATAGGCGTACAAACGCAAGATGGTTACGTGGTGGAGAAACTGGTGTGGTAAAATAGAAACACAGGATAAGAAGAGACGAAACCCGGTATGGAACAGATCTGCCGGGTTTCGTCTCTTTTTTTGTCTATCCGGCAGAACGGAAGAGAATATTTCGTCTGTGTTTTAAGGGAAACTATCGAGAAAGAGAGTATAAATATAGAAAATATGTACTAAGGTTTAAGTTTTATTTGTATATTTACCAACTTTTCTAAACCCATAATATATGAAAAAAATTTTTATCTCATTGTGCACAAGTACCTTTTTAGGGGTATCTTCGTTGTTTGCCGTACCGGCAAGATCTATTCCTATGACCGTTACTCAACCCGATGGGAGTGTGGTGACTGTAAAACTCGTGGGCGATGAGTTTAGTCATTACAGAATAACTTCCGACGGGATTCCTGTGATTCGTTGTGCCGACGGATTTTATCGGTATGCCGAGTTGTCGCCTGCCGGACAGGCTGTGGCCGGTGCTGTGATAGCCCGCGATGCCGCATTGCGTACGGCTTCGGAAAAGGCTTATCTTGAACAGTTGTCCGAACAACAAGTTTCGCAAAACCTTTTTGCCCGTCGTTCCTTGAAGAAACAGCAAAAGCAAAATTCCATTACTCGCCGGGTGACACAAGCTACCGCGGGCGACGATGTACACGGGCTGGTGTTGCTGGTAGAATTCAGTGACAAAAAATTCAGTTCGGTAGGCACGAAAGAGGGCTTTAACGAAATGATGAACAAAGAGGGATATGATTATATGGGAGCCATAGGCAGTGCCCGGGACTATTTCATTGCCCAGTCGGGAGGCAAGTTCCAACCGACATTCGATGTGATAGGCCCCATTACTCTCGACCGTACAATGGCCTATTATGGCGGGAATAATAGTTATGGAGATGATCAACGCCCGGAGCAGATGATTATCGATGCTTGTGAAAAAGCAGAATCGATGGTCGATTTTACCATTTACGACCGGGATAACGACGGGTTTGTCGATTTGGTATATGTGATTTATGCCGGCTATGGAGAGTCGTCGGATGCTGACGGCTCTTTGGAAAATACCATTTGGCCTCATGCATGGTGGGTATATCAAGGTGCAGGAAAAGAGGTCGTGGTCGATGGCAAATATATCGATGCGTACGCCTGTTCGTCCGAGTTGCTCGGTAATAGCGGCACATATCGCGATGGTATAGGTACCTTCTGTCACGAGTACAGCCATACACTGGGTTTGCCCGACTTCTACGATACGAGTGGCTATTCGTCGAACTATGGTATGAGTACATGGAGTGTAATGGATTATGGCTGTTACAATGGTCCCGATATGAATTACGATGGTTATGCCGACGGTTCGGTACCGGTGGGATATACGGCTTATGAACGGGAATTCTGTGGCTGGCTCACTATTGAGGAATTAACCGGGCCGGCAACGATTTCACTCGAAAATTTGGCCGACAGTCAAAAGGCTTATAAGATTGTGTCGAGCGACAAAAATCAATACTTCACATTGGAGAATCGGCAACAAACCGGTTGGGACCAATACATGGCCGCTTCGGGATTGATGATTCTCAAAGTCGATTATAACCAATCGGTGTGGGACAACAATACGGTTAACAACACGGCTTCTCGCCAGCGTATGACCATTATGCCTGCCGATAATAAATGGAGTTTTAATGACGAGGAGGGTGACCTCTATCCCTACAACGGAAACAACTCCTTTACCGACACCAGCCATCCGGCAGCTAAAACCAATACGGGTTTGTTGCTGGGTAAGCCGGTGACCAATATTACAAACACGAATGGCGTGATTACGTTCGATTTTATGGGTGGAGCTGCGGCTGTCGAGGCTCCGGTCGCTGTGGAGGCCACCGAGATTTCGGCAACTGGTTTTACGGCCAACTGGTTACCGGTTGAGAATGCCGCCAGCTATACGCTCTATGTCGATCGCAAACAACCTTCGGCCGGTGGCGATATTTTGTTGTCGGAAGATTTTGCCAACTGTACATCGTCCAGTACCAATAATTTTGCAGGAACCAACTCGTTCAAAGATTTGGATACCCAGTATTTTTCCACTTCGGGTTGGAGCGGTAAATATTTGTATTGCGAGGTAGGGGAACTAAAATTGGGTAACTCGTCCAATGGCGGTACTGTGCGTACACCCGCCCTCGATTTGTCGGCCTGCGATGGTACGTTTACCGTGCGTTTCGATGCCTCGATGTATGGCAGTGATAAAGAGACCGTGATGAAAGTTTATGTCGAAGGCGACGAAGCAAATGCTCAAACCACCGATAAACTCCTCTCCGAGATGACAACTTATACGATGACCTTCACGGGCGGAACTGCCGACAGCAAAATTATATTGGCGTCGACTTCGAGCAGTGGCAAGAAAAGAGCTTATCTCGACAATATAATTGTTTATACCGGCGAAGTGGCAGCCGATGATATGGCTAAGCCGGCTGCCGATAATACCCAATGGCCTATGGAGGTGACGGGTATTACCACAACCTCTTATCCGGTCTTTGGGCTTGAACAAGGTTATGTATACTCCTATAAAGTAAAAGCCGTTACGGCCGAGAATGAGGAGAGCGCCTATTCCAATGTGGTGAAGGTAGATTTGAGCGAATCGACAGGAATTTGCGAATTGCCCGAAATGAACGCGCGGGTATATGCCGTCGAGGGAAATATCGTAATCGAGTGTGAGGAAGAACAACCGGTCGAAGTGGTGAACTTGATGGGACAGGTAGTGGCTTCGACTACGGCAAACGGTAGAACGCTGTTGTCTGTACCGGCCAAAGGCGTCTATATAGTCCGTTGCGGCTTTTCGACTACACGGGTGATGATACCGTAATATTCGAAAATATGATGTTTAAAGACCGAGGCGATGCGTGTAATGGCCTCGGTCTTTGTTTTTAAGAAGATAATACAAGGAAAAGAAAATATCGACCGATATGGAGCGAAATGAGTTGAAAGAGCTATTGGCAACCATCTCGGGAAAAGAGATGAAGAGGCAGCTTGTCGAGATTCTGTTACAAGGCGAGTGCGTTGCCGAGGCTATGGATATTGCGGCGAATGAGTCGGGGCCCGAAGCATTTCGTGCCGCTTGGGGACTTACCGGCATATACGAGGAGCATAGAGGTTTGTTTTTGCAATGTAGAGACAAATTCCTTACGGGATTTCCCGGAGTGAAACATCACAGTGCAAGGCGGCAATATGGCCGCATTATGCTTGCACTGCTGGAACATCGGGAGTATTGTCCCGACCCGGTAGAGGCCAAACGGTTGGCCGAAACGGTTTGTACTTGGAGCATAGACGCGGGAGCCCGGGTTTCGGAAAAAGTGTGGGCGCTCTCCATATTGAAACGATTGTCTGGGCAAGTGGAGTGGGCCGAGGATTTGTTACAACAGATTATGGCCATGAACGAGACCGATATGTCGTCGGGAATGAAGATTTTAATGCGTCGGTTGCATGAATAATTAAAATAGCTTAAATGTTTTTTTATTCCTCCTGCTAACCCTCTGTTGAGTGTTACATTTGTATAAGTATCTCGATTAAAAAGGAGGTTTTGTATGAAGAAGTTGTGGTTTGGTTTGTGCGCGATTACACTATTGTTGACGGGGTGTCGTTCGGTTTCGGTACTTTCGTTCGATGTATGGCGGCCGGCCAAAATAACATTCCCGGTGGAAATCGAGAGAGTGACAGTCGTAAACAACTCGGAGGATCCCGATGAGAGAATAGGCAACCGGTATGAAGATATTTCGAATAGAGAATATACGTTGGTTGTCCCGCACGACAGTACCTCTTACCGTTTGGCCGAATATATAGCCGTAGCCCTTTCGGATGCTCACTATTTCCCCGAAATTACCATTTTCTACGACGATTCCATTACGTTGCCCAAAAGCCTTTATCCTCTTTTGTCCGAGTTTCAGCTCGCTACAATAAGGGGAGGGACAGACCATACGGCTGTAATATCACTCGACAAAACCGATATGGCCGTAACGATGAAGGACAACGCTTTTGTAGGAACATCGGGCGAGACAATTTTTGTCACCGATTTATCGGTGGCTACGACACTTCACTTGCGTGTTTATTGGCCCGATAAAGCACTGCCTTCCTATGAAATGGTTTCCGATACGGTATATTGGCAATCTTATGGTTATACTCCCGACGAAGCGCATGAGTCTTTGCCACAGTCGGGTGAATTTGTTCACGAAGCCATGAGGCGAATATCTTCCAATGTGCGAAATACATTTATTCCTCATGTAGAGAGTGTTACACGATATATTTATACCTCTATCAATCCGGCTATGGCCGACGCTTATGATTTTTGGCAGCAAAATAAATATAAGGAGGCATCGTATTTGTGGGAATATGTTTATGAAGAACAGAAGAATGCGACTACACGGGCGATGGCTGCTGCCAATTTAGCAATATATAACGAGCTGTTCGACAAATATGGCGAAGCGATAGCGTGGGTAGACAAGGCGTTGTCGCTGTTGATGGAGAAAGCGGATAGCGATTCGGGCGAGATAGCCATATTGCAGGATTATCGTCGGCAATTGGTGGAGCGGAATACTGCCAACCCGGCATTGCAACAGCAAATGTAAAACGAATAATAACCGACAAAAAAGCGAGGCAAGAAATTTATATTCCCCTGCCTCGCTTTTTTTTATCTGCCGAAAGTAAATTGTATTCGTACGTTTGCAATATCGTTATTCTTTGTTGTCGTTGGTTGGTAGTTTTATGTGTCGAATGACACGTGCCGGTATTCCCCCGACAATGGTATTGGGCTCGACCTCTTTTGTGACGACGGCGCCCGCGGCCACAACGGCATTGTCGCCTATTTTCACCCCTTGCAGAATAGTGGCGTTGGCTCCGATCCATACGTTACGCCCGAGAACGATGGGGGCAGGGTAGGTGCTTTTTCGGTCCTTTGGATCAAGTCCGTGATTGAGCGTGGCGAATACTACGTTGTGTCCTATTTGACAGTCGTCGCCGATGAATATGCCTCCGTGATCTTGAAAATGGCAACAGGCATTGATAAAAACCCGTTGGCCTATGTGGATATTTTTCCCAAAATCGGTGTAAAACGGAGGGAATACCCGGAGCGTAGAATCGACTTTATACCCGAAAAGCCGTGAGAGCAGATCCCGAATTTCGTCGGGAGTATGGTACGTCTGGTTCAGTTCGCAGGTGATTTTACGGGCCTCGTTGTTCATTTCGTCCATAAAACTTCCTATCTCGGCACCGCAGAGCGGTTTTTGCTTAGCTGTATGTTGTAAAAATTCGTCGAGGGTCATGGCCTGTATCTATTTCAAATAGTCGTTGAAAAAAGATTCTATTTTTTCGAAAGGAATTATATCCATACGGTCGTATAAATCTACATGGTTGGCACCCGGTATAATAAGCAACTCCTTATTGTCGCCTTGTAATTTTTTGAATGCATCTTCGCTGAAATAGCGGGAGTGTGCCTTTTCGCCGTGAATCATAAGCACGGCGCTGCGAATCTCGTCGCTGTACGAGAGAATAGGCATATTGATGAAGGATAGGGCCGAAGTTACGTTCCAACCGTTATTCGAATTGAGCGAACGTTTGTGGTAGCCTCGTGGGGTCTTGTAGTAATCGTAATAATCTTTTACGAATTGAGGCGCATCGTCGGGCAGTGGGTCGACTACACCCCCGGCAAGGGCGTATGAACCGTTACGGGCATCGATGGTACGTTGGGCATTGAGTTGTTGGCGTAGCGCATAACGTTGGTCGGCATTCATCGAGTCGAAATAACCGTTGGCATTGACGCGGCTCATATCGTACATGGTAACGGTTACCGTCGCTTTTATGCGGGTATCGATGGCCGCTGCGTTAAGGGCCATACCTCCCCAGCCGCAAATGCCTATGATACCTATGTGGTCGGGATCAACGTCGTTGCGTATCGAAAGATAATCGACCGCGGCGCAAAAATCTTCGGTGTTGATGTCGGGCGACGCTACATAGCGCGGTTCACCGCTGCTTTCGCCGGTATAGGAAGGATCGAAGGCAAGGGTTAAAAATCCGGCTTCGGCCATTCTTTGGGCATATAATCCCGACGACTGTTCCTTGACAGCCCCAAAAGGGCCCGATACGGCAATGGCCGGGAGTTTGCCTTCGGCGTTTTTGGGCATATACATATCGGCAACAAGCGTAATGCCGTACCGGTTTTTGAAACTCACCTTTTCGACCGTTACTTTGTCGCTGGGAGCAAATGTCTTGTCATTCTTTTGGGCACAAATTGTATGCATTGTAGTAGAACTTAAAAATAGTAAGAAAATAAAAATCGCCTTATTCATTTTTGTATATCTCTTCGTTTAGTACAAAAGTAGGGCGATTTTTCGAGCCGGATAGGATATAAATCTTTGAATCTTATACCCGAATCCTCGTTCTTTTTATCTTACTAAATTTTCGATCATGAGCGTGCCTGTTGAGTTGTCAACCCTTAAAATCGTATTGACGGGCGATTGCTTCGTATGTGGCAATTAGTTGAGGTTCGGCATGGTCCTCTTTGAGCATATTCAAGTAAGCGATTATGGAGTGCCTATGGCCTTTATTCGCAGCCAAACAATATTGATTGAGGGCTGTTTGGTGCATTTTTTCGGCACGATCGGTATCGCCTTCGTTTCGGACTATATCCGATGCAACATCGCAAATCCACCCCATATAATAGCGACACCAAAGCGAATCGGCATCGAGCCCCTCCTGCATGAAATTCATGAATCCATCGTCGAAAAAGCTCATGCCGTTTCTGATGAAATAGTTCATCAGCACCAGCCCGAGGAGTTCATAGCTCCCTTCCGTATCGGAGTGCTCGTCGTAGTACTTCGACAGCATTTCGGCATAATCGGCCATTCGGGTATCCTTGTCGTTGTTTTCCATATCGTCGAGCCAGTCGTTGAGAAGATTTTGTCCTTTGATGAGCATCCCTTCCCATGATCCGTCGGCAATCATTTGTTCGAGCAATTCATCGGCCATATTCTCTTTATGGCGGAATCCATAGCGGGCTATGGATTCGAAGATTCCCATGTCGGAACCATTTTCGCGGGCAATGGCGGCGTAGCGGCAGGCCAATGCGATGTCGTCGGTATAAGTAGCTGCGGTGGTTATCGAATGGAGTATTGGCATTAGCAGTCTATCGGTGCGATGTTCCAAAGCAAGCATCTGGTCGGCTGCCCATTGCAGATAACGCAGTGCATGGGCCATGTTGACGTTCCCGTACATGGGCAACATGAACATCTTGCCTATATTGTATGCGGCAAGTGTGCGGTATTCGGGCCAAATGGTTTCGTTATCGACAACCGATTGGTACAGGTGTGTGGCATAGGTGAGAAATTCGTTACTTGTTACTCCTTTCTCATTCAAGAAAGCCCAGTGGTCTGGATTGGCAAACCAGTCGGCAGCCTTTAATGCTGCCTTATAGTCGCCGCTTTCGCCTTTCTCTTTCCACACCAAAACCTCTTCATACTCTTTTGCAAGACTGCTGTTTTCTTCATGCTCCAATTCATCGAGTGCGGTTTTACACTTGTTGTATTGGGTACGGGCGGCATAAATAAGGTCGGTGAAATCCTCATCGCTGTCGCGTAGTTTTTGCAGCTCGAAGTAGCAGTCCCAAGCCTGCTGTGCAATTGCGAGCGCTTCTTTGTATTGTCCTTTTTCGAATAGGGAGCCACTGGCATTCAGCGATTCTATGGCGTTCTTTTTCAGTTCGAGTTTGTTCATCGTATTATTTTTGCTTTAACAAAAGTGTGCGTTGTAATCCTCCATATTTCGAAAGTTTGGAAACGGCTATGGCGAATCCCATCTTTTTGAAGTTTTCGAGGCTGTGAGTATTATCGGGCGCTACCGTGGCCAATATATATTGTATGGGTTCGTGGCAACTATTGTCCACAACCGTGTTGATGAGCGTTTGTTGAAGATGATTTCCCCGGTAGGAAGGGTGTACCATTACCATGTCGAGGGTGGCACACTTGCGCCAGTCGAGATTGGCGTCTGATGCCAAATTGCGTTTCCCCTTGCGGTTCGTGATTAACAGCGTGAAGGCGACAAGTTCGTTTTTGCCGTTGAAAGTACCTATCAAGGAGTCGAGATGTAACGATTCGATGAGTTCTTCCCGGGTAAGCGGGGCAAGCATGGTTTTGTCGGGTAACGATTCGTAAACAACCTCCTGCAATTTCAAGATTGCCGTCAAATCATGGAAATCCAATTCTCGGAGGTTTATCACCTCACCGCTACGTGTCGTCACGTCGGAGTAATGTTTCAAATCGGGTTCTTTATCGAAAAAGTAAAGTTTCTTGTTGAGGTATTCATCGGAGAAGGAGAATTTTTCGTTGGGTATATGGCTCAATCCTTTACTTTTTTTACGGTAGTCTATCCAAATGTCGTAGAGGGCGAATATTTGGCGATAGGACGATGATGTGGGCAAAATGTAATGTTCCTGAATATAGGGGTTGTTGATAAATATAAAGAAGCGGTACCCGAATAGGTCGTCGATGTCCGAAATCTTGGCAATGCGATTGTTGATAAGCAGGTACAGGTTTTCGAAGAAGGTACAATAGGCTGCAATATCATTTTCGCTGGTGTCGGTTTCGAGCCCTTTATCGGCGAACTGGGTTATATAGTTGCGTTCGAGCAGGCCGTAAACTTTCATCAGCGTATCGTTCTCGTGAAAGTAGTTGTTGAGGTTGATAAGGGTTTCGCAGCAGGTTACCACCTGTGTGTTTTGCAGCTCGACCGCAATAAAAATCGCACCGATAATCGTACCTACAAGCGAGAATACATCGACTATCTTGTCCTCGCCAAATGGTTTGGCGATAAAAATGTAGACACAAATCACGATAAGGCATATAACAAACAGGAGTAGAAACACTCGGTTGCTCATATTGCGGAGCCGGTTCAACGTAACTTTTCGCATAATCTTTCGGTCTATAAAAATTATCGTATTGTAAAGATTTGTTCTATTCGTGTGTATCGCCCCGATAGGTAGGGGATAGCGATGTGGGTATTAAATTTAGAGCCTAAAAAATAATAAAACAGCTTCCTCCATATTCATAGCCTCTAAAAATACGGAATTTTATTGTATGGTAAATAATTTTTGCCACAAAATCGTATTTTATTCAAAATGTTGAGCTTATATGCAGAATGGAATGCGATGATTTGTCCTGAACAAGCAGCCTAAGAGACAAGGTTGCAATTCGACGGAATGGTTATTCCCCAAGTGGCATAGATTGAGAGGGTAAAGTTATTATATGAGGTATACCCCTATAATAAAAAGTGCCCCCAAGTTATTGGAGACACTTTTATTGTAATTGTTTTTGCTTGTGATATTAGCCTTGAATAGCGGCAATACCGGGCAATACTTTTCCTTCGATAGCTTCGAGCAGGGCACCGCCACCGGTCGAAACGTAAGAAACTTTGTCGGCCAACCCGAATTTGTTGACACAAGCCACAGAGTCGCCACCGCCTACGAGCGAGAAAGCACCGTTTTTAGTAGCTTCTACGATAGCTTCGGCAACAGCGCGCGAACCCGATGTAAAGTTGTCGAATTCGAATACGCCCGTCGGGCCGTTCCACAAAATAGTTTTCGAGTTTTTGATTACGTCGGCGAAGAGAGCTTCCGATTTGGGACCGATGTCCATACCTTCCCAACCATCGGGGATTTTGTCTACGTCGCAGAAGTCGGTATTCGCGTCGTTCGAGAAGTCATCGGCAATTTTTGCGTCGACAGCCAATACCAAGTTAACTTTATTGGCTTTGGCTTTTTCGATGAGTTCGAGAGCCAAGTCGAGTTTGTCGTCCTCGCAAATAGATTTACCGATTTTGCCGCCTAATGCTTTGGTAAAGGTATAGGTCATACCACCGGCAATGATCAGGTTGTCTACTTTGGTCAACAGGTTTTCGATAATGTCGATTTTCGAAGATACTTTCGAACCACCCATGATGGCAGTGAAGGGGCGAACCATTTCGTTCATCACTTTGTTTACGGCGGCTACTTCTTTACCCATGAGGTATCCGAACATTTTGTTTTCGGGGGTAAAGTATTCGGCCATCAACGCCGTGGATGCATGAGCACGGTGAGCTGTACCGAAAGCGTCGTTTACATAAGCGTCGGCCAAGCTGGCGAGTTCTTTGGTAAATTCTTTTTGGCTGGCTTTGATTGCTTTTTTGGCAGCGGCTTTTTCTTCGTCGCTGGCGTCTTCGGCCAAACCTCTGGGTTTACCTTCCTCTTCGGCGTGGAAGCGGAGGTTTTCGAGCAACAGTACTTCGCCCGGTTTCAAGGCGGCGGCAGCGGCTTGTGCTTTTTCGCCTACGCAATCTTCTACAAATTTTACTTCGGTACCCAGCAATTCGCTCAGGTGAGCCACGATGTGACGCAGCGAGAATTTATCTTCGGGACCTTTTTTAGGGCGACCCAGATGAGAACCGATAATGAGGCTTCCGCCATCGGCTAAGATTTTTTTCAACGTAGGCAATGCTTTTACCATACGGGTGTCGTCGGTGATGTTAAAGTTCTCGTCGAGGGGAACGTTAAAATCTACGCGTACAAATGCCTTTTTACCGGCAAAATTGTAATTGTCAAGTGTTTGCATATCGGTTAATATTTAGTATGTAACTTGTTTACGTTTCGCAAATTTAGGTAAAAATCGATTATCTTTTTACTATTAAATGCTTTTTCTTCTAAAAATCAGAGTAATCCTTTGCTGTGCAGCAGATGTTCCATCTCGTATTGCACTTTCAAAGCCTCTTCGCGGGCTGCTTCGGCAAACTTTTCGTCGGCTGCGGCGTAGATGATTTTGCGCGAGGAGTTAACAAGCAGGCCACACTCGCTGTTCATTCCGTAGGCGGCTACCTCTTCGAGGCTTCCGCCCTGAGCGCCTACACCCGGTACCAGCAGGAAGTTGTGAGGGGCGATTTGTCGTACGTCTTCGAACAGTTTGCCCTGAGTGGCTCCTACGACAAACATCAACTGTTCGTCCGAAGCCCAAGTTTGCGCCGTCCGCATTACCTTTTCGAACAGTCGTTCGCCATTGGTATCGGTCGTCAACTGGAAGTCGTGCGATCCTTTGTTCGAGGTAAGTCCCAGTAGAATGACCCATTTGTCGGGGTAGCCGAGGAACGGTTTCACGCTGTCTTCGCCCATGTAGGGAGCCACGGTTACAGCGTCGAGGTCGAGGTGGCAGAAGAAACTGCGGGCATACATCTCCGAGGTGTTGCCTATGTCGCCCCGTTTGGCGTCGGCGATGATAAATTGGTCGGGGTAATTCTCCCGAATATACCGTACGGTCTTTTCAAAGGCAATCCACCCCTCTATGCCTAAACTCTCGTAGAAGGCCAAGTTGGGCTTATAGGCTACGCAGAGGTCGGCCGTAGCGTCGATAATCGCTTTGTTGAAGGCGAAAATAGGTTCTTCTTCCTTTTTCAAGTGTTTGGGTATCTTTTGGATATCGGTATCCAGTCCTACACAGAGGAAAGATTTTTTCCGCTTGATATTCTCGAATAACTGTTTCTTGTTCATGATGGTATGTGTGGATTATAATTCGCTCTCTTTCAATCGCTCGGCATTTTCGGCTACGATCAGGTGGTCGATACAGTCCTGAATGTCGCCATTCATGAATGCCTGTAAGTTATAGATGGTGTAGTTGATTCGGTGGTCGGTGATTCGCCCTTGCGGATAGTTGTAGGTGCGTATCTTGGCCGATCGGTCGCCGGTCGACACCATCGTTTTGCGGCGGCTGGCGATGTCGTCGATGTACTTTTGGTGCTCTTTGTCGTAGATGAACGAACGTAGTCGCGAGAGGGCACGCTCTTTGTTTTTGGGTTGGTCGCGGGTTTCGGTACACTCGATGAGTATTTCTTCCGATACGCCGGTGTTGGGGTTTTTCCAAATGTATCGCAGGCGCACGCCCGATTCCACTTTGTTCACATTTTGCCCGCCGGCACCGCTCGACCGGAAGGTATCCCATTTTATTTCGCCTTCGTTGATCTCCACATCGAACTCTTCGGCTTCGGGAAGTACGGCTACCGTGGCCGCCGAGGTGTGTACACGTCCCTGTGTTTCGGTAGCGGGGACGCGTTGTACGCGGTGTACGCCCGATTCGTATTTGAGTGTGCCATATACGTTGTCGCCGCTGACCGAGAAGATAATCTCCTTGTATCCGCCCGATGCTCCTTCGCTATAACTGCTCACTTCGGCTTTCCAACCTTTGGTTTCGCAATATTTGGCATACATACGGAAGAGGTCGCCGGCGAAGATAGCCGCTTCGTCGCCACCCGTTCCGCCCCGTATCTCTACAATGGCATTTTTGCTGTCTTCGGGGTCGGCCGGGATTAATAGCAGTTTTATTTCTTCTTCGAGTTGGGGCAATTGTGCGTTGCACGATTCGAGTTCTTCTTTGGCCATCTCGCGTATTTCGGGGTCGCTTTCGGTTTCGAGCAGCGTGCGCGATTCTTCTATGCCATTGAGTAGTTGCCTATACCGTTTGGCGGCATTCGATATTTTTTCGAGTTCCCTATATTCTTTGGTGAGTTTTACAAACCGTTTCATATCGCCGATAACGGCAGGGTCGGTAATTAAAGTTCCTATTTCTTCAAATCGGATAAGTAATCCTTCTAATTTTTCTAATAATGAAGTTTGTTCGCTCATCGGGCTTGTTTTTGCTTTCAGTGCAAAGATACAAATTTCGCTCGATTTTTACTCGTGGCGGCCTCGAAAAGATGGCTCGGCATAGAACATTGCTCTTTTTGAGAATAAGTCTGTGCCGAGCCACCCAATATACAGAGTAGTAGTTTGGGTATAAAACAAGCTCGATTGAAGATTGTTTGCTTTAATATAGGGCTTAACGTGATTTAACGGCCAATAAAAAAGCCGGAGTTTTAATCTCCGGCTTTTTTATTGGCGTGTGTATGATAAATTAGAACCAACGGACGTAGGCCAAATCTTGACGATGAGGCAGATCGGGGTTCTTGGGATACATACGGAACGAGTAGCGGAATACGCCTGAGTCGTTCAACTGGTAGCGCAATTTGTAGGTTACTTTGGTTCCTTCGGTTTTTATCGGTTCCATTTCGAGGGTTTTGTAGGGTTCGGTATTGCCTTCTTCTACGTTGGCGATAACGAGTTCAACACCTAAACAGTTACCTAATCCTTTGTTATCCAAAACAACGGACATCTCATATTCTTCACCTACATGGGGATTGTAGAGTAATCCGTCGGGGATAGAGACAGAACAAATTTCGATATCATTCCATTTCGATACAAATTCTTCTTTCCAAGCTGCAATTTCTTTGGCTTTTGCAAAATTGTTGGCTTTCAAGAGTTTGGTTCGTTTTCCTTCTTTCAGGTAGAAACGGTCGATATAGTCGTTCAACATACGCTCCATCGTAAATTCGGGGGCGATTTTGGCGATAGAGTTTTTAATGTATTGTATCCATTCGGGCGAGTACCCTTTGCTGTTTTTGGCAAAGTAGAGGGGTACGATTTGATTTTCGAGCATCGAGTAGATCGTGGCGGCATCGAGTTTGTCCTGTTGGCTTTGGTCTTGGAAGGTGCGTTTGTCGGTAAGTGCCCAGCCGGCTCCCTCTTTGTAACCTTCGTACCACCAACCATCGAGTACCGAGAAGTTAAGTACACCGTTCATTTCGGCCTTTTCGCCCGATGTACCGGATGCTTCCAACGGACGGGTAGGAGTGTTCATCCAAATGTCCACACCCGAAATAAGTCGTTTAGCCACCTTCATATCGTAGTTTTCGAGGAAGATGATTTTGCCGAGAAATTCGGGCATACGCGA
Organism: Candidatus Barnesiella excrementigallinarum; assembly: GCA_019114445.1. GTDB lineage: Bacteria > Bacteroidota > Bacteroidia > Bacteroidales > Barnesiellaceae > Barnesiella > Barnesiella excrementigallinarum. The sequence continues at coordinate 42,966 of DXFL01000024.1, forward strand.
AATTTCTACAATACGTTTGATTAAGCCTTGACCGGCACCGTCGGCGGGGTGTGCTTTACCCGAGAAAATGAATTGTACCGGATAGTTGGGGTTGTTGACGATTTTCGACAAACGTTCGAGGTCGGTAAACAACAAGTGTGCACGTTTGTAGGTGGCGAAACGACGGGCAAAACCAATCAACAGAGCGTTGGGGTTGATTTTTTCGAGAACCGAAACGATACGCGAAGGATCTCCTTGATTTTTCAACCAAGTCTCCCGGAAGTCATCTTTTACGAATTTCACGAATTTGTTTTTCAGTGTTTGTCTGATATTCCAGATAACTTCGTCGTCTACATCGTAAATCTTTTCCCACATTTTGGGATTGGATTGATGAGCCATAAATTCGGGACCGAAAGTCTTGATGTAGAATTCTTTCCATTCCGAAGCGGCCCAAGTGGGCATATGCACGCCGTTGGTAACGTATCCTACGTGCAGTTCGTCGGGGCTATATCCTTTCCAAATGGGTTGGAACATTTTTTGCGATACTTTGCCGTGCAACCAACTTACACCGTTAACCTCTTGGCAAGAGTTGCAAGCAAATACGCTCATCGAGAATTTTTCATTTGTATCGGGATTTTCACGACCCATATTCATTAAGTCGCGCCATTCGATTCCTAATTTGGCAGGGAAATCGCCCATGTATTTCCCGAAGAGCGATTCGTCGAAGTAGTCGTGTCCGGCAGGAACGGGAGTGTGCACTGTATAGAGCGACGATGAACGAACCACTTCGAGAGCTTCGTTGAATTTCAGGTGTTCGTTTTGTACGTAGTCTACCAAGCGTTGTACGTTCAACAAAGCGGCATGGCCTTCGTTGCAGTGATACAAGTCGGTTTTGATACCCAGTTTGTTGAGCATAAGGATACCGCCGATACCTAAGAGATATTCTTGCTTCATGCGGTTTTCCCAGTCTCCACCATAAAGTTGGTAGGTGATGGGGCGGTCCCATTCGCTGTTCGATTCGAGATCGGTATCGAGCAGGTATAATTTGATACGGCCAACGTTTACTCGCCAAATGTGGGCATAAACAATGCGACCGGGATAAGGCACTTCGAGTATCATGGGGCGGCCGTCTTTTTCGGTCATTTGCTCAATGGGCAATTGGTTGAAGTTTTGAGCTTCGTAGTTGGCTATTTGTTGCCCGTCCATCGAAAGGGTTTGGGTGAAGTAACCATAGCGGTAGAGAAATCCTACGGCGGTCATGTCCACGTTGCTGTCGCTGGCTTCTTTCAAGTAGTCGCCGGCCAAAATACCGAGGCCTCCCGAGTAGATTTTCAATACGTGGCTCAATCCGTATTCCATGCTGAAATAGGAGATCGAGGGCACATCTTTGCGTTTGGGAGTATTGATATATTTCTCGAAAGTTTCATACACTTCGTTGATGTTGTGCATGATTTGTTTATCGTTGGTTATCTCTTCGAGTTTTTCGTATCCGATACGTTGCAGGAATAGAACGGGGTTCTCGTGAACCGATTTCCACAAATCTTTATCTATTGATTTAAACAAGTTTTTGGCCTCGCTGTTCCAAGACCACCATAAGTTTTTGGCTAAGGTTTCCAAACATTTCAATTCTGTCGGGACTTGCGATTTTACAGTTATATCCCGCCAGTTGGGTGTGTTCGTATTACTTACTTGTACTTTCATAATAGAAATTTGTTATTATTAAGTCTATTGTTTTTATTTTCGTAATGATGCTTTTTTTAATGCAAGATGGAACGCTTGTGTATAATGTACGATAAAGTGTTTCCATTCGGCTTCGAGCGAGACTGTTGTTGCAGCCTGTGCTATTTTGGCTCGTTGCACTTTCCCGCAATGGCTTAATGCAAGAATGGTGTCGGCCAAATCTTCCGATATTTCAACAAAATTGAAATCGCTTCGGTGGAGCACTTTTACGCCCGATTTTTTTACACCTTGTTCCTCCCGGCTGTTTATCCACTGCCCGAATCCCGACAAGTCGGTTGTAATCGTAGGTATGCCGAATGCGATACTTTCCAGCGGAGTATATCCCCACGGTTCGTAATACGAGGGGAATGCCGTGGCGTCTAAACCGATTAACAAATCGTAGTACGAAAGGTCTACGATACCATCATCGCCGGTAAGGTACGAGGGTATGAAAATAATTTTCAATCGGTTGCCGGGCTTGTTATTGAGGTTTAAATATTGTATTTGGTTTACGACGCTGTCTTGATCGTAATTGTGTAGCGTGTGGGTGATAAAAGGCGCTGGTAGGGGAGTAGTTGCAATCCCCGGATTTGCCAAACGGGCTTTTAAATCGGCTCTCGGTCCCTCTACCCAAGCCGGAACCAAGATAAATGCAACAATTTCCCGTTCTAAATCGGGGCTTAACGATATTTTTTTTGCGGCATCGATAAAGAGGTCGATACCTTTATTTTTATATTCGTAGCGACCCGAAGTAGCGATAAGGAATGCATTTTTTTGAGGCCGTTCGCCTGTCAGGGCTTCGGTTATATCGAATAACCGCTGGCGCGATAGCGTGCGCCGTTTTTTATAGATTTCCTCGGCTGGGACAAAATTCCTTTCAAAACCGTTGGGGGTTACGATGTCGGGCTTCCTTCCCAACAACTGTGTACACTCTTTGGCGGTGATTTCGCTTACCGTGGTAAAACAATCGGCCTCGATAGCCGCTGTTTTTTCCAGCGAGTGTTTCGACACGATGTTCAACTCTTCGGCCATTTGGTCGCCATTGTATCCGGCCAAATAGTCGTACAACGGTTTCCCGTTGCCGGCGATAGAGCGGCCTATGGAAGTAGCATGGGTGGTGAAGAGCGTTGCGACTTTGGGTAGAGTATATTTAATATGTAAAAGTCCCATACCCGTGGTCCATTCGTCGAAGTGAGCGACCACGTTGTATTTGTCGCCTTGTATAAATTTATAAAAACTTTCGATAACTACGGCCGAGGCATAGGCAAATGTACAAGCTTCGTCGTAATCGCCATAGGCTGGGAGGGAGTTCACGCCATAGCGGTTCCACATCTCGCCGTACAGATCGTTTTTATAGGGATAGAGTGCTTTGAAATCGACCAATATGACAATGGGTTTACCGGGAATATCCCATCGCCCCACCTTTATTTTCATGTTTTGGGGCAGAGCTGCTTGCCGTTGCCAATCCTTTAAAAGCGTTTTCGATTTGATAAAATAGGGCGAAGGTTTTTCTCCCCAAACATCGGGGCCTATAAAGATGATCTTATCTTTATATTGTTTTTGGAGCGTTTTTGCTTTGGTGGAAAGTACAGTATATATGCCCCCCACTTTATTACAAACCTCCCAACTTACTTCAAATATATAATCGGGTATAAGTTGTTTTTCCATTATAATAAAAATCAATTACTATTGATTCTCAATAGAGGCGCAAAGTTACAAAAATATTTGGTAACTCCGTGATAAAAAAAAGTTTTTTAGTCTCTTTGGGGATAGGAAAGGGTGCGAGATACCCTCTCTCTTTGCCGTGGATAAAGCCGAATCGCCGCGTTGGACCCGGTGTAATTATGCGGTAAAATAAAATTGCTGTATACATTGATTCGCAAGAATAATTAGAAATATTTTTTGGGGGGTGATAAGAAAGAGTATCCGATTCTGAAATCTTTCGATAGTTTCACACCGGTTTATTCGAAGATTTGGAAGTCCAAATTTCCCCATTTCGTTTTTTCTCGCTATCTTTGCTTCAAAGCAACCTTAAAAATAAAGAGTTATGGCTAACAAAAGAGTATTAAAAAAAGAGATTAATTACATAACCGGCGAATTGCTGTCGGAGTGTTTGTTCAATAAATACCTTATACCCAATGTTGATGTCGAGAAAGCAGATGCATTGATGGGTAAAATTATAGGTATTCAAGACGATTTTTTGTGTCGGGTGAGTGCCAATGGCGACAAAGATCCCAAGAAGGTGAAATTTTACTATAAAAAACTTCGTGACGATTTCGATAAAGCTATCGACGAGGTATTCGAAGATTTGGCCGCCCTTAACGGTTGATACAAATTATGAAGCGAGCTGTCAGCGCCTCGATATTGAAAATGTTGGGGTGGAAGGTCGAGGTATCGGTCCCCGATTTCCCCAAATGTGTGATTTGTGTGGCGCCCCATACGAGCAATTGGGATTTTTTTATCGGGAAACTGACCTATCTTTCTATCGGCCGTTTTGCAGGCTTCATGATGAAGAAGGAGTGGTTTTTCCCGCCATTGGGAGCCATATTAAGATCGATGGGCGGTGTTCCGGTAACTCGCGACAAGCATACCGATATGGTGTCGCAACTGGTCGATATATTTAATTCGCGGGAGCGTTTTTCCATAGCCATTACGCCCGAAGCCACCCGTAAAGCTAATCCCGATTGGAAAAAAGGCTTTTACTATATTGCTCAGGGAGCAAATGTGCCTATCGTGCTGGCTTATATCGATTATCAAAAGAAAGAGGTGGGAATTAAAAAAGTTTTTGAACCTACCGGCGACGTGGAGGCCGATATGCGGGCTATAAAAATGTATTACAAAGATTTCCATGCCTGCAAACCCGAAAAGTTTGTAACTGGTTTGTGAAACCGGTCGAGAGCAGGTGGTTTCAATCATTCTGCTCTTTTTTTATAGGTCTATTTTATGAGCGACGTTTTGAGAGTTTCGTTGATACAAACCGATATTGCTTGGGAAAACAAGCAATACAATTTAGCGGAGTGTGCTGCATGGCTTCGAGGCTTGGCGGGGCGATGCGACGTGGCGGTTTTCCCCGAAATGTTTACCACCGGATTTTCCATGCGTGCCGAAGAGTTGGCCGAACCGACGAGCGGCGAGACCATTACGACGGTGAAGTCGTGGGCCCGGGAGTATGGAATGGCAATAGCCGGCAGTTTTATCGCGCGGGAAAACGGGGCTTGCTTCAACCGTGGATTCTTTATCCAGCCCGACGGTACGGAATATTATTACGACAAACGACATCTTTTCCGTATGGGTGACGAGGGGCGCCATTTTTCTCCCGGACAACAGCGGCTGGTGGTGAAATACAAGGGTTGGAACATTGCGTTGCAAATTTGCTACGACCTGCGTTTCCCGGTGTGGAACCGGAATGTGAATAACGAGTATGATTTGTTGCTGTTTGTTGCCAACTGGCCTCAGTCGCGTGCGTATGCATGGCGCAGCCTGCTGGTGGCGCGTGCCATTGAAAATGCGGCATACGTTTGCGGAGTGAATCGGGTAGGCGAGGATAATACGGCTATGTCGTACCGGGGCGATACTCTTGCCGTGGGAATGAAAGGCGAGATTCTCGCCGAGGCCGAGCCGTTTGTCCCCAATGTGGTAGCGGTAGAACTCGATTTGTCGAAACTGCGTTCGTTTCGGGAAAAATTTCCGGTATGGCGCGATGCCGATACTTTTTCGCTGGACGTGTAACAGTCAACCATTTTTCCCCCTTTTGGAATGTGTAAGAAAGAAAAAATAATGGCAGCGACCCTCTCGGGCTACTGCCAATGGTTCTTGTGTGTAATATATTAATGTATACGTTTCAGTCGTGTATAGTCTATTCTCCTTTTTTCTCGCGGGCTTTACATTCCCATATAACCCCTTTGTTTTGGGCATTCTTGAAAAATGCGTTTACGGCGGCTCTCCTTTGCGGAGGCATTAACCCGCCGAATGTCAAGCAAATTTCGCCCTCTTGGTCGTAAACGACCGTAGTATTTTTATCGAAAGCTCCGGGGGTAGGGCGGTAAAAGGAATAGTAGCATTTGCCCTCTTTCTCGAAAAGGGTGATTTGGCACGCTGTGTTTTTAAGCCCTTTTGTCTTCTCTTTCAGCCACGCGATTTCGTCGACGGGATTGTCTTTCCGAGGATTTTTCTCGATTACATACTGGCTGGCGGTGCAGGACAGCAGTAGCAGCGCAAGACAGAGTTGACAGATGTGCCGGAGTTGTTTCATTGTTTGTTAGGCTTTGTAGCGTATCCATTTGATCATCTCTTTGTAGCTGGGCTTTTTCCCATACATGAGTATGCCTACCCGGTAGATTCGTCCGGCTACCCATGCCAACCCGATGGCCGACCCGTAAAGGATTACCATCGACAAAATGAGTTCCCACATAGAGATGCCGAAAGGTATGCGCACCATCATAACGATGGGCGAGGTGAACGGAATCATCGAACACCACATGGCCAACGGACCGTCGGGATTCTCGGCACTGAAAATACCGGCATAGAGGGCGAAGATGATGATAAAGGTAATGGGGAGCATGAATTGTTGTGTGTCCGACTCGTTGTCGACGGCCGACCCGATGGCGGCAAACAGCGAAGCGTAGAGGATATAGCCACCAATAAAGAAGAATACGAAGCAGATGAGCAGTTGGGTGATGTCTATACTGCCCAATAGTTGTTGTATCTCTTGCATGGCACCCATGTTGCCAGTCAGTTGCGAGGCGTCCACGCCATTCATGCTTCCGGCAACGGCAGTCATGTCGCTTATTTGCGAGGGGTCTACGCCTCCGCTGATCGAAAAATAGGCTCCGGCCGAAAGGAATATTCCTACGAGGAAGATAATCCAAATGCCCAGTTGGGTGAGACCCACCAGCCCGATACTGACGATTTTACCAATCATCAATTCGAAAGGTTTCACCGACGATACCATCACCTCGACAATACGGTTGGTCTTCTCTTGCATGACGCTCGTCATGACCTGCCCGCCGTAAAGCATGAGGAACATATAGATGATGAGCGTCATGGCCATACCGATGACCATAACCATCTCCGACGAGGTTTGTGTTTCGGCACCGTCCTCTTCGAGCCGTATGGTATCGACTTGAAGGTTGATATCCGACTCCTCAATCATGCGCTTGATGTCGGGAATGTTGTAGGAGAGCAGCTTTTCGTTTTTCAAGAAACCTTCCATTTGCGAGATGATTGCCAATTCGCAACTGGTGGTAATTTGTTTTTGCGAATAGATAGTCATACCGCTGGGATCGTTCAGCAGGTTGCTTTTGATGATGACATAGGCATAGGGTTGCGATTCCCCGTCTCTCATGGCCGATTGGTCGATGGTTCCTTGCGTATAGGTAAACTGGTACTCTTCGGAGTCTTGGAAGATATCTTTGTAAAGTCCGGTTTGGTCGATAATAGCGATTTGCCGGGTTTCGTCACTCGACAGTTGGGCAAGCCAAATAGGGGCAAAGATGAGAACCACCATAATGACAGGCGAGAGAATCGTCATGAGAATGAACGACTTCTTTTGTACACGGGTAAGATATTCCCGTTCTATGATAAGCGATATTTTACTCATAATAAGGTGTTTTGGCTAAGCGTTTTGTTTTTCTTCGAGGGCCGATTCGCCGACCGTTTCAATAAAAATCTCGTTCATGGTGGGGAGTATCTCTTCGAATCCCGAGAGCTGGCATTGCTGCGTGAGCAGGGCGATAAGCTCGTTGTTGCTCATGTGGGGATCGCGCTTGCGCAAGGTGTAGGAATATCCCCGATGAATGGGTTGCACCTGTGTAATCTCGTAAAGGTCGTTGCTTTGCAATTCGCCTTGTTGTACTTCGATTTTGAAGAGGTGCTTTTTGTGCTGCTCGCGAATCTCGGTCACCTCTCCTTGCAGCACTGCGTGTGAGCGGTTGATGAGGGTAATCTCGTCGCATAACTCCTCGACCGAACCCATGTTGTGGGTCGAGAAGATAATGGTGGCGCCGTTGTTGCGCATTTCGAGAATCTCCTGTTTCAGCAAATTGGCATTTACCGGGTCGAACCCGCTGAACGGTTCGTCGAAAATCAACAGTTTGGGGTTGTGCATCACGGTGGTGATGAATTGTATCTTTTGCTGCATACCTTTCGACAACTCTTCGATTTTTTTCTTTTCCCAGCCTTTGATGTCGAATTTTCCCAACCAATATTTCATGCGCTCTTTGGCATCGTTTTTCGACAGTCCTTTCAACTGTGCCAAATACAAAATCTGTTCGCCCACCTTCATTTTTTTATACAGGCCCCGCTCTTCGGGCAGGTAGCCGATGTGCTCCACATCGGAAGGACGCAACGGGCGGCCTTCGATAAGGACTTCGCCTTCGTCGGGGGCGGTGATTTGGTTGATGATACGGATTAGTGTAGTTTTACCCGCACCGTTGGGACCTAACAGCCCGTAGATACCGTTGCATGGTACTTTTATGGTTACATTGTCGAGCGCCCGGTGGGTGGCATATTGCTTAACAATGTGATTGGCTTCGAGATAATACATATTTCGATATTAATAAGGGTTGTAATTGATGTGGCAAAGAAAAATATAAAATTTGAATTGTACAAAAAAAATAATAAAATTTTATTGTTTTTCGATAAATAAATATTGAATTATAGATTTTATTTGGGCGAAACAATACGGTCGCCTATTTGTTTGGCCAAAGTGGTTCGCAAATTGTTCAAATCGACATTCTGAGCCATCAGCTCAATTACCTTTTGTTCGTCTTTCGCTTGTGTCGCCTCTTTGATTTGTTTTTGAATTTGTTTGATGGTTTGTTCGAGAATGGCGTTTTTTAATTCGTAAATGGCGCGAGGAATGAGTTCCCACAGCCGCTCCGATTCGGTTTCGACTTTTTGGTATTTGGTGTGGACTTTGCTGAGTTGGTATTTGTCGCTGACTAAATCGACGGCGAGCAGACTGATTTGCGTATCGGGATAGGTTGTGAAGTAACGTTCGAGAAAATTGGTCTCGAACGTTTGCAACTCCTCCTCTGCTTTTTGTGAGATTTGTTTTTGGGCTTCGACCTCTTTTTTTTGTTTTTCGGCAATATCGCCGCTTTCGAGGCGTATTTGTTCGATTGCTGCGGTTAGCTCGTGTTGGCTTTTTTGTCTTAACTCTTCCCGCAAGGCCGACAGTTGCTTCTCTGCATATTCGCGTTGTTGCGAAGTGAGCTCTATAATTTGTTTGTAAAGCGGGTTGGTCAACTCGATATTGTCGATCGACAGCTCTTCGACCACATATTCCCACACTTTTTGCCATGAACCGGTTTCGGTTTCAAACAAATTACGGTATCCATACCGTACGATGTAGCGAACCAGCTCCCGTTCGTATTTATCCAATGGCGAGATTTTTGCTTTTTTCGAAAACTCCGGTTGCACGGCCGGTGCCGCTTCGTCGGCCGGAATATCCGAGAGGGAATGGGGTGGGGGAACTTCGGCCCCGTCGTTCGTATTCCCGGTGACCACGGTGGCAACTGTCGTTTGTGCTTCGTCCGGTTGGGACGGAACCTTTTCGCTTTGTGTGTATCTCTCGCGGGAGCTCTGTTGTTCGGCCCGGCGGGCTCTCATTTTGTTCAATTCCGACAGGAGTGTGGCCTCGTCTATTTGCAACAGTCGGCTACACTCTTGTATGTATACCGAGCGTACGATGGCATCGGGTATCAGCGAAATGCTTTGTACAATGTTGGTGATGATACCGGCTCGTTTGATAGGGTCTTCGCCGGCATCCTCCAACAGCAGTTGGGTTTTGAATCGGATAAAGTCGGTCTCGTGCGATTTGATATAGCGGGTGAACGATTCGGCGCTTTGGCTTTTAGAGAATGAGTCGGGGTCTTCGCCGTCGGGAAGGAGTACCACTTTAATATTAAGACCCTCTTGCAAGATAAGGTCGATACCTCGCAGCGAGGCTTTTATCCCGGCCGCATCGCCGTCGTACAATACGGTGATATTTTCGGTAAATCGGCGTATCAGCCGAATTTGACCGGGTGTCAATGCCGTTCCCGACGAGGCTACTACATTTTCGATACCCGATTGGTGCATGGACAGCACATCGGTATATCCCTCGACCAAATAGCAGCATTTCTCTTTTTCGATAGCCCGTTTGGCTTGGAATATGCCATATAACTCGTTGCTTTTGTGGTAAATATCCGATTCGGGCGAATTGAAGTATTTGCTTATTTTTATGCCCGATTTGAGAATGCGCCCTCCAAAAGCAACCACCTTCCCCGACACACTGTACACCGGAAACATGACCCTCCCGGCAAACAGGTCGTAAATGCGGTCGTTCTGTCCTTCGCGGCAGAGCCCCGTTTTAAGCAGATATTCGGTTTTATATCCTCGTTTCAGGGCCTCTTGTGCCAAAGCATCGCGCTTTTCGGGGGAGTAACCCAGTCCGAATTTCCGAATAATGTCTTCGTTGAATCCGCGTTCTTTAAAGTAAGCCAGTCCTACTGCGCGGCCTTCGTCGGTTTCCAATAACGATTTGCTGAAAAATTCTTGGGCAAACGCATTGATGATGAACATACTTTCGCGTTCGCTCCTTTTCTGCCGTTCCTCGTCGGTTAACTCTTTTTCGTGAACTTCGATATTGTATTTTCTGGCCAAATATTTCAGCGCCTCGTAGTAGGAGAGTTGCTCGTGTTCCATAATGAAGTGTATGGCGCTCCCTCCTTTGCCGCAACTGAAACATTTGCACACGCCTTTCGATTGCGAGACGCTGAACGACGGTGTTTTGTCGTCGTGGAACGGGCACAACCCCCAATAATTGGCACCTCGCCGGCGAAGACTGACGAAATCCGATACTACCTCTACAATATCGGTAGCTGCCATAATTTTATCGATGGTTGCTTGGTCGATCATGCTTAATTGATTTTCCCCACGAAGATAGTTATTTCTTTACGATAATAATGGGTTTATTTTATATTTTTCTGTTGGGGTATATTTGTGGGTGAATGACACTATTATTGATCGAATTTTACTAAAAATATGTATTTGATAATTAAATAATGTTGTAAACAGGGATTTTTTTATCGAATTACTTGACGAAATTTCGAAAAAGACATACATTTGCAATGTGTTTTTCATAGTATTAGATTTAAGGTTAATGAAGATTGGTTGTCGTGAGACAACCTTTTCTTTTTTTAGGGGGGCGTATAATTTTATTCTATCGTTGAATTTACTGTTTTTCTTTTCTTTTATGTAAAAGATTGTTTATTCTTTTGATAATAAGGGATTTATGCTTATTTTAAAATATGTTTATTCTTACAAAATGAAATTTTTTTTATTTTTTATATGGAAAATTGAATTTCTTTTGCGTAATATTCTTACATTTGCACACAATTAGTTGAACGGAATAATAACTAAAAATTAAATTAGCATGAAAAAATTTACTTTTGTTGTAGCCCTTGCAGGGGTATGTGTAGGAATGGCAATGGCTCAAACGTCGAGAGTTGCTAAATTGGATAACCTTTTGAATGAGACAATCTTGAAAGGGGTGGATATAGAAACCCCCATGCTCTCCAAAAACGTATCGACTTTGACACCCTCTGCACAATTCAATTTTGTGAAGGAAAACCAAAAACAACTGATGAGAAAACCTGCGCAAACGGCAGCTTTGAATGCTCCTGAGGCGTTGCCTGCAACTGATGCTTCGCTGATAGGATTTATAGCAAACTGGAATACCGTTGAGGGTGCGAATTATTATGAGGCTGATGTATATAGATCGTATAAGACAAGTGTCGATACTATATATTATTCTTTGGTTGAAGATTTTTATTTTACAGAGCCCTCGACCGAAAGTTATGTTGATTATCTTTGGGATAACGCCTATCGTTGGAATTGGGGCCTTTTGGGCGGAGAGTTGGGTGATCGATGTATTTTATTGCCTAATGATGTGGCAGGCGGTGCAGAATTGGATACTCCCGAATTGGATTTGGCTTTGGACGGAACCGCAGAAACGGGTACAATTATTCTTACTCTTGTGATGGACGCAGCCGTAGGCGATAGAGTAGGCCTTGGTTATTTCTATTATGATGAGGCAGCAGAAAAAGAAAAGGTTCTGGAATTGGGTTTTATCGAATTTGATACAGAGTCAATGGCTAAGATGTATTTTCTAGAAGATATGCCTTTGAGTACTTCTGCGGGATTTTTTCTTTATACGCAAACAAGCGCAGAAAATGCAGGTGATGTAAAAATTCAAACCGTTATGGTATCTCAACCGGTTAATGCCGGTACTGAGTTTGTAGCATTTTATAACTACTACCAAACACCAGAGACATCAACTGGGGTCCTCACTTTGGAAAGAGAATCCGGTTCTGCTGAAGTAACCGATGATTTCATGTATGGCGTTTATGCTTTTGATGTTGATATGAGTACTGGTAATATTCTTGTTGCTTCTGATATGTCGAATATGATTGTAGTGGAGCTCGGAGAGGGTAGTGCCGTTGAAGGAGTGAAAGCTAACAACGACAAGATTTTCGTTCATGACAATTTGCACGTGGTATTGGAAGCTCCCGCCACAGTATATGTATACAATATGGCCGGTGTATTGATAGAAAGTGTACAAGGCGTTGAGGGCGATAACGAAATTGTTTTGCCCGCTGCTGGTGCTTATGTAGTAAAAGCCGGTAATACGGTAACCAAAGTGATGAAATAATTTCGGTTAATCTTTTATACGGGCGAGGCTGTCTCCTGCGGAAGACAGCCTCGCTTTTTTTGTGTTGATTTTGATCTGTTTGTCGGTTGAGAGGGGGCTTTAATGAGACAATCTATGACTTTAATGCTATTAAAGTATAGATATGTTTTTTAATAACGATATTATTTGTTTCTAAATTGGAGCTTGGTTGTTTTATAATATTCCATTTTATGCTAAATAACAGTTTGTTGCGTATAAATTTAGGGAAATTATTGAATCTGATAAAATAGTGCCATGCTTTGATAAAATAGTACAAATCTTTTCGGGTGTTTAGTTCAGAGGGATCGAATGTTTATCTGTAATTTTACCATCGAAAAAAAACTAAAATTTACAGATATAAAAAATGTTTAACTTTAATACAGGAGAATAACATGAAAAAAACAATCTCTCTTTTTTTTGCGGCCTGTTTGGCAATGGGTATACAGGCACAAGTCTATATGGTAAATGATTTTGAATCGGGATTAAATGGGGCGAATGCCGCTTGGGGCGGTGAGGTCGATTGGGTAGATAATCCCTGCTCGTCGAACGATAACGCCTCGTCCAAAGTTTTGAAGGTGGTAAGTACATCGTATGCCAATGTAGCTATTCCGGTTACACTGCCCGAAGGTAAAACGTTGGCCGATTATTCGGGAGTGCGGATACAACTGGCTATTTTGGATAATTCGTCCGATATTACTTGGGTAACTAACCAGTTAGGGCTTATGGATTGCGATACGTATGAAAATACGTTTAATGTGGCTGATTGTTCGTGGGGGACAGAGGTGTCATGTAACACGTGGATGACTTTGGATTTTAATTTCGACGAATCGGTATTGGCAACCTATTTGGCCGGGAATCATATTAATACAAGCCTGTTGATAGGTATAGGTCGGGAACAGTTTACTTATGTAATCGACAATGTGCGTTTGATCGAAAAAGAGCAGCTGGCCGATGCTAATACGATATTTACATTCGAGACAATGGAATTGGGCGAAACGTCGCGATGTGCTATGCCGTGGCATGGCACTTGCTCGGTGGTAGAGAATCCCTATACGGCCGGAATCAACTCTTCGACAAAAGCATTGCAGGTAAATAGCGGCGACTGTTCGCCGGTTACTTTCTCCGAAGCCCTTCCCACGGGGAAAACTTGGAAAGATTATACGGGGCTTAAATTCCAGTTGTGCATTTTGGAGAGCGGTTTTGAATGGGGTTATATCGATATGGGGGTTCGTACCGAAAGTGGGAATCATATAAAATTGGGCTATGCTGTCGACGAAACAACCGAGAGCGAAGGTCATGCATATCGTGAATATACGCCGGGTGAATGGTTCGAGGTAGAATTGAAAATCGATGGTGCGTTGGTTTCGGAAGAGGCCGAGGCTGTTCGAACAATGTACTTGTGCTTGATGAAGAACGGCATTGCCTATTTGTACGACAATTTGACCTTGATACCGGCATCTTCTTCGGCCGTTGTCGAGCGAGAGCTGGTTAGCAATTTGAAAGTTTACGGAGCCGATAACCAAATAAATCTATCTTTGCAAAAAGATATGCAAGTGATGGTGTACAGTATAGACGGTCGCCTTGTTTTCTCTCAGTTTTTGTCGAGCGGACATCATACGGTAGATCTTCCGCGAGGCGTTTATATAGTTAATCGTGAAAAAGTAGCCGTGTTCTAATATGGATAGATAGTATAGATTATGAAATCGGGGACGGAAACTCATTACTGTTCCCGATTTTTTTATGCTTTTTTCTGGCAAAGTATTATCTTTGAAAATACTTTGTATATTTGCCGTATGACAGATATTTTTGAAACATCACGTCTTATTCTTCGCTCTTGGTGCGATGATGATGCTCCATTGCTTTATAAATATGCTAAAAATCCAAAGGTGGGTCCCATAGCCGGTTGGCCACCGCATACTTCGGTCGAAAACAGTCGGGAAATTATTCGTACCATTCTTTCTGCGCCCGAGACTTATGCGGTGGTACTGAAAGCTACCGGCGAGCCTGTGGGTAGTGTGGGCATTATGTTTGGCGATGGGGTCCATAGTGCCGCTATGGAGACGGGCGATGTAGAGATAGGCTATTGGATAGGTGAGCCTTATTGGGGACAAGGGCTGATACCCGAAGCTGTATGGAGGTTGTTGTATCGTTGTTTCGATGAACTTGGCGTGCACAGGGTATGGTGCGGTTATTACGACGGGAATATAAAATCGCGTCGAGTGATGGAGAAATGCGGTTTTCTGTTTCATCATACCGAGCATGAGAAGCGTTCGCCACTGGGCGATCTTCGTACCGAACATTTTATGCTCATGACTGTAGAGAGGTGGAACCTTTTGAATAAATAACTGCTTATGACCGAACTCTCCCAAATTCCCAATGTAGGGAAACAGACCGAGCAAGATTTGATAGCGATGGGCTATACCTCGATAGAATCTTTGAAAGGCAAAAGCGCCGAGATGTTGTATGCCGAGAATTGCCGTATGCGGGGTTGTACGGTTGACCGTTGCCAACTCTATCTGTACCGGGCCGTGGAGTATTTTATCAATACCGAGAATCCCAATCCCGATAAGTGCAAATGGTGGCTGTGGAAAGACGATTTCTTTGATCCGTCGCCTTGCGGAGCTAAATGTGTAGAGTGTGTTTCTTTCCCCAGTACATGCAAGGGCTGCCGTAAGATAAAAGGAAACGTTTTTTGGCTGCGATATACGGGCGATGAGGTTTGTCCCATTTGGAAATGTTGTAAAGACAGGCGGCGGGAGAATTGTGGTGGATGTCCCGAATTGCCTTGTACCCGTTTTATGAAAGACCCGTCCATTTCGGACGATGAAAATGAGGCGAACCTCAGAAAGATGATAGAGCGACTTGATAATCTGTGATACGAAAATATGGGAAAAGAGAGAACGTATAAAATACGGCGTCTTACTGTCGGCGATATACCGGCAATGCAGACTCTTTTTCGGGAGACAGTGTTGTGTGTCAATGCTCGCGATTATACTCGCGAAGAGGTGGAGGATTGGGCCTCCTGTATCGACAACGAAGAGCAGGTGAAAGATTGGCTTTCGAACCACTGGTTTATAGCTGCACTCGACGAGTGTGAGCAAATCGTCGGTTTCTCCTCGATGAATACCGAAGGATATTTGCATTCCCTGTTTGTCCATAAGGATTGGCAAGGAAAGGGTGTGGCTTCGTTCTTGCTGGCCGAGGTAGAGCGCAAGGCTTTGGAATATGGCGTAAAAGAGGTCTACTCCGAGGTGAGTATCACGGCACGTCCTTTTTTCGAAAAACGAGGGTATGTAGTGGAGAAGGTTCAGAAACAGCAGGCCAATCGATTGTGGCTAACCAATTTTGCCATGAAGAAACGGTTTTGAAACGTTTGTTTATCATGGTATATAAAAATCGCTCGGATCTTTTATTATCCGGGCGATTTTTTTGAAGTATGCGGTTGTTTAGTTATGATAATGGTTTTTCGTCGAGGGGCCGCGGTATCTATTTTTTCGGTTTGGCCCGATGTGAGGTTCGGGTCATGGAAAAGGCTCGTTTGTAGAATATAAATATAGGAATAGTTGCCCCTACGGCCAACGAGAAGAGTACCGAAGCTGTGGTTATACCATTTTTGAACATTTCCAACAAGTAGTGTATAGCCTCGTTTTCATTGCCGTTGTTTTGGAGAAATTTAATCAGGGAGAATACCGTACGGTAGGCATACATACCCGGAATCATGGGGAGCAGTGCCGGTATATAAAGGACCGTGGCCGGGCAAAAAAGTTTGTATGCCGCCAATAAACTGAGTATTCCTATGGAGAAGGCTGCAACAAATGAAGCCGAGGCTAAATCGAGCCCTGCATATTGTAGCAGGACAAAACGTATACTATGGCCGATTGCTGCCAGTATGGCCGTATGGAGTATTGCCCGGCGGGGTGGGTTGGAGATAACCGAGAACCCGATAGCCGCAATGGCAGCACCGATGGCGTCGGCAATGACGGAACCTAATATTTGCCAGTCGATCATAACAGTTTTCCTCCCATCATTAATAATGTAATACCCATACCAAAAGCAATACAAATGATTAGCAGGAGAGCATTGATAAGTCGTGCAGTCCCGGCTAATACATGGCCTTCGATAATGTCGATTATCCCGTTAATCAAGGGAACACCCGGTATCAGATAGAGCACGCTGGTACCGATGGCGATGTCGGGTGTGTTGCCCCATTGTTGCCACATGGTTATCGAGGCGATTAACGAGGCTGCAAAGGCCGATATGGTGAATGTAAAGTAGTGGTTGAAGTGTCGGTTGCCCAATATCTGTTTTATGCGAAAGCCCACGAGGGTAGCTGCAAAAACGGCGGCAACGGCAATCCAGTCGCCATTGAACAGCCGGCAAAACGAGGCGTTGGCAAATCCCACCAATATCCACACCAGCCACGGGTTTAACCGAGGTTTGTTTGTGATGGCATGATATTTCTCCCACAAGGTTTCGAGGGTGAGGTGGTTGTCGTATGCTTCCCAACTGAGGGCACTCAGATCGGAGTTGATTTCGAAATTGATGCCACCCGGTTTAGCCGTATTTACGGCACTGTAAACATGAGTGTTTTCCTTATTCCGCAGGGTCATGATGACTGTTTTGTGGAACAGGGTCATGTGGGCCTCGAATCCAAACGATTCGGCTATACGAGCCGTATTCCGCACTATCCGCGAAGTATGTACGCCCGAAGCCATCAGGCAAGTCGCATATTCCGATAGAAATTGCGATACGGCTTTCAGCTCTTCGTGTATGTTGTTCACTTTGTTTTATTACTTATTTTCGGCTTGCAAAGATAGAGAAAGTTGGTTGTAAAAAGCCAACCATCGTTCTATATTTTGCGAATACATCTCGTATATGCAACAGTGGGAAAAGGTTGTTATTTTCCCCAAACCGTTTTTGCAATATTTTTCATGGCAACGATTTTGTTCCACATAGCCTGTTCGGTTATGGCGCTGTTCCCCTGCAAATCTCTGAAATCGCCTTGACTGCTCAGGTGAAGCGAATCTACCGGGAGGAGCCGTGCCGCATTTTCGATATGGAGAATAATATTGCTGGCCGAGATGGGTTGGATACTCGACGTGGAGACAAGTCCCAGTATCACCTCTTTGTCTTGACAATAGTTGAGCATGGAGAAATCGATGTTTTCGTTTTCGCGGTTGCCAAAATCGAATGCAATGGCATCGGCCCGGGTCGAGAGCAAGGTTTCGGCAATTTTCTCTCTATCGCCTATACTCCACCATTTGTTGTTGAATTGCAGCGAGATACACATATCTTCGGGCTTTTGGGCAATACAAGCCTCGGTCAGTCGGGCCGAAATGCCTGCCAGTGAAAGCATATCGATGTTTACGGCTTCGGATATTTGGCGAATGTCGCAATCGCCTATTAGATTCCAAGCGTAGTCGCTCAGTTGGAGGAATCGGCATCCCATGTCGTAAAATTCGGCAATGACTTTTTGATACGTTTGGGCAATGTCGCGAATCAATATATCCATATCGGGATAGAATCGCCCGGTGTTGTAACGGTTTTCGGGACGGATAAGCTCGGCCAGCAGGGTCGTGGGCGAGGGCAGCAAGGCTTTGGCATACATATCGCCGCCGATAATACCGGTCAAATAGGTGAACCGTTCGGTCACCGGAGGGGTCGAAAGAAAATGGCTGTCGAAATCTATCTTTCCCGACACTACCGATTCGTTATTCTCTTCGGGCTCTTCCTCCTCTTGGGGCGTTGTCGCATTCTCTTGTTTGGATATGTTTTGCAAATGGTGGAAAAAGTCGATATAATTGGTCGATTTATAATCACCGTCGGTTACACATTTCAATCCTATTTCTTTACACTTTTCGACGATTTTGAAAATTTCCTTATCCTCGATTTCTTTCAACTTTACGGCGCTCCATACACCGTCCTGAAACAGTTTACGTGCTTCGACCAGAGCCTCCGAGTAAACGAAACTTCCTGTTATATCTACACTGAAAGGGATTTTTCTTGCCATGATTATTCGTTTTTAGTGTTAATTCATTGTGGGATAAAATTTTTCGTAACTCCTTTTGTCTTTTTGCAAAGGCTGTCGGTGATACCGAAAATATTTCTTTTTCAATCTCTATCTCGATCCGCGGAGGTATAGATTTTTTTTTTTTGTAACCGGCAGGTCTTCTGACTTGTTCTCTTTTTCGAACGCCTTCCCAACCGAGCGACGGGTTAGTGGCATTGCAGTAGATGTCCGAAAGTTTGCAGAACTGCACAGCAGCGGGCCTGTTCGGGATTTGCACCCGATTCCCTTTTCATTGCATTGTCGATTCGACAGTGGCAAACCGATTACAGCGGACAAAGTTAGGCCCTTTGCTTCTATTTCACAATACTTTTCTAAAAAAATCTTACACAACCTTTCTTTGTGTATATCTATCTTTCTGATAATAAATCGTTCACGCCGATATGTAGTAATACTGGGTTCTCTATGGATTTATTTTATAGGTTGTCTATAAACAACGAAGGCCGCTCCGAAAAGGGAGCAGCCTTCGTAATATAATGATAAGGAGTTTTTTAGTCCTCGATAGCAGCTTGTGCGGCAGCTACGCGTGCGATGGGCACACGGTAGGGGCTACAAGATACGTAGTTCATACCCAGTTTGGCGCAGAATTTAACCGACGAAGGTTCACCACCATGCTCGCCGCAGATACCTACTTTGAGGGCGGGTTTGGTCGAACGGCCTTTTTCTACACCCATGCGAACGAGTTGTCCCACACCTTTTTGGTCGAGTACTTCGAACGGATCGGTTTTGAGGATACCTTTTTCTTTGTAGATCTTCAAGAACTTGCCGGCGTCGTCGCGCGAGTAACCGAAGGTCATCTGTGTCAAGTCGTTGGTACCGAACGAGAAGAAGTCGGCTACCTCGGCAATTTGGTCGGCCGTAACGGCAGCACGGGGAACTTCGATCATCGTACCTACTTTGTAGGCTACCGTATCGCCGCGTTCTTCGAATACTTGTGCAGCTACACGGTGGATAACCTCGGCTTGCATTCTCAACTCTTCAACCACGCCTACAAGGGGTACCATGATTTCGGGGTGAACGTCGATACCGCGAGCTTTTACATTCAAGGCTGCCTCGATGATGGCACGGGCTTGCATTTCGGTAATCTCGGGATAGGTGCAACCCAAGCGGCAACCACGGTGTCCCAACATGGGGTTGAACTCGGCGAGCGAGTCGCAAGCCAGTTTTACCTCGTCGATAGTCATGCCCATCTCTTCGGCCAATTCTTTTTGGGTAGCCAATTGATGGGGTACGAATTCGTGTAGAGGAGGATCGAGCAGACGGATTGTCACGCCAAGACCGTCCATAGCTTCGAAGATACCTTCGAAGTCACCACGTTGCATGGGCAACAGTTTGTCGAGTGCGTGGCGACGTCCTTCTTCGTCTTTCGACAGAATCATTTCGCGCATGGCTTTGATACGGTCGCCTTCGAAGAACATGTGCTCGGTACGGCACAGACCGATACCTTTGGCACCGAATTTGCGAGCTACGGCAGCGTCGCGCGGAGTGTCGGCATTGGTACGTACATCTACTTTGGTATATTTTTCGGCCAAGTTCATGATGGCTGCGAAATCGCCGCTCATGTCGGCATCTACGGTAGGTACTTGTCCGTCGTATACTTCACCGGTCGAACCGTTCAACGAGATCCAGTCGCCTTCTTTGTAAACTTTTCCACCCATTTCTACGGTGCGGGCTTTGTAGTCTACTTTGATTTCGCCGGCACCCGATACGCAGCATTTACCCATACCGCGAGCCACTACGGCAGCGTGCGAGGTCATACCGCCGCGAGCGGTGAGAATACCTTGTGCCACGTTCATACCGCGCAAGTCTTCGGGAGACGTTTCGATACGAACCATGATTACTTTTTTGCGTTTTTCGGCCCATGCTTCGGCGTCGTCGGCAAAGAATACGATTTGACCGGCAGCAGCACCCGGCGAAGCGGGCAAGCCTTTGGCAACCACTTTCACGCGTTTAACGGCGTCTTTGTCGAATACGGGGTGGAGCAACTCGTCGAGTTTTTGAGCTTCCATACGTTTTAAAGCGGTTTTCTCGTCGATGATACCGGCACGGAGCATATCCATGGCGATTTTTACCATAGCGGCACCTGTACGTTTGCCGTTACGGGTTTGCAACAACCACAATTTACCGTCTTGAATGGTAAATTCGAGGTCTTGCATATCTTTAAAGTAGTCTTCGAGTTTTTGTTGAGTTTCGATAAGGTCTTTGGCGCATTCGGGCATCGACTCTTCGAGCGAAGGATATTTCGAAGCGCGAACCTCTTCGGAGATACCTTGCAAGGCGGCCCAGCGGCGCGAACCTTCGATGGTGATTTGTTGCGGCGTGCGTACACCGGCAACTACGTCCTCGCCTTGTGCATTGATAAGGTATTCGCCGTTGAAGATGTCTTCGCCGGTAGCGGCGTCGCGGGTGAAGGCCACACCGGTAGCCGATGTGTTACCCATGTTACCGAATACCATAGCTTGTACGTTTACGGCAGTACCCCATTCTTCGGGGATTTGGTTCATGCGGCGATAGAGGATAGCGCGCTCGTTCATCCAGCTGTCGAATACGGCGCAGATGGCACCCCACAGTTGTTCCCACGGAGAGGTGGGGAAGTCTTTGCCGGTATTTTCTTTTACAGCGGCTTTGAAACGTTTTACCAATTCTTTGAGGTCTTCAACTTGCAATTCGGTGTCGCTCTTGATACCTTTGGCCTCTTTTACTTTGTCCATTACCTCTTCGAAGGGATCGATGTCCTCTTTGGTTTTGGGTTTCATGCCCAATACCACGTCGCCATACATTTGTACGAACCGACGGTAAGAGTCCCATGCAAAACGGGGATTCCCCGATTTCTTGGCGATAGCCTCTACGGCTTCGTCGTTCATACCCAAGTTCAGCACGGTATCCATCATACCCGGCATGGAAACGCGGGCACCCGAACGAACCGACACCAGCAAGGGGTTGGCAGCGTCGCCGAATTTTGTTCCGGTGAGGCTTTCGATATGAGCGATGGCTTGTTCCACATCGCTTTTGATTTCTTTTACAACAGCGTCTCTACCTTGTTGTGTGTAAGTGGTACAAACTTCGGTGGTGATGGTGAATCCGGGAGGTACGGGTACCCCGATGAGATTCATTTCGGCCAAGTTCGCTCCTTTGCCACCCAGCAGGTTTTTCATGTCGGCACGGCCTTCTGCTTTACCGTTGCCAAAAGTATAAACTCTTTTCATAAATAAGTAAGTATATGATATTTATATATAATTGTTGTTTCTCTTTCTCCACAATAAAATGACCCATTTTGGGGAATGAGATAAAACATTATGCAAAAATATAAGATTCGAGTAAACCACAAAAATATTTTGCTACAAATTTTAACGAAAGAATCTATTTATTTTTTCGGGTACCGTTCTTTCGTGAAAAAACCGTATCTTTGCTTTTCGTTATACGTATTTTAATTATTTGTTTTGGCACGAAAGAAAAAAGAGCTCCCCTTGTTGGAGCAGGTTGAGATAACCGGTGTCGCCGCCGAAGGGAAAGCTTTGGCGCGTGTGAACGATTTAGTGGTGTTTGTTCCGTTTGTGGCGCCGGGCGATGTGGTGGATTTGCAGTTGACGCGTAAGAAGCACAATTATGCCGAGGCCCGTGTGGTGAAGTTCCACTCGTATTCGCCATTGCGGGTAGAGCCTTTTTGCGAACATTTCGGGGTGTGCGGCGGTTGCAAATGGCAGCACGTGTCGTATGATTACCAGTTGCAGTTCAAACGGCAGCAGGTGGAGGACAACCTCACCCGTATAGGCAAAATTCCTTTGCCCGAGATTTTGCCTACGAAGGGCTCGACCAAGCAGCAGTTCTACCGGAATAAGCTCGAATTTTCGTTTTCGAACCGTTCGTGGCTTACTTACGAACAGTTACAGTCGGCACAAGAATTCGATTGCCGCAATGCGTTGGGATTCCATATTCCCGGTATGTTCGACAAAGTACTCGATATAAAAAAATGTTGGTTGCAGGACGATGTCTCCAACCGTATACGATTATCGATACGACAGTTTGCAATTGACCACGGTTATTCCTTTTTCGATTTGAAAGAGCAGACCGGATTGATGCGAAATATTATTGTCCGTACGGCCTCGACCGGCGAGATTATGTTGATTGTCGTATTTTTCGAACCCGACCCGGAGCGTATCGAAGCGATGATGAAACACATTGCCGACGAATTTCCCGAGATTACTTCGCTGCTTTATATCGTAAATCAAAAACATAACGACACGATTGCCGACCAAGAGGTGCATATATTCCGTGGACGCGACTACATTTGGGAGAACATGGAGGGGTTGAAATTCAAGATTGGCCCTAAATCGTTTTATCAAACCAACTCGGAGCAGGCTTACGAGTTGTACAAGGTGGCTCGCGAGTTTGCGGGATTGACCGGCAGCGAACTGGTTTACGATTTGTATACCGGTACGGGTACGATTGCCAATTTCGTGGCTCGGCAGTCGCGCAAGGTAATCGGCATCGAGTATGTACCCGAGGCAATTGACGATGCCCAAGAAAATGCCCGTATCAACGGCTTGGACAATACCTTGTTTTATGCCGGCGATATGAAAGATATTCTCACCGAGGAGTTTATCGGCGAACACGGCCGCCCCGATGTCATTATTACCGACCCGCCTCGTGCCGGGATGCACGACGATGTGATTAAAACCATATTGTTTGCCGAGCCTCGGCGTATCGTTTACGTAAGTTGCAACCCGGCTACGCAAGCGCGCGACCTGTCGTTGCTCGATGCGAAGTATCGGGTAGAGCGTGTGCAGCCGGTCGATATGTTTCCCCATACCCACCATGTAGAGAATGTGGTGCTATTGGTTCGCAAAGAGTAAAATCCTTTGATATAACGGCAAAGCCCCAAAGTCTGTCGGCAGAACTTTGGGGCTTGTTGTATGTAGTAATAGGGCTATTCAACGTCGCTTTTCACTCTCTTTGACCCATTGCATCACGTTGGCGGGCGGTCGTTTATTATCGAGCTCCCGTTTCATGAAATCCATATAGGGTGTTACATGTTTGAAGAAACGGTGGTATCCGGCGCATAGGTAATTGAGCCCCGGCTCTCCGGTAGCCGTCCGCATAAACCGGTTTTTAGGGCATTCGCCGTGGCAGGCAAAAAGGACATCGCATTGCTTGCATTGTGAGGGTAGGGCGTTGCGCTTGTTTTGCCCGAAGGCAATTTGCCGGGGACTGTTCATCATCTCGATAAGCGATTGGGTATAGATGTTGCCCAGTTTGTATTCGGGAAAGACGAAATGGTCGCAACTGTACACGTCGCCGTTAAATTCCATCACTCCGGCGTGTCCGCAAGTCTCGGCCATAGTGCATACGCCCGGCAGCACGCCTGCCCAGTTGGCGAGGGTAGCATCGAACAGTTGTATGAAGTATTCGCCTACGTCGTTGCGTACCCATTCGTCGAATATGGTGCAGAGGAACTCGCCCCATTGTTCGGGCGATACGGAGAAGTCGGTCACCCCCTCCTGTGTCTCTTCGTCGGGAGCCGCCAACTGGCGACCGTCGTCGTGTGGGTATATGCGTTCGACAATAGGTGTGAACTGTATGTATTTACAATGTATATCTTTGAAAAAGTGGTAAAAGTCGAGCGGATAGTCGGCATTGAAATCGTTTACTACGGCTAAGGCGTTCCACTCCACGCCATGTTTGTTGAGCAGGTTGATGCCTTGCATAACCTTAACGAACGAGGGGCGTCCCTGCTTGGTCAACCGATATTCGTCGTGGAATTCTTGGGGTCCGTCTATGCTCACTCCCACCAGCCAATTATTCTCTTTGAAGAAACGGCACCAACTGTCGGTCAACAACGTACCGTTGGTTTGTATGCTGTTTTCGATTACACGGCCTCGGCCATATTGAGCCTGCAATTTTACCACCTTTTGGTAGAAATCCAACGGCCTCATGAGGGTTTCGCCTCCATGCCAAGTAAAGAGGATATGGTCGTTGGCCTGACTTTCGATATACTCTTTGATGAATTTTTCCAAAAGATTTTCGCTCATAATGTGACGCGGCGTATCGCGATAGAGCTTCGATTTTTCGGTATAATAGCAGTAAGTACAGGCCAAATTACAAAGCGACCCTACCGGCTTGGTCATGATGTACATGATTCGGTCGAAAGGCGAATAAAACGGTTGTTCCATGAGTTTGTAAATAACAAGATTTTATGTTGATGTTTCAAAGTTAGTAAAACAGGGGGAATAAAGATTCGATATACCCGAATTATTTTTAGGGAAAGAGATTTTAAGAACCGGGAAAATCATCTTATATTTGATACCGAAAGAGGGAAAATGTGTAATTTAAGGAATGACAGAAATGACATACAATAGTCGATTACTCTTTTTGGGAGGCGGATTGTTGGCTTCGACTTTTGCGGCATTTCCGGCCGGGAAAAGCGATAAGCCCAATATTATTTTTATCCTGTGCGACGACATGGGATATGGCGATTTGGGGTGCTATGGGCAGCGTTATATCGATACGCCCAATCTCGACCGTATGGCCTCGGAGGGAATGCTGTTTACGCAGGCTTATGCCGGTAGCCCCGTGAGTGCGCCTTCGCGGGCCAGTATTATGACGGGGCAGCATTCGGGGCATGGCGAGGTGCGCGGGAATAAAGAGTATTGGAAAGATAGCGGAAAGATACGTTATGGTATCAATACCGATTATGCCGTGGTGGGGCAGCACCCTTACGATCCCGATCATGTGATATTGCCCGAGGTGATGAAGGACAACGGCTATACGACCGGTATGTTCGGCAAATGGGCGGGCGGTTACGAAGGTTCGGTTTCTACGCCCGATAAACGGGGGGTCGACGAGTTCTTCGGGTATATTTGCCAATTCCAAGCGCATCTCTATTATCCCAATTTTTTGAATCGGTATAATCCCGCTTTGGGCGATACGGCCACGGTGCGGGTTACGCTCGACGAAAATATAGGTTATCCCATGTGGGGCGCGGGGTACGGACAGCGTAAACAATATTCGGCCGACCTTATTCACCGGGCGGCGCTCGACTGGATAGACCGGCGGGAGGCCGATGAACCTTTCTTTGGCTTTTTCACCTATACCTTGCCGCACGCCGAGCTGGTGCAACCCGAGGATTCTATCCTCAATAAATATCGTGAACGATTGGGCGAAAAAGGGGTTTATAACGGTAGCTATTGGAGCCGATACAATCCTGTAACTCACACTCATGCACAGTTTGCCG
The DNA here is from genome assembly GCA_019114445.1 of Candidatus Barnesiella excrementigallinarum. Lineage (GTDB taxonomy): Bacteria > Bacteroidota > Bacteroidia > Bacteroidales > Barnesiellaceae > Barnesiella > Barnesiella excrementigallinarum. Next base: position 68,676 of record DXFL01000024.1, read on the forward strand.
CCATGATCGAGCGGCTCGATTGCTATGTGGGGGAGATTTTGGAAAAACTCAAAGCGAAAGGTCTCGACGAGAATACGATTGTCATCTTCTCGTCGGACAACGGTCCTCATGAAGAGGGGGGAGCCGACCCTACGTTTTTCGGTCGCGACGGTAAGTTGAAGGGATTGAAACGTTCGTGTCACGAAGGGGGTATCCGCATTCCCTTCATCGTGCGCTGGCCGGGACAGGTGCCGGTATCGGTCAACGACCATCAACTGGCGTTCTACGACATATTGCCCACCTTCTGTGACCTTACAGGGGTGAAGAATTATATGGAACGATATGCGAATGGGCAGCTTAACTATTTCGACGGCATATCCTTCGCACCCACTTTGTTGGGTAAGGATAAGAAACAGCGACAACACGATTTCCTCTATTGGGAATTTTGCGAGACCGACCAAATAGCTGTCCGGCAGGGCGATTGGAAACTCTTTGTCGAGAAGGGTGTGTGCCATCTTTACAATTTGGCCGACGACATTCACGAGGATCATGATTTGGCTGCCCAATATCCCGAACGGGTGGAGGCTATGAAACAAATTGTGTTCGAGCAACACGTGGAGAGCCCCTACTTCAAAGTGACGTTGCCGCAATAGGGCAGGTGGGTTGTTGTATTACAGATTAAGTGTATAAAAATCACACGAGGGTGTACCAGAATTTTGATACACCCTTTTTTATGCTGGTTTTGATAAATCGCTGTCAGGACGTAGGTAAAGAAGAGGGTTGTTCTCTCACGAGGACAACCCTGCCTGTTTTTCAGTCGAATGTCGTTTGTTTATTTCTTCTTTTTGGTGGTGATGATGAGTACTTTATCGTTATCCTTCGTTTCATACTTCTTTTTAGCCTCTTTGCCTTTTAGCACCGTGATACTGGCAATATTGTCGGGGAGCAGTTTGTTAAACTCCTTTTCCGATGCTTTTTTACCGTCGATGACGTAGATGACGGCCGGAATTTGTTGGGTGTAAGCCGTCAGCGAATCGACATTAGCGAAACGGGTCGATAGGACATTGATACCCTTCTTCTCGATCTCTCGGGTGATGGAGTCGGCATTGGCGCTTATCCGGGCCGAGAGGGATTCGATGCGAGCCATGGCCTCGGGCGATAGTTCTTTCCCCTCCTTGGTAGCGGCCACCTCTTCACGAATGGAGTCGGAGAGGGCTCTCACTTGTTGCTGCCAGTTTTGCAGCGACGACTTTTGTGTATTGATAATGATCGTATTCTCTCCGCTATCGTTGCTGTTGAGTATCGAGATGTTTCCAACCAGACCCGATAAATTGAGCTTTTCCATATCCTCGGCCGAGACCTCCTTGCCGTTGATGACGTAGCAGCTCGTTTGGTTGTCTTGTTTCTCGTCGTTCGAGAGGGTTATCTTCGTTGGTTGGGTATTGTTCGACTCTTTCGTACTGATGAGCAGGACGCCTCCTTTTGCCTCGTCGCCATACTCCTCGACAGCCATTTTCCCTTTGAGTACCGTGACACTTTTTATTTGGTCGGCCGAGAGTTTACCGAGTTCTTCACGCGAGATTTTTTTGCCATCGACGATGTAGAGCGCGCTATCCATCGATGCCGGTTTCCCGTTTTCGGTGATATTGATTTTCAGTTTGTTTCCCAGATCCGAGCCGTTCGACTCGTCGATGTTGATGTTCATGGTGCTTGTTTGGCCCGAGTTGCCGGCAGCGGTGATGACCATTCGGTTTTGGTCGGTGGCCGGTTGCGTGTCGTCTTGGTCGAGCATGGCCGTCAAATCGGTCGAAGCGATTTTGTCGAGGCGCTCCGATACTTCGGGGTGGGCGAATACCGTAACGGTACAGAGGGCGACGGGTATCATATAGAGATACTTCCAAGTCGCTTTGCGAGTAGATTTCTTTTTTAACATCATGGTAATGCGTTTGTTGAGTTTGTTATGGTTGAAATGGTTGGTCACGCAGTAGAATTTCGAACCTGCGGCTCGTTTGATAAGCAACAGTTGGTATTGCCGGGCATTGATTCCCTGTGCAAGGACTTCGTCGTCGGCTTCGTATTCATGTACGGTTTGCAACTCGCGTTTCAGCAGCCAAGCGGCAGGATTGAACCATTGTACCCCGATACAGAGGTCGGCTGCCAGCAGGTCGAACGAGTGTCGCTTGCGTATGTGCGCCGACTCGTGTAACAGTATCTCTTGCCGGTTTTCCCGATAGTCGGCTTCGGAGAGAACGATTTTCCCGAACCAACTGAACGGTGCTATCGACTGAGACAGTATCACGAGCGAACGTCCTTCGTCGTCTCGTACTTTCCGTCCGCTTCGTATCAGTCGCAACAGTTTCATAATCGTGTATGCATATCGGAGGGCAAAGAAAAGGATACCCGCAAAATAGAGGATTAACAGGACAATTATGGCGGTGGGGATACGGGATTCCGTTTCGACTGTCGTATGCACTGTGGTCGGTAGCGCATCGAGCATAACGATGGCGGGCAGCGTGATCTCTTCGCTTTCGGTGGCCGGTAAGGAGAGTTGGCACAACGGCAGCAAGAACGATAGCGGAATGAGGCATAGTAATGCCGCCCGGTTGTAACGATGGAAGGTCTCCTTGCTCAACAGAATACTGTAAAAGAGGTAGAGCAGAGCCAAACAGACCGACGATTTAAGGATATAGACAAAAAATGCACTCATGGCCGGCGATTATTTTTCGGTTCCTCGTTCCACTTTCTCGATAAGCTCTTTCAATTCGTTCAGCGAGATGTCTTCTTCCTCGATGAGTGACGAGACAACACCCAAATAAGAACTGTTGAAATATTTGCGTACCACCTGTTTCAAGGTGCCCCTCCTGAACTCCTCTTCGCTTACGGCCGCAAAATATTGGTAGGTTTTGCCATACGCTTTGTGCGACAGGTATCCTTTCTCTTCGAGCCCCCGCACAATGGTCGACAGGGTATTGAAATGGGGTTTGGGTTCGTCGTAAAAATCGAGTAACTCTTTCACGAACAATGGCCCTTTTTGCCAAAAATAGTTCATGATTTCTTCTTCTTTTGCAGTGAGGCTTTTCATATTCATTTTGTTTTAGACGATGCAAATAAACTAAAAGTTTTAGTTGTTCAACTAATATTTATAGTTAATAAAACTAAACCGCATAGTTTTATAACTAATATTTATAGTTTGTTTGCGCTGTATATAAAATGCGACAACCGGAAAAGAGACCGATTGTCGCACATATAAGGTTTGTAATGAGCCGATTGGCTCGTTTCGAAAGATTACTGGATATTAGGTTCTTCGAGTCCGTACCCGCGTTTCTTGTCTTCCACTTTGAGCCACAGCCCGAAAAGAAGAGCCAGTATACCCAAGCTGGCGAAGATGAGCATCGGGGTGGTGTAGTTGTATTGCAGCGGGTCGGTGATACCGGGATTCGATATTCTCAGGGCAGCCCCGATAATCATGGGGAAGGAGTATAAACCGATGTTCTGAATCCAGAAGATTACGGCATAGGCCGAACCCAGCAGTTTGTTGTCGACCAGTTTAGGAACCGAAGGCCACAGCGAGGCGGGTACCAACGAGAACGAGATTCCCAACAGAATAATCGACAGGTAGGCCACGATAACGGCAGCCGTAGTACCTTTCAAAGCCGGCAATACCAACGCAAATACCAAGTGGCAGGCAATCATGAGCAAAGCACCGAAGATAAGCATGGTGGCACCTTTGCCGCGATGGTCGAGGAAATTGCCGAGTATGGGAGTGATGGCGGCAGCACCCAGCGGGAATACGAAGAATACCCAACCGGCTTGTTCGGCCGTGTAACCCAAGTTGCATTGCAACATATTGATGGCATACTTTTGGAAGGGGAAGATGGCCGAGTAGTAGAGCACGCAAAGGAGAGCTACCAGCCAAAATACCTTGCTCGAAAAGATGAGTTTGAGATCCGATATTTTGAACGGGTCGTCTTTCTCTTCGCCGCTTTCGCCCATTTGCTGTTCGAGCTTCTTATCCATGAACGCGTATGTAATGAAGCAGATGAGTCCGATTGCCAGCAGGATAACAGCAGCGAGTACGGGACGCGATACATCGATGGGTTCTATTTTGTTGGCCAATACCGGGGAGCCTAACACTACAACGGCTACACCCACGCGGGCGATAGCCATTTCCACACCCATAGCCAATGCCATTTCCTTACCCTTGAACCATTTGACGATACCGCGTGAAACCGTGATTCCGGCCATTTCTACACCGCAGCCGAAGAACATGAACCCGATGGCCGACATTTTGGCCGAGGCCGGCATCCCTTCGTAAAACGGGGTGATGTTCCACCATTCGAGGGGCAGGTTCATAAACCGGTTCATAAAAGCCTCGGCACTACTGCCGATAAAGGCGTTGCTCACCGCATAATAGTTGACCGTGGCACCCGCCAGCATGACGGCTCCCGATAGAATGGCCGTGAACCGTACACCCATTTTATCCAAAATGATTCCGGCAAAAATCAAGAAGAATACGAAAACATTGAGGAATGTTTCCGAGCCGGCATAGTGGCCGTAAGCGTCGGGCGACCACCCCCTCGATGTTTGCAAAAGCTCTTGCAGCGGCGAAAGTATATCCATGAAGATATACCCGAAGAACATGGCGCTTGCCAATAGGACAAGAGCCGTCCAGCGTATGGCCGGGACGTCCTTCATCAGTTGATTCATTTTTTCTGTCATTGTGTATATTATGTGTTTGATTTGTTAATTTCTAAAAGTAAACCGACAGACCTATCTTTAATCCGTATTGGTCGAATTTGTCGGTGAAACTATGTTTCCAATAGAGTGCCGGGTCGAGCGAGATATTGTGGCTTACGAAGATGGCATAGCCCAGTTCGGCACCTAAGTACAGGTAGTCGCGGCACGACGATACTCCGCCTTTGGGTTTGTTCCAAGCATGGGTATATCCGGCATTCACCCCGATGAACAGGGTGGTGAGGGTGTAGTATCGTATGCTTCCCAAAATGTCTATGCTGTTGTCTTTATACTCTTTGTTCCAAGCGAAGTCACCCCCGACACCTACCAATACCGCCAAATTGTTGGCGATAAAGTTACCGGCTTCGACTTTCAGTCCTAAATCGAAAGTCTCATTCCCGGTCTCTTGGGTATGGGTGCTGCCCAAGTTGAAGCTACTGAATTGAGGGTTGACAATCCATGTGTTTTTTAGGATCTGAGCCGATCCGGTATTGGATAGCAACCATATAGATAATAGGACAAAAAGAATTTTTTTTATCATAATTCAAGGGCGTTTAAGGTTACGATATGTTGTCGTTTCGAAACGTCCTCCGTTCCGAGGCGTCTTGTTTTTTCTGCCGTTCTTCCCGCATTTTTTCGCGGCGCTTCAATGCCCATCGCAGGACAAAGATAATCAGCAATGTAATACCGATAATGCTGAAATACTCCCAATAGTTTCCGCTTAACAGCATACCTCTGCCAAAGTAGGCCATAACGGCCAGGTAGATGATGAGCAGCAGGGGAATAATGTTGTATCGTTTCATATTTATAAAGATGTAGAGTGTTGCAATAATGTTGGGTTTAGAGGCGATACGAATCGTCCCGATTGTAATTTCTCGTATATTTTAATACAGCTCCATGCGTCGGTGGCGGCGTAGAGTTGCTGGCTTTCGCTCAGGTGGTCGGCTTCCCAATTGGAGAGACGTTGCCCTTTGGAAATTTTTTTCCCGACGACAATTCCATAGATTTTTTGCAGGCTTTGGTCTTCGATACCGAATTTCTTCACCACTTTCTGCAATTCGATAAAATTACGGGGAGTAAACTCTTCGTTGTTCAGTCGGTTGAGCATACAGAAGTCGTCTTTGAGCGATATGCCCACTTTCAGGTACTTTTCGTTTTCGAGCAGTTGTTTCAAGGCCGGGGCAAATCCTATACGATTTATTCGGAACAGGTAGCAGGTGTCGTGGGTCGACAGTTGAACAAGCGCCACATGGTTGCTTCTCCCTTTTTTGAATGTCGGGCGGGTTTCGGTATCGAACCCGATTATGGATTCTTGTTGCAACTCTGTTATGGCTTTGTTGACCATTCCGTCGGTGTCGACCACGACAATTTTGCCCGGGAACGATTCTACGGGTAGTGTTGCAATGGTTTCTTTGCTTATTTTTATTTTGTCGGATATGTTGTTCTCCATAAACGTTTTTATTCCAAATCGTCGTTCAGTTTTTCGAATATATCGTCGTCCCCGTGTTGATGGTCGCCGCAATTGCAATGGTCGTCGCATTCGTCATCGTCGTTGTCGGACGAATATTTTACATTGTGCAATGCCCGCAGTACGTTTACCAGTTGTTGACCCCAATACGAGACGAAATTTTCGTAGCAGACGTACAAGGCTTCGAGCATTTGCGGTTCGTTGCCCAAACGATATACCGAGACGAAGTCTTTCAAGTCTTGATAAATATCGGCAAGACCTTCCGAAATGTTGGCAGCCAACGGTTCCTCGCTGTACTTCATGTCGGTTTGGAACACTTCCAAATAGCTGTCGTCTTCGCCCAACAGATTTTCGAGGTTTGTCCGTATGGTTTCGTACATATTCTCGGTGACGAATCGCTCGGAATAAGCATCTTCTTCGGGTTCTTCGGGCGAGAGCATGGTTGCTTTCAGGTAAAGCAACGGAAGTATTTTTATGATTTTGTCGAGGAACTCTTCTTTCTCCAACTCGGGAGATCGTTCGATAAAAGCGCAGTATTCGGCGCCGACAGTTACAAATTCGATAATATTTTTTGAATAGATGCGTTCGTCCATAACGGGTTATTTTTTATAAAGTCCGTGGTTGATGATGTAATCATATACCGACTGGGGCACAAAATAGTTCATGTTTTTCCCTTCGGCTATTCCTTGCCGTATTTGGGTCGACGATATTTCGACGATGGGTGCGTGACAATATTTTACGGTCGGGGGGAGCGCTGCTTCGTCGATGTCGTAGCCCCGCCGGGGATAGATACAGATGTGGTACTCCCCGATGATTCTGTCGCAATCTTTCCAGCGGTGGAACAAATGCCAGTTGTCGGCTCCGATGACAAGCGTAAATTCGCGGTCGGGGTATTGTTCGCGCAGGAAGTCGAGTGTTTGTATCGTATACGAGGGTAGGGGGAGGGAAAATTCGATGTCGGTAGCCACGATTTTGGGATTGCCGGTTACCGCCCTTTGCAGCATTTCGATACGGTCTTTATTCTCTTGGCTCGACAGCCGTTCCCGTAGCGGGTTTTGGGGTGTCATCGATATCCATACCTCGTCGAAACGCTCATATTCGCACAGGTAGTTGGCCAATATAAGGTGTCCCGAGTGGACCGGATTGAATGTGCCAGAGAAAAAGGCTGTTCGTATCGGTTGCATTTTTATTGGGGGTTATCGAGGAATTGCCGTATGAGCGTATAGGCTTCGGCTTGGGCTTTTTCCAAAATGTCGTTGACAATGATTTTATCGAATTGGGGAGCGAACGAGAGTTCATACTCGGCTTTGGCTATCCGGCTGGCAATAACGTCGGGGGCATCGGTCGCTCTGTTTTTGAGCCGTTTTTCCAATTCCTGTACGCTCGGCGGTTGGATAAAGAGAGCCAATGCTTGGTTGCCGTAGTATTTTTTGATGTTGAGCCCGCCTACCACGTCGACGTCGAAGATTACGTTCTTCCCGCTGTTGAGAATCCGTTCCACTTCGCTTTTCAGTGTACCGTAGTATTTGCCGGCATAGACCTCCTCGTATTCCAAAAACTCTTCGTTGGCAATACGTTGCCTGAACTCGTCGGGGGTGATGAAGTAGTATTCGACACCGTTTTGTTCTGTTCCCCGGGGCGCACGGCTGGTTGCCGAAATCGAGAACGACAAGTTCAAATCCCGATTTAACAACGATTGTATGATAGTCGATTTTCCCGAACCCGAGGGTGCCGAGAATATAATCAGTTTACCTCTTTTTTCCATTACATAACGTTTAATACCTGCTCTTTAATCTGTTCCAATTCGTCTTTCATGCGTACGACAATGCGTTGCATTTCGGCATGGTTCGATTTTGAGCCTAAGGTGTTGATTTCGCGTCCCATTTCCTGACTGATGAACCCGAGTTTTTTCCCTTGACCTTTGCCCGATTGCATGGTTTCGAGAAAATATTTCAGGTGATTGTCGAGCCGGTGTTTCTCCTCGTTGATGTCGAGTTTTTCGATATAGAATATCATTTCCTGTTCGAACCGGTTTTTGTCGTAGTCGAAATTCTCGATTTTGCTCAAAGCCTCTACGATACGGCTTTTTATTTTTTCGATACGTTCTTTTTCATAAGGTTCCACCTCTTGCAACAACCGGGCTATGTTGGCGATTTTCTCTTCGAAAAGACGTTGCAGCATGGCGCCTTCTTGAATGCGGAACTCTTCCAACTGTGAAATGGCGTTGTCGACCGCTTGTTTCAAGGCCGCTATTTCGGTTTCGTCGATCTCTTGACTTTCGGTATTCAGTGCGTCGGGCAATCGTAATAACAAGGTGAACCAGTCGTTAGGGAGAGCAACGCCCAGTTTTTCCGAAGCCTCTTTCACTTGTTGGCAATAACCTTCTAAAACGGGAAGATTTAATTGTGCCGACGAGGCTTTGCCAATAGCTTCGCTGTAAACAAAGAAATCGACTTTGCCCCGTTCCAGCCGTCGGGCTATTTCGGAACGAATTTCCATTTCGAGTTCCCTGTACTGCTGGGGTATGCGTGTCGATAAATCGAGTTGTTTGCTATTCAGCGATTTAATTTCAACGGTTATTTTTTTGTGCGGCAATTCTACCACGGATTTACCGAACCCGGTCATCGATTGTATCATGTCAGTAAATGTTTTTGCAAATTTAATCTTAATTCCGGTGAGAAAGCAACAATATTGAAAAAAAAGCGCTAATTTTGTACACTCATTAACGCAATAACCATGTTTCTGTGTCCTCTTGTCCGGTTGAGGAAAGACAATGTATTGCTTGACAAAAAAAAATTATGCCGAATATCATACATATAGAGACTTCCACGTCGGTTTGTTCCGCCGCACTCTCTTCCGATGGTGTTGTACAATGCCATTTCGAGAGTTTCGACGGCCCCTCCCACGCCTCGTTGCTGGGGGCGTATGTAAAAGAGTTGATGACTTTTGCCCGTGACAAGGAGATAAAAGTCGATGCCGTAGCCGTGAGCAGCGGTCCCGGTTCCTATACGGGTTTGCGGATAGGAGTTTCCGAAGCCAAAGGGCTTTGCTTCGGGCTGGGGGTACCGCTTATTTCGGTGCCTACGTTGGAGTTGTTGGCCTGTGCGACAATGTTCAAAAACTATTTCGAAGAAGAGGTGTTATATTGTCCTATGATCGATGCACGTCGCATGGAGGTCTACTCGGCAGTCTACGACAATGCTTTGAATTGTGTCGCTCCCGTAGGAGCCTATGTGGTCGATGAGCATACGTTTGCCGATTTGCTGGATACCCGCCGTATCGTATTTTCGGGGAACGGTTCGGCCAAATGCAAGGAGGTGATCAAACACCCTCATGCGATATTTGCCGACGGCATCGTGCCGTTGGCTACCGATATGCTGGCGCTTGCCGAACGGGCATTCCGAAACGGGAAATTTGAAGATGTGGCCTATTTCGAACCTTTCTACTTGAAAGAATTTATAGCCACAACCCCTAAGAATAAAATTTTATAAGAGTCAAAATCAATAAAAAATTTATGCAATATACATCGGAACTGAAAAGACTTGTATTGCCTGAGTATGGACGCAATGTACAACAAATGGTCGATCATTGCATGACGATCGAAGATCGTGCCGAACGTACCCGCTGCGCCAATACAATCATTAATATCATGGGCAACCTTTTCCCTCATTTGCGCGATATTGAAGATTTCAAACATAAACTGTGGGACCATTTGGCCATCATGTCCGATTTCAAATTGGATATAGATTATCCGTATGAAATTATCAAAAAGGAAAATCTACATACGCAGCCCGAACCGATTCCCTATCAAACTTCGCCCATTAAATATCGTCACTATGGCAAGATTATGGAGGAGATGTTGAAGAAAGCCGAGGAATTGCCCGAAGGCGAGGAGCGGGATGCCCTCGTATCGATGTTGGCAAACCACATGAAAAAACTTTTTTACCAGTGGAATAAAGACTCGGTAGAGGACGAAAAAATATTGAAAGACCTGAAAGAATATACCCACGGGGTTATCGATCTCGATCCTGCCGCCTACCATTTGAGAGAGGTGAAAGAGCCTGTGGTGCAACAACCACGCGGAAAGTCGAAAAATAATTCAAAAAAAGCGGGTAAATAACCGCTTTTTTTTGTACCTTTCCCTCATTAACCTTAATAGAGAAAGAGTATGGCATCTTTTATTATCGAAGGCGGGCATCGCTTGAATGGTGAGTTGATTCCGCAAGGCGCTAAGAACGAGGCGTTAGAGATTTTGTGTGCGACCCTGTTGACGTCGGAAGAGGTAAAGATATACAACATACCCGATATTCTCGATGTAAACAACCTAATCCAATTATTGCGCGATTTGGGCGTGAAGGTAAAACGCATTGGGTTGAATGCGTACAGTTTCAAAGCCGACAAAATAAAACTCGACTATCTCGATAGCGAAGAGTTCCTGCAAAAAGGGGCTGCTTTGCGGGGCTCGGTGATGATTATCGGGCCGCTGGTCGCTCGTTTCGGATATGCCGTTTTGCCCAAACCGGGAGGCGATAAGATTGGTCGCCGTCGGTTGGATACCCACTTCCTCGGCATTCAAAAACTGGGAGCGTCGTTTACCTATTGTCCCAAAGCACAACGTTATGAAATCAAAGCCGAAAAGCTCAAAGGCAGTTATATGCTGCTCGACGAGGCATCGGTAACCGGTACCGCCAATATTCTTATGGCTGCGGTATTGGCCGAGGGCGACACCACTATTTACAATGCGGCTTGCGAACCCTATTTGCAACAGTTGTCGAAGATGTTGAATCGCATGGGTGCCCATATCGAAGGTATCGGCTCCAACCTGCTTACCATACATGGCGTGTCGTCGCTCAAAGGTTGCGAACACACCATTCTCCCCGATATGATCGAGGTAGGCAGTTTTATAGGTATGGCGGCCATGACGCGTTCGGACATCACAATCAAGAATGTGTCGTACAACGATTTGGGTATTATCCCCGACAGTTTCCGCCGATTGGGCATTACCGTGGAGCAGCAGGGCGACGATATACACATTCCCGAACACGAATGTTACGAGATAGAGACCTTTATCGACGGGTCGATTATGACTTTTGCCGATGCTCCGTGGCCGGGACTTACCCCCGACTTGCTGAGTGTATTTCTTGTGGTTGCCACACAGGCGAAAGGGAGCGTGCTGATTCACCAAAAGATGTTCGAGAGCCGTTTGTTCTTCGTCGATAAGCTCATCGACATGGGCGCACAGATTATTTTGTGCGACCCGCACCGGGCTGCCGTTATCGGGCAAGGTCACGCCCATACGTTACGGGCCGCCAACATGGTGTCGCCCGATATTCGTGCCGGTATCGCTTTGCTCATCGCCGCCATGAGTGCCGACGGGACGAGCCGTATCCACAATATCGACCAAATAGACCGCGGTTATCAAGATGTAGACAAGCGCCTTAATGCGATTGGTGCCCGTATTACCCGGTTGTAAATAGGTGAACAGAGCATGATTGAACGAGAAGAATTGATAAAGATAGGCCGGTTCAACAAACCGCACGGGGTAAAGGGCGAATTGTCGTTTACTTTTACCGACGATGTGTTCGACCGCACCGATTGCCCTTATATCGTATGTGAAATCGAGGGTATATTTGTTCCCTTTTTTATCGAGGAGTATCGTTTTAAAAACGATACGACCGCATTGATGAAACTCGAAGATGTGGACGACGAGGAGTCGGCTCGCGCCTTTTCTCTGCTCGATGTCTATTTCCCTAAGTCGTATTATCGGGAATCGGACGAGGAAGAGGCTCCGGGCGACTATTTCATCGGTTTCACGGTTATCGATAACGAGATGGGCGAGTTGGGTAAGATTACTTCGGTTGACGACACTACCGAGAATGTATTGTTCGAGGTGGATCACAACGGGCGCGAGTTGCTTATCCCGGCGGTCGATGAGTTTGTGAACGAAATCGACGAAGAGAATCGGCGGCTTTACATGAATATTCCCGAAGGATTGTTGGATTTGTAATTAAAATATAGAAAGACGATGAAACGAATTTTGTTTATTTTCTTAGCCGTATGGTTCGTATTTTCGGTAGTTTTGGGTATATTTTATTTCCCGACGGGAAAGTCGGATGCCCCCACCAATGAAATGTCGGTTCTCGATGCTATTTATACCCGTACCAGTATCCGTTCGTATACCGACAAAGCGGTGGAACCTGAGAAAATCGAACAGATATTGCGTGCCGGAATGTCGGCTCCTACGGCCCGCAACCAACAGCCGTGGGCTTTTGTGGTTATCGACGACAAAGCGGTAATGACCCAGTTGGCCGACTCTTTGCCATACGCCAAAATGTTGGCTTCGGCACCGGTTGCGATTGTCGTGTGCGGAGACCTGAGCAAAGCGTTGGAGGGCGAAGGGGCAACCTATTGGATACAGGATGCCTCGGCGGCTACCGAAAACATTTTGTTGGCGGCTCACGGTTTAGGCTTGGGTGCGGTATGGACGGGAGCTTATCCGGTAATGGCACGGGTAAAGACTATTCGCCATATTCTCGGATTGCCTTCGCAAATTATTCCGTTGAACGTAATTCCTATGGGTTATCCCGATGAGATATCGGCTCCCAAAGATAAGTGGAAACGCGAGAATGTTCGCAAGAACAACTGGGCGAATGCTTATTGATTGAATAAAAGTATGTAATCAAGAAAATTTTTAGCCATGATGAACAAAATCATCGAAAAACTGCGCAAATACAGAGTGCTGCGATTGTTTTTTATTAGATTCCGGCTTTTTAATTTGGGCGGTGAGCAACGATGAAGGTCGAATATCGAATTGGCTTATAAACGACAGCCTCGGCAGAAAACCGCCGAGGCTGTCGTTTTTTGTTTCTATGTCAACGTTCTTTGGTCTTGGAAAACCCTTTTTGAGCTATGGGCCGAAGAGCTCATAGTTCGATAATTTCGTGCTGCAGTGTGAGCAAATTGGTACAATAGAGCTTGCCGCTCAACACCTCGCCACAACCGGCGATAATCTTGATGGCTTCGGCAGCTTGCGTACAGCCTACGATACCCGGTATTGCTCCGATAACTCCTCCCGTCGAGGGCGGAGGCAGTATGTCGGGGCGAGGGTAGAGGTCGCAATATCGAGGTCCTCCCCGGTAGTTGAAAACCGATACCTGTCCTCGAAATTCGGCAATAGCCCCGTAGATGTAAGGTTTGCCTTGTCGGGCACACACCTCGTCGATGAGGTAGCGGGTGGCCGCATTGTCGCAGCCGTCGATAACGAGATCGTAATCGGCGATTATCGAGTGGGCATTTTTATCGGTGAGCCGGGTAGGGTAACAAACGATATGGGTCGTGCTGTTCAATGCCGACAACTTTTGTCGGGCACACTCCACTTTGGACTGTCCCACTTCGGCTTCGGTATAGAGCACCTGTCGTTGCAGGTTGCTCACCGATACCGTATCGTCGTCGACCAATCCCAAACAGCCTACACCGGCTGCTGCGAGGTAGAGGGCGATGGGCGATCCCAGTCCTCCTACGCCCACGATCAGCACCCGTGCTTTGCGCAGCCGTTCCTGACCCGCTTCCCCGATTTCGGGGAGCATTGTTTGTCTGCTGTACCGCTCGTCCATCAGTCGAAAATTTTATCCCAGTCTTTCCACACCACTTCGTATCCCATAGCCTTGACAGCCTTCTCGACCTCGACCGGGGTGCGTTCGTCGCTCACGGCAAACTGTTCGAGGGCTTGCGGATAGGTGGCATAACCACCCGGATCGGTTTTCGAGCCGGCGCTTATCGAGGTAGCTCCCAATGTGGCGATGTGGTTGCGGAAATGGGGATTTTCGCGGGTCGATACCGAAATGTCTACATCGTGGTCGAAGATACGGAAGGCAAAAATCAACTGAGCCAACTCCCGGTCGCTCATGATTACATTGGGTTGGAAATGACCCTCCGAAGGCCGCATACGGGGGAAGTTGACGCTGTATTTCGTCTGCCAGTAATGCTTGCGCAGGTATTGCAAGTGAATGGCCATCATGGTGACATCGGTACGCCACGGTTCCAGCCCGATAAGTACTCCCATACCTATTTTGTGCACGCCGGCCTGTCCCATACGGTCGAAGCCGTTGACACGCCAGTCGAAAATCGACTTCATACCCTTAGGGTGATAGCATTTGTAACGTTCCTTGTGGTAAGTCTCTTGGAAGCAAACCACACCGTTGAGGCCCGATTGGGTGAGGCGGTAGTAATCCTCGCTTTTGAGCGGCATCACCTCGATGGAGAGGTTCGAAAAGTAGGGCCGGGCGATTTGTAATGCCCGCTCCAAATAGTCTACACCGGCATCACGGGGATTTTCGCCGGTGACGATAAGCAGGTTTTCGAACGGCCCCAGTTTTCGAATGGCCCGACATTCGTTCTCGATCTCCTCTTCGGTGAGGATAATGCGGGCAATGGGGTTGTTGTGATTGAATCCGCAATAGACGCAAAAGTTATTGCACGAGTTGGTGATATAAAGCGGTACATACATCTGTATCGTTTTGCCGAAACGCTCTTGGGTATATCGCCGGCTCAGGGTGGCCATGTGCTCCAAGTAGGGAGCGGCGGCCGGTGAAACAAGCGCCATGAAGTCGTCGATGGTCAAGTGCTCTTTGCACAAGGCAATCTCTACATCGCGGCTCTGTTTCGACTCGATATAGGCGGTTATATCTTCCCAAGAATATTTTTCTAATTCGTCGGAAAACATCTTTTATAAAAGGGTTAAGCAGTTGATTATTATTTGTTTTCTATACAGTCGGTAATGTCTTGTGACAACCGCATGGCACAGAAGTTGGGCCCGCACATGGTACAATAGTTACCGTCGTGGAACGACCCTTGTTTATAATATTCGAGGGCACGTTCGGGATCGAGGGCCAAGTTGAACTGGTCTTTCCAGCGGAACTCATACCGGGCTTTGCTCATGGCATCGTCGCGTACTTGTGCGCCGGGGTAGCCTTTGGCCAAGTCGGCCGCATGGGCGGCGATTTTGTAGGCGATTACACCGTTGCGCACATCCTCGCGGTCGGGCAGTCCGAGGTGCTCTTTGGGGGTCACGTAGCAAATCATGGCAGTTCCCAACCAAGCGATTTGGGCAGCACCGATAGCCGAGGTGATGTGGTCGTAACCCGGAGCGATGTCGGTGGTCAACGGGCCCAACGTGTAAAACGGAGCTTCGTGGCAACTGCTCAACTGACGATCCATATTCTCCTTGATTTTGTGCATGGGGATATGGCCGGGCCCTTCGATAATCACCTGTACGTCGTGTGCCCAAGCCTTTTCGGTGAGTTCGCCCAATACGTCGAGTTCGAGGAATTGTGCCCGGTCGTTAGCATCGTGTATCGAGCCGGGGCGCATACCGTCGCCCAACGAGATGGCTACGTCGTATTGGCTTAATATTTCGCAAATTTCGTCGAAGTGCGTATAGAGGAAACTCTCTTGGTTGTGAAGGACACACCATTTGGTCATGATCGAGCCGCCGCGCGACACAATGCCGGTAAGACGTTCGCCCACCAAATCGGCATGAGCTTTCAGCACTCCGGCGTGAATGGTGAAGTAGTCCACCCCTTGTTCACACTGTTCGATGAGTGTATCGCGGTAAATCTCCCACGAGAGGTTTTCCACTTTGCCGTTTACCTTTTCGAGAGCTTGATAGATAGGAACTGTACCCATCGGCACGGGGCAGTTGCGGATAATCCATTCGCGCGTTTCGTGAATGTGGTCGCCGGTCGAGAGGTCCATCAGAGTGTCGCCTCCCCAATGGCAGCTCCACACCGCTTTGTCCACCTCTTCTTCGATACCCGACGAAAGCGCCGAATTGCCGATGTTGGTATTGAGTTTCACCGAGAAGTTACGCCCGATAATCATCGGTTCGGCTTCGGGGTGGTTGATGTTCGCCGGGATAATGGCGCGTCCGGCAGCCACCTCCTGACGGACAAATTCGGGGGTAATGTGGCTGGGGATTCCCAACTGTTCGTTTTGCAGATTCTCGCGTATCGCTACATACTCCATCTCGGCGGTGATGATACCTTTGCGGGCGTAGTGCATTTGAGTAATGGCATGGCCCGGCTTGGCCTTGTAGGGAAGCGACGTGTGTTTGAATCGGATAGCATCGAGCGAAGGATCGTCACGACGGGCCCGTCCGTATTGCGAGGTAATGTCGTCGAGCCGTTCTACATCGCCGCGAGCTGCGATCCACGATTCGCGCAGTCGGGGTAAACCTTTATTTATATCCACCTCCACCGCGGGATCGGTATAAGGACCGCTGGTGTCGTATACATATACGGGCGCATTGGGACGGTGTACCCGTTTCCCGTTTTCGATGGTTACCGTGTCGGTAAGATTTATTTTTCGCATACCCACCTGTATGGGAAACAGTTTCCCCGGTACATATACTTTTTCGGAGCTGGGATAGGCGTCTTTGATTATTTTTTGTGTATCCATATTGTTTCAAGGTTAGTCAAGAAATGAGGTCAACGGGCTGCTGGCTTGGGCGAAGCTGTATTGAGCGCCCAGTCCGGCTTCGTAGGCACGACGTCCGGCTTCGACAGCCTGTTTGAAGGCAATAGCCATCTCTACGGGGTTACCGGCTACGGCAATAGCGGTATTGACGAGTACGGCGTCGGCCCCCAGTTCCATAGCTTCGGCCGCGTGCGAGGGTGCGCCTATACCGGCGTCGACAATGACGGGTACGTTGCTCTGTTCGATGATGATTTGCAGAAAATCGCGGGTGCGCAGTCCCTTGTTGGTCCCGATGGGTGCCCCCAGCGGCATGACGGTAGCGGCGCCTGCCTCTTCGAGCCGTTTGCACAATACAGGGTCGGCTTGAATGTAGGGCAGCACCACGAAGCCCATTTTGGCCAACTGCTCGGTCGCTTTCAACGTCTCGACGGGGTCGGGCAGGAGGTATTTGGGGTCGGGGTGGATTTCGAGTTTAATGAAGTCGGTCCCGAAGCATTCGCGCGAAAATTGGGCGGCGAGTACAGCCTCTTCGGCATTTCTCACTCCCGAAGTGTTGGGCAGGAACTGCACTTTACTGCGGTCGATGTGGGTGAGCATATCGTCGGTAGCTTCGTTGGTCATGTTGATACGTTTCATGGCTACGGTAATCATTTCGGATTCCGAAGCTTCGATGGCTTTTTCCATCAATTCGTTCGAGCTGAATTTGCCGGTTCCGACAAACAGCCGGGAGGAAAATTCGCGTCCTCCGATTACTAATTTCTTCATGCTTTGCGATATTGGTTTAGTAAGTCTATTATTTTACGAGTTTCGGCCTCCGGGTCTTCGGCTTGCAGGATTGTGCCCGACAGGGCTATCCCCGAAACACCGGTCTCCATGAGGGCGGGAATATCGTCGGCGGTAATTCCGCCGATGGCGACGACGGGTATTTTCAAATCGTGCTCTCTACATTGTTGCATAATGCGGGCGTAACCTTCGAGCCCGAGAATGGGGCTGAGGTTCTTTTTGGTTTCGGTATAACGGAAAGGGCCGAGGCCAACGTAATCGGCATCCTGTCGCACCAATGCCTGTATATCTTCGAAGGTATTGGCCGTCCCGCCGATGATGTATTTTTCGCCGATGAGCAGGCGGGCTTCCGAAACGGGCATATCGAGTTTGCCCAAGTGCACACCGTCGATATCCAAGTCGGCAGCCAGTTGGGGATAATCGTCGAGGACGAGTATGGCTTCGTGTTCCTTGCAAAGGGGAATGAGCTGTTGCGCCGTCTGCTCCACAACGTCGAGCGGAGCTTCCTTCATACGCAGTTGTATCCATTTGCAGCCTCCGTTCAGAGCGGCGACAGCACCTTCGACGATACCGAAACGCGGCGTTTGATGAGTGATAAATTGTAACATATACTGTAATTATTAATTTGTCCTTATTCGATGGAGTTGTTCGATAACACCTTGCGGGGTGCGGTTTTGCCATAAGAATCCCAGTAGGGCTACGCCGCCGAAGTGCCACTCCCGCACGGCATCCATGCGTTCGGGGGTAATACCGCCCAGCGCAATCACCCGCTCGTTTATAATCCCTTGTTCTACTGCTAGTTTCAGTTGCTCGGCCGTGAATGCCGCGTTGTAACCTGCTTTGGAGATACTGTCGAAGACGGGACTTAGGAACTGATAGGTATATCCTTCGCCGTGTGCCAACTCGGCTATGGAATGGCAGGAGCGGGAGAGTGCGGGTTGGTAGCCGCTTGTCGTTGCGGGAGGAATGGGATTCCGACGGTTGAGATGAACACCTGCGAGGCGGTATTTCTCGGCCAATTCGAAGTGGTCGTGTAGCACGATACGGCCGTAACAGCGGGACGGAATTGTGCGCAATAGAGCATCCACCTCGTCGCGCGAAGCCGACGGCTTACGCAGATGAAGCCTGTCCAGCCCGTTGTCGAGTAGGGCTGCGATTAACTCCGCTTCGTGGGGGAGTATGGTCTCTATGGTTATTCCTATGTATTTCATCTGTATTACCCTCCAAAGGTGGCTCGAATAACAGTCACTTTTTCGCCATCGCACAAGGTGCGGTTTTCCCATTCGCTTTTGGGTACCAGCTTGTTATCGACGGCTACGGCTGTTCCCTCGGGTGCGATCTGTTGACGTTCGAGCAACTCTTTTACCGTAGTGCCTTCGGGTACTTCGCACTCATTTTGATTGATATGGATTTTCATATAGCTTTCTTTTTCTTTGACAAGGATTTTATCATTTTGTTTCTCCCTCTTCGCCGAAGTTTAATGTGGTTAAAACACGGGGTGCGAAAAAATGGTTTACACTGCCGTGCCCGTGACCAATCGATACGTCGGCCCCGGCCGCCAATGCTTGGGTAAGATACCTTTTGGCTGCGGCAACCGCATCGGGTAGGGTATATCCCAAAGCCAAATAAGAGGCGATAGCCGAGGAAAAGGTGCAGCCTGTGCCGTGGGTATTGAGCGTGGCGATACGTGGCGATACGTAACGTTGGGGAGCGGAGTGAGGGGTGAAAAGCAAGTCGTACGATTCCGCCCCGTCCAAGTGTCCGCCTTTGATGAGGACAGCCCGGCAACCAGCCTCGAATAGCCGTTCGGCAGCCCGTTCCATGTCATGTTCATTGGCTACAGGCACTCCGCTTAATATTTCGGTTTCGGGTATGTTGGGGGTGACCAGTGTCGCCCGCGGCAACAGTAGGGTTTTAACTGCTTCGATAGCTTCCTCTTCGATCAATCGGCAACCCGAAGTCGATACCATCACCGGGTCGAGAACCATGTGGTCGAGCCTGTAGTGCGACAGACAATCGGCGATTGCTTCGATGGTGGGGCGGGCATAGAGCATACCCAGTTTTACGGTTCGGCAGGGCAGGTCGTCGAGTACCGCTTCGATTTGTTGACGCACAATGTCGGGGTCGATACCCTGTATGGCACGTACTTCGCACGTGTTTTGAGCGGTGATGGCTGTGATGGCCGACGTGCCGAACACTCCGATGGCCGACATGGCTTTCAAGTCGGCTTGTATTCCGGCACCTCCGCTGCTGTCCGATCCTGCTATGGTCAATACGACGGGATAAGTTCTCATACGGTTTGTTTTGTAGGGGGGGCACGTAAAAACCGTATCGAAACAGATAGGACTATGAACAATTCCTGCGCCGGCATTATCCGTATCAGGTTCATAGGGTATGATCTCAGCCGTTTTTTAGGCACCCCTTTGTTACACAACAAAGGTATGTATTATTTTCTTATCGGGGGTAATACCCGATAGTTTTAATAAAAATTAAAAGTTTCGATGTGGAGTATAATAATGGTGTTTTTCATTGGGAGAATGATGAATTTGTGTTGCAGGCTCTTCGAACTGTTAAATTTAATCGGTACATTTGCCTACTCATATATAATAAAGAGTATAAAAATTAGGTTATTTATGATAAATGTATTCTTTTTACTGGTAGGGTTGGTATTAATTTTGGCAGGAGCCAATTTTTTGACGGACGGGGCTGCTGCATTGGCTAAGCGTTTCAATATTTCGTCGCTGGTGATAGGCCTCACGATTGTAGCATTCGGTACGTCGGCGCCAGAGTTGACGGTTAGCGTGGTGTCTGCTCTCAATGGTAGTGCCGAACTGGCTATCGGTAATGTAGTGGGAAGCAATATTTTCAATATTTTGATGATTGTGGGTGTAACGGCAGCAGTAGCTCCCATTAGGATTACACGGGGAACATTGACCAAAGAGATACCGCTGGCAATACTCTCGTCGGTGGTCTTGCTCATTTGTGCCAATGATCGCTTTTTGGGAACCGGTACCGAAAATGTCATCAATCGAGCCGATGGGTTACTTATGTTATGTTTCTTTTTGATATTCCTCGGCTATACGTTTGCTATTGCACACAATCACAGCAATGAGGAGTCGGCCGAAATCAAATCGTTACCCGTGTGGCGTTGTATTCTTTATATTGTGGGAGGGCTTGTGGCTTTGATTTTCGGAGGTCGGCTGTTTGTCGATGGGTCGAGCGAAATTGCTCGTTCGCTGGGTGTGAGCGAGTCGATTATTGGTTTGACGTTGGTTGCTATGGGGACTTCGTTGCCCGAGTTGGCCACTTCGGTAGTTGCCGCATTGAAGAAAAATCCTGAGATTGCTGTGGGCAATGTGATAGGTTCCAATCTGTTCAATGCCTTTTTTGTGTTGGGAACTAGCGCTGCTATCTCGCCATTGTCGTTGGGAGGAATCACAAATTTCGATTTATTCTATTTACTGGGGGCTTCCCTGTTGATGTTCTTTGTGGGTAAATATCATAAAGTACGTATGATTACTCGTGCCGAGGGGATTGTAATGGCTCTTTGTTATGTTGCCTATACGGCCTATCTTATCTATCAATTGTAACACGATTTTATAAATAGGTTGCCGGGTGATTTATCCCCGGCAATTTTCTTTTGATTCGATAGATGAGAGCTCTTTTTCGGTGTGGCATCCTAAAAAGTGAAATTCCGAAACCGCTTTTTCTTTGGGAAAACAAAAATAGGTGAGTTCTCCCTGAGAACATACTTGATGATTATGGATAATTTGAGCCGAAATAAACGCAAAGTTGTGTTTTGTCTCTTTAATATGGGCTCGCACTTCTATTGTAGTGGCATTATCGGTGGTGATAGATTTTTTGAATTTGACTTCCAATTGGGTGGTCATACCTGTTGTTTGTAATTTTCGGGCAACAAGCCAACCGGCAATCTCGTCCATCAAAATGGTTTGTATTCCGCCATGTAAAGTGTGTAACCATCCTTGATAATTATCCGAAGGATTCCAAAAGGAGACAAGGTCATCGCCGTCTTCATAAAATTCCATTTTAAGTCCACATGGATTGTTGGGAGCACAACCAAAACAGTTATATCCATCTTTTTCGAGTCTAACCCACGGATTTATAATTTTCTCCATAATAATTGGCATTTACAACACTAAATTTTATGATTCAAAGATAACAGTTTATTTTTCGTTTAATCGATAAAATTTTGTTAATAAATGGACTAACTCTTTATATCGGGATAAAATATAAAAGAGATTTTTTATTAAAAATTAATGAATTGGGAATTGGATTTCTATATTATTGATTCGAATTTTGAATTGTGATGATAAGTGTCTCAATGTTATAGATTTAATTTTTTTTCTTTTCAAAAGAACGTTTTTTTATGAAGCTTTTGTTTTGTTATTTAAGAAATGTCCCTAACTTTGCAAAAAATGTAAAAAATAGGATATACAAGTGTAATAAATAGTATTTATCTATATTGTATTTGTATTATCGTATTTTTTAGAAAAAACAGCTCTTTTGTAAATAAGAATTTTCTTCTTGAAAGTCAGGGAGATATTTATTAGTAGGAGTTGGATGTATTCACCAAAAGATCAATTTCTGTCTCCTGAGATAGGGGCGGGAGATGAGTTTGGATATATTAGATCAATTAGAAAATCGGGAAAGGTAGAGCCTTTTTCGGTGTCCCCAAAGAATATAATAACTACAATCGATTTAACTCAAATATAAATAATTGAGTTAAAATTAAAAATCGCTTTAATTGGGTCATAAATTAAAAAAATAAAGTATAACGTTATTCAAACGTTACATAAATCTAATATTATATGAGTTATATTTGGGTATTGTTATTGGCATTTTTCATAAGTTTGGGCTTCTCAATTTTTCTTATACCGAGGATACTGTTGATATCATTTAAGAAACACCTGTTTGACATACCGG
>DXFL01000025.1 GCA_019114445.1 Candidatus Barnesiella excrementigallinarum
TTTGGTTATAATTTTTTACAAATATAGCGAAAGGTGAGTGCAGAGAAAAATCGAAAACACAATTTTCAGATTTTACTATGCCGAACCGCATCCTATATTCTACAAATATAGCGAAAGGTGAGTGCAGAGAAAAATCGAAAACACAATTTTCAGATTTTACCATGCCGAACCGTACCCATATTCTATAAATATAGCGAAAGTCGAAAGCCGAAAGCCAAACTTGTTTGAGCCTTTTACAATATTCCCCAAGATATTTTGCTTACGAATCGTAACCGCGTGCCCGGCATGAAGGGCTTAGAAATGCCAAATAAAGGTATTTTCATGCAAAATTAACACATTCGTTAGGTGAATGATGTAAATTTATTACTATCTTTGTAAACAGAATAAAAAAAACGTAGTAAAAAAACGAAAAAGAAATATGGGACAACATCAATTAGACGAATTGGATTATAAAATATTGAAGTTGATAGCATCCAATGCTCGTATTCCGTTTCTCGAAGTCGCACGGGAGTGTAATGTATCGGGTGCCGCTATTCATCAACGGGTGCAGAAACTGACAAATTTGGGGATTCTTAAAGGGTCGGAATATATTATCGATTCCAATAAGATAGGTTTCGAAACTTGTGCTTATATGGGTTTCTATCTGAAAAATCCGGGCGATTTTTCGCACGTGGTAGAAGAGTTGCAGAAGATTCCCGAGGTGGTAGAGTGCCATTTTACAACGGGACAGTACGATATGTTTATTAAACTTTTTGCCCGTAACAACCAGCACTTGCTCGAAATAATTCACACCAAGTTGCAACCCATAGGATTGTCGCGAACCGAGACCTTGATCTCTTTCCGCGAAATATTCCGTCGCCAGCTTCCTATTGAAGAGGTGGAAGATTTGGATTGAAAAACAGATAAAGAGGTAAAATTTACCCGGCTTTATTCCCTTTTTCCGGGGTAAAGTCGGGGTTTTAATTTTCAATAGGTATGGATAATATGGAGCAACTGCATACTTTCGCGCGGGAATGTGCTCGGGAAGCGGGGAGGATACAACTCTCCTATTTCAGAGGGGCGCATTTGAATGTCGAGACGAAATTCAATTTGCACGATGTCGTTACGGTAGCCGATAAGGAGAGCGAGTGTTACATCATTGGCGAAATCGCAAAGAGATATCCCGACCACGCCGTTTGGGGAGAGGAGAGCGGTATGCATACGGGGCACTCCGATTATTGTTGGGTGATAGATCCGCTCGACGGTACGACCAATTACAGTCAAGGGTTACCCGTTTTTACAGTTTCTATCGGATTGCAGTACAAAGGTGAGACCATCTTGGGGGTAGTGTATGCTCCATACTTGAACGAACTTTATGAGGCCTGTCGAGGGCAGGGTGCGACTTTAAACGGCACTCCGATTCGGGTTTCGAACAAAAACAATACCCAGCGTTCGGTCGTAGCGACCGGATTCCCCATCGACAAGGATCGTAATCCCGATAATAACCTTGACAATCTTTCCCGCATTCTGCCGGTCGTGAGGGGCGTGCGCCGTATGGGCTCGGCGGCATACGATTTGTGTTGTGTGGCTGCCGGATTTTTGGACGGATACTGGGAGTTTAATCTGAATTTGTGGGACGTTTGTGCCGGTATGCTTATTGTGACCGAGGCGGGCGGCGTGGTTCGTTCGTTCCGGGAAGACCGTAAAGTATCTGTTTTGGCCGGATCTCCGGCTATCGTCGAGGCTTTGGCTCCCCGGCTTTCCGACAAACCGGGAAAAATCGTTTTATAATTGTGGGCAAGTTTTTTTCTTCGAGAAGGGAATATCTTATGGCTATTTTTGTACCTTTGTCGGGAAAGTTTTGCAGCCGGGTCGTAGCCGGGCACTTCGTCTGTGGTTTGTGTTTTGCGTTGCGACTGGGGGAGAGGACTATGAGATAAGGAATAAGAGTAAAATTTATACGATATATATGAAAGAAGTTGTTGTTAGTGGAATTCGCTCCACAGGAAACTTACATTTGGGAAATTATTACGGTGCGTTGCGCAATTTTGTCAAGATGCAGGAAGAGGCAAAATATGATAGCTATTTTTTTATTGCCGACTTGCATGCCCTCACAACTCACCCCGACCCGAAAACGTTGCACGAGAATGTCCGCAATATCCTTTGCGAATATCTGGCGGCAGGACTCGACCCCGATAAATCGACTTTATTTGTACAGAGCGATATCCCCGAAATTTCGGAAATGTACCTGCTGATGAATATGCACGTGGGTATAGGCGAGTTGATGCGTACAGCTTCTTTTAAGGACAAAGCCCGCAAACAGTTGGGCATAAAGACCGATAACGAGGGCGATATAGAACACGAGATTATCGGGAATAACTCCAACAAGCGGGTGAATGCCGGGTTGCTTACATATCCCACACTTATGGCGGTGGACATTCTCATTCAACATGCCAATTATGTTCCCGTGGGGAAGGACCAAGAGCAGCATTTGGAACTGACTCGCCGGTTTGCCCGTCGCTTTAATTCTACCTATGGTGTCGAATATTTTGCCGAACCGCAGAATTTCAACTTCGGTAGCGCTCCCATAAAGGTACCCGGTCTCGACGGATCCGGGAAAATGGGAAAATCTGAGGGGAATTGTGTATATCTCATAGATGACGAAAAAACATTGAGGAAAAAAATTATGCGGGCTGTGACCGATGAAGGACCTCAAATGCCTAATTCGCCCAAAGCCGAGCCGGTGGAGAATCTGTTTACTTTGCTTAAAATTGTCTCTTCGCCCGATACGGTAGCCTATTTCGAGGAGAAATACAATACGTGTGAAATTCGTTATGGCGATTTGAAAAAGCAGTTGGCCGAAGATATTCTTAAAGTGACATTGCCCATTCGGGAGCGTTTCTTGGAGATACAAAACGATGAGGCCTATTTGGCCCGTGTCGTGAAAATGGGAGCCGAGAAAGCTCGTGAGAATGCCGCGAAGACTTTGCGCGAAGTGCGTGAAATCATGGGATTTAAACCGTTCTAAAACCGAAAGAAATGGGAGAGCATCACCACCACCATCATCATGTGCACCCGACTCCCGATATGCAAAAGCTGAACCGGTCGTTTCTCATCGGTATCGTGCTGAATATTCTTTTTGTATTGGCTGAGGCCGGAGCCGGATTTTTTTACGATTCGTTGGCGTTGTTGTCCGATGCCGGGCATAACCTGAGCGATGTGGTGAGCCTTGTATTGGCTATGCTCGCCCTGCGCCTTTCTTTGGCGAAACCCTCGTTGCAGTATACTTATGGTTACAAGAAGAGTACCGTATTGGTATCGCTGCTCAATGCCGCCATTCTCTTTTTGGCTGTTGGTGTGATTCTTTACGAAAGTATCGAAAAATTGAGGAATCCGGCCCCGCTCGATGGTGGAGCCATTGCTTGGGTGGCAGCAATAGGGATTGTTGTGAATGCTTTTACGGCTTATCTTTTCTTTGCCGACAAATCGAAAGACCTGAATGTCAAGGGAGCCTATTTACACATGGCGGCCGACACATTGGTTTCGGTGGGTGTATTGGTTTCGGGAATTGTAATTAAATACACGGGGTGGAATGTTATAGACCCTATCATCGGTCTTGTGGTAGGTCTCGTCATACTTTATTCTACGTGGCATTTGTTGCAAGAGAGTTTGCGGTTGGCGCTCGACGGAGTTCCCGAGAGTATCGATGTGCAAAAGGTGGAGTCGATTCTATCGTCCGACCCCGATGTCATCAACGTACATCATTTGCATATATGGGCTATTAGTACCACACAAACGGCGTTGACCGCTCATGTGGTCGTGTCGGATATTATGCGTATGCACGAGGTGAAACACCGCCTGAAACATACCCTGCGTGAGTTGGGTATCGATCATGCCACCTTCGAATTGGAATTGAAGGAGGAGCACTGCGATGGCCATTGCGATTGTTGCGAGGCGCATGATGATTGTGACGACGACACACAGCCCTATTTGTAAGCGGACAATCGGGAATAAGGATATCGGTGGGAGTGAATCGGTTGGAAAACCTTTTTTCTCCCGCTTTTTTTTGAGGCGATTATAGCTTGTAGATCCCGCCGGGGAGAGCTTTGACAACCCCTTTGAATTCCAATTCTACTAAAATCGACAGTAATTGCGATAGGGGTTGGTTCAATTCGACGGTCATGCGGTTGATTTGCGCTTCGTCGTGCTCTTTCAGGTAGTCGACAAGAACTTGTTCTTCGTCGGTTAAGTCGGGGAAGAGCGAACGTTGTACCGTTTCGCGTGGAGGTGTTTTCCAGCACATGGCCTCGACAAGGTCATCGGCCGAGGTGATAAGGGCGGCCCGGTTATGGCGGATCAAATGGTTGCACCCGGTCGAGGTTTCGGATTTTATACTGCCGGGTAGTGCGAATATGTCGCGGTGATAGCTCTCGGCAATACCGGCAGTGATGAGGGCTCCCCCCTTTTCACGCGACTCCACAATGACAACGGCATCGGCAAGTCCTGCCACAATGCGATTCCGGGCGACAAAAAAGGCCGGGTGCATGGGATGGTAGCCGGGATATTCGGTTAAGAGACCTCCGTGCGAGACTATTTCGATAGCCGTGTTGCGGTGGCTGGCTGGATAGATATGGTCGAGGCCGTGAGCCAATACGGCGACGGTGTCGAGCCCATATTTCAAAGCCGAACGGTGTGCACAAATGTCTATACCGTAAGCCAATCCACTTACGATAACCAACTGCGGGAAATAGTCGGCCAAGTCGCGAATCATCGCTTCGCAAAAACTTTTGCCATATTCTGTGGCTCGGCGTGTACCTACGACACTGACTATTTTTGTTGCATTCAAGTCGGTATTGCCCCGGTAGTACAGTAGCGGAGGAGCGTCGATACAGTCGAGCAACCTTTGAGGATATTGGGAATCGGTAAAATAAAGCGGTGTGATATTCCCTTTTTGGATAAATTCAATCTCTTTTCGAGCCTCTTGTAGAGCCGTCTTGCGATTTTCGTCATGGAGAATGCGACCGGTTATCCCGGTTGCCTTTTGCAGTTGGGCTTCGGGTAATTCAAAGAACAGTTCGAGGCTCGCAACTGTCTCGTGGATATGTTGAGCCAACGCTTTATTGATACCCTTTAATCGGGATAAGGCAATGCGATATAGTAGCTCTTGTTCCATGACGTTAAAAATCGATTATTGTAAAAATCGTTCGAAATAGGGGAGAAACTCTTCTCCACGGGTGATTCGTCCGTTTGAGGTGCAAACTGTTTCGACTACCGCTTTGATACAGACTTCGCCCGACAATTTGTAAATGTCTTGGTAGAATACAAATTTAATACCTTCCCGGCGCATATACAATTTGCTTATAAAACGGTCGCGGCTACGTAGCGGTAACTTGTAATTAATTTCAATGCGGTTGACAACCGGGTCGATACCCCGCTCGTGCATTTCGACAAAGGAGATTCCCGATGCGGCTAAAAATTCGTGGCGTGTGTGTTCGAGATAATGTTGATAGTTGGCGTTGTTGACGATACCTTCCATATCGCATTCATAGTCGCGCACTTGCATTTCCAGTTCAAAAATATACTGAGGCATACTTCTCTATATTTGTTTGGTGCAAAGATAGTGCATGAGGGATACAAAAAAGCCAAGCTCGTTTGAGATTTTTGCTATACGGTTAAAGATTAGAGCAAGGCGAGGAGTTAGGAATGTGTTCGTCGGGGGCCTTTGTCTCTTTTCGACAGGGAAATTTGACGAGGCAAAAGGCTTGTATTATATTTGTCTTTCTAAAACGAAAATTATGAACCGATTGTCGATTGTTATTCTCTTGTTCTTGCTTGTTTCGTTGCCGGGCTATGCGTGCACCTCGGCGGTAGTTTCGGGTCGGGCTACCCCCGACGGGCGTCCGTTGTTGTGGAAACATCGCGATGCTTCGGACTTGAACAACCGTATCGTCCGTTTCGATGCCGCCGACGGGCAGTTGGCTTTCGTGGGTGTAGTGAACGGGACCGATACGTTGGCCCGCGAGGTGTGGACGGGGTACAACAGTGCCGGTTTTGCCGTGATGAATACCGCCTCGTATAATCTCAAAAACGATACTTCGTCGCTGGCCGATTGCGAAGGGC
The DNA here is from genome assembly GCA_019114445.1 of Candidatus Barnesiella excrementigallinarum. Taxonomy (GTDB): domain Bacteria; phylum Bacteroidota; class Bacteroidia; order Bacteroidales; family Barnesiellaceae; genus Barnesiella; species Barnesiella excrementigallinarum. Next base: position 6,100 of record DXFL01000025.1, read on the forward strand.
TGGTGATGAAACGGGCGTTGGGCGTGTGCCGTACGGTCGACGATTTTGCCCGTCTGCTCGACGGGTGGCCCCGACCCATCGGGGTGGAGGCTAACTTTGGGGTGATTGATGCCGAGGGAGGAGCCGCCTATTTCGAGGTGAACAACTACGAGGTGACCCGCTACGACGTCGCCGATAGCCCCGATGGTTATCTGTTGCGTACCAACTACTCGATGTCGGGACGCCCCGACGAGGGATTCGGCTATATCCGCTACGACAATGCCGAGCGGCTGTTTTCGCAGGTGGCTGCCGAGAGAGGGATTACTCCCGAGTGGATTACCGCCGACTGTTCCCGTTCGTTTTACCACACCTTGTTGGAACGTGATTTTTCGGGCGACGAGTGGGCGGTCGACCAAGATTTCATACCCCGTCGCAGCACCTCGGCATCGCTGGTCATCGAGGGGGTGAAGCGAGGAGAATCGCCGTCGCTCACGACAATGTGGGCCGTATTGGGCTATCCACCCTGTTCGGTTGTGTTGCCCGTGTGGCTCGGTTGTAAGAGCGGAGTACCCGCTTTGTTGCAGGCAGAAGGCGATACGATGCGTTCACCTCTGTGCGAATGGTCCAATGCGTTGAAACGCGAGGCGTTCCCGGTCGAGCGGGGCAGTGGGCCGCACTATTTGCACATGGCTCGCCTTTTCCGTCCCGATGGTAGTGGTTATACCCAACAACTGCTCTCATTGGAAAAAGAGGTGTATGCTCGCAGCCGCACTCTGCTCGACGAGGCTCGACGCACGGGAAAATGGAACGACAGCCGGGTGAAGCATACGCTGGACGGTATCGAGCAACAGGTCTCTGCCTTTTTTCAGAAGATGATGAACAGCGAGAGCCGGTAATTCCATTACGGGTATTTTTTGGATACCGCGTCGTAGCGCGGTATGACGTATAGGTCACCCCGCACTCGATGCGGGGTTCAGTCTTGTGTAGGCAACAGACGACATTCCCGGTATTTCGTATTACGTGTGGACTGATAGATTATCACAAAGGGACTGTATCGCTTGTTTGTGACACAGCCCCTTGATTTGATGTAGTTTGGGAATTATAGAACGAGTTATTGGCAAATAGTTTGGTCTTTCAATTGTTTGAGCCGACCGATCAATTCGTTGCCCAGTGCGGTTTTGTCTTCGATATGGCGGCATACCATCTTGACGAAGGCATCGTTTTCAAATTCGCCGCGGACTTGCTCGAAGTCGAAGTCGCGTTGGCGGGTGGAGCCGTCTACCCCGAACCCGATGCGCGAAATCAGCGAAAATTCTTTGCGGGCGTCGTCGTAGAGCATACGGTCGAGCGACACGACCGACTCGTTCCATTGCCGTACAATGCCGATAATATCTTCGGCGGTGAGTTGGTCGAAACTCTTGCCGTACCAGCGGGTCATCATCGAGCATACCCACGTCCACTCCATGTCGTAATAGCGTCGGTGCATAGATTGGAAGAATGTTTCGGTATCTTTCAGCGATACGTCGGGGCAGTTGACAATACGGTCTATTTCGTCTTTTACAGCCTGTTTGGGGACAATTAATCCGGCTAAGTCTATCCATTCGCCTTCGCCGAGCGGGTCGGTCGGTTTCAATCGTTCGTGCAGGTCGTCCACTCCGGTAAACGGGGCGCCTTCGAGCCGTTTGATAATCGAGTTGCCCATGAATTTATGTACGGCGAGGGTATAGAGGTTTATCCCTTTTTCGAGGGAGCTGTTTTTGATGGTCGTGCTTTGGAACGAATAGTATTCCGAGGTTTCGCCCGATGTTTGTTTAAGTCCCTGCAAGGTGTCGATCCCTTGCAACATTTTTTGTATGGTGTAGGGACTAAGCAGGTTGAAGTTGATACAGTCGAGTTTGTCGGGGTCGGTACGTTTGTCACGTTTGGGCCATTTCTGCGCGTCGCGAATGGTGCCTACGCTTTTGAGGTTTGCCCCCGGTACAAGGAACGAACGTTTGCCATGTTCGATAAGGTAGGAGAATGGCATTCCAGAGGTGTCGGGGTGATTGACGTGTCGTCCCATGATGAGGGAGAATGCTCCTATTTTGGCCGGCCACAGGATATACGAGTCGCTGGTGGTTTTCGAGCCACGCTCCACGACACCTTGATGAATGGGGCCGAGTTTGTACATATGGTTGCTTTGGTTCGAACCGCTGCCGGCATTCAGGAACGAAAACATTCCTGCGATGAGCAGGCTCGACTTGTGCATACTCACCGTATAGGGCCCGGCAAAGATGGCGCAGGCCTCACCGTTTTCGCCTTGACAGTTGCTGAAAAACAGCGAGTCGTGAGCCGAGAAGAGGTGGGTGAGGTGACAGGCTTGCCCGATGAAACAGCGCGACATGACTACACCGTCGCTCACGTAGGCTCCCGAACTGATGATAAAGTCTTCGGCCGTTACGTTGGGGCCTATGTAAACCGGGGCTTCCCGGTTGCTGTTGATGGTGCCGTTTTCGAGGCGCGAAGCTCCGTCGATACGGCAGCCGTCGCCTATGCACACATTGCGCACGGTGCCGGTGTTGACCATGTGTACACCGTGGCCTATTTCGCCACGGTCGCTTTTTACGGATCCGGCATAGTCGGCAATCATTTGTTTGAGCCGTTCGGTCAAGTCGGGACGATGGCGATACATGGCGATGATATAGGCCAGTTGAGCCGATAGCCGGTTATAGATAGGGACTTCGCGTCCACCCGTTTCGTTCAGTACCGATACCGGGGTATTGTTGCCGAAACAGCTTTCACCTTCGGTGAGCAGCAGGTTTACATTTTGTATGTAGCAATCGTCGCCTATGCGGTAGTTGGCTACATAATTGGGTATATTTTCGATGAGGGTGTTGTTTCCCACCGAGCAGTTGTGTAGCGTCACTTGGTGCAATCCTGCTCTCTTTTTCAGCCCTCCGGGAAGCTCGATTTCCTTTTCGAATACGCCTAATTTTATTTCTCCCGAGAATCGGGTGTGGGTGATGTTCTCCGGCGAGAATCCCTCGGCAACGGAGATGTTTGACCATTCGTCGGCTGTACAGCCTTGTGCCGATAGCCTGTCGATTTCGGTTTGGTTTAGTTTGCGGTAGTTTGTCATAACAAATTGTATAAAAGGGGTGGAGGATTGCCCGGGGTGAATAAAAGATTTTATGCTCCCTCGTCGGTGTCTGTTTCGTCGTAATGCTGGAACAGAAAGTCGTTGTAGGGGAATCGCGTGGTATGTATCTCTTTGACGCGCTGGTATAGCATGGCTTTCAATTCGTCGATGTTGTTTTTCTCTTTGGCCGAGATAAATATGCAGTTGTCGTGCATTTTCCCCATCCAAGTCTCTTTCAGCTCTTCGAGCGAAATGTTTTCGCGGGTGCGGGGGGTAAGGTCGTCGGCCGCTTTCTCGACGTACGAGAAGGCGTCGATTTTATTGAATACCAAAATCATGGGTTTGTCCGACGAATTGCACACCTCTTGCAACGTTTTGTTTACCACTTCGATTTGCTCTTCGAAGGCCGGGTGCGAAATGTCTACGATATGGAGCAGCAGATCGGCTTCGCGCACCTCGTCGAGTGTCGATTTGAACGAATCGACCAAGTGGGTAGGCAATTTGCGGATAAAACCTACGGTATCGGAGAGTAGGAAGGGTAGGTTGTCGACAATCACTTTGCGCACGGTGGTGTCGAGGGTGGCGAATAGTTTGTTCTCGGCAAAGACTTCGCTTTTGGCCAACAGGTTCATCAAGGTCGATTTCCCTACGTTGGTATATCCCACCAAAGCCACGCGTACCAGTTTTCCCCGGTTTTTACGCTGTATGCTCTTTTGGCGGTCGATACTTTTCAGTTCCTCTTTCAAATGCGATATTTTATCGAGGATAATACGGCGGTCGGTCTCGATTTGAGTTTCACCGGGACCGCGCATACCGATACCTCCCCGTTGGCGTTCGAGGTGGGTCCACAAACGGGTAAGTCGGGGCAGCAGATATTGGTATTGCGCCAGTTCGACTTGTCGTTTGGCATTGGCTGTTTGTGCCCGTTTGGCGAAGATGTCGAGAATGAGGCTTGTGCGGTCGAGAATCTTTACTTGCAACTCTTTCTCGATGTTTTGTACCTGTTTGGACGAGAGGTCGTCGTCGAAGATGACCATACCGATTTCGTTCTCTTCGATATAGGCTTTTATTTCGGCCAATTTTCCTGTCCCCACAAAGGTGCGGGAGTTGGGCGTGTCGAGCCGTTGCAGAAATTTTTTCACGGGCTGGGCTCCGGCTGTTTCGGCCAAGAAAGCCAGTTCGTCGAGGTATTCGTTTGCTTTCGCTTCGTTTTGGGTGTTAGTGATCAGGCCCACCAAAACGGTGCGTTCGGTCTCTTCTTGGGTTAAGATAAATTCTTTCATGCGGTGTATTTCAAGGACGTACCTTAGTAATAATACTTTTCGTTACGTCTTTGTTTAGTTGTTAAAGAGTTTTTCTATTGTAATAATTTGATAATCGTAGAAGTTGCGGGTGGCGCTGTCGGTTGTAGCGGCTCTCTTTTGTTTGTACAGCGAGAGTACTTTTTTAAGGGCGCCGGTCATGTGGGGTGCCATCTCGGCGGTGGACATCGATGGGCCTAAGGTGATACGGGTGAACGACTCCTCTTCTGCGGCTTGGTGGCACAAGACGTGGCTGCAAGGGAAGGGAATGCCTTCGAGGTCGATATCGTTGGCCAGTCGTGAGCTGCTGCCCGTTTTGGCGGTACTGCCTTTCAGGTTGGAGTAACGAATGAACAGTTCTATGGTTGCGCTTTGCAAGTCGCGTTCCACGTTGTCCAGTTTACGCCCTTGATAAGTGGCTTTGAACACCTCGGCAATCATATCGTTGAAGTAGCTGTCGACGGTGTAGTTCTTTACCGGGTCGATGGCGCCGCCTTCTTGAATACGGAAAAGGGTGGTGGGATTGACCAGTCGGGACGGAATATTCCGGTGTACCGAGTTGGCATAGGTGAGGGGTTCGCCTATGCGTTGCATCAGGTCGGCCGGCATCAACCAATCGCGGTAGGTGCGGGCTTGGTTCAATATCCATTGCAAGGCTTTTTTCTGGGTAGCCTTGTCGACATAAGTGTAGGGCAATTCGTTGTCGCCTTGTCGCACTTCGGTAAAAAGTATACCTCCTATATAGGGGACGACATGGTTCAAGTGGCGGTTGTATTGTTGTACGAGGGCAACATATTCGTCGCGTATGGTTCGGTAGTTGTTCCCTTCGTCGAAGAGCCATTGCTCAAAATTCTTGACAATAATTTTGAGGTTCGAAATGGCCATCTCTCCGGCCCGGAAGTGGTCGTTGCTCAAATCTTCGGTCTGGTCGGTGGGGTCGTAGCTACTGGGGTATTGTTGCGCTCCGAAAGTGTACACGGGATTGTCTTTCTTTTCGGCAATCCATTGGTCGAGTGTGGCTTTTTCGTCTTGTGGCGAGGTAACGTCGGGAATGAGACGGTAGCCCCAGTTGATGGCATAGATGTCGTAAACACCCATGATGGGCGGTGTGAGGCGGACGCCACGCTCGTAGTCGCCGGGTTGGGCTACGAAGTTGTTGCGGGCATAGTCCATGATACTGGGCGTAGTGCCGTATTTTTGAGTAAACGACGGGCTGCGTAGCGAGTCGATGGCGAACGCATAGCTGGCACCCATGTTGTGCATGAGCCCCAAAGTGTGGCCAATCTCGTGCGAGGCTACGTAGCGCAGCGATTCGCGCATGACGTCGTTGTCGAAGGTCTCTTTTCTCACCCGGGGATCAACAGCTCCCGTTTGGGCAAACCGCCAATTGTGTACCAGCGAGATGACATTGTGATACCAAATGACGTCGGCGGTGAGTATCTCGCCGCTGCGGGGATCGACATAGCTCGGCCCCATGGCGTTGGCAATATCGGTGACGGCATATTTTACACAACTATACCGCATATCGTCGGGGTCGAAATCGGGGTCGTCTTGGGGATAGTCGCGGGCAATGACGGCATTTTTGAAACCGGCGGCTTCAAAAGCGATGTTCCAGTCCTCTACGCCCTGTTTGACAATATCTCTCCATTTATCGGGGAAAGCGCTGTCTACATAGAAAACGATGGGTTTGGCCGGTTCTACCAGTTCGCCGCGGAAATAGGCTTCCCGGTCTTCCTCTTTTGGTTCGAGGCGCCACCGGTGTATGTATTGGGTGCGGTCTATCCGGTCTTTGTCGCTCGAATAGATATTTTTGTTACTGGAAAAGAATCCCACCCGACGGTCGTAGATACGCGGTTGCATGGGTGTTTCGGGGAGGAGTACCAACGAGCGGTGCATGGTGACGGTGCGGTTGTTGTCGCCGGTGAAACTCAATACCGAGCGTATTTCGCTGTTCTGCGGAAAACTCTTGGCGGCCAATATATAGGAGTTGGCCGAGGTGTATGTGCCGGTCTTTATTTTCGAATTACTGCCTGTTGCAGGGGTTGGCATGGGACTGATGATTTTTTCGTTGCCTTTGAAAAAATCGCTCATGTCGACTACTACATCTTTCCCGTTCTTGGCCGAAATTTTGAACGCTTTGATAATGGGGTCGCCAAAGTTCTTGTCGAACGAAGCGGCTATGGGGTCGTCCTCGTCGATGATGTTTCGGTGCTGTACGAGGTGCATGAAGAGCGATTGCTTGTTCTTGCTGAACCGTATCATAAACGGGGTAGTAGTCATTTCGCCGGCGACAAACAGCTTGGGGTCGGTGGTGGCGGCCACCCGGCTCGAGAGCAGGAATGTGCGGCTCATCAGTGAGTCGGGCACCTCGACCAGCAGTTTGTTGTCGCTGGTAATGTGCAGGGTGAACATTCCGGGGTAGGTTTTTGCTCCCTTCACCAACTTTTCGTATTTCGATTCTTTGGCGGTTGTATCTTGGACTTGTTCCTTTTTCGACTCTTTTTTGCTTTTTTTCTTGGCATAACAAACTTGCGGATTGACTCCGGTTACAAGGAGTGCCGTTAGCACAGCCCACAACAATTTTTTCATATAAACTTGCTTTTGCGTATTTGGTTGTTCATGCGCAAAAGTAATAAAAAAAACAATATCCTGTTTGTCAGATGAGGGAGATCGCCAAGAGTGGTCGGGAGAGCCGGATTGTTCGACTGGTTTCGCCTTCTGCCGCGGGTTACAGCAGGGAGGAGAGCAGTACGATGTTATACTTTTTTAAGATGGTTTGTGGATTGTACGAGAGTTTGGCTTCGCGCAGTCCCGGGTCGCCGGCATCGTCCTCGCGGTTGATGAATTTTATTTCGGGGAATTGCCGGGTCATATAGTCGGCAAAAAACATATTGATGGCTTCGTAGGCACCGACTACCTCTTTTCGTGCTTTTTCGATATGGACAATCAAGGTGTCGCCAATTACTTCGCCGATGGTGAAGGCTGCTATTTCCCCGCCGGCCCGTAACACTCCGCCGTCGAATTTGAGCCGGTCGTATTCGCGCAATACTTGTGCAACCTTGCTCTCTTCGTAGGTGAAGAGGAGGTTGTCTTTTTGGTAGTCGCGCATATAGGCATCGAAGAAGCCGATGATTTCGGGAAGATTTTTCGGGCCGATAGCTTCGAATTCGAAATCGGGATAGGTATTTTTGAATTTGTTTACCCGATTCCGTTTTTTGTTGAACCGGTGCCCTACCAAAGTGGCTAAGTCGGTAGCGTTGTAGAGGTAATCGCCCCAGTCGGGCAATTCGGTAATGGGGCAGTTGTACAGCCGTTCGATTTCTTGTGCGGCCGGTTGAGGAACCGCCGAGAGAATAAGCGGTAGATTGTGCCGTTTGCAATAATCCTTTAATAGGGGTAATGACTCTTGTAATCCCAGTTTTCCTACCGGTATGGCAAAAGCTGTATTTTGTAAGTTGTCCTCTTCGCCTCCTTTGATAAAAAGAGTATCGTGGCAGATGCAGTATTCGTAGCCGAAATAGTCGACCCACATATAAATGCCGCCGATCGAAAAGTCGCAGGTGCGATAGGTCTGACGGTGGAGGAAGGGCTCTATTTCGGGAAGCGATTCGAAAGTGATCGGTTTGAATGCGAGGTTGCATTCGCTCTCTTGGGAAAGTATGGGCTCGGGCATAATACCAAGTCGTGTCGTATTCATATTGGGTTTGAATCTTGTTTGGCTGGCGAAGGGTAACGGTAGAAATTTCAATCGTGCAATCTCCCCCGATCTTCGTTGTGCAAAAGTATATAATTTTTATCGGTACATATTTATAAACAATCCAATTTGTCGTTTGGTTTCGGAAAATTAAAATTATTCGACAATATTTTTATAAAAGAGATAATATTTTCGCGTAAAATCTCAAATTGATACGAAAATATTTTTCTTATTAGAAAAATGATATATATTTGCAGATATTTTATACTAATTGAATATTGTAATAAACCAAAAATAAACAAGATGTCATTGATTATACCACAACGATATAAGTTGAAACTGTTGCCCGAGACGACCGAAATGGCCATAAAAATGTTGAAAGATGCCTTTCAGGAACGATTGGCCAAAGCCCTTAACCTGCGTCGAGTGACGGCTCCTCTTTTTGTGCTTTCGGGTACGGGGTTGAACGACGATTTGAACGGGAACGAACGGGCCGTCTCTTTCCCCATTGCCGATATGGGTGGCAGGCAGGCCGAGGTTGTCCATTCGCTGGCCAAGTGGAAACGCGTGAAACTGGGGGCTTATGATATAGCGCCGGGTTTTGGGCTGTATACCGATATGAATGCCATTCGCACACACGAGGAGCTCGATAACCTGCACTCGCTGTATGTCGACCAGTGGGACTGGGAGAAGACCATTACCCGCGAAGATCGTAATGTGGAGTATCTCAAACAAACGGTGCGAACCATTTTCAAGGTAATCAAAGAGTGCGAGAGCCTTATCTACACCGAATTTCCGCATATTACCCCTTCGTTGCCCGACGAAATAACATTTATCCATACCGAGGAGCTTTTGCAGGAATATCCCCGCCTTTCGCCCAAAGAGCGTGAAGCTGCCGTTGCCCGTAAGTATGGAGCCGTGTTCCTCATTGGCATAGGACAGCAGTTGAGCAACGGTACTCGTCACGACGGTCGGGCTCCCGACTACGACGATTGGACAACGCCCAACAGCGATGGCTATTTGGGTTTGAACGGTGATATTATTTTTTGGAATCAGGTATTGGAGACCCCGTTTGAACTTTCGTCGATGGGAATCCGTGTCGACAAGGAGGCTTTGCTGCGTCAACTCGATATTTGCGGTTGTCCCGAGCGGGCCCAACTCAATTTCCACCGGGCCTTGCTCAACGACGAATTGCCCCTCTCGATAGGTGGCGGTATAGGGCAGTCGCGATTCTCGATGTTCCTTTTGCAAAAAGCCCATATCGGCGAGGTACAAGCCAGCATTTGGCCCGAAGAGCAAATTGCCGAGTGCGCGCGTCACAATATACATTTATTGTAAAAATACCTTTTTTGTTGAGAATGAGAGCCTTTCTTTGGGGAATATTTTCGACAGAGAAAATTTATGAAGAAATATTCCTGTTTTTTTGAATTGAGAGTTGCAGAATTAAAAAATGCGTTCTATATTTGCACTCGCAAAACAAAACTGGTGCGGTAGTTCAGCTGGTTAGAATACATGCCTGTCACGCATGGGGTCGCGGGTTCGAGTCCCGTCCGCACCGCGAAAAAGCGTCGGAATCAATTTGATTCCGACGCTTTTTCATTGTGTAAATCTTTGATGAAAGTTTCAAAGTTATATATGTCGCTTATGGGGTAGTAAGATGTTCTTTAACAAATCCTTATTACAGGAATATCGTACAAGAAGGCTAACTTTTGAATCTTATCGGCAATGTGGCCTATCCCTATTGCACAGTGGTGGGAGGGGCCCGCTTTGCTCCATTCGTTGATGAAAGTCCTTACACCGCAAGGGAATTTATAGCGGCTGTTCGTGTTCCCGATTTGGAGGGTTTTTCCGGGAACCGATTCCCCTTCGGCCACCAAGAGGAATACCTCGTTACGGCCTTCGCATACCGATAGGAATGTGACATCGCCTTGTTTTACCTGCATTTGAATAGATAGCCCGCAACCGGGTTTCCCGTGGTATACGGGAAGAGGTACCAATCCTACTTTTTTCTCAGACATCATGAAATGGGCAGGTCCATCGTGTCCCCACAAAACGACATCGTTTTTGAAATCGATGGTATATGGTTCGGAGAATGAACCTCCCGCTCCAAAGAGGGACATTATTTTCATGGCTTGAACATTTTTCACTTCACATTCACCGGCTACGGGTATGCCACGTCCCGTCAACAACGTGTTGCCTGCAATGACCGAGGTGACAATGTCTTCGTAGTCGTTTCCTTGCCAACCTTCGTAGTAATAAGCCAAAGATCCTAATTGATGGGTAGAGACTAATTTGTCTAATGCCACAGATGTTTTTGCCGCTCTCTCCAACTCGTATGAGGAGCAGTTTTCATTTATTTCGAATTTCGTGGCAATTTCTTCCAGTTTTTGCTGTATCTCTTCTTGCGAAGCCGCTTTTCGGTAAGCTTGTAATTCGCACATTTCGATTAAATCGATATGGGTCCCGAATACGGCCGATTGTTTGGTCAGATCGGTATAAACATCTAACATTCCACAATAATAATGTCCTAAAATTCCCATTCGATTATTGCTCATACCCGCATATACACGAGCCGCGTCGACCCAACCTTCGATCTCTTCCCACACGTAAGGTTCGGTTAAATATCCTGTGACAATTTCGTATTTGATTCCCGCACGATTGAATACACAGGCAAATTCGGGAACAGAACAAGCTTGGCAGTGAGCCAACCATTCTCCGGTCATTTTACCCCGATCGTCCATTTGGTTGATATAATCGAAATCGATGGTCGGTACAGGTTGCAAATTCAGAATAATTACAGGTACTTTCAACCGTTGTGCAAGCGGAAGTATCGTGGAAGATAAAGCGTAAGTAGAGATGAAAACAAACAACATTTCGATATTGGCCTACTTCAATTTATCGGCCATTTCGATAGATTTTTGTTGATTGTCTGTGATACCCACATTGATGACTGTTGCATTGAACTTAGCCATGTTGTCGGCTATTTCCTGTTGATAGGTCTCCAAGCGATTTTTCAATCCGGCGAATTGATTCCAATATGTATCTAAACCTACGCCGATGAGTCCGATGTTGATTTTTGTTTGCATGAAATATTGAGTGTTAATATTAGATTAGTTTTACAAAAGTAGGGCGTTGATAGAAGAATGTATTGTAAAAAATGACTATTTATTTTCCATTTATGACAGTTGGGGAGGATCTTTTTGTATTACAGCCCATTGAATAATGCCTGTGACTGTCAAAATACACAAGTATAATATCAAAATATAAAATTCTGGAAGATACAATGTCCCTACTTTTGTGATGCTAAAAATAATAAAATATGGAGGCTCATCATTATATTGCTGTTGATTTAGGCGCAACCAGTGGCCGTACGGTTTTAGGCACAATCGATAAAGACGGCCTTAGGATAAAAGAATTGAACCGTTTCCCCAACAAAATCATAGCGGTGGGAGGCCATTGCTTTTGGGATATTTTTGCCTTGTATGATTCTATTAAAGAGGGATTGAGGGTTGCTGCCCAAGAAAAAATAGAGATCGATTCGATCGGTATCGATACATGGGGTGTCGATTTTGTTTTTGTGGGCGACGACGGAACAATTCTCGGACTCCCATATTCTTATCGCGATCCTCATACGGTGGCTGCATCTCAACGATTTTTTGAGAAAGAGATGTCGCGCGATGAGGTATATAAACGGACGGGGATCCAGTTTTTGAATTTTAATAGTTTATATCAGTTGTATGCGTTGAGGGAGAGTTCTTCGTCGTTGTTGAATGCGGCTTCGAAACTTTTGTTTATTCCCGATGCATTGTCTTATATGCTGACCGGGAACATGGTCACCGAGTATACGATAGCTTCTACCTCCCAATTATTAGATGTACATAAGCGGGATTTCGATCATGCGCTTCTTAATACAGTGCGGTTAAAGCCCGATAATTTTGCCAAGATGGTTATGCCCGGGACGGTGATAGGGACATTAAGAGAAGATATTGCCCAAGAGGTGGGATTACCCGGTTTGCCGGTTGTTGCCGTTGCCGGCCATGATACGGCCTCTGCTGTTGCCGCAGTTCCGGCGGTGGATAAAAACTTTGCTTATTTGAGTTCGGGTACATGGTCGTTAATGGGTATAGAGATAGGATCGCCTATTGTTTCGGAGGCGGCGAATAGAAGCAATATAACCAATGAAGGAGGCTTAGAGGGTACAATTTGTTTCTTGAAGAACATTACGGGAATGTGGATTTTGGAACAGTGCATGAAAACATGGAAATTGGCCGGTAAGAATTTCACATATCCCGAATTGGTAGCGATGGCCGAAAGCGCACCGGCGTTTGTCCGTTTTATCGATCCCGATGATGTCTCTTTTGTCAATCCTTCGAATATGTTGGAGGCGATTGATGAATATTGCCGGAAAACGGGACAAACGGTTCCGAGTTCCGATGCCGAATATGTCCGATTGATATTTGAGAGTTTGGCGATGAAGTACCGTATGGTTCTCGATTTATTCCAGTCGTATGCCGATTTCCCGATAGAAAGGCTTCATATTATCGGAGGTGGTTCGCGAAACCGCCTTCTCTCGCAAATGACGGCAAATTCGATTGGGAAGGAGGTTGTGGCCGGTCCGGCCGAAGCTACGGCAATAGGGAATATCATGATTCAAGCTTGGGCAAAAGGGCTTGTTTCGTCGTTGGGCGAAATGAGAAAAGTAATTGCCGATGCGGTAAGTGTTGAGACTTTTGTTCCCGAAGATATGGCGCAGTGGGAATGTGGTTATGCGAAGTTTAAAGAAATTATAAAGTAAATTGATGTATCATGAAAAAAGAGTTAATTCAAAAAAAGTATGAGATGGCTCGCGACCTGTATGCCGGGTTTGGAGTTGATGTGGATAAAGCATTGGAGGCGCTTCAAAAAATTTCGTTGTCTCTTCACTGCTGGCAAACCGATGATGTGACGGGTTTTGAGTCGCCCGATGGTGTATTGACCGGCGGAATACAAGCAACGGGCAATTACCCCGGAAAGGCTCGAAATATAGACGAGGTGAGAGCCGATGTAGAGAAGGTAAAATCGTTGATTCCGGGAAGCCATCGTTTGAGCCTTCATGCCATTTATGGCGATTTCAAAGGGAAAAAGGTAGATCGGGATCAAATTGAGCCGGAACATTTTCAAAGTTGGATAGACTGGGCTAAGGCAAACGATATGAAACTCGATTTCAACAGTACGAGTTTCTCCCATCCGAAGAGTGGAAATCTGACTTTGGCAAGTAGAGATAAAGGTATTCGCGATTTTTGGATCGAACACACCATTCGCAGCCGGCGAATAGCCGATGAGATGGGCCGGCAATTAGGCGATAAGGCGTGTCACAATTTGTGGATTCATGACGGCTCGAAAGATATAACGGTCGATCGTTATTATTATCGGTCTTTACTGAAAGATTCGTTGGACCAGATTTTTGCCCATAAATTCGACCATGTGAAAGATGCTGTTGAAAGTAAAGTGTTTGGAATCGGGCTGGAAAGTTTTACGGTTGGATCGCACGAATTCTATTTGGGATATGCCGTGGAGAAGGGTTTGATGGCAACATTGGACATGGGCCATTTCCACCCGACGGAAGAGACATACGATAAAATATCTTCGTTGCTGTTATATTCTCCCGAAATCCTTTTACACGTGAGCCGCCCGGTTAGATGGGATAGCGACCATGTGGTAATTTTGAATGACTCGGTGCAAATGCTTGCACAAGAAATTGTATGGGCCAATGCACTTGGCCGTGTAAACATCGGGTTGGATTATTTCGATGCTTCAATCAATCGTATCGGGGCGTATGTTGTTGGCGTTAGAGCTACACAAAAAGCATTTTTGCAGGCATTGTTGTCCCCGATCGATAAACTTCGTGAATATGAAGCCAAAGAACAATACTTCGAGCGCTTGGCTCTATTGGAAGAGATGAAGTCGTTGCCGTGGAACGATGTATATAATTATTTCTGCCTGATCAACAATGTACCGGTTGCCGAGGAATATATTTCGGAAGTAGAAGCGTATGAACGGGATATAACGTCAAAACGATAGAAGAATTATGGAAGTATTAATCGGCTTGTTGATAATCGCTGTCGGTAGCTTTGGGCAATCGAGCTCTTATGTACCCATTAAAAAAATCAAGAATTGGAGTTGGGAGAGCTTTTGGTTGGTTCAAGGTATATTTGCGTGGATTGTTTTCCCGTTGATAGGAATGGCGATAGCTTTGCCCAAAGGCGCCGATTTGGGTTCATTGTTGGAGAGTGGAGGAGCTGCGATGTCGGTCGTTTATGGTATCCTTTGGGGAATAGGCGGTTTGACTTTTGGATTGAGTATGCGCTACTTGGGCGTTGCTTTGGGACAATCGGTTTCGTTAGGAACCTGTTCGGCCTTTGGAACCTTATTCCCGGCCCTGTTTGCGGGTACAGACTTGCTTTCGGGAAGCGGATTGATACTTTTGATAGGTGTTATGATTACATTGGCCGGAATCGCCATTATAGGATATGCCGGGACTTTGCGCTCTCGCAATATGCCGGAAGAAGAAAAATTGAAGGCGATAAAAGATTTTGCATTGACCAAAGGTCTGTTGGTCGCCTTGCTGGCCGGTTTGATGAGTGCGTGTTTCGCTTTGGGATTAGATGCCGGTAGTCCCATTAAGGAAGCTTTTGTCGCACGGGGCGCAACGCCGTTGTTCGCAGGGTTACCGGTTATTTTTTTAGTAACGGTAGGCGGTTTTTTGACTAATGCGGCATATTGTGTTTTCCAAAACATAAAAAACAAAACGGGAAAAGAGTATTTTACGGTTAATTCGTCGACGTTTTTGAACAATGTGCTGTTTTGTGCATTGGCGGGTTTGTTGTGGTACTCTCAGTTCTTCGGGTTGGAATTGGGGAAGACATTTTTAGTCTCTTCGCCTATTCTGCTGGCGTTCTCGTGGAGCATATTGATGTCGTTGAATGTAGTCTTTTCGAATGTTTGGGGAATTTTGTTGAAAGAGTGGAAAGGGTGTTCCCGGGGGACAATAGCCGTATTGTTGCTGGGGTTGCTTGTTTTGGTCTTCTCGATATTCTTCCCTTCGATAATTTAAATTTTAAGATATGAAATATAACGAAAAAATAGAGATGGTACTATCGCAGATAGCCGAAGTTGCCGGTTATTTGTGGGAAAAAGGTTGGGCCGAGCGGAACGGTGGAAACATTTCGTATAACATAACCGAATATGTCGATGATAATATCCGGACTTTGTCGGCCATTAGTGAAAAAATAGAGTTGCCCGAGGCGATGAATGCGCTTAAAGGGAGCTATTTTGTTGTGACGGGAACCGGAAAGCGAATGAGGTATGTAAATAAAAATTTAATGGATAACGCATCGATCATTCGAATTTCTTCAGATGGGACCTATTATGAAATTATTGCCGAGAAAAATATTCGTCCTACCTCCGAGTTGCCTTCTCACTTGTTGATTCACAATTATTTGATAGGAAACGGACGACGCGAGAGGGCTGTAATCCATACGCATCCCATAGAATTGGTGGCAATGACACACCATGCACCTTTTTTGCAAAAAGATGTGTTGTCTAAACTGTTGTGGAGCATGATTCCCGAGACTCGCGCGTTTTGTCCCAAAGGCGTAGGTATTGTATCGTATGCTTTGCCCGGTTCGGTTCTTTTGGCAAAAGAGACTATCAAACTCCTCGAAGCGTATGATGTGGTTCTTTGGGAAAAACATGGCGCGTTGGCAATCGGCGAAGATTTGATTGAGCCGTTTGATATGATCGACACGCTTTCCAAATCGGCTAAGATTTATGAGTCGGCGTGCTCGATGGGATTTGTCCCCAAAGGAATGAGCGAAGAGCAAATGGACGAGTTGAAACGTGTGTTTAACCTGTAAATCAGAAAAATATGAAACGAATTGTGCTAAATGAAATGTCTTATTTCGGTGCAGGGTCCAGAACCGTTTTGCCGGAAGAGATTAAGCGGAGAGGATATACATCGGTTTTGTTGGTTTCCGATAAAGATCTGGTTCGATTTGGAATCGTGAAATCGATTACGTCGTTATTGGAGGAGGCTAATATCCAATATCGGTTGTTTACCGAGATAAAACAAAATCCAACGGTCACGAATGTACAGGACGGATTGGCCGTGTTGAAAGAGTGCGGTGCCGATGTGATTGTCGCTTTGGGTGGAGGTTCGGCCATAGATACGGCAAAAGCGATTGGAATTATATCGAATAATCCCGATTTCTCTGATGTCGTTTCGTTGGAAGGCGTAGCCGATACGACAAAGAAAAGTCTCCCGATTATAGCTTTACCGACGACTGCGGGGACAGCCGCAGAGGTAACTATCAATTATGTCATTACCGATGAGCAAAATGCCAAAAAGATGGTTTGTGTCGACCCGAAGGATATTCCTGTGCTGGCGATTGTCGATGCCGAGTTGATGTCGTCGATGCCGAAGGGGTTGACGGCAGCTACGGGAATGGATGCTCTCACTCATGCAATTGAAGGATATATCACTTTGGGAGCATGGGAGTTGACCAATATGTTCCACTTGGAGGCGATAAAAATGATTGCGAAATATTTGCCGCTGGCCGTGGCCGATGGAGCCGATATGGAAGCCCGCGAAAAAATGGCATTGGCACAATATGTAGCAGGCATGGGATTTTCCAATGTGGGATTGGGTTTGGTACACGGTATGGCTCACCCGTTGGGTGCCATGTTCGATGTTCCCCATGGGGTGGCAAATGCCCTGTTATTGCCCTATGTCATGCAGTTTAATATGGAATCGTCGATGGAGAAATATGCCGATATAGCTGTTGCTATGGGAGTAGATGTGCAAAACCTTTCGTTAAAGGAAAAGGCGCAAGCTGCTGTTGATGCCGTGCGTAAGCTGTCGATCGATGTGAATATTCCACAGAAATTGTCGATGCTGGGGGTTGACAAAGCCTCGTTGCCCGCCCTTTCGCAGGCAGCTTTGGCCGATGTTTGTACGCCGGGAAATCCTCGAAAAGTGGAGTTGTCGGATATCTTGTCGCTGTATGAGTTGGCATTTTAATGATCATCTGTTATTGAACGGTCTCTCTCAATAAAATTAGGGCTGGCTTCACGATCGGGAGCCAGCCCTGTTGCTTCCATGAGGTTATGGGGTCTAAAATTTGAATTTCTCCCGATATTCCGAAGCGGTGAATTTTTCTCTCGATTTGAAAAATGTACAAAAGTGGCTGACGCTTTCGAATCCTAAATCATAGGCGATTTCAGAAATATTTAGATTTGAATTTGTCAACAGCTCTTTGGCACGGTTGAGTTTTATTTGCAATTGATATTGGGCGGGCGAGATTCCTGTATACTCCTTGAACGCCCGGCGAAACCAAGTGTAACTGAGGTTTAAATCTGTTGCGATAGATTCGAGAGAGAGGGGTTTGTTTACATTTTCCCTCATGATTTTTCGTGCTTGATTTATCTTATCGACTATCGGGTTGCTTTCGTATAATTTATTGTTATGCTTGTATATGACATATCCTAAAATGTGCAAAACGATACTTGAAACCAGTATTTGAAATCCCGTTTTTTCTTGCTCTGTTTCCCGAATCATCTCTTGATAGCAATTCTCAATACCGACGCTGTATCCTATATTTAGGATAGGTTGTTTGGGCGAAAAAAAGCCATGTTGCACACGCCTGTCTATGTTGGGACCTTTGAATCCCACCCAATATTCGGACCACCCCGTATTTGCATCGGGGGCGTAACAATGCCACTCTCCGGGGAACAGGAAAAGGATATTCCCGGCTTTGACCTTGGTACGTTTGCAGTTTGTAGATTCGAAATAACCCTCTCCTTTGGTGATGTAGATAAGTTGATATTCATCGAGAATACGTCCTTTTTTTACGGTTTGATAGTTGTTGGGGTGAGCTCCGAGGGGATATTTCCCGTGGGGATCTATAAATTGCAATCCTACCGTGGTACATATAATCCCCCATTTTTTATCGTTCTCGGTTGTCGTTAAATAGTGAGATTTGAAATAACTGCTTCCCATGATTTTCAGATATAAAGTCAAGTTTAAATATAGCTTGTTTTTGACAGGAAACCAAGAAAATTAAGTTTTATTACAAAAAGAAAATGAGGTGTCAATATTGAAAGTTTTTAGGTGGATAGAAATTGCAAAAAAAGATTATGAAGGCGTTTTGCAGAGTGTTTTTCTCGAATGGACTATTGCGGTTCTCTTTCTCTGTCAAAATTTGCAATTAATGGTTTCGAATATAAGATTGTTGATATATCGGCAACAACAAAGCCATCTCCTATCGGGAAGAGATTTTTTTAATGGGGTATGAAGGTGTTGGGGGACTGTAATTATGTGATAATTAAAAATCGCTCATATCGGTGACCTCGGTGGGTTGCAGTATGGCAAGGTGGGCGGCGTGCTGGGCTATGGCAGCTTGTTTTTCGGTAACACCTTCGGGACGGTAATCGACCCCTACGGAGGTTTGTCCGAAAAAAGTTTCGAACCATACACAGGCTGCCGTGTAGCGGCCGTATTTCAGGTTGAGGTGGTAGCCGTCGCGACAAAAGGTGTCGCCCAAACTGCTGCTGCGCCCGTTTTGAATTGCGGTTCCGGTGGGAATGACAATAGAGATGTTTTGCCTTTTAGCGGCTTGGTCGTAGGAGAATACTACATCTTCGTACATGGCTTGCTGGTCTTTCCCGTAGTGGAAGAATCCGGGGTGTTTCGAGTCGGCGGCGTATGCCCATGTTTGTTGCAGGGCGTATTGCACGTTGGGATTGGTGGCGTGTTGTCGCACATATTCCATCAACTCCGATAATTCGGGGAAGTAGGTGCTGTATTGTCCGGCAGCCGAGCTCACCTGTTGGAATACGATGTAATCCCATGCTTCGTCTTCGATGGCTTCCAGCAGACTTTTATTGTTTTCTTCGGTATATTTTCCTTCGGTATTTTTGCGGTAGAGGTAGGCGTGCCGGTCGTGGCGTGCGTTGTCGAGGTGGCGTTCCAAAGAACATCCCCCGATGAAGGTGTTGGCTACGATAATGCGTTTGCCTTCTGCGATGGCTATTTCGTCGAGGTATTCGATGCCGTCGTCGGCGAAGCTGTTACCGATGGCTAAAATCTTTACCGGTTGGGTTTGAGCGAGAAGCGGACTGGTGAACAATAATGTAACGAGAAGGAACAGGGTATGGTGCATTTTCATGGGTGATGATGTATTTTTTTTGTGGAGCTAAGATACATATTTTATGGGTAGCAGCTTCAAAAAAAATGTAATTTGTCGATTCGAAAATGCAGCGAAGCCGGCAAAAGATTCGGTTCGGTGGGCTCTTCCTGTTATCCTATCCGTTCGGGACGTTGACAGTTTAGTTGTTGTTCGTCGATGATTTCGAAAATGATTTGTATGATTTGGGGTATGGCTCGTTTGGCTTCGGGCGAAAGTTTCATGCCCAGTTGGTAACAGTTGCGTACACTCACGGCTATCAGCTCTATTTGAGGCGCTTTGCCAAGAAGCAACATGGCGTCGATCATCTCTTTCAATCCTATCTCGTGTGCGCTTAACAGTGTGGGATAGTCGTTGGAGAATTTGGGCGACAGCCGTCGGATAGTTCCCACGGGATAGTTGTCGAGCGAGGCGTCGACGAGGATAATTCGGCGATAGTTTTGCAAGGTTTCCAATAGGGCCAGCCCGCCTGTCCCGCCGTCGAGGAGATCGACCCCGCAGGGAAGTTCCATTTTTTCGAGTACATTTACTACGTGTATGCCTATACCCTCGTCGTTGAGGACGAGGTTCCCAATGCCCAATACGAGGATATTCCCCGGAAGAGCGGGCTCATTCTCCGGTTGGTTTGTTTGCGATTTCATCTTTTTGTTTTTGAATTTGTTGTTGCTGTTTTTGTTCCATTTCGTATTCTTCGGCTAAGTCCTCCCGTACAAATTTCCACCCGCCGATAATCGATGATGCTATACCGTTCCGTTCGATATAATCGTGATAAAACACCAAATATACGTGGGCGATGGTGAAGAGGATAAAGGCCCACATGGCTATGTGGTGTATTTGCCGGACAACGAAAAATCCGCCGCATTGGAAGAGTATCCAAGAGAAGAAAGGTTCCATTACGTTGTTGGTCGATACGCAAAACATGGCCATTCCCGTGACGGTTTGTATGATAAAAAGGATAAACACCCCGAAGTATGTAAATGCGGCAAGGCTATTGTGCCCGATGTCGTAAACCGGCTTGGGCGAGAGGAGCAGGACATCGACTTTGGTCGTGTCGCGAATACCTCGCCACTGGCGTTTCGTTAGGGGCAGGTAGTTGTTCCAGCGGGCGAAAGAGTTACCGGCAAAGGCCCAGTAGAGCCGCACGATAAAGTTGAGTATGAAGACGAAGGCTGCGGCAAAATGGATAAACCGAACCCAGCCGAACCAGTAGTTGGCGTCGGGAGGTGTGGAGTGCTGTATGGCGGGCGGGTTGCCTATGAGGTAACCGGTCACGCACAACACGACAATAGAGACGGCATTGGCCCAGTGGAATATGCGCACCGGCAGTTCCCATACATAGACTTCGCGTAGAGATTTTTTTCGGCTTATCATAAGGCTTGGATTTTGGAGGGTGATTATTCTTCTATTTCGCAGTGGTGTATGTGTTGGCCGTTCTCGTCGTAGAGGTGTACGGCACAAGCCATGCACGGGTCGAACGAGTGTATGGTGCGAATGATTTCGAGCGGTATTTGTGGATCGGCGACCGGGGTTCCGATGAGGGAGGCTTCGAATGCCGAGTGTTGCCCGCGAGTGTCGCGTGGCGAGGCGTTCCACGTGGTGGGAACCACCATTTGATAGTTCGAAACTTTTTTATCCTTGATGTTTACGTAATGCGCCAATGCCCCTCGGGGAGCTTCGGTAAGTCCCACTCCTTGTGCGGTTTCGGGCCATGTGTCGGGTTCCCATTTGGTACCGTTGAACATACGGTAGTCGCCGTTTTTGATATTCTGCAACAGGGTGGTGTAGAAGTCGGTTTGCCAGTTTGCCAGTAAGTTGGCTTCGATGGCCCGGGCCAGCGTTCTTCCGGCAGTAGAGTACATGGCCTCGTAGGGAAGGTCGAGCTGTTTGAGACACCGTTGGGTAATTTCCCGATACGTTTCGTCGCCCGAAGCATGGGCTACGATGTTGCGGGCCAGCGGCCCTGTTTCCATAGGCATACCTTTGTACCGGGGCGTTTTGATCCAACTGTAAGGTTGGTCGCGGTCGAGGTATTCGTAGGGCGGTTGCGCACCGGTATAATCCAACTGGGTTTCGCCGACCGACGGGTGTAGCCCCGCCTCTTTGCCTTGTGTATAGGTATACCACGAGTTATTGACAAATTCGAGCAGGCCGTCCATTGCCCACGGATCGAACTCGACCACTTGCGACAGGTTACGATCTACTACGATACCTCGCGGGCTTTTATAGGTGGCGAGTTCGCCGTAGTGGCTCATGGGATAGTCGCCATAGGCGATGTAGTTGTGCAGTCCGCCGCCTATTTGGGTCCATTCGGGGTAATACGAGAGGATAGCCAATACGTCGGGTAAATATACTTGGCGGACAAAGGCCTGTGTGCGTTCGATGATTTGGGCGACGAAGTTCAGCCGTTCGTTGTTGAGTGCATTCGGGTCGTTTATGTTTATGGCACAGGCCATGCCTCCCACCAAGAAATTGGGATGCGGGTTTTTCCCGCCGAAGATGGTTTGCACTTTCACGATTTCTTTTTGCACTTCGAGGGCTTCGAGGTAGTGAGCCAAAGCTACAAGGTTGACTTCGGGCGGAAGTTTGTAGGCCGGGTGTCCCCAATATCCGTTGGAGAAGATGCTGAATTTGCTGGTCTCGATAAACTGCCGAATCTTTTTTTGAGTTTCGGCAAAATAGCCGATGGAGTTTTTGGGCCACTCCGAAATGCTTTGTGCCACTTCGGCTGCCTTCCGGGGATTGGCGTTCAACGCCGACATGACATCGATCCAGTCGAGGGCTTGCAGTTGGTAGAAGTGGGTGACGTGGTCTTGGATAGTCATGGCCGATTGCATGAGGTTACGCACCTGTTCGGCGTTGGGAGGGACAACAATGCCGAGGGCATCCTCGACCGCCCTTACAGAGCAGAGCGAATGTATGGAGGTACATACGCCGCACACACGTCCTACGTATGCCCACACGTCGCGAGGATCGCGATCCTTTACGATAATTTCAATGCCGCGTATCATGGTTCCCGAACTGAATGCGTCGGTGATGATACCGTTTTCGATGTCGGCCTCTATGCGGAGGTGCCCTTCGATACGAGTAATGGGGTCTATAACGATTCTTTTGGTCATGGTTCAAATCTTTTTAGGGGATTATACTAAGGCTTTTTGTTATGGCTTTCCATTCCCTGTGCCTTTTGGTCGAGTTTTTTCTCTTCTTGTTCAAACTCTTTTTCCGTGACGGCAAACTCTTGTTGGTTTATATCGTCGTTGTCCATTTGGTTTTTGATGAGTTTGCGCTTTTGGATATTCGTTACGACGGCATGGGCAGCCACTCCGGCAGCCGCGACGGCAGTCAGTCCCAGTCCTATCTGGTCGGCGGTGGCTTCGATACCGAATCCTCTGACATCGGGCAGGTGGTGGTACATGGGTTCGGCGTCCCAAAAACCGGGTTCGGCGCAGCCTATGCAACCGTGCCCCGACTGTATGGGATAGCTTACTCCCTCGTTCCATTTCATGACGGCGCACGAGTTGAATGTATTGGGCCCTTTGCAGCCCATTTTGTAGAGGCAGTATCCTTTTTTGGCATTTGCATCGTCGAAGGCTTCGACAAACAATCCGGCGTCGTAAGCCGGGCGTCGGTAACAGGTGTCGTGAATGCGGCGTCCGTAGAACGATACGGGGCGTCCCATACCGTCCAGTTCGGGTAGGCGGTCGAAGGTGAGTATGTAGGTGATGACCCCCGCCATGACGTCGGCAATGGGTGGACAACCCTGTACGTTGATGACCGGTTTGCCCGAAACGATTTTATGCACGGGTTTTGCGTCGGTGGGGTTGGGATAAGCCCCTTGTATGCAGCCGGAGGAGGCACAGTTGCCCCAAGCGATGATGGCGCTTGCCCCTTTGGCCGCTTCGTCGAAAATCTGTTTGGCCGAATGTCCGGCGATGGTGCAATATCCCGGATTGCCCAAAGGAACCGATCCCTCGACAACCATGATGTATTTGCCCCAGTTCTCTTTCATGGAGCGGTTACGAACCTCTTCGGCCTGAAATCCGCTGGCTGCCATGAGGGTGTCGGAGTAGTCGAGCGAAATCATTTCGAACAGAATCTGCCCCACGAGGGGGTGCGAGGCTCGTAGAAAAGATTCGCTGCAACAGGTGCACTCTTGAAAGTGAAACCACAGGACCGGTTTTCGAGGTTTGGTTTGCAAAGCGTTTACGACTTGGGCAATGCCGGTTTGTTGCAGCCCCAGCATGGCACCCATAATGCCGCAGAATTTAAGAAATTGCCTGCGGGTGTACCCTTTGGCTTTAAGTTCTTGGTAGAAAGATTGTTCTTTTTCCATTGTTCATATCCGGTTTATCGGTTTAACAAATACGCGGCAACTGCTCTCCGCTCAACATATCGAGGATACGGGTTTGTCCCAGCGGCAGTTTCAATACGACACCGGGGCGTTTGTCGTCGGTTACGTGGCCTATGATTCGGCTGTTTGTCCCGAGAGGATCGTTTTGCACGATTTGTAAGGCTCGTCGGGCATATCGGTCGGGGAGGATAATGAGCATGATACCTTCGTTGGCAACGTATAACGGGTCGAGCCCAAGTAGTTCGCAGGCCGTTCGTACCGGGGTGTCGATGGGCAGGGTCGCTTCGTCGAGCGTGATAGTTACATGGGCACCCTCGGCAATCTCGTTCAAGGTGCTCGACAGCCCTCCTCGGGTAGGGTCGCGCAGGATATGCACATCGGGGATTTCGGCCAACAGAGCCGCGACAATGGAGGTGAGAGCCGCCGTGTCGCTTTGCAGGGTACTTTCGAACCCCAAACTGTCGCGAGTGGAAAGAATGGTTACCCCGTGGTTCCCGATATTCCCGGTGACGATAACGGCATCGCCTTTGGCTACGCGGTGTAGCCCTATTTCTATGTAGTCGGGGAGAACTCCGATTCCCGTCGTGTTGATATACATTTGGTCGCACTTCCCATGTTCAACCACTTTGGTGTCGCCCGTTACGATGGCCACTCCGGCTTTTTGGGCGGCTTCCCGCATGGATTGTACCACACGTTGCAGCGTGTCGATGGGCAGTCCCTCTTCCAAGATGAAGGCTGCCGACAGGTAAAGGGGCTTGGCCCCGCAGCAGAGCAGATCGTTTACCGTCCCGTTTACGGCCAAATCGCCGATATTTCCACCGGGAAAGAACAAAGGCGTCACCACAAACGAGTCGGTAGTGAAAGCCATGCGCGAGGTCGTAGGCGGCAGTGTGGCGCCATCGTGAGCCTGTTCGAGCCATTGGTTGGCAAAGGCTCTGTAAAATACTCGTTCGATAAGTTGGCCGGTAAGTCGGCCCCCACCGCCGTGAGCCATGACTATGCGGTTGTGATTTTGTGAGGGAATGGGACAGTCGGGTAATTTCATATCGGGCTTTTTAATGGGGTTCGGTAACGGAAAAATGCGGCACAAGCCCCTTCGGACGATACCATAGAAGCCCCTAACGGGTTATCGGGGGTACAGCGGTTGCCGAACAGGGGACATTCGCAGGGCGATATTTTCCCTTTCATAATGTCTCCGACCCGGCAAACAGAGGGCTGTGCTTGGCTTTTTGGGTTACAGGCAAAACGTTTGCGGGCGTCGTATTGTTCATATTGCGGGCGGAGTTTCAATCCACTGTTGGGAATTATTCCTAACCCGCGCCAATTACTCTCGCAAGGAACGAAAAACCGAGCAGTCTCTTGTCGGGCCATAGGATTTCCCTCGTGGGGTACGGCTCGTCGGTAGGCATTGACCACCCGGCAATTCCCTTGCTCTTTCTCTTCGATTACCCGATAGATTCCGAACAGCAAATCGGCCGGTTCGAAACCGGTTACGGCGATGGGTATTTGCAACTCTTCGGACAGGCGTTCGTATTCCTGCAATCCGCTTATCGAACAGACGTGCCCGGCTGCGAGCAGTCCGTCGATACCGCAATCGGGCTCTTGGGCCAAAAACGAGATGGCGGCGGGAATGGTAAACAGCGAGGTGAGCAGCGACAGGTTGTCGATGTGCCGCGCGGTTATCTCGTGTAGCAGCAGGGTATACAGCGGTGCGGTGGTTTCGAATCCGACAGCCAGAAATACCACCTGTTTATCGCGATTCTCCACGGCTGTGTGCAACGAGTCGAGCGGGGAGTAGACTATGCGGATATCGGCGCCTTCGGCTTTGATTTGTTGTAACGTTTCGTTGTTTCCGGGTACCCGCATCATATCGCCGAAAGTGCAGAGTATCGTGCCCGGCGTACGGGCTATGGCGATAGCTTCCGACAAGGTCTCTTCGGGCGTGACGCAGACCGGGCACCCCGGGCCGTGGATCATCTGTACGGTAGGGGGCAACAGCTCTTCGATACGGTATTGCGAAAGGGCGTGGGTTTGTCCGCCGCACACCTCCATGATACGGATAGGCGAGCGGCTTTTCTGCCGAATGGCTTGCAACAGGGTCGACAGATACCGGCTGTCCCGGAACGATTGGTCATACCGCATGGCCGTCGGGGTTGAGTTGTTGGGCTAAGGTTTCGAAATCTTCCAACGTCGATTCGGCCTCCTCCCGGTCGAGCCGGGTAATTGCCATACCGGCATGAGCCAAGATAAAATCGCCGGGAGCGGCTTCGATATATTGGATACAGATGGTTTTGCAGATACCTCCGAAGTCGACGGTTGCCATACGCAGGGTCGAGGAGTTGTCGATGTCGATTATTTTTCCGGGAATGGCGAGGCACATAATTCGTAAGTTTAGATATAAATCCTGAACAACTTGCCGGGGGGAATTGTTTATAAAGGACTCTGAGAAACTTTTACAGATGAATCAATATCACATACATATCAAGGGCCTTGTACAAGGCGTGGGTTTCCGTCCCAGTGTATATCGTTTGGCTACCGAAATGGGTTTGCGAGGATATGTCGATAACAGCAACGATGGCGTTTTGGTCGTTTTGCAGGCTACTCATGCCCAAAAGGAGCGTTTTTTGCGGGCGTTGGATACTTCGGCTCCGGCGGTTTCCTCTATCGAAGAGATAGAGGTTTCGCGGCACAAGGCCGTCGAGCGGTATGCGGGATTCGACATTGCTCCCAGCCGCAGTTCGGGGGAGGAGATTACCCGTGTCAGTCCCGATATAGCTATCTGCCCCGATTGCCTGCGAGATCGCAAGCAACAGCTCCATCGCATAAACTACCCCTTTATCAACTGCACCCATTGCGGCCCTCGTTTTTCCATCATCAAAGAGTTGCCCTACGACCGGGGTGTAACCACCATGAATGGGTTCGAAATGTGCGACCGGTGTCGGGCGGAGTATTCCGATGTACACGACCGTCGCTTCCATGCCCAACCCATCGCTTGTAACGAGTGCGGCCCCCATTACACATTGCGCGATTCGGAAGGTCGCGAGGAGGGGACGTATGCCTCGATTGTCGCTCGCGTGGTGCAGACGCTGGTTGCGGGCGGAGTGGTCGCGCTGAAAGGCATGGGTGGTTACAATTTACTTTGCGATGCCGATAACGAACAGGCTGTGAACCGGTTGCGACAAATCAAGGGGCGTTATGCCAAACCGCTGGCCGTGATGTACTGCGACGAGGAGGCGGTTGCCGCCGACCTCGCTCTTTCGGACGAGGAGCTTCGGGCCTTGACGTCGTGGCGAAGGCCTATTGTCCTTGCCCAAGAGAAAGAACATCGTGCCCCGTGGTTGAACAAAGGGTACAAATCGTTGGGCGTTTTGTTGCCCTATATGGCTATCCATTACGACCTGTTCGCCGCGGCTCCCGCGTTGAGGCGCTTGGTGGTCACGAGCGGGAACGCGAGTGGCACGCCCATTGTCATAGCCGATGGCGAGGCTCACGACTTGTTCGACAAGCAAGTCGATTTGGTGGTGTCGTACAATCGGGAAATTTACAACCGGGTAGACGATTCGGTGGTATGCGAGTACGACGGTTTGTGCCGTCCGGTGCGCCGGGCCCGCGGCTATACTCCCGAACCGTTGCACAACGTGCAGCCCACCGAGGGAATTTTGGCGGTGGGAGCCGAGCAGGTTTCGTGTTTTGCGATAGGGAAGAAGGAAGATATTTTATTGGGTCAATACATCGGCGAGTTGTCTTGCCGCGAGAATCTCGGCTTTTTCGAAGAGGCGGTTTCTCATTTTTCTCGAATGTTCCGATTCGAACCGAGGTGTGTGGTTTGCGACCTGCACCCCGACTATTACGCTACGGTTTGGGGCGAGCAATATGCCGCAGAGCGAAACATTCCCGTGTATCGGGTGCAGCATCATCATGCCCATGCCGTAGCGGTAATGGCCGAATACGGGCTTACCGGGGAGGTTTTGGCATTGTGTCTCGACGGTACGGGCTATGGCGACGATTGTACCATTTGGGGCGGCGAACTGTTACGTTGTTCCCGTTCCGAATACAGCCGGTTGGCCCATCAGCCCTATTTGCCTATGCCCGGCGGCGATGTGGCAGCCCGGGAGCCGTGGCGAATGGCGGTGGCGTTGCTCTATTCGCTCTATGGCGAGGATATGCCTTTGCCTTCCGATTTCGTGAAGCGGATAGGCGCCGACCGTATCAGGTTGGTGAGCCGCATGATCGCCAGCCGGGTCAATACACCCTTGTCTTCGGGTGCCGGACGGCTTTTCGATGCGGTTGCCTCTTTGTTGGGGGTAGCCGATTTCAACCGCTATCAGGCCGAAGCTCCGCAGAAACTCGAACAGTTGGCCGATAATGCGGTATCGAAGATTTATTATTTCGACAAGGAGGCACCCCTCGATTTCTCGTGGTTGGTTGTCGCTATCCTGTCCGACTTGCAAAAAGGAGTTCCCCGGAGCGAAATAGCTATGGCTTTCCACCGTACCTATGCGGCCATGTGGTGTGTGGCTTTGGCCAAGCAGGCTATCCGTCAAAAGTTGTCGAGGGTTGTTTTGTGCGGCGGGGTGTTGCAAAATCGGTTGTTGACCGATTTGTTGATGTCGATGTTGCGCCGACTGGGATTGCAGCCCTATTTGCCGGCTGTCGTTCCCTGCAACGATGCCGCCATTGCCGTGGGGCAGATGGCTGTTGCCGCTGCGTGGTTGGACCGTCGCAAGAAATGAGGGGGGACGGTTATGCACGAGTTGTCGTTAGCTTGCCGTGTGGTGGAATTGGTGGAAGATACGTTGCGGAAGCACGGTG
This sequence comes from Candidatus Barnesiella excrementigallinarum, assembly GCA_019114445.1. Classification (GTDB taxonomy): domain Bacteria; phylum Bacteroidota; class Bacteroidia; order Bacteroidales; family Barnesiellaceae; genus Barnesiella; species Barnesiella excrementigallinarum. The sequence goes on from DXFL01000025.1 coordinate 34,574, forward strand.
GAAGTTCGGTTCGAGCCATAGAGATGGCGATAGGCGAGTTGTCGGGGGTCGATCACGATGCATTCCGATATTCGTTGCAAATGGTCTTGGCGAGGAGCCCGTTCCCCGAAGCGAGGATCGAAATTAATCGGGTGCGGCCGGTGGCCCTTTGCGGCGATTGCGGTACCGATTTTGTTCCCGCCACGTTATACACGCCTTGTCCCCGTTGCGGCAGTTATGTCTCGCGGTTGGTTTCGGGACGGGAGTTTCGCCTCGTATCGGTTACGATAGAAGAAGATAAATAAAAATACAAAAGTTACAGATATGTGTACCACTTGTGGGTGTGACCATCGGGAGATGAGCCACGAAGAGATGCACCGTAGGGGAATAGCCCACGGGCACGAAATTGCCGTAGAGCAAGATATTTTGAGCGAAAACAACCGGGTTGCCCGGCAAAACCGGACCCGCTTCGGGGCGGCCGGCTGCGTGGCTGTCAATGTGGTCAGTTCGCCGGGGTCGGGCAAAACCACCCTGCTCGAACGTACCATCGAGCGGTTGGGCGACAAAGGGTTTCGCCGGGTGGCCGTCATCGAGGGCGACCAGCATACCGACAACGATGCCGACCGCATTCGCCGCTTGGGTGTCCCGGCCGTACAAATCAATACGCACAACGGTTGCCACCTCGATGCCCGCATGGTCGCGTCGGCCTTCGACGAATTGCAGGTAAAAGAGACCCTGTTGTTCGTCGAGAATGTAGGCAATTTGGTGTGTCCCGCCCTGTTCGATTTGGGCGAGAGCCTGCGGGTTGTCCTGTTGAGTGTGACCGAGGGCGACGACAAGCCGTTGAAGTACCCCTATATGTTTGCCGGTGCCGATATTTGCGTGATCAATAAAATCGATCTGCTTCCTTATGTCGACAGCGATCTCGCCCGTTTGAAAGAGAATGCCTCGAAAATCAATCGGCAGTTGCGCTTTTTCGAGCTTTCGGCCTTCCGGGGTACGGGTTTGGACGAGTGGTGCGACTATTTGCTGCGTTTTTTTAGCGGAGGGGAGGAGCGATGAATTTTTTTGACGAAATGGCAGGGGTGTGGGATAAAATCTGTAAGCACGACCCCGAAATGATGCGGAGCCTGTTGTCCCTTTTGCAACTGAAGCCGGGCGAAACGGTACTCGACGTAGGAACCGGAACGGGGGTAATGCTCCCTTTCATTCGCGAGCGGGTAGGGGCTTATGTACCTGTCGTGGCGGTCGATAGTTCCGAGAAGATGTTGCGCGAGGCCTCTTTGCGTTCTACCGACAGCGAGGTGCAATTCATCAAGGCCGATGTAGAGCGGGAGCGGCTGGCAGGCCGTTTCGATGCTATTTTGCTCTATTCGGTTTTTCCCCATTTCCGTTATCCGGTCGAGACGATTTTCAAATTGGTGACCGACAATCTCTTTTGCGGCGGTCGTTTGCTCATAGCCCATGCACAAGGGCGGCAACAGTTGAATGCGGTACATCGTCGGGTGTCGAACCGGGTCTTTTCGAGGCCGTTGCTTCCGGTGGCCGAGCAGGCCGAAGCGTTTGCCCAAGCGGGCTTGACGGTACGCTCGTTCGGCGAGACCGACGAATATTACTACCTGTTGTTGCAGCGGGGATTCCGAGGGCCCGCGGCCTCGGTTGTCGATGCCGTTTATTGACCCCTACTTTTTCGATGCCCGCAGTATTTCGCGTTTCCCGCCGGGCGGGCCGGGGAGCCGTTCCACGGCGAACCCCACCGATTGCAATCGCCGCCGTATCTCTCCTTTGGCGCAGTAGGTGGTAAGTATTCCTCCGGGAGCAAGGTGCCCGTAAATCTCCCGGAAGATAGATTCGTCCCACATTTCGGGTTGTTTTTCGGGCGCGAAAGCGTCGAAATAGACCACGTCGTACACCCCCGTCAAGGCCGTGCGGGTGAGGTCGGCGTGCCGTTTCAGCAACGTGAAGTGCGGGGTGATGGCCACCTGCCGGTCCCATTCGCAACGGTGCAATCGGGCGAACAGCTCGCTGCACGCCGGGGCCACGAGGGCCGGATAATTCAGCTCCCCTGTCACTTCCGGGGCGAGCGGGTATAGTTCGAATGCCGTGTAGGTTATCTGTCGGCGGGATTGTTGCGATTCGAGCAGCGACAAGAAAGCATTCAGTCCGGTTCCGAATCCCACCTCCAAGAGGTGGATATTTGTTTTTCCCGAGGCGCGCAATGCCATTTCTATATAGACGTGGCGGGCTTCGGCCAAAGCTCCTTTGGTCGAATGGTAATGCTCGTCCATCTCCGGCAGATAGAGGGTAGGCACACCATCGTCGGTCGGTTCCACAATTACGATTCTTTTCATCTGCTTGCTTATCGGGATTATCGGTACAAAGATAGTTCCCGGTAGCTATTTTTATGCACTTTTTGGGGCGGGTAACAATTTTTTACTTTCCTGTAATTAAATTTATCGAATTGTTGCTTTTGGGGAGGTGGCATGGATTGGGCAGAGGCGTGTGAAAATTAATATTCAAGATAATTGCCATGAAAAAGAATTTTTTGAGTCTCATTTCGGGTGGGAGAGCGATAGCCCTCTTTTTAGCTACATAGTCTTGTGTACACGATAGTTTGACCGATACTTTGCAAAGCGATGGCCCTGTGGCCATAGTGATTAATGCGTCCATTGGCAATGCTGTTTCCCGTGCCAGCGGAACCACTTGGGACAACGGCGACCGTATCGGCATCACCGATACCGACAACGATACCCAGTACGGCAACGTGCCTTTCACCTTGAAGAACGGGAAATTTGAGGCAGAAGAAAAGGTCATCTATATCGAAGATACAGAGACCCATACTTCCCGCGCCTACTATCCGTGCAACGCGGCGGGAGGCACCCTCGCAGCCACGACCGATGCCACGGCGCAGCGCGGAATGACCAAGACGGCGGGATTCAGTGGGGGGGAGTAAGGGGAAAGGCAACCTTTTGGCCGCAGACTTGTTATAAAAATATCGAGCGCATGAAAAATTTAAAATAAATGTAATATGATCTGTTTTCCCCTTCGATTATCTTTGTTGCCATCGAAAATACAATGTATGATCTCTCCTCATGAAGAGGGAAATAGGACGATGAGAAATGTGCAATAATTACAAGAAATATATGTATGAAAAATTCTTTATTTAGCCGGTTCACTCCCAAAGAACCCAAGTTTTTCCCGCTGCTGAAACAACTTTCGGAGGTGTTGGTCTCGGCGTCGGCGGTTTTGGTGGAAAGTATGGAGCACGATAAACCGGAGGAGCGTTCGGCCTATTATAAAAAGATTAAAGATTTGGAGCGGGAGGGCGACCGCCTGTCGCACCTGATATTCGACGAATTGGGCACGACCTTTATTACGCCGTTCGACCGGGAAGACATTCAGGCGTTGGCATCGCACATGGACGATGTAATCGACGGGATAAACAGTTGCGCCAAACGTATCTCGATTTACAACCCGCGCCCTATCGGCGAGAGCGGTAAGGAGTTGAGCCTGTTGGTGCAGGAGGAGGCCGATTATATTTGCAAGGCGATGGACGAACTCGACAGATTCCGTAAAGACCCCTCGGTCTTGCGGGAATATTGCGTGCGCCTGCACGACATCGAGAATCATGCCGACGATGTGTACGAACTCTTTATAACCAAACTCTTCGAGAAGGAACAGGATTGCATAGAGATTATCAAAATCAAGGAGATTATGCAAATCTTGGAGAAGACGACCGATGCGGCCGAGCGTGTGGGCAAAATCTTGCGAACGCTGATTGTGAAATATGCCTAACCCGGGGATTGCGTTATGGAGTTGTTGATTATTATCATTGTACTGGCGCTGTTGTTTGATTACATCAACGGGTTTCACGATGCCGCCAACTCGATAGCGACCATTGTTTCGACGAAGGTGCTTACGCCGTTTCAAGCGGTACTGTGGGCGGCCTTCTTCAATTTCGTCGCCTTTTTTATAGCCAAATACATTATCGGCGGTTTTGGTATAGCCAACACCGTCTCCAAAACGGTGGTCGAGGAGTTTATCACGCTGCCGATTATCTTGTCGGGGGTTATTGCCGCGATTATTTGGAACTTGATTACGTGGTGGAAAGGTATTCCTTCGTCGTCGTCGCATACCCTGATCGGCGGTTTTGCCGGTGCCGCCATCATGGCAAGCGGGTTCAAGGCGATACAACTCAATATAATCCTGAAAATTGCCGCTTTTATCTTTTTGGCTCCCTTTATCGGTATGGTCGTAGCCTTCGGGTTTACAATATTGGTGCTTTACATTTGCCGTAAGGCGCAGCCGCATAAAGCCGAAGTGTGGTTCAAACGGTTGCAGTTGGTATCGTCGGCGATGTTCAGTGTAGGCCACGGGTTGAACGACTCGCAAAAGGTGATGGGAATTATCGCGGCCGCCATGATAGCGGCTCACTCGATGGGCTTGGGCATGGGCATAAACAGCATTGCCGACCTGCCCGACTGGGTGGCCTTCTCGTGTTTTACCGCCATTTCGCTGGGCACAATGTCGGGCGGGTGGAAGATTGTCAAGACGATGGGCACCAAAATTACAAAGGTGACCCCCCTCGAAGGTGTCATCGCCGAAACGGCCGGGGCGTTTACCCTCTATTTGACCGAAATCCTGAAAATACCGGTGAGCACGACCCACACGATTACGGGCGCCATTATCGGCGTGGGAGCCACCAAACGGCTGTCGGCGGTACGTTGGGGCGTGACCCAAAGCCTGTGGGTGGCATGGATCCTCACGATTCCCGTCAGCGCCTTGCTGGCCGCGGGCATTTATGGGATCGTCTCCCTTTTCCTGTAATGGATAGGCGATTGAAGTGTTATAAAAAAAGAGGTTAGAATAAATTTTTGAAAGAAAATAGGGCAAAAAGTTTGTAATTTGTTTTTAATAGCCTATATTTGCTGAAAATTAATCGTCGAGAGAAATGACAACTCTATTTTTACATCATCATCACGTACATTCCTTTTTCCCGAAGGGACGGTGAGTGTGTGTAAACATGGAGGGAAAATATAAGGAGGCTTACCGTCGTGCGCGGTAGGCCTTTTTTAGTTTGGAAAACATTAGAAGAATAGATAGTATGTTGAGAATTGCAATTCAGTCGAAAGGCCGTCTCTACGAGGAGTCGATGGCCTTGTTGGAGGAAGCCGGTATAAAAATACCGGGCGGAAAGAGAACCCTGTTGGTCCCGGCACGAAATTTCCCGGTGGAGGTTTTGTTCCTGCGCGACGACGATATTCCCGAATCGGTAGCTTCGGGGGTGGCCGACGTGGGCATCGTGGGTCTGAACGAGGTGTTGGAGAAACGTTGTCCCGTGGGGGTCTTGAAAAAACTGGGTTTTGGCAAGTGCCGCCTTTCGCTGGCTATCCCGCAGGATATAGATTATCCCGGCAAGGAGTGGTTCGCCGGGAAGAAAATCGCCACGTCGTACCCCGGTATCCTCTCGGATTATCTGCACCGCAACGGTATCGATGCCGATATCCATGTGATAACCGGCTCGGTAGAGATTGCCCCCGGTATCCGGCTGGCCGACGCCATATTCGATATTGTCAGTTCGGGCAGTACGCTGGTGAGCAACCGGTTGAAGGAGGTCGAACAGGTGGTGGAGTCGGAGGCCGTACTCATTGGCAGCGATTCCATCTCGGAGGAGAAACGGGAGATCCTCGACGAGTTGTTGTTCCGGTTCGAATCGGTGCAGGTGGCCGACGACAAGAAATATATCCTAATGAATGTGCCGCAGGAGAAACTCGACGAGGTGCTTTCGGTGTTGCCGGGGATAAAGAGCCCTACGGTCATGCCGCTGGCCGACAAAAATTGGTGCTCGGTGCATACGGTACTCGACGAGAAACGCTTTTGGGCGATTATCAACCGGCTGAAAGCTGCCGGGGCCGAAGGCATATTGGTGTTGGACATTGAAAAGATGATTTTGTAGTATGGCAGTGAAAGTATATAGCTATCCGCAACGAGAGGAGTGGGCCGCGATTTTGGCTCGCCCGCGTATCGATTTGGCCGCGTTGTCGCACACGGTGTCGGAGGTTTTGGAGGCCGTTCGGCGCGATGGCGACTTGGCATTGCGGCGTTACGAAGAACAGTTCGACGGGGTTGCGCTCGATGCGTTGGAGGTGACCCCCGAAGAGATCGATGAGGGGGCTGCCGCCCTCCCCGAAAGTTTGAAATCGGCGATAGGCCGTGCAATCGGGAATATCGAGAAATTTCACGCTTCGCAAGCCATCGGGGTGAAGAAGGTCGAAACCTCGCCCGGCGTGTGGTGCTGGCAGAAGGCCGTGGGCATAGAGCGGGTGGGCATTTATGTGCCGGGCGGTACGGCTCCGCTCTTCTCCACGGTGCTGATGTTGGCGGTTCCGGCACGGTTGGCCGGTTGTGGCGAGGTGGTGATGTGTACCCCTCCGGGACGCGACGGAAAAATAGCGCCGGCTATCCTGTATGCCGCTCGCGAGGCCGGGGTGGATCGCATTTTCAAACTGGGCGGCGTGCAGGCTATCGGGGCGATGGCTATCGGGACCGAGAGCGTGCCGGCGGTGTATAAGATTTTCGGGCCGGGCAACCGCTATGTGATGGCGGCCAAACAACAAGTGCAGACACAAGGGGTGGCTATCGATATGCCGGCGGGACCGTCGGAGGTAATGGTGGTGGCCGATTCGGGCGCCGATGTGCGTTTTCTCGCTGCCGATTTCCTTTCGCAAGCCGAGCATGGTGCCGACAGCCAGTCGATATTGGTGACAGCCGACAAGGCGATTGCCGAAGCGTTGCCGGCCGAGATCGAGCGGCAGACAAGCCGTTTGCCCCGTCACGAATGGATAGAGAAGTCGTTGGCGCACAGTTCGGTCGTCTTGCTCGAAGGGGTGCAGGCACAACTCGATTTTGTCAACGCCTATGCCCCCGAACACTTGATTGTCCACCGGGCCGATGCCGAGGCGTGGTCGGCAGGCGTGGTCAATGCCGGCTCGGTATTTTTGGGTTATTACACGCCCGAAAGTGCCGGCGATTATGCTTCGGGAACCAATCACACCCTTCCTACGAGCGGCTACGCCCGGGCATACAGCGGAGTGAATCTCGACAGCTTTACCCGCAAGATTACGTTCCAGCAGATTTCGCCCGAGGGGTTGAAGAACCTCGGCCCCGTAATCGAAACAATGGCCGAGGCCGAATGGCTGGAAGCCCACAAAGAGGCTGTCGCCATACGGTTGCAAACGATGAACTCCTAAAAACAGAACAGGCATGAAACAGATAGAACAGTGGGTTCGTCCCAATATCCGGCAACTGAAACCCTACTCTTCGGCTCGGAACGAGTTTTCGGGCGAGGCTTCGGTGTGGCTCGATGCCAACGAAAGTCCCTTTAACGAGCCGTATAACCGTTATCCCGACCCGTTGCAGACGACGCTCAAAAAGAGGCTCGCCCAACAGCGCGGGGTGCGGAGCGAACAGATTTTTCTCGGGGTGGGGAGCGACGAGGCTATCGATTTGTTGTATCGTATCTTTTGCGAGCCCGGAAAAAACAATGTGGTTTCGATAGCCCCTACCTATGGTATGTATAAGGTTTGCGCCGACATCAACGGGGTGGAGTATCGCGAAGTACCTTTGAACGACGATTTTTCGTTAGATGTCGAGGCCTTGTTGGCTGCGGCCGACGCCAACAGCCGGCTGCTTTTCCTTTGTTCGCCCAACAACCCCACCGGCAATGCTTTCCCCGCAGACGAAATCGAACGGCTCGTTATCGCTTTCGACGGTATCGTAGTGGTCGACGAGGCCTATATCGACTTTTCGGCGCACCCCTCTTGGATTCGTCGGTTGGACGAGTTCCCCAATTTGGTAGTGCTGCAAACCTTCTCGAAGGCGTGGGGCAGTGCGGGCGTGCGGCTGGGCATGGCATTCGCTTCGCCCATGATCATTGGTTACTACAACAAGGTGAAATACCCCTACAACATCAGTGCGCCGGTGCAACGTTATGCCCTCGGAATGCTCGATCGGGTCGACGATGTGTACCGGTGGGTCGACGAAATTTTGTCGGTACGGTCGCGCTTTATCGAGCAGTTGGCCACGCTGCCCGTTGTCGGGAAAATCTATCCGACCGATGCCAATTTTGTGTTGGTACGGGTCGACAACGCCGGTGCGCTCTATGCCCGGCTGGTGGCCGAGGGTATCGTGGTGCGTAACCGTTCGACGGTGACTTTGTGCGGCGAATGTCTGCGTATAACCATCGGTACGGCCGATGAGATGGAACGATTGTTAGAGGCCATGCGCCGTTACACTCAAAATAAAAAATGATGAAACGAGTACTTTTTATCGACCGGGACGGCACGCTGGTGGTGGAGCCTCCCGTAGATTATCAAATCGATTCGCTCGATAAATTGGAGTTCGTTCCCAAAGTATTCCAAAGTTTGGCCTATGTGGCTGCCCGTCTCGATTTCGAATGGGTAATGGTGACCAACCAAGACGGCATGGGCAGTGCATCGTTCCCGGCCGAGACCTTTTGGCCCGCCCAGCAGAAAATCATACGGGCATTTGAAAATGAAGGAGTCCGTTTCGACGAGGTTTGTATCGATACCTCTTTCCCCGAGGAGAATAGGCCTACCCGCAAACCGGGCACAGCCATGCTTACCCGCTACACGACCGGGGAATACGATTTGGAACACTCCTATGTCATAGGCGACCGGCTTACCGATGTGCAACTGGCCGCCAATTTGGGTTGCCGGGCTATCTATTTCGCGCCTGTCGAACGGGGTATCTCCGAGGTAGAGGCTGCCGGTTTGACGGCGGTGTGCGAGGCGGTGACCGACGATTGGTGGAAGGTGGCCGAAATCGTTTGTGCCGGAACCCGGCGGGTAGCCATAGACCGGCGCACCTCGGAAACCGATATTCGTGTGGCGTTGAATCTCGACGGGACAGGTCGTACCGACATACATACCGGTCTCGGATTCTTCGACCATATGCTCGACCAGTTGGGGCGCCATTCGGGCGTAGACCTCACCGTAACGGTGGAGGGCGATTTGCAGGTCGACGAACACCACACCATCGAGGATACGGCCATCGTGCTGGGCGAGGCTTTTGCGCAAGCCTTAGGCGACAAACGAGGCATTGCGCGTTACGGATTTTCGTTGCCTATGGACGACGCTCTGTGCCGTGTTGCCCTCGATTTCGGCGGACGGTCGTGGCTGGTGTGGAAAGCCGATTTCCGTCGCGAGAAGATAGGCGATATGCCCACCGAGATGTTTTACCACTTTTTCAAGTCGTTCAGCGACGCGGCACGCATGAACCTTCATATCGAGGCCGAAGGAATTAACGAACATCACAAAATCGAGGGTATCTTCAAGGCATTGGCCCGAGCCTTGAAAATGGCGGTAAAACGCGATGTGACCGACGACCGGTTGCCTTCTACCAAAGGGGTTTTGTGAACCAAACCGGGGATATGCGGGTTAGAGAAAGATAGGTTCGGTAAATAATATTTTTAATTTTACAAGATTGATTTCGGTAATAAAGTTTATTTATTACTTTTGCAGAATCTTCGTAAAACGGAATCAGGAAAAATCGAATAAATATATAAACAAACTATAAACTATGAGAAAGAATTGGATTTGGGGTTTATCCCTTGTGTTAATCGCCGGCATGGCATCGTGTAAATCGAGCCAAAGCGCTTATAGGGCAGCCTATGAAAAAGCTCAGGAGAAAAAAATAGAAGAACCTGTTGCTGCCGATCCTGCACCGGTTGCCGAGCAACCTGTGGTGACGACAACACCTTCGACAACTACGGTAGCGGCTCCCGTTCGCGAACAGAGCGAGCGCATAAGCGCAGTCGATGGCAACGATGCCTTGTTGAAAGAGTTTAACGTAATCGTGGGCAGTTTCCGTCAACGTCTCAATGCTCAAAGCCTTTGTGAACGATTGCGCAAAGATGGCTATCCCGCTATTTTGGCTCAGAATGCCGAAGGTTGGTATCGGGTAGTTGCCTGCTCGTTCGACAATCGTCCGGCAGCCGTGCAGGCTCGTGAAGGTTTGCAAGCCAGATACCCGCAATTTACCGACGCTTGGTTCTTGATTAACAAGTAAAACAGGTATTCTAATTTATTATTAATTGCAACAGGGAGCTATCCGATGGCGGAGGCTCCCTGTTTTATTTCTTAGGCGAGTTGCTATTATCGGAATACGAGGTACTTGCGGGCGAAAAAGTTCCACAGATAGACGAGTGCGGCAGCTACGATTTTGGAGAACATATAGTGGGTGCCGATACAGTCGGTAAAAAGCCAAATGAAAAAGTCGTTGAGCCCAAGCCCTACAACCCCTATTGCGGCAAAGAAGAGGAACTCGACAATACGGCTTTTGAACTTCGAATTGCCGAAAACCCAAATGCAACTGATGATATAGTTGACGAGAAGCCCTGCGATAAACGAAAGGGTGGCCGAGAGCAGGTAGTGCAACCCGGCGTATTCGGTGAGGATATAGAGCAGTCCGAAATCGACCACAAAAGCAAATCCGCCGACAAAGAAATAGCGTACAAACTGCACGAGCAGTTTGTCGGTGGTACCGTAGAACAATTTTTGGAACAGGCCTATCTTTTTCATTTGCTCTCGTGATATTCTTCTTCGGTATTGACCGACCACACCTCGCTTTTGCTTTGGTTTCCTGCGGCAATGTGGTCGACAGTCACCATAGCGGTCATCATGGAGTGGTCCATGTTGTTGTAGCGGTGTTGTCCGTTACGGCCTATACACCAAAGGTTTTCGATGGAGTCGAGGAATGTTTTTACTTTGTCGAGCTCGTAATAACTGCCGAAGTAGGAGGGGTATGCTTTCTTGACTTTGATACGTACCGAGTCGAGGACATCGGCGGGATCGATAATTCCTATCTTGGCCAGTTCGCTCACAGCCATATCGATAAACTCTCGGTCGGACATTTGCCAGAACGAGTCGCCCTCGGTGCAGAAGTATTCAAGCCCTATCCACATGGTATTCTCGTAATCTTGGACCAAATATGGCGACCAGTTGTTGAAAACTTGCAACCGGCCTATGCGCACGTCGCGTTCCTGTATGTAGATCCACGTGTCGGGGATACGGTTGGCAAAGGTTTTTATTTTGGTGCGGTTGTCGATCGTGAGCTTTTTCATGAGCAGTCCCACGGTAATAAAGTCGCGGTAGGGCAGTTCGCTGGCAATGCGTTTCACCTCGTTGGGGACTTCGATACCTCGGATCGCTTGTATGAGGTCTTTGATGGGGAGCGACGAAAGGAAATAGTCGCAGGAGACCTCTTCCCGTTTGCCCGACTTTGTTTCGACCGTAACGTGTGTCACCCGGTTGTTCTCGATGTGAATCTCCTTTACCGGTGTTTCGGTGATTACTTCGCCGCCCCGTTGGCGAATTTCGTCGGCGACCGTTTCCCACAGTTGTCCCGGTCCTAATTTCGGATAGACAAATTGTTCGATAAGCGAGGTTTCCACCTCTTTGAGGTTCTCTTTTTTGGAGAAACTCTTCTTGAACATATCTTTGAGGATTGCGAAGACCGACAGCCCTTTTACCCGTTGTGCGCCCCAGTCGGCACCCAGTTTCGAAGGGTGTACGCCCCATACCTTTTCGGTATAGTCTTCGAAAAACATTCGGTAGAGCGGTTTCCCAAACCGGTTGATGTAGAAATTTTCGAGCGAAGTTTCGGGCTTCTTGAAGAATACCGACCAAATGTATCCGCAGCCGGCCTCGATGGTGCGCACCAGCCCCATGTTGGTGAAGGTTTGCAGTTTGAGCGAGATGGGATAATCGAAAAATTTGTGAAGGTAGAATATGCGCGATATGCGGTTACGTACCAACATCACACGGTCGCTGGTCTCGGGGTCGGGACCTTCGGCTGCAAATTTTTTATCGTTGACGTTCAAAAGTTTGTCGTCGAGCGAAGGCGCGCTTTGCAGGGGCATGATTTCGTCCCACCAATCGGTTACTCGTTGGCTTTTGGAGAAAAAACGGTGTCCACCGATGTCCATGCGGTTGCCGTGGTAGCGTACGGTTTTGGAAATACCACCAATCTCGTTCGACTCTTCGAATACGACGGGGTGTATATCGGTGCGTTTGAGCAATTCATACGCTCCGGTCAATCCGGCGGGACCGGCTCCGGCGATTACCGCCTGTTTATGTTTTTTTTCGGTTTGGTTCATAGCTTATGGGTTGGTTTGTGACAGTTTTTTGCGGGCAGCCTCTCGGTCGAACTTCAACAGGTAGGTGTC
>DXFL01000026.1 GCA_019114445.1 Candidatus Barnesiella excrementigallinarum
CCGCCCGCTCCCGGACAGCTCCCTTATGCTGCAATGATAAATTCCGTGCATGTTCCATATCGTCAGATTTCAGAAGACCAGAAAACTCAGTATGCACAGAATGATGGCCAGTGCCACGAGAAAACAGGCTACACGGTAGAGGAACCTGAAGAGTCCCCTGAAACAGATGATGGCCCCGGCGGTCCATACGAGAGAAATGTTAATAATGCGGTCAATCAATACATGAACGACCGCGACCCGAAGGAGTCGATCTTTAACTTCAAACGATGTGCGGTACATTTTGCGGTTGATGACAACGAGGTGAAAATGTGTACACGGTTGTGCGGTAAGGCGTCCTGATTCCTGCCGTTCAACAAGGGGAACAATGACGGTGCAGGCAATCCGCCCAATCCAGATGGAATCAAGACCGATTATCTCTGGAAAGAGATTATGACCAAGGAATCGTTGTCGAATATTTTGGAGAATTATTCGCAGGTGGTCGAGAAAATCGATAGGAAGACGAACAAGGTTGTCGGTGAAACCATGATTTTCCCACGTTATCATCAATTGACGGTGGTTCGCAAACTGTTGGCCGATACCCTTCGGAATGAAGTGGGGAAACGCTATTTGATTCAACACAGCGCCGGGAGCGGCAAATCGAATTCGATTGCATGACTGGCATATCAGTTGGTCAAACTGGAGAAAAGCGGAAAGACCTTTTTCGATTCAATTATCGTGATTACTGACCGTGTGAATCTTGATCGACAGATTCGGGATACAATAAGACAATTCATGCAGGAGCGGAGCGTTGTTGGCTGGGCCGACGACTCTTCCACACTCGGTTCGCTGCTTAATGCGGGGAAGAAGATAATTATTACAACCATTCACAAATTCCCGTTCATTTTGTCGAGTATAGGCACGGAAAATAAAGACAAACAGTTTGCCATCATTATCGACAAGGCCCATTCGAGCCAGACGAGGAACCTGTTTGCCAAGATGAATATGGCCGTTTCGGGAAATGTATGCGACGACGAGGAAGATATCGAAGATAAAATCAACAAACTCATAGAAGGGCATCGGATGGTCAGAAGTGCCAATTATTACGCATTCACCGCAACACCCAAAAACAAGACTTTGGAGATGTTTGGAGATTCGATACCACAGCCTGACGGGCATGTACGACATGTGATTTTCATACCTATTCAATGCGTCAAGCGATTCAGGAACGATTTATTCTGGATGTACTGAAACATTATACCCCGGTATCGAGTTTCTATAAACTTGTGAAAAAATCGGAAGATGACCCGTTATTCGACAATGAAAAGGCACAAGCCAAACTCCGTGCCTATGTTGAAGGCGATCGAACTACAATCCACCACAAAGCGGCTATTATGGTTGAGCACTTCCATACGAATGTCATCAGCAAAGGGAAAATAGGAGGACAAGCTCGTGCAATGGTCGTGACCAGCAGTATCGAACGAGCTATAGATTACTATTTTGAATTTTGCCGATTGCTGGAAGAACGAGGAAGCCAGTATAAAGTCATAATCGCATTCTCCGGAGAAAAGGAGTTGCCAAATAAATACAAGGAGTACGGAAGGATGACCGAAGCCTCGTTGAATGGATTTCCGAGTGCAGAGATTGAAGATCGCTTCAAGAAAGACCCCTATCGTTTTTTTATTGTTGCCAATAAATTCCAGACGGGCTATGATGAGCCGCTGCTTCATACGATGTATGTAGATAAGATTCTGACGGATATCAAAGCCGTACAAACTTTGTCTCGACTCAATCGGGCCCATCCCAAAAAACGAGACACATTTGTTCTTGATTTTGCCAATGATCCGGAAGACATTAAAAAATCGTTCCAGCGTTATTACAAAACGACTGAATTAGCCTCGGAAACCGATCCAAATAAGCTCAATGACCTTATTACTGAGTTGGAAAAACATCAAGTATATACGGCCGAAGATGTTGAACGTTTAGTGGGATTATTTCTTGGCGCATCGGATCGTGAAATGATTGATTCGATTTTGGACACATGTGCCGAGAATTACAAGACTCTGAATACCGATTCACAGGTAAAGTTCAAGAGCAGTGCCAAAAGTTTTATCAGAACCTATGCTTTCTTGGCTGCCATATTGCCTTTTGGGAGTGCAGAGTGGGAAAAGTTGAGTATTTTTCTCAATTTGCTTATTCACAAGTTACCGACTCCGGAAGGAGATGATTATACAGAAGGGTTACTTGATGCTGTGGATTTCAATAGCTACAAAAATACGATTCAGGAAGAACAACGTATTATTTTGGACAATGAAAAAGCGGAAATCCAGACCATTCCCGTAGAACGGAGCGGAGGCATTACATCCCCGAATCTTCAGTCGCTGACAACGATTTTGGAAGAGTTCAACACTCGATTCGGTAATATTCCTTGGACGGATTCAGATCGTATCCGGCAACAAATCGCTGCTATTCCTGAATAAGTTGCTAAAAATGAAGCTTATCAGAATGCAATTCGCAATTCTGATAGAGAGGTTGCGAGAATTGAAAGTGACAAAGCATTGATGTCGATTATCCTTAAATCAATGACTTCGGGGTTGGAACTCTACAAAGAATACCAAGATAATCCATCATTTCAACGGTGGCTACAGGAGTTTGTTTTTGAAAGGACATATAATCAGAATCGTTAATATTGAGTAGAGACTATGTAAGTATAACACAGCGAAAAGAGAAAAAGACGAGCTTTACTTTATTCCCATCTTATATATATTCATTAAAGTAAAGTCAAACAAAGGGAAAAAGATGGCTGCGCCAAAACTTATTGGTTACAGCCATTTTTCTTTTGGCAGCATTGTTGAACAAACTGAAAAAATTCAGTTTACTTTAGTCTATTAGCTCTATATATAAGCTAAACCAAAGTAAACTATATTTAGATAGGCATATTTGCTTGTCAGTATGCCTATGGCTATTACGGTAAAAGCGGTTTGTGTTGCCAATAAAAGGGAAGCACAGGCTGAAGAGAGATCGGGAGTTTTTCTTTTTTGGCTGTAAGGATGTTTATCAATAAATATCCCTTGGAGCAGAGAGAATAACTGCTCACAGTAAAACTCGGACTCCTTGTGCAAACAAGTGAAAGGAATGAAACCTAATGAAAATAGAAAAGGTCTGAATTTGCTTTAATTGGTTGTTTTGTTTCTATATTGTTTCTTAATTCAAAATATAAAAATTATAAATAGTTAATATACAAATAATTATATATTAATATATTAAAATTTTCCAGATTTCTACCTGAGACGTCTTGCGACTTATGTTGTAACATTCGGCAAGGCTCCAAGCACCGCCGATATTTTCTCCTTATGTTGTGACTGTTATTCCTATATTACAAGGATTTCCAATCATATGCAAATGTAGGCATTTTATCCCAAACAGAAATATGGAATGACATTTATTTGCCATTCAATCCATATTTTTTCATTTTCCGATATAGTGTGGACGGATCAATATGCAGTATGCCTGCTGCTTGTTTGCGACTCCCATGGCTGGTTTTCAATGCCTGTATTATCGAGTGTTTCTCTTCCGCATCGTTTTCAGGAAAAAGATTGATTTCCTCGGTCGCCGCTTCCAGTTTGATATTCAGGTCGGCGGTTTCAATGAGCGGCTGTTTTGCCATAAGTACCGCCCTTCTTATCCTGTTGTGCAGTTCCCGCACGTTCCCGGGCCAGCGGTAAGAGAGAAGCAATTGTTCCGCTTCAGAACTGAAGCCTTCTGTCGGTCTTTTCAGTTCTCCGGAAAACTTTTTTCTGAAATGATGGGCCAACGGCAGAATGTCATCGGGGCATTCATGCAAGGAAGGCAGGACAATCTCAAATTCGCATAGCCGGTGGTATAGGTCTTCCCTGAACCGTTTCTCTTGTATTGCAAGTTGGAGATCTTCATTGGTGGCGGCTACAATCCTTACATCAGCTCGCTTTTCCCGATTGCCGCCAATCGGAATGTATGTGCCTTCTTGCAAAACCCGCAGCAGCATGGCTTGGACGTCCAGGGACAGGGTACCTATTTCATCCAGAAAGAGTGTTCCGCCTTTTGCCATTTCAAAATATCCGTCCTTGTTGGCGTCGGCACCGGTAAATGTTCCCTTTATGTGCCCGAAAAAGAGGGAGGGCGCAAGCTCTTTGGGTATGACCCCACAATTCACGGCGACAAACGGCATATCCTTCCGTTCTCCCATATAGTGGATACGCTGTGCCACCGATTCTTTTCCGGCACCGTTAGGGCCAAGTATAAGCACAGAAATGTCAAATGGGGCGACTGTACTGACCAGATGTTCGACTTCCTGCATCTGAAGGCTGTTTCTGGGGAGCAAATCCTTGTTTTTGTCGCATATCACGGATTTGGGACGGAAAATATCTTTCAGTTGTCTTTGCAGTTCGTCCATCTGTACCGGTTTTGCCAGATAGTCTTTGGCTCCCAGTTTTATGGCTTGCACAGCACCCGGTACCGAGGCATATCCTGTCATGATAATGAAAGGAATATCCATCCGTTCCTTCCGCATCCATTCGAGCAAAGATATACCGTCCCCTTCCGGCAGGCGTACGTCGGACAGCACAAGGTCGAAACTTTCTTTCTTGAGCAGTTTTCGTGCCCCTGGTTCATCTATTGTTATCTCTGCTTCATAACCGGATTTCTCCAACCATTTTTTCTGTTGCCCGGCAAGCATGATGTTGTCTTCAACTATCAGTATTCTGTATTTCATTCATGTTTCCATTTAATTATGTCCGTCCATTTCCGATAATCGGCTTTTTGTCTCAGATATCAGTCGGTCTATTCTTCTGACAATTCTTTCCACATCATTGCGGAATGCTGACTCATCCGTATCTTCCGCATAATGTTCATAGCTGTACGGTTCCAGCTCATTGGCTATTCCCAATTGCTCCCACATCGGGTACATCCTGTGCAGAGTTTCCCATATCCGCTTCCGGTCGGGCTGTTCCTGATTCAAAGAATCCAGCAAGTCAGAACTGTTCCTATTGGATTCCTCTATAAGAGTCTCCAAAGTCCAGCGTTCATCTCCAGTAGTGACATACAGTGCCTCGAAATCTGGAGAACGATTATCATCCATAGTTCTGTCTTGTCCAATAAGTGACGAGAGAAATTCGAGCAGGTCTCTTGTATAGAACGGTTTGTGGATACAGCCGGCAAATCCGGCTTGAATATAGCGGTCTGCATCGCCATCGTTACGGGCGGTTGCCTCATCCACTTTACGCTGGTTGTAGATGACCGCCCCGTAGAGCGATACACCCCTGTTGATCTTAGCCACCATTCTGTTGTTCCTCCTTCTTTCTTTTTATAAGGTATTCCTCCTCGAACTCCCGGGTAAGCATGATGATCCGCTTGCTCAGCACCACCAGGTCGATGGTGGCCTTTTCCAGATTGCGGAGCAGGGCGAACGCCCGTTTCTCGCCGAAATTGGACTTGACTGCCTTCACAGTCTGGTTGTAGTTGTTGCCGATGGCCTGGAACTGGTGATAGAAATTTGTAAGTCTGATGTAGTAGTCCATCGCAGCCTTGTCGATTCTGACGATCTTCATTTCACGTCCGAAAATCATCGCCTTGATGAATCTTGCCCGTTGTTTCATCCCGGATTTTTCAAACAGCAGCTCGAAATTTCCGTTCTCTTCCGAAGTCAGTTTGATACCGTAGCGGAATACTGCCGGGTCGGTCTTCGGTTTTCTGCCCGTGCTTCTTCTTGTTCTTCTTTTACTGTTTTCTTCCATACGCATTGAGATTTTCTGTTTCTGATTTTACGTCATGGATTTCCGACTTTGGAGGAAATCCCTCCCGAGCCTTCAGGCGAGTGGCAAGTTTGTTTTGGGATGCCCGAATCATTTCGGGCTGCCCAAAACACAACTTGCTATGTTCGCTTGAACATAAAAATAAGATTGGAAAAACAGGTGAATTTTGTCCGAATTTTAAGTATAGCCAAAAGCTATTGATATTGGATGGATGGTTGCATATAACCAACAGTTCAATAACACAACCAACCATTCAACCACATGACCATCCAATCAGTCAGACATTCTTGCATTCATTAAATCAGTCAATCGGAAATATCTACTACGGGGACAATAGGCAAACAAAGGTCGACGGCAGAAGAAGCCTGGCACTAAACTTCGGAACACGACAAAAGTAGAAGTTGGGGAAATGAAAGTGAAGCAGAGGGGCAGTGCAATGGAAACCGTGCCACAAGGCAAGATAATCTTTTCTGGAGGGAGTGCAGTTTGCCGTTTGCCACCATTTCCATTTGTCTTATAAAGATGGCATCCCTTTATTTTGATTGACATTTGAATAGTACACCTTGGTCTGCTTAGATTATTGTTTGTTTTTTGACGATTCTTTTCCGTCAGTCGTTTGTTTCCGTAGCCGTCATCGTCCATTGTACAGACGTGAAAGTGGAAAGATTTTCGGGCTGAATACGCTCCGTAGGAGGAAGATTCTGCCCGAAACGGCACAGCCGCCTGACCTTTTCACTTTCAATGAAGTCTGTACTAATTTAATAGACGAGCGAGGAAATATGCGACTGACGGTCATTATTGTATCGTCTTGCAGATGTTCTTTTCCATATCCTCTAACTTGTGCGACAGAGTTTCCATGTCTTGGCTAATCTTTTGAGCGGTTATCTTTGCATAGATTTGAGTAGTTTTTATATTGGTATGCCCCAAAAGCTTACTGACGGTTTCAATGGGTACTCCGTTGGATAACAGCACTGTGGTAGCTGCGGAATGCCGAGCCACATGATAAGTCAAATGGGCTTTTATACCGCATAACTCGGCAATGGCTTTCAACTTTTTATTGCAGGTGGAGTTACTCGGCATGGGGAATACCTTGTTGTCCCGCGTCATACCCTTATACTTCTCAATTATCTTTCGGGGAACATCCAGCAGACGGATATTGGATTCCGTGTTGGTTTTCTTTCTTCGGGTGATAATCCACAGATTGCCGTCAAAGAATGTTTGCAGGTTGTCTTCCGTTAGGTTCTTGACATCGGAGTATGCCAACCCCGTAAAGGTGGAGAATATGAACAGATCTCTTACAAGTTCGTGTGTCTTGTCGGGCATTTCGGTGTTCATCATTGTGTGTATTTCTTCTCTCGTAATATATCCTCTGTTCACACTTTCGGGTGAATTGATGTATCCGGCAAAGGGATTGAACGGCAAACGACCGTCATTTCTTGCTATGGAGATAATATGTTTCAGTACAATCATGTAGCCCCAAATGGTATTGGTGCGACATTTCTTTTCCGTCCGGAGGAAATATTCAAAGTCATTGATAAACGAGAGGTTCAACTCTTTCAGCGGAATATCATCACGCTTGTTGGTATGAGGAATAAACTCACGGATATGTTTGCAGACGGTCACATAGCGTTGGAACGTACCCTTTGCCCTGCTATGCCCGACTTTCTTTGCAAACTCGCTGTTGTGCTGTTCAAACAGCTTCAACAGGGTTTCCTGCTTGATGCCGATACCGAGATAGACATCTTTCAACTTTGCAGCAGTGACATAACCGTCTGTCTGCATCAGCTCCTGATAACGGCGGTTTACCTCCACACGGATTTTGTCAACGGCATGGTTGATTCGCTGTGCCTCGACACTCTTGCCGGAAGCACGGTTGTTCTTCACGTCCCACAGACGCAAAGGAACATCCATCTTGCAACTGAACTGTTTAATCTCTCCATCCACCGTAATACGACACATCAAAGGCAGATTGCCGTTGGGTTTCTCACTGCCTTTCTTCACGTAAAACAAGACCTTAAATGTACTTCTCATAACTCACTTTCTATTGGTTACAAAATTAATTTATAGTGAGTTATCGACAGTTATGACACATTATGTCAAGCGGTGAAACACATCGGTTTTCCAAGAAATTCTCACCGTCACTCAGGTAATGATGTAGTAACTGAACGTTTGCGCTGTTTGTCTATATTCTGTTTTTCCTTGGCTTTCAGCCGAGGGAAAAATATAGCGTAACGAACGTTTTTTCAGTCAGTTCGCTACGCTTTACTCTTTTTCGCTACTTCGTTATGTGTTTATTTAAGCAAATAGCAATACATTCGAACAAAATTGAGCATACCTTCGTAAATAACGTCTACAAGATAATAGTAACTCTACAAATTTTCATACTATCATCATAATGCTATCACTTATTCATACTTCTTTTTCACTGCAAAACGATGTATAAAATCAGAACGCTTCACCAAAATAGTGGCCAAAATATCCGTGAATCCATCCTCAATTTTACAGCCCATTTTGGCGAAATAAACCCCGACATGCTCTATATTTGCAGACGGGGTCTGTCAGGGCCCCAAAGGGCCGTTTTTGCCTTTTTTCCCTCTGTTCGGAGAGAGTCGATGAAAAAAACGTTAAATCTTCGATTTTTCGCAAAAAAACAAGTAAATTTTTGAGCAGTCTACCTTTTAAGATGTAAACTATTGATAATCAATAAGAATACGATAATGTATCGAGAAATGTCTCATATAAATAATTGATTACCAATAAGTTACAATTTTAAAAAGTTTGAATTTTCGCACAATCTTGTTGCCCGACTTTCAAAAGAGCAACAATAGCAACAATTTTATAGGCTTTCACAAATTTGCCTCTGACATTCCAAAAAAATTCGCTCCCGATTGAGGCTACTCGACTCTATCTGCTTTTGTATCCGATTCTCATTCATTTATTGCTGTGAATCGCTCAAATCTTGTTTATCATATTGCACACCTATCATTTATTACGTTTATCCCATGCTCTTCGACAATAAGGATGACCATTGCAAGAAATTCAGTTTTTATATGATCAAGAACTCCGATACAGGAGCCTGGCATTAGAGGCTTGCACCGGCATACGACCTCACGCTATACACCGAAGGATATAACGGAGAACACGTAGCCTTCGTCAATGGCACAGGTCTTCCTGAATTATCCGACTTTATCGCTGTTGGCACAAAAATAAAAATCCCTAAAACAAGATGCCGCGAGATAATTGACGAAGTCCGTTCGGCTGCCAGGAATTAATTCGCTATGACATTATGCGATAAAGGTATTCTGTTCCAATTGTATAGCTGACAACCGTACATTATATATCTAAACAACACTATTTAACATCATTATGCCAGTTTCTTGCACATGCCTTTTATTAACTTTGTTCCATGAAAACATCGAAGATAAAACTGACATTGAGTGACGGTAGCGTTGTTGAGGCGCAAGCCCCACTAATTGTATCTGCGAGTCGTGCGACAGATATTCCTGCGTTTTATGCCGGTTGGTTCTTCAATCGGCTTCGGCAAGGATATGTACGTTGGCGCAATCCATATAATGGAAAAGACTCTTATGTTTCTTTCGCCAACACGAAGTTCATCGTTTTCTGGTCAAAAAATCCAAAACCGCTTCTACCATTCCTCCCTATCCTAAAAGAGATGGAAATCGGGTGCTATATTCAATACACACTGAACGACTACTTTGTAGAGGGATTGGAGCCGAATGTCCCGGCGCTCGCCGAGCGAATCGACACATTCAAGCGGTTGGTTGATGAATTGGGCATCGGAGCTGTTGTTTGGCGTTTCGATCCGTTGATTCTTACCAACAAGATCTCAACAGATGATTTATTGAATAAAATTGAATACATTGCCAATCAACTGCGTGGATATACCGATAAACTCGTTTTCAGTTTTGCAGATATCTCTGCATACCGAAAAGTCGGCAGAAACCTCTCGGAAGCCGGTGTGCATTATCGTGAATGGACTGAATATGAAATGATTGATTTCTCTCACCGGCTTTCTGAGCTGAATCTCGGTTTGGAACTTGCCACTTGCGCCGAAAAGGTGGATTTGTTACAGTTCGGAATAGTTCACAACCGCTGCATAGACCCCAATTTGATCAGCCGTTTGAAACCGGAACTGCAACCATATATCCAAAATCTAAAAACAGACAAGGGGCAACGTACACTTTGCGGCTGCATTACATCAAACGACATTGGCACATACAACAGCTGTCCACACGGCTGTGTCTATTGCTACGCCAATGCCAATCCTTTTTCAGCCAAACAAAACTTCATCAGACATCAGCAAAACCCCAACAACGACTCGATTCTTTAATTTTGAAAACCGGTGATTTTTTTGTTACTTTTATAGTTTCAAAATACAAAAAAGTGAATTCCAAAGTTTTATAATTGGGTGTCAGTAAGATATAATTTTAGATTGTCTAATAAATCACCGAAATGGAAATCACCCTCGCCAGAGGTTGTTCTGACGAGGGTGAAATCTCTAAAACCGAATTTGTTGGACGGCCCTGTTTTTTAATATAATTCTTTGGTTGCCGAACTAATTACTAAATTTATAGATGCAAGTGCTTGAATAGGTCTTGTCGGGAGTTACTACAACCGACGGCCATGCAGGTTTGTTGGGTGAATCGGGGAAATGTTGCGTTTCAAGGCAGACTGCACTACGGCAAGGGTATGCAATACCGTGTTTGCCTTTGACCGTTCCATCAAGAAAATTACCTGCATAGAATTGGATTCCCGGCTCATCGGTGAACACGTCCATCGCTATTCCGCTCGTCGGGTCATATAAGCGGGCGGCTACGACTGAAATATCACCGGCTGTATCGAGCACGAAGTTGTGATCGTAGCCCAACCCGTTGGCAATCTGCTTATTTCCAGAGTTTATACTGTCACCAATCACACGTCCCTTACGAAAATCGAAAGGTGTACCCTCGACCGTCAGTATCTCGCCTGTGGTCATGAATGTACTGTCGATCGGCGTGAACGACGAAGCGTTCATTATAAGAGTTTCAGCGAGTATATCCTGCGAGGGATTTCCCGATAAGTTAAAGTAGCTGTGGTTGGTGAGGTTGAGTATGGTTGGCTTGTCGGTTGTCGCACGATATGCGATACGCAGGGCATTGTCGGACGTGAGCGTATAAGTAACCTGTACATCGACATTGCCCGGGAATCCGGCGTACCCGTCGGGGGTATTCAGCCGAAGTGTCAGCAGCGTATCAGAAATTTGGACCATATCCCAAACCGAGTGATGGAAGCCTTTCTCTCCTCCGTGCAGACAATGTCCGAAGTTATTTTTAGGCAGATCATATTCAACGCCATCGAGGGTAAACTTCCCTTTGTCGATACGGTTTCCATAGCGGCCTATAAGCGCACCAAAATTATTGTCGATGTTTCTATAATCCGCTATCAAGTCGTGCCCGAGCACTACATCGCGCAGTTCACCGTTTTTATCCGGGACCATAAGCGATACCACACGTCCGCCATAGTTCGTTATACATGCCTCAATGCCATTGGCATTTGTCAAGGTATATAGAGAGGTATGTTTCCCATCTATAACAGCCTCAAAATTTTCGGGATTCAGCCCCGACTTTGTCAAGCCGGTTTTATCACTTACAGAACACGATGCCAATAATGCGCCCAGAAAGACGGAGATAATTACTTTATTTTTCATTGCAAAATTATTTTTCTATTTAAGGTGTAAACTAAAAAGAAGCAAAAGCACCAAGTGCGTAGATGCTTTTGCTTCTTTATTATGAAATAACGAGATTTTACATAACCGGCAAAATCATCATTTATACGAGAACCGGACAGTCGATCGTATGTCGGTAGAAGATGCGCCGATCATAGCTTTGAATTTACCGGGTTCGGCAATCCATTCGTGTTTGGAGTCGTCGAAGAATTTCAGGTCATCGGGGGTAATTGAAAATGAGACTTCCGTTGTCTGACCGGGAGCAAGATGGATTTTTCTAAATCCTTTGAGTTCCTTTACAGGACGAGGAAGGGATGATTTTTCATCTTGGATGTAGAGTTGGACTGTTTCTTTTCCGTCTACATCGCCGGTATTGATAACGGGTACTGTAACCGTGATTGTTCCGTTATCCGACATTTCTTTTGAGGAAAGTGCGGCTTTTCCGTATTTGAATGTCGTATAACTCAGACCATGCCCGAACGGGAATAGTGCCGGAATCTTCTTGGTGTCATGCCAGCGGTACCCCACGAATATATCTTCGAGATATTCTTGTTGCGGACCCTTGCCGGGGATTTCGATACCCGGATACGAAATTTCACCGAAATGGTGTGCTCCATTATCTTCCAGCCGTTTCGGGAAAGAGAAAGGCAGTTTGCCGCTGGGATTGGCTTTGCCTGAAATCACATCAGCCATCGACGGTCCTATCATGGTGCCAAGATACCAACTTTGTAAAATCGCAGGGACTTTATCGACCCACGGCATAGCGTATGCATTGCCCGAGATATTTGCCACGACGAGATTGGGGTTTACTGCAACCAGATCCTCAATCAGCTTGTCCTGATTCCACGGCAGGTTGTATTCGCGGCGGTCGGTCGATTCGCACTCCTGAAAGCCGTTTTTATTCAATCCGCCGATGTAGATAACGACATCGGCTTTCTTTGCCAACTCCACGGCTTCATTATGCAGTGAATCGAGAATTTCATCAGGAATAATTTCTTCCCACCCAAAGAACGGACGACCCGTGCGGTAACCTTCGGCGAACTTCACTCCGTTGCCATAAGTTTCACGTATAGCTTCAAGAGGTGTGAACATATCTTTGGCTTTGAGTTCCGACGAACCGCCACCATCGGAGAGTATACGTACTGCATTCTCACCTACTACAAGGACATTGTCGTACTTGGCAGGATCGAGCGGAAGCAGTCCGTTGTTTTTCAGCAGGACAATTGCCTCGACAGCCACCTGTTTTGCTGCGGCATAGTGCTCAGGAGTAGTCATCGAACCGAACGGCTTGTCGGTATTCATTGCAGTCCGGAAGATCAGACGCAGAATGTTGCGGGCTTTGTCATCGACTGTTGATTCGGGAATCTCACCACGCTTGATCATTTCGAGATAAGGGGTAGCCAGATAGAAAGCATCGTAACCGTACATCGACTCGGTTGCAAGTCCATCGGTATAAGATCCCATTTCGATGTCAAGACCGTTAAGAGCCGCCTGTTTTGTGTCGTGTGTAGCACCCCAGTCGGAAACAACAGCACCGTCGAATCCCCATTCGCCACGCAGAATATCGTTGAGCAAGCGGGCATTATGGCAACAATGCTCATCCCACACTCTGTTATAGGCACCCATTACGCTCCATGCCTTGCCTTCCTGCACGGCTCGTTTGAAAGCGGGGAGGTATATTTCATATAGTGCACGGTCCGATACCTTGACATTGACATTATCGC
Source organism: Candidatus Barnesiella excrementigallinarum (assembly GCA_019114445.1). Lineage (GTDB taxonomy): Bacteria > Bacteroidota > Bacteroidia > Bacteroidales > Barnesiellaceae > Barnesiella > Barnesiella excrementigallinarum. The sequence goes on from DXFL01000026.1 coordinate 13,215, forward strand.
GCCATTTTTCCTGATTGTTAAGAGCGAAATGTTTCACACAGGCTGCCACGCCGTTTTTTTGAAGTTCCTGAATATAGGGAACAGCCATTTCACCGGTAAGATACGGGTCTTCGCCCATATACTCGAAGTTCCGTCCATTGAGCGGGGTGCGCGATATATTCACTCCCGGTCCGAGAAGTATATCTTTTTCGCGGTAACGGGCTTCTTCGCCGACACTTTTGCCATACAATGCCGATAATTCCGGATTCCATGTGGCGGCAAGTGCCGTAAGGGCGGGAAATACCGTACAGGCATCATTGGTCCAGTTTGCATAGTCCCAGTTATCCCAGTTAAATTCGGCACGGACACCGTGAGGTCCGTCGCTCAGCCATACTTCGGGAATCCCGAGCCGGCGTACACCTGCCGATGAGAATTTGCTTTGCGCATGGCATAACGCAACCTTTTCTTCGAGTGTCATGCGGGAGAGCGCATCCTCTACGCGTTCTTCGATAGGCTTGCTCCTGTCTAGATAGACCGGGAGGTCTGCCCGAGCGGCAACAGGCAGTAAACCGGCAGCAAGAACCGCCGATAAAATAATCTTTTGAATTTGTACCATATAGGAGTGTGTTTAATTAGTCGATCCCTCTTGTTTAAATTATAGGTTTGAGCGATATGGCAAACCCTCCGGCTACTGCCATGCGCACTTGAATATTGTCGCTGCTATTGACTTCGCGGGTCGAAATCGAGTAGTCGTTGCTGTTCGTGTAACCGTTTGCCCTCTTTCCGTCTGCGTAAATAGTTGCCATATATTTCATGTCCGGATCGAGGAAATCAAGATCCAATACAACGTCGCGTGCTTCTTCGGCATTGACACCGCCGACAAACCAGTCGTCACTGTTCTTGTCTTTACGCGCCACGATGATAAATTCGCCCGGCTCGGCATCGATATACCGGCTCTCGCTCCAATCCAAAGGAACGTCTTTAATGAACTGGAATGCATCCATTTTGCGTTCGTAGTTATCGGGAGTGTCGGCAGCCATCTGTAATGGCGAATACATTGTCATATACAATCCTAACTGATTGGCGATGGTGGCATTTTTGTGGAGCTTATTGCCGGGGGCTGTTTTAGACAGATCCATCTCAAAGATACCGGGAGTGAAATCCATCGGACCGCCTTTGAGCCGTGTAAACGGCAATATGGTGCAATGCTTCGGCGACATGGCCTGGTATTCCTGTCCCATAGCACTTTCGTTTCCGACGAGATTGGGATATGTGCGGCACAGTCCGGTAGGACGCACGGCTTCATGGGCATTCACCATAATATGCTTGTCGGCAGCCTTTTTGACCGCATTCAGGTAATGGCTCACCTGCTTCTGGCTATAATGATGCTCTCCACGGGGAATGATATTTCCTACATATCCGCTCTTGACGGTATCGTAGCCATATTTTTTCATCAGATCGTAAGCCTTGTCCATGTGCCGGTCGTAATTATCCACAGCCGCTGATGTCTCGTGATGCATCATAAGCCGGATGCCTTTGTCGTGAGCATATTTGTTAAGGGCGGCAATATCAAAGTCCGGATACGGTGTTACAAAATCGAATACATAGTCTTTCTCTTTTCCGAACCAATCCTCCCAACCTATATTCCAGCCTTCAACGAGAAGTTGATCGAAGCCGTGACGTGCGGCAAAGTCGATATAACGGCGCACATTTTCGTTGTTGGCTGCATGACGACCGTTAGGCTTGGCTTTCGAGTAATCGAATGTGGAGAGATCGAAATTTTCGGCATCGGTATAGTTCCATGAACTTGCGCCTGTAATCATCTCCCACCATACGCCCATATATTTTGTAGGATGAATCCATGAAACATCGTCGAGCGCGCAAGGATCGTTCAGGTTAAGGATGAGATTCGAAGCCAAGATATCGGTGGCTTTCTCGCCGATAGTCACTGTGCGCCAAGGGGTTTTGAACGGGGTATCGAAAGTAGCCATAGTGCCGTCAGGACCGGGCGTAAGGTGAGCCTTGAATACCAAAGTGCTATCGTCGAGATCGAGGTGCATCGCAGGGAAATCGACCAAAGCCGCTTCGTGCAGGCTCAGATACAAGCCATCGTCGGTTTTTAGCAGCAGAGCTGTTTGTACGCCGGTCGGCGAAAAGCGTTGCGACGAAACGTTAGGCATGAACTCATCGTCGGCATGGCTGCGGATTTCACTGAGCCGCGAACGGGTATATTCGTATTCCTGAGTATCGTAATCGCCGGGAATCCACCATGCGGTGTGGTCGCCCGCCATCGCAAACTGCGTCATCTCGTCGGTGACGACATACTGTTTTGCAGGTTGTTCGGGGAAGAGATACCGGAAACCGAACCCATCGTCATAGACACGGAATTCAATATTCATCTTTAAATCACCCCGACTCAGGTTCACCGCCATCTGACGGTAGTTATTTACAATGGAATCATTTTCGCCCCATACAGGAGCCCATGTTTCATGGGTTTCCGAACTATTTACTCCGTCCATGCGAAAGCCGCCGGTCAGCGGTTCGGCATCCTTGATTTCGAATCCCATGAGCGAGTTCGCTACTATGGGACGGTCTTTGTAAGTTGCCGAATAGGTCGGTTCGCCCTGAGGAGTAAGGCAAAATTTGATTTCGATATTGCCGTCGGGAGACGACACGGTTTCTGTCCGGTCTGCCGAGCATGCGACAGACAGAGCAGTGGCAAGCAAAAGCAATACCATCAAAGGGTGTTGTATCTTTTTCATAATGGTGTTATGTGGATGATCTGAGGTGAACTTATTGAATCGGATGTATGACTGTCGCTGTCGGTAATGCAGACAACCGGTGCTGTCAATTGGAAAAGGCTCATTATCTCGGTGAGGCTCTCTCCTTTCAATATAAACCGGAAAGTGTAGCCGGTCAGAGCGGGGTCAATATCAAACTCGACATTATAAATCTGCTGCAATCGGCGACAGATGTCATGAATCGGCTCATCTTCAAAAATAAGGATTCCATTGCGCCATGCACAATACCTATCCGGATCGACATCTTTACAGATAACCGACTTCCCATCCCGAATTGTCAGATGTTCGCCGGGCTGCAACGACACGCTGTTTTCGGCATCGGCAGCCACGACTTTCCCTTCGACCAAAGTTACCGAAGTGTTCCGGTCATAAGCATTGACATTGAATTCGGTACCGATTGCAGTGACAGTCATATTGGCTGTATGGACATTGAAAGGATGCGACGCATCGGCATGGACATCGAAATAAGCCTCGCCGTGGAGATTGACATCGCGGCTGTCGCCGCCCATATCCTGCGAATATACCAAAGCACTGTTCGCATTCAACCATACGACGGAGCCATCGGGAAGCGATGCTTTGCTCGTGCATCCATAATCGGTAGAGAGAGTTACTTCTTGATGTACGGTATTGCCGGTCCTGTGGAAGAAATATATGGTGACGGCGAGCAACGGCAGGATCGCCACTGCCGCAACCCTCGACCAAAACACAAACAGCTTCCGCATCATGCCGAATCCTCGCGGCATGATTCCGGTTCTTATCAGCAACTTCCGTTCAGCCTTTTCAATATCGCTGTCAGTGACCTCGAATGACGGGTTCAAGGCTTCCCAAATATCTTGCTGTTCAAAGAAAAGTTTTTTATTCTCCGAAGAGAGTTCAATCCATTTCCGAAGCCGATCGATTTCATCAGGTGTCGCATCACCGCCGAAATAGCGGGCTATGATGATATCCATATTCATGTTGTCGTTATCCATGTGATTCATATCCATATATTATTGGTATATTATAGGAAATTACAAGCGCATAAGGTTATAAACAGCAGCACCCTATAAATCTGCAAATTATGTTGAAGAAATTTAAGAGCTTTGCTTATACGTGCTTCAACGGTGCGTACAGATATATCGAGACGTTGGGCAATCTCTGCATATTTCAGTTTTTCCTGTCTGCTGAGCAGCAATGTCTCACGGACCTCCGGATCGAGTTTTGCCAATGCCGTTTCGTATGCGCCATACAATTCCGAAAAAAACATATGCTCTTCGGGCGACAGCGAAAGAATTATTTCATGGTTCATATCCTGATATTGCATCTTGACTTTCGTATGTCTCAACTCGTTAAGAGCGAGATTCTGGACAAGCGATATCAGATAAGAGCTGATGGAGGTATCTGTTTCCAATCTTTTACGATTGGTCCAGAGTTTGATAAATGCCTCCTGCACAATGTCTTCACAAGTGTTTTTATCCGGGATAAAGCGGGCTGTGAAACGGACAAGATCAGCATAATACCGATGAAAAATTTTCACAAAGGCTTCGTGGCTGTCAATTTTGAGGGCTGCCACCAAAAGCGCATCGTTCTTACATTCTTCGTTTGTCATTTCATGGTATTTTTTGCGAAAGTATGGAGAACGTTCTCAAAAACCAAGAGCTTTTAAGGAAATTTTTCCCAAACATAAAATTTTGTGATTTTGCGATGTGGTTTTTTGAAGGTCAAGTGTTTATTAAATATTACAGTTATGGAAATGCTATAATATACCTTAAAAATACCGCATAAACACATAAACGCTAACTAAATTTTCATGAATGTAAAATTTTGTGATTTTATGATGTGGTTTTTTAAAGGTCAAGTGTTCTTTTAATAAAGTCACCGAAATACTAATTATAAACACAATAAAACCGCAGAAATATCAATTATATTATAGATATTAAAAAATCACATAAACACCAATTAAATTATTTGTAATGAACAATCTAATACCAATTCCAAGCCGCTACCGATTAGGCAAGGCGTTAAGACCGCTTTTGGTCTTGCTTATGCTTTGTATCGGAGCATCGGGCTATGCAGCCGACAACAAGGTCACACTTGATGCCAGGAACGTAACTCTCAAAAGTGTTCTACGCTCGATCGAGAAACAAACAGACTACCGTTTCTTTTATAGTAAAGAAACAATCAATGTTAATGTCCATGTAACCGTCAATGTCCAGAACGAGCCGCTGACGGCTGTCTTGGACAAAATCTTGCCGGCACATGGGATAAACTATGTGATAAACAACAAGAGGATATCATTAAATCAGGCTTCCTCTGCAACAAAAGACAAGCATATAAAGATTGTCGGCACAGTGACCGACACGCAAGGCGAGCCGTTCATCGCAGCATCAGTTGTGGTAAAGGGCTCCCAAACGGCAACGGTCACCAATGAAGAGGGTGCGTTTCAATTGAATAACGTAGACCCCAATGCCACATTGATAGTGTCGTATATCGGATATAAGACCCAGTATGTATCCTTGAAAGGGCGTTCCGACATAAAAATCGTACTTCAAGAGGATAGCAAGGTCCTGAGTGAAGCGATTGTCATCGGTTACGGTACTATCGACAAGAAAGAGCTGACATCTGCCATATCGCATGTCAGCGCCAAAGATTTCCAGTCGGTCGCGGCTACGGATGTGTCCATGCTTATCCAAGGGAAGGTACCGGGACTTTCGGTAGTGAATACTGCCGCTGCCGACCCGAACGCTGCCGCAAGTCTGCAAATACGCGGCGTATCGTCGCGCGAAGCAAGCGTAAGCCCGCTGATCGTGCTCGACGGTATCCCAGGAGCAAGCCTGACCAATATCAATCCGAACGACATCGAATCGTTCGACGTGCTTAAAGACGGTGCCGCATCGGCAATCTACGGTACCCGCGGTTCCAATGGTGTCATCATCATCACCACAAAGAAAGGTCCTCGCGACGGTAAAACCCATACCACCTATTCGGCAACGTTATCGTGGGACAAAGCCAACCGCGACCTCGACATGATGAATGCCGAAGATTACCGCAACCTGCGTATCCCTGCGGGTGATGCGGCTGCCGATCTCGGCGCGAGCGAAGATCTCTTCGACCTCGTGCAACAGGTAGGTTTCAAGCAGCAACACACATTGAGCATCAGTGGCGGTAACGCTAACTCGAACTATCGCGTGACAGTCGATTACCGCAATGCCGACGGCGTTGAGAGACGCGGTAACCGCGAGGAGTACGGTGCGCGTGCCACAGTAAACCACACCACAAAAGACGGGCTGTTTTCTGTAAACGTGAATGTTGCTCCCCGCGTAGTTTACCGTAACCTCGCCGACAACGATGTTTTTCGCCGCGCGATCGAAGCAAACCCGACCACACCGGTATGGAATCCCAACGATCCCAGCCGCTACTACGACTTCACCGACTATAACGGTTTTGTCAATCCCATCGAATCGATGAATTTGGTCAGAAACAAAAGCCAAGAGAAAGTCATCGACTGGAACGGTACGCTGAAACTCAACCTGCTTCCGCTATTTATGCCGGATGCCAAATACGAGCAGACACTCAACACACAGGTTACATTTGCCGACCACCAGTACAACAACGACGTCAATTACTACGAGCCATCGACGATGAACCAGAATCGCCGCAACGACAGAAAAGGCTACGGTTCGCGTACTTCTAACAACGCCCGCAACCTCAGCCTTGAATGGATCGGCAATTACAGTATCAACATCAACAAACACAACCTCCGCGCAATGGTCGGATATTCATACCAATATTGGCAGAATTCCGGATTCAGCAGCGAAAACTATGATTTCGCCAACGATGGTATCGGAGCCGACAACTTGGGTGCAGGCGACGGAATGAAAGAGGAAGGTAATATCGGTATGAGCAGTTACAAGAACGACAACAAACTGATCGCATTCTTCGGTCGAGTGAGCTATGACTACGACAGTCGCTATCTGTTCACCGCATCGATGCGCCGCGAAGGGTCGTCGAAATTCGGTAAGAACCACAAGTGGGGTAATTTCCCTGCTGTTTCAGTCGGTTGGCGCATCTCCAAAGAGAGCTTTATGGAAGGAGCTTCGTCTTGGTTGGACGACTTGAAGATTCGTGCAGACTTCGGTGTGACAGGTAACCAAGAGTTCGGTAGCTACCTGTCGCTCGACACCATGGGTCCGTTCGGATACAGCTACTACAACGGAGAGTGGGTTAAAGTTTGGGGACCCAACAAGAATGTCAATCCGGACCTCCACTGGGAACAAGGCAAAAACTGGAACGTCGGTCTTGATTTCTCGATGTTCAACAACCGGCTTTACGGTTCGTTCAACTACTTCCTCCGCCATCAGCAAGACCTGCTCGGCAGCTATCGCGTGCCTATGCCTCCCTATCTGTTCACCCACACCTATGTAAACGTGGGTACGATGGAAAATCAGGGCTTCGAGTTCGACATCACTTTCAATGCCGTGCAGACCCGTAATTTCTCCTACACGATGAATTTCATCGGTTCCACACAGTCGAACAAGTTCGTGGATTTCAGCAACTCCGAATTCGTCGGTAACGATTATTATGATGTAGCTTACACCGAGAACCCCTATCCTAACATTCCCTTGCAACGCATAGAAAAAGGTCGCTCGATCGGCGGATTCTATATGTTCAAGTATGCCGGTATAAGCACCGATGGCGAATGGCTTATCTACGACAAGGATGGCGATATCATCCAAGGAATCCAAGGTACAGAAGCCGACCGCCAGTATGTCGGAAACGGTCTGCCCAAGTTCACCCTTTCGACCGGCCATAACTTCCGCTATAAGAACTTCGACCTTTCGCTCTTTTTCAGCGGAGCATTCGGGTTCCACATTTTCAACATCCATGATTTCTATTACGGCACACGCAACTTCACCGGGAACACACTCCGCAAGGCATACGGTAAAAACTTCCTGATCTCACCGGATCAGAACCCGATTGTCAGCGACTACTTCCTTGAACGCGGCGATTATTTCAAACTCGACCACCTTACGCTCGGCTACACATTGCCCTTGCATAATATTCGTTTCTTGAACTCGTTCCGCATCTACGGAACAGTGCGCAACGTGTTTACTATCACCAAATACAGCGGTATGGACCCGTCGAATTTCAATGTCAATGGACTGAACCCCGGAGCACACAGCGGCCGTGGCTATTATCCCACTACCCGCCAGTTCCTACTCGGTGTACAGCTTGATTTCTAATCAATATCAAACAAAAATCAAATTACAATGAAAGCATATAAATATTTGACCTGCCTGGCTTTGGCCGTAACGTCTCTATCGGCTTGTACCGATCTGGACGAGAATCTTTATAGCGAGATAGGCTCCAACAACTATTTCAATACCCGCGACGATGTTATAGCGATGGCATTCCGCTCGTTTGAACACGGCTATTGGACCATCGTACCGCGTTTCAGAATAAACGAACTCCCTGCCGACCAGCTGATCATTCCCCGCCGCGACGGCAGTTGGGATGACGGCGGTGTGTGGCGTCAGTTCCACTATCACACATGGACGCCCGATATCTCGCGCCATGTGCACGACGAATGGGACTCGCAGTTCGCAGGTATCGCCCAAGCCAATTTCGCCATTGACCGTTTCAACGAACTGGATCCGAAAAAATTCGATTTTCAGGAGGATGAGTGGAATGCATTGAAGATGCAGAACAGAGTTTTGCGTTGCTGGTATTATCTTCGTCTGCTCGACGCTTTCCGCAACGTGCCCTTCTGCATAAGCTACGACGACCAGTCGCAGAACACCCTCTCGCAGGTTCCGCCTGAAAAGATCTTCAATTTCATCGAGAAAGAGCTTACAGATGCCATTCCGCTCCTCTATAAGAAAAACAGCTTGGGCAGCGGATCGCAGTATGCAAACATGTGGACGCAGGCAGGTGCAGCAGCATTGTTGGTGCGTTTGTATCTGAATGCCAAAGAATATATAGGAGTAGACCGTCTTGCAGATTGTGAAAAGGTAGCTCAGGATATTGTCGATGGCGTTTACGGAGAGTATAAGGTAGCCGACCGCTGGGATGCTCCTTTCGATTCCGACAACGACAGCTGCGACGAGCTGATCTTCTTCTTCTCCGGATCCTGCAACTACACCAGCTGGCATTACAACCAATTATACAACTGGGGCGTGCCCTCTTACTCGGAACTATTTTTCGACGATGCCAAAGTGAAACACGGCGGTCATAACGGCGAATTCGTATGTTCGCCGAGTTATGACCCGACCGGCAAACTCTATGATTTCAAATTAGGTATGACCATACAGAAGTTCCGCAAGTATCCCGGCGACGTACGCCTTAAGAAATATAAAAACCTCGGAGGAGGCAAACGCGAAGGCATGTTCCTGTTCGGCTATCTCGAATATATGCAGAACGGCATACCCCGCAAACTCAAAGCCCCTGAAATGCCTTACGAGCTTTGCATCCGCGATGCTGTGGGTCAGTTCCATTATAAGAAAGAAGGTCAATGGCTCACATCGCCCGAAAGCAACATGACCACGGGCGACTACAACTCCGGATGGTACACGGTGAAATATCCGATGTACAGCAACAATGACCCCGGTGCCGGAGAAAGCGATTTCGCAGAAATACGTCTGCCCGAAATCATATATGCGCTCGCCGAATGCAAACTGCGCCGTGGCGACGACAAAGAAGCCGGCAAACTGCTCAACAGTGTGCGCCGCCGCTACTATCCGAGCGACAAACACAAAGAGGTGCTCTATCAGCCCGAAGGCAACATAACCCTTGACCTCGACGAGATGCTCGATGAATGGGGTCGCGAATTTCTGGCAGAAGGACGTCGCCGCATCGACCTTATCCGTTTCGACAAGTTCAACAAAGGTACATGGTGGGACAAACAGCCCGATGCCGACGACCATACCAAAATCTATCCTGTGCCGCGTGTACAGATCACTACCAATGCAGCACTCAAACAGAATCCGGGATATAAATAATTTTAAACCGATATAAAAATGAAGACGCATAAATTCACAGCGATTGTCGCAATAATGCTTATGGGACTTTTTATGGCAAGTTGCGACGAAGAAAAAGATATAATCGTTATTGATGGCAATATTCCCATCAAGACTTCCACCCTCTATATCGTAGGCGATGCCACTCCTGCCTTATGGGATGTAAACAATATGTATCCCTTGGAAATGAGCGAAGAGGATCATCTTGTATTTATCTACGACGGAATTCTTTCGCAAGGAGAGCTTAAAGCGTACCTTACGCAAGGCAGTTGGGATCAAGCCCCCTGCGTACGCCCGATGACAGCAGGCTCACCCATAAGCAAGGCCGACAACACCGAGCAATTCCAGCTCTACACCGGAGGAGAAGACCTTAAATGGTCTGTAAAAGATTCAGGTCACTATCGTCTGGTGTTCGACTTGCGCAACTGGACTCTCAGCACTACTTTCCTCGGTTATTAAGTCGAGAGTCAAAGTAAGTATGAAGGTTATTTAGGTTTACAATGAGGTCTTCCGGTTCCGGCTTTTTTGCCGGAACGCAGGATGCCTCATCAAATGAAACAAATAAAACAGATAATATGACAAGACACTCGATTATAAACAAATTTGCAGTTGCGGCAATCTTATTCTCGACCGCCATTTTTTCGACCGCCTGCGACGATGACAATAAAAAAGGTGGAAGCACCGTTCCGGAACCTCCGACTCCCGAGCTTCCAGAACTGCCTGTTCCCGGCGATATCCATAAATACAAAGCTCCGCTTTATTGGTCGATCTATGAATATGCCCGGGAATTCGAAATTGCCGGTATTCCCTACGATCAGATGGATCTTACTTCCGACCAATGGGATGCGGTAATCGACATGATGGCCAC
>DXFL01000027.1 GCA_019114445.1 Candidatus Barnesiella excrementigallinarum
CTTGCGCTTCCTGCAAGATGAAGGATTCATCGTCTGCGAAGACGGTATTAACTATACAAACCGAGAATAAAATAAAAAAATAGATTTTAGGTATTTAGGTATTAAACATAAGGTTTTTTGAAATGATTAAAGGATTTTGTTATATCATGCTCTTCTATGTATTGGGAGAGTTCGTGAGTATGCTCATCGGGAAACTCATTCCCGGCAGCGTGTGCGGCATGATACTGCTGTTCCTTGCCCTCACCCTCAAATGGGTACGCCCCGACAACGTAAGCCGGGCAGCCACCGCACTCACCCGCAACATGGCGTTGTTTTTCGTCCCGGCCAGCATAGGGCTCATGCACGAATATAAGATACTCATGAGCAACTGGGTAGTTCTGCTCACCGTATCGGTAGTCACTACCCTGTTGGTAATCATTGTTGTAGGAGTAACCGAAGAGCGGCTCGACCGCAAACTATCGCACAAGAAAGGAGGAGCCGAACAATGAACGAAATATTTGCCTCCACCCCCTTCATACTCCTAATCGTTTTAGGAAGCTATTTGGCCGGCTGCAAACTTTACCGGAAAAAACATTTCGCCCTGTTCCACCCGCTTTTGGTAGCCATGATTCTCATCATCGGAATCCTTACCCTCCTCGACATCGACTACGACACCTTTTGCGCCGGCAGCAGCTTCATCAGTTTCCTGCTCGGCCCCTCGGTCGTAGCCTTAGGATATGCCCTCTACGAGCAGATAGAACAAATACGGGGCAAGGAAATTCCTGTCCTCACCGCCGTATTTGCCGGGGGTATCGTAGGAATCGTCAGCGTCATAGCCATCTGTCGTGCAATGGGTGTCGACGAAGCCATCACCTCATCGTTGCAACCCAAATCGGTAACGATACCCATCGCCATCTCCCTCTCGGAGCACTCTCACGGCATACCGTCGCTCACTGCCGTCATCGTATTCGGATGCGGACTTTTAGGCGGAATCATCGGGCCGGCCGTCCTCGACCGCTGTCACGTCAACAGCAGCGTAGCCCGCGGACTGGCTTTGGGCTCGGCAGCCCACGGACTGGGTACGGCTCGCGCCATCGAACTGGGAGCTGTCGAAGGAGCCATCAGCGGGCTGGCCATCGGATTGATGGGGGTTATCACCTCCCTGCTTATTCCTTTTTTCGAAAGCATTTTGCGTTAATCAAGCGACTGCAACAAAACGGTCATCACCGGTTCAAAAAAAATTAGCGAGAATATTTTTACGCATAGTGCTTGCATATTCCGATAAAAGCCGTATCTTTGCAACGCTTTTCCAAAAAGCACCGAGGTTAGATTCGCTAGCTCAGCTGGTAGAGCACAACACTTTTAATGTTGGGGTCTTGGGTTCGAGCCCCAAGCGGATCACCAAAACACAAACGCCTGCGAATTTCGCAGGCGTTTTTTTATGCTCACTCATGCTCTTTCCCAAATCCACCGTCCCATCTCGAATATTCGGTTCCACCAATTCATACTTGATATAAACGAGGCAGGCGAAAAAACAATTTCCTCGCCTGCCTCCGTCATTCGGTTAAATCGGCACTATACCTCAATATCCTCCACCCAAAGCGTGGTAAAGGTTAATCACTCCCTGTATCTCGTCGAAACGGTCGGCTACGGCCGAAAGTTCGGCACTCAACAGAGTTTGCCGGGCGGTAAGCACTTCGAGATAATTTTGCGAGCTATACTGCATTAACAATTCGGAACTTCGCACGGCCGATTGAAGAGAGGCTATTTGTTGCTTGTCCAACTCCAACCGATTGCGGGCGACCTGCCACTGCAACAAAGCATTGTTTACTTCGGTACCGGCATCGAGAAGCGTTTGGCGGAAAGTGAGCAACGCCTCTTCCTGTTGCGCTTTCGCCACTTTCAGGTTGGCAATATTCTGTCCCCGGTTAAACAAGGGTTGAACCAAAGAACCCACTGCCGTGAAAAGCCATTCGCCGGGATTGGTAATGACGGCTCCGGCAGCATTGGTCCAGCCGGCCGACCCACTCAACGTGATAGAGGGATAAAAAGCCGAATAGGCCCGGTTGGTCGCATAGAAGGCTTCGGCCAAAGCCGCTTCGCTCTGTCGCACATCGGGGCGTCGTTGCAACAGTTGCAACGGCACACCCACCGACAAAGTATCGGGGAACGTTTGCCCGGCGAGCGTAGAGCGTTCGATCGTTTGCGGTGTTAAACCCAGCAAGGCCGAAAGCGAATTTTCCATCTCGGTCACCTGCTGTTGCAACGAAAGCACCGAGGCATCGACCGCCAATTTGCTCGCCTCAATTTGAGCGACAGCCATTTCGGTAGTTTGTCCCGCATTCTTCAACGCCTTCATTACCCGCAAATTCTCGGCCCAGTTCTCGGCCGTCCGCCGGGTAATATCGAGTTGCTCGTCGAGCATTAACAATGAGTAATAACTGTTTGCGATGGTGGCGACAAGTTGAGTATGAACCGCCTGTTTATAGGCCTCGCTCTGTTCCAAAACCGCTTTTGCTTCACGTTTGGCATTGGTAATGCGGCCGAAAATATCCAATTCCCAATCGGCCGACGCCGCCAAATTGTAAGTTTTGGTAGGCGAATTACCCTCGACGCTTTTCAAAGTTCCTTGCGGGGTAAGAGAGAGCGAAGGCAAATAGGCCAACTTCGAAGCGGTGAGCAACGCTTCGGCTTCGCGGACTTTGAGCCGGGCGATATTCAAGTCGGTATTATTGGCAATACCCGTCTCGATAAGCTGTTGCAACAACGGGTCGGTAAACAACTCTTTCCACGACAAGTCGGCAATCGAGGCCGTATCGTCACTCGCTACCGGTTGCCGGTAGAGGCTGTCGGTCTGCGGCATTTCGGGACGTTCATACACCCTATACTGACAGCCCGTCAATCCGGCCAACAGCCACAAACCTATTATTATTTTTGTAGTATATAAGATACGGTTCGGCATAGTTAAACCCGAAAACTTTTCTCGGCACTTACCTTTCATTATTTTTTTCATATCGAATAATCGTTCTGAGTATCGTATCATTTTTTTTCTTCTATTTTCGGCAATTTACGTTCGGGCATTAGTTTTTCCTGCAACGTTTGGAAGACGATAAAGAGTACCGGCACGATAAACAGCAAGGCTATCGTACCGATGAGCATACCGCCCACAGTACCCACACCAATGGATATATTGCCATTCGCCCCTACCCCCGAAGCAAACATCATAGGCAACATACCGAATATCATGGTAAGCGAAGTCATAAGAATAGGACGCAACCGCACTTGTGCCGCCGAAATGGCTGCCTGCGAAATGGTCATACCGTGGCGACGCCGCTCCGAAGCATACTCGGTCAACAGAATTGCCGTCTTCGACAATAAGCCGATAAGCATGATAAGTCCCGTTTGCAAATAGATATTGTTCTCCAACCCAAACATCTTGGCAAAAAGGAAACTGCCAGCCAAACCGAAAGGCACCGAAAGAATAACGGCCAACGGAATAAACAAACTCTCGTACAAAGCGCACAGAATAAGATAAATGAAGACTACACATATTGCAAAAACCATCGTGGTGGTATTGCCCGTATTCGACTCTTCACGCGACATACCGCCAAACTCGAATCCGTAGCCCGTAGGCAAGCTCTGTGCCGCTACCTCCTTCACCGCCTGAATGGCCTGTCCCGAACTGTATCCGGTAGCCGGAGCGCCATTTACCTGAATGGCCGAGAAGAGGTTGAACCGGGTCAAAACCTCGGAACCATAAATGCGGGTAAGTGTCAGATACTGAGTAATGGGGCTCATCTCACCCGAATCATTGCGCACAAAAATATTATTAAGCGCCTCGGTATCGAGCCGGAATTGAGGCGGAGCCTGTACCATTACCCGATAGAGTTTCGAGAAACGGTTCATGTTCGACGCGTAATTACCGCCTATGTATCCCGAAAGTGTACTGAGGACATCGTTGGGCGACACGCCATTGCGCTTACAACGAGCCGCATCGACCTCGACAAGATACTGGGGGAATTTGGTATCGAACGATGTAGTGGCCCTACCAATCTCAGGACGCTTGTTAAGCTCGGCCAAGAAGTTACGCGTATACTTCAAAAGATCCTCGGTGGTACCGCCTTTCTGGTCCTGTATATAAACCTCAAAACCGCTGCTCGCTCCATAACCGGGAATCATGGGACGGGTGAAGGCCATAATGTCGGCACTCGAAATAAAGGCCGTGCGGCGCTGTATCTCCCCGATGATGGCATCGACGGCATCCTCCTTGTTGGGACGTTCGCTCCAATCTTTCAACCGAATGGTGAACATACCGTTACAAGCACCCTGTCCGCTCAACATGGAGTTACCGGTGATACTCGACAAGACTTCGATTTGCGGAATCGTGTTCAAACAACTGTCAACCTGCTCGATTACCTTGCGCGTCTCGTGCACGCTGTTGCCCGGCGAGGTACGCACATCGACAAAGACCGTACCCATATCCTCGTTGGGCACAAGACCGGTCTTAGTAGTTTTCAGCAACACGAAAAATCCGACCAATGCCACCACAAGCAACACGCCTGCCAGCCATTTGCGTTTGATCATAAAGAAAACACCCACTTTGTATTTCATTACCAAACGATGGAAGGCGCTATCGAAAGCCATGTGGAAGCGCGACGAGAAACTCAACTTCTTGCCGTCGGCATCGGTTTGGTGAGGGGTCATAATAAGCGCACACAAGGCGGGACTAAGCGTGAGGGCGTTGAGCAACGAAATGGCTACGGCAGCAGCCATCGTAAGACCGAACTGGGTATAGAATGTACCGGTGGTACCGCCTATAAAACTTACGGGGATAAACACCGCCATGAAGACAAAGGTTGTGGTAACCAAAGCCGATGTAATACCGTCCATAGCGTCGATTGTGGCAAGGTAGGCCGATTTATAGCCCTCATCGAACCGAGCCTGCACCGCCTCGACGACGACGATCGCATCGTCGACCACCGTACCGATAACCAGCACTAAGGCAAACAGGGTAAGCATATTAAGGCTGAACCCGACTATATAGAGGAATGCAAAGGTTCCCACAAGCGACACGATAATAGAGACGGCCGGTATAAAGGTGGAGCGGAAACTCTGCAAGAACACATATACCACCAGCACCACAAGGAGGATCGCTTCGAGCAGTGTCTTTACCACCGTCTTGATCGAGGCATCGAGAAAGTCTTTGGTACTCATCAGGTCGACAATTTTTATTCCCTTAGGCAAGGTTTCGGAAATCTCGACCAAAGAACGGTCTATCTCTTTAATAATTTCGTTGGCATTGGAACCCGAAGTCTGTGAAATCATAATAATACAGCCCGGATGGCCGTTCACCTCTCCGATATAGTCGTACGAACGTGTACCCAATTCGACGGTCGCCACATCTTTCAAGCGCAAGACTTCACCGCTGGGGAGCGACTTGATGACCATATTCTCATAGTCGACCTCGTTTTCGTAACGGCCCCGATATTTGAGTACATATTGGAAAGTGTTTTCGGCCTCGGCACCCAACGTACCCGTGGCAGCCTCGATATTTTGTTCGCTCAACACACCCGTAATATCCGAAGGTACCAAACCATACTTCTTCATCTTACTCGGATCGAGCCAAATACGCATGGCATATTCATATCCAAACACGTTTACCTCGCCCACCCCGGCAATACGCGAAAGGCGCGGCTCGATGTTAATCTTCATATAGTTAGCCAAGAAAGCCCGGTCGAACGAATCGTCGGGGCTATAAACAGCCAACTGTTTAATATTGCTCGTCTGGCGCTTACGTACGTTAATACCGCTCTTTGTCACCTCGGCCGGCAACAAACCCTGAGCCGTAGCAATACGGTTTTGCACATTAACGGTAGCCATATCGGGATCGGTTCCCTGACGGAAATAAACAGTGATACGGGCCGAACCGTTGTTGGACGAAGTAGAAGTCATATAGGTCATGTTCTCCACACCGTTGAGAGCCTCTTCAAGCGGCACGACAACACTCTTCTGAACCGTTTCGGCATTGGCTCCGGTATACGAAGCCGACACGCTCACCGTAGGCGGAGCAATCTCGGGGAACTGTTCAATAGGCAGCTGCGTCAAACCGATAAATCCCAATATGAGAATCAGCACCGAGATAACCCCGGCCAAAATGGGGCGGTCGATAAATGTTCTTATCTTCATAGGGCACTATCGTTTGGCTGGGTTGTAGATTGTTCAATATCGACAGCAATACCCTCGCGCAGCAATCCGGCACCCTCGGCAACGATCATGTCGCCAGCCGTCAAGCCCGAAAGGACAATATAATTCTGTCCGTCGTTATATTTATACACGGTAACGGGAGCCGACTTCGTTTTCCCGTCGACTACTTTCCATACAAATATGCGGTTTTGCAACTCATAAGTGGCCGACTGCGGTATCACCAAACTGTTTTTGTAAACCGTAGGCACAACCACCGAACCGCTTCCGCCGTTACGCAACAGGCCATCGGGATTGGGGAAAGTGGCCCGCAGGCTCACCGCTCCCGTGCCCTCATCGACCGTACCACTGATGGCATCAATTTTACCACGTTGTGCATAAGGCTTCCCGTTGCTCAACAAAAGCTCCACTTCGGGCATCAACTCTTTGGCTTTCTGCAACGAGCCATATTGTTGAAGCAAATCGAGAATTTGATTTTCCGACATAGAGATATAGGCATAAACCTCCGAATCGTCCGAAACCGTTACCAACGGTTCGGCGATGGAACTGTTCACCAAAGCTCCTACCCGATAAGGAATCATACTGGCCACACCGTCGACCGGACTTTTCACCTCGGTATAAGAGAGGTCGTTACGGGCATTTATCTCCTGAGCCTTTGCCAAAGCCAAAGCCGCCTGAGCCTCGGCCAAATCGTTCTTGGCGGTTTGAAGATCGAATTCCGACACGACTTGTTCCTTGAAAAGAGCCTCTTTACTCTCGGCCGAAAGTTGGGCCGTAGCCAACTTGGCCTCGGCACTGCGCACATTGGCAACAGCCGTTTCGAGAGCCGCTTTATAGGGCACTTGGTCTATGATAAAAAGAGTTTGTCCCTTGTGGACGACATCACCCTCATCGATACGTATTTCGGTAATAATCCCGCTTACCTGCGGCCGCACTTCCACAAATTGCCGACCACGAAGCGTTGCCGTGTAATTCGAGGTCAACGTTTGATCGATAGGCTCAACAGTAAATATCTTGTATTTTTCACCTTCGCTCTGCCGCTCCTCTTTACACGCTGTGAGCAAAGGCAATACTGCCATAGCCAAAATAATAAATCGTTTCATTGTTGCTGTTTTATGTGATAAATACTAAATAAATAATGCGTATTATAGAGAATCTTTTTACCTTATCTTAAACCGATTCTCAAATTTATAAACAATCTCTTAATATCAAGCATTTTTTTTGATAAACGACCAAAAAGTGATGCCGAACGACAAACCGGAATAATTGACAGATTCACAAGAATGCCGTATCTTTGTCATAAAGAGACATTTTTCGCCAACCGAACTCAAAAACAGCCTAAGAATCAATGACCAACTACACTCGAATCGGCACTTATATCGATTTAATCTTCTGCCTAATTATACTACCGCTCCTTATCATGCTGGTACCGGTAGAAAAGTGGATCATTCACCACACCTTTTTCATGCTCACCCTTATCATCTATATCTATCTGCTCTATTTCACCTATCGCAAAGCCAATATTCCCGGACTTATCATGCAACGGCAATTTGGTATGGTAATCGTGTTAATGGCAATTCTCATTTTCATTACTTGGGCTATTAGTCAAATACCTGTCCCCAAAGACGTAGTTACCAACTCGCGGCTCGATTGGGGCATACGCCAACACATGAGGACATTGAGCGTATGGTTTTTCTTCCTCGTTGTTACCGGATTCAGTTTGGCTATCGAATTGACCGTAGAACTTTTCAGGCAGATACTCTCGAAACAGGAGATCGAGGCCGAGAAGAATAAAGCCGAACTGGCTTTGTATAAAGCACAAATCAACCCGCATTTCCTATTCAACACGTTGAATGCACTTTACGGGTTGGTACTCACCAAATCGGACAAAACCGAATCGGCATTTATCCAATTCTCGAACATTCTGAAATATATGTATGCACAAACCACGTCCGACACCATACCCATCTGTAACGAGATAGACTATATCCGTCAATATGTCGATTTACAGTCTCTCCGGCTCAACAAGCACACCCACATCGATTTCCACACCGAAACCGACGACGAACAAGCCCAAATACCTCCCATGATTCTTATCACTTTTGTGGAGAATGCTTTCAAATATGGGACCTCTTCCGATATCGACTGCACGATATACATCAAAATAGCGGTCAAAAACGGCACCCTGCTTTTCGAGACAGAAAACACCGTCATGAAAGAGAAGAAAGAATCCACACCGGCTATCGGTATCGAGAACTGCCGTAAACGACTGGAACTGCTCTATCCCGACCGATTCTCGTTGACAACCGGCCAAGAAAACAACCAATTCAAGACCAAACTGACCATTCAACTGCTATGAAAAGGACCTCCTGTATTGCCATCGACGACGAGCCTTTGGCGCTGCTTGTCATCACTCAATTTTGCGAACGATTCGGCGGGCTCGACTTAATCACATTCAGCGAACCCCGCATAGGATTGGAAGAGATTAAACGGACCAAACCCGACTTGGTATTCCTCGACATCGAAATGAACAGTATCAGCGGGCTGGATATAGCCCATGCCCTGCCGCACGAATGTTGCTTCATTTTCACCACCGCCCACGCACAATATGCCCTCAACGGATTCGACCTCGATGCCGTCGATTTCCTCCACAAGCCCTTTGCTTACGAACGGTTCGAAAAGGCTGTCGAAAAAGCCCTGCGCCGTATCGAAAGCAAATACGAAAAAACAGCCGACAGTATCGTCGTGAAACAAGAATACAACAATGTAACCATTCCCATAAACGACATTCTCTATGTCGAAGCTATGGAAAACTATACGAAAATATTCAAGACAAGCGGCGGATATACCTTGTCGCGCACCAATATGAAAACCATTCAGGAACTACTGCCCGAAAACAATTTCCTCCGCATACACCGCTCCTATATTATTCCTATCGAGAAAGTCGAAATTTTCTCTAAAAAAAGGATCAAACTTATCGGACAAGAAATATTTCTCCCCGTGGGGCGACAATTTGCCAATCACATATACGACATACTCATCACCCGCCATACGGGGAACAACGGTTCGACCCTGCAATAAAATCCCAAAGTATTAGCTCCCATATTCTTTCCCTACAAAAAATATACTTGCAGGAATGGCCGATAGCATAAATGACAAGGTTAATCCTAAAATTTTTTATTTTCTGTTCAAAACTATTACCTTTGTACAGAAACCAATATTTTACTATCGATGAAACATACAGCCATCACAATCAGCCTTTGTTTATTGTTCATGGGTTGCCAATCGGGTAAAACCCAATACTACGAAAAACACCTCGTTTTTCCCGAAGGGGCAACAATCGAACAAAAAGTGGATATGGCCTCGCGCCTGACTCCCTCCCAACAACAGTTGGAGTGGCAAAAATTGGAACTGACAGCATTCCTCCATTTCGGGATAAACACCTTTACCAACCGGGAATGGGGCGACGGCAAAGAAGACCCCAAGTTGTTCAATCCCACACAACTGGATGCCGAACAATGGGCCCGAACACTGAAAGAGGCCGGATTTAAAATGGTAATCCTCACCGCCAAACATCACGACGGATTCTGTTTGTGGCCTACCGAAACCACCCGCCACTCGGTTGCTTCTTCACCCTGGAAAGAGGGGAAAGGCGACGTTGTAAAAGAGTTGAAAGAGGCTTGCGACAAATACGGACTTAAATTCGGCGTTTACCTGTCGCCGTGGGATCGTAACGCCGCTTGTTACGGCGATTCGCCCGAATACAACAAATTCTTTGTAAAACAACTGACCGAACTGCTTACCAACTATGGCGAAATACACGAAGTGTGGTTCGATGGAGCCTGCGGCGAAGGCCCTAACGGGAAAAAGCAGGTATACGACTGGGATACGTTCTACAAAACCATACAACAACTGCAACCCAACGCCGTAATGGCCATCATGGGCGACGACGTGAGATGGGTAGGTAACGAAAAGGGATTCGGCCGGGAAACCGAATGGAGTGCAACGGCTCTCGTGCCCGGAATCTATAACCGCGCCGACAGCATAAACAAAGCATTGGGATTAAGAAACAAATCGGAAGACCTCGGCAGCCGCGACCTGTTGGCTCGCGCAAACGAGTTGTTCTGGTATCCGTCGGAAGTCGATGTATCGATTCGCCCGGGGTGGTTCTACCATTCAACCGAAGACAATCAAGTAAAATCGCTGGCGCATCTCGTCGACATCTATTTCGAATCGGTAGGATACAACTCGGTACTGTTGCTCAATATTCCGCCCGATACCCGGGGCTTGATTCACGAAAACGACGTACAACGGCTTCGTGAACTGGGCGAATATATCGACCGCACCTTCGCAACCGATTACAGCCAAGACGGCAATCGCAAAATCGTAGGCAAAGAGGGCGATTCGTTCGAAATAACAATGACCGAGAATGTCCCCATCAACACGCTCATGTTGCAAGAAAACATTGCAGAAGGACAACGGATCGAGGAGTTTACCGTAGAGGCTTCGATAAACGGAGTGTGGGAAACGATTGCCGAAGGGACAACCGTCGGATATAAACGACTGGTACGATTCAACGACATCGTTGCCGACAAACTGCGGGTAACCATCAACCGCACCCGGGCCGATTTCTCTATTCTGCGCACCGGACTATTCTATGCCAGCCACATTATCGACGAAAACAGCCAAGCACAAGAGAACCTGTTCACCCCGAAAAGTTGCCTTGTGGGAGACAAGAATGCGGCAGAAGCCATCGACGGGAACGTATCGACGGCCGTTCATGAGAACGGATTGGTTCCTGTCCTCATCGATCTCGGTGAAATTAAAGAGATAAAGGGATTCTGCTACACACCCGTTGCAGAAGGTAATACCGAGGGGACCATCTTCCGCTACAACCTGTACCACAGCAACGACGGGAAGAGCTGGCAAAACATTGTACGCAATGCCGAGTTCAGCAACATCAAGAACAACCCTATCCCCCAATTTGTCACCTTAGACAAACCGTTGAAGGCAAAATACCTGAAACTCGAACCGATAGAAGAAATCAACGGTAATAAACTGACCTCAATCGCCGATTTTGGCGTAATGATACCCTAAGCGGACGTATACGCGAGCATATACACAACACCCGGAGCAACTTTCGACCCCGGGTGTTGTTGTTTTATATCACTTGCCAATATTCCAATGCCTTTTTCACCCCATCATCGTCGACCGAAGTTGTCACATAGTCGGCCACCTGTTTAAGCGGTTCGTTGGCATTACCCATAGCCACTCCTATACCGGCCACCTGCACCATACGGGTGTCGTTGCCCCCATCGCCAAAAGCCATCGTTTCGTCAATGGAAAAGCCAAAATGCCGGGCCACAGCCTTTACCCCCTCGCCTTTATCCACGCCACGAGCAGTCACATCGGCAAAGGCGGGATACCAGCGGCTCGATTCGCACGAAGGCAACGCCGGCATTATGGCAGCCTCCTCCTCGGCTGTAATGATGGGCGTCATCTGGATAACACGTTGTTGCAACAACTCGTCCACAGAAATATGGCTCGACGCATTCTCCAAGTCGAGCAACCGGAAGAAAAACTCCTCGACCTCACGAGTCGCGTTATAAAGCAACGCATCGTGCTCTCCCACCAAAATACACGAGAACTGCCGTTCATCGGAAAATCGCATCATCGTCCGCACATCCTCGATGGGAATTTCGTGGCAAGCTATCACTTTGCCGTCAATCACGATATAGGCTCCGTTGGTGGTAATATATCCGTCGATAAGATGCTTTATATCGCCGAGATTATTGATATAGACCAATGGCCGGCCCGTAGAGATGAATATTTTAATCCCTTTCCGCTTGGCTGCTTCCAACGATTCTATCGTGGAACGGGGAATACGGTGAGTCTCGAAACTGACGAGTGTACCGTCTATATCGAAAAATAATGCTTTAATTGTTCTATCCGTTTTCATACGGCAAAGATAATATCAAAGCCATCACGACCAATCGGGCATAACCTTTTTTCACGCAAGAAAAAGGAGGTACCGGAATGATGAACCGAAATGAAAAAATCCGCCTCATTGACAGGCGGATTTTCCCAAAAACAACATCAAATAACTTATATAACGAAGTAATCACTCCTCACGGTTGTAAATAGAATCTTTTATATCGTTTATATCCACAAACTTATTGACAATGGCATAAATAGTAAGACCCGCCGGACTGTGTATCTGCAACTTCCCGGCAATGTTTCGCCTGTGGGTAATTACCGTATGGGTCGACAAGCACAACTTATCGGCAATTTGTTTATTGGTCATACCCTTCACCACCCCGATAATAATTTCTTTTTCGCGCTCGGTAAGGGGTTCCTGCCGCTCGGTCTTTTCGGAATCGGCATGAATCAGTTTATCGAACTTTGCCTTTATCTGCTCGGCCGTATCGTACACCGATATTACCTCATCATACATTTTCAATACCGATACATCGACCAATGAATGTTGCAAAGCAACACATTTGAGCATAGCCCCTCCCAAACCTTTTTTTATCTGTACCACAGAGGCGACCCCCGCCAATGCCGGATTGACAATCAACACATCGGGGCGATGCCACGACAACGTAGCAGTAAGTTGCTGCATATCGGGCACCTCGGTTGTTTCGATATTGAGGGTCGAAATCTTCTTTAAAACCGAAAGCAACCCCTTGCGAATAATCAATGAAGGTTCTGCGACGACTATTTTTAATACAGGCTTCATTTTGCTTGCTCTATTTTACGTTCCAGTTCCTGAATAGCCGGGACAAACAGGTAATCTTCTATATAATTATGCGAGGCCAAATCTTGTTCACACGTGAATATATCGAATAATACCCCATTCAACTCGTTTGTACTCGAAGCCGGATAATATTTTATCAATATATTTTTCAACTCGGTCAATTTGGCCTCCACCTGATCGTGCCGCTTACGGAATACGGCAATGCTGTACTCACCGCCACGCACCCCCCTCAGCAAAGAGGTTACATAGGGGAATACGGTCGTCTCTTCGTAACGCATATGTTTCTGCACTTCGGCCACATATTCGTCGAAAAAACGGAGAATAGCTATGGCAATATCTTTTTGCCCACAATCGATTGCCCCCAACAGATTGCGCCGAATAGTCGGCAACCTGAAATTAAGGAAATAATCGTGCGAATTGTGCAAATAACCCAACAATGCTTCTACCGATATATCGCCCTTATAATCTTCGGCATCACCCTCGTCGAGCAGTAGATTGACCACCGCAAGGAATGTACCGATATGCACCTCGCACTCTTCGCACACCTGCCCTATGGTTTTATCGCCGAACCCTAAGGCAATGCCAAACCGACTCATGACTAACAATACGGGATAGTTGTCACACACCAAATCGCTCATGCGATTATCTTGATTGTAAGCTCCGAGTTTGTACATCTCTTATTCCTTTTTTCATACATTACGATAACAAAGATAGCTATATTATCGTTGAGGCAAAATTTTCGTTTATTTCCACTTTGCAAAGAAACGACTTTCTCCATTAGCGCACAATCCCCTTTTTAGGTGAAATACGAGGGCCAAGATACCTAATTGTGGCTATTTTATTCCATCATGCCATAAACCTCGCCCGATAAATAGCCTACTTTGTACAAAATATCAAAAGAAAAAACAATGGTAACCATTCTTTTAGACAACGGACACGGATGCGACACTCCGGGGAAAAGATCGCCCGTATGGCCCGACGGGAGCCAATTGCTCGAATGGGAATTCAATCGCGACATCGTATCGCGAATCGCCGCCTTGCTCGACCAAGCAGGTATCCCCTGCCGGCAACTGGTTCCCGAAGCAAACGACATAGCCCTATCGGAACGGTGCCGGCGAGCCAATGCGATAGCTCGCAAAAACGACTGCCTGCTCATCTCGGTTCATGCCAATGCCGGTGGCGGTAGGGGTGGCGAAATATTCTCCTATCCCGGAGCCGGACAAAGCCGACAATATGCCGAAATATTCGGCGAGAATTGGTCCCGATTTTTCCCCGGCCTTCGGTTCAGAGGGTGCAAGGAGGCTAACTTTGTCATACTACGCGATACCCGCTGCCCCGCCCTGCTCACCGAAAATCTCTTTATGGACAATCCCGACGACTGTAAAATTTTGCTGTCGGAAAAGGGAAAAGAGAAAATAGCTCTTTGGCATATCGGCTCTATCCAAAAAATTTTGGAACAATTTTTCCCCAATCGGTAAACTTTTTATCACCCCGGTATGTTATAGATAAAAACCAATTATACAACGATATGAAAAAAATTGTTTTTACAGTTCTTGCCATGGCAGCTCTCGTAGCTTGCCAATCAAACAATAAACAGGGACTTGACGATGGTGAAGCCGTAGAGATCGTAGGTACTGACTCGACCGGCTTGGTGGACATCTTTGCCTATGAAGGCGTAGTACCGGCCGAATCGGGGAAAAGCGACAGCATCGACTATCTGGTAATCATTACCCAACAAATCGATACGGTCAACGGGGTTTATCAACTAACCCAAACGTATGTAACTGCCGACGGCAAAGCCGCACAGCAAATGAACAGCAAGGGAAAGAAAATATTCCAACGGGGTACCCCTCAGAATAAAATGGCCAAAGTGTACAAACTGGTTCCCGACAGCGGTTCGAATCAAACGGTGAACCTGTTGGTAGAGAGCGACACGACAGTCGTTTTGCTCGACAACCAAATGAATGCACCGGCCAAGCCCGATAATCACAGGCTCAAAGCCGTGAAACATCACAAACACAAAATGTAACAGGCAATATTGTTTTAGGTTTATAGAGAGGAAGACGGGAGACACGGTTTATAATAACCGAACCTCCCGTCTTTTTTATGTTCTCACAACAATTTACAACTCGCGTCAACGAGCGGCGGCAAGCCGTTGCCTCACCACCTCGTACATCATCACTCCCGCTGCGACCGAAACATTGAGCGAACCGATATTCCCCGCTTGGGGTATGGCCACCATCTCGTCGCACAACCGCAGGTTATCGGCATCGACACCGGTATCTTCGGCTCCCATCACCAATGCAACCGGCACCGTATAATCGGCCTGAGTATAATTTGCAGCGGCCTTTTCCGAGGCTGCCACCACTTTGATTCCGCTATCTTTCAAATAACGGATAGCACCGTGAATGGAACGTTCGCGACACACCGGGATATGCAACAACGCTCCGGCCGAAGTCTTTACCGCATCGGCATTCACGCTCACACTGCCCCGTTCGGGTAGCACAATGGCATCGACACCCGCACACTCGCAGGTACGGGCTATCGCTCCGAAATTGCGCACATCGGTAATCCCGTCGAGCAAGACAATAAAGGGAACTTTTCCCTCTTCGAACAGAGTGGGCACAATATCGCCCAGTTGTTGATAAGGAACCGACGATATAAATGCGATCACTCCTTGATGATTTTTGCGGGTAATTCGGTTCAACCGTTCTACCGGAACACGCTGTACCAAAAATCCGCGGCCTTTTATCACCTCGAAAAGCTCTTTGGCCAAATCGCCTTGCAACTCTTTCTTGACAAGTATTTTGTCTATCTCCTTACCGGCTTCGACGGCTTCGATCACAGCCCGAATGCCAAATATCATTTCATTTTTCTCCATCTCTCTTTTCGTTACGTTTCAATAATTCACGGGCATTGTCCAACGCTGCCGTCGTAAGTGTCGCGCCACTCAACATTCGGGCAATCTCCTCTACCCGCTCGGCCTCGGTGAGCCGTACCAAATGTGTGGCAGTAGACGTGTCGGTATCGCTTTTGTATACCCGGTAGTGTGTTTGTCCCAAAGAGGCCACCTGCGGCAAATGGGTAATACTGATTACTTGCATACACCCCGACATCTCTTGCATGATTCGCGCCATCTTATCGGCAATCTCGCCCGATACGCCCGTGTCCACCTCGTCGAAAACGATTGTGGGCAAAGCCATCGCATGAGCTATGAGCGCCTTCAACGATAACATCAGCCGCGAAATCTCACCTCCCGAAGCAACCTCCGAAACGGGTTGCAACGGCTGGTTCTTATTGGCCGAAAAAAGGAAGCGAACACTATCGAGGCCACTCTCGTCGAAGGTAGAGCGAGGGGTAACCTCTATTTCGAATTGCAAATGCGGCATACCCAATGGCTTTACCCGCTCGGTAAGCGTACGGGATATTCGCTCCGCCGAAAGTTTCCGTTCGGCCGAAAGCCGGGCCGCCGCCTCGGTCAACCGCCGCGTTTGTTCTTCAACCTTCTGCTGCAAATCGGCCAACGCTTCGTCGTAATTTTCGATACGAGCCAATTTGACGGCAAAGGTGTCGCGCAACGCCAACAACTCGGCTGCACTGCTTACCCGGTGTTTCTGCTGCAACGAATAATAGGTATCGAGCCGGGCCTCCACCTCGGTCAAGCGTTCGGGGTCTACATGGAGCCGCTCTTGCGCATGGTCGACCGTAGAGGCTATATCTTTCAAGTCGATATAATCCGATTCTATGCGCTCGACCCAATCGTCCATCTCGGGATATAGGCGCGACAACGACCTCATGCGCGACAACGTCGCATTCAAAAGCGACACCACTCCCGTCTCCTCGCCATGTAAATACTCTTGTATGGTAGCCAATTCACTCTTTATCTCTCCGGCATTCTGCAAGGTTTGCTGTTCGGTCTCCAACTCCTCTTGCTCATTTTCTTTCAAACGAGCCTCGTCGAGTTGCGTCAACTGAAAACGCAAGTAATCCTCTTCGTCCCGGCCCACCCGGTTCTCTTCCTGCAACCGTTCGTACTCCTGCGACAAATTACGCCACAAGTTGTATTCCCGCCGGTATTCGGCCAGCAGGGAACGGTTATCGGCCATCGTATCGACCACCCGTAACTGAAAATGCGAATCGGCCAACAACAGGTTTTGATGTTGCGAATGAATGTCGATAAGTTGCTCGCCCAACGCTTTCAACTGAGCGACCGAAACCGGTGTGTCGTTGACAAACGCTCTCGATTTGCCCGAAGGCAGAATTTCCCGCCGCAAGATGCACTCTTGCGCATCATAATCCAACTCGTTCTCCTCGAAGAAGGGTTGCAAATTGTACGACGATATATCGAACAGACCCTCGACAACCGCTTTTTCGTCGCTCTTTTTCAGCGATTTCAAATCGGCCCGTTGCCCAAGAATCAGCGATAAGGCTCCCAATATAATCGATTTCCCGGCACCGGTTTCGCCGGTAATGACCGAAAATCCGGCATCAAATTCGATATGGAGTTCATCGATGAGCGTATAATTGCAAACACTCAATTTCTTGATCATAGTAGCTTAATCTTTATCTTTCGGTCTGACGTATCTTTTCAAGAATGGCATTGTCGGTAGGATAGATTCCGCTCAATATTTCGTACACCGACTCTTTTTCGGAAGAGGGAGCTTTGGAATAGACATTGACCAGCTCGTCGATTTTGGCATCCCTGAAAAGAGGGATCAACACCGACATGGGGGCTACCTCATAGACCTTTTGTAGCTGCTCGATGGTACTGGTTATCTTGGCGCGTCCCTTGTCTACACTCAACGCCATCTCGTCCAACCCGCCGCGGTGATAGTCGTACCACAACTGGCGGAAGCCGGCCGTACTCTGCTCGATAAATGCCGACAAAAGGGCATGGCGGTTACGGGTGTCCTCGAAGGCTTTCCAACCCGACTCCATCGACGATTGCCCCAAATTAACCACCTGATGGGCCAACTCGTAAAACGGAGTGCCTCCCATAGGGGCGAAACTGTCGAAATCGATACCGAGAATCATATACACATAAAAATTGATTACGGCCGTAAGATTGCTCTCGATATTGGTTTCGGAAAAGACAAGGGGTTCGTACTCCTGATAATTAAACTCTACCTGAGTATCCTTGAAATTAAAAAGGGTTGTCGTATAGGAGCTATTGTATACCGGGCGCCGCGATTGCACCTGCAATTCACACACGAAACGGTTGTCGGTATATTCCTTGACCGTAAACATCATGGAACAGTCAATTCGTTCGACCGGCGAAATTTGCGCCGTGCTCCACTTTCGGTCGTTTATATATTCGGTTATGGCCTCTTTAAGGGTATTGAACACCTCTTTGTTTGTACCCTGTATTTGGTCGCTATTCACCTCTACACGACAATTCAGTTCCTGTGCAACCGACAGCAACGGCAAAAGGAGCAAACACAAAACATAGCACACTCTTCTTTTCATCATCTCTTGTTCGTTCAAAGGTTTGGCGGGAACGTCTTTCAATCCGTCGGGGTCAATCCTTGTTTGCGAAATAACCGGCAACCATATTTACAATATCGGCGGCAACCTCGGTTTTGGGTTTACAGGGAATCTCTACCTCGCTGCCCTCCCGTGCGATTACAGTCACTTTGTTCGTATCGCAGCGAAATCCGGCACCGGCATCGCGCAACGAATTGAGGACAATGAAATCGAGATTCTTCTTCTCCATCTTCAAGCGGGCATTAGCCTCTTCGTCGTTGGTTTCGAGCGCAAATCCCACCAAACATTGTCCGGCACGCTTGCGACGTCCCAACTCGGCGGCAATATCGGGATTGGGTTTAAGGCGTAAAACCCGCTCCTCACCCGTACGTTTCAATTTCACGTCGCTCACCGTTTCGGGCGCATAATCGGCCACCGCGGCACACATAATAGCCACATCGGTCCTGTCATACTCGGCCAACACGGCATTGTACATTTCGACGGCCGACTCGACATCGACCCGGTGTATCGCCGTATGCTTCTCTTTCACACTCACGGGGCCTGCCACCAACACGACCTCGGCACCGGCTTCGGCACAAGCCTCGGCCAAAGCAAATCCCATCTTCCCCGACGAATAGTTGCCGATGAAGCGTACCGGATCTATTTTCTCGTAGGTAGGGCCAGCCGTAATCAATACCCGTTTTCCCCGCAGCGGTTGAGCGGTCTCGAAAAAACGGTCGAGTATCTCGACAATCTTTTCGGGTTCTTCCATACGGCCTTTACCGGTCAAATGGCTGGCCAGTTCGCCGGTGGCCGGTTCGATGATACGATTGCCATACGAGCGCAACAAATCGAGATTGTGTTGAGTCGAAGCATGGGCATACATATCGAGGTCCATCGCCGGAGCGATAAAAACAGGAGCCTTGCACGAGAGATAGGTGGTTACGAGCATATTATCGGCTATTCCGTGAGCCATTTTCCCAATCGTCGACGCCGTAGCCGGAGCAATGAGCAGGGCATCGGCCCAAAGACCCAAATCGACGTGGCTGTGCCACTCGCCGGTATTGGCGGTAAAAAACTCGCTTATCACCGGTTTCCCGCTCAACGACGAGAGTGTGACCGGGGTGATAAACTCTTTGCCCGAAGGTGTGATAACCACTTGTACCTCGGCACCTTGTTTAATAAGCAACCGGAGCAGATAGGCGGCTTTATAGGCGGCTATGCTGCCCGTAATGCCCAATATGATATGTTTCCCTTTCAACATCGTTTGTGTGCTTTGGGTGAATCAAAAACGACGACGCGCACGCGTATATATCTCGGTAATGACATTCTTGGTATTCAGCGGAAAATCGCCTTGCATCATCCAACTGTAATAGCTGGGTTCGAGTTGGAACACCTCCTCGACCGAACGGCCTTTGTATTTGCCGAAGTTAAACACCGCCACATCGTATTCGTTGAGGATAATGCGCCCGGCAAAATCGACATTGCGGTTTTGGGTCGAAAACGACACCCACGAATCGATATCGTTGGTGAGGTATTTCCCTTCGTACTCCTCTTTTTTATCCTCGGTATAACGGTCGAGCTGAGCCTTGAACACTTCGTACGTGGCACGCGTATCGGCCAGTGCCGAGTGGGCATCGACCAACGGTTCGCCGCAATAGAACTTGTAGGCGGCTTTGAGAGTACGAGGCTCCATCAAATGGTAAATGGTTTGTACATCGACAAACTTCCGTTTCGATATATCCAAATTCACCCCCGCACGCAACAGCTCTTCTATGAGAAAAGGCACATCGAAACGATTGGAGTTGAATCCGGCAATATCGGCACCCTCGAATACCTTCGCGACATTACGCGCCACCTCCTTGAACAGAGGTTTATCGGCCACCATCTCGTCGGTAATGTGGTGAACGGCTGTCGAAGCCGGGGGAATGGGCATCCCGGGATTCACAAAAATATCTTTCTCCTCGACCTGCCCATTGGGAAAGACTTTCACATAGGCCAATTCGATAATACGGTCGGTGGTTATATTGGTGCCCGTCGTTTCCAAATCGAAGAAAACGAGAGGATTTTTTAAGTTCAACTGCATTTCTTTCGGTTATTCAAGATCGACCCCATTAAAAATCGTTGAGCATCATAGGCATCAACAGGGTCAGCAAATCTTCATTTTCTTTATTTTCCAACGGTAAGATCACACCGGCACGAGTAGGATCGGAAAGCTCGACCAATACCTCCGGTGCCTGTATATTATTCAAAATTTCTATCAGGAACGAAGCCTTGAATCCAATCGTAAGGTCGTCGCCCGTGTAGTTACAAGCCACCTTTTCTTCGGCCGAGATGGAGTAATCCTTGTTTTCGGTCGATACCAGCAACTCTCCGTTTTTCAGTTGCAGCTTGGCCAAACCCAGTGCAGCATCGGCGAAAACCGATACACGGCGCAATACATTCACAAACAGTACCCTGTCGATAATCAACCGATTGGTGTTGTTTGTGGGGATAACCGAATTGTAGTTGGGATAGTTCCCTTCGATAAGGCGGCAGTTCAGCACAAAATCGGAGAGCTTGAAGCAGGCATTTTTCGAGTCGAAAGACAACTCTACATTCCCGTTTTCTTTCGGGAGTATCGATTTCAACAGATTGGCAGGTTTCTTAGGCAAAATGAACGAAGCTCTCACACCGGGAGCTACGGCTTGATTTTTGAACCGTACCAACTTGTGGGTATCCGAAGCAACAAACGAAATGCTATCCTCGAAAATATCCATAAATATACCGTTCATAATGGGCCGGAGTTCGTCTTCGGCAGTAGCAAACAAGGTGCAGCCGATACCGCCAAGCAATTGTTGGGCATCGAGCGTAATGGTTACAGCCGAAGCATCCATAGGCAGCTTTGTAGGATATTCATCGCCGTTTACCCCGATAAAATTGTAACGTCCGTTTTGGAAATACAGGAATATTTCGAGGTTGTTATCGTCAATTTCAAAAGTCAACGGCTGGTCGGGCAACTCCTTCAACGGTTCGAGCAGGATTTTCGCATTAACGGCGAAAACACCTTCGCCCTCGGCCTCCATCACATCGATGGCGGTAGTCATGGTCGTCTCTTGGTCCGACGCGGTCATAGACAAACGCGTGCCTTCGAGAGAGAACAAGAAATTGTCGAGAATAGCCATCGAGTTTTTCGAATTAATTACCCGGCTGATAGTCTGCAAATGCGATAGCAACAATGTGCTGGATACGATAAATTTCATAGATATATCTTTTTTATATTTGTTTCTCCTCTTTTTTCCCGACAGCTTCGGTCATAGCTGCCGAACAAGATAAGAGCTGCCGCAAAAAAAACAGCTCTCTCCTATCTCTTTAACGAACAAATGTAGTGAAAATTTTTATCTCCACCGACTAATTAGCGAGAATAAATAAAGAAGTTATCAACAACAAAAGAAGCGATACTTCAAATCTCATTTAGATTTCCGCTGAAACACACGTATTTTTTCAAATATTATTCCTATATTTGAAGGATATAGGAGAGGCAATAGCATGAACCGGAGAAATGTCAGTATCATTTGTATAGCGCTTTGCTTAATTCTTTTGGGCGGCTATATTCTGCGGCAGAATTATTTGCTCGGGGAAGCATATAAATCGGTCGAAGCATACGACTATATCCCGGCCGAAGAGAGTAAAACCATTCTTGAAATTACTCCGGGAGTTCCCATCGATTCGCTGGTACCGGCTGTCCCGATACTACAAAAGGCTCACGCCATTGACCTTTTATGGCAAAAAATTTGCCAGTCGGCAAAAATACCCGACAATCGCCCCACGATAGCCACAATTACCGAATCGGGCGAAATAGCTCTTTGGTACAAAGTATCCCGCAAAGAACAGCACGACGTAAAAGAGAGCCTACCCCGGCTTTTATCGAACGACTACCCGCCGGTAAAAGAAGTCGAGGGAAAGATCACGGTCAAGCACTATGCCTTGCAAAACGGCACATTCCTGCACACGCTCACAGCTCCGGGCGTGGTGGCCTTCTCCCTCAACGGATCATTATTTCGGGAGGCTCAACAAACAATCGACTACGCAGGACGCCGCGAACATTTTGCCAACACCCTGCACTCGCTCGACCCCGAAGCTTCTGCACGGCTTCTCCGACAGATTCCCGGTAAAAACGGACGCAGTTCGGGACGATGGGAAGGCAAGAACATCTACACCCGCACCACCGGGACCGAAACTATCCCCTCCCTGCCAACCGACAGCCTCCCTTAGATACCAAGCGTCCCGCCCCCTATCAAAGGGAACGGGACAACACCGATGTTCCACAAGAATGGCCGAAGCCCCGTGGAATATCTCTTTAAAAGCGCTTGAATTTGGAAGTGCGACGGTTTTCCACCCCGGTATCCTCCCGGCTCAACCACGACTCTTCACGCCGTATCTTCACTCGTTCATGGCCACAATGACGGCATCGATACAATTCCTTGATTTTATCGATACGCACTTGGTCGACCCACGTTTCGACCTCTTCGTTGTAATGTTTCTCTTCCCAATCTTTTTCCCGTCTCTCCTCAACACCGTTTCGAGTGTGTACGGTATATCCCGTCGTCGTATGAGTGTGTGTACGATTTTTGACAGCCTCGCCTTTTCGGTCCTTGTACTTCTTCCCTATCACCTCCGAACTTATCAACTCATGATGTTCGAGCCGCTTGCATCGAGGGCACCTCAATCCACGATATAACCCCAAGAACAGGCCGGCCAGCACAATGGTAATAATCCAAACAACCGGATAGGCCAACAAGAAAGAGAAGCCCCGCAACAACATCAGTTTGGCCCACACGTATGCAGCAAAGAAGAGACAACCGACAATCAATAAATTGGCCACCCAGTTGGGCATCCAATAGAGCGGACGCCGCCATGCCAGCAGCAACAGAAGGATACACAACGGCAAGAAGGGAACCATATTCAAAAGAATACCCGACAGCAACCAGTTAGACGACACCGCCGGGAACTCGGGGCGCGAAATAAGCCACGAAAAATGGTCGGTCAACCAAGCGCGCCAGCCACTGCCGCCCATCATCGGCTCATACGAAGTAATGGCCGAAACAAAACGGCGAAAAGAGGTTGGCCAATACTGCGAAGCGATATATGAGCCGTCGGGATTGAACGTAAACGAAACTCTGAACATATTCCACATATCGTCGAGAAGGAGATAATTGGGCACCACGACAATCGAGTCGGCCGTCGTTCTCACGCTGTTGATGGAAGTCATGGCATACAATTTCTCCATCGAAAAATCGGGATCATCGATTATCCGAAGGTATTTACGGAACGAAATCTTATGATCTTGTTTCTGTGAGCGTATCGGAAGCCCATCGGGATTACCTGCCACCTCTGCCGGAATCACCCCCCGGAAATGGCCGTCGGGAGTTTCTGCCCAAATCATCTCGCCCAACTCGGCAAGCAGCCTGAGCGAATCGCCCGGAACAATATGTATCGTATCGGACAAGTCGCCCCCTCGGCCCACAAACATCGGGCCCTCTTGCCGAGCAACAGCCATATAGTCGGCCTTATGTCCGAAACTGGCAGTCATCAAAACAAGAGTAGTCACCGAAATAGCTATGAGAATCGTCATTTGTCCCCACAATGGCAACTTCAAAAACTTCGAAAAAATCCAAATAATTGGCTTGAATATCAGTTTTAACATAGTATATTTTTTATGGTGCGACAATCTATCGTCCCCGGTTATGGCACTTATACAATTTTAACCATACAAATATAGGTTAAATTATTAAAATACAAAATTTCACCTCAAAAGAATTCGAAACAAGGCCATCAAAAAGAGATAAATCCGGGATATACAAAGATTTCCCCATTGAGAAAAACAGGGTCAAAAAGGGGTCAACGTAAAAAGACTTTGATTCCCAGATTAGAAAAACGCCCGATTGGATTATCAAATCAATTTGATTTTCAATCTTATAGCTTAAAAAACAATGCCGTTAGGAGTATGGCATTGTTCAGACGGGAGAAATAAAAAAGGTCGACAACCTTGCGATTATCGACCTTTTTAGTGTCCGAGATGAGATTCGAACTCACACGAGCCAACGCCCACTACCCCCTCAAAGTAGCGTGTCTACCAATTCCACCACCCGGACATACGGAGTACTCTATTTCTCTTTCAGTGCCCAGAACAGGACTCGAACCTGCATGCCTCTCGACACACGCACCTGAAACGTGCGCGTCTACCAATTCCGCCACCTGGGCATCGTTATCGATAGAGATACCGATGGAGCGAAAAACGGGACTCGAACCCGCGACCCCAACCTTGGCAAGGTTGTGCTCTACCAACTGAGCTATTTTCGCATTTCAAGATTTCAACTTTTTCATTCGGAACGCTTTCCGATTGTGGAGCGAAAAACGGGACTCGAACCCGCGACCCCAACCTTGGCAAGGTTGTGCTCTACCAACTGAGCTATTTTCGCAATTGCGAGTGCAAAGATAATTTTACTTTTCGGTTTAT
>DXFL01000028.1 GCA_019114445.1 Candidatus Barnesiella excrementigallinarum
GTAGATGAAGAGCGGATTATGAACCGATAATCCCACGAGCAAGGCAATTGTCAGGGCAAACCATACCCAGTTGCGCGATAGCCATATTCTCAGCAATCGGCCGAAATAGTGCTGGGGCGATACCCGGCAAGGGAGGGTGGTAATGCAACGTTCGCACATAATAGATCTCTTCTCTTGCAGTAGATTCCTTTTTACAAAGATGGCGTATTTTTGCAGATCTGTTTTTTTTTGAGCGGCAATTAACCTTTTTTATCAACTGCGGGTCAACGCCGGTTCAAGGCATTTTATCGCCGTATGGGGTTGTTGAGACGTTGTAAGCGGCTATTTTCAACTTCGGTTTTATCGGTGATTTTCATAGGGATTTACCTTCTTCCCCGATTTGCTTTGTTTCTTGTTTTTAATGTGTATCTTTGCACCCGATTTTTGAAAAGAGGAAAAGAAATGCAAGGATTGTATTCGATAGGATTGCTTATCATATCCAATATTTTTATGACTTTGGCTTGGTATGGCCATTTGAAATTGCAAGAGATGAAGGTCATCAGCAACTGGCCGCTTTATGGTGTGATATTGCTCAGTTGGGGAATAGCATTGTTTGAGTATTGCTGTCAGGTACCAGCCAACCGGTTGGGTTTCCGCGAGAACGGCGGCCCGTTCAGCCTCATGCAGTTGAAGGTTATACAAGAGGTTATTACGTTGATTATCTTTACCGTTTTTTCCGTCGTCTTCTTTAAGGGCGAGTCGCTGCACTGGAATCACATCGCAGCGTTTGGCTGTTTGGTTTTAGCCGTCTATTTTGTCTTTATGAAATAAGCGAAACGGCTGTCGAAATTCGGCAGCCGTTTTTCTATAAGATGTAGACATATTTTCGGCATCATCGTCGCATTACCTTCCTGAAATCGCGGACAATTTGCTCTCCCATATTCACGATGGCGCTGTCGACCTTGTGAATCTCGACAGGGGTGACGGCGTCTTTGTACTTGGCCTTGCCCATGCCGAATTTCATTTTGTCTAAATTGCCCGATATGTTTAGTCCCAACTTGAAGGGAACGGGCGATTTGAGTATGGAGATGTGGTAATCGAAGTTCATCTCCATATCTTGGGTACCGCCTACGGCTGCCCGGTAACGGTCCATCTCGATGACAAACGGATATATGGTAACGTTTCCGTCGGCGACACTGATGTTGACCGATATGCTGTCTATGAGATTCCGCTCCTTGTTTTTGAAGAGGAATTTTTTCGATATTTCGGCAAATGTTTCACCATCGAGCAGGACAAGGCTGTCGCCCTCGACATGAACGGCCGACCGCAAGGAGGGAATTTTCAAGTGGAAGCATGAATCCAAATCCGATTCGGCCGATACGTCGAAATCGACAGTCCCTTGAAAAGACCTCAGCATGGGGACTATCGAGTCGAGAGTAGGAATAAAGTCGACCAGTTTGCCGATGTTGATGTTATGCAACTTGAAATCAAATCCGGCATATCCTTGTTGGGGAGTTCGGGCTTGGTAAATGAGCGAGGTACGCATATTAGCACCCATACCTACCATGCTCAGCTCTTTGAGGTGTATGGCTTGGTTGCGTATATCGACAGCCCCGTGTACGTTTTTGAATACGATCTTCCCGTAACGTACCCGTTTGAAGTTGGTTTGCAACTCGAAATCTATGTTCGATGGGATAACAAACAGTTTGAGAGGTGTCGAGGTTGTATCGGTTTCGATTTTGGTGGTGTCGGTGGGGAAAGATATGGCCCTGATTAATTGGTTGCAGTTCAAGTTTTTTGAGGTAAGGGACAAATTGGCTTGTAGCATTTTGTTACGGCGCATGGCTCCGTAAAGGTTATGAATTGCGCCCGAAGCCGTTAAATCGGAACGACCTATTTGCATGGATGCATTGTGTAGTGTAATGGTGCGGTTCCCTACCGAGATGGCTGTTTTGTTCATGCGTATGGGAAGGGCCGATTGAGGCGTGCGTATAAACATTTGGTTGAATCCTACAATCCCTTGTGGAATCCAAAGGGAATCTCTTACCTGTTTAAGCGTCAGTTGAATGCCGGCTTTGTCGACCCCCATTCGGGTGTCGCTTATTCGACAGAAAAGGGTGTCGGCTTTCATGTTGAATTTTACTTGGGGTCTGGTAGGCCTTTTTTCGTCGGGATGCAGGTTTATCGTAGCCGAGGTTTCTCCGCAAAATACTCTTAACGAGTCTTGCAGATTCGCTTTCAGTTTGTTTGCTGTCAGTTTACACTCCACATCGGCAATGCGGGTGGTATCTTGCGGGTTGGTCGTTTTTATGGCAAACGATAGATTTTCTATCGAGGAGGTTAGTTGTGAGGAAAGGAGTTCTATGTTTTTTATTTGACCTCGGGCACCTAAGACGTTATTCCCGAAAAATTCTACCGAAGCGTTGCTCGTAAAATCGAGGCCTTTGTTTTTGTCCCGCAGAGCCAGTTGGGTCATTTGCATTTTGCCTATTGCCTTTATGCGTCCCAAATCTTGTTCTTTGATGGCCGACAGGCGGCAACGCACCTTCATGTCGGCATCGAGTTTCCCTTCGATACTAATGCCTTCTTGTAGAGGGAAGGTTTGGGATAGCGCGGTTAAGTCGATGGTGGATTTGGTATGGAAGGTGATGTCGGGGTCGCCAAACAGGTCGGTTACTTTGGCGTCGGCCAAAATGTCGGTATGGGCACCTTTGAATTGGAAAATTTTAAGGTCGAGGTAGGAGGGCGACTGCTTCATTAAATCGATCTGCCCGAAGAAGTCGGCATTCAGTTTGTCTATTCCATAAGGTAACCGGTCATATTTGGCGGCAGCATCGGTTATTTCCACTTTCAGGGTGACCATAGGCAGTTTGTCTTTCCCATACGGACCTTTTAAAATACCGTTTACGCTTACGTCGCCTTGTGCCGAAACTTCTTCTTTTTTAAGAATACTCTTGGGTATCATGTGCAAGACTGTTTCCAATGATGGTGCGTGCAGGCCATATTGCAAGTCAACGTTTAATGCTTTTTCTACGGAGTCGCGTTGGAGCGAGCCTTTTACGTCCAATTCAACACCGTTGATGTCGATGAGAGCATCGCGAAGCGTAATGGTCCGTTTGGCCCGGTTGAGGGCGAGTTTTGTTTTCAGTTTGGGGGCAATGCGGTGAAACAGCAATTCGCCGTCTTGCCAAAAGAGTATGTTTTTGCTGTTGAAGTCCAATGCCAATATCGAAAACTCTTTTTCCAAATGGGCTTTCAGTTTGAGGTTGGCATCCCATAAGTTGGAAAAAACTCTTGTTTCTCGGTCGTCGAATGTAACTGTGGCATGGCGTAACGAAACCCGTTTGAGGGTTATTGCATCGGCAATGGGCGAGATTCGGGCCGTGTCGGCTGCCGTGGTGGTATCGGTTTCGAAAATGTCCCAGTTGGCAACGCCATCTTTCCCTTTGAAAGCATATACATTTACGCTGTCCAACAGAAGCCGATTAATGTTTATTTTATTTTTCGACAGATAGTCGACGATATTGACCACTACTACGGCTTTTTTGAACGAGAGAAGCGTATCGGTTCTTTGCCACGACGAGTCGCGAATGGCTTTTGATACCAAAGAGCCGTCGGTAAGTTTCACGCCAAACCGGGGAAATGTAGAGAAGAAGGTCAACTCCACACTGTTCATGTCGAGTTTGGCATTCATGTTTTTATTGGCTGTATTCAATACGATGGGTGTCAATTTCGAGGGGGTGAAAACAACATTCACGACAAGAGCGATAATCGCTGTTACAAGAATTACCAATGCTCCAATGGAAATACCTGTGATTTTTAAAATCTTTTTTGTCTGTTTTTTCATATCGAATAGCAGTTTACAATACAAAAATAACAAAATAAGCCGAAAAATAGCTTTTCTTTCGGAAGAAAAAGAGCGGGATTTTTGCAGAATGCGAGCGATACGACAAATGTCGACTGGCGGTCCTATATATCTTTTGCATTTCGTCGCTTTGGGTGTCGTCGAAATGTGTATCTTTGTAGAAGTATGAATTCAACTAAAATCTGTTCCTATGCTTGCTTACACGTATGTCGAACCGGGACGTTTTGAATGGAGAGAGAAACCCAAACCCGAGTTGCGCGATTCGCGCGATGCTATTGTGCGGATAACTCTCAGCAGTATCTGTACCAGCGATTTGCACATCAAACATGGCAGTGTGCCGAGGGCTGTCCCCGGAATAACGGTGGGACACGAGATGGTGGGCGTCGTGGAGGCCGTGGGTGCCGATGTGACGACGGTTGCTCCCGGCGACCGGGTGGCCGTGAATGTGGAAACTTTCTGCGGCGAGTGTTTCTTTTGCCGGCATGGGTATGTAAATAATTGCGAGGACCCCGATGGCGGTTGGGCTTTGGGCTGTCGAATCGATGGCGGTCAAGCCCCGTATTTGCGTGTGCCGTATGCCGATAGGGGACTTACCCGTATCCCTCGAACCGTGAGCGACGAGCAGGCGTTGTTTGTGGGCGATATTTTGGCTACCGGATTTTGGGCGGCACGCATTTCAGATATTACTCCCGACGATACGGTGTTGGTCATAGGGGCAGGCCCCACGGGTATATGCACGTTGCTGTGCGCGATGTTGAAAAATCCCCGGCGCATTATTGTCTGTGAAAAATCGCCCGAACGGGCGGATTTTGTCCGTCGCCATTATCCCGAAGTATGGGTGACCGCTCCCGAACATTGTCGAGATTTTGTTTGCGCGAACAGCGAGCATGGCGGTGCCGATGTGGTGTTGGAAGTGGCCGGAGGCGAAGATACATTCCGCTTGGCTTGGGAGTGTGCGCGACCCAATGCCATTGTGACGATTGTGGCGCTTTACGACAAACCGCAGATACTCCCGTTACCCGATATGTACGGGAAAAATCTGGTTTTTAAAACCGGGGGAGTAGATGGCTGCGATTGTGCCGAGATACTCCGTTTGATCGAAGCCGGTAAAATAGATACTACACCTTTGATTACCCACCGGTTCCCCTTGTGCGACATCGAAGAGGCATATCGCATATTTGAACATAGGGAGGAGGGGGTTATCAAAGTGGCGATAGAGGGCCCCGGGATAGATACTTGCAAATGATTGGAAATAAATCGGGGGGGCGGTGAAGCCCCCCGATTTATTTTGCAGAATCGATATTGTTCAGGGCAAAGGCATAAGCTCCCAA
Organism: Candidatus Barnesiella excrementigallinarum; assembly: GCA_019114445.1. GTDB lineage: Bacteria > Bacteroidota > Bacteroidia > Bacteroidales > Barnesiellaceae > Barnesiella > Barnesiella excrementigallinarum. Next base: position 5,176 of record DXFL01000028.1, read on the forward strand.
CATGATGGAATGGCTGGTGTCGTTTTTACACCTCATAATAGCGGTTTTCTTCTCGTGCTGGTAAGGCACGGTTTCGTTCGATCGCGGGATATACACAGTTTGAGTTTCCGATTGAAGGAACAGTTCTCTTTCCGCAGGATTTTCCCAATTAAACACCCTCATTTGGACGCACGGGAACCGTGTGCCGCGGAAACTGTGCAATTCGCTGTGCAGTTCTGTCAAAATGGACGGTAGAATATATTTTTCGGCGCCGAACAATCCTCCACCAATTACCACAATACCGTCGACGATATTTAGGACACCGGCAATTACGTTGCCTGCGATTTCGCCCAACTCATGGAATGCAGCAATGGCGGCTTTTGGATTCCCGTCAAGTTTCCCTTCGGCAATATCGTAGATCTCTTTGGGTGTAGCCCTTTCGGTCTTTTCGTGAGAGAGTTCCTTGTATATCCTTAATATGCCTCGGATACTCACACTCTCTTCGGCGATAAAATCGGGGTATTTCTTATTTCTCATCAACCACACGTCGCCTCCGCAGTTGTTGTCGCCATTCAGCAGTCGTTTGTCTACGACAACCCCGGCTCCGAAACCCGTCCCGAGCGTGAGGCCTATCAAGTTTTGGTATCGGGTGGGGTTGCCTTTTTCTTGGAGGCTGTGGTTAATTAGCGGAAGGGCTCCCGATAAAGCCTCGCCATAGGCGAAAAGGTTTCCGTCGTTTTCGATAAATACCGGCAGTTTGAAGTGATGTTCCAAAAAAGGGCCTAAGGCTATTCCTCCTCTGAATGCCGGGAAATTGGGAAGGTCGCCTATAATGCCGTGTTTGTAGTCGGCCGGGCCGGGGAAGGCAAAACTAATGGCCGTGGGTTGCTGTCCGATAGCTCCTATGAGGTGATTGAACCCTTTCAATAAGGCATCGAGGCAACCATTTATGTCGTTGGGGACAGCGGGCAGATGGAATGGCGGTGTGATAGCCCTGTTCCCTTGAATGGCCGAGAAAATGAAATTTGTTCCTCCGGCATCTAATGTTAATACTATTCGGTTATCGTTTTCGTACATAATCTCGGCAATTAGATTCTGACAAATGCTTTAATCGTGACACATTCTTTATTTTCCGACTTCCCGTAAGGCCGGATACGATATTCTTTGACCGATTCGGGGACAATAAATGTTTCGGCGTAATGGACAACGAACGGTTTGAAGGCATTGGTAGGGCTTTCGACGAGAATTTCGTCGCCTTCTACCAAATTCAATACATTTACGCTATTGTTTGTCTTGTGCAGTACGGCCGAAGTGAAGCGGTGCCGCCGTGTCTCTATAAATTCGTTTTTATGGAGTCCGGTTCTCTCTTCTTGCCATCCGGGACCTTTGTCGACGATGGTGCATTGGTTTACCAGTTGATTGAATACATACTCTGTATTGCGGTTCCAGTTGATCACCTGTTCGCCCCGTTCTATGTTGATGGGGCGGGGTTTCCCGTCTAATCCCAAGCGGTTCCAGTCCCAAAGCTTAAATGTAAACAGGTTGGGTGTAGAACTTATTTCCAATACCATACAATCTTTTCCAGAGCAGTGAATCGTTCCTCCCGGTATTAAAAAATGGTCGTGCTTTTTGGCAGGGATTTTGTTGACATATTTTTCAGGACGGAAAGAGCCTCCTTTTTGTTGGGCTTTTCGCAATTCCAAGAACATTTTTGTTTTGTCGCACTTGTTTTTTAGTCCCAAGAATACCGAAGCGTTATCTTTGGCATCTACAATGTAATAGCTTTCGTCTTGTGTATAATGCATCCCGAAATGCTCTTGAATAAACTGGGTAGTAGGATGCACTTGCAGACTTAAATTCCCTCCGCCTATGGTGTCGAGAAAATCGAATCGAATGGGAAATTCGGCTCCGAACCGGCCTTCGACGGCTTCTCCCAGTAACTCGGTACTTTTCAGGTATACGAGGTCGATCGACGGCAACTCGAATAAAGTGTCGTCGATTTTGAAATAGAGGCTGTTCTCTTCGGGCACGCAATCGAAGCACCACCCGTAATTGGCTTGTGATTTATCGAGGTCGCAAACCTCTTTCATCCATTGGCCGCCCCACGGTGCCGGATCGAAAAATGGAACGACTCGGAACGGTTTTTTAATGGTCTCGTCGATACCGCGAAAGAAGGTCTCTTTGTCGATCATTTTCGGCTGGTAGCGTGTGTTTGTATCCAACCAATAGTCTATTTTGTGGAATAACGTGCGCTTGTGACGATCGCAAATTTTCCAGTCGTTGAAGTATCCCCGTTTATATTGTAAGGAAACCGCTTCGGAGCGATTGTCTATACCGAGAGCCTTGACGGCGTGTTTTCGGAATCTTTGTTGGATTTCCCATCGAGCCATATCGGCATAGATCAAAGTCGCGTTTTTTGCCACATGGGCCGCTCCGGCTCCGATAATAACGGTTTCGCCTTTATGCTGTTCTATCGATAGTTGTGCCGCGTGCAATTTTTCGGGGTCGAAATAGTCGTTGATGGTGAGGTTGCTTATGTAGCCGAACAATACATCGTCGGTCATAAACCGGTCGGTCAACGATTTAATCTGTTCTTCGTCTTTAAAAAGGTCTCTTGTTAAAATCACTCGCAGGGGTGTAGCGGTTTGTACGCATATATTTTCAACAATATCCTCTTCGAATACTCCGGGATAACAATCGATGGCCAATACTTTGTTTTGGGCTAAACAAGATTGAACGACTTCTTGAATGGCATCCCAGCCTAAGAAAATGTTTCCCGATATTTCGGTCGCCGGTTTTTTATCGTAATTGGCTTGTCTCATATTTTGTCTTAGCAATTAAAATCTTTTAGGGCTTTATAAAATGCATCGATATTCTCTTGGCTCACTCCGGGCGGTACATCGCAGCCTGTGGAGATGACAAAATTGTCGAACCCGCTTGTTGCGGACAGCAGTCCTTTTGTGTGCTCATATACTTGTTGCGAAGAAGCCGATTTGAATACTCCCACGGGATCGATATTGCCCATGACGATCAGGTCGGAGGGTACTTGTTTAAGTGCTTCGATGATGTCGCATTGATTCCCGAAGTGAAGGGCTTTTGCTCCTGAGTCGACCATAGATTGGGTACAGTGTCCGGTATTTCCGCAGTTGTGCAGGACGAAAAGAAAATTATCGTCTTGCACGGCTTCGACAATGGGTCTTATGTAGCGGGTCGAAAATTGGGTTGCGTCGTCGTTGCTCAGCAACCCGGCAGCCGGTTCGGCCATAATTACGCCGTCAACACCGGTCTCTTTCAACGCTTGGATATATTTAAGAATAAATGCCGAACATTTGGCGAGTAGCGTTTCGGCCAAATCGGGCTCGACATAAATAGCCATCATAATTTCCGTCATATCGTAGAGCCTTCCTGCCAAAGAGTAGAGGCCTATACACCCGGCAAAGACGGGGCGGTCTTCGATTCGTGCCGCGGCCAGCCGGTTTGCTTTCAGATATTCGGGGACACGGGCGCTGTTGAGTTCGGGGATAGGGAGGTTATCGACCTCGCTTTTATTGTGAAGTAATCTTTCGGCTACGCTGGGGAGATCGTTGTCCGGGAAGTGCAGCTTTGCACCGAAGGCTTCGGCTTCGACCGTGAGGTCCATAATTACAGTGGCTGCATCGGAAGGGGTATTCTCGGTCAACGCGACAATGGCATCGGCGTGTGTAGAGCCATCGGTAACGGCATCTTTCACGGTTTTTCCTATGGGCCCATTTACGATGGCGTCGTGGTATTTGATGGATTTCAGTACGCTGGCGATTATGATGTATACCGATCCAGATTTGGTACACAGTATTAACGAAGCGGTGTTGGACTGGACGCTGTCGGTTATCACCTCGGCGATCATGGACGAAGGGGGTGTAGATTGTGTAGAAATATCGGACGATTGGGGCAGTACGACGTCGTTGCTTCTTTCGCCTCTCGATTTCAAAACCTTTTTCCTCCCTTATTTCGAACGATTGGTGGCCGGAATAAAGAAATTGGGTGTGCCTGTGATTATGCACAACGATGGTTGTTTGTGGGAGATTCTCGACGATATTGTGGCTACGGGCATAGATGCGTTGCACCCGATCGAGCGGGCTGCCGGTATGGATCTGAAACGGGTGAAGGAGCGTTATCAGGGAAGAATTACGCCGATAGGCAATATCAATAATAAGGAGACTATGGCTTCGCCTCATAGCGAAGATGTACGCAGAGAGGTTTTACAATGTATCCAAGAGGCCGGTATGGACGGCGGATATATTATTTCGTCGGACCACAGCATTCACGATTTAATTCCTTTGGAAAATGTGCATTGTTTGGTCGATACGGTGAAAAAGTATGGTGTTTACCCAATTAAACTGTAAAACGCAGGGGAGCAGAATTTCATTAGGTGGATAGATTCGATACAGGCGGGAGAGGCCGATATACCGGCTTTCTTCCGCCTGTATGGTGTTGGTTGATTTGTATCGCAGATGCAGGATCCCATGCCGGTTTCGGCATTAGAAGTTGAGATTGAATCCCGCCATTACCGTAGCGCGTGGCATGGGGTAGCCGGCATTGATTTCGTATTCTTGTGCCAATAGGTTTTCGCCGCGGGCCCAAAGGTCGAGCCAGCGGGTAACGCGGAACGAGGCTCGGAGGTTCCACAACACGAAATCTTCGGTCACAACCGGACTGGTTTGGGTGTATAGCCCGGCGATGTATTGCAGGCCGGTCGATACATTCCAGCGGTTGTAGGTAAAATTGGCTCCGGCATATAGCTTGTGTTCGGGAGCGGCCACCACCGGATTTTCCATGTGGAGGTAACTGTAATTGGCATCGACCGACCATCGGCTATCGATACGCCAAGCGGCCTGTACCTCGATGCCAGCATTTTCTATTTTACCCGAATTTTGGTTCAACATACCGGACCCGTTGGGATTCGGCAGGGTTTGAATAAGGTTTTTCCCGTCGATGTAGAAAAGGTTTACACCGTAGTTGAATCGGCCGTTCAAGAGGTATTGTGAGAAGGCGATTTCGTAGTTCCACATCGACTCGGGTTGCAAGTCGGGATTCTGAGGCGGGAACATATACATTTCGCGCAGAATGGGGTAGCGGAATCCCTTCGAGACTGAGGCTTTCAGCTCTGCGGTGCGGGGCAGATGGAAGGCCACGCCAGCCTGTGGAACCCATTCCAAGCCTACCCGCGAATGGTGGTCGGCACGTATGCCGGCGTTGAGCGAGAGCCACGACCCGAAATCTTGCCGCAAGTCGATGTATCCGGCCAATTCGTCCTCCTCTTTGTCTACGAGATCCGTGGTGCTTCCGGCTTTTTCGCCGCTCACATATTCGTTCCAAGCCCGGCCACCGTAGCGGAACCAGTCGAAACCTACGGTAATGCGGTTGCCCCGGAAAAATTGGGCGCTTTGGTAGAGCGATATGCCCATCATGTTGTCGTGTGAGAGGAATCGGCTATCTTGTGGCCCTTCGCCAGCCGATGGGGTATAGCCGTCGTTTATCCAATGGTCGCCCCAGTTATAGAAGAAACTCAGTGCGCCGGAACTCTTTTCATAATTGTTTTCCACGGCCACCGAGGTCATACCGCGGGTAATACGCTGGTCGCCGTCGAGGAGCGGCGCCGAGACGGGGCCGGGGTAGGAGGCGTTGAAATGCGTTACGTTTACGTCGCCGCGCAGCTTCCATGAGTTGTTTATTTCGTATCCCAGTTTGGCATATCCGCCGTATTGTTCGAATCCCATGTCGGAACGATGGCCGTCGGTGCGGTTGTACGAGCCGGAAATCATGCTCGAAAAACGGCCCTTGCGAATGCGGTTGGTCGCCTCGGTTTCGAGGGTGTTGTACGAACCGTAACCGGCACGCACGTTGGTCGACACCCCGTCGCTTGGCATTTGGCGGGTGACGATGTTGATTACGCCGCCCATTGCGTTCGACCCGTAAAGCACCGAAGCCGGACCTCGCAACACTTCAACCCGCTCGGCCAAAAACGATTGGTAAGCGTCGGAGATGGGGTGCCCGAAGATTCCGGCATATTGCGGGTGCCCGTCGATCATTACCATCAAGCGAGCGGTTCCGCCACTCAATCCCCGCAACGATATATTGCCGGCTGCTCCGCCCGATATTCCGTAACCCATCACGCCGCGTGAAGTGACAAACAGTCCCGGAATCTGTTCGGTGAGTATGGGCATTAAAGAGGGTTGCAAGGTGTTTTCTATGCGGGCTCGGTCGACTACTGTTACAGTTTGCGACAGATGCCGTACATCGCTCTTGTGTCGGGTACCGGTTACTACAACTTCGGCAATCTCGTGGATTCCGTTTGTTTGGAGCGAGTCGGTTCCCTGTGTTTGTGCTATTCCTGCAAAGCAGGTGAAGATAAATAATAAAGACGGGATATATATTTTATTCATTATACTCGTTTCGGTTGTTTTTACAAAAAATGATTCGCCCTGCAAAATTAGCAGAAAATTGAATTTCTCCCGATAGGTACACGACAGTTGTTTATGCTTGGGTGCCCTATTCGGGATTTTTATTGCTCGAACAGTGGTTGTAATAGCGGGGGTCGCACCCGCAAAATTTTTTGAACAACGAGCAGAATCCTCGGTGAGTGGGGAATCCAAGCTCCGCGGCTATTTCTGTCACGCTTTTCTCTCCCTGCTGCAATAACTCTTTGGCTATGGCTATGCGTTTACATTTGACAAATTCGGCGGTATCTTTCCCGGTTTCGTGTTTCAACATATCGTTGAAATAGCTTGCCGAGTGGTTGAACCGCTCGGCCAATGAGACCGTCGAGGGAATTCCTTTTTCCCGGATTTTGCCCGAACGGAAAAAATGATCGAACCATTGTTCGGTTGCCTTTATCAACTCGCTATTGATGTCGTGACGGGTAATGAACTGCCGGTCGTAAAATCGATCGATATAATCGAGCAACAAGGCTATTTTATAACAAATAATGGTGCGACTGTGTTCATCTATCCCCCAACGTAGTTCCTCGTCGAGGCTGTCCATTTCGCGTTCGACAACCATTCGTTCGCGCAGGGAAAGATGGAGCGATTCGTCCAGCCGGTAACGGAAAAAGGAGAACTGTTTCCACCCGCACTCTTTTTTTATCATTTCGATGAGCGACGGGTGGAAACAAAGCAACCGGTTTGTCTTGCAACCCTCTTTGTACCATAGGTTGCATTCGGCAAATTCGCCCGGTCGCAGAAATACCATTGTGCCGTCGGTAAAGTCATATTCTGTTCGGCCAAAGACCGTGGCCGAAGGGCTGGGTGTTTCTTGCAACCATACGGCATAAAATCCGAAACGCAGTTGTTCGGGGAGTATGTCGGTTTGTCCCGGGCGTATGAGGCTCACCATCGGGTAGTGCGTTTTTGTACCGAACCGATGGTTACACTGGGCGATTGTTTGTAGGGGTTGCGCACTCATTTATTCCAACGAAAGAGTAACGGTAATTTCGCCTTTCCCTCCTAAAAGAGAGAGCATTTCTTCCCGGGTAGAAACTCCGTTTACCCGGCCTATGCGGGTAAAGTTCCACGAGTTGGTATCGTAGTATATGACTAACGAATTGCCCAAGTAGAGAATGATGTCGCCGGGGCTGGTAGTGGTTTGTTGGTCGTTGCGTGGCAGAGAAAATCCCAAAGACCCCACTTTTTCCATGTCGCCATAGTCGTCCATGCGTATATGCAGGTCGTTTTGCTCCAAATGCGATTTCAAGGCCTCGGCCGAGGTATTGTCGGCCAATGTGGCGGTAAACGAACGCCCGTTTACCGTTAGCTTTATTTGATTGCTTTCCATAGAATTATCATCATTCCCACTGTCTTCGCCATTTTCTTCGTCGTTGTCCGGCGATTGAGGCTGCCCGGTAATGGGGAGCGCCTCATCGTCTGTTCCACAAGCCGGCAGTACCATGAAAGGGAGTAACATAAATGGGAGAATCAACAGCCGTTTCATCGTTTGTCTATTTTGAAGTTTCCAGTTGGTTATATTCCATATCCGAAACGGGTTCCAACCATTCGTTGGAAGTCTCTTCGCCGGGGACTTCGAAAGCAAGGTGCGCAAACCAACTGTCGGCAGCCGCTCCGTGCCAGTGTTTCACGTTGGCGGGAATATGAATCACGGTTCCGGGAAGAATTTCGACTGCCGGTTTCCCTTCTTCCTGATACCAACCGCGACCTGCTACCCCGATGAGCATTTGTCCGCCACCGGTTTTGGCCCGATGTATATGCCAGTTGTTTCGACAGCGGGGTTCGAAAGTGACATTCGACACGGCCACTTGCTCGCGCGACAAAGGTGCCAGATAGCTGTTGCCAATGAAATAAGAGGCATAAGCCGTATTGGGTTCACCTATCGGGAAAATCATTTCGCGTTGGAAAGCTGCTTTTTCGTTGTCGCCGGTCTCCTCTTCGGCCCAAACATCTTTGGCCAGCCGGAATGCCGCCCACGCTTTGGGCCAACCGGCATAGAAGCCTATGTGAGTGAGTATTTCGGCAATTTCGGTACGGGTAATCCCATTCTGTTTGGCCGATTGCAGGTGGTAGGTGAGCGACGAGTCGGTAATGCCCTGACTTATCAATGAGGTGATAGTCACTAAACTGCGGTCACGCAGACCCAATTTGTCGGTGCGGCTCCAAACTTCGCCGAAGAGTATATCGTCGTTGAGTTCTGCAAATTTAGGTGCAAATGTGCCGAGTTGCTCTCGGCCGGCTGTTTGTTTAATCTTTTCTTGTGCCATAATAAAATAGGTATTAAGAGTAAATACAACAAAAGCAAGAATAATCTTTGTTTTCATCGGGTTCTATTTAAAATTTATTTTTCGTTTCTTTCTGTTGCAAAATTACTTTGTTCATCGGTATGGCATTGTACACATATTACAGATGTTTTTACCCGGATCTTTGATTCTCCAATCAGGAGGAACGATATTCGAAAGATATGTATTACATTTGCTATGAAATAAATAGGAACTGCGATATGGAAGAGCTGATAAAACTGGATACGGTCGACAAATATAACAAGTTGTTTGGCCTCGAAACATGGCATCCGATGGTTAGTGTCGTAGACTTGTCGAAAGCCTCGCAATGGCCCGAACATCTGAAAGTCAATTATGGCGTATATGCGCTCTACTTGAAGGAGACGAAATGCGGTGATATTACGTATGGCCGACAGCCGTATGATTACCAAGAAGGCACGATCGTATGTTTCGCTCCGGGACAAGTGGCCGAAACCGAAATGCAGAAGGATGTCCGCCCGTTGGCTCATGGCCTATTGTTTCACCCCGATTTTATTCGCGGTACCACACTTGGACAGGAAATAAAAAAATACTCCTTTTTCTCTTACGAAACACGCGAAGCGTTGCATCTCTCGGAGGAAGAACGGGCTATTATCATGGATTGTTTGCATAAGATCGAGGCCGAGTTGCATCACAATATCGATCGCCACAGCCGTCGGTTGATTACGGCCAATATAGGGTTGCTGCTCGATTACTGTATGCGTTTTTACGAACGCCAATTTGTTACTCGCGAAGTTCCCAACAAAGATATTATAGTCCGTTTCGAGCGGCTGCTCGATGAGTATTTCGATAGCAAGGCTCCACAAGAGATCGGTCTCCCTACGGTGAAATATTTTGCCGAACAGGTTTTTCTTTCGCCCAATTATTTCGGGGATCTTATTAGTAAGCAAACCGGAAAGACCGTGACCGAATATATCCAAACCAAATTGGTCGACCGGGCAAAGGAATTGTTGCTTTCTTCTCCGAAATCGATGAGCGAAATCGCTTACAGCTTGGGTTTCCAATATCCCCAGCACATGAGCCGGATGTTTAAACGTGTAGTAGGCATTACTCCTAATGAGTTTCGAAGTACTAACGGATAGAAACCTCTATTTCCTACCTTAACTGTATTGTCGATTATTGAGGTTCCTGTTTATCGAGGGTGATTCTTTTATTTGCGTCTTATCTGTGAAGAACAATGGGCTATTTTGCACTGGCAAGTAGTACGTTTCTTTTGGGATTCTTCTGCCATATCTTTTGTTATCGATTCGTATTTGCATTTTCATTTTCATGGGATTGAAATTGTCGATATCGTAATCTTGATAGTAGAGAGTTAAATACTCCGTAGAATCTTTTGAAGCCTGAGAATATGTTATTTTTCGGCGTGTCGGCAAGACGGGTCAACCACAGGCTGCTTGCCTTTTTTACAATTTGGAGTATTAACCGTAAATTTAAATGATATGGCAACAGTAAAAGTAAAATTTCGGGCATCTTCTATTGCAACCAAAGAAGGTGCCTTGTATTATCAAGTGATTCACAATCGGGTAGCAAGGCAAATTCATACAGAATATAAAATATATCCTGAGGAATGGAATGCAAGAAATTCTGAAATAGAGCTTTGTGTGAATGAGAACGAAAACAGGCGGAATTACTTGGCTTCGTTAAAGGAGATTGTGAATGAAGATATTATGCGATTGGGAAAGATTGTTGATAATCTTAATCGATCCGGTAAAGAGTATTCCGCAGAGAAGATTGTGTCCCTGTTTCGCTCGCCGATAGACGAGTGTGGATTTGTAGCTTTCTCAAAAAGGTTGATTGCTCAGTTGAAACAAATAGGCAAAAAACGTACAGCCGAGACCTATACTACTACATTAAATAGTTTTGTTCGTTTTAGGAAAGAGAAGGATATTCCGTTGGAAGAGGTAGATTCCAATTTAATGGTCGAATATGAATCGTATTTAAAGGCTGCGGGCATTTGCCCGAATACGACCTCTTTTTATATGCGAAATCTTCGGGCAATATATAACAGAGCCGTGGAGAAAGAGCTCACTTTGCAAAGATATCCATTTAAATATGTGTATACGGGTATCGATAAAACGGTAAAACGAGCCGTGCCGTTAAAGATAATCCGTCAGATAAAAAATTTTAATTTGACTTCAACCCCCTCGGTCGATTATGCTCGCGATATGTTTATGTTTTCGTTTTATACCCGCGGAATGTCGTTTGTAGATATGGCATTTTTGAAAAAAACAGATATAAAAAACGGAATTTTATCGTATCGCCGTCAAAAAACAAACCAACAACTTTTCATTAAATGGGAGAAGCCCATGCAGGAGATTGTCGAGAAATATGATACGGTTGGTACTCCATATTTATTGCCAATTATCCGCAATATGAAAACTGATGAATGGAGGCAATATAAGAATGCCGCTCACTTTGTAAATATCAAACTGAAAAAATTAGGAGAACAAATGGGGTTGACAATTCCATTAACCAGCTATGTAGCACGTCATGCATGGGCAAGTATTGCCCACAAAAAAAACATTTCAATATCCGTTATTAGTGAAGCTATGGGGCACGATTCGGAAAATACAACACGCATATATCTTGCTTCTTTGGACCCTTCGGTGGTGGACAATGCAAATAGACTTATCCTTAAATCATTATAATTCACACCCAAAGTCTGTTTGAATGCATAGGATTAATTTGTATGAAATAACGGGGGAGAAAAATAAGATTAAACAAAAAAAGCCTTGTCTCAGGCTTATTGTGAAGCAAATTTATTTTTCTCTTCATAAGAGAA
>DXFL01000029.1 GCA_019114445.1 Candidatus Barnesiella excrementigallinarum
AACCATAATTTTACAAAGATACGAGAAATGGAGAATAAACCTAATTTTCATAGGCTTATTTTAAGAATGTGGGATAGGCTTTTTAGATTTTTCGCAAAGAAAAGAGGATATTCAATCCACCGGTAGCTTCGTTTTTTACCCATATTTCGCCTTTGTGGAAGAGAACGGCGTTTTTTACAATGGCGAGCCCCAAGCCGGTCCCTCCCGCTTTACGGGAACGTCCCTTGTCTACCCGGTAGAATCGCTCGAACAGTCGGTTCAAATGTTCTTCGGGTACACCAACGCCGTTGTCGGCAAACGAGAAGTAGTAATATTTGTCGTCTTCGAAGTAACAGTCGATGGTGATTTTAGTGCCTATGCCGGCATAGGCGATGGCATTGTCGGTGAGATTTCTGAAAATGGAGTACAACAGGGAGTAATTCCCGTTCAAATACATCTGCTCTCCGAGGTGTCGAGTTTCGACTGTCATCTCTTTTTCGGTCAGGGCGGCTTGCGATTCGCTGATTACTTCGTTGACAATCTTTTGCAGGTCGATGTTGCTCGAATCGTAGAGGTCTTTCGATTCGTCGAGCCGGTTGAGCATCGAAATGTCGCGGAGCAAGTCGGTCAGCCGTTTGGATTGGGCGTAGCAACGCTCCATGAACATATTCTTGCGGGTGTCGTCCATTTCGGTGGAAAGGATCGTCTCCATATATCCGCGAATGCTGCTTACCGGAGTTTTCAGTTCGTGGGCGATGTTTTGGGTGAGTTGCCTTTTCAATCGGCTTTCCTGCTCCTGTTGTGTAATGTCGTTGATGGCGATTTCGAAGGTGTGGTCTTGGAATATGATACACTCGATGAGGAAGGTGCGGCTGCCCTTGTCGAGGGTCATGGATTCCGAAATGAACTCTTCCCGAACGTTGGGTTCATAGAGCTTTTGCGAAATGAAATTTACTATCTTTTTTAAGTTGGCCTCTTTGAATAAATCTTCGGCAGTCGACAGGGTTTTGTCGGTAATCAGGCTCAGGTATTGGATAAAGAGGTTGTTGGCCGTAATTATTTTTTTGTCTTTGGAGAAGAAGGCCAATCCCTCTTTGGAGAATTGCAGGTGTTTCAAGAGTTTCTCTTGCTCGATAGAGAGTTTCTCTTTGGTTTTTAACAAGTTGTCGTAAATATGGGTAAGGCTTTGGGTGATGGTGCCGATGTCGTCGGCTCCCGATTTTATGGTAATGTGAATGGGTTTTTCCTGTTCGGCTTGTTGTGCCAACTGACTGAGAGCCGCAATCGATTTTCCTAAACTGTGGCAAAAGTAGTAGAGCAGCAATATGGCGAAAATCGAGATGGCCAGCATGAAATAGATAAACTTGTTGTCGGGATTGAGTATGGAAAATAGGTTCCGTTCGAAAGGAAGGGACGACCGTATAATCCAGTCACCGTATCGTTTGGCCGAGTAAAAATAATATTTTTGGAGAGATTGAGAATATCGGCTGGCGTATCCTTCGTTTTGGCGTAGCGCTTGTTTTATTTCGGGCCGGTCGAGGTGGTTGCTGGTTAAAGCATCGGCCTCTTTTTCGTGTTGGCTTTCGAGCAACACGTTACCGTCGCTGGTCGATATGATAGTTACCCGTAATGGCTTTTTGGTAATATTACGGATAATCGAGTCGATCGATACTTCGGGCGTTTCCCTCTCTTTGATTTGGGTATATATGAGTTCGTTATAATCTTGCAGAAGCGAGTTTAACGACTGTTGCCGGTTATCTTTTTCGAGTTTGTATTCAAAAAGCAGGATAATGGCAACGAAAACGACAAAGAGCGAACCGATAGAAAAAAATAGTTTCCTATCGAAGGTCATGTCCCGTTTATTCTTTTTTATCGACATCGGTTAGTTGGTTTCGAAACAATAGCCATATCCGAGCCGGGTGACGATGCGTTTCCCGTATTCGCCTATTTTTTTTCTTAATCGGGTAATATTCACGTCGATGGTTCGGTCGAGCACATATACTTCGTCGGTCCATATTTTGGATAAAATCTCTTCGCGGGAGAACACTTGTCCCGGGTGGGAGAGCAGGAGCGATAGAATTTCGAATTCTTTTTTGGTAAGCGGTAACTCTGTATTCTCTATAAAGGCTCTCTTTTTTATAGGATCGATGTGCAGGTTTTCGAATTGCAAGATGGCGGGAGCTTCTTTCTCCCCGCGTCGGCGTAACACGGCTTTTACCCGGGCAATTACTTCGCGAATGGAAAAGGGCTTGGATATATAATCGTCGGCTCCGATATTGAAGCCCATGAGTTTGTCGTTTTCGGTATCTTTGGCTGTGAGAAAAATAATGGGGATATGTTTCAGTTTCTCATTCTTTTGCAATAACGATGCCATTTTGAATCCGTTCATTTCGCCCATCATTACATCGAGCAATAACAGGTTGTAATCGATCAAATTCATTTGCAAAGCCTCTTCTGCCGAGTTTGCCGTATCAACGTCAAAACCTTCGACTTCGAGGTTGAATTTCAGAATTTCGCATAAATCTTCTTCGTCATCGACAACTAAAATCTTGTAATTGGCCATGGTTTCGTTTTTTTATGATGGTGCAAAATAGCGAAACAGATATTTCAACGATGTGACAAAGTGTTTACTTTTCTCCTTCTTTTTCCGGGTTCTGTTTTTGAAAATCGAGCAGCAATACGAAATCTTTCACATCGTTTCCTTTGCGTTCGCTTTTCAAAACAGGTGTAAAGGCATAGTGTTCGCCATATTTCTCCTGTATGTAAACGTAGTCTTTTTCACCGACGAGTAACTGTCCGTGGTCGGGCATCTCTTTTTCAAATTCCACCACTCGGTCTTGTGCGTAGAAATTGATGATGAAAAAGTGCATCATGGGAGTCGACACATAGGAATATATTTTCCCTTCCGGTACTGTGGCGATAACCTTGTCGGCAAATGGTTTCATGGATTTGGCGTTGAGTATGGCCGGCAAGGTAGATACATCGAGCATGAGTTGGATACCGAAAAACAGGGCTATTACCGAATAGATGTAACGGTTGTTGTAGGTGAGGTAACGCTTGCTTTTATAAATATCGTAAATTAGGAATACGATAGCAATGGCCGCTACGATCGAGACGATGTTCCACGACTCGGACAGAGCAACGATGTAGTGATTGATGTCGTCGGGCAGGGCGTTTTGGAAATTATTGACGATACCGCTTTTGATAAGAACCAAGACCGCCAACAACAATGCACCTACGATGGCTATGAAAATCGAAAATATTCGCCAAATACGGTGCCTCTGTTTCAGCAGGAAAAACATATATTCGGCTAAAAAATAGGCTATAAACGGATAAATAGGAAGAATATATACCGACCGTTTACTCTTGGGTATGCAGTAAAAGACAAAAATAACGACGATGGAAAGAAGGCTGAAAAGTCTCATCTTGTCCATGTGGGTAATGTATGCTTTGAATTTGGCCCAATACTGTTTTACGGTACCTTGTGGCTTTTTGTATTTCAGGACGAATAGCGACATGATTGCCAACAGAGACCACGGTAGCCATCCTGCAAGGGTAATGTACAGGTAATAAACGATGGGTTGCTCGTGCGAGTCGTACGACATTTTACCCATAAAGCGGGCGAAATTCTCTTCCATAACCAGTTGTAGGAAGGTGTCGCCTCCTTGCTGGTATGCGGCATAGTACCACCCGAAAGGCAGTAGGCAGGAGAGCAGGGCTATGGGTACGATTTTGTAAATTGTTTTCCACAGCGATATTTTTTGGAGGAGCAGGAATACGCCCAAAACGGCACATGGCAATATAATGCCTACCGGCCCTTTGGTGAGGGTGGCGATACTCATGAACAAGATGGCCCAAATGGGGATTCCCTTCAACCGATGCTCCCACCACCGATAGAGTTGCAACAGAGCCAGAACGATGAAACAGGTGAGCACCATATCGACTCTCGATGCCATGGCGGCTCGGTGTACCTCGAATCCCGATAATAACAGCAGCGAGGCGAGGAATGCTAGGTCGTTCCGACTTCGTTTGGCAAAGAAGAGGAAACAGGCAAGGGTCATTACGATGGCGGCCAAAGCCGACGGCAGCCGTGAGGTAAACTCGGTTACCTCGCCGGTCGGGAGCGACAGGGCTGCAATACACCAATGGAAAAACGGCGGTTTGTAGGCAATGTCGCTACCGTTGTTTATGGGGAGTATCCAGTTGTTGTTTTGCAACATACTCACTGCAACGATAGCCTCACGGGGTTCTCCTTTGGTGTGGAAGTTGGTGAGCCCCAAATAGGGGACAATGGTCAGAACGCTGATAATTAACAATAAAAGGAATAAAGAGGCTCTGGAACTTATTTTAGGAATTTTCATAACAGACAGTCTTTAATTCGGTTGATTGTCGGGAGAGTCGAAGTTGATTTTTTTGTCGATGATATATTCGGGCCTGTTCTTGGTTTCGTCGAAGATATTCCCGATGTATTCGCCGAGAATCCCGATGGTGAAGAGTTGTACACCCCCTAAGAATACGATGGTAATGATTGTCGAAGACCACCCGGGGACGATGGATTCCTTTCCCGACAGGTACATGATGAATACCCAAATGGCGAAGACCAAAGCAATGAAAATGGAGAGTGTCCCCAGCGATATGGCCAGTTTCAACGGCTTTTTGGAGAAGCCGAAAATGCCCACCGAGGCCAACGAAAACATTTTGCGTATGGAGTATTTGGTTTTACCGGCAGCACGTTCGTTACGGTCGTAATAGAAGGGAGTTTGTTTGAATCCCATCCAACTGAAAAGCCCGCGCAAATATTTATGCTTTTCGGGGAATTGCTTGAATGTGTCCAAGACCTTGCGGTCGATGAGCCTAAAATCGCCCGTGTCGACCGGGAACGTATAATCCGACAGCGAATTGAGCATACGGTAATATAGCTTTGCCGTAAATTTTTTCATAAAGGTTTCGCCTTCCCGCTTGTTGCGTACGGCGTATACCACATTGCTGCCTTCTTTTAAATAGGTTTCTATCATCAGCGGAATGACTTCCGGCGGGTCTTGCAGGTCTACGTCGATAATGACGGCAATGTCGCCGGTACAGTTATGCAACCCGGCACTCACTGCATTTTGGTGCCCGAAGTTTCGGGAAAACGACAATACCTTTGTGTGAGGGTCGGTTTGTGCGAAACCGAGTAAAAGCTCTTCGGTACGATCCTTGCTGCCATCGTTGATGAAAATAAGTTCATAATCGTACGGGGTGCCGCTCATAACTTGGGAGAAACGTTTGTGCGACAGGGGAAGTACCTCTTCTTCGTTGTAGCAGGGAATAATGACAGATACTTTCATGGCAGATACTCTATTTTTTAAAAGTAATGCACCGGTTCATGATAAAATTGCAAAGTGTATATACGACCATACCCAGCAGTTGGGCCCATAAGTCGGGTATATGCAATAGCTCTACCAGAACAAGCAGCGATACGAACTGAATGCCGTAACATACCCCAAAACTGATGAGGAACAGAACGGCTTCGCGGATAAAGTTACTATTTAATTTTTTAAATACCCAAAGTTTACTCCAAAAGAAACTGTTGATAACTCCTGCCACATAGCCGGCCAAGTTGGCTGTCGTGTATTTTACGTCTAATACTTCTTGTAACAAATAGATGACCGCGAGGGTTATCAAGGTATTGATAACTCCCACAATTCCAAATCGAATGAGTTGCCACAGTGTTTTTTTATCGCAATATTTCAGCCGTTCGAGCATAGTGCGGTCAGTTGGTTTTTGTTGGGTTCGACGACTCCTCTTTAAGGGCCGGTAACGACCAGTGGAATTTTACGGCGAGTAACCGGACGGCAACGACCGATATGCCGCAAATCGATTGGTTGGTAATGCTGCTGAATCCCATCTTTTGTCCCAAATAGAACATAACTCCCCCCGCCACGCAAGCTAAGGCATAAATATCTTTGCGGAATAGCAGCGGCTCTTCGTTGATGAGAATGTCGCGTATGATACTTCCTACCGAGCCGGTAATGGTACCCATGATAATGGCCACCCAAAACGGAAAGCCAAACATGAGGGTCTTTTCTACGCCGACAACTACGAAAAGCGCCAGCCCGATGGTATCGAAAATAAAGAATGTATTTTCGAGCTTTACCAAATATTGCTTGAAAATGATTACAAAGATGAGGGCAATGGCTGTTACGGTAAGGTAGCTGCCGTTGATCATCCAAAAGGGGGTTGCATTGAGGAACAAATCGCGGGTGGTACCGCCGCCTATTGCCGTTACCAAGCCTACGGCGTAAGCGCCGAACCAGTCGAAATGTTTTGCGGCAGCCAATCGAATGCCGCTAATGGCAAATGCCAATGTGCCTACAATCTCTAATATGGTGGCAAATGTTGTATTCATAACTGTTCCGATAGGTTTGCAAAGTTACTATTTTTTGTGATAATTTGCTGCGCTTCCTCCAATTTTGAGCCTTGCATATTTTTAGTTGCATGAAATAGGGATAGTAAAGAAATTTTATGAGAATAAAAGTGTACTTTTGCCGTATAAAAATTTTTCGATGAAAAAACGGCTGTCCATATTTCTTTCAGTTTGTTTGTTTTCCATTTCTATGTTTGCTGTGTCGCCCAAATATGAGATGAGGGCGGTGTGGCTGACAACGAACTGGGGATTGGATTGGCCGTCGAGGCCGGTACGGACGTTGTCCGATGTCCGTATCCAGCAACAAGAGATGCTCGATATTCTCGACAATTTGCAGGCAATGGGTATTAATACGGTCTTTTTTCAAGCCCGCATTCGCGGCGAAGTATTCTATGCTTCGCAGTACGAACCGTGGGCTATGGTGTTGAGTGGAGGCCGGAATCCCGGATACGACCCGCTTGCCTTTGTCATAGACGAGTGTCATAAACGGGCTATGGAGTGCCATGCTTGGTTGATTACATTCCCGGTAGGTTCGAACCGGCAAATCAAAAAAATGGGGCAGACTTCGGTCGTTTCCCGTCATCGCTCGTGGTGTAAACAACAGTCGGGCGAGTGGTTTCTCGATCCGGGGAATCCCGATGTAGAGGGCTATTTGAAGCAATTGGTACACGAAATTGTTTCGAAATACGATGTGGACGGCATTCATTTCGATTATGTACGGTATCCCGATAGGGCCGCTAAATTTCCCGACGCCGATTCTTATCGGAAGTGGGGGGCGGGAAGTCCTTCGCTGGCCCGTTGGCGGGAAGATAACATTACCCGTACGGTATCGGCTCTGTATGACGAAGTAAAAAGATTAAAACCGTGGGTAAAGGTAAGTAGCTCGCCTTTGGGCCGTTATGCTTCGTTGCCCGGATTCCCGGCTTCGTGGAGTTGCATAGAGGCCGTTTCACAAAATCCTAAACGTTGGTTGCAAGAAGGTAAACACGATTTTATCGCTCCGATGATGTATTTTAAGGAAGAGAACTTTTATCCTTTCCTGCACGATTGGGCAAATTCCTGTTCGGCCGGACAGATAGCCAGTGGCATAGGTGTTTATCGGCTTGATAAAAATGAGGGCAACTGGCCTTTGCACGAGATAACCCGGCAGATTGAGGCTACCCGCCGGTTGGGAGTGGGACAGGCTTATTTCCGTTATGGCAACTTGTATCGTCACATGGCATTGCGTCAGTGGCTTGTTGCGGGGTTTTATGCATTTCCGGCGTTACCGTTCGGGGCTACTGCCGAAAACGGTTCGGGAATCGATGCCCCCGAATCGTTGCAAGTTTGTACGAATGTCGGCATGAGTACTCTTTCGTGGGCTCCTGTGGACGAGGCGTTCACGTATATATTGTATGCGACAGACGATTCGCTGGATATGAATGCGGGTGAGCAAATAGTGGCTATACTGCCCAAAGGAACGACTTCGTGGATATGCCCCGTTGCATATCGTTGTTTTGCCGTTACCGCACGTGATCGGTACGGGAATGAAAGTCGTCCGGTAGTGTGGCATACGAAACAGCGCGATGGGAATAAATATAAAATAACATTATAAATAAAAGCACTATGTATCCGTTGAAATTTGAAGATATCCTTCGCCCCATGATTTGGGGAGGGGAGGAGATTAGCCGCTTCAAACAATTGCCCGAAGTTCATGTAGGTGTGGGTGAAAGTTGGGAAATTGCGCAAGTCGGTGATAAAGTATCGGTCGTTAGCGAAGGTGTGGATAAGGGGAAAACCATCACAGATTTGATTGTGCGCGATGGAGCCAAATTGCTGGGTAATCATGTGGCAGCCCGTTATGGTGCACAGTTCCCGTTGTTGATTAAATTTATCGATGCCCGCGATAACCTTTCTATTCAAGTACACCCCAATGACCAGTTGGCTATGGCTCGCCACAACTCATTCGGGAAAACCGAGATGTGGTATGTGATCAATGCCAAACCGGGAGCCGGACTTTATTCCGGGTTCTCGAAACAAATTACGCCCGAAGAGTATGTGGAACGTATCCAAAACAATACAATTACCGATGTGCTGCAATTCCATCAGGTAAAGAGTGGCGATGTGTTTTTCTTGCCGGCCGGCCGTATCCATGCCATTTGCAAAGGTATATTTATAGCCGAGATTCAGCAAAGTTCCGATATTACTTATCGGATCTACGATTACGACCGTCGCGACGCACAGGGAAAAGCACGGGAATTGCACGTAGAGCAGTCGATCGATGCTGTGGACTTCAATTTGTACGACAATTTGCGTACCGACTATGTCCCGTCCTTGAACGAAGCCGTCAATTTGGTAGAATGTCCCTATTTCGAAACCAATCTGATTGAGGTAGACCAATCGGTGAAACGTCCGATTTCGGTACGCGATTCGTTTGTAATTTATATTTGCATGGGTGGTAAAGTTCGGTTGACCGACGAAAACGGCTATGCAATTACTCTTCATCAAGGGCAAACGGCGTTGATCCCGGCCGAAATTGCGACAGTGACCATCGATGCAGAATTGCCGGCCAAGTTGCTCGAATGCTATATTCCTGCGTGATAGGGATCTTTTATACGGAGAAAAAAACGAAAGTCGGAGGAATAGCTATTCTCCGACTTTCGTTTTTTCTGAGCGGTTGTAATATTTACAGTATTCGCGTATGCCGCATTCCATACAGTTGGGCTTTCGAGCCATACACACATACCGGCCGTGCAAAATAAGCCAGTGGTGAGCAATAGGGAGCAGAGGACCCGGTATGTTTTTTACCAGTGTTTTTTCTGTTTCGAGCGGGGCCTTCGAGTTGTTGGTAAGCCCAATCCGGTTGGAAACTCTGAACACATGGGTATCGACCGCCATCGCCTCTTTGTTAAATACAACCGAGGCTATTACATTGGCTGTCTTTCGGCCCACTCCGGGGAGTTTTTGCAGTTCGTCGACATCAGATGGAACCTCTCCTTGAAACAATTCGATGAGGGTGCGGGCCATACCCGCCAAGTGTTTGGCTTTGTTGTTGGGATACGATACACTTTTGATGTACTCATAAATCTCTTCGGGCGTAGCGTTGGCCATAGCGTAGGGGGTGGGGTAGGCTTCGAAGAGAGCCGGCGTAATCATGTTTACCCGTTTGTCGGTACATTGAGCCGACAAAATAACGGCGACCAACAGTTGAAACGGGTCTTTATAGTGCAGTTCGGTTTCGGCAACCGGCCTGTTTTTTTGGAACCACGCTATTACTCCGGCATATCTCTCTTTGACAGTCATGACATTATGCTAATTTGAAGAGGGAAAGCATATATTTCGTTAAGAAAAATCCCAAAAATACGGCTAAAATACCGCTGAGGGTTGTTCCCACTGCGTAGGATAATGCACCTGTTATCTTACCCGCATTCAGTAGGTTCATCGTGTCGAGCGAAAAGGACGAGAAGGTGGTGAATCCACCCAGCAACCCGACGAAAACAAATGTCCTCGAATTGGGCGAAAGGTCGAATGTGTTGCACAAAGCCCATGCAATACCGATGAGGAACGATCCGGTTACGTTTACACATACGGTTCCCCACGGATAGTCCGGGGCATGACGTTGCATTCCCGATACTGCCATGTATCGTAATACCGAGCCTATGCCTCCACCCACAAAAATGTAAGCTATTTTTTCAATTCCCATCGGAATGGCTATGGTTTAATGAGCCGATTCGAACTCTTCGAGGAACCGGACGTCATTCTCGGAGAACATTCTCAAATCTTTTACCTTGTATTTCAAGTTTGTTACACGTTCGATTCCCATACCCAAAGCATAGCCGCTGTAAACCTTGCTGTCTATTCCGCAGGCTTCGAGAACATTGGGGTCGACCATTCCGCAACCCAATATCTCTACCCAACCGGTGTGTTTACAGAATGCGCAGCCTTTTCCGCCACAGATGTTGCACGAAATATCCATTTCGGCCGAAGGTTCGGTGAAGGGGAAATAGGAGGGGCGTAAACGTATTTGGGTTTCGTTGCCGAACATCTCTTTGGCAAAGTAGAGCAGAGCCTGTTTCAAATCGGCAAACGATACATTTTTGTCGATATAAAGGGCTTCTACTTGATGGAAAAAGCAGTGGGCCCGATAAGAGATGGCTTCGTTACGATATACACGTCCCGGGCAGATGATACGAATAGGCGGTTGGGCGTGCTCCATCGTGCGGGTTTGTACCGACGAGGTGTGGGTACGCAGCAAAATATCGGGCGAACGTTGTATAAAGAAGGTGTCCTGCATATCGCGGGCGGGGTGGTCTTCGGCAAAATTCAATGCCGAAAATACGTGCCAGTCGTCCTCGATTTCGGGACCTTCGGCGATCGAAAAGCCCAAGCGTGCAAAAATGTCGCATATCTCGTTTTTGACCAAAGAAAGCGGGTGCCGCGAACCCATAGGAACGGGATATGAGGTACGGGTCAAGTCGATGTGTTGTTCGTCGCTTTGTTTCTCCTCAAATTCGCTTTTCAGTTGGTTTATTTTTTCGATGGCGCGCTCTTTCAGTTCGTTCAACTGTTTTCCCACCTCCCTTTTTTGTTCGGCAGCTACGGTTCTAAAATCGTTGAACAGTTGCGAAATTTCACCTTTTTTACTGAGGTATTTTATACGAATATTCTCTAAATCGTCTGATTTAGAAACTTTTAAAGACTCTATTTCTTCTCTGATACGTTGGATTTTTTCAATCATGCCGGTATATTTTCTATATTCGAATTGCAAATTTAATAATAATTGATTTTTTGCCGAGTGGATTTTCGAGAAATATTTTTCTCGATAAATAAAAAAGTGCGATTTCCCGGAGAAAAATGTTTCTTTATTGTTACTTTTGTTTCAAGATTTTAAGCAATTCCCCGGTATGGCTGCCACCCCATTGGTACAACAGATAGAGCGATTTATTGAGAATGAACGACTTTTGGAGCGCTCACTCCCGGTTATCGTTGGCGTAAGCGGTGGTGCCGATTCGGTGGCGTTGCTTCACATTCTCAATCGTTTGGGGTATTCGTGTATAGCGTGTCATTGCAACTTCAATTTGCGGGGCGACGAATCGTTGCGGGATTTCGAGTTTACCCGGCGGATAGCCGAAGAGTGGGGGATTCCTTTCGAAACCGTTTCGTTCGATACTCTCGATTATGCCCGAACGAACGGTTTGTCGGTGGAGATGGCTTGCCGCCGGTTGCGTTATGATTGGTTCGAAGAGCGGCGGAAAAAATATGGAGCGCAGGCCATTGCCGTGGCACACCATCGGGACGACAGTGCGGAGACTTTATTGCTCAATTTGATACGGGGCACGGGCATTGCCGGACTTACCTCGATGCGGCCTCGAAACGGTTTTGTGGTCCGTCCGCTTTTGCCGGTGACCCGAAAAGATATAGAGGCATATTTATCGGGCGAGGGGTTGGATTATGTGGTCGATCACACCAATTTGGAGCCGGTTTATGTGCGGAATAAAATAAGGTTGCAGGTCTTGCCGTTGTTGCGTACGATTAATCCTTCGGTCGATACGGCTATTTATTCTTCCATGCAGAATTTAAGAGAGGTGGATCGAGTGTACCGGGCTGCTATCGAGCAACAAAAAAAAGAGCTGTTGCGATATGAAGATAATTGTATACATATTCCCATTGTCGGGCTGTTGGCTTTGCCGTCGCCCAAAGCCTTTTTGTTCGAACTTTTGTCGCCGTGCGGTTTTGTGTCCGAGCAGATAGACGAGGTGTTATCGGCTTGCGACGGAATGTCGGGGAAGATGTTTTTGTCGCGAGAGTATCGATTGGTGAAAGACAGGGACATTTTAATATTGGGGCGGCAAGAGATGCTCCCCGAAGGGGATATTGTGGCCCGAATAGAGACGTGGCAGGAGTATGCCACATTGTTGCAGGGCCGGTTGTCGTATCGTTGTGTAGATAATGTGAATTACAAACTTCCTCGCGACAAGTCGTATGCTTGCTTCGATTTGGACAAATTATCGTTGCCGCTGGTTGTCCGCCATTGGAAAGCAGGAGATCGCTTTGTACCTTTTGGTATGAAGGGCAGTCGTAAATTGAGCGACTATTTCAGCGACCGCAAATACTCTTTGATCGATAAATCCAATGCTTTGTTGTTATGTTCCGGCGATACGATTCTTTGGATTTTGGGTGAACGTGTAGCCGAGGGCTATCGGATAAACCCGGACACCCGGCGGATAGTAGAATTTAATTGTAAAAAATAGTTAAAATACAAACTTAATTTTACAATCGTTGTTTTGTTTGGTAAATCAGCCGTATATTTGTCCGGTGAATTGTGTAATGAACATTCCGTACACAATATAATTTCAAAAAAATCCAATCATTATATTTGTTCTTTCGGCCGGTATGTATTTTCATACGGGTAGTTCAATAAATATAAGGTGTAAAAATCATATTTATTTAAATTCATGTATAATATTTTAGAATTAAGCGCTAAAACTCTTGACCAGTTGAAAGCGATAGCTACCGAAATGGGTATTCAGAAGATCGAAGGTACGGGACAAGAAGATCTCGTATATAAGATTCTCGATCAACAAGCTATCGACATGGCAAGTAAAGCTGCTGCAAATCCTCCTGCTCCTAAAAAAAGAGGCCCTAAACCTAAGAAAAGTAAAGAAAAACCGCTGGCCGATAAGTCCAAAGAGATAGAAAATAAAATACAAGAGGAGGCGAAGGCTCCTGAGGCGGTAGCCGAACCCGGAAATGTGAATGAACCGAAAAAACGGGGTCGGAAGAAAAAAAGCGAACCCACATCGGCCGATACGGTCGAACAGTCCGAAACGGCTGCCGAAAAGAAAGACCTCTCGACAATTATCGAGGAAACAGGGTTGGCTTCTCACCCCGCCTTGAAAGAACCGGTGGCCGAGTTGTTTGAGAATTTGATGGAACCGTCGGTCGAGGCTTCCGAGAATACCCCGATGTCCGATAAGCCGGCTTCGATTCCTTCGCAAAATGCACAGGAACAACCTTCGAAACAACAACGCAAGCGTATTCAAAAAAAGGGGCTTCCTTCGGAGCTTATGAATGAAGCTCAAAATGCACAACAACCCAAGCCTGCCGCTCCTGTGGCCTCACAGTCTGTGAATCCCGACAATAAGCCGCAGGAAAATACGCCACAACAGGAGTCTCACCCGCAACAACAGGTATTGCCGCCTATGCCCACTTCGTCGTTGCAAACCTTTTTCCCGCACAGCGAAAAACAACGTTTTGTTCCCCGCGGACAGCGTACATTTGTCCCCCAAAACAGAAATAACCAAAACAACAATACGGGAAACAACAACCAAAATCAAAACCAAAATTCTCCGGTACAGCCCGAACCTAAACAGGTCGAAAAAACCTACGATTTCGAGGGTATATTGACCGGGGTAGGCGTCTTGGAAATGATGCCCGATGGCTATGGATTCTTGCGCTCGTCGGATTATAACTATCTGACTTCGCCCGACGATGTATATGTGTCGCAATCGCAAATAAAACTTTTCGGGTTGAAAACCGGCGACGTGGTCGAAGGTCCTATCCGTCCGCCCAGAGAGGGCGAAAAATATTTCCCGCTGGTAAAGGTGGAAAAGATAAACGGCCGTACTCCCGAATATGTGCGTGACCGCGTACCGTTCGATCACTTGACCCCGCTTTTCCCCGATGAAAAATTCGATTTGACAAGCGGTAAGTATTGTAATTTGTCGACCCGGGTTGTCGATATGTTCTCGCCCATAGGTAAAGGTCAACGTGGTTTGATTGTGGCTCCCCCGAAAACCGGTAAGACGGTGTTGCTGAAAGATATAGCCAACGCCATATCGGAAAATCACCCCGAAGTTTACATGATTATCCTCCTGATCGACGAACGTCCCGAGGAGGTTACGGATATGGCCCGCAGCGTGAAAGCCGAGGTAATTTCCTCGACATTCGACGAGCCGGCCGAGCGTCACGTCAAAGTGGCCAGTATCGTGCTGGAAAAAGCCAAGCGCATGGTCGAATGCGGTCACGATGTAGTTATCTTGCTCGACTCCATTACCCGCTTGGCGCGAGCTTATAATACGGTATCGCCGGCATCGGGTAAAGTGCTTTCGGGTGGTGTGGATGCCAACGCCTTGCACAAACCCAAACGTTTCTTCGGTGCCGCCCGTAACATCGAGAACGGTGGTAGCCTTACCATTATTGCTACGGCGTTGACCGAAACAGGCTCGAAAATGGACGAGGTTATCTTCGAAGAGTTCAAGGGAACCGGCAACATGGAGTTGCAACTCGATCGTAAACTCTCGAACAAACGTATCTTCCCGGCTGTCGATATTACTGCGTCGAGTACGCGTCGCGACGATTTGTTGTTACCCAAAGATACGCTCAACCGTATGTGGATATTGCGTCGCTACCTCTCCGATATGAATTCGATAGAGGCTATGGAATTTATGAGAGACCGTATGGAGCGGACTTCGTCGAACGAAGAGCTTTTGTTGTCGATGAACGATTGATCGAATAAACAGGCAAGAGGCTGTTGCGCAGAACGATTTGCCTCTTATCATACCGTCCCCGAAAGTGATTGCAGCTTTCGGGGACGGTGTGTTTAGGAACGATTTTTATCTATCGCTTCGGTAAAAAACTATATCTTTGCCTCACTATTTAGTTGGACTATGAAGATAAACAAAACCAATGCTGCCCGTTTGTTGGATCGGGCGAAGATAGGTTACGAATTAGTACCTTATGAGGTAGACGAGAATAATTTGGCCGCAACTCATGTGGCCGAACAGCTTGGGGAGGATATTGCCCAAGTATTTAAGACATTGGTGTTGCGGGGCGATAAGCACGGGATATTTGTTTGTGTGATTCCCGGCGACAAGGAGGTCGATTTGAAAAAGGCAGCCAAACTGTCGGGAAACAAGAGCGCCGAAATGATAGCCATGAAAGAACTGCTGCCCACTACGGGGTATATTCGGGGCGGGTGTTCGCCCATAGGCATGAAAAAGAATTTCCCGGTTTATATTCAGGATAGTTGTTTGTTGCACGACTACATTTACATCAGTGCCGGGCAACGGGGATTGCAGATAAAGATTGCTCCGGCCGATCTCATCGGGTTTGTTTCGGCAGAGGTGGGCGATGTGGTAGATTAGTCGCCTTCCGGCGTTTGAAAGGCTTGGAGCAGCAGCGGTTCGAGCCTTGAAAATTCCTGTTCGAAATTGGGCGTAAAAATTCCTTTCCCCATATTTTGATGTATTTCGGCAAAACTCCAATATCTGCCGGCGTCGATTTCGACGGGATCGATTGTTATGGCTCCATCGTATACGGTATAGAACGAGTGTACCATTTCCCGTTCGCGAGCCGATTCGAATATGTAGGTCGAGGCATGAACCGGGACAAACGATGTGATACCCAATTCTTCGCGTACTTCGCGCGATAAGGCCTCTTCGACACTTTCACCGTAGTCCATGTGTCCGCCCACGGCTGTATCCCATTTGCCGGGTTGAATGTCTTTGTGCATCGACCGTTTTTGCAAGTACAATTTCCCCTCCCGGTTGAGAATGTGCAGGTGCACGACGGGGTGGAGCAGCTTAGACCCGTTGTGGCACTCCTTGCGGGTAGCTTTTCCTATGGTTGTTCCTTGTTCGTCGATGAGCGGGAACCATTCTTCGTTACTCATGATTGGAATTTGTATTGGGGTTATACTCTTGAATGATTTTTCGCAGCGTATCGTTGTCGAACGGTTGTCCGTTTTCGCCAAACGGAAGCCGGAATGTACAGCCCTCTTTCCAACGACTGCAACCGTAGGCGGTTTTCCCCTGTATTACTTGTCCGGTACGACATACCGGGCATACGAGCGGTTGTTCAGCGGCTTTGCCTTTGCCTCCGCTTTTTCTCTTTTGGGGTTTGGCGGTTTTGGGTGTAGATTTCGTTCCTTTTTGGGGAGCCTCGTCCGATGGTGTTGCGGCGGTTATTTTTCCCGAATTGTCGCTTAATACGTGCAGCACGATTTCGCTGACCATTTTTTTCAACTCTTCCAAAAAATCGGCCGCTTTGTATTCATTGCGTTCGATTTTTCGCAGTTTGTTTTCCCAGATACCGGTCAGTTCGGCCGACTTTAACAATTCGTCTCGAATGGTGGCAATAAGCTCTACGCCGGTTTGTGTGGCTACCAAATTTTTTTTATCCTTGCGGATATAGTGGCGTTTGAACAGTGTTTCGATAATAGCCGCCCGGGTCGATGGCCGTCCGATCCCGTTCTCTTTGAGGGCGTCGCGCAACTCTTCGTCTTCGACCGATTTCCCGGCCGTTTCCATAGCTCGCAGCAAAGTCGCTTCGGTGTAAGGTTTGGGTGGTTGTGTCCATTTTTCGGCCAAAGCCGGCGAATGAGGTCCCGATTCGCCTTTGGTAAAAGCGGGCAGGGTATTCTCGTTGTCGTCGTTATTTTCCTCTTTCCCGAATACAGTGCGCCACCCCGGCGATAAAATTTGTTTGCCGGTAGCCTTAAATTCTATCTCGTTTACTTCGCCCAGTACGACGGTGTTGGAGACTATACAGTCGGGATAAAACGCCGCGATAAACCGGCGTGCCACCAAGTCGTACACCTTTTGTTCGTCGGCTGTGAGGTTGACGGCCTTTACATTGGTGGGGATTATGGCATGGTGGTCGGTCACCTTACTGTTGTCGAATACCTTTTTGCTTTTGGGTAATTTCCCGGAGCTTAAAGGGGCAGTCAGTACCGAATAGGCCGTCAGTGCGGCCAAGATACCGGGCACTTTGGGATATATGTCGTCGCTCAGGTAGGTGGTATCGACACGAGGGTAGGTAGTTACCTTTTTCTCGTAGAGCGATTGAATGATTTTTAATGTGTTCTCGGCCGAGAAAGAGAACTTTTTGTTACACTCCACTTGTAGGCTGGTCAAGTCGAACAGTCTAGGCGGAGCCTCTTTTCCCTGCTTGATGGTAATGTCGGTAACGGTAAATGGGAATCCTTCTATTTTTTGGAGGAAATTAAGTCCCTCTTCTTCGGTTTGAAATTTTCCTTGTGTTACCGAGAAGGTGGTATCCCGGTAAACGGTTTTTAATTCCCAGTAAGGTTGTGGAACAAAATTCTCTATTTCGAGTTGCCGGTTGACAATCAATGCCAACGTAGGGGTTTGCACCCTTCCGATGGAAAGTACTTGCCGGTCTTGCCCGTATTTGAGGGTATAGAGGCGGGTAGCGTTCATACCCAGCAGCCAGTCGCCAATAGCCCGCGATAACCCGGCAAAATAGAGCGAATCGAAGTCGGTTTGAGGTTTGAGGTTTTGGAATCCTTCCCGGATAGACTCTTCGGTCAACGAAGAGATCCAAAGGCGGTAAACGGGACATTTGCAGGCGGCTTTTTGCATGACCCACCGTTGAATGAGCTCCCCTTCTTGTCCGGCATCGCCGCAGTTGATTACGGCCTCGGCCTTTGCCATGAGCGATTCGATAATTCCGAATTGTTTTTCTATCCCTTTGTCGGGAATTAGTTTAATCCCGAACCGGGGCGGAATCATCGGCAACGATCTCAACGTCCATTGTTTCCACAAATCGGTGTACTCGTGTGGCTCTTTCAGTGTACACAGGTGGCCGAAAGTCCAAGTTACTTGGTAGCCGTTACCCTCGAAATAGCCTTCGTGGCGCGATTTTGCGCCTACAATATCGGCAATCTCTTTGGCTACGCTGGGTTTTTCGGCTATGCACACTTTCATTACAGGTGGAACTTTCGGTTTTTTACGGCCGCAAAGTTACATTTTTATTTTCATTCTTCCTTGCATTGCCGGCTTGTACTTGCCGACTTTCGGGTTGCTGATTTGAGTTTTCTTGGACGATAGCTTGGACGAGTCGTTCGTTGGTGATCGTAGAGGTAAATTCTTTTACCTCGGCGTCCGATAGCTTTCGGTTGAGCGAGCCGATAAGTTTAATGACCATGCGTGTGTCGATGAGCTGTCGGGTAAAATGATCGGCAGAGCCGAAATAGGTTTGGTAGGTATCGTTTCGGAGTGTTCGCAGTTTTTCTTCCCGCATGGAAATTTGTTCTATTTCGTATTTTCTATTGAAATTCTGTATGGTCTGTTCTACATACGGGGGAGCGGTTTTATTCTCGCCCCAAACGAACTTCAAAGCCTCTTCTTCCGAGGGGGATAATATGACATTTCGCTTTTCGAGGGCTTTCTTAAAATCGGGGAATTGCCAGTTTTCGGGAGTGGTCATTCGCTCCCAACTTTCTATTGAAAACAGAAATGGTATGTAGTATTCTGTGGCTGTCGATAAGGGATCGTTGAGGTATAAATTATTTGCGAATACTATATTTTTGTTTGTTGAATTTTTGTATTCGCTCAAAATATTTTTATCTTTAATATCTTTATATACAAATAGATGATACAAAAATTTATAGTAACTATTTAGAATAGACAGTTTGTAGGCCGTTTGGGACAGTTTTTTGTGGCGATATTCCCGGTTCAAGTATTCAAGTTTTTCTTTAAATTTATTCTCTTCGTTCGTATAATATTCGTGAGGTGGCAGGGAGTTCAAAGCCTCGATCCACTCTTCGGGTTCAGCAATTTCTTGCATTCGTATCTGCCGCAGTTGATCGTTGATGAGAGCATTCTTTCCTTGATAGGTCAAGTGTAAACAATGTTGTTCTATTTCTCCTCTATACCGAAAAGGCGCGAATAGTTCGTCGATGGGAAGTTCTATATATAGCGTGTCCGATGGTTCGATATAAAAATGGATAAACCTGTCGTTGAACCATAATTTTTGCTGAACAGGGTGGCTGGTAGGCATCTTTATTGAAAACGAACCGTCGGGTTCGATGGGAACGGTCAATTCGGTTTGTTGGCGTGTGAATATATCGTTCAGTATGATTTTACCGGCGGGTATGTTTAGCCGTGGGTGAAACCCGGAGAATTTTCCCCGGATAACAGCGGTGTCGGGTTCGAAGGTTATGTCGGGAAGTTTTGGTCGAGCGGAAACGCTGTTTGGCGATATGCAATTCCCGGTGGCTCTCTCTCGTGTTCGGATTAGGGAAAGTCCGATGATTCTGATTTCGTCTTTGCCTTTATTCCCGATAACATCTATTTCGGTGAGAGATGTCGGGATTGCCGGGAAGTCCATTTCTACGCCGATGGTACTATCGCTCTCGAATTGAAATGTGCGGTTCAGATCCACGCCGTCGATGTCGCGTATTTTCCCCGAAAAATGGGCCGTGCTGTCTTGTATGGTCCAGTCGTCGTGCAGGGTCATTGAGGTGTGGGGCAGTTGCCGTAGGGTGATATACAGCCGGCTTACCGTATCTCTCAACAGAATGCTGTCGACGGTTACGACCGGTGTGTTACGGGCTGTCCATGCAGGGTTGACGATGGTTTTTTCGGCACGGGCCGATGGGGCGAGCAGCGAAAGGAGGAGTAATAAAAAAGCTCTCATTGATGATTCGTTATGTGATATAGCGAATAACAAATGAGAGCCGGAGTATGTTCGGTACGATAGCGATTACAGTCCTTTTTGTTTGGCTTCGTCCCAAATGGCATCCATCTCGGCCAAAGTCATGTCTTTCAGATTTTTGCCCTTCTGCAAGGTCTCATGTTCGAGATAATTGAAACGGCGTATGAATTTTTGGTTGGTATGTTCCAGTGCATTTTCGGGGTTGATACCGTAAAGCCGGGCCGCGTTGATAAGGCTGAAAAAGAGGTCGCCGAATTCATTTTCTATGTTTTCGGGATCCATGTGGTTTATCTCCTCTTTCAGTTCGCCGAATTCTTCGTAGACTTTATCCCAAACCTGTTCCCGCTCTTCCCAATCGAATCCCACATTGCGGGCTTTGTCTTGTATGCGGTAAGCTTTGATGAGGGCGGGCAGAGCCGATGGAACCCCTTCGAGTACCGTTTTATTTCCGCCTTTTTCTTTCAGTTTCAGTTGTTCCCAGTTTTGTTCCACTTCGTTCGACCCGTCGACATGAGTGGTCCCGAACACGTGGGGGTGACGGAAAATCAATTTTTCGCAAAGCGCATTGCATACGTCGGCGATGTCGAATACACCCTTTTCTTCACCTATTTTGGCATAGAAAGCAATGTGCAGCAATACGTCGCCCAACTCTTTTTTGGTGGCTTCGTTGTCTTGGCGGATAAGGGCATCGCACAATTCGTAAGTCTCTTCGATGGTGTTGGGGCGCAGACTTTCGTTGGTTTGTTTATGGTCCCACGGACACTTCTCCCGCAAAATATCGAGTATGTCGATAAAACGGCCGAAAGCCTCTGTTTTTTCTTCTCGTGTGTGTGACATATTATTTGTTGAATTCTTTTAGACCTTTGTGTAAGAATCGGATAAATTGGGGTACACTCTCGCTGTATCCGTAAGGGGGAGCCAGCGGTTCGCCCTTGTCGTTGATAATCACGTAGTAGGGTTGAGCATTTGCCCCGAATTTGTATCGTTGCAGGAAACTCCATTTTTCGCCGACAGTCGTCAGTTTTATCGATTTACCGTTCTCTTCTACGACAATAGGCTTTTTCAGTTTTTCTTTGTCATCGACTATGAGGGTGATGAGTACAAATTTCTCTTCGAGCATTTTTTTCACGATAGGATCGGTCCATACCGTAGCTTCCATCTTCCGGCAGTTGACACAACCGTATCCCGAAAAATCGATAAGTACGGGTTTATTGGTTTTGCGTGCATAGGCCAATCCTCGATTGTAATCGTGGAATATTGCGTGTACTTCTTGGTCGTATAGATTGAAATCCTGCGTGTATAGCGGTGGTGCGAATGCACTGATGGACTTCAAGGGAGCTCCCCATAATCCGGGGACCATATATAACGAGAACGAAAGCGATACAATGGCTAAGAACAAACGGGGCACTGAAATGTGTTTGACCGGGGAGTCGTGCGAGAAGTTGAGTTTACCAAGCAGGTAAAAGCCCAACATTGCAAAGATAACGATCCACAGCACAAGGAATGTTTCCCGGTCGAGGATATGCCACCCGTAAGCAAGATCGGCCACCGAAAGGAATTTCAGCGATAGTGCCAATTCGAGGAATCCCAATACCACCTTCACCGTATTCAGCCAGCCTCCCGATTTGGGAAGTTGTTTCATCAACGAAGGGAACATGGCAAACAGAGCGAACGGTATGGCTAAGGCGATGGCAAAACCTCCCATTCCCACGGCCGGAGCAAGGGTTCCTCCCCAAGAGGCGGCCTCTACCAAAAGGGTACCGATAATGGGACCTGTACAAGAGAACGAAACCAAAACCAAAGTGAATGCCATGAAAAATATGGCAATGATTCCGGTTGCCGTGTCGGCTTTGCGATCGAGTTTATTGCTCCACGAGGCGGGTAGTGTTATATCGAAAGCTCCGAAGAACGAAACCGCGAAAAGTACCAGCAACGCAAAGAACAAGATATTGAAGAGGGCATTTGTAGCCAAGTCGTTGAGTGCGCTGGCTCCAAATAGCAAGGTAATGATAAGCCCTACACCTACGTAAATGACGATAATGGAAAGTCCGTATAAAACCGCTTCGCTTATTGCTTTTCGGCGACTTTGTTGTTTTTTAAGGAAGAAGCTCACGGTTAACGGTATCATGGGCCAAACACACGGTGTGAGCAGGGCCAACAGTCCGCCGACAAACCCCGATATAAAGATAACCCATAGCGAGTTGCTTTGCGATATGGGATCTGTACTCATGGCTCGAATCTCTTCTACAACAGGTTGCCACCCCTCTTGATCGGTGAGGGACGTAGGTGTTTTTTTATTAAACGACACCGGCGTCATAACCGGGGCCGGAGTAGCCGCCGATTTGTTCTCTTCGAAAGAAAATTCGAATTTGGTCGGGGGTAGGCACGTAACGTCGTTGCAGGCCTGATAGGTAATGTAGCCGGTAATCTTGAAATTGTTTGACTTTTCGATTTTTATCGGTTGCCGAAATTCTATTTGCGACGTGTACCACCCCAATTTCATATCGAATAGCGAACTGTATTCTTCGTGAGGACGTTTGGCCGGTTTTATATCGCCATTTAACGAAGCGTTGACCAATTCGTCAAAAGTAAAAGAGGTGGCGATAGGACCGCCCGAAGGAATATCGGTGGCATACAGATGCCAACCATCTTCGATGGTAGCCCGAAAGAGAATCTCTTTTTCGTTATTCTTTTCCTGAATGGAGGCTTTCCACTTGACCGGTTCCATGATTTGAGCAAATGCAACCGTGTGGGCAAATATGCCGGCTATCAATAAAAATAAGAATTTTTTCATACTGTTCAGTTTTACCGGTGCAAAGATAGTTTATATCTATTAAATGGGAAACCGATTGGGCGATATGATTTGGGTAATAATAGATAAAATATGTAGATGAACAAAAATAGTGTTCGCTATGTGGATAATAATTTTTACCTTTGCAATAAATGTAAAAACAGGCTGCGAGGGAGCAATGAATAACCTTTGTTTTTTGCGTGGTTTGTTTTATTTTTGTAGCCAATAAAAAATCAGATATTGAGATAAATGATCAATAAAATCATAGCAGAGGAGAAGATTCAGCAAGTCCGCAAGCTCATCGAGAAAAGAGAGAAAATCGTAATTACTTGCCATGTTTCGCCCGATGGCGATGCCATAGGCGCTTCGTTGGGGCTGTATCATTTTCTCGACGATCTGGGCAAAGAGGTGAATGTGGTGGTGCCCGACTTGCTTCCCAAGAACCTGTTGTTCTTGAAAGGGACAAAAGAGATAGTCGTTTATACGCGTTACCCCGAATTTGCCGAGAAATTGATGTCGGAGGCCGAGCTTATTTTCTGTCTCGATTTCAATGCACTCAATCGTGTAGACCGGTTACAAAAATCGCTCTCCCTGTCCGAAGCCAAGAAGGTACTTATCGACCATCATCTGAATCCCGAAGAGTTTTGCGACGTTATTATCTCTCACCCCGAAGTCGCTTCGACCAGCGAATTGATATTCCGTTTAATTTGCCGTATGGGAATGTTCGACCGCATGAGCCTCTATTCTGCCGAGGCTATCTATACAGGTATGATGACCGATACGGGCAACTTCACCTACAACTCCAATACGCCCGAAATTTATTATATCATAGCCGAACTGGTGAAATTGGGTATCAATAAAGATCGAATTTATGCACTGGTATATAATACCAATTCGGTCGACAAGGTGCGGTTAAACGGTTTTGCCGTCAGCGAAAAAATGGAGATCTATCCCGAATATAAGGCTGCAATGATTTCGCTTACTCGCGACGAATTGAAAAAATACGATTATCACAAAGGCGACAGCGAGGGGTTGGTCAATGTTCCGTTGGGAATCGAAGGAATACGATTTTCGACCTTTTTCCGGGAGGATAAAGAGTATATAAAAGTGTCGATGCGTTCCAAAGGATTTTATCCGGTGAACAAAATTGCCGAAGCTCATTTCAATGGCGGCGGTCACCTGAATGCAGCCGGAGGCGAGTTTTACGGCACGATGGAAGAGGCTCAGGCTTTGTTGCGAAGTGTGTTGCCATTGTACGATAAATATATGGTAAAAGATAAAGATTAATAGTTGATAAATATGAATAAGTTAGCACAAGTTTTATTTGTTTTGTTCGCAGGAGTAACATTATTGTCGTCGTGTGACGATAGTAAGTCGTATGCCGATTTGTTGAAAGAAGAAGATAAGGCCATGAAAACATTCTTGGCCGACAAGATAGTTATTAATGAAATTCCAGCCGACTCGGTATTTATCTCGTTGCAAGATGTGCCGAACAACGATACGCTGGCAGTTCCTTATTATCGGCTCGAACCCGATGGAAATGTGTATATGCAGGTTTTGGATCCGGGAATTATGGACGATCGGTTTGAGAAGGGCGAAGATGTGAATATACGTTTTTTACGGTACGATTTGAAAGCGTTGGTGAATGGTGAAAATCCCGAAGGTGCGGGTAATTCGAACCCGTCCGATTACATTACCATTCGCTTTGGCGAAACTACATTGCCCTCGACTACACAATATGGCTCCGGTATACAATATCCCATGTATTTCTTGGGGAACGAATGCAAAGTAAATTTGCTGATACGGGCCAAATATGGCTTTACGGCAGAGACCTCTTACGTATTGCCTTATTTGTATTGCATTCAGTATAACAAATCAAAATAAAAGTTTATGTCTCTCATTAAATCTATTTCAGGAATCCGCGGTACGATCGGGGGGAAAGTCGGCGAAGGACTCAATCCGCTCGATATCGTTAAGTTTACGGCAGCCTATGCTACCTTTATTCGTAAAAATTCGCCGGTAAAGACCAACAAAATTGTAGTGGGTCGCGATGCCCGTATTTCCGGCGAGATGGTAAAACATACCGTTATCGGTACACTCATGGGTATGGGCTTCGATGTGGTGAATATAGGATTGGCAACGACCCCTACCACCGAAATTGCTGTGACGATGGAGAAGGCTTGCGGCGGTATTATATTGACAGCCAGCCATAATCCTAAACAATGGAATGCCTTGAAATTGTTGAATGAGAAAGGCGAATTTTTGAATGCGGCCGAGGGTCAGGAGGTTTTGAATATTGCTGCTGCCGAGGCGTTCGATTTTGCCGAAGTCGATAATTTGGGCCATTTGTACGAGAATAATACCTATACCCAAAAACATATCGAAAGTGTATTGGCATTGGATTTGGTCGATGTCGACGCCATTCGTGCTGCCGGATTCAAAGTAGCCATCGATTGTGTCAACTCGGTAGGCGGTATTGTTTTACCAGCCCTGTTGAAAGCCCTCGGAGTGAAGGAGATTATCGAGTTGAATTGCACTCCCGACGGAAAGTTCCCGCACAATCCAGAGCCTCTGCCCGAGAATCTCACGCAGATAGCCGGAGTAATGAAAGAGGGTCGTGCCGACGTAGGTTTTGTGGTAGACCCCGATGTAGACCGTTTGGCTATAGTCTGTGAAAACGGCGATATGTTTGTCGAGGAGTATACATTGGTTGCCGTGGCCGACTATATATTGAAACATACGCCGGGCAATACGGTGTCGAACCTCAGTTCGTCGAGAGCCTTGCGCGACGTTACCCGTTCGTACGGACAGCAATACAATGCTTCGGCTGTGGGCGAGGTTAATGTGGTGACTTTAATGAAGCAGACCGGAGCTGTAATCGGTGGCGAAGGTAACGGTGGTGTAATCTATCCGGCCAGCCATTACGGTCGCGATGCCCTTGTGGGTATAGCCTTGTTCCTGTCGCACTTGGCCAAAGAGAAAAAGACGGTAAGCCAGTTGAAAGCTACCTATCCGGCTTATAGCATTGCCAAACAAAAGATACAGTTGACGCCCGATATCGATGTCGATGCCTTGTTGGCAGCCGTAAAGGCCAAATATGCACAATACGATGTTACCGATATCGACGGTGTAAAAATCGATTTTCCCGATCGTTGGGTACATTTGCGTAAATCGAATACCGAACCCATTATCCGGGTTTATTCCGAGGCACAAACGCCCGAACTTGCCGAAGAGACTGCGGCCGGTGTAATGGCAGTGATTGCCGAGATGACCAAGAAATAAAAAACTGGTTATATAAATAAAGTAGAAAGACGGGCGGCTATCGTAAGTCGTCCGTCTTTCTATTAGGTGTATAGTTTGGGGTTGATTATTCCAAAGGAACGACGCCGATACCGGGGCGGTCGGGGAGGGTAATTTTTCCGTCGACGATTTTCATGCCGTCGAACAAATCGTTCGAGATGAGCAGATTCCCGTCGAGGTCGGCCCAATCGACCAATGGCGACAGTTGGGCAGCCGCCGACACGGCACAAGAGGTTTCGGTCATACAGCCTACCATTACCTTCATGTCCAGTGCCCGGGCCAATATAGCCATTTTGTAGGCCTCGTGCATACCCGTACTTTTCATTAATTTTATGTTTATACCGTCGTACAGTCCGTATGCCCTTTGTACATCGGGTAACCGTTGTAAAAATTCGTCGGCGATGAGCGGCAGCGAGGCTCGTTCGTGCAGCCAAGCCTGTTCGTCTATCATCTCTTTGGGCATGGGTTGTTCCACAAACAGGCAGTTTTGTTCTTTGAGCCATTCGATCATTTCGAGGGCATACACTTTATCGCTCCAACCTTGATTGGCATCGACACAAATGGGACGGTCGGTTTCGGAGCGTATGATTCGCACCAACTCTTTGTCGTTGTCCAATCCCATTTTTATTTTCAAAATGTTGTAAGGCGAGGCCTCTTTCAATTTTTGCCGAACCACCTCTTCGGTATCGATTCCGATGGTAAACGAGGTGTCGGGCGCTTTTTCGGGAGAAAGCCCCCATATTTTATACCACGGCTGTCCCATGATTTTTCCCAGCAGGTCGTGTAAGGCAATGTCGACCGACGCTTTGGCTGCCCGGTTGTCGGGGGCAATCGAGTCGATATAATCGAGAATCTCTTCCATGCGGAACGGGTCGGTAAACTGGGCTAAATCGAGTTGACTGAGGAAACGGCATACCGACTCTTGCGTCTCTCCCAAATAGGGGGGCATGGAGGCTTCGCCATAGCCGATGTAATCGCCATAACGGAGTTGCACTTGAACGTCGGGGGTGTGAGTGCGTGAATTTTTCGCCAAGTTGAAAGCGTGCCTCAATTTGAGGTCGTAGGGCTCGAAAGAGAGCTCCAACCGTTCTTTCCCTTTGGCTTTTGTTGGGGTTGCAGAATTTCCGCAGCCGGTAAAAAGAGTGGGGGCCATGCTTAACCCTAATGTGCCAATTGCGCTTTTGTACAAGAAATTTCGTCGGTTCATACAGCGTTTATTTTTGGTTGAAATACCACGGGTGATCTTTTACGGGAGTGATTCCCGGGGTTCCTATTTTGTTTTTGATTCGGCTGATACTGAGAAATATATTAGGCAGATAATCGTCGGCTTCGGGATCGAGGCTGTTGACTTTTACTTGCCCCGAAGAGTGAATGTATTGCCCGTTATTCAAGTAGAGGGCTACGTGGTCGACTTTCCCGTTGGCATTGCCGAAGAAAAGCAGGTCGCCCGTTTGACATTCTTTCCAGCGTTCGGTCGGGATAATTTCGCCGGTAAAAGCTTGTTGCGAGGCATCTCGTGTGAGAATAATTCCGCTGCAAAAGTAGGCGGTTTTCACAAAGCCCGAACAATCGGCACTTTTGACCGAGGTACCTCCCCACAGATAGGTCGATCCCATCATCTTTTTGGCTGTATCTATGATTATATCCATATTTAGGGGTTGCGAAGCCCATTCGGATAGCTCTTGACATTCGTCGCTTCGGAGGAATCCTTTCCGCCCATCGGGGAACGATACGGGAACAAATCCTTTTTTCGCTTTCCCGTCGGCTTGCAAAATAGAACCGGCCACTATGTCCGAAACAATCTCTGCATCCCGTTCGGCTGTTTGGTA
Source organism: Candidatus Barnesiella excrementigallinarum (assembly GCA_019114445.1). Classification (GTDB taxonomy): domain Bacteria; phylum Bacteroidota; class Bacteroidia; order Bacteroidales; family Barnesiellaceae; genus Barnesiella; species Barnesiella excrementigallinarum. Next base: position 27,746 of record DXFL01000029.1, read on the forward strand.
TACATACCCTTGATGTCCGGTATAGATATAGCGGGTCGAGTTTTTCCAGTCATTCCACTCCTGTCCGTCTTGCACGGTAATGGAGTTGGCGATAATCCAACTGATATAATTATCGGGAGTTTGCACCCGATACCAGTTCCCTTGTTTTTCGAGTAGTCGCAGCGGGGTGCCGAGGATTGCCTGCGAAACCATTTCCGAAGGGTGACCGGGGGTTCCTCTCAGATGGGCGCAGCACACGGTAACGATAGCTCGTGTTTGATTGCCGAGCTGTTTGTCGGGTAACATTTTTATGCCGTTTATATAGGTCACTTGGGCGTTGTCGAGCGATTGAAGTAAGGCCTCGACGACTTGTTTGCTATCGCAGCTACCTTTCAAAACACATATCGAATCGTTGAGCAGTTCGCCCGATATGGTAAAAATCGCCGTTCGCGAATCGGGAGCATATTGTTCTTTGGTCTGTTTGATTATCGAGTCTACGATATTCGATTGGGCAACGGCCATAAAAGGAATAATTGACAGGAAACAAAATATAATTTTTAGAGCGTGTTTGTGCATAAATTTTTATTTAAGCAGAGAATGAATTAACAAAAATAATACAAAACTTGCTATTTCGTTTCATATTGAGCCGTAAAATTCTCTATCGACTATATAATTGGTTTATCGGGGTAGAGAAATTTCGGGCAGAACCCAAAAACGGGTTTCGGGGAATTTTTGAGCTAGATAGGTTCTCAAATACTCTTCGGTGTCGTGGTCGATCAGCTCGTCGCTTTTGGGATAGGTGTTATAGATTATACCGTAAAGAGGAATTTCGCGTCTTACCAAAGCCTCTATCGAGAGCAAGGTGTGGTTGATACTTCCCAGCCGTCCCGATGTGACAAGAATGGTGGGCAATTTGTGTTCGGCAATATAATCGATGGTGAGGTAGTTGCGAGTGATGGGCACCATCAAGCCTCCGGCACCTTCGAGCAGGACCACGTCGTAACGGCATTCGAGGATTCGGCTCGACTTGGTTATCTTCTCGACAGGGATTGTTTGGTGGTCTATCTCGGCGGCTAAGTGCGGTGATGCCGGGTAGGAGTAGACAATGGGAAAGGTGATTTGTTCCCGGTCTTCGTCGGTCGGTGGAATACCCATGATGACCCGGTGCAGGTCGATGTCTTCGGAGTGGCCTACATTCCCGGTTTGTATCATTTTTTGAGTGATGGTTTTTATGCCGTCCCGATTCAGTTCGCGGGCCAGCCAGCCTGTGGCATAACTTTTTCCAATGTTAGTGTCTATGCCGGTGATAAAAAAAGTTCCTTTCATATTTGTGATTTTTTGTGTGCAATGATGTAGACGGGGCGATAGGTTAAAGTAACCTCTTTTTTCTCGCCGAATGTTTCGCGATACCGTTTTATAAAGTTGAATCCACGGTGCCGGGGCTGACTCGATACACCCGTTACCCCTGTTTTTTTGAGGTGCCGGAGCAGGTCGATTGGAGTGTCGAAACGAAGTTGGTATTCCTCTTCTTCGAATCGGTCGACTTCGAAATATTTCTCGAACATTCGTTTTAATTCGGGAGATTCCCAATAAGGCATTTCCGATACGCTCAACGATTTTATTTCGGGTAGATTCCCGGCGACAAACGTACTGAAAGCGATGTTCCCGTCGTTCGAAAGTTTGCCCGATATGCGTTTCAGGAATCCGTTCAAGTCGGTGAACCATTGAATGGTCGAGGCCGAAACAATCAGGTCGTATTCCCTTTCGAAATCGATCTTTTCGGCATCGCCTGCCCAAAATTCCCAGTTGCCGAGGTGCAGTTCTGATAGGTGATTTTTCATTTCGGCCGAGAGGTCGTTTACGGTGAATCGCGCTTGGGGGAAACGATGGAATAAAAGCCGGGTAAGTTTTCCGGTGCCGCACCCGATTTCCAAAATCTCTTTTCTCTCCTTTTCGGGCATATCGGGGATAAGTTCATTTAACCGGCAGGCTATGCGGCTTTGAATGCGGCCTTCCTCCTCGTAAGTGGCGGCGGCCTTTTCGAAACATTTTCGTATGACTTGTTTGTCGAGCCTGTTCCGCAGAATAATAGGACGGAAATGAAGATAATGACCTGCGTCGATTTCTTGTATGGCAGTATCTCCTTGCCAAGCATTTGTTTGGTTCTCTTTGGGGAATATGCGATCGTGTATTCCTATGATGGCCTCGTCCCAATGAAAATGCGGGTGGGCATTCGTGGCAATCGCATGACCGATGGCTGCCAATTCGTTGTAAAGAGTGGTAAAATCGCGTGTAGGCCGCTGTTCGAGAAATAGATTCAGCATATCGCTCCCGTGGCACATTCGACGGTAAAACTTGTTCAGGTTCGCTTCGTCCAAAATATTGAGTGTCGCTTGGAAAATTTCGGGTGAGATTCCTTTCTCCCGGTCGATACCGTAGGTCGTCCCGTTGATTGCGACCGCACGCCGTATGGGTAGGTTGCTTTTTTGCAAAACGAACGATGCTGCCCACACGCCGAAAGACCACGCATACACTTCGATGTTTTTGTAGTCGAGGAGGGGTGTCGTGTCGAAATCGAGATGGGTGTAATCGTAGCAGATACAACAGTCGCAACCGATGTGTTTCAACTCGGCGAACGGTTGTGTGTCCATACCCCAACCGGCAAAAAAGAGAATCAAATCGTTGGTTCCTTTGTGAGTGATGAATGTTTGTATCATAGATCTGTTTGAAGGTTGTGTAGGGCGTGAATCAGTTGTTCTATTTCGGTGTCGGTAATTTCGGCGTTTAACGATATTCGTAGTCGGGAACTGCCTTGCGGTACCGTGGGTGGCCGTACGGGCAGGAGATAAAATCCTTCGCGTTGCAATCGTTCGGCCGCGGTTATGGCTCGCTCCGAGTTGCCCAGCACGTAGGGAATAATGTGGCTACTGCTCAGAATGTCGCCATTCAGCGGATTCAATGCGTTGCGCAGTTTTTTACTAATCTTTTCCAAATGTTCCCGGCGGGAGTGCATAAACGGTATTTTATGAAGCATGAATTGTGTCCATTCGAGGTTGATGGGCGGTAATGCCGTTGTAAATATCAAGGTCCGCATTTTGTTCACCAAATACTCTTTTATCTCGTTGGAACAGATTACAAATGCCCCAACCGATGCCGCAGCTTTCCCGAATGTGCACACTAAAAAATCGATTTTCCGGGTGAGTTTCTGTTCTTCGGCACACCCTAAACCCTGTGGCCCTCTTACCCCGAAAGCGTGCGCCTCGTCGACATAAAGATAGATATTGTGGAAGTTTTTCTTCAAGGCGACTAACCGTTGCAAATCGCATTCGTCGCCGTCCATACTGAAAATGCTTTCGGTTACGATAAATATTTTGTCGTATTGGCTGCTATTCTCGGCGACCAGTCGTTCCAACTGTTCGTAATGGTTGTGCCGGTAACGTATGTTGCGAGCTTTGGATAGGCCTATACCGTCGACGATACTGGCATGAACCAGTTTATCGGCTAAAATGAGCGACCGGTTGTCGGTCACTGCCGGCAATATACCGCTGTTGGCATGGTAGCCGCTGTTGAATACGAGGGCACATTCGGCATCGTACAGTTCGGCGAGTTGGTTTTCCAGTCGGGTGTATATGGGAAAGTTTCCGGTCAACAACCGGGACGAAGTAGAGGAAAACCGGCATTCGTGCGGATTCAGTGAATGGAAAAACTCCTCTTTCAATGCCCGATTATCGGCCAGCCCTAAATAGTCGTTGGACGACAAGTTGAGCATTTTCATACCCCCGCGAATCGCATAGCGGCCGTCCGAGTCGATTTCGGGTAAACGCCGTAGGTTCCCTTGTTGGGACAATTGTTCCAGTTGAGACGAAAAACTGCCCATTATTTTAATGTTTTTACGACGTCGAGCAAAGCCGAAGTCAGTTGAGAAAGTTCGGTATTTGTGATGATGAAAGGAGGCATGATGTAAACCAGTTTGCCGAAGGGACGTACCCAAATACCCCGTTCGACGAATTGTTTTTGTATGGATGCCATATCGACCGGATTTTTCATTTCGATAACTCCGATAGCCCCCAACACCCGCACATCGGCTACTTGTGGCAGCGAAGCGGCGGGACTTAACTCCTCTTTCAGTTGGGCTTCGATCGCGGCTACTTTCTCTTTCCACCCCGACGACAGGAGCAGCGATACCGATGCGAGGGCGACGGCGCAGGCCAAAGGATTGCCCATGAAAGTGGGGCCATGCATGAATACTCCCGGTGAGCCTTGCGAAATGGTATTGGCAACTTCGTGGGTTGTCAAGGTAGCGGCCATAGTCATGTATCCGCCGGTCAGGGCCTTCCCTATGCACATAATATCGGGGGTAACGCCGGCGTGTTCCCAAGCGAATAGTTTGCCGGTGCGACCGAATCCTGTGGCTATTTCGTCGAAAATGAGCAATAGATTGTATGCTTCGCACAGTTTTTTTGCCTCGCGTAGATATTGGGGGTGATAGAATCGCATACCTCCGGCGCCTTGTACAATGGGTTCGAGAATGAGAGCGGCCAATTCCCGGTGGTGCGTTTCGACAGCCTCTCTAAGCGGATTTATGCACGAGGGATCCCATTCGTCGTTGAATCGGCAGGAAGGTGCGGGGACAAAGTGGCGAACGGGGAGTGCGCTCCCAAAGATAGAGTGCATACCGGTTACCGGGTCGCATACCGACATGGCATTCCACGTATCGCCGTGGTAGCCCGACCGTATGGTGATAAAGTTGCATTTATCGTTTTCCCCGCGGGAATACCAATATTGGGTAGCCATTTTTAAAGCTACTTCGACCGAGACCGACCCCGAATCGCAATAGAATATATGTTGCATGGTTGGGGGAACGATTTGCAAAAGCAATTTGCCGAGGTCGATGGCTGGTCGGTGGGTAAGTCCGCCGAACATGACGTGCGACATCGCTTTCAACTGCTCTTCGGCCGCTTTATTCAAAACGGGGTTGTTATATCCGTGAACGGCCGCCCACCACGACGACATACCGTCGATGAGCCGTTCGCCGCTTTCCAGTTCGATATATACTCCTTCGGCCCTTTTTACCGGGTAGCAGGGGAGTGGATTGATGGTCGAGGTATAGGGGTGCCACAGATGTTCGACGTCAAAGTTGTCCATAAGCGTGAAGGTTTAGTTTAGATAATAGAGGTGGAAAAATAAAAAGTCCGAAACAACAGCCGTTATACCGCGTTGTCCCGGAAATATTATGTACAGGTAGATTTATGGGCTCTTCTCCGGCGAGAGGAGCCGATTGGTTTTGGTTTGTAGTGAATAGCAAGGGGGATACCATCGAAACTAATGCCCCGATCTCTTCGCCGATTTCGCGGAACCTCGATTCCCGCTCTTCGGAATATTGCCAAGAACTGTTGTTATCGACCGCGATGAAAGTGCGCCCTTTTTTCAACGATTTGTCGGCTATCTCTTTGCGCACATTCCCTATGTTCACGCATTTGCCTATGCTGCAAAATGTGGAGTAGCTGTGCCGATTCCACCGGCGGAATCGTAAGCTGCGGGGTAATATGGGTACGGCGAATCGCATATCTCGACAAAAATAATGAAAAAATAAATTTTTCGTATCGATTGTGTTGAGGATAATTTAATAAATCTTTCTTCTTTACATTCCCGGTTTCTTTGTATCTTTGCTTCAATCGGAATTCGATTCGCCCGTTGGATTCGAGTCGGAGGGTTCCTGCGATAGGGTTACACTATCATAGAACTGAAAAATGGCAGATTTTACAATATGAAAGCAGCTCATTTATATGTAACGACCGTTGTGTGTGCACTTTTTATGGTTTCGTGTTTTACGGGAGTTGAAAGTACGGGGAAGATAACCTTGCCCGAGGAGAGTAAAGCAGAAAAACAGAGCCCTGAGGATGCTTTTATTGAATCTTATTTCGTGCAACAAGGGTGCGATACATGGCGTATAGGTAAATTGTTTTATTATACCGACGATAAACTTTCGCTCGTATTTCGTCCCGAACGGCCTACTTTCCCCGACAGCGTGTCGTTGAAGGGGAAAATATTTACCTATTCGGGAAGCATCGAAGAGAGCCCCTTTGGCGGGGATAATAAGGTGGTGCTGCTATTTGAATGCGAAGGGTACAAATTCCGATATGAAACAGGAAAGACCCGGGACGAGATAACCCGGTTGAAATATACGCCGTTAATACCGCCTTTTATCGATATAGATGATTTGAATATGGCTCGTTCGCTCTTGAAGGGGAGAACACTGTATATAAAAACGCCCATGTGGTATGACGAAAAATCGGAAGCGATAGAGGGCCGTAAACTTGTTCCGGTAAAAGTACTCGATGTAATGCCGGGCAATAATGTGTTGCCGGTAAAGGTATGGTTCGAGGACGACAAGGGCAATCAAGCGGGAGTATTCATGTCGTTACTCTCTTCGGCACGGTCGCAGTATATTACGTTCGACCGGCTTTTCTCTTTTGACGATCCTCGCCAGCAATATAAGGAGATACTGGACGACGCGTGGGAACAGATTACGTTAGGCAGGGTAAAGCCCGGCATGACAAAGGCTGAATGTAAACTTTCGTTGGGCAATCCCAATGAGGTAAAAAAAATTCCTACGTACAGCGGATTGAAAGAACAATGGATATATAATTCGGGAGCCTATCTGTTTTTTGCCGATGGCCTTTTAACCGATTATAGATTGTAGTATGATTAGAATAGAAGAAAATTATTTCATCAAAGAGCTGCATACGTTTCGTATGCCGGTTTATGCCCGATGGTTTGTAGAGTATGAAACTGTCGATGAGTTGGTGTCGTTGCTACGGTCGGAACTGTTGCAGCAGAACCGTTTCCTGCCGATAGGAGGGGGCAGTAACCTGCTATTCGTGAATGAACACTATAATGGCGTATTGCTGCACTCGGCCATACGGGAGACGAAAATTTTGCAGGAAACCGATTCGGAAGTTCTTGTTCGAGTAGGGTCGGGTATCGTATGGGACGATTTTGTAACCCAATGTGTGGCGAAGGGTTGGGGCGGAGCCGAGAATCTGTCGTATATACCGGGTGAGGTAGGAGCCAGCGCCGTTCAAAATATAGGAGCCTATGGTGTGGAAGTGAAAGATATTATCCACGAAGTAGAAACCATCGAGATTGCAACCGGTTCGCCTCGGATTTTCCAAAATTCGGAATGTGAATATGGCTATCGGAGCAGTATTTTCAAACACGCATTGAAAGGAAAATATATTGTTACGGCAGTGGTGTATCGTTTGCAGAAGCAACCGAAACTGCACTTGGATTACGGGAATTTGAGAAGCTCGTTGCCCGAGGGAAACTTTTCTATTGCCGACGTTCGCAAGGCGGTTATCGACATACGTCGTTCCAAATTGCCCGAACCCGATGAATATGGCAGTGCCGGCAGTTTCTTTATGAACCCGGTAATACCGTTGGCCCAATACGAAAAGTTGAAAATCAGTTATCCCGATATGCCCCATTATGTGGTAGACGAAACCCATGTGAAGGTTCCGGCCGGCTGGCTTATCGACCGGTGTGGTTGGAAAGGAAAATGTCATGGCGGGGCTGCCGTGTACGAAAAACAATGTTTGGTCCTTATTAATAAGGATAATGCCTTGCCGGCCGATGTCGTAGCATTGGCCAGCCAGATACGGGAATCGGTGCGGAAAACCTACGGTATTGAAATAAATCCCGAAGTGAATTATATTGAGTAAGGTATGGTACAGATTACTTTTTTAGGAACGGGGACTTCGACCGGTGTGCCGCAAATAGGCTGTACGTGCCCGGTATGTACCTCGTCCGACCCGAGGGATAACCGATTGCGCACGTCGGCTATGATTTCGGTCGACGGGAAAAATATTCTTATCGATTGCGGCCCCGACTTTCGGCAGCAAATGCTTCGGGCTCACCTTAGCCGGATAGATGCTGTGTTGATTACCCATATCCATTACGACCATACCGGTGGAATAGACGATTTGCGTCCTTTTGGCGAAAGCGGCACATTGCCTATCTATTTGGAATCGTCGGTGGCCGAGGGAATACGAACCCGGTTGCCTTATTGTTTTGCCCAACACCGTTATCCGGGTGTCCCTAACATCAGTTTGCAGGAGATTGGGACCACGCCTTTTTCCATAGCGGGAACAGAGGTTATCCCTATACGGGTTATGCACTATAAGCTGCCCATTTTGGGATACCGTATCGGCCGGTTGGTTTATATAACCGATGCCCTTACGATTCCCGACGAGGAATATGATAAGATGAAAGATGTCGATGTATTGGTTATCAATGCTTTGCGTAAGCAACCGCACCTTTCGCACCAAACACTCGACGATGCTTTACAGGTAATTGAGCGGGTAGGGCCGAGGGTAGCCTATTTAGTACACATGAGTCACCACATGGGAGTGGCGGCCGAGGTGGAAAAGTGTTTGCCCCCTCATGTACATTTTGCGTATGACGGGCTGACGGTAAATAGCTTGTGAAATACGGCCGACAATATGGTGCCTTAGCCAAGAAACAGATGAAACAATAAATACGAAACGTATGATTTTAGGCAGTTTGAACGATACGGCACGGGTGGAGGGATTGCACCCATTGTTGAACCCTCTTTTTGAATACATCAAGAGCCACGATTTTTTAGCCGAGCCGGTGGGACGTATCGTATTGCAAGGAGAAGAGTTGTTCATTAATAATGACAATCCCATATTGCGTTCGCCCGCCGAGCAACTTATCGAGGTACATCGCCGTTATCTCGATGTACATCTTCCGTTAGATGCTCCCGAAATTGTGGGTTGGAAGCCGCTGTGCGACTTGACCGAAGTTAAAGAGGCTTATTCTTATGAGAAAGATATTGCTTTTTATACCGATAAACCGTCGACCTATTTTACCGTATATTCGGGTCAGTTTTTGATTGTGTTTCCCGAAGACGGTCATGCTCCGATTATTGGCGAGGGTAAGCTTCGTAAGATTTGTGCAAAAATAAGGTTGTAGGATACATTGGGGCAGGAGCAGATTAAACAACAAGGGGCTGAAATTTATATTTCAGCCCCTTGTTGTTATTGGGTATATTGGGTTTAGTTTTGTTTTTTCGCCTTCATGCTCGATACGGTGAGGAATGCGATAAGCAACAGATACATAACCAATCCGGCAATTTGCATGGTGGTTTCGCTCAGGTTGTGATGATACTTGAATTGAGCAAGGCTTAATCCTGCACTGACAACACCCATGAGCGCTCCGCCGGCGATGAATCCCGAAGCAAGTAATGTACCCTTGTCGACACGGGCTTTGTTGAGTTCAGCGTCTTTCGAACGGCTACCTACGTACCAACTGATAAGTCCGCCGATTACAAGCGGGGTATTCAGTTCCAACGGGATAAACATACCCAAAGCAAAGGCCAACGCCGGAACATTGAGCCATGTCAATACTAACGCAAGAATGGCGCCTACGCCGTAAAGCAGCCAGGGTGCTCCTTGTCCCATCATGAGCGGTTCGATTACAGCAGCCATCGCGTTGGCTTGGGGAGCAACCAAAGCATTCTCGCCCGAAAATCCGTATGCCTTGTTCAGCAACAGGATAACACCGCCTACGGTAGCGGCCGAAACGAGTGTGCCGAGGAATTTCCACGTCTCTTGTTTACGAGGGGTAGAACCTATCCAGTATCCTATTTTCAAGTCGGTGATAAATCCGCCGGCCATCGACAAGGCCGTACATACCACACCACCGATTACAAGGGCGGCAACCATTCCGCTGGTACCTTTAAGTCCTACGGCTACCAAAATAACCGAGGCTAAAATCAAGGTCATCAAAGTCATTCCCGAAACCGGGTTAGTCCCTACAATGGCGATGGCATTGGCGGCCACAGTCGTAAACAGGAATGCAATACCCGCTACCACCAAAAATGCAACTAAGGCCTGCACAAAGTTGTTGATGACACCTATATAGAAGAACAGGAAGGTAATAATCAAGGCGAATACAATGGCCGAGATAATAAATTTCATAGAGAGATCGCGTTGGGTGCGAGGTACTTTGGTTTCGTCGTTCTCTTTGTTTTTGCCCGAAAATTCTTTCGAGGCGAGACCCAACGCCCCTTTGATGACACCCCATGAACGAACAATGCCGATGACACCGGCCATGGCAATACCGCCGATTCCTATGTAACGGCCATAGTTCGAGAATATCTCTTCGGGAGCGGCTGCCACCAGTTCGCTGCCGGGGACGCTGCCCAATAGCGGTATGATGATAAACCAAACGAAGAGGGAGCCGGAGCAGATTATCAAACAGTATTTCAGCCCTACGATATATCCGAGACCCAATACGGCAGCTCCGGTATTGATCTTAAATACCATCTTGACGTTGTTGGCCAATTCGGTTCCCCACGGTAAGATTCGGGTGGTGAGGACTTCGCTCCACCAGCCGAAAGTCGAGAGGCAGAAGTCGTATAATCCACCTACCAATCCGGCCAAAATAAGCGGTTTGGCTTGGTTGCCGGCTTTTTCGCCCGATACAAGTACCTGTGCGGTGGCTGTGGCTTCGGGGAAAGGATATTTGCCGTGCATATCCGAAACGAAATATTTACGGAAAGGGATAAGGAATAATATACCCAAAATTCCACCCAATAGGGAGCTGAGGAAAACCTCCATGAAATTTACGGTCAATTCGGGATATTTGGCTTGCAGGATATACAGGGCCGGTAAGGTGAAGATGGCACCGGCGACAATCACTCCCGAACAGGCTCCGATAGATTGTATAATTACGTTTTCGCCCAATGCGTTTTTACGCTTGGCGGCTCCCGATAATCCTACGGCAATGATGGCGATAGGTATGGCCGCTTCGAATACTTGACCTACTCTCAGACCCAAAAAAGCAGCGGCAGCCGAGAAAATAACAGCCATGACAATACCCCAAGAAACCGACCATGCGTTGACTTCGGGATAAACTTTGTCGGGCGAAAGAATAGGTTTGTACGTTTCCCCCGGTTTTAATTCCCGAAACGCATTTTCGGGTAAATCGACGGGTTGTTTTTCGTTTGTTTCCATATAAATTCTTACTGTTTTTGTGTATTGCTTTTCAAAAATCGCGGCAAGTTACTAAAAAATGGAAACATTGCGGGCATGATGGCTTCTGTTTTTTCTCTTTCTGTCTTATAAAAAGATAATTTATACAGGAAAACGAACAAAAAATTTTATATTTGTAACTCGTAAACAAGAAAAATGATATACAATTTGTCGAAATATAAACGACTTGTTGAATTGGAGAAATAATGGTATGAAAGAGATATTGGCCTATTTATCCCAACTGCGGGATAACAACAACAGAGAATGGTTTCAAGCTCATAAGGCGGAGTACGATCGGTTACGCCCTTTGTTTGTCGAAAAGGTGCAAGCCTTGATACAGCAGATTGCCCGGTTCGACGATGATATTGCCGGGTTGGATGCCCAATCGTGTATGTACCGGATATATCGCGATATTCGTTTCTCGCCCGACAAGACCCCGTATAAACCCTATATGTCGGCCTATATTGCAAAGGGCGGTCGCAAAAGTTTGCGTGCCGGTTATTATTTTCATTTCGAGCCGGGGAATTGTATGTTGAGCGGAGGAATATGGTGTCCCGAACCGAAATTGTTGAAAGCGTTGCGGCAGGCTGTATATGACAATTACGACGAGTTGAAAGAGATTGTAGAGAACCGGTCGTTCAAGGCCTTGTATCGCGATTGGGTGGGCGAGACCTTGAAAATTGTCCCCCGGCCGTTCCCCCGCGATTGCGAACAGGCCGAATGGATCAAACGGAAAGATTACGTGGTGTTGAATGTGAAACCCGATAGCTTTTTCGATTCGCCCGACTGGATAGAAAAAACAGCTCACGATTTCAAAATTATGAAACCGCTGAACGACTTCCTCAACTATACGGTCGACGAAGTGTATGATTTGTAATGACGATTTTAATTTAATTCCACAACGGTAATGCCGGCTCCGCCGAACTGTACGTGTTCGTCTTGAAAATGCGAAACACCCGGTACGGTTTTGAGGTATTGACGGATAACCTGCCGAAGTACACCGGTTCCGGTGCCGTGCAGGATACGCACCCGTGAACAGCCTACCTGTATGGCGTCGTCGATGAAATAGGTGACGGCCTGCAAGGCTTCGTCGGCGCGCATACCTCTTACGTCGATTTCTTGTTTGAAGTGGAGTTGTTTTTCGCGCATATCGTCGGTGGTTTGTACACCGAGGAAGGTGGCTTTGGCATTCTCTTTCTTGATTTGGCTTTTGCTTACCTTCTCCAAACGGTCGACCTTGACGGTGGATTTTAGCATTCCGAAAGCAACGGTCACTTGGTTACCGTCTGTTTCGAGAACTTCGCCCACCGAAGTTTGCCCTTTCAACCTTACCGCATCGCCGGGTGCAATTATTGCGGGAGTGGCAGGTTGTGCGGCTTCCTCTTTTTTCTTTTGCTGCTTGCGTTTTTTCCGATCGTTGATTTGGCGGAGTTTCCGGCTCACCATATCGTCGGCTTCCGGTTCTTGATTTAGTTCATTCTTGAATTGTTCGAATTTTTGTCGGGCAGCTCGGGTTTTCTCCTTCTCGGCTTGTGCCTCTTTTATTTCGCGTATGGTGTTTTCTATGCGGGCATTGGCTTCGGACAGCAGTTGTGCGGCATCGCCTTTTGCCTGTTTGATCAACTCTTTGCGCCGTTTCTCCAAGTCGGTCAAATCGGCTTCGTAACGGGCTGTCAGCTCTTCGAGTTTCTTTTCGCGCAGACGAATGTTTTGGCGCTTGTTTTCCCAATAGCGTTTGTCACGGACGATGTCTTGTAAATATTTGTCCATGTCGATATAGGCCGAACCTACTTTCTCGGAAGCCGAAGCGATTACCTCTTCCGGCAAACCTATTTTGCGGGCAATCTCGATGGCAAACGAGCTACCCGGATTCCCGATAGAGAGTTTGAACAGCGGTTGCATTAAATGCCGGTCGTAGAGCATGGCACCGTTTATAATCCCTTCGGAATCTTCGGCAAAGTGTTTGAGGTTTTGATAGTGTGTGGTGATAACTCCATAGGCTCGCTTTTGGTTGAACCGGTCGAGCAGAGCTTCGGCAATGGCTCCGCCGATTTGGGGTTCGGTACCTCCGCCAAACTCATCGATAAGCAAGAGACTGTTTTCGCCCGCATTCCGTATGAAATATTTCATGTGGGTGAGGTGCGAACTGTATGTACTCAGGTCGTCTTCGATAGACTGTTCGTCGCCGATGTCGATGAATATATCTTTGAATATGCCGGTTCGGGAGTTGTCGTGCATGGGTACCAACAAACCGCATTGCAACATATATTGCAGCAGCCCCACGGTTTTGAGGCATACCGATTTGCCCCCGGCATTCGGACCCGATATGAGAAGAATCCGGTTCTTTTCGTCCAATGTTAAATCGAGGGGTACAACGGTTTTCCCTTGCCGTTTCAACGACAGGAAGAGCAACGGGTGTATGGCGTGAAACCATTCGATTTGGCGAATATTCTCGAAGGTGGGCAATACACCTCCTATTTCTATGGCTAAAAGGGCTTTTGCCCGAATGAAATCTATTTCGGCAAGAAATTCGTATGAGTAGATAATTTCGTCGATGAAGGGACGAAGCTCGTCGGTAAACGAGGTCAAAATGCGTACCACCTCCCGGCGTTCTTCGTTTTCGAGTTCTCTCACCCGGTTATTGGCCTCCACAACCTCGGCCGGTTCGATAAATATGGTTTTCCCGCTGGCCGATTCGTCGTGTACGATACCCTTGATTTTCCGTTTATACGAGGGGGCCACCGGTATGACCAGCCGTCCGTCGCGCATGGTGGGGGTGACCTCTTTGTCGACAAAACCTTCGCTTTGAGCCGTGCGCAATATGGCATTCAAGTTGCGCGATATGCTCGCTAAGGTAGAAGTTATGCTACTGCGGATTTGAGCCAATGCAGGGGAGGCATTGTCCTTGATATGCCCGAATTTATCGAGAATGGCGTCGATTTGTTTAATCAATTGGGGGAACGACCCGACCTCTTTCGACAATTCGTACAGGAAGGGATATTTAATTTCGTCCTCCTCACTGTCGGGGCGCAAGAACCTTAAAATACCCTGTATGGTGTCGAGCGATCGCCGTAAATCGAACAACTCCGTTTCTTCCAAAAAAGTACCTTCGATGCGAATCCGTTTCAGCGACGGTCGCACATCGAAAAAGAAGTTGGCAGGGAAATCGTCGGAATTCTCGATGATGTGTACAAAATCCCACGTTTGGTTTAACTGTTTCCGTATGACTTCATAATCGGTAGAAAATTCCATTCTATCGGTATAGTCGATGCCCAATGCACTGAGACATTTCTCTTTAATGAGCGACCTTATTTGGTCGAAACCTGTTTTTTGTTCGAAGTTTTTAGGGTATGTCACACCTCTATGTGTTTAGTAAAGTTGTTGCAAAAGTAATAAAAAGTGCAATGATATTTGCGATGGTCGTTGAACAAAACTTGCAGGTCGGTTGTATTAAGGTTGTTTTTTTAACGGAAAAAATATGGAAATCGTGAATAGTACTTACAGAGAGGTAAAGAAAATGTTTCAAACGGCCGTACCCCCTTATGTCGCTACCATTAACGATGATTATCATTATGAGGTTTGGGCGATAAAGAAACAGGTTGGCGAAGTCAATGACTCGGAAGAGTTGTTGGGTTATGTGGCACAGCACGAAGATTGTGTGACCGTAGGATTTAACAACAAACTGGACGAAAAGATAAAGGAAGAGGCTTTTTCGAAGTTGCTGTTGGAAAAGATGATATATGGCCGAATTCGGATTCATCGCATGACACATCAACTTCACGACGATTTACAAAATGCGATAGCAAACCTTATGAGATACTATTCCGAGAGAAATTGGATTTGAACTCCGTTACGGACAGTTTCGTATATGGCTATAACGAAAGGCAATAGATAGAATAATCTAAATTGAGTAATTGGTAAAGAGCCTCCGAGATGATAATCGTCACCTCGGAGGCTCTTCTGTTTTGTCGAATAACCGGGGCTCACCAATACTAAGAGCCTGTAAATCCTTTTTTGAGGTAGAAATATCGATGAATCGTATACGAAAAAAGAGTTGAAAATCCGATAATTTTGTAACCGGGAAAAGAATTGAACAACTATTATGTAAGTTGTATTTGTAAAAAAATAACGGTAGTAATGATGAATGAAAAAATTTTAATCGCCTATTTCTCTTGTACCGGTACGACAAGAACAACGGCCGAAGAGTTGGCCGAAGCGGCAAATGCAGATTTATATGAGATTGTGCCGGAGATCCCTTATACAATGGCCGACCTGAACTGGAACGATCCGGCGAGCCGAACGTCAGTGGAGATGCGAGATACTTCTTCTCGTCCCAATATTGTAGGCACATTACCCGATATGGATAAATACGAGGTTGTCTTTATTGGATTTCCTGTGTGGTGGTATATTGCGCCTACCATTGTAAATACTTTTATTGAGCGATGTGATTTGTCGGGAAAGAAGATTGTGCCTTTTGCCACATCGGGAGGAAGTGGAATTGCCAACTGCGAAAAGAACCTTCGATTGAATTATCCGAATCTCGATTGGAGACCCGGTAAACTTTTAAACAAACGATTGTCTAAGGCTCAATTATCCGACTGGATTGAGCTCATAGGGGCATAACGGTTTCGATGACCTATTGTTCCCCCCCCGATATGGGAATGGCGCACTGTACATGGTTAAGGATGCCTGTTACGTGATAATGCTCATTTTTAATCTCTTTAATATGAAACGATGGATTATTTTATGGATATTGGCGGGTTCGATATTACCCGTGATGGCTCAGGGAAATATGGATAAAGAGGATATGGACCGAGTAGAACTTTGCAAACAGAATTACACAGCCTTGTTCGGTGGAGAGGCTTTGACCGGCGATAGCTCGGATCCAGAATTTATGGCTATTCTTCAAAAATTCATTTTTGGGGAGGTTTTTACCGTGGGCGACCTCGATTATAAAACTCGCGAATTGATCACTTGTACGGTCCTTTCTGTCATGCAAACGTTACCGCAACTGAAAGTTCATGCAAAAGCTGCTTTGAATGTGGGTGTGTCGCCGATTGAATTGCGCGAAGCCATTTACCAGTGTGCGCCGTTTATCGGATTCCCGCGAACGTTGAATGCCATTGAGGTTATCAACCAAGTATTTCGGGAGCAAGGAGTAGCTTTGCCCCTTGCCGCACAAGGAACTACGACAGAGCGTAATCGCCGTGAAAAGGGGGTAGCCATTCAAAAACCGCTTTATGGCGACGAGATTGTTGCCAAGATGGCCGATGTACCCGGTGGAATGGGTGACGATGTGGCTCGATTTCTTACGGAATACTGTTTCGGGGAGATTTCCGACGAAACAGCATACAGGCACCATATTCAAACGCCCCATTTCCAAAAATACAAGCAGGGTACGCTCGATATGGTCCGGTCGCTTGAACTGGTCGATTCTACACCATTGATCCCCGAATTAAAAATCAAATAAGACGAAGACGATCGGCTGGCGAATCGATTCCGGGTAACTAAATTGAGTAAATAACTAATCAATTACAATAATATGAATATGAAGAACAGTATTCTGACGATGATGTGGGTAATGTTGTTTGCCGCATCGAGTTGTGTCAACGCACAAAACAATCGGGAAACATCACTGGACGAAACGCCTTCTACTCCAAAGGCCCTTCCCAAAGTTTATTTCTATAAAGAGATTACATCGGAGAATTTGGTAAAAATCTATGAGGCCCTCGGTCGTGAGGCCAAAGGTAAAGTAGCTGTAAAACTTTCGACAGGAGAACCCGGAGGACATAATTTCCTGCAACCCGGCCTTATCAAAGAGCTGGTGCAAAAAGTAAATGGTACAATTGTAGAGTGCAATACCGCTTATGGAGGAGGACGAGCCAATACGGAAACCCATTTAAAGGCGGCAGCCGACCACGGATTTACCGCGATTGCTCCGGTTGACATTATGGATGCCGATGGCGAAGTTGACTTGCCGGTTACAGGAGGAAAACATCTCACCCGGGATATTGTAGGGAAGAATTATTTAAATTATGATTTTACCATTATCCTGTCCCATTTCAAAGGTCATGCAATGGGTGGATTTGGCGGTGCGATTAAAAATATGTCTATTGGCATTGCTTCGTCTAATGGCAAACGGTTGATCCACTCAGCCGGTACGAGTACCACAAGTTGGGGTAATCCGGCGCAAGATGACTTTTTGGAATCTATGGCCGAAGCCGCCAAAGCTGTTGCAGACCATTGTGGAGAAAATATCCTTTACATCAGTGTTGCCAATAATTTGTCGGTAGATTGTGATTGCGATTCGTCACCGGCCGATCCCGAAATGGGCGATATAGGTATATTGGCCTCGCTCGATCCCGTGGCACTCGATCGCGCTTGTACCGATTTGGTCCGTTCGTCGAACGATCACGGGAAAATTCATCTTATAGAGCGTATAGATTCGCGTCATGGTATGCATACGTTGGATCATGCCGAAGCTCTTGGAATGGGTTGCCAACAATACGAGTTGGTCGAGCTCGACTGATACATAGGAGAATAAGTAAAAAGGGGAGGGAAGATACCGTATTTTGCCTTTCCTCCACAAAATCGACCAATATTACCGGCGAACAGGCAAACCGTAAAGCCACATATACGCCTGAAATTCCGGTGGGTTATATTATTCTTTCTAATTTCATCTATATTTGAGGGAGTTTTCGTATATTTGCACCTTGTAAATAAGCGCATTTATGACACAGATTGAAACCAACAAGGAAGCAGAAGACAAAAAAAGTCTTAATTTCATAGAACAAATCGTTGAAGCCGATTTGAAAGCAGGGAAAAACGGAGGTCGATTGAATACCCGTTTCCCGCCGGAACCCAATGGCTATCTGCATATTGGCCATGCAAAAGCTATTTGCATGGACTTTGGTATCGCTGAAAAATTCGGGGGCACCTGTAATTTGCGATTCGACGATACCAATCCTGTAAAAGAAGATGTAGAGTATGTAGATTCGATCATGGAAGATATCCATTGGTTGGGCTTTGACTGGGGCGACCGTTTGTATTATGCCTCGGATTATTTCCCCAAACTGTGGGATTTGGCCGTTCGAATGATTAAGGAGGGTAAAGCCTATGTCGACGAACAGTCGTCGGAGGAGATCGCCCGCCAAAAAGGAACTCCTACACAGCCGGGTATCGAGAGCCCCTATCGCAACAGAAGCGTGGAGGAAAACCTCGATTTGTTTGAACGAATGAACAAAGGTGAATTCGAGGAGGGTCGCTATGTGTTGCGGGCTAAAATTGATATGGCATCGCCCAATATGCATTTCAGAGATCCTATCATGTACCGAATCATCAAGCACCCGCATCATAGGACCGGTACGAAATGGAACGTATATCCCATGTACGATTTCGCGCATGGACAATCCGATTATTTCGAGGGTGTAACCCATTCGATTTGTACGTTGGAATTTGAGGTACACCGCCCCTTGTACGAATATTTTGTCAAGGAGTTGGCCGACGAAAGCTATTGTCCCCGACAGATAGAATTCAACCGGTTGAACCTTACCTATACGGTAATGAGCAAACGTAAATTGCTGCAACTGGTTAAAGAGGGCTTGGTAGCCGGTTGGGACGATCCCCGTATGCCGACGATCTGCGGATTGCGCCGTCGCGGATATACTCCCGAATCGATCAAGAATTTCATTCAGAAAATAGGTTATACGAAATACGACGGGATCATCAGCGTTTCGTTGCTCGAACACAGCATTCGCGAGGACTTGAACAAAACGGCAACCCGTGTATCGGCCGTACTCAATCCCGTGAAACTGGTCATTACCAATTATCCTGAGGATAAGGTGGAGTATATGGAGATGGAGAATAACCCCGAAGATCCCACGGCCGGCACACACCAGATACCGTTTACCCGCGAGTTGTATATCGACAGGGACGATTTTATGGAGAACCCGCCGAAGAAATTCTTCCGCTTGGCTCCCGACCAAGAAGTGCGTTTGAAATCGGCCTATATTATCAAATGTACGGGGGTGAAAAAAGATGCCGAAGGCAATATCGAGGAGATTTATTGCGAGTACGATCCTGAGACACGAAGTGGTATGCCGGGAAGTATGCGCAAGGTAAAAGGTACTTTGCACTGGGTATCGGCCACGCATAGTGCGACTGCCGAGGTACGGTTGTACGATAGACTTTTCAATGTGGAAAATCCGTCGGAAGAGAAAGATGTGGATTTCAGAGAATTGTTGAATCCCGATTCGTTGAAGGTAATAGAAAATTGTCGCATCGAACCTTATTTGGCCGAAAACGCCAAATCGGGCGATCGCTTCCAGTTCCAACGTACGGGGTATTTCTGTGTCGATCCCGATTCGACCGAGAACCATTTGGTATTCAATAGAACCGTTTCGCTCAAAGACAGTTGGGAGAAACTGAAATCGAAATAAAAAACCAATTCATTTTTATATGCTGTCGAGTCCCTTGAACAGGAGGGATTCGACAGTTTTTATCTATATTCAGAATGTCCTCCAAAAGATCCAACGAACTCATAGAGCGTTACGAACAAATGCTGAAAGGCGCAGCCAGTTTCTATTTCGACACCGACGAAATAGATGAAATTTCGGATTATTATGATTCCAAAGGTCAATTGAAAAAAGCGTTGGAAGTCATTGAATTCGGCTTAAAATTGCACCCCGACAATGGCGATCTGCTTCTCAAACAAGCACGTTATCTGCTCTTTCTCGATAGAGTCGACGAGGCTCGGTCCATCATGGCCGGTTTGGCCGATTATGGGGTCGATGCCACCCTTATTCGAGCCGAACTCCTTTTTTTAGATGGAAGGGTAGATAAGGGACACGCTTTATTGCTTTCGTTGTTAGACAGTGACGAGTTGCGTGAAGATATATGTTTCGATGCTTTGGACATATACGCCGATTATAATTGTTTTGGGGAGTTGATCGAGTTTGTAGAGAAAGCCGAGAACCGTTTGCCCGACAGCCGCGAGCTGCTCCGCGAAATGGCGGCCATTTGTGAAGAACGGTCGGAGTATGAACAGGCGGTAACTATATACAACAAACTTATCGACAAAGATCCCTATTCGGTAGCCGATTGGTTTTCGCTGGCCAAAATAGAGGCTTTGTTGAAACATTATGACAAGGCAATAGAGGCTTGCGACTTTGCTTTGGCTGTGAAAGAAGACGACGATTCGATTGTGTCGTTCAAAGGATATTGCTATTACGATTCGGGGCAGTACGAGAGTGCTGTCGAGCAGTTTTTGGAGTATGCCGCCATTACCAAAGAAAAATCGGTAGCCTATGAATTGATAGGGGAGTGCTATGTAAAGATGGAGGACAATGAGAATGCTTTGGCTTTTTTCTTGAAAGCGCTCGATTTGGATCCTTCGAATCCCAATATTTGCTATCAGTTGGCAACCTGCTATTACGATTTGGGCGATGTTCAAAAGGCGATTGTCTATTTGAAAGACACATTGAGCTTGGACGAACGAGACGACGAGGCTCACTCTTTTTTGGGCGAAATATTTTTACGGCAAGGCGACTATGAGGCTGCATACCGGCATTTGTCACGGTCGCTCGATTTGAATGGCGATGATTTGGAGACTTTGAGGCTTAAAGGGGAAACTTGTTTGAATCTTGCATATTACGACGAGGCAGTGTCGATATTCGAGGCGGTGGTCAAGGAGGACGTTTACGATTTACAAACTCGTTTCAACTTGGTGATTGCTTATGCTCGCAATAACAACGAGGCAGAGGCCGAACGCCAAATGCAAATTATCGACCACATGGCGCAAACGTTCGATTTTGGTATGCTGTCGGACGAAGAGCAACAACAGTGGAAGAATGTGCAGAATGCTATTCGTATGTTGAAAAAATTCTTGATGGAGACGCTCAAACCGGGAGATGATGAAAAGGGAGATAATGAAAAATCCCTTTCATAGAAAGGGATTGGCTTGACGTTCGATTCCTATTTCGGTCTCCGGGCCATGACCCGGATATACAATCGTATCGTCGGGGAGTGTAAGCAGTCCGTTGTGTATCGACTCGATAAGTTGCCGATAATTTCCTCCCGGTAAATCGGTGCGGCCTATACTTTGCTGGAACAAGGCATCGCCCGACAATACAAATTTCGATTCGGGAGCATAAAAAGCCAAACTTCCCGGTGAATGACCGGGCACGGGGATTGCTGTTAACTCTTCGTTCCCCAAAGAAAATCGATTTTCTTCTGAAATATACTGTCCGATCGGTTGTACCTTCCCATGAAAAGGAATCCCGAATGCCCGGCACTGTTCGGGCATATTTTGCAGTAAAAATTCATCGTCTTTCGATGCGGATAAACCTACGCCATACTTTTGTGCGACAAATGCGTTGCCGAAGCTGTGGTCGAAGTGCAGGTGGGTAGCCAGCAAATATTTTACTGTCAGGTGATTGTCTTCGATGAATTTCGACAAGACTTCTTCCTCTTTCGGATAGTAACAACCGGCATCGACAATGGCACATTCGTGGCTGTCGGCATCCCACAAGAGGTAGGTGTTCACCGGGAGCATATTGAAATAAAATCGATTTATTTTCATGGTCCTATCGTTTTACGATTTGCACATAAACGACCTTTTTCGTGTCGAAATAATCTTCTTTGAAGTAATCGCTCAGGTTAAATACGATCGACGTTTTTTTGACAGGGGCAATCTCTTGTTGCAATTCTCCGCCCTTCAAGCAAAGCAGTCCGTTAGGAAGTGCGTTTTTTTGCTCTTTTTTTATGTTCTTCCGAATTAATTTCAACAAATCGGGCAAAGGCATGACGGCCCGGCTCACCACAAAATCGTATTCGGTTTTGTCCTCTTCCACACTACCGTGTTGGAAGGTGACATTTTCGAGCCCTATCGCTTCGGCTATGCTTTGTGCCACCTTTATTTTCTTGCCTATGCGGTCGATCAAATGAAATTGACATTGGGGAAAGAGTATGGCCAGCGGAATACCGGGAAATCCTCCGCCGGTTCCTACATCGAGAATCGTCGTGCCATCGGTAAAATCTATGGTCTTGGCGATTCCCAGCGAGTGGAGTATGTGATGGAGATACAAGTTGTCGATGTCTTTGCGGGAGATCACATTTATTTTGGTATTCCAGTCGGTATACAACTCACCCAACGCCGAGAATTGACTCTCCTGTTTAGGGGTAAGATTGGGGAAATAGTTTTTTATATGTTGCATAAAATTACTTTTTTAATAAACGGCGAATGGGATTTTCGGGCAAGAAGTAAGATTCCAATGCTTGGAACGGAACTTCGATAAAAACTTGTCCGGTAGCGTAGCAGGCAATTTCATAAGGATTATATACCCAGCAAATGCCGGTGTCGGTAAGATAGAAATTTTCTGTCGCCGTTATATCTTCCGTATCGAAATATCCCAATTCGAGTAAAGAGTCGGGTTCTGTTAAGTCTAATTTTTTAAGCAGTTGCTTCAAAATCGTGTGGTTGACTTCGTCTAACGACTGAGGTTGGAAAAGATCGCCGAGAACAATTCTATGCCAGTCGGAGAGGTCGATCGTATAATAGAAGTTGGAGTACATACCGTGAGCTCCACCGGTATATTCCGACGAGGCGACCCCGTAACAGAAAAACTCATTCCGGTTATAAATAGGTGCGATTGTATAATTGTATTCCCACTCGAAGGAATAGCTTTTGCCATATTCCTTTATCTCTTTTTCAAATTCGGGCTCTACTTCTTTGTAGGCGTTGATGTGAGCCGTTACCACTTTTTGTGCAGCTTGTATCAATGTGTCGCCCGCATATTCTTCGCCAAAGATCAGCGGGGTAAGTATTTTTTGCAAATGCAGGTAGTTGCTGTCCTGACCGTATTGGATAGGGACTTTCATTTCTAACGACACTTTGCAGCCGGGCATGGCCGTATCGCCCAAAAGGTGATATGCCTCTTGAATGGCAATTTTTTCTACGACAACCGAATCGATAGTTGTGTCATTTGAATGGTCGCTTTTGAAATTGCAGGAGTACAGGCAACAAATCAAAGCCATTATACTCAGTAACGATACTTTTTTCATAGAAATAAGTTTTTTACAAAAATACGCCTTTTGTTGTGCCTGGCAAGGAAAAAGGCGAAAAAAAGCGATTCTCCGGTTTATTCGTTTCGTCTTATGGTTTGTTTTCTTTTTCTGTCGCTTTTTCGGCCCTTGTCGAAAGAAATGCCTACCTTTGTCTTTTGAAAAAATACTACTATTGTATTGTAAACAATATACCTGTATGTTGCAGATCGGAAAGTTCAACAAACTCAAAGTCGTTAAGACGGTCGATTTCGGAGTTTACCTCGATGGCGGGGAAAAAGGAGAAATTTTGTTGCCTCGTAAATTTGTGCCGGAACACCTGTGCGGCGAAGGTGATGAAGTAGATGTTTTTATTTATTACGATTCGGAAGATCGCCTGATTGCAACTACTCAAACCCCTAAGGTGAAAGTGGGTGAGTTTGCACGGTTGCAGGTGAAATCGGTGACAAAGGTGGGAGCTTTTCTCGATTGGGGTTTGGAGGCGAAAGATTTGCTGGTGCCTTTCAGGGAACAAAATGCCGATATGCAACCCGGTAATTATTATGTGGTGTATGTATATCTCGATTTTGCGACCGGTCGTATTGTCGCTTCGGCCAAGTTGGATAAATTTCTCGATAATGTGCCACCCGAATATTCGGCCAATCAGCCGGTCGATATTTTAGTCGTACAAGAGACCTCATTGGGGTATAAGGTAATTATCGAAAGTTTGCATTGGGGAATAATTTATCATAACGAGATATTCCGCCCCGTGAAAATAGGCGAACGGTTGCGGGCTTATATCAAGCAGGTGAGGGACGACGAAAAAATAGATGTGGCGTTACAGCCTTCGGGATATGATCGTATAGATCCGCTCTCTGAACTGATTTTGCAGCGGCTCGAAGCGGAAAATGGCGTATTACCGCTCTCCGACAAGTCGCCGGCCGAGGAGATAGCCCGTTATTTCCAGTGCAGCAAAAAGAGTTTTAAAAAGGCCATAGGAGCATTATACAAGGCTCGTCGTATTGTTATTGACGAAGATTCTATTCGCAGGGTATAGCCATTTAACAAGTTAAAAGAACTTTTTTCTACAACTGTTGTTTAATAGTTGTAAAGTTTCCTATATGGGAAGCAGAACAACTTTTAATAAGTATTAAACAACAAAAACAGTCATGAAAAGAGTTTTCATTATGTTAGCCGTCGTGCTGGGAAGCGCGGGGATGCTATTCGCTCAAAAAAGCAATCAAAAGGAAGTAAAACAATTGCAAAATTTTTTGCAACAGACATCGGCAAAAGGAGATGCCAACTATATTCGTTTGGGAATTACCGATATTCAGAATCCTGCAACTTGGAAAGGGGTAGTATGGAGCGACGGTAGGGCAATTTCTATTGAATGGAAAGACAAGGAACTGGCCGGAGAATTGGATTTAACCGGTTTTACCGCCCTTCAAAAGGTCGATTGTTCGCGCAATCAATTAACGGGTATCGAAGTTTCGGGGTGTACCGCTTTGAACACTTTGAATGTGAGCCGAAACAAACTTTCGGAGTTGACAATCGACAACTGCCCGGCTTTGGTAAAGCTCGATTGTTATAAAAACCGTCTCACCGATTTGTCATTGTCGGGATTGCCCGGATTGAAAAATCTGAATTGTTCCAACAACTTGTTTGTGGACCTCAATGTAAACGGGGCTCAACAGTTGCAGAGTTTGAATGTGCAGGGTTGCCACCTCGAATCGTTGATGGTAGATAGTTGTCAAAACCTGAAAAACCTCTATTGCGGATACAACAAGCTCACCAGTTTGAACCTTTTCGGGACGGTGAATCTCTCCAATTTGAATATCGACGATAACGAAATAGCCAACATGGTACTTTCTAAATTGCCGTCGCTTACATCGCTTGTATGCAGCGACAACAATATGAAGACATTGGGTGTACTCGACTGTACGGCATTGTCCGACTTGGTTTGTTCTTATAACGATTTGACTACTTTGAATCTCAACGGGAGCAACAACCTGTATTTTGTCGATTGCTCTTATAACGACCTTTCTACACTCGATTTAAGTAACCGCACCATGTTGCAACGAGTGATTTGCAGCAACAATCAGTTGAATATGCTCGATGTATCGTTCTGCCCGAATTTGGTTTATATCAATTGTCGTAATAACCAACTTACCGACTTGCGTACGATGGGCGACAGTAATTTGCGCATGATTGCCTGCCAATGGAATTATTGATGCGAAATTAATAGGTGGACATGAATTTCGATTAAGCGGTTCATACCCTTAATTATCAGGAAATAATAGGAGCCCCGTAATGTATGTACGATACTATATCGTATATGCACTACGGGGCTCCAATAATAAAAAGAGGGGTGTTTTATTTCATTTTCTAAGAAAAAAATTATATTTGTCAAAATAAACTTTCTATTTATTGTCTGTAATAGGCGTATGGAAACAGGGAGGCAAGAACCTGTTTTTAAATAGATAAATTGGAATGTGGAACAAGGGTGATGGACTGTGTTCAGCATTTTGCCATATAAGGAAGAATTTATATATAAGTTAACCATAACTATACCATTATGAAACAATACATTCTTGCATTAGATTAGGGAACAAGTAGTTCCCGCGCTATCGTTTTTGACGAAATGGGTAAAACCTGTGCCGTGGCTCAACGGGAGTTTCGACAGATATTCCCTAAATCGGGGTGGGTAGAACATGATCCGCACGAAATTTGGGCATCGCAGGCATCGGTTATCGCCGAGGCCATTACCATTATGGACATTAATGGCTTGAATATTGCCGGCATTGGTATTACAAACCAACGCGAAACGACAATCGTATGGGATTCGGAGACCGAAGAGCCCGTGTATAATGCTATCGTGTGGCAGGATCGTCGTACATCGAGCTATTGCGATGAATTGAAAAGTCAGGGGCTTACCGACATGATTCGTCAAAAAACCGGATTAATTATCGATGCCTATTTCAGCGCTACAAAAATCAAATGGATTCTCGACAATGTGCCCGGTGCTCGTGAACGTGCCGAAAAAGGGAAGTTGATGTTCGGGACGGTAGATACTTGGTTGATATGGCGTCTGACCCGTGGCGAAGTGCACGTGACCGATGTGAGCAATGCCTCCCGGACCATGCTTTTCAATATTAATACATTGGAATGGGACCAAGAACTTCTCGACCTGTTCAATATACCACGATCGATGATGCCTGAGGTTAAATCGTCGAGCGAAGTCTATGGACATACCAAAACTACGATTTTTGCACACAAAGTTCCCATCGCAGGTATTGCCGGGGACCAACAGGCAGCTCTCTTCGGACAAATGTGTACCGAACCGGGTATGGTTAAGAATACTTTATTGTGTCATTTACTGTTAATCTTGTAATACTATGAAAACATTGAAATTTTGGATTGCACCGTTGGCAGCTCTGTTGCTCTCGACAACCGTTTATGGGCAGCAGTTACATTTGAGCGGAACGTTACAAAATATGCACTTGTGGCGAGGCCTTCAAGTGGCCGACGGCGGAGTGCTTGCTGCCGATATGAACATAGGCTTTTTCGACGATGCCCTTAAAGTGGGGCTGTGGGGTGGGACCGATCTCACGGGTAATTACAAGGAGTTCGATTATTATGCATCATACTCTATTCAAGGATTTACCGTTGCCGTGTGGGACATCTTTAATTATTCGCCGGGATTGCCTTTCAGCAAAGATATTTTCAATTACAACAAGCATTCGACAACTCACTTCCTCGATTTGAGCCTTGCTTACAATTTCGATACGACGCTGAAAGTACCCTTGCGGTTGAGTTGGGCGACAATCTTTGCCGGTCGCGATCTTAATATCGCCGGTGACAACCGGTATTCGACTTTTGTATATGCCGAATATACGTTGTTCCGCAATGATCTTTGGAATGTAGATTTTGGCCTCGGAGGAACATTTGCATTCAACCGGAATGGCATTGATGGAGATGCTAATTTCTACGGGAACGACTGTTTGAATCAGATTTCGTTAAAAACGACCTACAATCTTCGATTGGGACGTTTCAATCTTCCCGTGTTCGCGCACGCTATGTGGAATCCCGATTTGAAAGACGGTTATTTGCAGGTAGGTGTTAACCTCTTTGCATTTTGACCTCTTGCGTCCAAACAAACAGTAATATACGATTGAAGCCCGATTTTATATCGGGCTTCACTTTTTTTTATTTGTTTTTTCCGGTGGTTTCTTCGGCCGCTTCTTGTTTACGATATTCCTCGATCATGTACCCTTTGACCTCTTTGAAAAGCCGGGTGGCAAAAACAAAATCGTTTAAAGCTGCGTTGGACGAGGTAAATATCTTATTCTTGTTTCCTACCCATTCTCGACGGCCTTTGTTGATGAAAACAATGTTTTCGCCAATACCGATAACCGAGTTCATATCATGAGTATTGATAATCGTAGTAATGTTGTATTCGCGAGTAATATCGCTCAGGAGCTCGTCGATAAGGATAGAGGTTTTGGGATCGAGCCCCGAATTGGGTTCGTCGCAGAACAGGTATTTGGGATTCAGGGCGATAGCTCTCGCAATGGCGACACGTTTTTGCATACCGCCGCTTATTTCCGAGGGGTAGAGGTCGTTAACGCCTTTCAGGTTTACCCGCTCCAAGCAAAATTCTGCGCGTTTTTTGCAGGCTGCATAGTTCTCCCGGGTGAACATTCGCAACGGGAACATCACATTCCCTAAAACGGTTTCCGAGTCGAATAGCGCTGCGCCCTGAAACAGCATACCTATTTCGTTACGCAACTCTTTTATTTGTGCTGCCGACATCGAGGTGACGTCCCGTCCGTCGTAGCATATTTGCCCTTTATCGGGTTGCATTAGTCCGACGATACATTTCATCAATACGGTTTTTCCCGAACCGCTCTGTCCGATAATCAAGTTGGTTTTCCCGGAGTAAAATTTGGCAGAAACGTCGTGCAGAATTTCTTTGCCGTCGAACGATTTGTATATGTTATTAACCGTGATCATCAAAATAAAATTTGAGTGAGAACTACGTCGAGGAGCAACACGATAACGCTGCTGACAACGACCGAATCGGTACTGGCTTGACCTACCTCCAATGCGCCACCTTTAACCTTGTAACCGTAGTATGAGGCAACACTGCTGATGACAAATGCAAAGAAGAGGGCTTTGAAGATGGCTTGCCAAATGTAGTATTCGTTGAAAAAACTTTGAAGCCCGTATATGTATTTCGGGACGGAGATAATATCGGTAAACTGGGCGATAAGGTAACCGCCTGTAATACCGCTCGCCATGCTGAATACAACCAAAACGGGAATAAAGGAAACCATCGCTGCGATTTTGGGCAATATGAGTAGATTGGCCGAGTTGACACCCATGATTTCCAGAGCATCGATTTGCTCGGTCACCCGCATGGTCCCTATCTCGGAAGCGATATTCGAACCTACTTTACCAGCCAATATCAAACAAAGTATGGAAGAGGAGAATTCCAACAGAATTACATCGCGGGTAGCCAATCCAACAGCATAGGCGGGTATCAGGGGCGATACGACATTCTTTTGCATTTGTATGGCGATAACGGCTCCGATAAATACCGAAATGGTAATAACGATGGGTATGGAATCTATGCCCAATTTATAGATTTCGGCAATATATCGTTTGAAAAATTCTCTCCATCGGTCGGGGACTGTAAAGACTCGCCGCATAAGCAGGACGTAATCTCCAAATTTTTTTAATGAATCGTCTATAATCATATACGTTCTTTTGGAATATCGAGCAACAAAAGTAGTGAAAAAGATTGATCTACCGTAATCTTTATCGGGTAATTGAGCGCTCAATTATTTTATTTCGTTAAAGTGGCGTATGAATTTGTCTATTTCGCTATCTTTGCGCTGTAAAGTGAAAAAAAGGCGGTATCTTCACAGAGTACGAGTTTTAAATTTCTTTCTAAGGAGACCCTCTTTTTTATCATAAACGCTAAATCATAGAGATATGTTCTCCAAACTTTTCAAACGAAAGACTGCGGAATCCACTCCTGAAAATGAGAATCGGGAAAACGATCGTCCCGACATGAATTTTTCGGACGATAACATGGTGCTGAGAACCGAGGATCTGGTGAAAAAGTATCGCCAGCGTACGGTAGTGAACCATGTGTCGATCGATGTCACGCAAGGCGAAATCGTGGGATTGTTGGGCCCGAATGGCGCCGGAAAGACAACCACATTTTATATGACAACGGGATTGATTACACCGAATCAAGGACATATTTATCTCAACGATCTCGATATTACCAGTTATCCAGTGTATAAACGGGCTCAAATCGGTATTGGCTATTTGGCTCAGGAGGCTTCGGTTTTTCGTAAACTTTCGGTCGAGGACAATATCCGTTGTGTGTTGGAGATGACCCCCACCAGTAAAGAGTACCAACGCGATAAGTTGGAAAGCCTCATTGCCGAGTTCCGTTTGCAAAAGGTGCGTAAAAACTTGGGCGACCAGTTGTCGGGCGGTGAAAGACGTCGTACCGAGATAGCCCGTTGTTTGGCCATCAGTCCCAAATTTATTATGCTCGACGAGCCGTTTGCCGGGGTCGACCCCATTGCCGTAGAGGATATTCAGTCGATTGTCTATAAACTGAAAGAGAAGAATATAGGTATCCTCATTACCGACCATAATGCTCCCGAAACGTTGAGTATTACCGACCGTGCATATCTACTATTCGAAGGGAAAATACTGTTTCAAGGCACCTCCGAAGAGTTGGCTGAAAATCCCATCGTCCGCGAAAAATATTTAGGACGTAACTTTATCTTCCATCGGAAGAAATTCCTTTGATTTTGTAAGGCTTCGAAAATACCTTTTTGTAAAACAGGTAGAGTAGGAGGGCTGTTACCACAAGACTGACCCATGCCAGCCACGCGGTAGGCGATTGTGCCGTGCCCAAAGCCTCCAATTCGTTATCGGTGGCATTGCCGGTAAAGTAGGCCATACAAACAACCATACTGTTGTTGAACAAGTGCCCGAAGATAGGCAGCCACAAGTTTCCGCTCCATACCAGCAGGTAACCGAAGAATGCCCCTAACAACAGCCGGGGGAAGAATCCGTAGAATTGTAAGTGTATGGCGCTGAATAGGAAGGCACAAATCCATACGGCAACGTGGGCCCGGTGGCTTTTACCCTGTACGGTTTGTTGAAGGATTCCCCGGAAGATCATCTCTTCGCCCATACCCGTAAGAACACCAATTCCTAAAATGACGGCTAAGAAATGGGGGAACGATTTAATTTGCAATATTTGTTCGGTTACGGCGGCGGCCGCTTCCTCTTGTTGGCGCATCCAAGCCTCGATATGGCCGAACGCGGCGGGTAGCGTGATCGACTCGTTCCACTCCACAAGTCGGTTAAACATGGGTGTGGCCACAAAATAGAGTACCACGATGCACAGCAAATCGACCAGCCGAGGAGCCTTGTCCAAGTGCAGACCTCGACCGGCATTACCCCAAAACAACAGGGCCGCAAACCATGCCGGCAAAATGAACATACCGATGTTTTGCAGGTACATACCTATAAGCAGCGCGTGAGGCCCTCGTACAAAAAGCAGAGGTATGGCGGCAACAAACACGCCGCACAAAATTAATAGGAGTAGGACGATGAGTTTTACCCCTATTGAGGAATGACGGAAATATTCGGTAAGTTTCATAATGCAAGTCGATCTATTTGGAGGACAAAGATAGTAAAGCTATGGGAATAACCAATATGTCAAAAAGGGAAGAATAAGTGTAAAATGCGTTGGCTCTGTCAATAAAATTTTTGAAAATATGGATAATTGTTTATATTTGCAAACTTAAATGTGACAAAATAACAATTTATGGAGGTTGCAGTCATAAAATACAATGCCGGGAATATTTATTCGGTGGAATGTGCGTTGCGACGATTGGGTATAACACCGATCGTAACCGATTCGCCCGAGGTACTTATGCGTGCCGATAAAGTACTGTTCCCCGGAGTGGGCGAGGCTTCGTCGGCAATGAGCTATTTGCGTGAGCATGGATTGGACCGGGTGATTGTGAACCTCACACAACCGGTGCTGGGCATTTGTATAGGTCTGCAACTTTTATGCCGGCATTCCGAGGAGGGTAATGCCGATGGCCTCGGCTTGTTCGACATCGATGTGCGCCGGTTTGTTCCGCAAAACAGCGAACAGAAAATCCCGCACATGGGCTGGAATACATTGCACAATCTCAAAGGGCCTTTATTCGAGGGCGTTGCAGAGGGGAGCTATGCCTATTTTGTACATAGTTACTACGCACCGGTGGCCTCCGATTGTATAGCCGAGTGCAATTACATCGCTCCGTTTTGTGCCGCATTACATAGAAACAATTTTTACGCCACCCAGTTCCATGTCGAGAAAAGTGGGGCGGTGGGAGTACGTATTCTTGAAAACTTTCTTGCCTTATGATCGAATTGATCCCGGCCATAGACATTATCGACGGGCGTTGCGTGCGACTCTCGCAGGGCGACTATGCCCGGCAAAAGGTGTACAACGAGAACCCGTTGGAGGTCGCAAAAGCCTTTGAGGATAACGGTATACGTCGCTTGCATTTGGTCGACTTGGACGGGGCCAAAGCTCATCATATCGTCAATTATAAAACCCTCGAACAAATTGCTTCGCATACGTCGCTCTCTATCGATTTTGGCGGAGGCTTGAAAAGTGACGAGGATTTGCATATCGCTTTCGATTGTGGGGCCGACATGGTGACCGGCGGGAGCATAGCCGTGCGCGACCGCGACCGGTTTATCGGGTGGATAGAGCGGTATGGGAAAGAGCGTATCATTTTGGGCGCCGATGTGAAGGACGAAAAGATCTCGACCGGCGGGTGGCTCGACGATTCGGAGATAGAGCTTATCCCTTTTGTGCAGGGGTATGTGCAGGCTGGAATCGATCGGGTGATTACGACCGACATCGGCCGTGACGGTATGCTGCAAGGCTGTGCCGTGGAGTTGTATAAAAAAATGCTGTCCGAGATACCCGATATTTATTTGATAGCAAGCGGGGGTATAGGCTCGTGGAGCGATATAGAGGCTCTGCAATCGATAGGAGTTCCGGCGGTTATATTGGGAAAAGCCATTTATGAGGGACGAATATCGTTGGACGAGATTTCCCGTTTCATCGTTAAAAATTAAAATTATGTTGGCAAAACGAATTATACCGTGCCTCGATGTAAAAGAGGGGAAGACTGTGAAAGGAACGAAATTCGTGAATTTCAGGGAAGCCGGCGATCCGGTCGTGTTGGGCGAGATTTACAGCCGGCAGGGAGCCGATGAGCTTGTTTATCTCGATATTACGGCTTCGCACGAAGGTCGCAAGACTTTTACCGATTTGGTAAAACGTATCGCGTCCCGTATCGACATACCCTTTACGGTGGGAGGCGGCATAAATTCGTTGAGCGATGTCGACCGATTGTTAAATGCCGGGGCCGATAAAGTGTCGTTAAATTCAGCAGCTTTGAAAAATCCCCAAATTATCGAAGAGGTTGCAAAAAATTTCGGTTCACAGGTTTGTGTTATTGCAATAGATGCTAACTTTGAGGACGGAAATTGGACGTGCTATCTGAATGGCGGCAGAGTTCCCACTCGACACACACTTTTCGAATGGGCGACAGAGGCGACCGAACGAGGTGCCGGTGAGATACTTTTTACCAGTATTACCCACGATGGTACACGAGGCGGCTATGCCAACGAGGCTTTGCGTGAACTGCATAGGCGATTGCCTGTTCCGATTATAGCTTCGGGTGGAGCCGGAACGATGGAGCATTTCAGAGATGCATTTTTGGCAGGCGAAGCCGATGCTGCACTGGCTGCCGGTGTATTCCATTTCGGCGAGATTGCCATTCCCGATTTGAAACGATATTTATCGGAACAGGGTATCCCTGTAAGAATATGAGAAATATGGAAAAAGAGATTCTAAAATTGGATTACGACAAAATGGGAGGCCTCGTTCCTGCCATCATTCAGGATAATGTTACCCGTCATGTGCTTATGCTCGGCTTTATGAATGAAGAAGCATTGCATAAAACAATAGAGACGGGCAAAGTTACATTTTTCAGCCGTACCAAAGGCCGCTTGTGGACCAAAGGGGAGCAAAGCGGGAACTTTTTATATGTGAAATCTATCGTGCCGGATTGCGACAACGATACCTTGTTGATAAAAGTTACTCCTGCCGGTCCTGTGTGCCATACCGGCTCCGATACGTGTTTCGGCGAAAAGAACGACGACGATTTCTTGTTTATCCAATATCTGCAAAATTTTATCGAGAAGCGCAAGCGGGAGATGCCCGAAGGTTCCTATACAACCTCACTCTTTAATTCGGGTATAAACCGCATGGCACAGAAGGTAGGCGAGGAGGCCGTGGAAACGGTAATCGAGGCTACTAACGGAACCGACGACCGGCTTATCTATGAAGCCTCGGATTTGTTGTATCATTTAATCGTATTGCTCACCTCGAAAGGGTATCGCATAGAAGATTTGGCTCGCGAATTGAAAAAGAGGCATAAATAAGAATTATGGAAAGGAATTTGCTCGTAAAATATACCGATGTGCAAATATGTCGAGATGAGTTGACAATTTTGAAGCACATTAATTTTGAGTTGTACAGTGGTGAGTTCGTCTATTTCATTGGCCGTGTAGGTAGTGGAAAAAGCAGTTTGCTGAAAACCATGTATGCCGATTTGCCTATTTATGAGGGGGATGCCACCGTACTCGATTTCGATGTCCGTCGTATCAGGAATAAAGAAATACCTTCATTGCGGCGTAAATTGGGTATTGTGTTTCAGGATTTCCAGTTGTTGACCGATCGTTCGGTCTACGAAAACCTGTCGTTCGTTTTAAAAGCGACCGGTTGGAAAGACAAGGAGGAGATTGATAATCGGGTGGCCGAAGTCTTGGACCAAGTGGGAATGCGCAAAAAGTCGTACAAAATGCCCCATGAATTGTCGGGAGGCGAGCAACAACGTATCGTTATCGCCCGTGCGCTGCTCAACTCGCCCCAAATCATTTTGGCCGATGAGCCTACGGGAAACCTCGATCCTCAAACCGGACAACAAATCGTATCGTTGCTCCATCGCATTTGCGAAACGGGAACAGCCGTAATCATGACTACCCATAATTTGAATTTGGTAGAGGAGTTCCCTGGAAGAATCTTGAAATGCGAGGATAAGAGTTTGATCGAAGTTTAAATTTTCCGAATAGTTGATATTCCGGCAAAAAAAACATACTTTTGCGAAGATATAATAATCGTTTCATATTAAAACCAAGTAACTGAAAAATGAAAGTACTCAAATTTGGTGGAACCTCTGTTGGTAGTGCCCAGTGCATGAAAGATGTTGCCAAATTAATTTGTGACGGGAACCAAAAAATAGTGGTATTGTCGGCCATGGCCGGGACCACCAATACCTTAGTGGAAATATCGGATTATTTGTATAAGAAAAATACCGATGGCGCAAGGGAAACGATAGGTGCTCTCGAACGGAAATACAACAAGGTTGTAGACGAATTGTACAGCACAGACGAATATAAACAAAAGGCTCTTGATGTAATCAAAGGGTGTTTCGACCATATACGTTCGTTTACCAAAGACCTGTTTACACTGTTCGAAGAGAAGGTTATTTTGGCACAAGGCGAGTTGATGTCGACGGCTATGGTACACAATTATTTGTTGGAGCAAGGAGTGAAATCGGTTATTATTCCGGCTCTCGACTATATGCGTACCGACAAGAATGCCGAACCCGACAACCAGTTTATAAAAAATAAGTTGTTGGCGTTGCTGCAAGAAAATCCCGATGCCGAAATTTATATCACACAAGGATATATATGCCGGAATGCCTATGGCGAAATAGATAACCTGCAACGGGGAGGAAGCGACTATTCGGCTTCGTTGATCGGTGCCGCCATAGATGCCGAAGAGATACAAATATGGACCGACATAGACGGTATGCATAACAACGATCCCCGCTTTGTAGAGAATACAAAACCGGTGCGATACTTGCAATTCGAAGAGGCTGCCGAGTTGGCTTACTTCGGAGCCAAAATTTTGCATCCTACTTGTGTATTGCCTGCAAAACTGAACAATATCCCGGTACGATTGCTCAACACCATGCAGCCCGATGCTCCCGGAACTCTTATTTATAATCATGCATCTGATGGCAAGATTAAGGCAATCGCAGCGAAGGAGAACATTACGGCGATAAAAATCAAATCGGGACGAATGTTGTTGGCCTATGGTTTCTTGCGGAAAGTATTCGAGATTTTCGAAAGTTACCAAACTTCCATTGATATGGTTACAACCTCGGAGGTGGGTGTATCTCTCACGATCGACAATACGAAACATCTCCAAGAGATTCTCGACGATTTGCGTAAATTCGGAACCGTAACAGTCGACGAAGACATGGTTATCATTTGTGTCGTAGGCGATTTGGAATGGAACAATGTCGGTTTTGAATCCGATGCGGTTCAGGCGATGAAGGATATTCCGGTAAGAATGATTTCTTACGGAGGAAGTAACTACAACATATCGTTCTTGGTGCGCCGGGAAGATAAAGTGAGGGCGCTTCGTTCTTTAAGCCAATCTATTTTTGAAAAATAAATTAATAATATATTGTCATGCAGAATGATTCTGCATGACAATTTAATTTTTTACAGAATGTTTCCTGTCAGTCATTTCAATCAAACGACCACTCCATTTTATTATTACGATAAAACAGTATTGAATAATACGTTGGCAAAACTTACCCGGTTGGCCGGCGAACGTGATTATCATATCCATTATGCCGTAAAGGCAAATGCCAATCCGGCGATTTTGCGCTTGATTGCCGCTTCGGGCGTAGGTGCCGATTGCGTGAGCGGGGGCGAAATAAAGGCCGCTTTGGAGGCTGGATTCCCGGCTAAAAAAATTGTATTTGCCGGGGTCGGAAAAGCCGATTGGGAAATAGAATATGCGTTGGATAACAAAATATTCTGTTTTAATGTAGAGTCGGCCGAAGAGCTGGCCGTAATCGAAGAGTTGGCCAAGAAGAAAGAGAGCATTGCTTCGATTGCCTTACGGGTAAATCCCAATATAGATGCCCATACCCATGAATATATTACGACCGGGTTGACGGAAAATAAATTCGGAATACCCGTCGAAATGTTGGACGGCGTGTTCTCTCAAATACAAAATTATCCTCATATTCAATTAATAGGGTTGCATTTTCATATAGGTTCCCAAATATTGAATATGGAGGCTTTTGCTGCGCTCTGCAAACGGATAAATCGGTTGCAGGACGAACTGTCGAAGCAGAACATACAAGTAAAGCACATCAATGTAGGAGGCGGATTGGGTGTAGACTATGACGATCCCGATAAAAATCCCATACCCGATTTCGAGTCATATTTCAACGTATTCCAACATAACTTGAACTTACGGGGAGGACAGCAACTGCATTTCGAATTGGGACGTTCTATCGTTTGCCAATGCGGCTCGTTAATTACAAAAGTATTGTATGTGAAGAAATCGCTGACAAAACAATTTGTCATTGTCGATGCCGGTATGACCGATTTGATTCGTCCCGCTCTATATCAAGCCTACCACCGGATAGAAAATATCACTTCCGATATGGAAAAACGCCTTTACGATGTAGTGGGCCCCATTTGTGAATCGTCCGACTGTTTTGGAAAAGATGTTATGCTGAATGCAACCCAAAGAGGCGATTTGATAGCGATCCGGTCGGCTGGGGCTTATGGCGAAATTATGGCTTCGCAGTACAATTGCAGGGCTTTACCCAGACATTTGATAGAATAATAAAATTATTAACAATTTTTTTTATTTTTGTATTTAGAAAACCATTATTTTTGCGAGTACAAAATTGTAATCATTACAAATAAAGAAAGATGAAAGAATCGGCACAAGACAGACTACGTCGGTATAACATAAAACCATCGGTACAACGTATGGCGGTATTGGATTATTTAATGACCCACCATACTCACCCGACGGCCGACACCATATTTAACGCATTGTATTCGTCGATTCCGACTTTATCTAAGGCAACCGTATACAATACGTTGAATCTGTTGACCGAACAGGGAGTTATCCAAATGATTACGATCGACGAAAAGAATGCTCGTTTCGATGCCCGGGAAACGCCTCATTTACATTTCAGGTGTTCTTGTTGCGGCGAAATATTCGATTTTGATTTACCCCCTTTGCAAATGGAGGCGTTGAAAGATTACGATATTTCCGATATACAAGTATATTGTAAAGGCGTATGTCCCACTTGTCAAAAGAAAACAAACAACATTAACAACTAAAAATAACGAATTATGAAAAAGTTTATTTGCACAGTATGCGGTTATGTTCACGAAGGTGACGAAGCTCCTGAA
This sequence comes from Candidatus Barnesiella excrementigallinarum, assembly GCA_019114445.1. Taxonomy (GTDB): domain Bacteria; phylum Bacteroidota; class Bacteroidia; order Bacteroidales; family Barnesiellaceae; genus Barnesiella; species Barnesiella excrementigallinarum. The sequence continues at coordinate 65,233 of DXFL01000029.1, forward strand.
TTTTGCCCTCAATGTAAACAACCCCGTTCGAAATTCAAAGAACTGGTAGAATCGGATGCGCTTGATTTTGTAACCGAACATCATATTGGCGACGGTGTCGTTGAAGATGCCGAAGTTATGGAAGGACTTAAAGCTCACTTTATGGGCGAATGCACCGAAGTAGGTATGTATTTGGCAATGAGCCGTCAGGCCGATCGCGAAGGTTATCCCGAAATAGCCGAGGCTTTCAAACGCTATGCTTGGGAAGAGGCCGAACACGCTTCGAAATTTGCCGAGCTGTTGGGCGAGGTAGTATGGAATACCGAAAAGAATGTGAAAGCCCGTATGGAAGCCGAGAGCGGAGCTTGCGCCGATAAAATGCGTATTGCCAAACGTGCCAAAGAACTGGGTTACGATGCTATCCACGATACGGTTCACGAAATGGCCAAAGACGAGGCTCGTCACGGTAAAGGTTTCGAAGGTTTGTACAACCGCTTCTTCAAGAAATAAAAACACGACCTTAACGATAGATAAAGGCGATCCACTGTGGTGGGTTGCCTTTTCTTGTCTATTGCCCATTATTGTAAAAATCGTTATCTTTGTAACCGGGTTTGTGAAACTTGGTTTTCATTTGCTACTGCCCTAACATTTCGCTATCTTTGCGCACATTATCAGATTTATTTCAATGAAAAATATACGCAACTTTTGCATTATCGCACATATAGACCACGGGAAGAGTACTTTGGCCGATCGTTTGCTGGAATATACCAAAACGATTGCCGAAAAAGATTTGCAGGACCAAGTCCTCGACAACATGGATTTGGAACGCGAACGCGGTATTACCATCAAGAGCCATGCCATACAAATGGAGTATGTTTATCAAGGAGAAAAATATATTCTTAACTTGATTGACACTCCGGGACACGTGGATTTCTCGTACGAGGTTTCCCGTTCTATTGCCGCTTGCGAAGGTGCTTTGCTCATTGTTGATGCTTCGCAGGGAATACAAGCGCAGACTATCTCCAACCTGTACATGGCCATTGAACACGATTTGGAAATCATACCGGTAGTCAATAAAGTCGATTTGGAGAGCGCCCGTCCCGATGAAGTAGAGGACCAGATAATCGATTTGTTGGGGTGCAAACGTGAAGAGATCATACGTGCCAGCGGTAAAACCGGACAAGGTGTAGAAGAGATTCTCGCGGCCATTATCGAGCGGGTGAATCCGCCACAAGGCGATGTGGATGCTCCGCTGCAATGCCTTATTTTCGACTCGGTATTTAATTCATTCCGGGGAATTATCGCTTATTTCAAAATATGCAATGGCCGTATCAGGACCGGCGACAAGGTAAAGTTTGTGGCTACCGGCAAGGAGTATGAGGCCGATGAGATAGGAGTGCTTAAATTGGACATGATTCCGCGCCAAGAGTTGTTGGCAGGTGATGTAGGATATATTATTTCGGGCATAAAAACCTCGCGGGAAGTAAAGGTGGGCGATACGATTACCCACATCGAGCGTCCGTGTTCGGCAGCCATCGACGGCTTCGAGGAGGTTAAGCCTATGGTGTTTGCTGGTGTATATCCTATTGAAACCGAGGATTTTGAGAATTTGCGCTCTTCGTTGGAGAAATTGCAACTGAACGATGCTTCACTAACCTTCCAGCCCGAATCGTCGGCTGCATTGGGATTTGGTTTCCGGTGCGGATTTTTAGGGTTGCTGCACATGGAGATTGTTCAGGAGCGGTTGGATCGAGAATTCAATATGGACGTGATTACCACTGTGCCTAACGTGTCGTATAAAGTATATGACAAGAAGGGTGGAATGGTCGAAGTGCACAATCCGTCGGGATTGCCCGATCCTACATTGATAGACCATATAGAAGAGCCTTATATCAGAGCGTCGGTTATTACTTCGACCGACTATATAGGCCCTATCATGACCCTGTGTTTGGGTAAACGCGGCGAACTGGTAAAGCAGGAGTATATTTCGGGCAATCGGGTAGAGATTATCTACGATATGCCTTTGGGCGAAATCGTTATCGATTTCTATGATAAATTGAAGAGTATATCGAAAGGATATGCTTCGTTTGACTACCACATTCACGATTTCAGAGAATCCAAACTGGTGAAACTCGATATTCTGTTGAATGGCGAATCGGTCGATGCCTTGTCGACGCTGACCCATGTGGATAATGCCGTTACATTTGGCCGGAGAATGTGTGAGAAATTGAAAGAGCTTATTCCCCGACAGCAATTCGAAATTGCCATTCAAGCTGCCATTGGAGCTAAAATTATTGCCCGTGAAACCATTAAGCCGGTGCGGAAAGATGTTACCGCAAAGTGTTACGGCGGTGATATAAGCCGTAAACGGAAACTGTTGGAAAAACAGAAAAGGGGTAAAAAACGCATGAAACAAATTGGCTCTGTTGAAGTTCCCCAAAAGGCATTTTTGGCAGTGTTGAAGCTCGATTAGTCAAACTTTTTTCTCGTTTCGATGGCAGGACAAAAACTGTAAAGGGGATTTTTTGTTTAAACTTAAAATACACGATATATGGACAGCTTATATGCCATTAAAAAGTCTATTAAAAACTATGCCAGTGGAGGTAATGTACTTATTATAGCTACACTGTTGGCTTTTATTATTGCCAATTCGCCGTTGGCCGATATTTACTTTTCGTGGTGGGCACAGCCCATATCCTTGCAGTTGGGCAATTTCAATTTGTTCAGTCATGGAGGGGAGCCTATGACTGTCATGGCGTTTATCAACGATGCTTTGATGGCCATCTTTTTCTTTACCATCGGACTTGAAATAAAACGCGAAGTACTGGTGGGGGAGTTGACCTCTATTAAACAGGCGTTGCTCCCGATTGTGGCGGCCATAGGCGGAATGGTTATTCCGGTTTTGCTTTTCGTATATATAGGGCAAGGGAGCGACTATTTAAGAGGTAGCGCCATACCTATGGCTACCGATATAGCGTTTTCATTGGGCGTTTTGGCCATGTTGGGGAAGAGGGTACCCATATCGTTAAAGATTTTTCTTACCACGTTGGCTGTTGTCGATGACATCGGCGGTATTTTGGTTATTGCTTTTTTCTATTCTACCCACATCGAGATTTCCTATCTGCTTTATGCCGCAGGTGTATTTGCCGTTTTGTTGATCGGCGGTCGTGCAGGCGTCAATAGTAAAATGTTTTATTTCATATTGGGGGGTATCGTTTGGTTTTTCTTCCTCAATTCGGGGATTCACCCCACAATCGCCGGGGTGCTGGTGGCATTTTGTATTCCGGCCAAACCGGTGCTGGCCACTTCGCATTTTATCAGTATAATCCGAAAAGAGATTGTTAATTTCCCTCAGGAACAGTTTAACGACGATAACGACAATTCGATAATGCTTTCGAAGGAGCAGATAAACTGCTTAAAAAGTATAGAATCGGCTTCGGATAAGGTGATTAGTCCTTTGCAGGATTTGGAAGATACCTTGCACCCTTTGATCAATTATTTGATTATTCCCTTGTTTGCTTTTGCCAATGCCGGTATCGTATTGTCGGGGATAGAAATTTCGTCGTTATTCACCGGTATTAGCTTAGCTGTTTTTGTCGGATTGGTGGCCGGGAAATTCTTGGGAATATTCCTCTCGTCGTGGGCGGTAATCAAATTGAAGATAGTGCCTATGCCGGCTCGTGCCACATGGAAGTCGCTGGCGGCAGTATCGATGTTGGGGGGTATAGGGTTTACCGTATCGCTCTTTATTGCCAATCTCTCTTTCGGGAATATGGGACCCGAAGGGGCCGAGTTGTTGGAACACGCGAAATTGGGTATTGTTATGGGATCGCTTGTTTCGGGGATTTTGGGATATGTTTTGCTTGACCTGTTTTTACCGAAACAAGAGGTGGGCGAGTAAGTCGCCGCTATTCGAATTTTATGGATTTAGCCGGACGGATAAGTGCCACTAAATAGGAGGGAACTATCAGCATGAGTACCGATACGACCATGCACCCTACATTGAGCCATAAAATATACCACGGATTTATTTCGATGGGTACATAGGGTACGTAATAGGCTTCGGGATTGAGCTTTATGATATGAAACTGTTGTTGCAGCAAACATAAGGTTATCCCGATGATGTTGCCCCAAATCATGCCTTTCCCAACCAAAAAGGTAGATACATACAGAAATATTTGTCGGATAGAGGTGTTATTGGCTCCCAGGGCTTTCAATACCCCTATCATATTGGCCCGTTCCAAAATAATGATGAGTAGACCCGAAATCATGGTAAAGCCCGAAACGGCAGCCATGAGAATAAGGATAATCCATACATTCATGTCGAGTAAATCGAGCCACCCGAAAAAGATGGGATTCAGTGTGCGAATGGATTGGGGGTAGTAGTGTGTCCCGTAGTCGTCGGGGCGGTCGATGAGTTGTACGTAGAGGTCGTACGCGATATCGTCTGTTTGGTCAAAATCGTTTACCAGTAATTCTATTTCGCTGTATTGGTCGGCATTCCAGTTATTCAACCGCTGGACGTGCCGCACATCGCCGATAATTAAAAGTTTGTCGTAATCCAAGAAATCGGTTTGGTATATTCCTGAGATTGTGAATCGGCGGGCTCGTACTTGATCCTGCACGAAATAGCAGTATATTTTGTCACCGATGTGCAGGTTTAATTTATCGGCAATAAATTTCGAGACAAGAACCTCGTTGGAGGTTGCAGAGTCGCTCAAAGCGGGTAAAGCTCCGTCGACTAAATATTTATCGAAAAACGACCAGTTATAGCCGACCGGGACCCCTTTCAGTGCAACGCCCATAAAATCGCTGTCGGTTTTGATCATGCCCAGTTTGGTGCCGACGGGATCTATTTGTTTAATGCCGTCGTGTGCCGCCAATACATCGTGTAAACTGTCGGTATATTGGATAGGCTGTTTTTCGTAAGTCATGTTATTGTCGAACGAGGTAATTTGAATGTGGGCCCCGAATCCCACAACCTTATTGCGGATTTCCTGTTTGAATCCGATAACAATCGCTACCGATAATATCATGACAGCCAATCCCAATGCCACCCCGGCTACCGCCACACGTATGGCCGGCGGGGTAGCCTTTTTTCGATTGTGTTTATCGAAATGGATACGATTGGCAATATATAATTTCCAATTATTCATCGGCAATACGTCCGGGATATGCCTCCAATGCTTTTCGTAATACTATAAGAGCTTTGGCCAATTCTTCTTTTTCAAGTACATAGGCGATACGGACCTCGTTTTTCCCCAATCCGGGAGTGGTGTAAAATCCCGAAGCCGGAGCCATAAAGACGGTTTGTCCTTCGTATTCGAATTTGGACAGACACCATTCGCAAAATTTATCGGCGTCGTCGACCGGGAGTTTGGCTACGGTATAAAATGCACCCATCGGGATAGGGGAGTAGCAGCCCGGTATGCGGTTAAGGCCGTCGATCAAGAATTTACGGCGCTCTACATATTCGTTGTAGGTCGAGAGCATATAACTTTCGGGGGCATCGATAGAGGCTTCGGCAATAATCTGTCCGATGAGCGGCGGGCTGAGGCGGGCTTGGCAAAATTTCATTACATTCTTTTTCAGCTCTTTATGCCGTGTAATTAAAGCCCCTATACGAATGCCGCATTCGCTGTATCGTTTCGAAACCGAGTCTATCAGTACCACTTGGTTTTCGATTCCTTCCAAATGAAACGCCGAGATATAAGGCGCACCGGTGTAACAAAATTCGCGGTACACTTCGTCGGAGAAGAGGAACAAATCGTATTTTTTTACCAAATCGCGTATTTGGTTCATCTCCTTTTGGGTATAGAGATATCCGGTGGGATTATTGGGATTGCATATCAAAATGGCTTTTGTCTTGGGAGTTATCAAGGCTTCGAATTTTTCGACCGAAGGGAGGGCAAAACCCTCTTCGATGGACGAAGGCAAAGTCTTGATAACAGCTCCCGCCGAAATGGCAAATGCCATATAGTTGGCATAGGCCGGTTCGGGGACAATAATCTCATCGCCGGGATCGAGGCAGGCCATAAACGAGAATAACACCGCCTCGGAACCTCCCGTTGTAATGATAATATCGTCGGTTGTGACATGAATGTTGAACCGTTCGTAATATTGGACCAACTTCTCCCGAAGGCTTTTTATTCCTTCGCTGGGGCTGTATTCCAATGTCTTTCGATCGATATGTTGCAATGCATCTAATCCTTCTTGCGGAGTAGGGAGATCGGGTTGTCCAATGTTGAGATGAAAAACTTTTATTCCCTTTTCTTTTGCTTTATTGGCAAGAGGAACCAGTTTCCGTATAGGTGAGGCCGGCATGATTTCGCCTCTATGAGAGATAGTAGGCATATTTTATTCTTACTACTAAATTACAAGTTTTTAAGTCGCAAAGATAACAAAAGTCGTGTAAAAACAGTCGTATTTTTAAGAGAATAATATAGATTCCGATTTTTTGTAATAATCGGGTAGAGAAATGGGATAATAATTTTATAGAATAATTCCAAAACATATATGCATCGAATATCGTTCATTTTTCGTGGGTTATCGGTGTGGTTGCAAAGGCCTTTGACACTCCTGTCATATTTCCCTAACAGGGAGATAATAAATAGAACAAATTTTGTATATTTGCCATCTAAATAAATATCGCAAGGTTTATGAATGATTTGAAGCATCTTTTATTGCTTATGATTTTTCCCGAACGGACGTGGCAAAAAATGGATAAGGCGCCGTGTGCGACCCAAACATTTTTAAATCAGTTCCTATATCCGTTAATGGGAATGACAGCGGTAGTAGTTTTTTTGAGCTATTTTTTTCATGATATAACTTTGTCGAGAGCTCTGCAATTGGCCATTATAGAGTTCGTGAAATTTTTTGGCGGATTCTACGCATTGGTTTATGTGATGAAATATTTCTCGACCTATTTATTGGAGGTCTTGCAACCCGAATCGCGCATAAAACATTTTGTCGGATACAATTTGGGATTGTATATGCTGTTTGATATCTGTATTTCGATTATTCGTTTTTTCATAGATGTCCCGGCTATCGTCGATTTTTTACCGCTGTTATTGGCCTATGTGATTTGGAATAGCCAAAAATACATGGACATACCCGAGGAAAAGAGTATCTTGTATGTAGTGGCTACAACGATCTTATTCCTTGCCATTCCTTTGACCATACAAAAAACGCTCTACTTTTTAATGCCCGGTTTGATATAAACTTAATCGATACGAGAAGATGAAACTACCACAGATAAATATAAAAAATAAAAGAGCCTCGTTCGATTATGAGTTGCTCGACACGTTTAATGCGGGGATTGTACTGTCTGGTACCGAAATAAAGTCGATTCGTTTGGGAAAAGCCGGATTGACCGACTCTTTTTGTTATGTCAATAATGGGGAGATTTGGATTAAAAATATGTATATCGCCGAATACTTTTATGGTTCATACAACAATCACTCTTCCCGACGAGACCGCAAACTGTTGCTGACGCACAAGGAGATTCAAAAGATAGACCGGGCCGCCAAAGAGTCGGGGTTCTCGATTATTCCTACACGTGTGTTTATAAACGACAAGGGCTTGGCTAAGGTGACAATTGCCATCGCTAAGGGTAAGAAGGAATACGACAAGCGCGATTCTATCAAGGAGCGTGAGGATAAACGCCAAATGGATAGAATGTTTAAGCATTGACCGGCTTCTTGCCGATAATCAGTATTTTGTCGTTGTTCGACAACGTGGTACCAAAAAGATAAAAATCACCACCGTCTTTATTTTTCAATCGTTTTTGCAATTCGACCGTCGTCAAGGGGAAATTTCGTGTCGATAAGTTTAATCGAGGGTATTTTCCTCCGATATATTTTATATTCTTGGCGTTGAAAGGTACACACTCTACAACCTCGAATATACGACCCGGGAAATGGGAAATATAGTATTTCGAAGTATATAAATGACTGTTTATGTGTAATTTATCGATACTGTATTTAACCGCCACGGTTTTATAGGCTCCGGCTTTGAGTATGGATGCATTGGGCTCGTAGAGAAACTGTTCGATCGCCTCGCAAGCAGCAGGGTGGGGAAGTTGTTTCTCTTCTATGGGGAGGAATGGGAAAATCGAGATATTTTCTGCCGAATCGATTTGTACACAATATGCTCTCGTGTCGATTCCTTTATCTTTTTCGGGAAGAGTATTATCCATTACCAACAATAACTCTTTACATTCGTTTTTTACAGAGACGATATGTACTTCGGTAACACGAGGCAATTGGGCAATGAGAGCCGATAAATCGGCCATAGGCGAAACTTTTACGACAAGGCGTTTACCATAGCGGGAAAGCAAGGGCATCAACTCTATGATGTTAGGTTCACATTCGTCGAGAGCAAAAAGCCGTTTATTACCGGTTCCCCGTCTGGCCGGGTCGAGATAGATTGTATCGAATTTGTGGTTGTTATTTTTTAGAAAGTGTGTACAATCATCTTGAACAACAGATATATTGTGGTTTCCCAATTCTTTAAAGTTATGTTCGGCAGCTCGGCAATATTCGCCGAATCGCTCCACATAGACAACTTGCCCGGCCTTTTGCGCAAAATAAAAACTGTCTACACCCAAGCCGCCCGTTAAATCGAGTAGGTCTCTGCCTTGTATCAAACGCTGTTTATATTGTGCCGTTAATTCGGAAGAACATTGCTCGGTCGATAAAATCGAAGGAAATACGACATCGATATGAGAAATCCACGTCGGTAACTTCGTACGCAGTTTTTTTCGAGCCTCTATTTGAAGAATGGCCCACGAAACATCAAAGTCGGCTTGAATATTCTTCAATCGCAATTGGTTCGTATCGGCGCCGGAATATTCTACAATAAAATCCTGGATAGATTTCTCATATTTCATGCCACAAAGATACAGATTAAAATCGGAATCTGTGTGAGACTAATCGTTTACCTGCATTTGTAGAATGTGGGATGCGTTTTGGCAAAAAACTTCAACCACGCTTGATTCCCAGTTAGAGCTATTCATAATGAATATTCTTGGATCGGATTGAAAGGGTATTGTCATGGCTCAATTATGATTTGTACAATTGCAAACCAATTTGTCCTATAATTTATATTATGTTAAATAAGGGACCGGAAAAATTATTGTGTTTCTTTTGGGTTTCACAGATCAAAGGTTCCAATGGGAAATTCATATTATTACGAGATTTTCAAGATAAACCTATTATCTTCTTGGTTAAGCAATTAGATTTTGAGGATGCAAAACAGGCTGCCCAAATTAATTTTGAGCAGCCTGTTTTTATTTATTTTTCTTGTGCGATTTTATTCGCCTTCGATAGCTTTCAGTTTTTCTGCGTCGTTCAAGTTGTAATAGATATTGCGTAACGCATATTTGTAGTCCGGTTCATCGGGTTTCAGTTCGTATGCTTTTTCGTAATACGGACGTGATTTTTCGAACAGAGGTATTACCTCTTTTTCTCTGGCTTCGGCGTATTTAGCGTTATCGGATATCGTGCTTATTTCGTTATTTTTCTGAACAGCGAGATTAAAATAGATACGGCCCAAGTTACCTAAGGCATCGGGGTACGAAGGATTTATGCTGATTGCCTTTTCGAAGCATTCTATCGATTGGTCGTATTTTTTCTGCGATTCGTACAAGTTACCTTTTACATTCCAATATTCGGCATTGTTCGGTTCGTCGGCCAATACCGATTCGAGTGTGGCGATGGCATCGTCGTATTTCCCACTATATATGTAGAGGTTGATCAGTTTCAATGTGTAGGTATTTTCTTTTTGCATTTTTTTGTTACCGTTTTGATCCTCTACTTCAACCATTTCGTTTTTGAAAAGTTTTTCGCCTTCTTGAAGGGTCTTAATCAGGTTTACGGTGTCTTGTGTCATCTCATACTCGTATACAAGATATTTATAGACGTCGTTTTGATTGTATCCATTCCCTTTTGCTTCGTTCAGCGCGCTGATTGCCAATTCGTTGTCTTGTGTTTGCAGGGCTGCTAAGGCTCTGTTGAATTCCAAAATGGCAATGGTCGAATCGGCAGGAAGTCCTGTTTTCTCATCTTTCATAATCGACAATTGAGGTATATCCAAATAGATTCCCCATACATCGTATGCTTTTTTGTAGTCTTTTTGGGTAAAGTAATGTACACCGGCGTTGGCATAACCGTCGATATTTTGTTTCAATATTTTACGGATATCTTTTACATATTTGGGTTTTACTTTACCTTTTTCATTGGGCAATGTGTCTAATGCAACGGCTTGTAAAAAGTACTCATAACTTTTTATCAAAGCTTCGTACATGGGGCCATCACCATCTTTCAAAGTCATTCCCAGTGTTTTTTGGATATTGTCTTTCTCGAAATAGGTATTTTCTATAAATCCTGCGACATACCATGTTTTGGCATCGTCTTTTGTTTCGGGATCGGTTAAGGCTCCTTTGATGGTTTCACGGGCTTCTTGGAAATTAGGGCTTTCCATTTTGGCTTCACTGAAAGCCCGGTTTACGGCTTTCTTTTGACCAAATGCGCAAATGACGGAAAGCAGTAATACTGCTGTTAACGTTGTCTTTTTCATCGCGGTGTTATTTTTAGAGTTAATAATTATTCGGCAACTTCGGTTACATTGTCATCTTGCAAATTTTCGTCGACGCTTTCCGACAGTACTTTGCAGACCGAGGCTATTTCGTCGTTCCGTTTTTCCAAATTTATGAGGCGGACGCCTTGTGTAGCGCGGCCCATTACACGTACATCGGCTACTTTCATGCGCAATGTAATACCCGATTTGTTTATGATAACCAAGTCGTTTTCATCGGTAACGCATTTGATAGCTACCAGATAACCTGTTTTATCGGTGATATTAATGGTTTTAACTCCTTTCCCTCCCCGATTGGTAATTCGGTAGTCTTCGATGAGCGAGCGTTTTCCGTAACCTTGCTCCGAAACGACCATAATGGTTTCTTTTTCGGGCTCGTTAACGCAAATCATTCCTACCACTTCGTCGTTGTCGTTGTCGAGGGTCATACCCTTCACGCCAGTGGCATTTCGACCCATTTCGCGTACAGCGCTTTCGTGGAATCGTATGGCTCTACCGTGCTTGTTGGCAATGATTATTTGGCTGTCGCCGGTGGTGAGTCTCACTTGTATTACTTGATCGTCATCTCGGATCGTAATTGCGTTCACACCGTTTTGACGGGGCCGTGAGTAGGCTTCGAGTTTTGTCTTTTTGATAATACCTTTGCGCGTACAGAACAATAAGTTGTGCGTCATATTGTATTCGGGATCTTGCAGCCGTTTTACCCGAATGAAGGCATTTACTTTGTCGTCCGACTCGATGTTGAGCATATTTTGAATAGCCCGGCCTTTGGAGTTTTTGGCTCCTTCGGGTATTTCGTAAACTTTCATCCAATAGCACTTGCCCTTTTGGGTGAAGAACAACATATAGTTGTGCATCGAGGCCGGATAGATGTATTCGATAAAATCTTCTTCGCGGGTGTTGCTGCCTTTTGCGCCTACTCCTCCCCGGTTTTGAGCGCGGAATTCGGAGAGCGGAGTACGTTTGATATATCCCATGTGCGAAATCGTGATAATCATTTCGTCATCGGCATAGAAATCTTCGGCATTAAATTCTTCGGAAGAATAGATAATTTCGGTTTTGCGTTCGTCGCAGTATTTTTCTTTTATTTCTAAGAGCTCATCTTTTACGACTTTCATGCAGACGGCTTCGTCGGCAAGTATTTCGTTGTAATAAGCGATTAATTTTTCCACTTCGGCGTACTCGTTCCGCAATTTGTCTTGGTCGAGGCCGGTCAACTGTCCGATACGCATATCGACAATTGCCTGAGCTTGTTTCTCGCTTAACGAGAAGCGCTCCATCAATCGCGTGCGAGCCTCTTCGCGGGTTCTCGATGCTCTTACAATTTTGATTACTTCGTCGATGTGATCCGATGCAATAATCAATCCTTCGAGGATATGAGCCCGTTCTTCGGCTTTTGCCAAATCGAATCGGGTGCGACGAAGGACTACTTCGTGCCGGTGGTCTACAAAGGCCAACAGCAGTTGTTTCAGGTTAAGGGTTTGAGGACGACCGTTTACCAACGCGATGTTGTTTACGCTGAAAGACGACTGCAAATCGGTCATCTTGAACAATTTGTTCAGAATGACATTTGCATTGGAGTCTTTTTTGATTTCGATTACGATTCGCATTCCGGCACGGTCCGATTCGTCGTTGATATTCGAAATGCCGTCCAATCGTTTTTCTTCCACCAAATCGGCTATTTTCTTGATTAGTTCCGATTTGTTGACTGCATAAGGGATTTCCGACACGACAATCGATTCGCGTCCGGTTGCGCTATCTACTTCGATTTCGGCTTTGGCACGAATTACAATTCTGCCTCGTCCGGTTTCGAATGCGTCCTTTACACCGGCATAACCATAGATGATACCGCCGGTGGGGAAATCGGGTGCTTTGATGTATTGCATCAACTCTTCGATGGTGAGGTTGCGGTTATCGACCAAAGCCACCGATGCGTCGATACATTCCGACAGGTTGTGTGGCGGCATATTGGTTGCCATACCTACGGCTATACCCGATGCGCCATTTACTAATAATTGAGGTATACGTGTGGGTAAAACGGTAGGTTCTTCGAGGGTATTATCGAAGTTTGGAATGAAATCGACCGTATCTTTTTCGATGTCGCTAAGCATCTCTTCGGCGATACGCGAAAGGCGGGCTTCGGTATAACGCATGGCAGCGGGGCTGTCACCGTCGACCGATCCGAAGTTCCCTTGCCCATCGACCAATGGATAACGCAAGGACCACGGTTGGGCCATACGTACGAGGGCGAAATAAACCGAGGAGTCGCCGTGGGGGTGATACTTACCTAACACATCGCCGACAATTCTCGCCGATTTTTTATACGGTTTGTCCGATGTGTTTCCCAATTTGTCCATTCCGAACAAAACCCGACGGTGTACTGGTTTGAAACCATCTCTCACATCGGGCAAGGCTCGAGCTACAATCACCGACATAGAGTAGTCGATATAGGCCGATTGCATCTCTTGTTTAATGTCTATCTTTAGAATTCTATCTTGGTCAATCATTTATTTATAAATGAAAAATTTTGGTTATACAGTTTGATAGTTTAGCGTACAAAGATAACCATTTTTTGAAAAATCGAGATACCAAATTCAATAAATAATCTTTTACCGACGGGAAAATTCGGCATATTATTTGTTATATATAAGAAATGATAAATACCTGCCATTATTTGGCTTAAAGATGGTATATTTGCTAAATCTATTATATAAGGAGACAGATTGGTTTATGGAAAGAAACTTTTCGCAACAGGTTAAGGAGATTCTCGGTTATAGCCGGGAAGAGGCCGAACGCCTTCAAAATTCCAGCATTGTGCCCGAGCATTTGTTGCTGGGAATCATACGCGATGGCGCCAACCGGGCCGTCGATGTATTGGTGGGCCTCGGAGCTTCTCTTCGAACGATAAAGAGTTCGCTGGAAAATGAACTGTCCGCTTCCAATAATCACATGGAACAAACGACGAGTGAATTGACTATTAGTAAAAGTACAGATAGGGTTTTGAAAATGAGTATGCTCGAAGCCCGGTTTATGAAGAGTGACGAAACCGATTCGGAGCATTTGTTGCTGGCTATATTGAAGGAGCCGGGATCTTCGGCTGCAAAAATCTTGAATACGAACCGGATTACGTATGACGAAGTGTCAGCTTACCTGAAAGGGAACGAATCGCCCGAATCGCCCTCGCCCAGCAATATGGGTGCCGGTTTTACCGACGATGAAGACGATGAATTGGAAGAGGACCGTAATTATCGTAAAGAACAACAATCGGGCGGCAGCAGTACGGCTACGCAACGCAGTAATAACGATACCCCTGTGTTGGATAATTTTGGTACCGATATGACAAAGGCTGCCGAAGAAGGCCGCCTCGACCCGGTGGTTGGACGTGAAAATGAAATAGAACGTTTGGCACAGGTATTGAGCCGTCGGAAGAAAAACAACCCGGTGCTTATTGGCGAACCCGGTGTGGGAAAATCGGCTATTGTCGAGGGACTTGCGTTGAGAATCGTACAACGCAAGGTGTCGCGTGTGTTGTTCGACAAACGGGTTGTTTCGCTCGATATGGCGTCGATTGTCGCCGGCACCAAATATCGGGGACAATTCGAGGAGCGTATAAAAGCTATCTTGAACGAGCTTTCTAAAAATCCCAACATTATTTTGTTTATCGACGAGATTCATACCATCGTCGGTGCCGGTGGAGCTACCGGTTCGCTCGATGCCGCCAATATGTTGAAACCGGCATTGTCGCGTGGCGAAATACAGTGTATCGGGGCGACGACGCTCGACGAATATCGTAAGAATATCGAGAAAGACGGTGCTTTGGAGCGGCGTTTCCAAAAAATTATGGTCGAGCCTACTACTCCCGAAGAGACATTGCAGATACTGAATAATATAAAGGAACGGTATGAGGACCATCATAACGTGACTTATACCGACGATGCCTTAGAGGCGTGTGTCAAATTGACAGACCGCTATATCAGCGACCGCAATTTCCCGGATAAAGCCATCGATGCTTTGGACGAGGCCGGTGCAAGGGTTCATGTCTCGAACATCGTAGTTCCTAAGGAGATAGAAAGTTTGGAAGCTCAAATAGAGACTTGCCGGGAGGATAAAATCAATGCCGTTAAGTCTCAAAATTACGAGTTGGCAGCCAGTTTCCGCGACAAGGAAAAAGAGTTGCAACAGACGTTGGAGTCGGCCAAAGCTAACTGGGAACGGCAGATGCAACAGCATCGGGAGATCGTTAACGAAGAAAAAGTCGCCGAGGTTGTTGCCATGATGACCGGCGTACCTGTACAACGTATAGCCCAAGCCGAAGGGAATAAACTGCTGGCTATGGGGGGAGAACTGAAACGGGAAATTATCGGGCAAGACGATGCGGTCGATAAAATCGTTAAGGCTATCCAGCGTAATCGAGTGGGTTTGAAAGATCCGGGAAAACCTATCGGGACATTTATGTTCTTGGGGCCTACCGGTGTTGGTAAAACCCATTTGGCTAAGAAGTTGGCCGAATATCTGTTCGATTCGAAAGACGCACTCATTCGTATCGATATGAGCGAATATATGGAAAAATTTACGGTCTCGCGGCTGGTGGGTGCCCCTCCGGGATATGTAGGTTACGAAGAGGGCGGCCAGTTGACCGAAAAGGTACGGCGCAAACCCTATTCGGTTGTTTTGCTCGACGAAATCGAGAAGGCTCACCCCGACGTGTTCAACCTGTTGTTACAGGTGTTGGACGAAGGTCGTTTGACCGATAGTCTGGGTCGTAGAATCGATTTCAAAAACACGATTCTCATTATGACCTCCAATATTGGTACTCGCCAACTGAAAGATTTCGGACAAGGTGTAGGTTTTTCGACCAATACCGTATCGGAAAAAGACTATTCGAGAGGCGTCATTCAAAAGGCTTTGAACCGGGCTTTTTCTCCTGAATTTTTGAATCGTGTCGACGACATCGTCATGTTCGACCAACTCGACAAGGATGCTATATTCAAGATTATCGATTTGGAATTGAGCGGGTTCTATAAACGGGTGGAAACTTTGGGTTATCACCTTGTGATTACCGACGAGGCTAAAAATTTCATTGCCGAAAAGGGTTACGATGTGCAATTCGGTGCCCGTCCCTTGAAACGAGCCATACAAAAGTATCTCGAAGACGAATTGGCCGAAATGATTATCCGGGCAACCGTTCAGGAAGGCGATACGATTTTAGTCGATTTCGACAAGGAGAACCAGAAAATAGTCTCTTCCATACAGGATTCGCGCAAGGCAGAGTGACAAGTCCACGGAAAGAATAAGCCAAAATGTCAGACTTTTTGAGTCTGGCATTTTTTTTGAAAAAATATTCGAAAACAGAATAGAATTAAATAAAAGATATAATCATGCAAAAAGGAACTATTGGGGTTACGACAGACAACATCTTCCCCGTCATCAAAAAGTTTTTATACAGCGATCACGAAATATTTTTGAGAGAGCTCGTTTCCAACGCCGTCGATGCTACTCAAAAGCTGAAAACACTATCGTCGTTCGGCGACTTCAAAGGCGAGTTGGGTGCGATGAACGTATCGGTTTCTATCGATAAGAAAGTTGGCACATTAACGATCTCGGACCATGGTGTGGGTATGACAGCCGAAGAGATCGAGAAATACATCAACCAAATTGCATTCTCGGGTGCCGAAGAGTTTTTGGAAAAATATAAAAACGACGCCAATGCTATCATCGGCCACTTTGGATTGGGATTCTACTCCTCGTTCATGGTTTCCAAAAAAGTGGAAATTCGTACGTTGTCTTACAAAGAAGGGGCACAGGCCGTTATGTGGAGTTGCGACGGTTCGCCGGCTTACGAAATGAGCGATATTGAAAAAGCCGAGCGAGGTACCGATATTATTCTGTATATTGACGATGAGAATAAAGAGTTCCTCGAAGAGGCGCGTATCGAAACTTTGTTGAAGAAATATTGCCGCTTCTTGCCCGTGCCTATTGTCTTTGGGAAAGAACAAGAGTGGAAAGACGGTAAATATGTAGATACCGACAAAGACAAGGTAATCAACGATATGGAGCCGGCTTGGACCCGGAAACCTACCGATTTGAAGGACGAAGATTACAAAAAATTCTACGAAGATCTTTATCCCGGTATCGACGAGCCTTTGTTCTGGATACACTTGAATATCGATTATCCCTTCAAATTGACGGGTATCCTTTATTTCCCGAAAATTAAAAACAACATCGATATCAATCGGTACAAGATTCAGTTGTATTGCAACCAAGTGTTTGTTACCGATTCGGTCGAAGGTATTGTGCCCGACTTCCTCATGTTGTTGCAAGGTGTAATCGACTCGCCCGATATCCCGTTGAACGTTTCCCGTTCCTATTTGCAAAGCGATGCCAACGTAAAGAAAATTGCGGGATATATTACGAAAAAGGTTTCGGAACGCTTGCAGGAGATTTTTAACAGCGACCGTAAACAATTCGAGGAGAAATGGGACGACTTGAAGATATTTATCGAATACGGTATGCTCTCTGATGAGAAGTTCTACGAACGTGCTCAAAAGTTTGTTTTACTGAAAGATACCGAAGACAAATATTATACTCTCGATGAATATAAGACTTTGATCGAGGCCAATCAAACCGATAAGGACGGACAACTCGTTTATCTCTATGCCACCGACAAAGAGGCCCAATACAGCTATATCGAGGCGGCCACTTCGAAGGGATACGACGTATTGCTTATGAACGGGCAACTCGATCCTCACTTCATTGGGCTGCTCGAACAGAAATTGGAAAAGAGCCGTTTCGTTCGTGTGGACAGCGATGTGATAGACAAATTGATTAAAAAATCGGAGAAGGAAGCACAGGTTACCCTCGACGAACAGCAACGCGACATGATGACTACTGTATTCAAATCGCAGCTCCCGGTAATTGAGAAGAGCGACTTCTTGGTGATGTTCGAAGCTATGGGCGAAACCGCACAGCCTATTGTAATTACTCAAAACGAATTTATGCGCCGTATGAAAGATATGGCAGCCGTACAATCGGGAATGGCATTCTATGGCGACCTGCCCGACAGCTATAACTTGATTGTCAATACCGAACATCCTTTGACAAAACGGGTTCTTGCCGACGCTGAGGCTTCTTGCAAAGAGGAGCTGGCTCCTGTACTCGACGAACTGAAAACGGTTAACGAGAATATTTCTCGCCTACAAGAGGCTAAGAAGGATAAAAAGGACGACGAAGTGCCCCTTACGGAGAAGGAGGCTTTGAAAAATGCCGAAGAGAAAGCCAAAGAATTGAGAGCCAAAGAGGCCGATATTCTGAAACTTTACGCCGACAAAACTCCGTTGGTTCGACAACTGGTCGATTTGGCTTTACTCTCCAACAATATGTTGAAAGGTGAGGCACTGAGCAAATTTATCAAACGTTCGGTCGAGATCCTGTAATCGGCAGTCAAAATATAAAGTAAGACTTTATATTTGGTGCCAAGCAAAAATATAAACTTTAACTTTAATAGCGAAGGTGATAGTATAAATAATAAAACTATCACCTTCGCTTTATATAAATATCTGATTATTAGATAATCAAACAATAAGTCCTCCAATAAGTTCACTAATGGAGCGTATATTGTTTTTTTCGAGATATTCGTCTATGCCATAGACTATTTTTTCGGAGATTTGAGGATCTATGAAATTGGCTGTACCCACTTCTATGGCCGAAGCTCCGGCTAATATAAACTCGATGGCATCGGTCGCATTCATGATTCCTCCCAGCCCCACAATAGGAATTTTTACGGCATGGTAAGTCTGCCAAACCATGCGCAGGGCTATCGGTTTTACGCAAGCTCCCGACAATCCACCCGTGACAGTCGAGAGTACGGGTCGGCGTCGGTTGGCGTCGATAGCCATTCCCAATAACGTATTGATTAACGACACCGCATCGGCTCCTTCCGCTTCGACGGCTCGGGCTATTTCGGTAATATCGGTTACGTTGGGCGACAATTTGACAATCAATGTCTTCGGATATGCTTTTCGCACGGCACGAACCACTTCTGCTGCGCTTTTACACGTAGTTCCAAAGGCCATGCCTCCCTCTTTTACGTTGGGGCACGAGATATTCAATTCGATACCCGGAATTTTGTCGAGGTGCGATATTTTCTCGGCGGTGGCTACATAATCCTCGACCGAGGCTCCCGATACATTGACTAAGAAATTTGTGTCGATACCTTGTATGCGGGGATAGATATGTTCTACGAAATAGTCTACACCTTTGTTTTGAAGTCCCACGGCGTTGAGCATACCCGAAGGAGTTTCGGCCATACGGGGATAGGGATTACCTTCCCGATGGTGCAACGTGGTTCCTTTGACAATGACCCCACCCAGTCGAGACAGATCGACGAAATCGGCAAACTCTTCGCCATAACCGAATGTTCCAGAGGCTGTCATTACGGGGTTTTTCAAACTTAAACCTCCGATATTTACACTTAAATTTGCCATTTGAGTTTCGTTATATTAAAAATGGGACCTTCTTTACATACACACACATTGCCTTCGGTCGTATCTTCCACACAGCAAAGGCAAGCTCCTACGCCGCACGCCATCGTATTTTCCAACGACACTTCGCAAAACAGATCGTGCTCGCGCGCATACCGGGCAACCGCTACCATCATCGGTTTAGGGCCACACACATACAGGTTGTCGAATGGGCGGTCCAACAAGGAGTGTTGCGTGACAAAACCTTTTTCACCGAACGAACCGTCCTCGGTAGAGATATACACTTCGCCCAATTCCTTGAAAAGATCGTATTGCAATATATCTTTATCGGAACGAAATCCCAACAAAAAGATGGGGGTATATCCCTGTTCCTTTAAATATTGTCCCCAATAGAGCAAGGGAGCTATGCCTACACCTCCGCCAACCAACAGGATTTTAGTGTCGGTACGGTTCGGGAGTGTGAATGTATTGCCCAACGGCAACACCAAATTGAGTATATCGCCTTGTTGCAAAGCGCATAAGGTACGGGTACCTTCACCGGCAATTCGTATCAACAACCACAGTTCGTTACGGGTATAGTCTACCCAGTGGATCGAAATCGGACGTCTCAGAAAAGTGGTTGCCGATTTGTCTACACGCGCTTCGACAAATTGTCCCGGTAACATGGGTGGTAATTTTACCTCTCCGGCAGGAGTAAGTTTCAGCAAAGCATAGCTGTCGTGTAACTTTACATTTTCGGAAACCCGAAAATCAAGGATATATTTTTTCATAACGTAGTTTTACTTTCACAAAGATAGTGTAAACCGACAGCAGAAACAAATTATATCGAGGTTTGACTTTCCGAATATTTTTATTTGGTCGAGCTATCGGGCGAAAAGGTCTCAAAGGTGTTGTCCGAGTAGAAAATCATGATTTTGACCGCCTCTTTATTTTTTGAAGGGATACGGTGTGGGGCGATAAACGGGTCGTTTATCGAGTTTGTATCCACATTATCAACAAGATTCGGTTGTTTTTGATTGCTGTTTGAGTCGTTTTCCTTCGAATATTTCAAGTCATTCGAGCCGTTGGTCGCATTTAGCTCATTCTCGTTGTCGAATAGCGACCAAGTGGAACTCGGTACAGATGATACCGGCGATTGTGATTCGGACTTTTCTTCCTTTTCGTCCGATTGTAAAAGCATGGATCCCTCGCCATACAGTAACCAGTAGATAGAAAGTGTAGGATAGGTTGTATGAATCTTCCCAATCGTAATGACGCTGATTTTTTGATTGCGTCCGCCCAGTATCTGCGACATCGACGAGCGTTGTATGTCGGTCGCATCGGCAAATTGAGTAATGGATATTCCTAAATACTCGATAAACTGTTTTATTCGGCTGGCAATAGCGAGTGCATTTCCTTCTTCCATAGGTTACAAATGATTAAAATTAGGCCCCAAATAGCTGTTACAAATGTAATAAATAAAATTGAATTTGTAACAATACAAATGTAATTTCGAGACATTACATTTGTAATATTTAAAAGTCGAATTTCATGTATTACATAGTACAATAGCTGAACATTCTTTAATTATAGCTAAACATACTCTTTATATATTTATTGATATATTGCTAATATATAGACGATTAAAATGTAAAAATATTTCGTTTTAATTAGAAAATCCATTGACAGTCCTTTGGAATCGTAAAAATATGCTTTAATAAATCGTTATAATATATTGATTATAAACATTTTTATGCTTATAAAAATAGGAATAACCTATAATTATAACACGTTACATTTGTGTAGGTTGCAATTGTGATACCCTACTCTATTTTGTCAAATTATTGATCAATTTGTATCTGTTACAATTGTAAATAAGTGCTCATTTGTAATCATTCCCCATTTTTATCGAATTGTTTTAGCTAAACTACTTCATATTCCCTTTTTTGTGTGCAACGGTAAATCCCCAAGAAAATATGCTAAGGATTTTACGTTAAAATCCCCTATTTTTTAATTTATATATCTTAGATCCAACTATTTACATTTATAAACAAGCATACGGATTATAACAGGAAAGAGAAACAATTCGATAAATTGCCTCTCTTTCCCATAAATTTTATTCTGATGAAAAGGAATTTAGCTTTTTAGTTCCTCTTTCAGATACTGTGCGGTAAAAGTATTCTGTTTGCAAATCTCCTCAGGGGTTCCGGTAGCCAAGATAGTACCACCGTTTCTACCCCCTTCGGGTCCCATATCGATGATATAGTCGGCACATTTGATTATATCCAAGTTGTGTTCGATAACAATTACGGTATTTCCTTTGTCGACTAACCGGTTCAATACCGAAAGCAATACCCGTATATCTTCGAAATGCAATCCGGTAGTCGGTTCGTCGAGGATATAAAGCGTTTTTCCGGTATCTCTTTTGGATAATTCGGCGGCCAGTTTTACCCGTTGGCTTTCGCCTCCCGACAAAGTCGTTGAGGGTTGTCCCAGTTTTATATAGCCCAGTCCTACGTCTTGCAGTACCTTGATTTTGGAGATAATCGCCGGAATATTTTCGAAAAACTCCACGGCTTGGTTGATGGTCATATCCAACACGTCGGCAATAGATTTACCCTTGAACCGAACCTCCAACGTTTCCCGATTGTAGCGTTTTCCATGACAAGCCTCACAAGGGACAAGTACGTCGGGGAGAAAATTCATTTCGATGGTTTTATAACCATTTCCGCCGCATACTTCACAACGTCCGCCCGAAATATTGAAGGAGAATCGCCCCGGTTTATATCCGCGAATTTTGGCTTCGGGCAACTCGACGAACACATTGCGTATATCGGCGAAAACGCCGGTGTAGGTTGCCGGATTCGATCGAGGAGTCCGTCCCAATGGCGATTGGTCGACAGTGACAATCTTGTCGATATATTCCAACCCTTCTATTGACTTGTAGGGTAAAGGCTCTTGCAGGGAACGATAAAATTTTTGGCTGATGATGGGTTGTAAAGTCCCGTTTATCAAGCTCGATTTCCCGCTTCCCGAAACCCCTGTAATGCAGATAAATTTTCCCAAAGGAAATTCTGCCGTCACATTTTTGAGGTTATTTCCGGTTGCCCCCGACAAAACAATCTTTTTGCCGTTACCCGGACGTCGGTTTGGCGAAAATTCTATTTTTCGAGTACCGGTAAGATATTGGGCCGTCAGCGTATCGGTTTTCAACATTTCGGCCGGTGTCCCGGTAAAAACGACATTGCCGCCCAGCCGTCCGGCACGAGGTCCCAAGTCTACCACATAATCCGATTCGAGCATCATCTCCTTGTCGTGTTCCACGACAATTACCGAGTTGCCCATATCCCTTAAATCTTTCAGCGAACGAATAAGCCGTGTATTGTCCCGTTGATGAAGGCCGATACTGGGCTCATCGAGAATATAGAGGACGTTGACAAGTTGGGAGCCTATTTGCGTAGCCAGCCTTATGCGTTGACTTTCGCCGCCCGACAAGGTGGCAGAGGCTCGGTTAAGGCATAAATAATCGAGCCCGACATCGACCAAGAAGTGGAGCCGGCTGCGAATCTCTTTCAATATTTCGACGGCAATTTGCCGCTGTTGCGGCGACAAATCGTCTTCTACATGGTTTACCCATTCGTAAAGCTCCGAAATATCCATATTGGCCAAGTCGGCGATGTTCTTACCGGCAATCCGGTAGTGCAAAGCTTCCCGATTGAGCCGATGGCCTTCGCAATGAGGGCATACGGTAGTTGTTACAAACTGTCCCGCCCACTTTTGCGCCTGCGACGGTGCATCGCTTTGTTGCTGTATTTCGATGTACTTTATCAATCCGTCGAACGAGAGGAAATAATTGGACGAGCCTAACGATTCGTTTTTGATTTGCAGCCGTTCTTCGGTACCGTTCAGGATATCGTCGAGAGCCTCCTCCGACAAATCTTTGATCGGGGTCTTCAAACTATCGCCATATTTTTCGCAAATGGCGGCAATTTGCCAAAATATCAAGGAGTTTTTATATTTCCCGAGAGGTGCGATACCCCCTTCGTATATCGATTTCTCGTCGTTGGGAATAATCTTAGCCCGGTCGATGATATTTACATATCCCAATCCTTTACATTTTGGGCAGGCGCCTTGTGGCGAATTGAACGAAAAGTTATGCGGGGCAGGTTCGCTATACGATAAGCCCGTTTTGGGGTCCATCAGCGTTCGGCTGTAATGTCTCAGCTCCTGAGTTTCGGCATCGAGAATCATCAGTTGTCCGTCGCCCTGTTTCATTGCCATCTTCACACTTTCGTGCAATCGCCGTTCGTCGTCCTTGTCGACCACCAGTTTATCGACCACCAGCTCGATGCTGTGGTTCCGATAACGGTCGAGCTTCATTCCGTGGGTTATCTCGCGCAGTTCTCCGTCGATTCTAACCGTGAGATACCCTTTTTTACGCACTTGTTCGAACAGCTCTTTGTAATGCCCCTTACGGTTGCGCACCAAAGGAGCGAGGATATAGGTTTTCCGGCCTTGATATAGCTCTAATATTAACGAGATGATTTTCTCTTCGGTATAGCGCACCATCTTTTCTCCCGACAAATAGGAGTATGCCTCTCCCGCCCTTGCGAACAACAGCCGCAGGAAATCGAAAATTTCGGTTGTCGTTCCTACTGTCGAACGGGGATTTTTATTGGTCGTTTTTTGTTCGATGGAGATAACCGGGCTCAAACCGGTTATTTTGTCCACGTCGGGGCGTTCCATACCGCCAAGCATATTACGGGCATAAGCCGAAAAGGTTTCGATATAGCGGCGTTGCCCTTCGGCAAAAATCGTGTCGAACGCCAACGACGATTTGCCGCTGCCGCTCAACCCGGTGATAACGGTAAGGCTGTCGCGTGGAATGGTAACATCTATATTTTTGAGGTTATGGACACGCGCTCCATATATTTCTATTTGCTCTTCTGCATTCATTTCTTGTCGATTACCCACTCCTTCCGGTAAGCAGTGAACTTACGTTTTGTGTAATACAAATCGTTTTTGCGAGGTATTTTTATATAATAGACTTTTCTCGATTTATCGGGCATGGTACGCGACCGCAGCCAGGGATTGGCTTCTTTCAGTTGTGCATAGGAAATACCTTGCGATTGGGCGAATTGGGCCAAATCGGTAATTGTGGTATCTACCTTGATTAAAGTATATTCGATGGGTTGATACAGTTGTTTGGTTTTCAGTTTGTATCCATACTTTGCAGGCGACGAGAATATCTCCTTCATGGCCAAAATACGGAATACATAGCGCGATGTCTCTTCGTTCAGCCATAAATCGAAAGTGTGGTCGGCTATTTGTTTCTCCAATTCGGTGGATATACGCCCCATTCCGGCATTGTACGAGGCTGCCACCGTAGCCCAGTTGCCATATTTTTTATAAGCGTCTTTCAAGTATCGGCAGGCCGCCCGGGTCGCTTTTTCTACATGATAACGCTCGTCTATATCGTCGTTCACTTCCAGTCCGTATTCTCGTCCTGTACGAGCCATGATTTGCCAGAGGCCTACGGCTTTTGCCGGGGAAACAGCTCTTGGATTCAATGTACTCTCTATCACGGCCATATATAAAAAGTCGACGGGTATCCCCTCTTCCTTCAAAATGGGTTCCAATATAGGAAAGTAGCGGTTTGCCCGTTTTAGGGCCAGCGAAGTGGAGGAGTGCATATAACACAACGTGGTCAACTCGCGGTCGAAACGCTCGTACAGATCCAGCCGATCCAAATTTACAAGTTCATTGGCAAATTTTATTTGTAATGGAAATTCGGGAATAATTATATCGGAAAACTCACTATATGTGTTGCTCCCGCTCTGTCCCAAAAGTGCCGGAAGTCCAACCAACACACTCACAATAACTATACAAAACTTTCTCAATCCCATTTAATTATAATATTGTTTAATCTTTTCCGCGGAGTATGTTGATATTCCCCTTCAATTTTATTTTTTGGTTGTTCGAGCCTTTGGCTTCTATGACATAATAATAAACACCCGGGTCGACATATTTGCCGCGGTATTTACCGTCCCAACCCTCTTCGGGGTTGTCGAAATAAAATATCTGTACGCCCCATTTGTTGAAAATCCAGCATTTGAAACTTACAATCGATTTGTAAGCCACCTTCCATTCGTCGTTTATTCCGGGGCTTGTTCCCGGCGAAAAGGCGTTGGGCGCTTCCAGCCGGGGTTCCCCTATATTTACGGTGAAGGTCGTGCTGTATGCCTGACACTCGGCGGTGCTGTTGCTTCCGACCAAACGGACGTAAGTGATGCCTTCGTCTCGGAAGGTATAACGCAAAATTTCGTCGTTATAGCGGGCTATGGTATTCGAGAAGTCTTCTTTGTCCGAGAACTCCCACTCGATATGGGTGACGGCGTCGGTCTTATATGCTTGGAATTCTATCTCGGCAGGAGCCGAACCTCCTAAATAATCCGAAGGTTGACGGTCGTCCTCGTTGAGCGCATCTTCCCGGTAGGTTTGTTCCGCTATGGCGGTAACTGCTATGGCGGTGGTTATATATTCGTCGCTCGAAACCGTTTGAGCCATACCCCACCCATTCAGAATTTGGTCGCCGGTGATGGTAAAATCGGTATTACACAACGGAGCCTGTACTTGAACAGATGAAGAGAAATCGTGAACAGTCTCCGATTGAGGTGTTTGTATGTACGAGAGAGAGGTCTCGTCCCATACAAGGGTCATGTAATTGATAGTCAATTCGCGTTGTAGCACTTTGGGTGCGCCGTTTATCGAATAGTAGTTCAACTTCTCCCCTTTCCCGTCTAACAGCAGAGTGGTGAATTCGCATTGTCCCGAATCGTTCGAAACCGAGATGGCATTTAGCTCCAAAGGAGCCTGAGCATAATTGATTACCCATAGATAGTATTTCGTACCACTCTGTTCGATAATGTATCCGCAATCGGCTTCTGTGAGCGGGAGTGTCGATGTCGATCCGTTTTGAGCCGCTCCGGTTACCGATGTCGGTGAAGCAGCTCCCGAAGGGCCGAATTTGCTCCACAAAACAGGCGAATCGCTTGTGCCGGAAAATTCGATTACCGCATTATCCAGCGAATATATTACAAACACCCCTCCTGTTAAGCCGGTACTTGCGTCGGGGGTATATCCGTACGCCGGATACCCTCCGCCCGATACCGTAATTTGCTGGGCGTACAGATTGCCAAGAGTAATTATACATACGAAAAGCAACAGTTTCCTGCACATAGTCTATTTGAATAACAAATGAATGACAAAGTTACAACTTTTCGCTTAATCGCATTTGTATCTTAAAATTAAAAATTCCCAATATTCCCGTTTCGGCAGGAATAAAGGTGCAAACTTCTGTGAAATAGAATTTGGGCTTGCAACTGACAATATTTTTATATACTTTTGTTTCTTGTATGTATAGAAAATTTAAGCACACAAGATAACGATTACAAATATGAAACATATTCGCTTGTCGATCGCTTTATTCCTTTGCTTCTCCGCTGTTTTCTTGTTGTCGGCTCAAACCGAGAACCTGCAAACCAAAGTTATAGACGGGAAGGAATTTTATATTTACAAGGTAAAACCTTCGGAAGGATTTTATTCGTTGAGCCAAAAATTCGGCATTTCGCAGGAAGAGGTTATTCGTTATAATCCGGCAGCCAAAAACGGATTAAAACGAGGGCAGCTTCTTATGATCCCGACCAACAAAACTTCGCAAGGTTCCGATTCGGGAATAGAAAGTACTTTTGAACATACCATCGTACGGGGCGAATCGTTGTATTCGATTTCCAAAACGTATAAAGTTCCCATTCAAAGCATTATCGACCTGAATCCCGGCTCGGAGCGGGGCATCAAGGCCGGAGCGACATTGAAGATTCCGCAACGTTATCAAAAGAAAGAGCGTCCACAAACAGCTCAGGCCAAAACTCAACCGGCCCAAACGCCGCAACCTCAAACCCCGGCTGCACCTGAATCGGGCGACAAGACTGCCCCGAAAACCGTAGCCTCCACATCGTCCGAAGAGAACAGCAGCGAATATGTGTATCATACTATCGGAGAAGGCGAAACATTGTTTTCTATTTCCAAACGATACGATATAGACATAGAGACTATCTTGAAACTCAACCCGGGAATTTCGCCTACCAAGATGAAAAAAGGCTCGGTAATAAGACTTACTCCCGACACCAAAGAATCGACGGTAACAGTTGAGGCAAACCAATTGTATACTCAATATAAAGTACGCAAGAAAGAGACTTTGTATAGTATTTCGAAAAAATTTGGAACGACTGTCGAAGAGATAAAAAAATGCAATCCCAATGTAAAACAAATTAAACAAGACGATATAATAAACATTCCGGCCGGCATAGAATACAATACGGTCACGGCCGAGAATCCTATTACCAGTGCCGAAATCAACAACATATACAACAAACTGTATAAGAGCGACAAAAAAGGTGTGATCAACGTTGCGGTGATGCTCCCGTTTATGTTGAATCAGGTGCATCCCGATACGAAGGCGAGCCTTTATACCGAGTATTATCAAGGATTTCTCATGGCGGTAGACAGCCTTAAACGTCAAGGTGCCTCTATCAATGTATATGCTTATGATACGGAAGATTCCGATGCCACAGTCCAATCTATTCTTTCTGCCCCGCAAATGAAAGAGATGGATTTGATTATTGCCCCCGAAAACGATAATCACATAAAATTGATTGCCGATTTCGGCGTAGCTAACAACATCAATGTGGTCAATACATTCTCTCTTAAAAACGAGGAAGTATCGCTCAATGCGAAGATTTTCCAAACGAATATCCCCCACTCTTATTTGTATGCCGAAGCTACCGACCGGTTTATCCGTTATTTGGGCAATCGCAAGATTGTATTTTTGGCCCATACACCTGAGTTGACCGATAAGAAAGATTTTGTCGATGAGTTGAAAGCGGAGTTGAACCGGGCAGGAATTTCTTATCAGGAGATAAAATTCGGTAACGATTTGAATTTGCTGAATAAGGATTCTTTGTTGACGGGCGAAGGCGGTATTGTTTTCGTTCCTACGTCGGCGCACAAAAAAGTCCTGTCGGTGATTATTCCCGCTATCGAGGCCTTGAAAGAAAACCAAGCCGATTTAGATGTCGCTCTTTTCGGATATCCCGACTGGCTGACACAGGTTTCGGAGCATTTGAACGAGTTTTATAAATTGAATACCTATTTGTATTCGCGTTTCTACGCCAATCCGTTCGAAGAGAGCACGAAGTCTTTCCACAAACGGTTTCTCTATTGGTACAACAAGGATATGATAAATGCAAGTCCGCAATATGCACTGTTGGGTTTCGATACGGGAATCTATTTCCTTTCGGCCATTCGGGAGCAAGGAAAGAATTTTGCACTGCAAGAGATGAAGCCCTCGACCGATCGCATACAGACCGATTTCTCATTCCAACGAATAAACAATTGGAGCGGATTTATTAATAAATCGTTCTATTTCATCAACTTTACGCCCGATTTCACGATTCGGAAAATTAGAGAATAATCTCCCATGAAGTTTGTACGGTATATATTGTTTTTTATTGCCATAACCTCGATTCTCCCGGCATGGGCGCAACGGAGCGATTACCAGCCCGAATTTACGGTAGGGGTAAAAGGTGGAACAACTCTTTCGCGGGTTTCGTTTACTCCCACCGTAACCCAATCGTTGCTTTTGGGGTATACGGGCGGGGTTTCGGTTCGTTATATCGAAGAGAAATATTTCGGGTTAATCGCCGAGGTCAATTTTACACAATGCGGCTGGAACGAGACTTTCGAAGAAGACCCTTATACTTATAACCATACCCTCAACTACATAACCGTACCTTTTCTTACCCATTTCTTTTTCGGGAATCGTGTTGTCCGTGGGTTCATCAATGCGGGTCCTCAGGTAGGTTTTCTATTGGGCGACAGCTATGAAAGCAATTTCGATGTAAATAATTTACCCGAATTCAGTCAAAAAAGCAAGGTGAAAGATATATATACCATGGATATTGCCCATAAGATCGATTATGGTATCATGGCGGGTGCCGGTATAGAGTTCCGAATCAAAAAGAATCACGGAATCGTGTTGGAAGGACGGTACTATTATGGGCTTGGCGATATATTCAACAACCGTAAGAAAGATGTATTTTCGGCTTCGCACAATCAAATAATAACTGTTTCGCTGGGTTATTTATACCATTTTTGATTAGTGCATGATTTTGAATACCAGTTCTCGAAGCAAATCGCTGTCGTTACTCGATGCCCCCGACCCTATTCCTTTCGACCGGGCATCGTACAAGCGTATGAGTGCAATAATGTCGATACATTTAAAGGCATTGTAGGTGCGCATTGCAATTGTATAGTCGCGTGCCTGAAAGGAGCTTCTTAAATTGAGTTCTTTCATAATGCCGCTTTCCGACTTGTCGGGAGAATAATAGCACAACATCAGATTGGCAAAGAAATTGAACAATACATTTATCGTAACGATTAATGGATTGTTCTTGGGATTTTGCTCGAAATACCGGACGATACGGGTTGCTTTGGCTACGTCCTTCGTAACAATAGCATTGAGTAATTCGTAATTGTTGTAATCTTTACTGATTCCCACATTCCGTTCGACCAGTTCGGGAGTAATGCGCATAGAACCCTCGGGTAGCGAAAGCGACAATTTATCGAGTTCCCCACTCAATCGACTTAAATCGGGCCCTATAAAATCGGCCATCATCGAGGTGGCTTTGGGATCTATCGACAAGTTTTTGGCAGCTATATAGTTGTTGATAAACGCTGGCAATTGGTTTTCGTATAGTTTTTTCGATTCATAAACCACTCCTATCTGTTCGATACCGGTAACGA
The DNA here is from genome assembly GCA_019114445.1 of Candidatus Barnesiella excrementigallinarum. Lineage (GTDB taxonomy): Bacteria > Bacteroidota > Bacteroidia > Bacteroidales > Barnesiellaceae > Barnesiella > Barnesiella excrementigallinarum. Next base: position 95,130 of record DXFL01000029.1, read on the forward strand.
TTTTTTTGTTTTTGAGTGTGCCGTTTTTATAACAGATAACTAAGATCGTACTCATCAAAGGTTTTTGCAAATAATACAGCAGATTGTCTACACCTTTGATGTTTTGGGCCTCCTTCACAACAATCAACTGCCGCTCGGCCATCATGGGAAAGCGTTTAGCCGCATTGACGACTATGGCAAAATCGTCGACGTCGGCGCCATATAAAATGGTTTGATTGAAATCTCTTTCCCAATCCTGCAAAGCGTATTCTATAATCGCATTACATATCAAGTCGATATAATACGACTCTTCGCCCATAAGTAGGTAAACGGGCTTAAATTGTTTGTTGCGGATATCTTGTAAAATAGCAATATGTTGATTGGTGTCTTTCTTGGCCATAATTTAATCCTCGTCAAATCGCAGATGTTTCACTGTTGTTCGTTTACCGATAATAAGTTTTAGAGCTTCTACTCCTATCAGTACGTGTTCTTCCACAAAATCGCGAGTTATTTTTTTGTCGCTCTCTTCGGTTTTTACTCCGGTTGAAATCATCGGTTGATCCGAGACCAACAATAATGCTCCTACCGGAATTTGGTTGGCAAATCCTACCGAGAACAGAGTGGCTGTCTCCATATCGACTGCCATACACCGAATGCGGCGCAAGTAATCTTTGAAACGGTCGTCGAACTCCCAAACCCTTCGGTTGGTCGTATATACAGTCCCTGTCCAATAATCCCGGTGGTGGTTCCTTACGGCCGTAGAAACCGCACGCTGTAACATAAAGGCGGGCAGAGCCGGAACTTCGGGTGGAAAATAATCATTCGAGGTTCCCTCTCCGCGGATTGCAGCTATCGGCAATATATAATCGCCCAATTTGTTTACCTTTTTTATTCCGCCACATTTCCCTAAAAACAAAACCGCTTCGGGAGCAACGGCACTCAACAAGTCCATGATGGTAGCGGCATTGGCACTACCCATGCCGAAATTGACAATTGTTATCCCCTCGGCCGACGCACTGGGCATATTGCTGTCCTCTCCCAATATGGGGACATTGAAATGGGCGGCAAATATCTCGACATATTTCGAAAAATTGGTCAGCAGAATATGCTTTGTAAAGTCCTTTACGGCTCGTTGAGTATATCGGGGCAACCAATTCTCTACAATCTCTTGTTTTGTTTTCATAAATGCGTAATTTTGGAGTAAATTTACAGAAATAATTAGAAAGCGCAAATTTTCATATACGAGATGATCGATTTGAATCTACCCTCATATCCCTATAAACTGAAACAGGCGAAAGATAAAATCCTTATCTTCGATGACTTGCGCAATCGGTATGTCTCTCTCTCTCCCGAAGAATGGGTACGTCAGCATTTTGTCGCGTATTTGGCTAACGAAAAGGGATTCCCCCGCGGGTTGATGGGGAACGAAATATCGTTGACCCTTAACCGGTGTAACCGCCGGTGTGATACCGTTGTATACGACCGCAATGGCAAACCGCTGTGTATTGTCGAGTACAAAGCCCCTCATGTTGAAATTACCCAAAAAACTTTCGACCAAATAGCCCGTTACAATATGGTGTTGCAGGTAGATTATCTGTTGGTTTCCAATGGCTTGATACACTATTGCTGCCGAATGGACTATCTTCGCAACAGTTATACATTTTTGCCCGATATACCTTGTTATAACGATTTGTGATTATGCCTCGTATTCTCGACAGTTTTTACGAACCGGTTTATTCTGTTGTCGAGCAAATCCCTTGTGGGAAAGTACTTTCCTACAAATCGGTTGCTATTTTGTCGGGTTATCCCCAATACGCCCGGCAAGTTGGATATGCGTTGAAGGTCGTCCCTCGGAGTAGAGATATTCCCTGTCATCGGGTGGTCAATAATTACGGCCGCTTGGTACCCCATTGGGCGGAACAAAAAGAGTTATTGCTTCGTGAAGGTGTAGTTTTTACGGTCAAAGGAAATGTCGATATGAAAAAGTCGGCATGGCTTTATAACGATATGGAAGATATAGAATGAAAAAGCCCGCTTAATGCGGGCTTTTTGGGTGAGGTTCCTAGCAGAATCGAACTGCTGTAAACGGTTTTGCAGACCGGTGCCTAACCACTCGGCCAAGGAACCTTGTTTCTTTGAGTGATTGCGTGTGCAAAGGTATATTATATTTTTCTATTTTGCAATATATAAAATTTATTTTTTATCCTCACAACGGTTTATTTTTCTCGATTTACAAGGCTTATCACAGCCACAACAAGGCGATACAGGCTCGTCTTTTGCTTGTACCATCTTGACAATCTTGTAAATAACATAAAGGACAACAGCAACAAATATGCCCCCTACAATAAAATTCTGAATCATTGAACTCATCATTTATTTTTCCATAAAATAACTCCATCGATTATCAACGTCGTCGACAGTAACAACACCCCGCTTCTTATTTCGGTTCATGTAGGAGAGCATCATCAAATCTCCGCCACAGGAGATGAGATGGAACAGCAGTATCGCAAGCGTGGCAATTCGTGCCCACAACGGCAATGGAAATAACAGCAGTAAGAACAGCAATCCCGATAAGATGAGAAAAGGAGCAAGGGCAATGCGCCGAAATGCGTAGTAATCGGCTACAAAGTTATGAGCTGCCGCATAAAAGGCAAAAGATCGCCAAATGGCTCCAAATCGCACATCGGCAGCCCCTTCGTTCTTATAAGCAAGCCAATGGACAAACTCGTGAATGGGAATGATGGCAGCACAGCCCAAAAGCGTAAATATGGCGCATTGTCCTATTTGTTCGAAAAACAGACCTGCCGAAGATGCTTCGTGCCACAACCTGCCGATCAGGAAACCGACACAGAAAAGCAAAAGCAACAAGAGTGCAATATAAATGATACGGTAAACGGTTTTGGGACGGTTCCGTATCAAAAACAGTTTGATGTCGTTATAGGTAAACGAGTCGATTACTTTATATCCGGCCTTTTCGTAAAAGGACAAAAATGTCTCTTTATCCATAGTTTATACAATCAATGATCCTATTTGATAAACGATAAACGACACAATCCAAGCTACCCCTGTGTTATATAAAATGGTAAAGGCGCCCCATTTCCAACTGCCCGACTCTTTGACTACGGCAATTACCGAGGCAATACAAGGGAAATAGAGCAGTACAAAAACCATAAACGTGAGGGCAATCAACGGTGTAAAGTCGGGAGCGCCCGTCGCCGGATTGGGTTGTGAGATTCGTTGCGACAGCGAAAGCGTATCGTCTGTGTCGCTTTCGGAGTACAATACACCGAGGGTACTTACCACCAGTTCTTTGGCGGCTGTTCCCGAAAGTAGCGAAGTAGTTACTTTCCAGTTGAATCCCAAAGGTTCGACCAGTGGGGTTACTGCCTGACCTATTTTCCCTAAATATGAGTTGCTTTGCTGCACCATTTGTTCATGTGGGGTAAGGTCCCGTTCGTAAGCAACATCGGGACGGGGATAGTAACTTAAAAACCATACGATTACCGAAGCCACCAATATAACGCCTCCCATTTTGCGTAAATATTGTTCCGCTTTGCTCCACATATGCCGGAAGGTGGCTTTGGCAGTAGGCATACGGTAAGGCGGCAATTCCATAACAAAGGGAGTTTCGTCTACTTTGAAGAGAAATTTCCGCATTAATTTGGCGGTAAGGACTGCTACGATAATTCCCAACAAATATAGCCCGATGAATACAAGGCTGGCATATTTGGGAAAAAATGTTCCCACCAGCAGAATGTAGATAGGTATTCGGGCGCTGCACGAGATGAACGGGTTTATAAGTATGGTAATCAATCGGCTGCTGCGGCTTTCGATGGTCCGTGTTGCCATAATGGCCGGCACATTGCACCCAAAGCCCATGACAAGCGGTATGAACGATTTGCCGTGTAGTCCTATCTTGTGCATGATCTTATCCATGATGAATGCGGCCCGGGCCATATAACCCGAATCTTCCATAAACGAAATGAACAGGTAGAGTATGAGTATATTGGGCAAGAAAACGATAACCCCCCCTACTCCGCCAAGTACACCGTCGATCAATAGGTCTTTCAGCGGGCCGGCCGGCATATAATTGCCTATAATCCCCGAAATCCAACTGACTGCACTTTCGATCCACTCCATAGGATATGCTCCTATGGAGAATGTGGCCTCGAACATCAGCCACATGAGAAAGATGAAAATAGGAAATCCGAATAGTTTATTGGTAACAAACGAGTCGATGATACGCGTGGTTTTGGCTTCTTCTTTGTCACCCGGAGTGTAGGTCTCGGCCAATGCTCCCGATATAAAGCCATATTTTTCGTTGGCTATGGCCGACTCTATATCTTCATTGAGCGTCGATTCTATCTTTTTCGCCTCGGTGTCGCGCATTTTCATTAATTCAGGATAGGATGCGGCACTTTGTAACATCTTCTTTACTTCCGAATCGCCTTCCAGAATTTTAATAGCCAAATAACGGGGCGAAAATTCCCGGGTACAGGTAGGATCTTGTTTCAACAGGTTTTTCAGCGGCGTGATTCCGTTTTCGATCACACTACCCAAATTGACATGGACATGACGCACCGATTCGTGACGCCCCTCATATACATCGATAATGGTATCGAACAATTTATTTACCCCTTTCCCCGAACGAGATACTGTGGGGACAATGGGAATACCTATCATATCGCCCAAATGTTTGTAGTCGATTTTTCCTCCGCTCTGTTCCAACTCGTCGAACATATTCAAGGCGATAACCATGCGGTAGTCCATATCGATAAGCTCGGTTGTCAGGTATAGATTCCGTTCCAAATTAGAGGCAACAACCACGTTGACAACCACATCGGGCGTTTCGTTTTTCAAATACCGGCGAACATACAATTCCTCCGGCGAATAGGCCGAAAGTGAATAGGTTCCCGGCAGATCGTATATATTGAAGTGGTAGCCGTTATATTCGAAAAATCCTTTTTTGGCATCGACGGTTACTCCACTGTAATTCCCCACGTGTTCATGGGCTCCTGAGGCAACATTGAACAGCGACGTCTTTCCGCAATTCGGATTTCCCACCAATGCAATGTTGATGGTTTTGCTACTTTTGGAAAGAGCTCTTTGTATGTTGTTGTCGTCGAGATTATTTTTTTCGATATTTAATTTTGTCTCTACTTCGTCCGTTTTACTTTCGGCAAAAGTCAATTCGGCCTCTTCCGGCGTAATCACTTCGACCAGCGAAGCCTCGCTACGGCGCAACGAGATTTCGTAGTCCATGATTTTATATTTGATAGGGTCTTTCAAGGGAGCATTCAACTCAACGAGGACCGTTTGTCCTCGGACGAATCCCATTTCGATGATCCTTTTCCGAAAGGCTCCATGCCCTAAAACCTTCACAACAACGGCTTTATCGCCTGTTTGTAAATCGGATAATCGCATATTTATTAGTTTATCATAATTTATCGAAATGCAAATTTCGTAAATTGTTCCGACTTTATTACTATTTCTTTCTTATATTATTTATAATCCGTATAAATAATAACATATTTTCACATATAAACAAACCGGGGTGGGACAAAAGTATAATTGTTCCACCCCGGTTTGTCGGATACAAATATCGGTTTTATGACTGTCGTTTGTTATCGACACCTTCCATAAAGTTTATAAAGGCATTATTGACTAAACGATTGCCTCCGGGAGTAGGATAATTCCCCGAAAAATACCAGTCACCCGGGTGGTTAGGTATGGCTTGGTGCAAGCCTTCCAGTGTTTGATAAATAATTTCCACCTGTGCCGTAATCTCTTCGGCAGTTAGCATTTGGGCAATCTTTTTCGATACCTCGTCTTGTGTAAAAGGAGCATAAATATCTTTCACATAATTGACAATCTGTTCTTTGGGTAGATTTTGCTGAGCTTTCGACTTGCGATACACCTCGTCGATAACCGACTGCATACCTCTGTCTTTCAATAGCTCCATTGCCGCTTTGAAGGCAATAAATTCGCCCATACGCGACATATCTATTCCATAGCAGTCGGGGAACCTGACTTGGGGCGACGACGATACGATAATGATTTTCTTGGGGTGCAGCCGATCCAGTATTTTAATAATACTTTGTTTCAGGGTCGTCCCTCGCACGATACTGTCGTCGATGATTACCAGATTGTCGATTCCCGGTTTTACCGTCCCATAGGTAATGTCGTAAACGTGTGCCGCCAAATCGTCGCGGGTATCGCCCTCGGCAATAAAGGTACGCAACTTTATGTCCTTGATTGCCACCTTCTCGGATCGGACTTTGAGGGAGAGGATATGCCGTAACTCTTCTTCGCTCATGGATTTAGCGCTGCGCAACCGAATAAATTTCTGTTCGCTCAGATAGTTGTCGAGCCCTTCGAGCATCCCGTAAAAAGCCACTTCGGCCGTATTGGGGATAAACGAGAATACCGTATGTTCGAGGTCGTAGTCGACACTTTTGAGAATTTGAGGTGCCAAGTGGCGGCCTAATTCTTTTCGTTCTTTGTAGATGTCCACATCGCTGCCCCGTGAGAAATAGATACGTTCGAAAGAACAGGCACTGTAATTGCGAGGTTCTAATATTTGCTCTATGTGCATACGTCCGGCTCGATTTACCACTAAACATTCACCCGGTTTCAGCTCTCTCACCTGCTCGACCGATAAGTTCATGGTAGTTTGTATGACCGGACGTTCCGAAGCGACAACCACAATTTCGTCGTCGGCATAATAGAAAGCCGGACGAATGCCACGGGGATCTCGAAACGAGAACATATCGCCGCTGCCGGTCATTCCGCAAATAACATAACCTCCGTCCCATATTTGCGACGGACCTTTGAGAATATCGGCAATGTTCAAGTTGTTTTCTATGGCCTCGGTTATTGCAATTCCGGCCAATCCCTCTTGTTTATAGCGGTCGTAAAGCTTTTGATTTTCCATATCGAGCTTATGCCCCACTTGTTCCAACAGTACGAATGTGTCGGCGTAACTGCGGGGGTGTTGCCCCTGAGCGACGATACTGTTGAAAATTTCGTCGACATTGGTCATGTTGAAATTTCCGCATAACAGCAGATTCCTCGATCGCCAGTTCCCTCTTCGCAGAAACGGATGTACATACGACAAACCCGAACGGCCGGTTGTGCTGTATCGCAAATGACCCATATAAACCTCGCCGGCAAAAGGCAAGTGCAATGCGGCCCATTCGGCGTCGGCGGGATCGTGTGGTGTCTCTCTGATTTGTCTCTTTACATTCGCAAAGATTTCCTGTATGGCACCTGCTCCCATAGCCCGTTCCCGGTAAATAAACTCTTCGGCCGGACGGGCGTGCAGTTTCACACAAGCAAGACCGGCACCTTCCTGTCCGCGGTTATGTTGCTTTTCCATCAAAAGATACAGCTTGTTCAAGCCATAGAAGTATGAGCCATATTTTTTTTGATAATATGAGAGCGGTTTCAACAATCGCACCATTGCAATACCGCACTCGTGTTTGATGGTCTCTGTCATAATAGATAGACTTATATAATCGTCAAATAAAAACGAGCCATAACCGATGTTTGTTTGTCGTTATAGCTCGTTTTTTATTCATTATCAATAGCTTTATTTGAAAATATCAACGGATAAAAAGTAACTCTCTATATTTGGGCAACGGCCACATTTCGTTATCGATCATCAATTCGAGCTTGTCGATGTGGTAGCGTATTTCGTCGAGATGTGGAGCAACCGTATCGTGATAAGCAATAGCCTTTTCCCGTTCATTTTCTATTTTATTAGCTATCTTGCGGGCCTCGACCATCGTATGGACTTTGTCTTTGATGGTAAGCAGGTGGAATGCGATCTTTTCGATTACTTCCATATCCTGTGTGGCAATTTGCTCGCTCTTTTCGGCCGGGAACAGGCTCTTTATCTTAAATACATTATCGAGTAGAAGCGACTGGTAACGCGTAGCAACCGGCACTATGTGGTTGATGGCCAAGTCGCCCAATACACGGGCTTCGATTTGTATTTTCTTGGTGTATATCTCCCATTTCACTTCGTTACGAGCCTGTAATTCTACTTTTGTGAAGACGTGTACCTGTTCGAACATTTTTACCACATCGTCTGTCAAATAGTTATCGAAAATAAGGGGTACACTTGTTTCGCAGTCAAGTCCGCGTCTTGCGGCTTCGGCTTTCCATTCGTCGCTGTATCCGTTCCCATCGAAGCAAATATCTTTGCTCTCGTTGATAAGTTCTTTGACAATGGTAAGAATAGCCGATTCTTTATCTTTACCTTCGGCAATGAGCGCATCTACCCGTTTCTTGAAGTCTTTCAACTGGTAAGCTACGGCTGCATTTAAGGCAATCATAGCCGATGCACAGTTGGCCGAAGAACCTACCGCTCTAAACTCAAATCGATTCCCGGTAAAGGCAAAAGGCGATGTACGGTTACGGTCGGTGTTATCGAGCAAAATTTCGGGGATTTGGGCAATATCCAATTTCAAACCCGATTTGCCACTCATGTTCAACACGTCGTCCGAGGTGCTTTCGGCCAATTTGGACAATACCTCGCTGATTTGTTTCCCCATAAAGATGGAGATGATGGCGGGAGGAGCCTCGTTTGCGCCCAAACGGTGTCCATTGGTAGCCGACGATATACTGGCTTTCAGCAGTCCGTTGTATTTATAAACGGCAGCCATTACATTGACGATGAATGTAATGAATTGGAGGTTCTCTTTGTGGTTTTTACCGGGGGCGAACAGCAGTACACCGGTATCGGTACCCAACGACCAGTTGTTGTGTTTGCCCGACCCATTGACACCCTTGAAGGGTTTCTCGTGCAGCAATACTCTGAAATTATGCCGACGGGCTACTTCGCGCATAACCGACATGAGCAACAGGTTGTGGTCGTTGGCCAAGTTGGTTTCCTCGAATATGGGAGCCACCTCGAATTGGTTGGGCGCCACTTCGTTGTGACACGTTTTTACAGGAATGCCCAGCATATGGCACTCGATTTCGAGATCGCGCATGAATGCCTCTACACGGGACGGTATGGCTCCGAAATAGTGGTCTTCGAGTTGCTGGTTTTTTGCACTTTCGTGTCCCATAAGCGTGCGGCCTGTAAGTACCAAATCGGGACGTGCCGCATACAAACTTTCATCTACTAAGAAATACTCTTGCTCCCAACCTAAATAGGAATACACGTGGCTCACATTTTTGTCGAAATATTGACATACGGCGGTAGCCGCTTTGTTCACACTGTTCAATGCTTTCAGCAACGGGGTTTTATAGTCGAGCGATTCGCCGGTGTAAGAGATGAAAATGGTGGGGATACACAGTGTTTTGTCGAGAATAAATGCCGGCGAGGAGATATCCCATGCCGAATAGCCTCGTGCTTCGAACGTGTTGCGAATGCCACCGTTCGGGAAACTCGATGCATCGGGTTCTTGCTGGATCAGTAGTTTCCCCGAAAACTCTTCGACAACCCCGCCTTTCCCGTCGTGTTCAATGAACGAATCGTGCTTTTCGGCAGTCCCGTCGGTAAGCGGGTGGAACCAATGTGTGTAGTGCGTTGCGCCCATTTCGAGAGCCCATTTTCTCATACCGGCGGCTACGCTGTCGGCAACTTCGCGGCTCAACGGGGTGCTGTTGTCGATGGCTTCTATTACTGCCTCGTAAGTTTTCTTGGGTAAATACTTAAACATTTTTTCCCGATTGAAGACGTACTTCCCATAATATTCGGAGGGCCGCTCTTTCGGTTCGTTTACAGAAACTGCTTTCCGACTAAAAGCCTCTTTCGCCACTTTGAATCTTAGCATTGACATAGTTGCATTTATTAGGTTAAAGTTTGATATATTTCTATTTCTGTTTTTACAGTTTCCAATTTTGAATACGCGAAATCGCTTCTACCGTATCTTCATATCGGCCGAATGCTGTCAAACGGAAATATCCTTCTCCCGACGGGCCGAATCCTATTCCGGGCGTACCCACGATATGACACTCGTTTAACAAACGATCGAAAAATTTCCACGAAGATAATCTATTAGGAGTCTTTACCCAAATATATGGAGCATTATCTCCACCATATAATTGTAATCCTATGTTTTGGAGGCAATTTTTTAACAAGCGGGCATTGCGCATATAGTATTCAATGGACTCTTGTATCTGTTTTTTCCCTTCTGGACTGTAAATGGCTTCGGCTGCCCGTTGCACAATATATGAGGTCCCGTTGAATTTGGTGGTTTGTCGTCGATTCCACAATTTGTTTACTTCTACCCTTTTGCCCGATTCGTCGCTTATTCTTAACGATTTAGGCACTACGGTATAGCCACATCGGAGTCCGGTAAATCCGGCCGTCTTTGAAAAACTCCGAAACTCTATGGCTACACGTTTGGCATGGGGTATTTCATAGATACTGTGCGGAATATTTTCGTCGTGGATAAAGGCTTCGTAGGCAGCGTCGAAAAGTATGAGAGAATCGTTTTCCAACGCATAATCGACCCATTTCTCCAACTCCTCTTTCAAAAGTGTGGTCCCCGTGGGATTGTTGGGATAACATAAATAGATGACATCGGGACGCTGTGCCGGTAAATCGGGGACAAAATTGTTCTCGGAGGTACAAGGTATGTAAATTATATCGCTCCAATGTTGTCCGTCTTTTTCCATAATTCCGGCACGCCCACCCATCACGTTGGTGTCGACATAGACCGGATAAACGGGGTCGGTCACGGCTATTTTGTTTTTTACACTTAAAATATCGCCTATGTTTCCGATATCGCTTTTGGCCCCGTCGCTTATAAAAACTTCATCGGTGTCCAACTCGACACCTCGGGCTTTAAAATCGTTTTCGACAATCTTCTCTTGTAAAAAACTATATCCTTGTTCCGGGCCGTATCCACGAAATGTTTCGGGGTGTCCCATCTCATCGACAGCCGAGTGTAATGCCTCTATGATAACGGGAGCAATAGGACGGGTCACATCGCCTATACCTAAACTGATGATTTTCGCTTCGGGGTGACTTGCTTTGAATGCGGTTACTTTCTTTTTTATATCGGAAAAAAGATAGCTCTCGGGGAGCCTTAAATAGTTGTCATTAATCAATACCATAATATATTAGTTTTATCGTCGGGCCACTCTCCTTCAAAAACGGTGACGGCGCCGCCGGTCATATAGACACGGTTGCTCTTTTCTTCCCATTCTATTTGTAGATCACCTCCCAGTAAATGCAATGTAGCCCGGCGATTTGCTTTTTTGTTGAGTACAGCCGCTACCAACGAAGCACAAGCTCCGGTTCCACAAGCCAAAGTTTCTCCGGCCCCACGTTCCCATACACGCATTTTCAAATGTTCGGGCGATAGGATTTCCACAAATTCGACATTGGTTCGCCGGGGAAATAATTCATGATTTTCGACGATTGCTCCTATATGGTGCAAGTCGTACCGATCCAAATCATCGAGAAAGATGACAGCATGGGGATTCCCCATAGATACACACGTTATTTCAAACAGATTGTCTTCTATTGCCATTGGATAAGCAACAATAGGACTGTTGGAAATGTTTACCGGTATTTCTTGTGCAGACAAGATGGGCTCACCCATATCGACAGAAACCTGATGTACTTTGCCTTCGTGAATATGCAATTTCAGATGTTTGACGCCGGCCAGTGTTTCGAGTGTCAACTCTGTCTTTGAAGTCAATCCATTTTCGTACACATATTTACCTACGCATCGCGAGGCATTTCCACACATTTCGGCTTCGGTTCCATCGGAATTGAACATTCGCATTCGAAAATCGCAATTTTCCGAAGGTAGAATTACAACCAATCCATCGGATCCCACTCCAAAATGGCGGTCACTCATTTTTTGGGAAAGTTCGTTTAAATGGCTTGGCAAGCGGTTAAATCCATTCAGATAGATATAATCATTGCCGGCACCTTGCATTTTTGTAAATCTCATAAGAGTATTCTTTTTGAAACCGTATTTTAAATTTCAAAAGCGAAATGTAAATATTTTTCGGCAAAAATAATCTTTTTGTCAAATAGACACATAAGACAAAATTATAAATATTGTATAAATGTGTTTACATAATAAAAATCGAACTAACATATAATTGCATAATCATACCATTGGAAAAATTTATTCGCACAATATATCCCGAAAACCGAAAGTAAAGGGATTTTTTTTCTTATCTTTGCATGGTTTTCACGATAGAAATCCACCCAAACATATTCGAAGCTAATTACTAATACAAACATAATTCTATCGTAATGCAAACAACAAAAAAGGCTTCTCTAATCCTTGATGATGGAACCGTATTGCACGGGAAATCATTTGGCTACGAAAAACCTGTTGCCGGCGAAGTCGTTTTCAACACGGCGATGATGGGCTACCCCGAAAGCCTGACTGATCCCTCCTATTCCGGTCAAATCTTAGTTACCACCTACCCTCTTATCGGGAACTATGGCGTCCCCCGTCGAGAAGAGGAAAATGGATTGTCGCGGTTCTATGAATCGGAAAAAATTCATGTAGAAGCATTGGTAGTATCGGATTACTCTTTTGAGTATAGCCACTGGAATGCCGATAAAAGTTTGGCCGACTGGCTGAAAGAAGAAAAAATCGTGGGCCTCTACGACATCGACACTCGGGAGTTGACCAAACGATTGAGAGAACATGGCTCCATGAAAGGGAAAATTGTTTTCGAGGAAGGTGAAGATATAGATTTTATCGATCCCAACTTAACCAATTTGGTAGCGAAAGTAAGTTGCAAGGAGGTTATTCGATATGGCAATGGAAAGAAGAAAGTCGTATTGGTCGATTGCGGAGTAAAGCATAACATCATTCGTTGTTTGCTTAAAAGAGATGTTACCGTGATACGTGTCCCCTGGGATTACGATTTCAATACGCTCGAATATGACGGGCTGTTTATTTCGAACGGACCGGGTGACCCCGATATGTGTGGCATTACCGTAGAACATATTCGGCAGGCGATGAATGGCGACAAACCTATATTTGGAATATGTATGGGGAACCAGTTACTCTCGAAGGCCGGAGGCGCCCGTACCTATAAGCTCAAATATGGACATCGCAGCCACAACCAACCGGTGCGTCAGGTAGGTACGAACCGTTGCTTTATCACCTCGCAAAATCATGGCTTTGCAGTAGATAACTCGACTCTCGGAAGCGATTGGGAGCCTCTTTTCATCAATATGAACGATGGTACGAACGAAGGAATACGCCACAAGACAAAGCCTTATTTCTCGGCTCAGTTCCACCCCGAGGCTGCGAGTGGCCCTACCGATACAGAATTTTTATTCGACGAATTTGTAAATATGTTGTAACCCGGAAATAAAAGAACCTATGAACCAAGCAGAAATAAAAAAGATAAAGAAAGTTCTATTGTTGGGATCCGGCGCTTTGAAAATAGGTGAAGCCGGCGAGTTCGACTACTCCGGGTCACAAGCCTTGAAAGCGCTTAAAGAGGAAGGTATCGAAACCGTTTTGATTAATCCCAATATTGCAACCGTACAAACCTCGGAAGGTGTTGCCGACAAAATATATTTCCTGCCGGTAACCCCCTATTTTGTAGAGCGGGTTATCCAAAAAGAGAATCCCGACGGCATTCTCTTGGCATTTGGCGGACAAACCGCACTTAACTGCGGTGTTCAGCTTTACCAAGCAGGAACGTTGGAGAAATATAATGTACAGGTGCTGGGAACTCCGGTACAAGCCATTATGGATACCGAGGACCGGGAACTCTTTGTGAAGAAGCTCGATGAAATCGATGTAAAAACCATTAAAAGCGAAGCGGTCAACTCGATTGAGGATGCTGCCAAAGCAGCTGCCGAATTGGGCTACCCGATTATAATCCGGGCCGCGTATGCGTTGGGCGGACTGGGTAGCGGATTCTGCGACAACGAAGAGGAGTTGCGGATAAAAGCCGAAAAAGCGCTCTCCTTCTCCCCCCAGATTTTGGTGGAGAAATCGCTCAAAGGTTGGAAAGAGATAGAATACGAAGTGGTACGCGACCGTTACGACAACTGTATTACCGTTTGTAATATGGAAAATTTCGACCCGCTGGGGATTCACACGGGCGAAAGTATCGTGGTGGCTCCGTCGCAAACCTTAACCAACAGCGAATATCATAAATTGCGCGAACTGGCCATACGCATTATCCGCCATATCGGTATCGTGGGCGAATGCAATGTACAGTATGCCTTTGATCCGAAGTCGGAAGACTACCGGGTAATCGAGGTAAATGCCCGGTTGAGCCGTTCGTCGGCGTTGGCTTCGAAAGCTACGGGTTATCCGTTGGCATTCGTGGCAGCCAAATTGGGCTTAGGTTACGGTCTCTTCGATTTGAAAAATTCGGTAACCAAAGAGACCAGCGCATTTTTCGAACCGGCTCTCGACTATATCGTATGTAAAATACCTCGTTGGGACTTGGGTAAATTTCAGGGCGTAGATCGCGAATTAGGATCCAGCATGAAATCGGTAGGCGAAGTGATGGCTATCGGTCGCACATTCGAAGAATCCATTCAAAAAGGGCTTCGCATGATTGGACAGGGTATGCATGGATTCGTCGAAAATAAAGATTTAGTAATCCCCGATATAGATAAAGCGTTGCACGAGCCTACCGATAAACGTATCTTTGTCATTAGCAAAGCCATGCGTGCCGGATATACAGTCGATCAAATCCACGACCTAACAAAAATAGACTGCTGGTTCCTGCAAAAATTGATGAACATTGTCCGTACGGCACAAGAGTTGGAAAAATATGATGCGGCTCAACTCGAAGCCGACAAGGAAACCGGATATGAATTGATGCGCCGGGCCAAGATTCAAGGTTTCTCCGATTTCCAAATAGCGCGTGCGCTTTGGAAAGAGAAGATGGAAGATTGCCATATGCATTGGGTGCGCCAGTATCGCAAGTCGTTGGGTATTGTCCCTGTGGTGAAACAGATTGATACGCTGGCTGCCGAATATCCGGCTCAAACCAACTATTTGTATTTGACTTACAGCGGAATCGCCAACGACGTGAAATACCTCGGCGACAAAAAATCGATCGTTGTACTGGGTTCTGGCGCTTACCGCATAGGCTCTTCGGTAGAGTTCGACTGGTGCGGTGTTCAAGCGCTGAATACGATTCGTAAAGAGGGCTACCGAAGCGTGATGATCAATTATAACCCCGAAACGGTTTCGACCGACTATGATATGTGCGACCGACTCTATTTCGACGAATTGACGTTCGAACGGGTTATGGATATTATCGAACTCGAAAATCCTCATGGCGTTATCTTGTCGACCGGTGGGCAAATACCTAACAATTTGGCCACCCGCCTCGACGAACAGCACGTCAATATTTTAGGGACGACTGCCGACAGTATCGACCATGCCGAGGACCGGCACAAATTCTCGTCGATGCTCGATTCGCTGGGTATCGACCAGCCCCGCTGGCGTGAATTGACCTCGTTGTCCGATATTTATGATTTTGTCAAAGAGGTGGGTTATCCCGTTTTGGTACGCCCCTCTTACGTACTTTCGGGTGCAGCTATGAACGTATGTTCCAACAATACCGAATTGGAACAGTTCCTGCAACTGGCTGCCAATGTATCGAAGAAGCATCCCGTTGTGGTGAGTGAGTTTATCCAAAACGCCAAAGAGATAGAGATGGACGCTGTCGCCCGCAATGGCGAGGTGTTGATTTATGCCATCTCGGAACACATCGAATTTGCCGGTGTCCATTCGGGTGATGCAACCATTCAGTTCCCGCCGCAAAAATTGTATGTCGAGACCATGCGTCGTATCAAGAAGGTAGCCGGGCAGATAGCCCAAGCTCTCAATATATCGGGGCCGTTCAACATTCAATTCTTAGCCAAGAATAACGATATCAAGGTTATCGAATGCAACTTGCGGGCTTCGCGCAGTTTCCCATTCGTTTCTAAGGTACTGAAAATCAATTTTATCGAATTGGCTACGAAGGTAATGATGGGTTTGCCGGTAGAAAAACCGGGTAAAAACGAATTCGACCTCGACTACGTGGGTATTAAAGCGTCGCAGTTCTCCTTCTCGCGTCTGCAAAAGGCCGACCCTGTGTTGGGTGTGGATATGGCTTCGACCGGAGAAGTGGGCTGTATAGGGCTCGACACGAGCGAAGCTGTCTTGAAAGCCATGCTTTCGGTGGGTTATCAGATTCCTAAAAAGAATATCCTGCTTTCGACCGGTAGCGCCAAGCAAAAAGCCGATATGCTCGAAGCTGCTCAACTTTTGCACGAAAAAGGATACAGCCTTTTTGCTACGGGGGGTACGCACCAGTTCCTCACCGATAACGGTATACCGGCTGTAAAAGTTTTTTGGCCCAGCGAAAGCGATCGCGAGCCTCAGGCTTTGGAAATGTTGCACAACAAACAGATCGATTTGGTGGTAAATATTCCCAAGAACCTGACGCAAAAGGAGCTCGACAATGGCTACAAAATACGTCGTGCCGCTATCGACTTCAATATCCCGCTCATTACCAATGCCCGGTTGGCATCGGCCTTCATTCAGGCATTTTGCAGCCTGAATATCGACGATATACAAATTAAGAGCTGGGACGAATACAAGTAAAAGCAGAAATAATTCTGTACCGCATAAACGCGCGGTCTTCGAGTGAAGGTCGCGCGTTTTTATGCGCAAGATTTTGGACAAAATGTATAAAGTATTATTATCTTTACCACACGCTAAGTTGGCGTAATTTACAGGAGTTATAAAAAAGTAGCCTTAATCAACTCAGCACAATAAAAGAATGAAGAAATTTATTTACGCAACTATATTTTTGCTTGTGTCCGCAACCGCTCAAATACACGCGCAAACCTTCATGGATCGGATACATTTTGAATTTTCAGCCGGGACAGGAATTAAGAATAATGGAATAAAGCCGGTTGACTTTTCATTCAAATCCTTCGTGGAATTTATTTCTATCTCGTACCTCTTCGTTACCGTGGAGGACAACATCTCGCTATATAACGAGAATGGAACCAAAAACTATTTTAAGGGAGCCAGTATAGGTGGCGGTTTGGGCGTAAAATTACTGAACCATACGAAGAGCAACCATGCCCTTGATATACGGGCAAAAGCATTAAGCAGCGTGGGCTGCCCCGCTTGGAAACGATCGAGTTATGATCTGTCTTTGGCTTGGTATATCAAGTCGTATAGATTCTCACCTATCGTTGAACTGGGGTATAGATTTATTGATTCTCATACGAGCGGTCTCGGCAACTATGGGAATGCCTATTTATCCATCGGATTTAGATACTAATGTTTGCAACCGATAAGGGATTTGTAATGATTATTTGCGGGTCTTGTACGAGAGGATATGCCACGATATACCCGCGGCCAGCAGAATAAAGAGCAGACTGAGCCACCATGCCCGGTCTACAAACAGGGCGCAATAGAGCAACGTAATCCACACCAGCGATACCGAAATAATCTTTACCCGCAGCGGTATGGCCTTGTGCTCCATAAAATCCCGGATATAGGGTCCCAACCGTTTATGATTCAAAAGCCAATGGTATAACCGGGGCGAACTGCGCACCCACAATGCCGCCGATAATAGTAGAAAAGGTGTCGTGGGCAATAGCGGTAGAAAAATACCGACTATCCCCAACCCGAGAAAAAGAGCACCTAAAAAGATGTAGATTGCTTTCACACGGCAAAAATACGGAATTTATGTGATAAGGAAAAGGGTAAAAAACGAAAGGGAAGCGTCTGTCGAGACACTCCCCTTTCCTATATTCTTTTTCAAGCGAAGCGGGAATTACATCATTCCGCCCATTCCACCCATACCGCCGGCCGGCATGGCAGGAGCAGGATTTTCTTCTTTCTTATCGGCAATTACACATTCGGTAGTCAAGAACATTCCGGCGATAGATGCGGCGTTTTCAAGAGCTACACGGGTAACTTTGGCAGGATCGATTACACCGGCTGCAAAGAAGTTCTCGTAGGTATTGGTGCGAGCGTTGTAACCGAAGTCGCCTTGACCATCTTTTACTTTTTGAACAACCACAGCACCTTCTACACCTGCATTGGCAGTGATCTGACGGAGCGGCTCTTCGATGGCGCGTTTTACAATTTCGATACCGGTTGTCTCGTCTTCATTGGCACCTTTGAGGCCCTCTAAGGCAGGGATACAACGGATATAGGCTACACCTCCACCTGGTACGATACCTTCGGCGATAGCGGCTCTTGTAGCGCTCAGAGCGTCGTCTACACGGTCTTTTTTCTCTTTCATTTCTACTTCGGAAGCAGCACCGATGTAGAGGACGGCAACGCCACCGGCCAATTTGGCCAAACGTTCTTGCAGTTTCTCACGATCGTAGTCGGAAGTTGTCGTTTCGATTTGAGCCTTGATTTGAGCCACACGAGCGGCGATAGACTCTTTGCTGCCCATGCCGTTTACGATAGTCGTATTCTCTTTGTTTACGGTTACTTTTTCGGCACGGCCCAACATTTCGATGGTGGTCGATTCCAGTTTCAAACCTTTCTCTTCCGAGATAACTACACCACCGGTCAACACGGCGATATCTTCGAGCATCTCTTTACGACGGTCGCCAAAACCGGGAGCTTTTACGGCACATACTTTCAACGATCCACGCAAGCGGTTTACTACCAGCGTTGCCAAAGCTTCGCTATCGACATCTTCGGCGATGATAAGCAGCGGACGACCGGTTTGAGCCGTAGCTTCGAGAACAGGAAGCATATCTTTCAATACCGATATTTTCTTGTCGTAGATCAAGATGTAAGGCGTATCCATTTCGCACTCCATCTTCTCGGTATTGGTTACGAAATAAGGCGAGATATAGCCGCGGTCGAACTGCATACCTTCTACGATATCGACAGTCGTGTCGGTACCTTTGGCTTCTTCGACGGTGATAACACCCTCTTTTTTCACTTTCTTCATAGCCTCGGCGATGAGTTGGCCGATTTCACTGTCGTTGTTAGCCGAGATACGGGCAACCGATTCGATTTTTTCGAAGTCGTCGCCTACTTCCTGAGCTTGGGCTTTAATGCCTTCGACTACTTTGGCCACGGCTTTGTCGATACCGCGTTTCAAATCCATAGGATTTGCGCCGGCAGCTACGTTTTTCAAACCTACGTTTACAATCGATTGTGCCAATACGGTAGCTGTGGTCGTACCGTCACCGGCATCGTCACCTGTTTTGGAGGCTACCTCTTTTACCAATTGGGCGCCCATGTTTTGGAACGCATCTTCCAATTCTATCTCTTTGGCCACCGTTACACCATCTTTGGTGATGTGGGGTGCACCGAATTTTTTCTCGATAATTACATTACGTCCTTTGGGACCGAGGGTAACTTTAACGGCATTTGCCAATTCGTCTACCCCTTTTTTCAGCTCTTCACGAGCCTGAATATTAAATTTAATCTCTTTTGCCATAGTCTTTATGAATTAAATAATTAAACACATTAAAGGATAGCCAAAATATCGGATTGTCTCATAATCAGATATTTCTCGCCGTCCAATTCGATTTCGGTACCTGCATACTTGCCATATAAAACGGTATCGTTCGGCTTAACGACCATTTCTTCGTCTTTTGTACCATTACCGATGGCTATTACTGTTCCTTTAAGGGGTTTTTCTTTGGCCGAGTCGGGGATAATAATACCGCCGATCGTCTTTTCTTCTGCGGGAGCTGGAAGCACCAAGACTCTGTCTGCTAATGGTTTAATGTTCATTGCGTTTATTTTTTTAGTTATACTATTTATCATTGTCGTACCCACATTGGCGGGAACACTATCGTTATAGCCAATTTCATGCCAAATGTTTCATTTGCATAAAATCTGACAAAACGTCACTTTCCTAAAAAAGCAGACAAGTTGTATACTGACAAAGATTACACCGTTTCGCCCGAACGGACGACATACGGGGCATTTCAAGACGGAATGGCAATTAATGGGGTGTCGGAATGGAAGAGCATCTTATGGGCGATACTCGGATTGAAAAGTCGTGCAAATATATTGCGTTTGCGGTTGGGCACTACCATCACGTCGATAGCCGATTCTTGGAAGAGCCGTTCAACATTGTCCAAGAAGTTTTCTTCTCCTACAATCTTATATCCTATCTCCCTGCCCGGATAATGCGACTGGCAGTAATCGCGAATACCGGCCAATTTAATTTCGGTCCAAGCATCGCTTTTCTCCGTGATGTGGAAGAACATAATTCCGAAGGAATAGTTTTCGAACAACCGCATAAAGGTATCTAACGAAATTAAATCCTGTTGATCGAAGTTGGTAAAGAACGCTACATTTTTAATTTCGTTTATATGGGTGTGGGTGAAGCCTTCGGGAATGGCAAATACCGGGAAATTGCCGTAATCCACTACTTCTGCGGTAACGCTTCCTATGAGATCTATCTCCTTGCGGGTTTTCCCTCTCGACCCCATGACAATAAGCGAAGGATTCAACTCTTTGGCCATTAAAATAATCGTATCCTCCGGCACACCTTCGCATACCCTGTAAATAAAGGGTACCGACGGGAGGTTGCCTTCGGTCATCAATTGATGTATTTTTTCGCAAAAGCTGGTCATTTCGCGATTGGCTTTGGCAAACAGCATTTTGTGTTCCTCGCTCTCTTTCAATTCGTGGCTAATGGTCTCGGCCAAAGAGAGGGAGCCCATAGAGAATGGCGATAAAAATGTGTGCAACAAAACCACCTCGGCTTGATGTGCGGCGGCGAAATCGAACCCCAGCCGGCAGGCTTGTAAAGAGTAGTCGGAGAAATCGATGGGGATAAGGATTCTGTTTTTTTGAGGTTTTTCGGCTATTTCCGAATTTCCAAAAACAGGATCGTTCTCTAAAATCTCGAGGGCATGAGGCAAATCCTTTTCATGGATTCGCACTCGTACCCCCGGAGATATGACTGGTTTCAATAAATTGACATTCTGAATAGCGACAGGTATTCCCTGACTTTCCAAAATGCCTTTCAAAATAAGAGCTTTCGGATAAGTATGTATAGCCAGTGTAATAAGCCTGTCCTTTTTCATGCCCGTGTTATGTTTTATTTTTTGTTTTCTTCTTCGAGAATGCGGATTGCCATATCGTATATTTGTGTATTGTCGAGCACCACGATTCCTCCATCGGGACCCGGCTCTATATGTAGACCACAATTTTTCCCAAATGAATAATTAGTACCACCAAAATAGTTACGCACGGTTTGTGTGGTAACGTTCAACTCGTCTGCAATTCTGTGCATCGAGCCATCGGGCAAACTGTCTTTGATACGACGAAGTTCGTTAAATGTGATTGTCTTAGTCATAAGGGTAATTGTTTTTATGGTTAAATATTCGGTTAAATTGTATCCTTTTGAATACGCAATAAATTTATGTTCAATTTTCTTTATTTCCAAATTTTACGGGTAAAATTTTGCGCCGGATAACAAATTATGCAGCTATAAAGGCATATCCCCCAATAACCAGTATGCTCAAATAGATTACGGCAGTTGCTATTTTTATATCGCTATCCTCTTGATATGGCGACTGTTCATCGATCAATATCTTTTTTTTCAGCAGCAGGTTCCGGGACTTCTTCCACATCATATAAATTATGTATGCAATGATTATGCCGGCAATCGTACCGCACAAAATATCGCCCGGATAGTGTACTCCCAAATAGATGCGGGAATAACAATTTATAATAGCCCAAAGAATAGCCGTAATGGTAAACAGTCGATTCCTAAATATCAAAGACAACAGCACTACGGCTCCGAAACTGTTGGCGGCATGGCTCGAAATAAAGCCGTATCGCCCTCCTCGATATCCATTCACAATTTGTACGAATGGCGAGAAATCGGGGTCTTGTGCCGGACGGAATCTTGCAAAATAGGGCTTACAAAGGGTCGAAGCAAATTGGTCGCACAATGTAATGGTCAAGGCGATTGCCACGCATACCAACAGGGCTTCTTTCCAATTTTTGCGAAATAGGACGAACAATAGCGATAAGATAAGCGGAATCCATGTGAGTTTATCGGTATATATACACATGAATATATCCAAAACGGAGTATGTACATTATTTAAGGTGAGGAATACCGATTTATCCCATTCGATTAACTGCTGCAATACCGACATGACGTTAAATGATTTCTATCGACGATAATGGCAACCACCCGCGATTGCCATCGCTGATTTTAATCTCGGCCCAATCGCCCAGTTTATTCAACATGACGACTTTGGTTCCCTCGTGCAGGACAAACAAGTCGGTACCGCTTTCGGCCGGGGAGCTTTTTACCGGGACTGTGGGGGCAAATACAATAGCTTCGTTACGGTTCTCCATCTTCTCGTTTAAATTCCATGCAAAACTGTTGGCCGCGATGGAGACGAGAAATAGAATGATACCCCCGAAGAATCCCATTTTTTTGGCTCTTACCGATTTGGAGAACAAATACAGATAACATCCTAAAAGGAATAAAAGGAACGATACGATCCCGATTACAGCCCATGCATTCGACGACAAAAAACTGCGTAACGAATCGATCCATACCGACAAGAAAAATCGTCCTACGGGATCTATTTTATCGACAATATGGGTGTTGGCCATGTCTAAATTGAAGCGGGCATCCTCGTTACCCGGATTCAGCAACAACGCCCGTTCGTAGTTCAATATGGCTTTGGCAAACTCGTTATGCTTGTAGTAGGCATTTCCCAAATTGTAATACAAGTCGGACGATACCCCCTGCTCTTTCAGAGTCTGTTCGTACAACTCTATGGCCTTGATATAATCTTCTTGGGCATAAGCCTCGTTGGCTTGTGTCAAAGTCTCCTGTCCGTAGCTTACCGTTATACCGGTAACGGCCAAGAGCAAGTATATAAATATCTTTTTCATCTCCATTGTTTTTACTTTTTCACTGTATTTTCCATTTTCCCGATGGCTTCGACCGTATGATTATACAGCTCGTCCATAGCTTCGTTCGATTGTGCCGGGGCATATTGTGCAAATTCGCAGCGGCCGAGAATATCGTTAAACTCGGCTATCAGCTCTTCGCCTGCGCCATATTTGGCTAATTCGGCAGCGACATTGTCTTTTGTCAATTCCGAATTCGGAATGTTGAGTTTGTCGCTCAAATAACCCCATACCGCTTTAAGGACTTCGTCGTAGAAATGTTCCTTATCGTGGTTTTTCAGATATTTCCCCGCAATTTTCAATCGTTTCAATGCCACTTTGTTCGCCTTTCTGTTTTTCATCAAGGCCACATTGGCATTGGCTTTGGCCTGTTTACGATTGATAAATACAAACACGATAAACGCCACAGCCGGGAGAATGTACCACAACCAATAAACCCATTGGTCGATGTACACGGCCGGAGTTTGAACCAACTTCATCT
>DXFL01000030.1 GCA_019114445.1 Candidatus Barnesiella excrementigallinarum
TAAAAAATAATTATTATGAGCAACGAGAGTTTCAATAAATATATCGAGCAGTCCATCAAAGAAAATTGGGAACGAATAGCTCTAAGCGATTTCGACGGAGTATCTTACCACTACAAAGACATCGCTCGCAAAATAGCCAAAATACACCTTTTGCTGGAAAGCGCCGATATAAAAACCGGCGATAAGATTGCCATCTGCGGAAAGAACTCGGCACACTGGGCCGTAGCGTTCTTCGCTGCAATCACCTATGGAGCCGTGCCCGTACCCATCTTGCACGAATTCAAAGCGGACAACATTCACCATATCGTCAACCACTCCGAAGCAAAACTCTTGTTTGTAGGCGATGTGGTATGGGAGGAGTTGGACGAAAGCCTCATGACCAACCTGACGGGTATTTTCCTGCTCACCGACTTCTCGCTGTTGAAATCGAAAAGCGCCAAACTCACCGATATGCGCGACAGGCTCAACGAATACTTCGGGAAGAAATATCCCTCGCGCTTTACCCCCGAAGCCGTCAGCTACTACAAAGATTCGCCCGACGAACTGGCGGTCATCAATTACACATCGGGCTCGACCGGATTTTCAAAAGGTGTTATGCTCCCCTACCGCAGCCTGTGGTCCAATGTCGAATTCTGTTTGACCCATTTGCCATACCTCAACGCCGGCGACGGTATTGTGTGTATGCTGCCAATGGCTCATATGTACGGCATGGTTATCGAAATGATACACCCGTTTGCCAAAGGTTGCCACTTGCACTTCCTTACCCGTATTCCTTCGCCCAAAATCATCATGGACGCCTTTGCCTCAGTAAAGCCCAAACTCATTATTGCCGTCCCGCTTATCATCGAAAAAATCATCAAAACAAAAGTTTTCCCTCTACTGGAAAAACCTTTGATGAAAGTGATGCTAAAAGTACCCTTCTTAGACAACCAGCTACTGGCCAAGATTAACGATAAACTCTACGAGACATTCGGAGGGAACTTGGTTCAGATGATTATCGGAGGCGCAGCGCTCAACCGCGACGTAGAACAATTTTTGCGGCGCATAGGGTTTCCCTTTACCGTTGGTTATGGTATGACCGAGTGCGGCCCCCTCATCTCTTATGCCCCGTGGGACGAAACCCGAATAGGCTCTTGCGGCCGCATAGTCGATCGCATGGAGGGACGAGTAAACTCACCCGATCCAGAAAAAATCGTAGGCGAACTGTTGGTAAAAGGTTCGAACACCATGCTCGGCTACTATAAAAACGAAGAGGCTACACAAACGACATTTACCCCCGACGGTTGGATGAAAACCGGCGACCTGTGTACGATCGACGCCGACGGGTTCGTCTATTTGAGAGGACGGAACAAAAATATGATCCTCGGCCCGTCGGGACAAAACATCTATCCCGAAGAGATTGAGGACAAACTAAACAATATGCCTTATGTGTGCGAATCGCTCATTGTAGAGCAAGACCACAAATTGATTGCGCTCGTCTATCCCGACATAGAAAACGCACAACTTTCGAACCTTTCGAGACACGCCTTAGAAGCTCAAATGGAAGAAAACATCGCTTCGCTCAACAAAGAACTTCCCGCATACAGCCAAATCACCCGGCTCAAAATTCATTACGAGGAGTTCGAAAAAACACCCAAACGCAGCATAAAAAGGTATCTTTATCAAAATAACTGACCGAAAGGAACAAAGCCGGCAAAATATAAAAACACATCGTTTGTTATTGCCGGCTTTTATGTATCTTTGCAAATCAATGAGAAAAGCCTGCATTATCATATTGACCCTTGTTTTCTGTTCGCTTTTTTCAGAAGCGAAGAAAAAACAAAACATACCCGATCCCTATGCGTGGAGTATCACCCAACCGTTAGGGCTGCGATACAACGTCCCCATGGACACCCTTATGCGCAATTTTTACAGTACCGACATTCCGTCCAGCTATTCAACGGCATACGGGACAACCGGTAACCTCGGTACGGCAGCTTTCTCCAAAATATTTTTCGACAGGCCTCTGCCCTCGGAATTTATTTTCAAAGAACCCTTCTCCCACTGGATACAGACTGCCTCCACGTGGAAATTCTACAACACCCACATACCCTACACCCAACTCTCCTATTTGACCGGAGGTTCCAAGCAAAACGCTCAGGACGATTTAAAAGCGGTCTTCTCCGGGAACTTCAACCAAAAATTGGAATTCGGAGCCAGCGTCAATTACATACTGGCTCGGGGGAACTATCAGCACCAAGCGGCAAAAGACTTGGCATACAGTATTTTCGGAAGCTATTTGGGCGACCGGTACGACATTCAGTTTTTTATCAACACCTACAATTTCGTTAATCAGGAAAACGGCGGTATTAGCGACGACACCTACATTCTACGCCCCGAAGAGGTACAAGGCGGTCAGTCGAGTGTAGACACCCGTACAATCCCTACCAACCTGACCGATGCCTACAACCGTATTCGGGGACAAGAGATCTATGCCACCCAGCGGTACAAATTCGGATTCTATCAAGAGGAGACGCAAGACACGACGGTCATTCGCACCTTTATCCCCGTTACCAGCATTATCCACACCATCGAGTACAACGCCAACAAACACCGGTTTGTCAACCAGTCGTTATCCGAGGATACCACCTTTTTTGCCAACACCTATTTGAGCCTCAACGGCACAAACGACGAGACCCAATACCAATCCATACGAAATACCGTGGGCATATCGCTGCTCGAAGGGTTCAACAAATATGCAAAAATGGGGCTGGCCGCCTATGCCACATACGAATACCGTCACTACACGTTGCCGAGGGATACCCTGTCGACCGTCATTGAGGGGCTTACCCCAAGACCCGATTTTGTCAATCCCCGCAGCCACTCGGAAAATCTTTTTTGGGTTGGCGGCGAGTTGTCGAAACAACAAGGTGAGTTGTTAACCTATAATGTAAACGGTAAATTCGGGCTCATCGGCTCTGTCATCGGCGATATCGACGTCACCGCCGACGTACGCAGCCGATTCAGACTTTGGAACGACACCGTACAATTAAAAGCCTACGGATTCTTCAAAAACACCGAGCCCTCATATTTCTACAAACGATATACCTCCAACCATTTCATTTGGAACAACGACTTCGGGAAAGTACGGCGCATGAGAGTAGGCGGCGAATTTAACATACAACGATGGCGTACCAAACTGAATGTGGGAGTAGAAAACATTCAAAACTATATCTATTTCGACAACGACTGTTTGCCCCGGCAAGAGAGCTCCATCATACAGGTATTCCAAGCCAAACTCAACCAAGACTTCAAATTCGGGATATT
This sequence comes from Candidatus Barnesiella excrementigallinarum, assembly GCA_019114445.1. GTDB lineage: Bacteria > Bacteroidota > Bacteroidia > Bacteroidales > Barnesiellaceae > Barnesiella > Barnesiella excrementigallinarum. The sequence goes on from DXFL01000030.1 coordinate 3,307, forward strand.
CAACTGGGACAACGAAATAGTTTACCAAAAATCGAGTAAAGCGTCGGTAATTCCCCTACCCGAATTGAGCGTGTACAGCAATATGTATCTCTTATTCCGTATAGCCAAAGTTTTGCACGTCCAACTGGGAGTAGATTGCCGCTACTACACCAAATATAAAAGCGAAGCCTTCCAACCGGCCACCCTTACGTTCCACACCCAAGACCAAATCGAGGTGGGGAATTATCCCTTTATGAATGCCTACATCAACATGAAACTGAAACAGACCCGTTTCTTCGTGATGATGTCGCACGTAAATCAAGGAGTATTCGGCGGGAACAACTATTTTTCGCTGCCACACTATCCGTTAAACCCGAGAATGTTCCAAATGGGACTGTCCATCGATTTTTCAAACTAAGCCCATGAAGAAAAAGAGATACATCTACATCTATATCGTATTGCTGATTATCGTCGTGGGATTTATGGCGTGGCTGCGCTCGCAAAGCGGAGGTTATCACCCAAGATCGTTCGAAGAGATCGAATCGGAGGGCGTGTTGCGCATTGTTACCGACTATACCCCCTTATCCTATTACCTGCAAGGCGACAGCCTTTCGGGGTTCGATTACGAACTGGCTCGCATGATAGGACAACGAAGCGGGCTTTCCGTCGAAATCATTCCCGAAGTGAATCTGAGTAAGAGTATCGAGGGTTTGGAAACCGGACAATACGATATTATCGCCCGCCAACTACCTGTAACCTCGGAGATTAAAGAAGAACTGGCATTTACCGTACCTATCCAGCTGAACAAACAGGTACTGGTTCAGCAAAAGGAGCCCGGCGAAGGGAAAACACCTATACGCAACCAACTCGACTTGGCCGGGAAAACCCTCTATATCGTTAGCGACGCACCCACGAAATTACGCATTAATAACCTGTCGCACGAAATAGGCGATACGATATATATCCAAGAGGAAAAAACCTACGGAGCCGAACAGCTTATTATGATGGTAGCAACCGGCGAAATAGAATTTGCCGTATGCGACAAAGCCATTGCATTGGAAATGAGTAAAGACTATCCCCAAATAGACTGTAACACCGATATAAGTTTCACACAGTTTCAATCGTGGGCGTTGCGAAAAAACGACTCGATTTTGCTGGACAACTTAAATAAATGGATTACCGACATTCAACAAACTCCCAAATATAAAGAACTGTACGACAGTTACTTTTAACATGGGACGAATGCCGTGCCTCATGAGGCGGCCTTATTTTGGAATATGGGAACACGATAAAGAGGAATGTAAAAAGTCACATTAAAGTTTCTATTGCATGGGACAACCCGACATAGAACACGAAGGCATTGTAACCGGGATTTCGGAATCGCACATTCTCGTGCGAATTATCCAGCAATCGGCTTGCGCCGGTTGCCACGCAGCCTCGGTATGCTCTACCGCCGACAAAAAAGAGAAAATCATCGAAGTGGAGAAGCCCGGTTTTCCCGTAAAAACGGGCGAAAAGGTGGTTGTGGCTTTATCGGCGGTATCGGGCTACAAAGCCGTAGGATTCACCATAATCCTTCCGTTACTCCTCTTGATACTGTCGCTTGCAGCCGCCCGGTTATTCCACTTGAACGAGTTGCTCATCGGGTGTTGCGCCCTATCGTCACTCGTCGTATATTATGCAATACTATACCTATATCGTAACCGATTGAAAAAACAATTTACTTTTTTCTTGAAAAAAACATTTGTCTCATAACTTATGGTAATGGCAATCATCATATTAAGTATTATCGGACTCATCAGTGCTACACTGTTGTATGTCATCTCCCGCAAATTCCATGTAGAAGAGGATGCTCGTATCGACGAGATAGAATCTATTCTGCCGGGAGCGAATTGTGGCGGATGCGGATACGCCGGCTGCCGCAATTTCGCGGAACAATGCGTAAAAGCGACCTCGCTCGACACCTTGTTGTGTCCTGTCGGAGGGAACGAAGTCATGCAAAAAATAGCCCCTATACTGGGACTGCAAGCCGTAGAACAAGCTCCGCGCATTGCCGTGGTTCGCTGTAACGGCAGTTGCGAAAACCGTCCGCACACCAGCCACTACGAAGGGGCTCACAGTTGTGCGGTAGTAGCCTCGCTCTATTCGGGCGAAAGCAACTGCAACTATGGCTGTTTGGGCGAAGGCGATTGTGCTGCCGCCTGCGAATTTGGCGGAATCGTCATGGACCCGGTCACCCGCCTGCCCCGTATCAATCCCGACATCTGCATTGCTTGCGGTTCGTGTGCAAAGGCTTGTCCCCGGCACATTATAGAGTTGCGGAAGAGAGAAGAGCCTCGCATTTATGTAGCCTGCAACAACAAGGACAAAGGTATTATTGCCCGAAAAATTTGTGCCGTGGCCTGTATCGGGTGCGGCAAATGTGTGAAAAGTTGCCCCAACGAGGCAATCTCGTTGACCGACAATTTGGCTTATATCGACGACAAACTTTGCCTCGCGTGTCAGCAATGTGTCGAAGGGTGTCCCACCCATGCCATACAAATAGTAACGACCGATAACCCCAATATTTCTATAAAAGAGAAGGAAGCTGCATTATGTTAAAGACTTTTCGTATAGGAGGCATACACCCGCAAGAAAACAAGTTGACGGCACAATGTAGAGTAACCCCCGTCGAAATACCCCGGCAGGTTGCCCTAATGCTCAACCAACACATAGGCGCACCGGCCAACTGCATAGTCAAAAAGGGCGATACCGTAAAGGTGGGAAGCCTCGTTGCACAAGCCAACGGCTTTGTTTCGGCCAATATCCACTCGCCCGTATCGGGTACCGTCTCGAAAATAGACAAAACAGCCAACGCATTCGGTATATATGCTCAAACCATCGTCATCGATACCGATGGCGACGAATGGGAAGAAGAGATCGACCGCAATCCGGCGCTGAACGATTCGGTAGATTTACCGGCCGACGAAATTATCCGGCGTATCACACAAGCCGGCATTGTGGGACTGGGCGGTGCCACCTTCCCCACCCATGTGAAACTCATGCCGCCCAAAGAGTTCAAACCGACGGCGCTTATCATCAATGCCACCGAATGCGAACCCTACCTCACCGACGACCACGCGCTCATGCTCGAATCGCCCGAACAGATTCTCGTCGGATGCCGCATACTGATGAAAGCCATCGGCGTCGAAAAAACCTATATAGGCATAGAAAACAACAAAAAAGATGCCATTGCCTTGCTGCAAAAACACGCCGGGAAATTTTCCGGCATAGAAATCGTACCCTTGCGTACGCGATACCCGCAGGGCGGAGAGAAACAACTTATCGACGCCATACTGCACAAACAGGTAGCCAATGGGGCTTTGCCGGTATCGACCGGAGCCATCGTTCAAAACGTAGGCACAGCTTTTGCTGTTTATGAAGCCGTTCAAAAGAACAAACCGCTCGTCGACCGTATTGTCACCGTCACGGGCGACAATCTTGCACGCCCCGGAAATTATCGGGTAAGACTGGGTATGCCCATACGCGAATTGATCGAAATTGCCGGCGGCACCCTTGCCGAAGGCGACAAAGTGATACTGGGCGGGCCCATGATGGGCAAAGCCATATCCAACTTGGATGCTCCCATACCCAAAGGCTGTTCGGGCATTTTGATCCTGAACGAAAGCCATGCCCACCGAAACGAACCGGTGGCCTGCATACGATGCGGCAAATGCGTGTCGGTGTGCCCGATGGGGCTCGAACCATACTTGTTGGCCAAACTGTCGGAAAGGCACCTGTTCGATCAAGCCGAAAAAGAGCTCATCACCGCCTGCTTGGAGTGCGGGTGTTGCGCATACAGTTGCCCCTCGAACCGTCCTATACTCGATTACATACGAATCGGGAAAAATGCAGTCAATCAAATCATACGATCCCGAAAACAATCATAACCTATTTTTTCTGAAATGGAACTAACCGTATCACCCTCCCCTCACATACACGGCAACCTTACCGCTTCGAAATGTATGTACAACGTGGTCATCGCTCTGTTGCCCGCTTTGGCCGTGTCGCTCTACTTCTTTGGAATAGGAGCGTTGATAGTTACCCTGTCGTCCATACTCTCGTGTGTCATTGTCGAATACCTCATACAAAAATATCTATTGAAAGAAAAGCCCACGATAGGCGATGGTTCGGCCATTCTCACGGGACTTTTGCTGGCATTCAACCTGCCCTCCAATTTGCCGATATGGATTGTCGTTATCGGAGCCATCGTCGCTATCGGTATCGCCAAAATGGCTTTCGGCGGTTTGGGCAACAACATCTTCAACCCGGCTTTGGCCGGGCGGGTATTCCTGCTCATATCGTTCCCGACCTACATGACCCAATGGCCTCTGCCCGGAGTATCGCGATGGAGCTATACCGATGCCGAAACCGGTGCGACATTGCTCTCGAAACTGAAAGAAGAAGGAATACAATGGGCCGGACAAATCGACATCGCCAACCTGTGGATCGGCAATCAAGGCGGCAGTTTGGGCGAAGTAGGCGCTATCGCCCTGCTGCTGGGATTTGTCTATCTGCTCTGCCGCAAAATTATAAGCTGGCATATTCCCGTATCTATTTTAGCTACGGTTTTCCTGTTCAGTTTTGCCGTAGGAATGGGTAAAATGCAAGGTTCCCTGCAAGGAGTTTCGATTTGGCAATCGGCACTCGATTTCGCCCTTATCCAACTGCTGTCGGGCGGACTTCTACTCGGTGCCATCTACATGGCAACCGATTACGTCACTTCACCGATGACATCACGGGGTATGATTATCTACGGTATCGGGATAGGCATATTGACGGTTGTGATACGCCAATGGGGCGGCTATCCCGAAGGAGTATCCTTTGCAATCCTCATCATGAACGCATTCACCCCGCTCATCAACAATTACGTCAAACCCAAACGCTTCGGGAGGATTTAATTATGAAGAAAAAGGAATCTACATTCTGGAATATGCTTTGGTCGCTCACCCTCATAACAGCCGTGGCCGGCGGCCTTTTGGGATATACCTACCGGCTCACGAAGGAGCCTATCGCCCAAGCAGCAAAAGCGGGACGCGAAAAAGCTATACAACAAGTCATTCCCGAATATGACAACTCGCCGCTCGACGAACAACTGACCTATACCGTTCATAACGAATTCGGCGAAACACCAGCCATCATCTATCCGGCCAAAAAAGGCGGGACCCTTTGCGGGGCGGCTGTCGAATGCAGCAACAATACCGGCTACGGCGGAGAGATACGCATAATCGTGGGATTCGAAGCCGATGGTACGATACGTGACTATCAAATTTTGAAACATCAAGAGACTCCCGGACTAGGCGCCAAAATGGGCGAATGGTTCAAAACCGAAAAAAACAACCAAAGTATTATCGGGAAATCGCCCGAAAACAACAATATGCAAGTGAAAAAAGAGGGTGGCGACATCGATGCCATTACGGCGGCAACCATCACATCGCGAGCCTTCTTAGGGGCCGTACGTACAGCCTACGCGGCCTATTGCGAATCGCTGAAAGGAGGTAGCCATGAATAAAACGAAAATCCTTTTAAACGGACTTATCAAAGAGAACCCCACCTTCGTACTGCTGCTGGGTATGTGCCCCACATTGGGAACCACCACCTCGGCTATGGGCGGTTTGGGTATGGGACTTTCCACGCTGTTTGTACTCATTTGCTCCAACGTAGTAATCTCGATGACCAAAAGTATCATACCCGACAAAGTGCGAATACCAGCATTCATCGTCATTATCGCTACCTTTGTAACCATTTTGCAACTCTGTATGCAAGCCTATCTTCCCGAATTATACGAAACTCTGGGACTTTTCATTCCCTTGATTGTAGTCAACTGCATTCTGTTGGGACGAGCCGAGGCTTTCGCCGCCAAACACACGCCGGCCGAATCGTTCTTCGACGGACTCGGTATCGGGTTAGGCTTTACCTTCGCACTCACCCTGCTGGGATGTGTACGCGAGTTTTTGGGAACGGGGCATCTCTTCGGAGTAGCCGTCTATCCCGAAGAATACGGCTCGCTCGTCTTCATACTTGCCCCCGGCGCCTTTATCGCTTTGGGATTTTTAATCGCCATTATCCACGCACTTAAAACACGATAACCATGCTCACATACATTTCGATATTCGTTACCGCCATCTTCGTCAACAACATTGTGCTGTCGCAATTCTTAGGGATATGCCCCTTCCTCGGCGTCTCCAAACGCATTGATTCGGCATTGGGCATGGGGGCAGCCGTAACATTCGTCATGACCATAGCGACAATCGTCACCTATCTGTTGCAAACCTATCTGTTAATGCCTTTGCAACTCGACTATATGCAAACCATTGTTTTCATATTGGTTATTGCCGCATTGGTGCAGCTGCTCGAAATCATCATGAAAAAAATTGCCCCCTCCCTCTACCAAGCTTTGGGGGTATTCCTACCCCTCATTACCACAAACTGTACCATATTGGGAGTGGCCATCATCGTGATTCAAAAAAACATGACCCTGCTCGAATCTACCGCCTATGCCATATCCACTGCACTGGGGTTCACCCTTGCCCTCGTTATCTTTGCCGGTATGCGCGAACAAATGAGCCTCGCCCGTATTCCCAAAGCCATGCAGGGCACTCCCATCGCCCTTGTCGCTGCCGGACTACTGGCTATGGCCTTCATGGGATTTTCGGGAATAAAAATAGGATAAGTATCAAATTGTAAGCGACACAACTGTTAAACTTATGTTATAAAACATAATACATTAAAAACATAACATTTTATTACATTTCATTACTGTTTTTAATTCAAGTATTGGCTTAAAAGTCAATCGTTTATAGAGGTAGGTAGTTTCACAAAAAAACTACCTATTTTACTATCAATTTAAAAATATATTTTGTATATTTGTGGTACTAAAAACAATATCCTATGGCTAATATTAAAGGTGCTGTTGTCGTTAACAAAGAACGTTGTAAAGGGTGTGAGTTGTGTGTAGTCGCCTGCCCGTGTCAAGTTTTGGCATTACAACCGACCGAAGTAAACGACAAAGGTTATCATTATGCTTTTATGCAAAATCCCGACGCGTGTATCGGCTGTGCAAGTTGTGGTCTCGTATGCCCCGACGGGTGTATTACGGTATATAAAGTAAAATTATAACCGGTTTAACTCGATAAATTGTTAATTATGAAAGAAGATATAAAACTGATGAAGGGTAACGAAGCGATAGCGCACGCCGCTATACGCTATGGAGCCGATGGGTACTTCGGGTACCCCATCACCCCTCAATCGGAAGTGATGGAAACGCTCATGGAAGAAGAGCCCTGGAAAACGACCGGTATGGTAGTATTGCAAGCCGAAAGCGAAGTCGCTGCTATTAATATGGTATATGGCGGAGCCAGCTGCGGTAAAGCGGTGATGACATCGTCGTCCAGCCCCGGTGTCAGCCTCAAACAAGAGGGTATCTCTTATTTGGCCGGTGCCGAATTGCCCTGCTTGATTGTCAATGTCATGCGTGGCGGCCCGGGATTAGGAACCATACAACCCAGCCAAGCCGACTATTTCCAAGCAACAAAAGGTGGCGGTCACGGCGACTACCACTTGATTACGCTGGCTCCGGCCTCGGTACAAGAGATGGCCGATTTTGTAGCGTTAGGTTTCGACCTCGCTTTCAAATACCGCAATCCAGCCATCATCTTAGCCGATGGAATCATCGGACAAATGATGGAAAAGGTAGTGTTGCCTCCCTTCCGCAAACGTCGTACCGAGGAAGAAATAAGGGAGCAAAATCCGTGGGCCACATTAGGAAAGCCCAAAAATCGCAAACGCAATGTAGTCACCTCGCTCGAACTCGACCCGGCCATTATGGAACAGAACAACATTCGTTTCCAAGCCACCTACAAACGCATTACCGAGAACGAAATCCGTTTCGAGGAGATCAATTGCGAAAACGCCGATTACTTGATTGTCGCCTTCGGGTCCATGTCGAGAATCTGCCAAAAAACCATTGAGCTGGCTGCCGAAGAAGGCATAAAAATAGGGTTGCTCCGCCCCATTACCTTGTGGCCCTTCCCTTCGGAAGCAATTGCCAAACACGCCAATCATGTAAAAGGGATACTCTCGGCCGAATTGAATGCCGGTCAAATGGTAGAAGATGTACGGTTGGCCGTGAACGGAAAAGTGCAAGTCGAGCACTTCGGGCGATTGGGCGGTATTGTCCCCACTCCCGACGAAGTACTCAACGCACTGAAAGAAAAATTAATGTAAATACCCGAACCATTGGTTCATAATTTTTTATGCACATGGATATCAACGAAATGATAAAGCCCGAAAATTTGGTTTATACGAAACCTCGGCTGATGAACGATAATCCAATGCACTACTGTCCGGGGTGCAGCCACGGCGTAGTACATAAACTCATTGCCGAAGTGATCGACGAAATGGGTATTGAAGAAGAAACGATAGGTATCGCACCCGTAGGCTGTGCCGTATTTGCCTATAACTATCTCGACATCGACTGGATAGAAGCCGCCCACGGTCGGGCTCCCGCTATTGCCACAGCCGTCAAACGGCTCAATCCCAAGAAAATGGTATTCACCTATCAGGGCGACGGCGATTTGGCTGCCATAGGAACTGCCGAAACCATTCACGCCTGCAACCGGGGTGAGAACATCGTCATCATTTTCATCAACAACGGTATATACGGAATGACCGGCGGACAAATGGCTCCCACCACACTCGAAGGCATGAAAACATCGACCTGCCCCTACGGACGTAATGTGGCCCTCAACGGCTATCCCCTGCGTATTGCCGAACTGGTGGAACGCGTGGACGGCACGTGCTATGTAACCCGCCAAAGCGTACACACTCCGGCCTCTATCCGCAAAGCGAAAAAAGCCATACGACTGGCTTTCGAAAATGCCATGGCAGGCAAAGGCACCTCGATGGTCGAAATCGTATCGACCTGTAATTCGGGGTGGAAAATGTCTCCTGTAAAAGCCAACCAATGGATGGAAGAAAATATGTTTGCCAAATATCCGATGGGAGACCTCAAAAACGTATAAACCAAAAAACTACGGACTCATGAAAGAAGAAATTATCATAGCAGGATTTGGCGGACAAGGCGTCCTCTCGATGGGAAAGATTCTCGCCTACTCCGGTCTGATGGAAGATAAAGAGGTCACGTGGATGCCGTCATACGGGCCCGAACAACGTGGCGGAACGGCCAATGTGACCGTCATACTGAGCGACGAACGTATCAGCTCCCCGGTATTGAACGCTTTCGACGTGGCCGTCATTCTCAACCAACCTTCGCTCGAAAAATTCGAAAACAAGGTAAAACCGGGCGGGATCCTTATCTACGACGGATACGGAATACATCACCCCCCTACGCGTACCGATATTAAAGTGTATCGAATCAACGCTATGGAGGCCGCTATCGAAATGAACAACACCAAAGCTCTGAACATGATTGTGTTGGGCGGACTGCTGAAACTAAAACCGATGGTAAGTATGGAAAACGTACTGAAAGGCTTGAAAAAATCGCTGCCCGAACGCCATCACCACCTCATTCCGCTAAACGAACAAGCGATCTTGAAAGGTATGGAAATTATCGAAAAAGCATAATCGCCCAAAGATTAGACTATCAAGAATCGGGTAAGAGAAAATTTATTTTTTCTTGCCCGATTTCATTTTTTTTGTAACATTTTTCCCTCTTATCCGTCTCTTATATGAAAACCGAAAGAAACGCGTCGCCTACGGGAAGAATAAAGAATTAAAAACAAAAAAATTCAACGTATGAAAACGAAAAGCCTAATCACCGCCATTGCATTACTCTACTGCTCCTTATCGGCTTTTGCAGGAAACAGTATCGACGATTTATCGAAATCTATTGCACAAATACCCCATGCGGAGCACTTAAACGTCAACTCGCTGACCTTAGGGTTGATCAAACCCTTCGCCTCCGAATTGAAAGGAGTGAACAACGTGGAAATTCTCAACGCCGAAAATATATCGAACAAAGATTATACCCGGCTCCAAACCCTGATTGCCCAATGCAATACCAGCGAATACGAAACATTGGTAAGCACCAACGACAATGACGAGATAGCCCGGATATTAATGAAAACCGAAAAAGAGAAAATCAGGGAAATGGTTATCATCTCGCTCGAAAAAGACGAAATAAGCCTGATTCGGATCAAAGGCAAAATAGACCCCAAACAGATGGAAGAACTGGTAAAAGATAAAAAATAGTTCAAGCGATGACCCATCGAGAGTTTAAAACACGGTTCCTTCCGTGCCACGAGAAGATGTATCGCATAGCCTTTCGATATTTGGGGAATGAATATGATGCCGAAGATATGGTGCAGAACGCTTATCTGAAACTGTGGGAAAAACGGGACAGCCTCGAATCCATAGAAAACAACGAGGCTTATGCCCTCACCATCGTAAAGCATTTGTGCCTCGACAAACTCAGGCAGCCAACCGTTCAAACCGACAGCGAGGCAGCCTTGATACAGGAATCCGAAACGGCACTGCAACCCGACGAAGCCTGTGCCCTCAAAGAAGAGATGGCAATTTTGCTAAACATTATCGGGCAACTGCCCGAACAACAACGCCGGGTTTTGGTTTTGAAACATTTCGAAGGACGAAACACCTACGAGATAGAGCAAGAAACCGGACTGAGCAATGCCAATGTCAGGGTTCTTCTCTCCCGAGCCAGAAAAAGTGTTAAAGAATTATTCATACAACGATTATGACGATACAGGAGTTACAAAAAAATATAATATTATTCTTCGAAGGCAAGCTGTCGGATTCCGAAGAACAAACCCTCAGAGAATATTTGGCGAGCCACGATGTTCCGCATGAGTTCAGCAACGATAAACGTGTCATTCTCGCCCTCGTCCCCGACCATTCGATTACCATTCCCAACGGTATGGAAGAGCGTATGTCGGCATTCATAGACAACCTGCCCGATCGAGAACAGAAAAACCGACCGGCATTCGCCCCCGTTTGGCGATGGGTAAGCGGAATTGCCGCCGCTTTGATATTGGCATCGGCTGCCGGCCTCTACTTCACCCGCCAGCCTTCGAAACCCCAACTCACCGAACAGGAGATATATGCGTGTGCCGAGGCTCAACGGGCATTGCTCCTTGTCTCGCAAAAACTGAACAAAGGCATGGACCAATGGCAACAAGCCAATTACGAAATAGTAAAAACTCAACGAATCATAAACAAATACTTTAAATACGAATAGTCATGAACCGAATCGTCTATATGCTTTTGCTGACCCTTACCGGGATTTTCTCGGCAAACGCCGAAAACAATATCTTCGAAAAATTTTCCAACGAGAAGAACGTCACTTACATCAACGTGTCGAAAACCATGTTGAATATGATGCCTAATGGACAGTTAGATTTGGAAATACTCGATCTCAAAAGTATCATCAACGAACTCGACCGCATTCAAATTCTCACTTGCGAAGAGAATAAATCTTTGATTCCTCAAATACGAAAAGAGTGCGACATATTCAAGAAAGCACCCTACGAAGTACTGATGAAAGTGAACGACAGCGGCGAGGCAGTTATAATCTATATCCTCCCACAATCCGAAGGTAAAATCAAAGAGTTGGTCATGTCGGTCGACGACAATGGCAATGAGTTTGTGCTCATACAACTGTCGGGAAACATCTCCATCGACAAGCTGCAAAATCTCACTAAAAATATGTAACGGAATAGAGAAGTAGCACCTCTCATTCATGCGAACGAAGCGGTTGCCGGGGATTCCCGATCAACTGCTTCGTTTTTTCCCACGCCATACTATTATTCTTTCTCAATAACACAAACCTATCAGATACCGGCAAAGAATATCACCCACAAAAGCGCCCAAGATAAAGACAATCCACAAATTGCGTCCCCTCAAATTACAGGAAATGGCAATAGCCCGAAAAATCCAATACAGCACCCAAATGGACATAAGTAACCCTACCGCTCCTATCCACACGACCGAAAGAATCCAACCCGTGTCGGAGAGTAGTTGCTCGACAGCCTGCAACGACTGTATTGTAACAACCTCGCGTACCGGAGGCAAAGCCATACACAGCGAAAGCAACACAAAAGGCAGTTGAGCAAAAGCCACGGTACCCAATACATCGACAGGACGGACATGAGAACGGCTGAGAAACAAACTCGATATATAAATCAACACCGACGGTACCAACCAAACGGCCAAATGTTCCACCACAAAGCACCACCAAGCCTCATTAGGCGCACCGCCATAGTGCAACAGCCCATGAAAATGGATACAGCCCCAATAGGCGATCGCCGTCGACACAACCATACCCGCTACGCCCCACACGAGCGAAGTATAACCTGCAACCCTGTAAAACGGATTTTTTATGAATTTCAACACCTCGTTCATCATTTTTCCATGTTATTCAATTTATCGATCAAATCGTCCAAATAATTCCGCACCGTAGGATAGCTCACCCCCATCTTTTTAGCCATATCTTTGAGGCTTCCGCTCGCCTTGACAAATTCGAGCATAAAGTGCTGTTCCTCTTCGGTAAGACTGGTGAGTGCAGGAAGATCAAACTCGCCCGACACCTCGGTACCGCAACGCGCACAAACCATCTTCGACACTTTAAGCGCAGCATCGCAAGCCGGGCATCGCAGCGGCAATCTCTTTTTCGTCTCAGTATTCGTCATTGTTTTATAAATTTTTCTATTGCAGTTATCAACTCCTCCGAAACCGGTAAATCGGGATTGGCATATATCGCCTGTTGAGTAGCGAGATCGGTCGATTCACACGGTTTCAATACATGATTCATATTCTCCACGATTAAAAAACGAGCGGCAGGCAAGGCTTGTTTCAACCGTTCAGCATCCGCCACTGGCACTTGTATATCGCGATCGCCCTGCACAATAAGCACCGGCAATTTCAAGCCTGAGAGAATCTCGCAGGGATCGTACCGATACCACGAAATAAGATAAGGTTGCACCGACGGGCGAAACAACGCCATCAAGCCCATAGGTACGTTAGAAATCGTTCGGCCGGCCCGCAACGAATCGTTAAACGATTTGACCAGCACCCGCACCTCGGCAGGCTGACCGGCCATTTGCTCTTCGATAAGGGCATAAGCCGGACGTCCGGCACCGGCCAGCGACACAAACCCTTTGACCGCCCGATTGTCGGTACAGGCAATCATGCCTATTAACGAGCCTTCGCTATGGCCCAATACATAGATGGACGAAAAGCGATTCTCCCGGTTTAACCAGTCGATCCAGCCCGAAGCATCGACCACATAATCGTCGAACCGCAAATCTTGTTCCGATTTGCCGGCCGACGCGCTCGACGCAATACCCCGCTTGTCGTACCGCAACGTGGCGATACCCTGCCGGGCCAACCCTTCGGCCAAAAACTTCAACGAATTATTCTTAATCGACACAGCCCCCGACACCGTGTTCCCGTCCATATCGGTAGGACCCGAACCGGCTATCAACAAGACTACCGGCGGACGCTCGACATCGGGGATCAACAACTTGCCGTTTATCGTACCGGTGGGCGTTTCGAGCGATACCGCCTGCTCGGTTTTCGCCCACGCTACCAGCGGGCACAACCCCAAAAGCCACAAAAAATTCAATATCAATCGTTTCATTTTCGGATAAATATTTTTATTCCATGCAAATATAATATCAGCACAACAAAAAAGCAAATATAAAATAAATTTTATTAAACTAAAAATAAATTTTATTCAATTAGAATGCAATAAAAAATAACAATACGCACATATTTTTTTATTATTTTTGTTCCAAACACAATGCAAGCGTCCATTGGCGATACCCGTTAAACACGATTTGCCACCCGCTTGTACACCAGCCATGCAAACTTAAAACAAACTTCTATGGATAAATCAAAAGTATTCTTCACCAATCTGCACACAACGCCATCGAGCAATCTGCTCGACAAAATGGAACGTCTCATTAAACGTGCCGGTATCGAAAAGATCGATTTCAAAGACCAATTCGTGGCCATAAAAATACATTTCGGTGAGCCGGGCAATTTGGCCTATATCCGCCCGAACTACGCCGCCCGGTTGGCAAATTTGCTACGGTCGTGGGGCGCAAAGCCTTTCCTTACCGACTGCAACACGCTCTATTCGGGACGGAGGGCCAACGCCGTCGATCACCTGCAAAGTGCTATGGAAAACGGCTTTAATCCCATTTCGGCTCAATGTCAGGTAATCATTGCCGACGGATTGAAGGGCACCGAATACCGCGAGATTCCTTTCGACGGGGAATATTGCAAAGCACCCAAAATAGGTTCGGCTTTGGCCGACGCCGATATTGTCATTTCGATGAGCCACTTCAAAGGACACGAGCAGGCCGGATTCGGCGGAGCCTTGAAAAACTTGGGTATGGGAGGCGCCAGCGTTGGCGGCAAACTGGAATTGCACTGTAACTCGCAACCCAAAATCGAAACGGAGAATTGCAAAGGGTGCAACGTCTGCGTGAAAAACTGTGCCCACGACGCCATACACTTGAATGCCGACCACAAAGCTGTGATCGACTACGATAAATGCGTGGGGTGCGGACAATGCGTTGCCCTGTGCCAACACGAAGCGGCCGTTGTGGGCCAATACGATACCTCGGAACGGCTTAACTACAAGATTGCCGAATATACTCAGGCCATCTTGAAAGACAAGCCTCATTTCCACATCAGTTTCATTATGAACGTTTCGCCCGAATGCGACTGCTGGAACCACAACGATGCGGCTATTATCCCCGATTTGGGTATACTGGCCTCGTTCGACCCCGTAGCTTTGGACAAAGCGTGTGCCGATATGGTTATTGCCGCACCCGCCATCAACGGGAGCCGCCTTACCGAAAAGCACCCGCACGAACATTTCGAAGGCGCCGACAAATTCCACTTGATACACCCCGACACCAACTGGCAAGCCGGTCTCGAACACGCTCAAAAAATAGGATTAGGCAGCATGGAATACGAATTGATTACCATATAAACCGCTGCAGAATTACGCTCACGAAACAGTAGGGCGAAAAGAGAAATTCCCCCTACTCCATAACGGATGCATACCGGACCATATTCTGCACAAATAGGATATACCCGAAGCCTCCATCAGAGCCCAAAAGACAGAACCCTAAAAGCTAAATGAAAGACTTTTAGGGTTCTGTTTATTCGGGCAAAAGCCACATCTGCTTTATCGTCCAGTCACCGACGGCTACCGGGCTCCATACTGCTTCTCAATCAACTTTTCGGCCTCCTCTTTCAATTTCTGAGCCTGTTTCTCGGCCTCCTCCACCAGCTTTTTGCCGGCAGCCTGAGCCGCGATTTTCGCTAATGGATTAGACGCTTTGGCCACCAGCTTGTCGCTCTCCGATTGGGCCGTAGCGATAAGTTTGTTCCCTGCCTCTTCGGCCTGCTTGCGAATAGCCGCTTTCTGAGCCTCCACATCTTCGGCATCGACACCAAAGACTTTCTCGGCCACCACACTTGTCACCACATCTTTAACCACCTCCTCGGTATTCAATTTTATAGAAGGCTTGGTAAAGGTACCCCCTATGGTTGCCGATACATTGCTCAAAGCCCCGGCTCCCGGAATATTGATTTTCGCCGCATAATCGATAGTTTGGTCAAGCCCCGTAGTACCCGAAAGGTTCATGGTGACATTGCCCATTTTTATGTCGAAAGGCGAAGTTCTCACCTTACCGTCCTCGATCTCGAATGAGATTTTCAAATCTTTGGCTTCTATGTCTTTGAGTTTATCGTTTTTCAGCAATGTAGCCAACTGGTTGAACACCTCGACATTTTGTAACTGAATATCGTTCGATTGAATGACACCCCGGGCGGTCAACAAATTCAAGTCGGGCGACATTTGGCTATCCAACGTCGATTGCAAATCGAATTTCACCGAGTAGTTTCCTCCTGTTTTTTGGAATATCGGGACAATCTGTTGTACCATATCCAACTGGTCGAACGTCTTTTCGAAAGAGGCTTTTTGTATATCGACGTCGAAATTCACTTTCGGGCGGGTTACACTCTCGGCCGTAGAATAGAGACCATTAGCAACCATCGAGCCGCCGAACGCATTCAAACTGAGCGGAGCCATGCGCACAGCCCCATTGGCAACAATAAGTTTTCCCTTTACGTTATCGAGTTCCATTTTCTGGAAAAGAATCTTTTTGAAATCGGCATTCAGCGTCAAATCGAGATTTTTGGGAACCTCGATAACCGAGAGAGCCGTGGTATCGGCTTCGGCCTCTTCCTCCGAAGAAGATTCGCCCATCAATTCATTTAAATCGAGCATCGACGAAGAAACCGCAAGAGTTCCTTTCAAGGTTTCGTCCTTCATCACATAAGCCAAATAATTCGACAACGAACCTTGTGCCTGTATATCGCTACGGCCCACTTTTACATCGAGTTGCGACAACGACATGGATTTTGCCGAAATCGAGGCTTTCGCCTGTTTCACCGCAACTGCCGGTAATCCCTTCATCACCAAATCCATATCGGAGATTGCGAATGTTCCCGCACCTTCTATCTTTTCATAGTTCTCTTTTTCGATGTCGGACATACGGCCGGCCAACCGCAAATCGGCTGTCACGATACCGCTCAAACTAATCGAATCGCCCAGCGGATAAATATCCTTCACCTTACCCAAATGAATGGTTCCGTCGACAGTGGCTTTGAAATTCAAATCGGACATGGGTGTAGAGGCATACAACGTCGCCTTGAACGGATTGCCCGCCATAGACAAACGGAACTCCGATACATCGACTACCGTTTTATCCAAATCGCCTCCCGGATTACTCACCGCGGCAGCAATACGGATACCGTCCACCGAAGCCGGCATACCCTCGTAATTGAAAGTGGCATCGGTCACACCGAGCGTTAGCCCGAATTGCGGGAATGTATCGCCCTCCATGCGACCTTTGGCAAAAGCCGTAAGCGACATATTGCCCGTGGTACGCAACCGATCGAAATTGTTTTGGTATATGGCCGGGATCAGCGAGAGAATCTCTTTGAAATTGATTTCGGGCGTATTTAGCTTCAAATCCATATCCATAGCCCCGTTATCGAGAAGCGAAACCCAACCGTCGAGATTAAGCACAATGGCATTCAGGCGCAACGAGTTCTCTTTCAGCGTAAACTTATTGTTCTTCAAATCGGCCGACACGGTCAACTTAGCTCCGACCTCGGCCTTTTTCAGATAAGACACGCCGTCCATCGAAAAATAGATATTCTCGCAAGAGAATTTACTGTCAATGTCGGTCACATCGGCACTCATGTCGCCCGACAGTTTCAAATTCAGTTTATCGGTATAAAACTGCATACGGGTCGAATCGTCCATATAAACGATTGTAGCATCGGTAATTTTGAAATTTTTCAATTTCAAGCGGAAAGAAGAATCGCTCTCCTCCTCGGCCGCAGCTTCATCGGCAACCGTATCGGGTTTCATGATGTCCCAATTTACCCGACCGTCGGCCAACTTCACCGCTTTTACCGATGGCTTGTCCAACACGATATAATTTACATCGAACCCCTCGTCACCGAACAAACTCATCACATTTACCGCCACATCGATAGACTTGGCCGACACCAACGTATCGTTCTCGAAATCGCCTATACCCGATAGAGTAAGACCGTTCAGTTCAATAGAAGCACTTGGGAAATGAGTAAAGAGGCTTATATCGAGCGACTCGAAATCGAGCCGGGCATTCAACATCTCGTTGGCCTCGTTCTTCACGATTGTCATTACTTTGTCTTTAAAGACGAACGGCAAAAGCAACATTAATACCAAAATAGCCGCTACGGTTATCCCGATAACTTTCAATCCTGTTTTCAAACCTTTGTTCATCATAACCCTTTATTTGTTATTTTGTTGTTTTTTCTCTCTCAACTCTTCGGCAATGGCCCAATGGCGAGCCGCCATGTCGGGCATTTCCAGTTTTATGAATGTATCGCCCAACCGATCGTGAGCCGTGGCGTGCAACGGCTTTTGTTTCACTGCCTTTGCAAAGTCGGACAAGGCCGAATCGTAATCGCCCTGCTTGTACCGCAATTTACCCCTGTTGTACAAAGCCTTAAAGCTCAACGGGCTCAACCGCACCGCCTCGTTATAACAAGCCATAGCCTCATGCTCATCGCCGCAATCTTCGAGCGTAATGCCCTTTCTCACCCACGCATCGACCAGTGTAGGATCGAGCGACAACGCCTTGTCGAAATTGGCCAACGCCGCCCGGAGATCTTTCGCCTTTGTGATACATTCGTTCCCCAACAAATAATATTCATAGGCATATTTCCGCAATACCGCATCTTTGTCGGCCAAAGCCTGTTGCAATTCTTTATTTTTATTTTTCAGTTGATTGATCACATTCAGTTTCATTCGTATAAACCGCCGCACGATGGGTTTCTCAATGTCGTACCTCGTATGAATGGCTTTGAAGAAACTTTGCAACATATTCTCGAAATCGCCCTCGTCGAAGGCTTTTACCGTCTCGGCATAAAGGCGGTCGGCCTGCGCCAGCTTCAACGACTGTGCAATCAACTGCGGATTGTTGAATTCTTTACTGAACCGTACCACATCGGGATTCACGAATATATCGCGATGTGTAATCGGTTTGCGCAACTCTATTCCCTCCAACGACCGGCATCGGCTCAACGCTACATAAGTCTGTCCGCCGGCAAAAGCGCCTCCGGTAAAATCGACAACCACTTTGTTAAAAGTCAAACCCTGACTTTTATGTACGGTAATGGCCCATGCCAAGCGTACAGGGTATTGAACAAATGTGCCCAATATATGCTCTTCGATGGCCTTCTCCTTTTCGTTATAGGTATATTTGATATTCTCCCAAATGCAGCGTTCCAACTCATAGCTTTCGCCCGATTCGAGAAGGACCTCGATTTTTTCGTCGGGAGTTATTTCCGAGACGATACCTATTGTCCCGTTTACCCACCGACGGTCGGGATCGTTTTTGATGAACATAATTTGCGCACCGGGTTTCAAAACCAATTCCAACGAGGTGGGCAAACTGCCATCGGGGAAATCGCCCTTTATTTCGCCCTCAAAGGTGTACTCCTCGCCCGGAAGCCGAGCCAAGCGATTCTCGTTGATATAGTCCACTTGATCGCGACGCGTAGCCAATGTAATCGAGAAATCGTCTTGAACCGAATCGTCCTCCCTGCGAGGTTTATACCGACTATTGAGCAAATCGAGCTCCTCGCGGGTAGCCGTATTGTTCCGTATTTTATCCAACAAATCGACAAACCGTTGATCCTGCTGCCGATACACCTTTCGCAACTCGATAGGGACCAATGCCATTTCCCTAAACACGCGAGCCGAGAAAAAATAGGCATTGGCATAAAAACGATTGAGTATGTCGCGCATATCGGCCGTAACCACCGGCTCCAACTGATATATATCGCCAACCAACAATAATTGTTTACCGCCGAACGGGAAACGCATATTTCCCGAAAAAACGCGCAACACCCTATCCATGAAATCGATCATATCGGCTCGTACCATCGATATTTCGTCGATAATAATCAACTCGACTTGGCGCAACAGTTGCCGTTGCTTCTTGTTGTATTTGAGCAACTCGTAAATGCGCCCGTCGGTAAGGCTCAAATCGGGATCATCGGGCAACATGGGACGGAACGGCATTTTGAAAAACGAGTGAATGGTAGTGCCTCCGGCATTGATTGCCGCCACCCCGGTGGGCGCCAACACCACATATTTCTTTTTGGTGTGTTCGCACACATACCGCAGAAAGGTCGACTTTCCCGTACCGGCCTTCCCGGTCAGGAAAACCGACCGGGTGGTATACCGAATCAAGCTCAACGCATCCTGAAACTCTTTATTCTCACTGTCTATCACAAAACTGTTATCCATTTCGTCACGGGCATTTTCTACCTTTTCAAAGATAGGATAATTCTTTTAAAAAGCGAAAGAGCGACCCGTAAATTACGAACCGCTCCTCACAGAAATATGTTCTTCCTCTTTATCAGAATTTCACGCCCAAAGTCAACACCACCGAATTGTTATGATCGGTAAGCGTAGAGATTTTAGGCGAAATAGCCAACGTGGATTCTGTTTGATCTGGATTATAGGGATTATCCTTTTCGGCCAACAGCGGCGAGAAGGGATACAACTCGCTACGACGATATCTGTGCATATAAGCCAAATCGATATATACGTTGGAAAACCGATAGCCCAACCCCGCTGTAAAGTAATTGGTCTGTTGGTCCAATGTAAACAAAGTAAGTGTCCCTGCCGTAGGAATCTCCTGCCCCGAACGGTATTCCGATTTCACCGGAGAGGTTTGATAGGCATATCCCAAACGTGCGCTCAACTGCGGCGAAATACGAAATTCGCCACCGACCTTAAATGTATGCACCGGCGAAACCATTTCCGAAATTTCCTGATTGGTCTTATAAAAGGCGTCGATAGAATAAGGATCGTCAAACGACATACTGTTGTTTTGAGTGTATTCGTAATCGAAACTCAAAATACCGCCCTGCCCGAATACATAGGCTGCACTGGCTATTATTCGCCACGGCGACTCAAATTCATAGCTATAACTGCCTATCGGGGTTTCAGCCACATCATTATAAGCCTTATTGCCACTCTTGAAATTGTAATCTACAGAAGCGAAATAGGTATCGGTGAGTTTATAATAATTGGGCGTATGGAAAGCAAATCCCAACCGGAAATTATTGGTAGCCCGGACAATAACTCCAAAATTGGCTTTCAATCCCGAACCGTTGGTACGCAAGGCATTTTTCATTACATAAGACCCTTCTGCATTCGGGCTTCCTATACTCCCGTCGTCATTGGGCAAATATCCGTTGGTGAAACTTTCGCCATATTCGCTTTGGAGATGATACGAAAAGTCGGTAACCGTTACGCCAATACCCCAATAAAGGACATTGTACAGATTGCCTCCGACATTGAAATTGTACTCATCGATAGAGCCTTTTTCCCGCACATATAAATCGCCGCTTGCCTCGGTACCGTTCCCGATGATACTGCTCCAAAGGCTGGACGTTGCACTGCGGGGATTTATCAAATAGGACTGATACCCCAATACATTCAGCCACGGATTGTTATCATAGGGGTCATAATTCCCGTTGGAAGCCAAATCGTTTGCCGAATAACCTTCGGACAAACGGGCAATATAGCCCGACAGAGAACTGGCGGACGTGATTCCTAAATAGCGGGTCTTATACGTACGGTCGAACGATTTCTGTTTATTATAGGCAAAACCGAAATTCAACGCTTTCATGGCTTCTTGGTTGAAACGGATAGCCCATACAACGCCGAAATTGTTACACGAAAAGGTGAATTTACTGTCCGAAAATTTATTCCCTTCCGTATTTACCGAACTTACTTGATTGGAAAAATCGATGGTAGCCGCAATATCGGAGTTTCGATACACGCCTATTCCGGCAGGGTTTTGACTTAGCGTAGTAATATCTCCACCCAAAGCGCCGAACGCCCCAGCCATACCCATATAACGGGCTGTACCTCGTATGTCTTGCTGGGAATACCTTAAAGCATCTATTACTCCTTGTCCAAAAAGCATCGAGCCGCTACAAAGAGCGGCCAACGCTAAACCATATTTTACGTTTTTCATATATTTCATTCTTGATCATTCAAATCCTCTTTTATCTGCGGCCGCCACGTCCGCTGCTACCGCCTCCCCGAGCAGAAGAGCTACTCCCTCGCGATGAAGAACTCGACGACGATGAGAAGCTACCTGAGGAACGTCGGCTCGACGAAGAGCTGCTCGAATAACCCGAATTTCGATTCGTCGAAGGTGTTGCACTGTTATAACTACGACGTGTACCGCTATTACCTACGCTGTTATAGTTGTTTCTCGACGAATTGGTCACACTGTTGTTAATCGAGGTTTGTCTACGGCTTTGGCTGCTCGACGGTACAGAAACCGACCCCGACGAGCTCGTGCTTCCACGGCGGGAAGAATTGGCGCCTTCAAATCTATATCCCCGATTGGTGTTGGTAGTACTGTTGTTGATGATGGTACCCCGATTGGTGCGAACGCCTGTTACCGAACCATTCGAAGAAGAGGTTGCCGTGCCTACGGTACGACGCCCTGTCGTAGAGTTCGACGATGAAGTACCGACAGTCGCCCTCCGTCCGTTCGAAGAAGAAGCAGTCGACGAAATGAAACTTCCCCCGTTGCGGTTGGGCTGACGTCCATTGGGAGTATATTGCGGGCGATAGTGGTTATTCCAGCCATAATAGGGATAATGGTGGTGATAGAACGAATGGTGGAAGTAAGGCGGACGATACCACGAGTTCCACCCCCAATAACCTCCCCAGCTATAATAGAAAGGATCGTAACCGAACGAAAATCCCCACGGGCCCAAAGTCCATCGCCACGACCAACTGGTATAGGAATAGGGCGACCACATATAATCCCAATACCACGGATTGGTCCATGTAGGAGTTACCCACGCGTAATTGTCGGTGATGTAGACATTCCAATCGTTGTTGTCGAGGAAATAAATATCCGAATAAAAAGGATCGCTTACCGAAACGACAAATTTGGGATTATGGAAACGGCGTATGCGCAACGCATATTCGTAATCCGAATCGGAACCGGTGAAACCGTTCAAATAGTAGCCATCGTCGCCATTTTCATCGACAATGTTATACTCCACATAATTTTCGGTTTGATTGGCAGCAACATCTTGGAGCGTCATATCCGCAGAGTCGCCCCGACGGTTATATTCATCGACATCGCGGAAATTATTATCCGCAGTCACCATCAAGGTTTTCTGCACAGGAGCCTCCTCTTGAAGAGCGGCCTGGGCCTTTTGCGCCTCTTTTTCGGCCTCTTCCTCTTTCTCTTTCTGCTCTACAACCGGATTCTTATCATTTGGATTATAATAAATATCATCTTCGATTATATACGAGCTTGCGCCGGCAAAACCCGTCACCAACATCGATAATATAATCAACAGGGCAAATCTTTTTTTCATAATTGTTTCTCCTTAATCTTATACTCTATTGAAATTATATTTATTAGACTTCTCTTTTCGAGAATAGTTTAATAGCCTTTTATTAAAAGAGAGTGAAAACATACCGAACGCTGCATTCGAATCTCTTAAATTTCTACAAATATACTCCTTTCCCGCATATAAAAAACACTCGTAAAAGTATTTAACTACCTTAAACAAAAAGCGTGCCCTCGTTAAGAACACGCTTTTGTATCGGTCAAAAGAAATTCCACTCCCCTACTTGTCGACAGGTCGTAAAGAATAGCCGAAGAATATGAGCATTATGCCCCAATAGAGGAAAGCTGCCGCACACAAAAAGACAATCGAGAAGGTCGCCATAAAGGGCATCGACAAAAACAAGGACCCAAGTATGAGCAACAATATGGCATTAATGAGATATACCCACCAATATTTATGGGTAGCTGTCATATAAAAAGCCGATGTCAAGTTGGAAATTCCTTTATACAGGAAAATGAACGCGAAGAAGAATGGCAACACCGTTTCGCTGAAAGAGAGATTTCCCACCAAAATGAATCCGATGAGCACATCGATAATTCCTCCGGCCAGCCACCAGCCCCAACCGCGTACCTTTTGCCGCACATTTCCCGAAACAACAAGCTGGACCACACCGAAAAGAATCAGCATCCACCCCAGCAACGACGATATTACCTCATACCCCAACGCCGGTTGAAACCATAACCAAAAACCGCAGGGAATCATTAAAATCCCCACTAAAATGAGGCTCCACCAATATTTGGTCTTTCCCCAAAAATAGACATTTGCAATATCCATAATTATTTATCATTAAATTATACATTCGTAAAAACAATCGTCTTTACGGCTATATAACAGTTGGAATATTGCATTTGTTCCGGCTATGGCATTTTCAAATAAAAATCGTGAGTAAGTGCTATGTATTCGCGGGTATATCCCCCACCCTTATGTTCGATCGACAGCGCATTTACCTCCAACGGAACACGATGTCGGCCCCACTCCGAAAGGAGCCGCTTCGGGGCGCGCCCAGCAACCCCCGACACATAAGTAAACCGTTGGGGATAAAGACCTTGCAGGATCGCATTAAAAACCAAATGCTCCTCCAAATCGGCAGGCGACACCAACGATAAACGGCCATGAGGCAAAAGCAATGCCGCCGCCCCCTCGAACAACGTTTCGTAATCGAGCCCCCCTGCATGACGAGCCTGTTCCCGCCGGCTGTCGGGAGGGAGTAACGACTGTATGAAATAAGGTGGATTGGACAAAATATGGTGATAACGGTGTATGGCATTCTTCCGATAAAATGTACAAAAATCGGTACCATACACCGTTATCCTGTCACCCCACGGCGAAAGGGCGGCATTCTGCGCCGCTTCGCCGGCGGCGGTAAAATCAATTTCAACGGCATCGATCAGGGCCGCCGAACGTTGGGCTGCCATAATGGCTATCAACCCCGTTCCTGTCCCTATATCCAAAATCCGGGTCGATTGCTCCACCCGGCTCCAAGCACCCAGCAAAACACCGTCGGTACCCACTCGCATGGCCGAATGTTCTTGAAATATAGTAAATTGCTTAAATTTAAAATAAGAATTTGACATACGATCACTTCGTTTCCGACGCAAAATAAACAAAAAAACATAATAATTTCGACAATACCCTCTTATTTGCTTAACTTTGGCACGCCAGTTGTATAACAATGTAAAACCGGCAGGAATCGAGAGGGTCTAAAAAGATCTCAAATTTACCCTGTCAAAATGTCAACTTTTAATAAAATAATTAACAACTACTATATGATTTGCGAAAACGACGAAAATACACCTTCGATCATGCCTCTGTTCACCGAAATATCGGGGCAAAACGATTCGGAATGCAAGACTTTGAACACAAGCGGTTTACCCATTCTTGCATTGCGCAATATGGTATTATTCCCGGGAGTAGCTATCCCCGTTAACGTGGGGCGTCCCAAGTCCCTCCAACTCATAAAGGAGGCTCAAAACAACCATATCCCCATCGGAGTGGTGTGCCAACGCGACGCCACCGTTGAAGATCCCGGAAAGGACGATTTGTACGAAGTGGGGGTAATCAGCGAGATTATCAAGATTTTGGAAATGCCCGACGACAGTACGACCGTGATTTTGCAAGGGAAAATGAAACGGTTCCGTATCGAAGAGGTCACCCAAACATTTCCCTACATGAGGGCCAATGTGTTGTTGGAAAACGAAATTCTGCCCGATGCAAACGACAAGGAGTTCGAAGCGTTGGTTTCGGCGTTGAAGGATTTGACATTCGAGTTGCTGAAAAATATCGGCGACCAAGCCAAAGAGTTGATTTTCGCCATACGAAATATCGACAACGCCCATTACCTGATTAACTTCTTAGCCGCCAATATACCTTTGTCGGCCACGCAAAAACAGGAGTTACTGAATATCGACAATATCAAGGAGCGGTTGTACAAACTCTACGAAATGCTTACCCAAGAGGCTCAACTGCTGCAAATCAAAGCCGATATCCAATCGAAAACTCGCGAGGACCTCAACCAACAACAGCGCGAGCACTTCCTGCAACAGCAAATCCGCACTATACAAGAAGAGTTGGGCGGGAATATGCAGGACCAAGATATACAAGAGTTGCGCGAACGAGCCGAAAAGAAAAAATGGGATGCCAAAACTGCCGAGGTTTTCGAAAAAGAGATGCGAAAACTCGAACGGTTGCACCCCCAATCGCCCGATTTCTCGGTTCAATACAGCTACCTCGACACACTGCTCGAATTGCCGTGGAACGAATATACCCAAGACAACTTCAACCTGAACCATGTACAGAAACAACTGGACAAGGACCATTACGGGCTGGAAAAAGTCAAAGAGCGTATCATCGAGCATTTGGCCGTTTTGAAATTACGTGGCGACATGAAATCGCCCATCATCTGTCTCTACGGTCCTCCGGGAGTAGGAAAAACCTCGTTGGGAAAATCCATTGCCGAGGCATTAAACCGCCAATACATACGGGTTTCGCTGGGCGGATTGCACGACGAGGCCGAAATACGAGGCCATCGACGCACCTATATAGGAGCTATGCCCGGCCGTATCATACAGGGACTTATCAAGGCAAAAAGTTCCAATCCCGTATTTGTACTGGACGAGATCGATAAAATAGGGAACGACTTCAAAGGCGATCCCGCTTCGGCTCTGCTCGAAGTACTCGACCCCGAACAGAATAACGCGTTTCACGATAACTACGTCGACATCGACTACGACCTGTCGAAAATATTGTTTATCGCTACCGCCAACAACCTCAACACCATATCACAGCCGTTGCTCGATCGTATGGAGTTGATCGACATTAGCGGATATATTATCGAGGAAAAAGTAGAAATAGGACGACGCCATCTCGTACCGAAACAACTCGAAAATCACGGGTTGAAAGAGGGCGATGTCATTATTCCCAAAAAGGTGATGGCGGCCATTATCGACCAATATACCCGCGAATCGGGGGTACGCGAACTCGACAAGAAAATAGCCCGTATCATGCGGAAAATAGCCCGCATGAAAGCTTCGGGCAAATCGTACAACCCTACCCTCTCGCTCGACGATTTGCACGAATATCTGGGAGCACAGGAGTACAACCGCGACAAATACGAGAACAACGATTATGCCGGGGTGGTAACCGGGTTGGCTTGGACGGCCGTAGGAGGCGAAATATTGTTTGTCGAATCGAGCCTGAGTAAATCGAAAGGCGAAAAGCTCACCTTGACGGGCAATTTGGGCGACGTGATGAAAGAGTCGGCCATCATTGCCTTGCAATATATCAAATCGCACGCTTCGCTGCTGGGTATCGACGAAGACATATTCGACAAATGGGCCGTGCATATCCATGTGCCCGAAGGTGCCATTCCCAAAGACGGTCCCTCGGCGGGTATCACGATGGTCACCTCGTTGGCATCGACCTTCACCCAGCGCAAAGTGAAAGACCATTTGGCCATGACAGGCGAAATAACCCTGCGGGGTAAAGTGCTGCCCGTGGGAGGTATCAAGGAGAAAATACTCGCCGCCAAACGTGCCGGTATCCGCGATATTATTTTGTCGGAAGAGAACCGCAAAGATATTGCCGAAATAAAAGACACCTATTTGAAAGGGCTCACCTTCCACTATGTAAGGAACATTTCAGACGTCCTGAAAATAGCATTGACCGACGAAAAAGTAAAAAACGCCATAGAGATTAAATAACGCAACAATGAAAGAGTGGAAAATAACCGAAGGATATAAAGTAAAAGAGGGCGAAGTATCTTGGGAGGAGTTGAAACGGCAAACCGAAAAAGCCACCGAAGAAAAGCGGAAAGCCTATCGTATAGTGGCACTTGACGGATATGGATTGAACCCCGGTGACCTCTCTTGGGAAAATATGGCCGAGTTGGGCGAACTTACCGTGTACGACCGCACCGCTCCCGACGAAATCGTTTCGCGCGCGACAGGAGCCGAAATCGTTTTGACCAACAAAACGCCGCTAACCCAAGAGACGATGGAAAAACTTCCGCAACTGCGTTATATCGGGGTATTGGCCACAGGATACAACATCGTCGATACCGAGGCGGCCAAAAAACGAGGCATCGTTGTCACCAACATACCGGCATACAGCAGCGAGTCGGTCGCCCAAATGGTATTTGCCCATCTGCTCAACGTAGCCAGCGACGTAGCCAACCACTCTCAAAGCGTAAAGGCAGGCGAATGGGCAAACTGCAAAGATTTCTGTTTCTTGAAAAGTCCCATCTTCGAGTTGGCCGGGAAGAGTATCGGTATCGTGGGTTTCGGCAACATCGGCAGCACCGTTGCCCAAATCGCTCATGCCTTTAACATGAAAGTATATGCAAAGACTTCGAAACGGAAAGAGGATCTGCCCGACTATGTAGAACCGGTAACATTGGAAACCCTGTTGGCCGAAAGCGACGTAATTACCCTGCACTGCCCCTTGACCGATTCGACCCGCAACCTCATCAACCGGGAAACGATTGCGTTGATGAAACCGACAGCCATTGTCATCAATACCGGCCGTGGTCCCCTCATCAACGAACAAGATTTGGCCGATGCCCTGAACAACGGACGTATCAAAGCTGCCGGAGTAGACGTACTGTCGCAGGAACCTCCGCGAGCCGACAATCCACTCATACAAGCCCGCAACTGCTACATCACGCCGCATATCGCATGGGCTACGTTCGAAGCCCGCAATCGACTCATGAAGATTGCCACCGATAACATACGGCAATATTTGGCAGGCAATACGGTCAATCAAGTGAACCGCTAACCACAAAGGAATCGCAGGAGAGATAAACGAGAACTTCGCATAAATTCGTTTTCTCTCCTGCAAATTTATTATGCCACCTTTATACATTTGTCACCGTCGACGTGGGAAGAAGATATAAAATTCAAGAAAAATTCAGTTCAATATATCCCTCATTACAAAAGATTGTATAAATTTGTAAGGTACAATTTTGTTGACCTGATACCTATGAGATATATCGCTCTGCCGGATAAAGCAGTCCGCCGTTTGTCGTTCTACCTGGCTATGGAAGAATACATAGCCCGTCACCGCACCGGCGAAGATTGTTTCTTCATGTGGCAGGTCAATCCCACGGTTATTTTCGGTAGAAACCAGTTGATGGAAAACGAAATCAACATGGACTATATCCGCTCGCACGGCATAGAATACTATCGCCGCAAATCGGGCGGAGGTTGTGTTTATGCCGATTTCA
The DNA here is from genome assembly GCA_019114445.1 of Candidatus Barnesiella excrementigallinarum. Lineage (GTDB taxonomy): Bacteria > Bacteroidota > Bacteroidia > Bacteroidales > Barnesiellaceae > Barnesiella > Barnesiella excrementigallinarum. The sequence continues at coordinate 32,066 of DXFL01000030.1, forward strand.
GCAACATCATGTTCTCCTACATCACCGACGACTTCAATGTAAGTTTCACTTTCGACCGTTATCTGCAACTCATTGCCCGCACCTTGAACAAACTGGGTGTACAGGCGATGGCTTCGGGAAGGAACGATATCACCGTCGATGGCAAAAAAGTATCGGGCAATGCGTTCTATCGCACGGCCGGCCGCAGTATCGTACACGGCACCATGCTTTTTGACACCGACCTCGAAGCGTTGGTCCTTGCCATTACCCCCAATAACGAAAAACTCATTACAAAGGGTATAGAATCGGTGCGGAAACGGGTGACCAACCTCAAAGAATACCTCGACATCGACATCGAAACCTTCAAGCAGTTCATGCGCACCTCGCTTTGCGACAGCGAGGAGTGTCTCACACCACGCGACATTGCCGGTATCGAAGAGATCGAAAAAGAGTATCTCAAAGAGGAATGGATATGGGGCAACAACCCACGCTACACACTGGTACGCCGGGGATATGGTTCGGCCGGTGAAGTAGAAGCCCGGATAGAGTTGAAAAACGGAATCGTGAAAACGCTGAATCTCATGGGCGACTATTTTCCGGTGGGTGAACTCGACGAATTTCTAAACAAATTTCGCGACGTACCCTTTTCTATCCCGGCCATAGAGCGCGTACTCGACGAAAATCCTATTGAAGGGTATATACGCCAACTCGACCGTGACCATTTTATCCAAATCCTGTTCGACAATCAAACTAAAAATCCATCATAAAAAACCTGTTTGACTATGGAAGATATATTAAAAACCTGCTTACACCAAAAGCACCTCGATCTCGGAGCCAAAATGATGCCTTTCGGCGGATTCGATATGCCCATCGAATACACATCGATTATCGAAGAACATAATGCCGTGCGCCATGCCGCCGGGATATTCGACGTTTCGCACATGGGCGAGATTCTCATCACCGGCCCCGACAGCGAACGCTATATCAACCACATTTTCACAAACGACATACGGGGAGCCGAACCCGGAAAAATATTTTACGGCATGATGTTGTATCCCGAAGGAGGTACCGTCGACGACCTGTTGGTTTATAAAATGGGCGCAGAGCGTTTCTTTTTGGTGGTAAACGCCTCGAATATTGGCAAAGATTACCAATGGATTATAGAACATAGTGCCGGATACGATGTAAAAATAGAAAACCAGTCGGATTATTACGGCGAAGTGGCCGTACAAGGCCCACAAGCCGAAGCCTGCATAGAGGCCCTGCTGCATCTCGACGTAAAAGATTTGCTCTTCTATACTTGCAAGGAAATCGAATGCGACGGCGAGACCATTATCGTATCGCGCACCGGATACACGGGTGAGGACGGTTTCGAACTATACGGCAGCCACGCCTTCATCAACCGGGTATGGGATACTTTGGTAGCCTCGAAAAAGGTTCTTCCCTGCGGACTGGGATGCCGCGACACCTTGCGCTTCGAAGTGGGATTGCCGCTCTACGGCCATGAACTCGAAAAAGATATTACACCTATCGAAGCCGGGCTGAGTATGTTTGTCAAACTCGACAAAGAGGAGTTTATAGGCCGTGAGGCTGTCGCCCTGCAAAAAGCCGAAGGGGTAGCCCGCAAAATCGTGGGCATAGAGTTGGCCGACAAAGCCATACCCCGCAGCGGGTACGAAGTATATGCCGACGGCAAAGTAATCGGGCTCGTTACCACCGGCTATAACTCCATATCTACCGGTAAAAGCGTGTGCATGGCCCTAATCGACAGCGCCTACGCAAAACTGGGCACCGAAGTGGAAATCCATATCCGCAAGAAATTTTTCAAAGGAACGGTCGTCAAAAAACGTTTCTACGAAAAGAATTATAAAAAATGATTTATTGACAACCTTAAAAATAAAACGATTATGAGTACAGTATTGGACGGACTTTATTATTCCGAATCACACGAATGGCTGAAAGTTGAAGGCGAATTTGGCTACATCGGTATCACCGATTATGCCCAACACCAATTAGGCAGCGTGGTATATGTCGACCTTCCCGAAGTGGACGATGAGTTGAATCAAGGCGAAGAGTTCGGCGCTGTCGAAAGCGTAAAAGCCGCCAGCGACCTGTTGTCGCCTATCAGCGGAACCGTGGTAGAAATAAACGAAGCATTGGAAGATAAACCCGAACTGCTGAACGAAGATGCTTTCGGAAATTGGATTTGCAAAGTAAAAATCAGCGACGAGGCCGAATTGAAAAACCTAATGGACGCCGAAGCCTACAAAGCTATTTGCGAATAATCGACGGAGGAAAACATCATGTACAAATACTTCCCGCATACCGAATCGGATATTTCCGAAATGCTGGGGCGGATAGGCGTGTCGTCGCTCGACGAACTGTATGCCGAAATTCCCGAAAGCATTCGCTTCGACAAAGATTACGACTTGAAAAAATCGATGTCGGAAGACGAGGTAAGAGCCTATTTCAAGAGCTTGGGCGCACAAAATCGCCCGCTTATCTCCTTTGCCGGCGGCGGTGCCTATGACCACTATTCGCCTGCCGTCATCGGGCAACTCATCTCCCGCTCGGAGTTCCTTACCGCCTACACCCCATACCAACCCGAAATATCGCAAGGTACCCTGCAATATATATTCGAGTTTCAAAGCATGATTTGCGAGCTTACCGGTATGGAGTGCTGCAACGCATCGATGTACGACGGAGCTACCGCAGCGGCCGAAGCCATGCTCATGGCTATTGCCCATGCCAAGAAACGCAACCGGGTTATCGTCTCGCGCACCGTGAGCGAACGGGTAATCGCTGTGGTAGAAACTTATGCCCGTTTTCACGGCGTAACGCTCGACTTTATCCCCGAAAAAGAGGGTGTCACCGACAAAGATACGATGGAGCAAATGCTCGCTGCCGACGATGTGGCCGGCGTAATCGCAAGTTCGCCCAACCGCTACGGTATTATCGAGGACTTTGCCGGATTTGCCGACACGGCACACGCCCACAAATCGCTCTTTATCGTCTATGCCGATCCCTCGGCTATGGCTGTTTTGAAAACTCCGGGCGAATGGGGTGCCGACATCGCCTGCGGCGACGGACAGACGTTGGGTATGCCCTTGAATTTCGGAGGCCCTTATGTAGGATACCTTGCCGCTACCCGCGACTTGGTGCGCAAATTGCCCGGCCGCATTGTGGGTGCTACCACCGACGTCGACGGCAAACGTGCTTTCGTGCTCACGCTGCAAGCCCGCGAACAACATATCCGCCGCCAAAAAGCCAACAGCAACATTTGTTCCAACCAATCGCTCATGGCATTATACGTAACCATCTATATGGCTCTTATGGGCAAACAAGGGTTGCAAGAGGTCAACGAAAAGTCCTACGCCGGCGCACACTACCTGTGCGACAAGTTATTGGCCACAGGCAAATTCTCGCTGTGTTACGATAAACCTTTCTTAAAAGAGTTTGCCGTACAGACGACCTTGAACCGGGAAACGCTGCTGAAACATCTCGAAGAGAAAGGCTTCTTGGCCGGCATTCCCGTCGAGGGAACCGACAACGCACTCCTCTTCTGCGTTACCGAAAAACGCACCCGCGAGGAGATAGACAATTTGGTTTCACTAATCGAACAGGAGGGATAAGCCATGAAATATTACAACAAACTTATTTTCGAAATCTCGAAACCGGGTCGTGTGGGTTACGCCCTGCCCCAAACACAGTTTGGCAACTATTCGCTGGCCGACCTTCCCCAATCGCTGCGAAGAGAAACTCCGGCCGAATTGCCCGAAGTGAGCGAACTCGATGTGGTACGCCACTACACCAACGTGTCGAACAAAAACTTCGGCGTCGAAACCGGCTTCTATCCATTGGGCTCCTGTACCATGAAGTACAACCCCAAAATCAACGAAGAGATGGCTTCGATGGAGGCGTTCACCACGCTGCACCCCCGGCAATCGGAAGAGAGCGTGCAAGGTGCTTTGCGTCTCTACTACGAACTGGCACAAGCCTTGTCGGAAATTTCAGGGTTGGCCGAATTTACACTCAACCCTTTTGCCGGGGCTCATGGCGAGTTGACCGGCCTCATGCTTATGCGTCAATACCACATTAAGCATGGAGATTTGAAACGTACCAAAGTAATCGTACCCGACAGCGCCCACGGAACCAATCCGGCGAGTGCCGCCGTGTGCGGACTGGAAATTGTCGAGGTACCCTCGACTCCCGAAGGGACAATCGACGTGGATAAACTCGAACCGCTACTCGACGACACCATCGCCGGCATTATGATGACCAACCCCAACACGTTGGGTATCTTCGAAAAAGAGATTCCCCGAATCGCCAAACTGGTACACGATTGCGGCGGCCTGCTCTATTACGACGGAGCAAACCTCAACCCGCTGCTGGGCCGTTGCCGCCCCGGCGACATGGGGTTCGACATCATGCACATCAATCTGCACAAAACCTTCTCGACCCCGCACGGCGGAGGTGGTCCCGGAAGCGGTCCCGTAGGCGTAGCGGCTGCACTGGTCGACTATCTGCCTCGTCCCCGAGTGGTAAAACGGGGCGACCGGTATGCCGTAGAAGGCTGTGCCGACAGTTTAGGCAGCGTATCGGGATTCTTCGGAAACTTCGGGGTGATGATGCGGGCATACGCCTATATTCTCTCTCTCGGTAAAGAGAACCTCAAACACGCCGGTGAATTGGCCACACTGAATGCCAACTATGTGAAAGAGTCGCTCAAAGATTGCTACTATCTGCCCATCGAAGGGATTTGCAAACACGAATTCGTATTCGACGGACTGGCAGACAAATCGACGGGAGTAACTACACTGGACATTGCCAAACGTCTGCTCGACTATGGCTACCACGCGCCAACCATCTACTTCCCGCTACTGTTCCACCAGTCGATTATGATCGAACCTACCGAAACAGAATCGAAAGAGACCCTCGACGAATTTATCGAGGTTATGCGGACGGTTGCCCGTGAAGCCATCGACGACCCCGAACTGGTAAAAAGTGCGCCGCACGTTACCCCGGTGAGACGATTGGACGAAACCACAGCCGCCAAGAATCCTATTCTTCGGTTTAAAGATTTGAATCATTAAACTCAACTTTCATCGGAGAGCGGGGATAGCGCCTTGTGCCTTCCCCACTCTCCGTTTTTTCACAATAAAAAGATGAACAGCGATATTATTATCATAGGAGCCGGCCCCGGCGGCTACGAAACCGCCCTTTATGCCGCAAAAAACGGATTGAGTGTTACCCTCTTCGAACAACGTAAAGCAGGAGGGACCTGCCTGCACGAAGGGTGTATCCCCACCAAATGTTTTTGCCGCAGCGCCGAGGCTGCCGACACCATTGCCGAGAGCGAAAGTTTGGGCATCCGTGTCGCTTCGTACGAGGTCGATTTCCGCCGAATCGTAGAGCGAAAAAACGAAATAGTCGCACAACTGACTTCGGGCATTGAGTTTTTACTGAAACACAAACTCATCACCTATGTACCCGAACGAGCCCAACTGGTCGACGCCCACACCGTAAAGAGCGAATCGGGCGACACATATACCGCCCGCCATATTCTCATTGCCACCGGGTCGACAGCAAAAATTCCGCCCATTGCAGGGTGTGATCTTCCCGGTGTGCTCACCTCGACCGAACTGCTCGACATCGACCACATACCCCAAAGATTGTGCATAGTAGGAGCCGGAGTTATCGGGCTCGAATTTGCTTCGATATTCCGCAGTTTCGGCAGTACGGTTACCCTGCTGGAATTTGCCAAAGAGATTCTGCCCAATTTCGATACCGACATCAGCAAGCGATTGAAACAAACGCTCTCCAAACGGGGGCTCGAATTTTTCAACCAAGCAGCGGTAACGGCTATCGAACAAACCGAAGCGGGGCTATGCGTACACTACACTTGGAAAAACCAAGATTGCTCGGTTACAGCCGATACCGTCTTGATGGCCGTGGGACGTAGCCCAAGAGTGGACGGTTTAGGATTGGACGAAGTTGGCATACGCTACACGCCGAAAGGCATCGAGACCGACGAGAACCTGCAAACCAACGTACCCGACGTGTATGCCATAGGCGACGTAAACGGGCGATGTATGCTGGCTCACGCTGCTTCGTTTCAAGGGCGCAAAGTCATCGACCACCTGCTCGGCCACGCAAGCGCAATAGACCTCCACATAATCCCCTCGGCGGTATTTACCCGTCCCGAAGCGGGTATGGTGGGAATGACCGAAGAGGAATGCAAACAACAGGGCATAGCGTTCACAGCCAAAAAGGCGCTGTTCCGAGCCAACGGAAAAGCCGTCAGCATGGGAGAACCCGACGGATTGTGCAAACTTATTGCCAACGAACAGGGGAAAATTATCGGTGCCCACATTTTCGGAGCCCATGCCGCCGACCTCGTACAGGAAATTTCGGCTTTAATGAATTGCGGGACCACTGTCGCACAGTTGAAAAATATGGTACACGCACACCCCACCCTCTCGGAAATCCTGCAAGAATGTGCCCGGGAATTTTAATTCTTTGAAGACAAAATTGCAATATTGCAATCGACAGGCTGTCGTATCCAATAAAAAAAGGGAGAAACCCTGAAAAATACATCAAGGTTTCTCCCCTCTCCTTCAATTATATCTATATCACGGTCAGAAGGTTCGAATCGCCGGTTATCTCTTTTCCAAAGATTCGAGCGGATAAGCCAAAGTATCGGCCCGCCCATCTAAATAATACAAAAGATTCTTTATTCGTTCGGTCGTATCGGCTCGTTTTGTAAACTCTCCCGCTTGTACTGCGCCCGACATCTTTCGGGAAGCCTCGATCAAGCGCTTCAATCGATCCGACGGGAAGGCCGGCGGAATCTCTACATACATATTTTTATCATACTCGCAAGCCTTCAAAAAGAACTCCTCGCACTGTTCGGCCGGAACAACGAGCAACAGAATATCCACGTCTCTCCGATCCAACATCTGCATATAATCATCATATCGCTCTGGAGCCTTACTTTGCACCGATTCGATTTCGGCTTTCGCCTGCTCGGCCATGCGGCTATCCTTATCGAACAACGCTACACAACGAGCCTCACCCGTCGATACAAACAGTTTCACCAACTCCGAGCCCGCCGAATCGCACCCGACCAAAGCCACATTATAAATGGCCATAGGCGAAATTTCGTCTACTCCTTGCGCCCGAAGCGAGAAAACAGAGAAGAGCGACAACACAAACAAAGCCCAATATTTACAACGCATATCGGGAACTTATTTAATCAATGTATAAACTGCACGAAGCACTTCGCCACGGGTTTTGCCCTCGAACTTATCTATTGCAATCCCCGACTTTGCACTCCATTGCTCGGCCGTACGGTTGTCCACCGGTTTATCCAAATCGGCATTCCAACCGTTTATATACCCTTTAAGTCCCATATACTGAACCATTTCGAAATCGGGACTATCGATAGTCACATCTTTGAAATAGATCAACGTGGCTTTTTCTCTCATCAATACCGATTGAACATCTTCCACGTCCAACTCTTTCACCGATTTGTTTTGATCGATCGAAAGGGCGGCAGCCACACCGGCAGCCTGTCCCAATGCCATCCAACAAGGTTCCATACGCAAGGTCGAAAATCCCACATGAGTAGCCGAAGCTGGCACAGGGATAAGCAAGTTGTCTACCTTCTTGGGCAAAATCACCCCAAACGGAACCGTATAGACCGAAGCCTGATAGTTGAAGAAACCGTCTAATGCAATTTTTCCTTTTTCGCGTTTGTGTACGGCGTGCGAATCGAGGGCATAATGGCTGGCCGTAATGCTGCTTTCATACAGCGGTGGACGTTGTCCCTGAGCCACAGGATAAGCATCGTTGGCCGTGAAGAAATGTTCGCCATGCAACCGACGTCCTTCCCGCACATACACCTGCCGCGGGAAATTGGCATTGTCGGTATATTCGTCTTTGGCCAACCCCCACTCTCTCACATTTGCTTTGAAAGCCTCGGGCAAAGCCTCATCATTTTGAGCAAACCACAACAAACCCAATGTATACTCTTTCAAGCGCTGGGCAAAACGGTCGCGCCACTTCCAGTCGGCCGTAGGCCACTCCCAATTCTCTTCGGGCAAATCGGTCGAAATCAAAGCTAAATGCTGATTATTCGCATCGGTTTTGCGATTGGGCAAATCGACCATATTCGTGATTTTGGCAATCCCCCACGGGTCGCCCGGAATTTGAGTGATCCCACCGTTTTCGATATGCTTTCTGTTTGCCTCCTGCATTTCGGGAGTGACGTCCAACATCTCTACCCCGGCAAATGTACCGGTATATACATCGTCCACCAAAGAGAGATACTCCTTGCGGTTGTATTTTTTCGGTTTTTCGGGCAAGATACGGTTTGCCGGGTCGTTAGTCAGACAAAGGCGGTAATTATAGGCTTGGATATTGCCGTCGCCCTCGTTGGTCGTTCCCTCCAATTCGGGCCCCAACCACAATTTATACAAGCGGCCGGCTCCTATCTCGTTATACTCCTCTTTGCTTTCCCGTCCCACGGAAAAAGGCACTCCGGCAGCAGCACCCAAGTCGCCTTCATAAGTGGCATCGATAAAGACTTTGCCGCTATACAGTTCTTGTTTTTTCGTCTCCCGATTATAAATTTTCAGCGTTTTAATCTGTGAACCTTCCATAATCACATTCTTGGCTTCGGCATCGAACTGACGCATAGTCAATACCGTGACATTCTTCTTTTCGGGAGCCAACATCTCGTCAAAGACCTGTGCAGCCACATGAGGTTCAAAGTGATAACCGTCGCTGCACATCTTCACCTGTTCCGAATCCTTCCCATATTTCGTGATGTAATAATCCAGAATATGATTCACAAACTCTCTAAAAAGCCCGGTCGTAGCACCTCTCGTAGCAATATCGGTCGCCCCCAGTCCATTGGCCGGCAGCCCGCCTATATGCTCCGAACGTTCCAATATCACAACACTTTTCCCTTCGCGCGAAGCCGCAATAGCCGACATGATTCCCCCCGGAGTTCCCCCCACGATTACCACATCGTAATAACTGCCTTGTGCAAACAGGATAACGGGACAAATTATAAATAGGATTTTCAACAATAGTTTTTTCATTTTTATTCCTGTTCTTTGGGTTCGTACAATTTTTCCAAATCTCTCTTATCAAATCCTTTTACGGTCAACACCGACATGGTAAGGGGTAAATGCGCCATACCGTCGACAATAGGTATCTCTACCGTACGGCCCCAAATATCCACGCCTGAAAGCGATCGGGTATATTTAACGGGCACCACCTCCTCCTTTTGGTCGGATTCCCGCCAAATACCCAATACCGGAGCATTACCGGCCTCTTTGTCGGCATAAACAAATCCATAGGTTTTGCGATCCTTTGCCAAATATCGGCCCATCGGTTCCAAGTGGCGGTAATTTTTCACCATATTGGCAAATGCCACGGCCGAGGGTTTTACGGTCAACTGGCTGTTATACCGGAGCAATCCGAATCCCGACTCGGGGTGATGGGGCCCATAAGGCTCTTCCACCAACTCGTACCAAAACATTTTGCCGGCTCCGAAATAGAGTTGCACCAAATAGTTTCGCACCAAATATTGGGCTTGCTGAACCTCGGTCACAGGCGGGAAATGGCGACGAATGCTATCCGGCAGGTAGGTAGTCCAACCGGTTTCGGTCACCCAAATCTCGGTAGAGATATTCCGGCTTTTGAGCATGGCCTTTTGTGTAGCGTAAAAGCTATCGTAGAATTGCGAAGTTTCGGGATACTTCCGCCACAAAATATAGGGGTGTATCGCTGTAAAATCTATATGGGCAGCCACCTCGTCGCGATTGTCGTCGAAATACTCTATCCACTCCTCCTCGCCGGGCCAAATAAGCTGAATATCTTTGCCGACCGCTTTAATAGAATCGTACATCTGCTTCACCAAATCGGTAAAGGGCACACCCCACCCCTGCGGGCGCCATTTCTGACCTTGCGGGTGAGGCCACCGTTTATTCCAACCGGCAAAGTTGCTGGGTTCGTTTTGCGACTCATATACAGATATACGGCCTTTGTTACGCTCGACATATTTTTTGATGTTCGACACATCTTCGTCCCAACGCCATATCCCATTCTCGTCCTGCCACCCGTGGTTGGCATCTACATAATCCAATATGGGCAACCAACAAATATGATGGCTATCCAAATAATCGATGAACGGATCGGGCGTATTATCGGGTTTATCGGCAAAGTCTTTCCATTTTGCCACATCTCTCACCCATGCTATACCCAACGCTTGCTGCACATCGGCCACTCGCCAATCGTCGTAACGGGCATAATGGGCTCCCACGCCAAACGGCGAGCCGTAATCCTTCGACGTCAATGTCACATCGGGAATCACGCCAAACCCTTCTTGCTCCGAGAAAATGGTTTTTCCCTCGTGCAAAAGAGTTACTTTCACATAATAATAGCCCAACTCCGACAACCGGAACGGAACATGATAATACCGCTCAAACGGGCTCGACAAAGTGTATCTCTTTTGATAGCCAACAGGAGCTTCATCAATATCCACAATCTCGATCACGACCTCGCAATCTTCGGTATTTTCGGCCTTAATAACCTTACAAACAGCATTCCCGGCCTCATCTTTATGGTAAACAGCTCCTAACTTGTCAAACGTAACCTCTATCACATTCGTTTTTGACTGCCCCCACCCGAAAGTGGTTGCAGCCAAAAACACCATAAGAAGCCCTATTCCTCTTTTCATACGCCCTTATTTTTACATTACCACACAACTCTTTTTACCGGCTTGTCGGTCATCGTAAATACCAAGTGACCTCCACTCATTATATCGTCGTGTTTAATGGTCAATCCCTTAACCGGGCGGCCGTTTAACTCGACAGACTCGACGTATTTATTCTTTTTCGAGAGATTCTTTGCCTCTACGGTAAAGCTCCGTTCCTCGGTTAAATGAATGGTAACCTTATCTATTTGCGGGGCGCCCAAGACATACTCGCCACTGATAGGATCGACCGGATAGAAGCCCATCGTCGAGAATATATACCAAGCCGACATTTGGCCGCAATCGTCGTTCCCGCACAATCCGTCGGGACGAGGTTGATAAAACCTTTCAAAAATTTCGGCAATCAACTCTTGGGTTTTCCACGGCTGTCCCACATAATTATACAGGTAGGCTACATGATGGCTGGGTTCGTTGCCGTGAGCATACTGCCCGATAAAACCGCTGACGTCCGAAACAAAGCCCGTATTCTCTGCAATGGAATCCATTTGGAACAACGAATCCAGTTTCAGCGCGAATGTCTCTTTCCCGCCCATCAAATCGATTAAACCTTCCACATCGTGCTGTACGTGCCATGTATATTGCCAAGCATTACCCTCGGTATAGTCGCCTCCGCAACTGGCGGCATGAGAGAGCAAGAACGGATTGAACGGTGTACGCCATTTCCCTTTCGAATCTTTTCCGCGCATCAACTTCGTTTCCGGGTCGAAAAGCGACCGGTAGGCTCCGGCTCTTTTCATAAAGAATTCATAATCTTCATCTTTCCCCATAGCTTTTGCCATCTGAGCGGCACAATAATCGTCATAGGCCGACTCTAAGGTTCGCGAAACCGATTCGACCGTGGTAATGTCGAACGGATAATATCCATACTTGTCGTAAGTTTCCCAATCGGACTTCTTATGGCTTACGGTCAGCGAAGTCTTTATGGCGTTATAGGCATCTTCGGGACTGAATCCTCTGAATCCCTTCAAATAAGCATCGACAATCACCGGTACAGCATGGTTAGCTATCATACAGTAGGTCTCTTTGTCCCACAAAGTCCAAACCGGCAAATGGCCCTTGACCTTGTAGTACTCCAACAAGCTGTTGATGAATCCCGGTACCCGCTTGGGAATAAGAATCGTATATAACGGGTGTGCTGCCCGATAGGTGTCCCATAAAGAGAATGTGGAATAATAGGCTCCCGATTTCGATACAAACACACTGTCGTTCTCGCCCCGGTATTTGCCATCTATATCGGCAATGTCGTTGGGCTGGATATAGAGATGGTACAACGAGGTATAGAAATTGGTCTTTTGCTCTTTTGTCCCGGTGACGGTAACCTTCGACAAAAATTCCCGCCACAGATCCTGACTTTTTTGTTTCACGGTTTCGAAATCCCAATCGGGGCTTTCGGTCAACAAGGCACTTTGTGCGCCTTCGACACCCACGGTCGAAAGGGCAACCTTCACTTGTACCGATTCGCCGGGCTTCACATTAAACTCCAAAATCATGCGTTTGGCCTTTTCGCCTTCACGTGCCGGCAACACCTCTTTTACCGTATAGGGTTTGTCAAACTTCACCACATAATAGTAATGCCTCCTCACCCAGTTGGTCACCTCCTGATGGCCGGTAATCGTCCAGTCATCGGGCATATTCATATCGGCATAGAGCACATGAGTGCGCAAAGCCTCTTGGTTCCACACCACACCGCTCTGCATATCCAGCAACATTCGGGCCGGAGCGTCGGAGTTATACGTAAATACATAATACGAGGTACGTTGTGTGGCCGTCACCTTTACATCGATATCCGAATCGGTGAGCTTCACTTCGTAATATCCCGGCAATGCGGTTTGCGTAGCTTTGTCGTAAGCACTCTTGTAAATTCCGTTCTTCACTTCGCCGCTGAATGGGAATATCAACACATCGCCCAAATCGGAACAGCCTGTGCCATTCAAGTGATTTTGGGCAAACCCCATGATCGAATCGTCCTCGAAATTAAATCCCGAACAATACCGCCACGAATCGTTCCCGGTTTCGGGACTGGCTTGTACCAGTCCGAACGGGACACAAGCTCCGGGGAATGTATGTCCATTGTCGGCATTTCCGATAAACGGATTGACAAAGGTGAGTATGTCTTCATTCTCTTTTTCCGAGAAAAGACTACCACAAGCGGTAAGCGAAAGTGCAGCCGCACATATCCATAATAAGTTTTTCATGAGATAAAAGAGCTAAAAAGTTATTACTGGCAATCCACAGGAAGCATTTACGATTTTATTACTTTCTGTTTCTTGATGCAATTTCCCGATTCATCGAGCACACTAAGGATATAAGCCCCGCAAGGCAGACCGTCCATATCGATAGTATATACATTGTCATATACCCTGCTGGTATATACACAGTTACCAATCATATCGAACAAGGCGACTTTACCGATCTTCTTATCGGAATAAACGGTCAAATTCTTAATCACAGGGTTGGGGAAAGCTCGTACTTGGAAATCGTCGTTATCGATACGATCTACGGCCAACTCGGGATGTTCGCCAATTTCAATAATATACGGGTGATTCGAAATATCCAGTTCAATAGAGTTTACATTGTTCAATATCATTTCGGGAGCAATGCCTTTCGTGGGGTTATATACCCAAACCTCGTCGTAAGTTTGATCAAATCCCACGGTGATACGATCACTGCCGCCCTCGTACTTTTCGCCCCAAATAACCAATTCGAATGTACCGTTATTCTTTTGGAGTAACAAATCGTGAACCGTAATCGTACGTCCGGTAATCGAATAGGTCAATTCGCCCGGCTCCTCGATATCTTCGTCGTCGGCCAAGATCGTCGTCAAATTATGCAAATAGTGAGCCGATTGCCTCGGTGTATAGAATTTATCGTAAAATCCGAAACTTTGGTTCCCCGATTCGTCCCGACGGTCGGTCAACAGGTACATGGCCGTATAGTCAAACCCGCGGGCAAATTGAGCCAAGTAAAGCGACATATACAACAAGGCCTGCATCTCTTCGGTCACATTGTCGCTAATGGTCGTACCGGTCTCGGTAGTCACACGAGGCAATGCCTTCAACTCCTCATCGGTCAAATAGCCTTTGTACTTGTTGAGCCAAGTCACACCGAAATGACGATAAAGCACATCGCAACCCGGCGGCACATTGGTACCCGGTTCGGCTGCCCGCCATGTTTGATTGTTTTGGGGGAACTTAAAACTTGGATGATTGAAATAATTGTGCAAATTCGCCACATCGGCAAAAGTTACGCCTCTGAATTCTTCGGGCACCTCCATATCGTCTTCGGGGACTTTCAGATACTGCAATCCCACATTTTCTCCCGACGCTCCTCCATACGTAAGGCTCCAAACCGGATAGTTGTAACCTTCTGTTCCCAAAACGGGATCGTCTTTTACATCATCATACAATTTTTTTTGCATTCGGGCTACCGGTTTCCAATTATATTTACCTTCGCCACTTCCTCCACCTATTTCTCCGTCGAAAATCACATACCAGTTTTTATTGTTAGGTTCGTTATTCCCCTCGATAGCAATAATGGCATCGGGCGAAGTTGCCTCGATAATACGCTTGACGTTGTTGATAAGATTGGGAATATTCTGTTCCTGACCTCCGGCACCCAAGCCTGTGCTGAAACGGATACCGGCATTTTCGTACAGTTGCTTATACGACGCTATCGATGTACCGCCACCCAGCGACGATGTTTCCGGGAGATTGGTTACGGCGGTAACGCTGCCGCCTACACTCGTACGAATCCAACGTGCACCCACATAGCGCATAATCTCTTCGGTGGTATTTACATTTTCGCCCCGTCCGTTGATGGCGGTATTCATTCCTATCGACGAAAGGAACCTATTGGCAGGAACGGCTTTAAACGTTCCATTTATATCCTCAACCACTTCGTACGGACACGGCGAAAGAGTATTAAAGTCGACCAAACTTGTCGTTCTGCCCAGTTGTACGGTAGCCGTCTCGCTCAGTATACCGGCCATTTCGTAATATTTGATTTTGCAGAAGCCTATGATATCGTCGTCGGAAGGCTCTTCGGGAATGGCGCCATTATCCAATATGGTGACATTGCCGCCCAAATGTTTGAGCGTGCCGAAACCATTCAACCGTTGCAGCGACCGATTGTTCGTCAAGACCAAATCGCCACCGATATAGGTCAACGGCATATTGGCCGTATTGTCGCCATTCGTAAAATAATAGAGACGAGTACAACCGTCGACCACAAAATCGCCCTCTACCCTATCCAAATAAGGGAATATCTTTTCGGGTTTATTCATGGCCGTGGTAATATTGATCAGTTTCAAATCGCCTTTTACTTCGCGTATCTTTGAAAAAGATTTGTCGAGATGTGCCGTAGCAGCTCCCGTCATAACCATAGGACAATCCTCTATCACGAAATCGCCCTGAATGACCGAAAACTTCTCCTCATTGGCAAAAGCATCCATATCGGCCAACACCGCACAGTTTTTAAACACAAATCCGGCTTCGCTACAATCGATTTTGTCAATCAACCCAACCGTGGTGGTCAATAATGTAAGGCCTTCGAGGGTCAACGTTCCGGTAACTTTCTCTACCCTATCGGCAAGTTTCATCACTTCCGACTCGGGAATAGCCTCGCTATTGGCCGGCTCAATTAATGTCAAATCCTTAACGATCACTTTTCCCGTTGTAGCTGTAAAGGCCTGCAATTCGGCCAGCCCGTTTAAAACATAGCTTTCTTGGGCTACGACAGAGATACACCCTATGCAAACAAGCAGTAGTGTACTGGCAAATCTATAACAAATCTTTTTCATCATATAAAAATTAAACTATATTTATTCAATTACTTTTTACCGAGACTTTGTTGGTGGTTGTCACGGTTTCGCCGGTAACGCCTTTTACCGTCAAAACTACCTCATAATCGCCAACCGCTGCATACTGGTGTTTCGGGTTGATTTCGTGCGAAATTGCCGAACCGTCACCGAAATCCCATGAGAAGGGTTCTTCGCCCGAGAAGAAATCCCAATAGAGCGAACTGTTGGTAAATGCAAACGTATCGGACGAACTACCGTCGAGTTGAGCCGAGAATGTCGCAATCGGCACCGTGATTTGGGTATTGATGCATATAATTCCCGTGTTCAGCTCCTTATTTACCCGATTATTTTCATCGGATATGGTAACGGCCAACGCATATTCTTTGGGAGCATCCAAGCGCAAGAAATCCAAAGCCAGCGAGACACTGAAATTACCTTCGTTCTTCCCATCTGCGATTTGTACGACTTGCGGCATTTCCAACACATACTCCGAGGGCAACAACTCCACTCCGTCCAACGTACCGTTATCGATCAACGTCTGTACCGTATCGGGATTCAAAGCCAACGACACGCGCACATCTCCTTTGATGGTTTTCCCCGTTCCCGACCGGTAAATGCCTAAGGGAATCGTAAATAAATTGTTACTTTTCGTTATGGTGTACTTCATGGGTTGCCCCGGTGTGGGAGAAACCCAACTGGTAGAAGCGCCCTCGTCTATCGTATAAATTCCGTCAGGCGAAATGCTCCCGTTCACAGCAATAGGCAGATAAACCTGAGATTCGGGATAAGGAAAATCTACAATCTCTTCGTACTGACAAGATGTGCCCGTTAACATTAAGCAAAATGCGGTCAGCTGCAAAAAACGGTTTTTTATCATTGATTTCATCGTATTTCGTTTTTATTAGTTATTATCTCCTTACCAAAGCGGATTCTGTACCCAACCGGTCGTATTCAAATCGGCTTGCGGAATGGGATATAGATACATTTTAGGTTCAAAAGTTCTCTGTTCTACGACAATGGGATTGTATTCAAATTCCTCGTCCGAAATTTTCGTTATCTCTACACCGCGCAACGGAGCGCCCAGTGTCTCGGGCGCAATCATCCAACGGCGCACGTCCCAGAACCGATGATCCTCGAATGCCAGTTCTACCCGACGTTCGTTCCGTATTCTGTCTCTCAACTCTTCTTGGGTCACATCAGAAGGAACGGGAGGCATCTCTATTCCCACCCGGTTTCTCACTTGGTTCAAGGCTCTAACGGCATTCAACCGATAGCCTACATTGCCCGTAGGACCATAAGCTTCGTTCATAGCTTCGGCATAGCTCAACAGAATTTCGGCATACCGCATGATTACCCAATGGTGCACACTGGTACGATTTTGCAACAAATCCAAATTGGGATCTATATATTTGTATATATAGTAACCTGTGCGGGTAGCGTGAATCACGCCTTTACCGTCGCGACCGCCTGTCCAAGCCTCGACCGTACGATCTTTAAATCCTACGTTGTTTGTCAGAATCGACATGGCCAAACGCGGGTCTCTATTGGCATACGGATTGGCACGATGTTCGGGATTATTCCAGTCGAAAGCCGTACCATCTATCATCTCATAGGCATCTACCAAATTTTGCGACGGCGTATTTCCGCCCTCTCCCAAATCGTATCCAACCGGATAGTTGCCTTTTTCATACGAATTGGACGAGCCATATCGACGGCTAAAAATAATTTCGCTGTTCTGATAATCCCGTATCAAACGATATTCGTCCAACGGATATTTATTGCCCAACGAGGTGATAAAGTCGTTGCAGGCAGCCGCCGCCTCTTCCCAACGTTGCTGTTGAGTTTTTCCGTCTTCCATAGCGATGTACTCCTTGTGCGAATAGCCGGGAGCCCACTCGTCGGGTTTGTTGAACAGGTCGCTGGCCGCATAGAGCAAAGCCCGGCATTTCAAGCCCAAAGCCGCTCCTTTGGTTGCACGGCCAAGATTATTAGCCACATCGGTCATTCTATCGGGCGCTTGCAAAACCGTAGCAGCAGAATCGCACTCGCTAACGATAAACCGGATACAAGCCGACAAGGAATCTCTCGAAAAAGCCGACAAATCGGTATCCAGTTCCAACGGTTCGGTAATAATGGGAACTCCGCCATAACGTTTTACCAATTCGAAATAGTAATACGCCCTCAAAAAACGGGCTTCGTATTTCCAACGCTGAATATTGCTTAACCGGTTTTGATAATCTTGTTGCTTGGCCGGATCGTATTTCAGATAGTCCAAATCCACATCGTCAGACTCTTTCAGGAACAGGTTTGTAGCAAATATACCTTCGAAATTGCGCTCCCAGGCCGAAGCGTCGGGGTTGTTATTGGCATTCCAGCTTCCTACATTAAATTTATGGATAGAAGAGGTTTCCAGCGTATATTCGGCCTCGTCGGTTGCCGATGCCATCATGGCACCGTCTATGTAGGAAAAACCGTCGGGCAAATATGAATACAACCCGGCCGAACGAGCCAACGTATTGTTATACGAAGTATTCGCAAATTCTTCTGTCAACCTCGTTTCGGCTTTGGGATCAAGAAGATCTTCACACGACGAAAATATCATCGGGAACAATAATCCGAAAATTGCAACCGGAATTTTATATGGTTTCATAATTCTTAATTTTAATGTTAAAGTTGAACACTAAGACCTAAACTCACCGTTCTCATTGCCGGATATCCGGTGAGAGTTTCCGGATCGGTAAAACCTTCCATGTGATCCAAAGAGAATAAATTGGTTCCGTTCATAAACACCCTCACGCCATTGATCTTTATCTTTTGGGTCAACTGGGCGGGTATAGTATATCCAATCTCCAAAGAACGGAGTTTCAAGAAATTACCATTCTTTTGCCAGAAAGAGGAAGACTGATAGTTGTTCATGTTGTTCGAAGCCGAAAGGCGGGGATAAGTTGCCGTTTCTTTGGTGCTCTCGGTCCAGCGGCCGAGGGCGATAGACGAAATCTGTCCGTCGTTTTGGAAAGCCTCGAAATAAGAGCCACTCCAATATACCGACCGGTTCAAGGCTCCTTGGAACAGGACATCAAAGTCGAAGCCTTTATACGTCACTCCAGCGTGTAATCCCAATGTCCATTCGGGAACATCGGTATAACCTATTGCCTTAAAATCTTCCGAATCGATTCTTTTATCGTCATTCAAATCGGCATATTTCAAATCGCCCGGCTGTACCGTTGCAAAGGTTTGTTTCGGCGATGAATCTATTTCGTTTTGGTCGTTGAAGAATCCGAGGGCTTCCAACAAGAAAGGTTGGTCTACCCGATGACCCGTGCGATATTGATAGTCGTAGTTCTGAGGTTCCTCGGCATTGTACAATATTTTATTCCGGGCAAACCAAGCGCTACCCTCGACAAACCAATTCAAATCCTTCGTCTCTTTGCCGGTATAGCGAACCACAGCCTCGAATCCTTGATTGCTTACCCGACCGATATTCAGTTCGGGACGTTTGAAGCCAACAAAACTGGGCAACACATCGTAGGGCATCGTTAAAATATCGTAGCGTTTCTCCTTAAAATAATCGGCTGTAATACTGAGCCGGTCGAAAAGCACAGCGTCGATACCGATATTGAACTTCGTATCTTTCTCCCAAGTAGCATCGGGGTTGGCATAATAATTCTGTACATAATAGTATGTCGAAGAATTGGACTGCCCGAAGTAGTAGCTACCACCCGTATAATATTGGTTATAAGGGAATCGGGTAGCTCCGGTATCCTTGTTACCGGTAAGACCGTAAGAAGCCCGCAATTTCAGGTAATCAATCACTTTATTCCCTTTCAGGAACTCTTCGTTAGAGATGACATAGCCCAACGAACCGGCCGGGAAGAAACCAAACCGTTTACCGGGTGCGAAATTGTCGTTCCCCGAATAGGCGAAAGAAAATTCGGCCACATAGCGTTTGTCAAACGAATAGGTCAATCGTCCGCCCGATACAATATCCTTGTAGGGCAAGTCGGTCGAAGATTCGTTGTATTCCTCATATCCGCCCATCAACATGGCATCGACATGGTGTACGCCGAACGTTCTGTCATAATTCAAGAATCCATGCACCACGAAATTGCGCCACTGGTTGTATGCGCTCTCGCTAATCGACATGGACGAGGGTTCGCCAAACCTTTCGCCGGACATATCGTACCGGGCATATTCACGCGAAGCAATGGTATACGATTTATAAATGGTATTAAAACCTACGGCTCCCGAAATACTTAACCCCTTCGTAATCATGCCCAAGTCGCCTATCAACTTGGCCGACAACTGTGCCGAACGTCGGTTGGTCGAATAATATCCGGTTTCGGTGATCTCGGCCCACGGGTTGTAATACGCCGAATTACCTCCTATGGTTCCATTCTCGTGGTACACCGGGAACGCATTAGGCGGGAGTTTAGCCATTAAATTGAATACATTGGTGCTGTACTCTCCGCTTACATCGTTTCTTACCCGACCCGGATTCACGCGATCCTCGACACTTCCTCCCAAAGTAAACTCCGAAGAGATACGTTTCGAGAGTTTTACATCGACATTCGTCCTAAAATTGTATCTCGTATAGGAGAAATCTTTCGTATAGTCCGATTCCTTTTCCGTACTCTTATAGATACCCTTATTCGTGGCAATATTCATCAATACGAAATATCGTACCACATCGGAACCTCCACGTGCCGACAAATTATAATCGGCAATGGGCGACAGTGTCCGCAGCAACTTGTTGTACCAATTTACATTGGGATAATGATACGGATCGGAACCATTTTTATAAGCCTCCAAATCGGCCGGCGAATAAACTTCGGAACCGGGACCCAAATCGTTCACCATAGCCTCGTTATACAATCGGGCATAATCATACGAGCCCAAGAAATCGGGCAATCGCATGGCCTGTTGCATACCGAAACGGATACCGAAATTCAACTTCAACGGTTCGTTCACACCGCGTTTGGTCTTTACCAACAAAACCCCATTGGCGGCTTTATTGCCATAGATTGCCGTTGCAGCGGCATCCTTCAACAAGTTGACCGATTCTATCTCTTGGGGCGTTAATTGCTGAAACAGATCCAACGTAGAAGGGAATCCGTCTATAATAATGGTCACATCGCGTCCCGATCCAAACGTGCTTATACCACGGGAATACAACGAAGGGGTATCGTTACCGGGCTCTCCGCTTTTTTGTCCCACAGTGAGACCCGGTAGCCTCGCATACAGCGTGTTGGCCACACTTGTCGTAAACGACTTGGACATCTCGTCGCCTTTTACAGAAGAGATAGCACCCGTCATTTCCCAGCCGGCCCGTTCGCCATAGGCAATCGGGACCAAAGTCTCCGATAGGATTGAATCGGTATGAGCTACCTGTGCCGACAAAAGTCCGGCGCAAAACAATCCCTGAACCAGTAAAAACATTCTATGTTTCATTGGGGAATTTTTCTTTATCTTCATGTTGATCATAGTATGATTGTATTAATAACCAGGGTTCTGTATCAAATATCCTTTATTAACCTCATTGGTAGAGAACGGGTGTAAATACATTTTCTTGGTAAATGTGCGGTTCTCATACAAATAAGGGGTATAGCGAAACTCCGTTGGACTTGTATTGATCCAATAGATTTTAATACCATACATGGCGCCATTCATTACACCTTCTTCTTCGGCAATCATCCAACGACGTACGTCCCAGAAACGGTGATTGTCAAAGGCCAACTCGATGGCTCGCTCGTTACGAACCA
Organism: Candidatus Barnesiella excrementigallinarum; assembly: GCA_019114445.1. GTDB lineage: Bacteria > Bacteroidota > Bacteroidia > Bacteroidales > Barnesiellaceae > Barnesiella > Barnesiella excrementigallinarum. The sequence continues at coordinate 53,388 of DXFL01000030.1, forward strand.
GTTCTCTGAAATCGGCATAGATTCCGCTTCCCGACAAAATGGCGGGTTGTCCCGAACGCTGACGGATAATATTGATAGCTTCGCGTGCCGAATATTTATAGCCGTGTTTATCGTCTGGGCCATAGGCTTCATTCATGGCCTCGGCAAAATTCAAATAAATCTCGTTCAACTGGAAGAGCGTAGAGTTGGGCACAGGCTCTTGGTTATCGGGTCGCATGATCGAAGGCGAAACCAACTTGTGCAACCAAAAACCGCCATAACAGTCTTTAATGTGTTTACCTGCGGCTACACCTAACTCGTCGTTGGCTTCCCACAACTGAACTTCGGGAGTTTGCGAATTCCACCACGACAGGTTGTAAGCAATGGTCTGCGAGAAACGTCGATCCAAATTAGCCATCTTGGCCTGTAAATCGTCGCCACCGTTCCACTCGACTTTGTTTCCATCGCGGTCTTCGTATTTGCGGACAAAGTTCAACAACGGAGTAGTACCATTCGTACCCGAACTACCGGCAATGATAGAGCTCGGTATAATTCCCGACCACGGACGGTTCCAGCAACCCATACCCGATGCGGCTTTCTCGGCCAAAATAATTTCGGGGTTGTCATATACCTCCCAACTATATTGATAGTTGGCATCGACCCCTTGATCGGTAATCAAATAACAGCCATTTGTCTCGGCCCAACGCAAGCAAGAGTCGGCAACAGCAGCCGCACGCTCCCACCATACCATATTTTTAGGTTCGTTCAGGCAGATAAGGTTGTTATTCCCGCCAAAGTCCATATAAGGCACATTGGTATTGAACAACGGACTGGCGGCATAAAGCAAGACTTTTGATTTCAAAGCCAGTGCCACACCTTTGTGAACACGCCCCCTCAGATTTTGCAAAGCATTATCGAGCAAATCGGGATAAGCCTCGTCGATGTCCTGTAAAATAAAGGAAAGCATCTCTTTCAACGGAGCACGAGGTATTTTCAAATTATCGTCCAACTGCAACCGTTCACGAATAATGGGCATACCCCCATAACGTTTCATCATTTCGAAATAATTCAACGCCCTTATCAGTTTTGCCTCGGCAATAAGCTGATTCCTATATTCGGGAGTAATATCGGGGACATCATATATCCGGTCCAAAAGAACCGTTATTTTCCGAATGGCAATAAAACGATAATCGAACCGCGAATCGTCTACCCGATTAGGCGAAATAGAGCCTTCGTTCCACCAATTCATGCGATACCAGTTTGCACAGGTTTCGGCTTCGTCGCAAGCTCCGGCGAAAATATTCTCGTCGCGATTGGAATAAATATTCGAATTTATCGTAGCATATCCCAAATTGGAGTGGATTCCCATTTGATAAATACTGGTCAAAAATGTTTCTACCTGTGTTCTCGATGAGAATATGGTATCTTCTGTCACGTCTCCTCCCGGCGGTTTTTCCAAATAGTTTCCCATCATATCTTCGCACGACACGACAGCGACCGGCAACACCAGTACTAATAAAATTAGCAGAGGTGACATAAGTTGTTTAAACTTTCTCGATTTTATATTCTTCAAATACATGGTATAATATTTTAGGTCGTTACTATTCTGTTAAAAATTGATATTGAAACCAAAGTTGAAGACCCGTGTAACAGGGTAAGGCTCGCTATTGGTCACGCCGCCATTGGCAACCTCGGGATCTTGCCCCGGCAATATGCCGGTCCAAGTCAACAAGTTGCTACCGTTTAGATATACTCTTATCGAACCGATTCCCACTCTTTTGAGGGCATCTTCTCTAAATGTATAACCAACCTCGGCATTCTTCAAACGGAGGTACGAGGCATCTTCCAGCCAATAGGTCGATGTCACATAATTATGACCCACGCCATTCACACCATAACGAGGATAAACAATCTCCTCTCCATTGACAAAGCGTTCGTAGCTCCAACTCTTCAACAAATCTTTATTGGCTCCCGTGTATTCGTAGAAACCGCGCATGATACGGCGCGAAGGCATATTCGATACATGGGTGGCTCCCTGGAACAGAAGCGAAATATCAAAATTCTTATACGAGCCGCCAAACGAGATACCGTACATGATTTCGGGGAAATTGGAGTAACCGATAGGCACTTGGTCGTCGTCGTTGATTTTGCCATCGCCATTGATGTCGACATAACGAATATCACCGGGCTGAATCTTGTTGTTGTTATTTGCCATCACATATTCGGGACGCCCTGCCGCATTCACCTCTTCCCACGAGTTGAATATTCCGTCGGCTACATAACCGAAGAACTGGCCATAGCGCAATCCGGTGCGATAGAGGTAATCTTCGTTACGGATAACTTCGTCTTGTTCCAAAATCTTATTATGGGCATACGTAAAGTTGGCTTTCACAAAATAGCTCCAATCGCCAATGTTGTCGCCAATAGAGAGTTCACCGTCCCAACCCGAGTTTTTCATACGCCCCATGTTGTAGGCCGGGAGGTTCGAGGCCGATATACCAATAATCGTAGGTACTGTATTGCGGTTACAGAGGATATTATCACGATGCTCCATAAAATAGTCGAACGTAAGTCCTATACGGTCGCCCCAGAATTTAATGTCGGCACCCACATTCCACTTGATTGCCTTCTCCCAAGTAAGTTCCGGGTTACCGGCCTTACTTTCGTTGGAACCTTGATACCCTACATAGGTAGAACCAACCTCTCCAAAATAGTAGGCATTGTTGCCTGTATAAGTATATACCGAAGGCAGATAGAGGAAGCGGTCGCCACCAATCTTATCGTTACCTACCGTACCATACGAGCCCCTCACTTTCAAGAACGACAAAATATCGTTTTTGGGGAAATAGGGCTCTTCGGTCAAAACCCAACCCAACGAATAGGCGGGGAACCACCCGAACCGTTTGCCCGGCGCAAAGTTTTCGGTACCGTTATATCCCACATTCACTTCGGCCAAATAGCGGTTCCCGAAATTATAGGTAACACGGCCTACCAATCCTTGATAACCATTGGGAATGTTGTACTTCAAAGTAGGATTATAATATTTCCCTTGATTGTACAAAATCAAACCCGTTACATTGTGCAAGCCGAATTTCCCGGTATACTCCGCACCGATTTCGGAATAAATCCTTATGTTCCGGCTATTCGTCCCTTGATAGGTCAACTGTCCCGGATCGGTAGAGGGCACAAACAACAGTTCATCGCCATTCTTACGGAGGTCATAGGTTATACCTCTATCGTTATAGGTCTTTGTCTCCATGCTATAACTCTTGTACGAAAGAGCACCGCGCAAAGAAAATCCCTTCAACAAATAATCCATCTTATAGGTAAAACGGCCCGATAGGTTCAAGTTGTTTTCGTATTTCGATTTCCAACCTCTTGTATAGGGGCTTGCCGGATTTCGACCGCTCCCGAATACCTCGGATATGGTAATTACCTTGTTATCGATAACACCGGGAGCCGCATTGGAAGGCGTTGAATTCAACGACTCCATAATTTGACCCGTATCCCAGTTGGGATTCTGCAAATTTCCCATTTGGTTAGAAACGTCGATACTCAACAACAGGTTTTTCGTTACATTGATATCGAAATTCGATCGCATATTGTAGCGCTTAAATGCGATTTGATAGCTGTATCCCGGATCGTATATGCTGGTATCGAGCATACCGTCTTGGGTGAACATACCCAACGACACGAAATATTTTACCCGCTCGGTTCCGCCACTTACGTTAAAGTTGGTTTGCGTTTGAGTGGAAAAATCTTTCAACATATAATCATACCAGTTTATATCGGGATAGAACAGCGGATCGGACCCGGTACGGTAGGCTTCGATTGCCTCGTCGGAATAACGGGGTATGTATGACAACTGGGTATAGTAGTCATAAGCCTGCGCCGTATTATATGCTTTGGCATATTCATACGAGTTCATGGGTTCGTTGAGCATAGGGAAATCGGTTATGGCGATATTCGTCGAGAAACTGATTTTCGGTTTTCCCACTTCACCACGTTTGGTCGTAATCAGGATAACGCCGTTGGCACCTCTCACACCATAAACGGCCGTGGCCGAAGCATCTTTCAAAATAGAGAGCGATTCTACTTCGTTCGGGTCGATGTCGTTCAAGTTGTTTACCTCGATACCATCGACCATGATCAACGGGTTTTGCGATCCTTCGTCACTGGCAAAAGTACCCACACCACGAATACGCAAAGTCGACATATCCTGCCCCGGCTCACCGCTTCGTTGAACGCTCAACAAACCGGGGATTCTACCTCCCAAAGCATTACTGATATTGGCTTGGGGCGACTGCAACAAATCTTTGGTCGTAACCATAGAGATAGACCCGGTTACCGTCTCTTTCTTTTGCGAGCTATAACCTACAACCACAATGTCTTCCAACGTGCTCGCCTCCTCGTCTAACAGGAATTGGTAGGTAGTTTTATCGCTTACCCTTATCCGTCGAGGAGTATATCCTATATACGAGGCTTCCAATACATCGCCGGGGGAAACTTCCAACTTGAAAGCCCCGTTTATATCGGCCATCGAGCCTATCGTTGTCCCCAGCACCCTTACACTGGCACCTATCAAGGCTTCGCCTTTTGCATCGAAAACAGTTCCGGTAATCTGCATCTTATTCGATTTCTCGGCTTGCTTTCCGGGTTCTTTCGAGGTAGCTTTTTCTACCCAAAAGAGGCTCACCTGACGTTTGTTTTTTATTTCGTAAGAGATATTTGTCGAGCTGAAAATTTGGTTCAACACGGTAACGACCGGTGTATTGTTCACCGATACATTAACCCGTTTCGCCAACTCGGCATTCAGGTTATCTGTATAAAAAAATACGTAATAGTTTGTCGCTTTCTCGATTTGCGACAATACACTTTTGATAGGGACATTCCTCATGTTTAATGTAACATTGGTCTGTTGGCCCCATACGTTTGGGAGGACACCCAGCAAGAAAAGCAATAATATTGAACGTCTCAATTTATTACAGAATTGCCCTATCCCGTACATTCCAAATAGATTTTTCCAAGATAACATAAGTTTTTCTGTATTAGTAGTTAACAAGATTTATAATCAACTTCGTTTTTTCAACAAAATGGTATTCCCGTTCATCTCATAAGCCATAGGCACTGTCTTGGAATCCGATTTCTCCAACGAGATGGTGCGCGAAATGGTCTCCAACACATCTTTCGGGTCGTCAAACAGAACCAACTTCCCACTGCATTTCAAATCTTTAATGTCTTTTTCGCAATCGATATAGAGGTCGTAATGCCTCGAAAGTTTGGCCAATATCATGGATAACGGCTGGCTGCGGAATTGGAGCAACCCATCTTTCCAACTGATGTAATCGTACGTATTAGCCACGGTAATATCCATCGAGTTGCTTGCCAATGTCAACATATGGTCGGGTTGCAATATTTTCTTTTTCGAGTCGTCGTTCGATTGTACCTCGACCAAACCTTCCACCAAAACAACCGATTGGGCCAGTTCGTCGCGATAAGCCATTACATTGAACCGCGTTCCCAACGCTTTCACACTCATCTCGGAAGTTTTTACATAAAATGGCCGTTTGGCATCTTTGGCAATTTCGATATAAATCTCACCATCGACATATACCTCTCGTTTATTGTCGGCAAAGACTGCGGGAAAACGGAATGTCGAACCCGAGTTGACCCAAACTTCCGAACCATCGGCCAAAACCAAATGGGAAGCCCTACGGCCTTTCGGGACAATCAATTCGTTGAATTCGACCTTATTTGCCTCGGTATTCACGGCATAAAGCTCGTCTTTCCGGTCCATCGACGAAATAGTCATTCCGTCCTCTTCATAAAATATGTCGTCGCCCTCTTCAAGAGCGATTGTTTTCTCTCCGGCAAGAACAAGCCGAGTCTCTTTTTCCAAAGACAAAGTATCTTTTTCCACAACAGCCGTCAACGGCATTTGAGGAACCTCGGGTTGCAAGAATACATAGAGGCCCACCGCTATCAAAGCTGTTACACACGCCGCGGCTAAAACTTTATAAATTTTTATGTGCAATCTATGCCGGCGTATCGATTTCACTTCGTCATTAATCCGTTCTAAAAGTTCCAGTTTCTCCTGTTCGGAATAAGCATCATCGTCGGACGTCACAGACGAAAGGAGCTGCTTTGCTGTTTCTATTTCCTGTTTTTTCTCTGGATTCTCCAATATATATTTTTCCCAAGAAGCAACATCTTCATCGCTCAAAAGCAAAACACTCCTTAAAAACGAATCGTCTTTAAGAAAATCAAGAACTGTATATTCTTCTTTTGTTTTCATCTTCATCGCTGATTTTTCTATAAATGCCTTCATATATACAGACGACAAAATCTGTTTTTTATCCCCTATTTTTCTTCACTATCTTACAAAAAACAAGCTATTGCAATAAAAAACGCCACTTTTACACTGCGCATTTTGCTAATGGCTCTCGAAACAGCTTTCCTCGAAGATTGTATGGTCATATTCATAAGAGACGATATCTCCTCATATTCCATTCCATGAATAAACCGCAGATAGATAATCTCTTTTTGTCTCCCGGTAAGGGAGTCGAGCAATTTATTCAGTTTTTTCTCTATCTCTTTCTTGTCTTCCTCGGCAATCAAGTCGTTCAATACATTCCACTTTATAGTGAATTTATATTGATAGTCCTCTATGTTGCAAGTGTCTACCGACGACTTCAACAAATCCAACAAATTATTTTTCAAGGATCTGAACAAATAGTATTTAAGATTTCGCACTTCACTCAAATTCTTTCTATTCAGATATAATTTTACAAATACATCTTGAATAGAATCTTTCAATACCTCTTTCTCAAATCCTAAACTTCTACCGTATTGGAGAAGGAGATCGACATACTTATTATATATAAAAGTAAATGCCGCATCATCTCCATTTACAAATCTTTGAAAAACGACCTCATCCATTTCATTCTCTTTTTTTCGACGAACTTAAAAAAATCCGATGCTTCATAATCATCGGAGAAATTGGAGGGCAAAGTGAGGTGTGCACCAAACTCTGTGATGCACACCTCGCTCAAGAAAACTATTTATATACAAATATCACCTTCGAAACTTCATATCTTTGGGAAGCAAATATCTTTTTCACCAAATAAATACCCGTCGCCTGCGGCTCATCTATACGTAAACCCGACAACGTGTAATACTGAGTTTCTACTACCCAATCATCGGAATCTGCAATAGAAGATTCAACAGAACTGGATACGCCATCGTATTCATACGCTCCCATATCTACCGTTTCATCGAGGATTCTCTCTTTCCCGGCAAGATCTTCTTCATAACCGGCAATAGCGGCATTATTCCCCGCATTTATCGCCGGGCTGGAAGATTGAAGCTGATACGAACCATCGGCAAATTGAGGAGCAGCACTCAGGTTGCCTGTTCCTGTTTCAGCCTCAGGCCACATGGTATACGAAACTTCGGCCGTAGATTCGGGACCTAAAAAGATATTCGATCCAGCAGGTGTTGCTTCGGGACGAGCCATATTATCAACCACAATGCAATTTACAACCTCCGAACTTCCCTTGTTGCCGAATCCGATACCACCACCCCGGCCACTGGTTGCATCATTCCCTACAACCGTACAGTTGATCACATGAGCTACAATACCCGGCGTACTCGGCTCTGTTACCATACTACAATCTATTCCACCTCCATAATTAGCATTATTGGCTATTGCTCCAATGACATTGCCTTCGACCAAACAGTTTACAACATATCCTGTTTTTATTGATATTCCACCACCATTGTTGCCTCCGGTAGATGAATTGTTTACATCTTCGGCAATGCAGCGATTATTGCGTATAATAGAGTTTATTACCGAACCTCCATCCAAGCAAATTCCGCCACCTACACCCGGTTTTTTCCCAGACGTAGCCGTAGCAACATTGTTCTCTACAATGCAATTTTTCACCGTGCCTCGTGCATATACGCCACCGCCTACACCTTTTACTGCCTCGTCGAGTTTCGAGCCGAAATTGTCATGTATAATACAATATTCGATCATACCTTCGGGATGGTCGATATATACACCGCCAGCTCTTCCCGAAGCCCCTGCGGTAGAATTATAAGCATCGCCTTCCGAAATATCGAAACCTGCTATATAAGAAGCCGTCTTAAAATACAATACCCGTCGGCCACTTCCTTTTAAGAAAGTTTCGATATTATCCAATTGGTACGACGGTTTTTCAAGTTCGGTTCCTTCGCAGTTGCCATATACTTTTACATTGGCTTTGTTGCAGGTAAAACTGGCGCCTTCCGGTGCGATATACTCTCCTTTTTTCACAAATATCTCATCGCCTTCCATCAGGGCAGTCGAAGTAAGTATTTCGTTTAACGATATAGGAGTTTCCCAGCTCAATCCATCATTATCGGGACTTCCGTCCGGGGTAACAAAGTATTTTACAGCACTTACATTTGTACAGAAACACGCCGTAAAAATAAATAGACTGAATAGTTTTGTTTTCATGTTTAACAGATTTAACGGTAAAACAAAAAGGGTGCTAATAAGCTATAAACGCTGTATAGGATTATCCTTATTAGACACCCTTTTCCATTTGGATTTCAAAAAAACTTATTTAACTGTCACAAACACCTTTTCGGTAATGATTTGCTTCGTATCGAGCGTTTTCTTAACAATATAAAGGCCCGATACACTAGGCGAGGTTACCTCTACGCCTTGCAATGTATAATATTGAGTGCGAATCACTTCGCCTTTATTGACATCGATTTCGTTGATAGCGCTGCCATCAGTTACTTCGTAAGCGCCCAAATCTACTGCTGCGCCCGAGATACGAGCATTACCGGCTAAGTCGGTATCGAATCCTTCAATGGCAGGATCGTCGCCGGCATCGATACAAGGACTGCCTGCGGCCAAACGGTAATCGCCATTAGCAGCATCGACAAACATAGGATCCGAAGTAATGGCACCGGCACTTACAGTTTGTTCGGGAACACAAACGGCACCAATAGTTACACGTTCGGGCAACTTACCGTCGGTATTGGGGTTACCAAAGCGGATATTGGCATTACCCGTACCATAATCATCTTCACGACAAGTATTATTCCATGCAATGCAATTGGCTACCGTAGCAGTCATTCCATCGGCATTGGTAGTTTGGAATCCGATACCGCCACCTAAACCTTGTACGTGATTTTTTACAACCGTACAGTTTATTACGTATGCTTGTTTTTCGGTACAAGCGACACCGCCGCCCACCGACTGGTTATTCAAAGAACCGTTTACCGAATTGTTTATCACCAAACTGTTTATCAGTTTTCCCGATTTAATGGCAATACCACCACCTTGACTGGCAAAAGAATCTTCATCGTCGGCAGAAGTCGTACTATTATTGCGGATAATACAATTCAAAACAACAGCTTTATCGGGATTACAGCCGTTTCCTTCCGTAGCATCCAAACAGATACCACCACCGATACCCGTTGCCCAAACATGGCTATTGTCTTCCCACGGAGAGGTAGTTGCCACGTTGTTCTCGATAATACAGTTTTCCAAGCGGCCGTTCAAGATATACAAACCACCGCCTACACCTTTTTGAGGTTTTCCATTGGAACCCAACAGAGCCTTAGAGCCGTCTACGCCTACATTGTCATGGATATTACAATACTTCAATGTTGCGCCTCCGTTGTTGATATAAACACCGCCACCGCGGCCTACACCGGTTGTTTCGGTCGAAGCGTCACCTTCCGAAATATCCAAACCATAAAGTACCGAAGCCTTTCCGTCCAAATAGAGTACTCGTTTGTCACCGGGACCTTTCAAGAATGTTTCCAAACCTTCGGCTGTGGTATAAACAGGAGCTTCGGTTTCGGTTCCTTCGCAGTTGCCATAAACAGTAGCCTCGACCCGTAATCTGAAACTTCCGGTATAAGTTCCTTTTTTCACAAAAATTTGATCGCCGGTTCCTGCCCAACTGAAAGCATCCTCCAAGGTTGCGGCATTACTCCACGACGAACCATCACCCCCACCGGTTTCTGTTACATAAATAACTTCGGCATTTACCCCTAAAAATCCTGATACTAACAAAAATGTACCTGCAAGTAAAAAAATTTTTTTCATGTTGTTTTAATTTAAGATTAATATATCCATTATTAAAGACGATGGGTATAAAAATTTATACCCATCGTTCTTCATTTATTTATTATTCCAGCACTTTTTGTATGAATTCCTATCGAATTATTTTACAATGACAAACTGTTTTTCAGTAGCAACAGCATTTGTATCGAATGTTTTCTTAACGATATAAAGACCCGATACACTGGGCGAAGTCACTTCGACACCTTGTAAAGTATAGTATTGGGTACGGATTACTTCACCTTCGTTGGCCTCGATTTCGTTTATGGCACTACCGCCATCGGTATATTCATATGCACCTAAATCGACAGCGGCACCGGCAATACGTGCATTCCCGTCCAAATCTACATCGTAACCTTCTACGGCAGGATCGTCACCGGCATCGATACAGGGGCTGCCTTGTGCCAAATGGAAATCGCCATTGGCAGCATCGACAAACATAGGATCCGAGGTAATGGCTCCTGAGGCAACCGTAGCTTCGGGTACACATACCACATTGATAGTTACTCTTTCGGGCAATTTGCCATCGGTATTCGGATTACCCATACGGATATTGTTCAAACCTTCGCCATAATCGTCGGCACGGCAAGTATTGTTCCAAGCAATACAGTTGGAGACAACAGCTCTCATGCCATCGGCATTTTGCGACTGGAATGCGATACCGCCACCCAAGCCTTTGACATGGTTGTCATAAGCCGTACAGTTGATTATGTATGCCTGTTTCTCGGTACAAGCAATACCGCCACCAATCGACTGGTTGTTATTCGAACCGTTTACCGAATTGCCTACAACCAGCGTATTTACCAAATATCCCGATTTTACGGCAATACCGCCACCCTGACAGGGATAAGAAGCAGCATCATCGACAGGTGTCGTGCTGTTATTACGGATAATACAATTCACCACCACAGCATCCTCGGGTTCGCCGGAAGACTCCAAGCAAACGCCACCGCCTACACCCATAGACCATACATGGTTATCGGTTTTCTCCCACGGAGAGGTGGTTGCGATATTATTCTCGATAATACAATTTTCCATACGGCCGTTCCACACATAGGCTCCACCGCCTACACCTCTTTGGGGAATACGTCCATTGTCTTCGGTAGCTTGTTTTGTACCGTCAACAGCCATATTGTCATGTATACGGCAATATTTTATCAAACCGCCGCCGCTGTTTACATAAACACCGCCGCCACGGCCTACACCGGTAGTTTCGAGCGTAGCATCGCCACCCGATATATCCAAACCGTAAATTGCGGCGCCACCGTCCAAAATCAACACACGCTTATCGCCCGGACCTTTCAAAAAAGTTTCAAGCCCTTCGGCCGTAGTATAAGTAGGAGCTGCGGTCTCCGTACCTTCGCAGTTACCATACACCGTAGCAGCCACTTTCAAAGCAAAGCTACCTGTATAGGTACCTTTTTTCACAAAGATTTCATCGCCCTTTGCAGCCCAAGAAAGCGCATCTTCCAATGTTGCGGCACTGCTCCACGACATACCGTCACCACCACCTGTTTCTGTTACATAAATAACATCTGCATTTATTGCCGAAAATCCGCCGGCCAATAAAAGAGCACTTGTGAGTAAAAAATTTTTCTTCATGTCTCTTTAAATTTAAGATTAATAGTTATTACTAATTAAAGACGACAGGTCTCTTTTTTTATACCCAAATCTTCGATTATTTTTTCGGATTTTTTTTGAAAAAAAATATTTCCTATTGTCGTACAGAAATTTTTTGACTGATACCATTCAGTCGAACAATGTATATTCCCGAAGAAAGCGGCAATTCTACTCTTCCCGAAACGACTTGTTGATGACAAATTCGTCCCAAAATATCGAATACGGCCATTTCTCCCTCGGCTCCTTCGATAACCAACCGACCTGCTGCAGCATAAATCTTAGGAGCATTCGAAAACTCTCCTATTCCAGTCGAAATATCGTCGCCATATTCATAAGCTCCCATATCGATAGTTGTATCTTGTATTCTATCGTTCCCGTCCAAATCGACAGTTGCCGAAACCAATGCATACAAATCGTTACTACCGGCATTGATACACGGACTTCCTTCGGCTAAATGATAATCGCCGCTTTCGGCATTAACGAACAAAGGATCGTCCTGTATACAATTCACTATTTGAGCATCGGCCGGAACCACAGAAGCCACCTTATAGCAAGTATTGGTAAGGGTTCCCGTCCTCAATCCCGATATACGTATATCCCGTTCGGTCGATCCTTGATTTACCCGATTGCCCCAAACGATACAATTCTTCACATGGCCGTTTTCCACCATAATACCGCCCGATATAGCGCTCCCCGATGTGTTGTTTAATTGATTATTTACAATGGTAGAGTTGATAACTTGCGCCTCTTCCGACCCCAATGTGATGGCTCCGCTTTCCAAAGCAGCTTCGTTTCCCGTTATGAGACAGTTGGCGATAATTCCCCCTCTATTGTGAATAGCACCGGAAGAATAGCGAACAGCTACGTTGTTCGCAACAACCGTATTGGTTATGAACCCCGAAGCCTCGCAATAAATTCCGCCACCGGCATAAGAGGCTTCGTTATTTTCTACCTTGCAATTATGCACCGAGGTACCATTTTTCATATAGACACCTCCACCCAAAGCGTCTTTTCCATCGCCTACGGTTTTGCAATCATATACTCGGCAAGAGTTTAACCTTGCAACTTTGTCGGCTTCGAAATTCGACAAAAACACGCCACCGCCTTTTAACGACGAAGCTCCATGAATGTTGCAGTTTTGCAAAACGCCCTGTCCGTAAATCCACACGGCGCCTCCTTCGTTGAGCCCACGGGTTGTGCTGAGTGACGCGGTTCCACCCGATATATCGAATCCGGTAAACGATACCGAACCTTTATAAATCGTAATCACTCTCGACAAAGGCAAATTGCTATCGTCGACCGGGGCTACCAAATAGGTTTCGAGCGGAGTATCCCCGTCGATTACAGGCAAATCGGTCGCCGATTCGGTACCTTCGCAATTTCCATAAATAGCAATATTGGGTTTTGTTTGGAAATAAAACCCAAGACCATCATCGGCCGGGGCAGTATAGGTGCCTTTTTTGACCAAAATTATATCTGCGGCATCGGCACTTCCCGAAGCACTCGTTATAGCTTGTGCCAAAGTAGTAGCACTCTCCCAACTGCTGCCATCGCCGGTGCCATCGGGCGTTACATAATACACATTTTGAGCCTGTGCCATAGGAATCGCGGCTACTGCGCTCAACAAAATCGATAAGTAAAGTGTTTTCATATTTAAAAATTTAATATTAGACAATACCCGACAAGGAGAATCCTCTCCTTGCCGGGCGGTTATTTATTTTGCAAAAGGACTCACCAAATCGTCTTTCAACGTAATCTCCATTGCTTGGGGGAAGTTCGTTTTGAAATAACGGATATAACGGTAGAAATTATCAGGATCGTATTCTACTTTCAAGTTGGTCTCGGAACAGAATCCGGTAACTTCGGGAACCACATAATTTCCTGCATATTTGAATTTACGGGTTGCGATAGCTCGGTGTAGCTCCTTCATCTGTTTTATCATTCCGTCGTTTACATCGACTGTATCGGATTTATCGAACTCGACTACAATCTCGTAAGGCTTACGGCAATCGGCATTCGATACCGGAATAGATACCATAAACTCTTTTCCGCTGTACGACCACTTTTGCGCATTAGGCAATGCCGTATATGCCATCGGTACCCCATTCACCGTTATCGACCGCGGCATTTCGGCACCATACAACCGAACGAGATAATCTTTCGAATTTTTCATGGCTTTGTAATGGCCCTCCCGCGGGGCGATTCGAATTCGTTGCGTACGATTTTCCATTTGAGAAACCACTTGCGTAGTGGCATATTCGGTATCGTATTGCTGGTCGTTGCCGGCATCCTCGTAAATCGAGAAATTGCCTTCTCCTCCGGGGAAAATACCGATAATCGTCCGGTCGGGATTATCGTCCAAACTGTTCACTTCCTCGCCATACATAGGAATTACGGCCCCGGCCTTGACATAGATAGGATACTCCTCGATGGTAAACTGCCGGACAAGTTCTTGTCCACCCTTCAACAAAGTACCGGTGTGCCACTCGTACCAGTCGTTCCCCGCCGGCAGCCACACCTTCACGTCGGAAACCCCGTCCTTCATGGGGGCACCGATTGGCGCTACCAAAATATTATCGCCGAACATATATTGCCGCGAATAGGTATAGGCCAACTCCTCTTCGGGGTAGTCGTAATACATAGGACGGCAAATCGATACGCCGGTTTCATAGGCCTCGCGCGCCATCGTATAAATATAAGGTACTAATTGATAGCGCAATCTTACGGCGTTGTACAACGCATTATAATATTCGTCGCGATACCGCCATATCTCTTTCACCAACGACGGATCTTTATTGGAATGGGTCCGTAAAATAGGGCTCAAAGCTCCGTACTGGACCCAACGGACATACATCTCGGGCTCGAATTGATACACGTTATCGTCCTCGATAAATTTATGCCCGCCAATATCGTGGCTCCAATATCCGTACAAAACATTCGAGGCTGTATTGGTAAAGTAAGGCTGGTATTCGAGAGTATTCCATGTAATATAGGCATCGCCCGAAAATCCTATCTGGTAACGGTGATTCCCCAATCCACCCCAACGGTGGTAAATCAGCGGGCGTTTATCGGTATTGCGCTTCATATCTTCGAAGAAGGTATAGTTGAGCCACCATGTGTTATTCAGCTTTTCTATCTCCTTGTCGAAAACCCATTGCTGCCAATCGAGCCACCAAAAGTCGACACCTTGTTTTTCGATGGGATGCAGCACCACATCGAAAAGTGTACTCATAAATTTTTTGTTAGCTCCCTGCCAGGGAATATTCTCACGGGTAGAGGTATCGAAATTCATCTCTTTGGCAAAGTCGTCGTATTGGCATTCGAAGGGGGCAATTCCCGATGCCGGGTGCAAATTGAGCGTCGTTTTCAGATGTTTCGATTTGGCCCAATCGAAAAACTGATCGGGATCAGAGAACAACCGTTTTTCCCAAGTATATCCGGTCCAATGTTTACGTTGTCCCCATTTGTCGGGTTTGGCAAAAAGACTGTCGGTTTCGTGCCAGTCCATATCGACAACCAAAACATCTAACGGGATATTGTACTGTTCGAATTGAGAAACGACATCGCGCATTTCGTTGTCGGAGTAAGCCCAATAACGCGACCACCAATAACCAAAAACGAACCGGGGCGGCAGAGGAATTTTCCCGGCAAAAAGCGTAAAATCTTTGAGTGCCGTTTTATAATCCGAACCATAGGCCATGAAATACCAATCCTGTACCGGCCGCTCTTCCCGTTCTTCTACCCACGGGAAATCGCTATTATCGAACAACAGGCTCTGCGAGTCGTCGATCAGCGTCCAGCCATCGCGCGACAATATTCCATCTTCCAATTGCAATTCGTGCCGCGGCTCGTTTCGCTTGATAAATGTGGTTCCGTCCATACGGTCCAATGTACGGGCCGTACCTTTCAAGTTCTGTTTCTGTGTAGTCCCCGGATTCCAAGTAAACGGATTCTTCTTATTTAAATACTTTATGCTTAAATTCTCTTTCGTAAATTTACCCGTATTCAACTTATACGTGAGTTCCAACTCCTCGGTGCGAATGACCAACTTCCCACCTTTTTTATTTTTTTTGAACTCGGGTACCGGCAAATTTCGATTTATCACAACAAACGATCGGTCGTCGGTAAACCGGCGCAAGGAGTCCCACTCCATGCGGATAACTCGCGGGGTCAAAACCGTAAACCGCACATCGCCCTCCGTAACAACAGCCTCGGGATTGGCCGCAATATTCGTGTCGGCACTATATATAGCCAACGGAAATAGGAGTAGCAATACGAATAGTAGAGCACTTTTTTTCATGGATTTCAATTTAAGTTGTATGGTAATTCTCAATAAAGACGATAATGTCCCAAAAATATACCCACCTTTACAACAATTAATTCTTTAATACAGAAATCCCCGGAAAAAAATAATTTCTACCCTTGCTCAGCTACATACCAAGATTTTTCGAAATAGCGATGAAGAAAATGGCAACCGAAAAATATTAACAAGTTTTATGCCCCCTTTCGCCCCGAATAATCGCAGATTTCACTATTATTGTAACTTATTTTTAGGAATATCAAAGAAAACAATCAACCTCAAATATAATATGAAAAAGAATTCCATTCTGAAAAGCACGCTGCTCCTTGCTTCTCTCTCTGGAGCCAGTCTTATGCAGGCACAACAACAGCCCAACATCATTTTGTTTTTGGTAGACGATATGGGTTGGCAAGATACATCGGTCCCTTTTTATTCGGAACGGACACCCTTGAACAACCGGTATCGCACACCCAATATGGAACGGCTGGCCCACATGGGAGTGAAATTTACCGAAGCGTATGCCTGTGCCATCTCTTCGCCTACCCGATGCAGCTTAATGTCGGGCATGAACGCGGCACGCCACCGGGTAACCAACTGGACCTTGAACTACGACCAAAAGACCGATGCCAAAAACGATGTCATTCAACTGCCCGACTGGAATTACAACGGCATACAACCCGACCATACAACCGCTGCTGTCGATTTGAAAAATTCGACCCGTATCACGTCGTTCCCCAAAATTTTACAGCAAAACGGGTACTATACAATACATTGCGGGAAAGCCCACTTTGGTGCCAAAACAACATCTGGCGCCAATCCTGCCAACATGGGTTTCGACATCAACATTGCCGGCGGAGCCAACGGGGCTCCGGGCAGTTATTTAGGGACTCGCAATTTTGGCAAAGGATCGGCCTTTGAAGTTCTCGGATTGGAAAAATATCACGGGCAAGATATTTTCCTTACCGAAGCCCTTACCCTCGAAGCTGTCGATGCGATGAAACACGCCATAAACGAGAAAAAGCCGTTCTACCTTTATATGTCGCACTACGCCGTACATTCGCCCTACGACGATGATACGAGATTCAGCAACAACTACCGGAACCGGTACGATAGCCAGCTCGATGCCCCATTAAACGAGAATGAGGCCAAATATGCCGCTTTGGTCGAAGGCATGGACAAAAGCCTCGGCGATATACTCGATTTTTTAGAAAGTCAACCCGATGTCGCCGCCAACACGATTGTTCTATTCATGTCGGATAACGGCGGACAGGCGCTCAACAACGTACGTCAAGGTACAGCCAACCGC
The DNA here is from genome assembly GCA_019114445.1 of Candidatus Barnesiella excrementigallinarum. Lineage (GTDB taxonomy): Bacteria > Bacteroidota > Bacteroidia > Bacteroidales > Barnesiellaceae > Barnesiella > Barnesiella excrementigallinarum. Next base: position 70,719 of record DXFL01000030.1, read on the forward strand.
GACCAAAACTACCCAGCCCGTGCCGGCAAAGGCTCGGCTTTCATGGGTGGAGTTCGCGAACCGATGATGATCTATTGGCCGGGGATCACCACTCCCGGCAGCGAATGCAACCAACGAGTAATGATCGAAGATTTCTTCCCGACAATTCTCGAAATGGCCGGCATAAAAGATTATTCGACCGTACAAACAATCGATGGTATCAGTTTCGTCGACGTATTGCGAAACCCCACGATCAAACGCGAACGGCCAATCGTATGGCACTTTCCCAATCTGTGGGGCGAAACACAAAACAAAGAAGAGGGTTACGGAGCCTATTCTTCTATTCTGAAAGGCGACTACCACTTCATTTACCATTGGGAAACGCAACAACGGCGGCTTTACAATGTGCGTGAGGATATAGGCGAGCAGCACGACATTTCGCTCGAACAGCCCGAAATATTGAATGCTTTGGCCCAAGAGTTGACCGATTATTTAAAAACAACCGACGCCCAACGGCCATCTTATAAAGCCACAGGCGAGATTTGTCCCTACCCCGACGGCACAAAGTAACGGCCACAACCACTCTTTTTTCATACGATTTCCCCTTGTACAAATGAACAAAACTTTTGTATCGGGGAAATATTGCACATTTTTTCGGACAATTCGATAACTAATAGCTCTCCAAAAATTACGACTTTCGCACGAAAGAACAATCGACGTATGAAAAAAGAACAAACCCCACCTCCCCGTAAAGGGAATCCCTATATGGGCTTCTTGTGGAGTATCTTAATACTTTTGCTATTAAACGGATTGATTTTCCCGAAACTCTCCGAAGGCCCCATTACTACCGATTATGGCACTTTTATCCACAAGGTAGATAGCGGAAAAGTCAAAGAGGTAGCTATCAAAAGTAACCAAATCTACTTCATCACCGAAGAAAACGATAAGACCATGACCTACCAAACCGGTGAAACCAACGACCCGAAACTGGTAGACCGGTTACTGAATGCCAACAGCCCCAACCCCGACGGCAAAATCGCATTCACCCAAATTGTACCTCGCGAAAATTCCCCTATTCTCGACTTTTTATTGATGTGGCTTTTCCAACAGCACGAGCCACCTTGAAAACGACTATGCCACATCGGATGCCCGGATAAACCCGGACGGCTCGCTTTATCACGACTTGAATACGAAGCCGCAAGAAATCCCCGAGGAGGTTCAAACACCCGTAGAACGCAATGACAGCATCGTCTATAAATACAAATACAGGACGGTGTATGAAACGGTGGAAGTCGAGGTTGAACGGGAATTGTCATGGTGGCAGAAAACACAGATGTACGGATTTTGGATTGCCTTGCTCGTTATCGTAATCACGTACAGGAAAGGCATTTGGTCTGTAATAAAACGTATAGCTTCGTTAGTATAAATCGAAACTTTTTTCAGAAATTCTGCCGTAAATATGATATATTTCAGTACCTTTGGAGCGACATATTGAAAATATAGCGTTTGCTATTGTTTTGAGGGTCAAGAAAATCGCCAAAATTTCAAAGACAGCCTTAAAAGCAATGGTGAATGCCCACATCATACACGTGGGCATTTTCCTTGTGGGCTGTCAGGTGTTTGGCGATACCTCTTGACCCGGTAGGAATGCCCACGTTTTTTGTGTGCCTATCTGTGAACAACGGCGACACTATCAGATATGGATAAACCGTTAAATAACAGATATATGGATTTCAAAGACTCAATAAGGCAGATTTCAGAGCGCATCGAGAGCCTGAAAGATAACTTACAGACAGAGGAAGCGACGAAAACGGCTTTGATAATGCCGTTTATAAACGCCCTCGGATATGACGTGTTCAACCCTTTGGAGGTGTTGCCGGAGATGTGCTGCGACATCGGCACTAAGAAAGGCGAGAAAATAGACTATGCCATAATGAAAGACGGAGAGCCGGTTATCCTGATAGAGTGCAAGCATTGGGCGCAAGACCTTAACCTGCACGACAACCAACTGCTCCGATATTTCAACGTGTCAAAAGCCAAATTCGGTGTTCTGACAAACGGAATAATATACAGGTTCTACACAGACCTCGCAGAGCCAAACAAAATGGACGGGAAGCCGTTTTTGGAAGTGAACCTGCTTGACCTCAAGGACGCACAGATAGAAGAATTAAAGAAGTTCCACAAGTCGTATTTCGATGTGAACGAGATTTTGAGTTCCGCAAGCGAGCTTAAATACATGGGCGAGCTTAAAACAGCCATAGGCAGGGAGTTTTCCTCTCCTACTCCCGATTTCGTCAAATACTTCGGGAAACAGGTGTACGACGGAGTATTCACGCCAAAAATCCTTGAACAGTTTACCGGGCTTATAAAACGGACTATCGGGAACTACATCAACGATATTATTTCGGAACGCCTAAAAGCTGCCATTAAGGAAAACGATAATAGCACAGGCAAAGCAGCCGAACCGACACCGAAACAGGAACAGGCGAAAGAGGTTAAGGAGGACGAGCCGAAGATTGTAACGACAGAAGAAGAATTGGAAGCGTTCTACATCATCAAGTCCATACTCAGGCACACTATCCCGGCAGACCGCATAACCTACCGGGATGCACAGACCTATTTCGCCGTATTCATAGACAACAACAACCGAAAGACCGTGTGCCGCCTGTACCTTGATTCAGCGACCAACAAACGCCTGACGTTCCTTGACGAGAACAAAAAGGAACAGCATAACAAGATAGAGAGCATTGATGATATTTATAACTATGCCGACCAACTGACAGCGGCGGCATCCAAATTCCTATGATTATGACAGCAACAGAACTTTTAATAATCATCTGCGCCGTTGTCGGCATTGCGTTGATAATAAAGACGGCGACAAAGAAAGGAAAGGCTATGGCGAAGTCCACAAGGATTGTCCGGGTCGAGGATTTCTTTCAGAAGTACAAAAGCGTTATGCCGGACGATCTGCGGCAGCGCATATCTAAGGAAACGCTCGCCGGGAACGAGTATATGAAAATCGACATCTATACGGTTGAACTGCTTGACAGCAAACTCGCCCAGCCCCACAGCGGCGAATAAACGCCACTGTGGGGCTGTCATTCGTCAGACAATAAGTTACAGCAGGAACAAAAGAAAACGCCGTGTCGGGCGTATTCGAGAAAAATAACGGGGGAGCTTTCATCTCTCCCGTTTTGCGTGAGAACATCCACCACCCCGGCGACATAACAGGCGAAATTACCACCGACGATATGCTTTGCCGAATACACCGAATTTTCTATCTTTGCGTATGCGAGCAACAAGGCGGAAAATAGCCTTTGCTCATATTTGTTGCTACTTTGTTGCTGTGTGTTTTGTTGCTTGCATATATAATTCAATATATCAATAAGTTATAACGAAATAATAAGATTTTACATAGGCATATCCTTTATTTTATACGGTATATTCCGTATTATACTGGCATTTAAGATGCGGAACTTCAACAAATGGGTACAAGGACAATAACCCAAAAAACCTATACAAAAATTATCACGTACTGTCAAAGGGGAATAATAGTGGACCAATTTTTCTAATTGATCCACTATTATTATTTATATTTGTATAAATAAACTTGTTCCACAAAAAATTATGAAATATATAGGAGCTCATGTAAGTGCTTCGGGTGGTGTAGAAAATGCCCCTGTAAATGCACACGCTATCGGAGCAAAGGCTTTTGCTCTGTTTACCAAAAACCAACGGCAATGGCAATCGCCGCCTCTGTCGGGGAAAAGCATAGAACAATTCAAAGAGAATTGCGCGAAATACAATTTTGCACCGGAACATATCCTGCCGCACGACAGTTACCTGATCAATTTGGGACACCCGCAAGCCGAAGGGTTAGAAAAATCGCGTACCGCGTTTCTCGACGAAATGCAACGCTGCGAGCAACTGGGATTGAAATTACTCAATTTCCACCCGGGCAGCCACTTGAAGGAAATTTCGATCGACGAATGCCTGTCGCGCATTGCCCAATCGATAAACATCGCTCTCGACAAAACCCAGGGAGTGACCGCCGTGATCGAAAATACAGCCGGACAAGGTAGCAACGTGGGATTCCAATTCGAACATTTGGCCGCCATCATCGACCAAGTAGAGGACAAGAGCCGTGTGGGGGTGTGTATCGACTCGTGCCACGCCTTTGCCGGAGGGTACGACTTAGCCTCAGCCGAGGGATATAACCAAACTTGGAACGATTTCGAGCGGATTATTGGGTTCCGTTACTTGCGGGGTATGCACTTGAACGATGCCAAAAAGGGGTTGAACTCACGGGTAGACCGTCACGACAGCTTGGGTGCCGGTGTATTGGGCATGGGATTTTTTGAACGATTAATGCAAGATAAGCGTTTTGACAATATCCCGTTGATTCTCGAAACTCCCGACGAAAGTCTTTGGGCACAAGAGATTGCCCGCTTATACGACTTAGCCGCAGCCGAATAGAGAAATAACCGGTTGAATAAAAACTACATAACCCTTATGTATCGATGAAAAAGATAGCAAAGAATCTGACCGAGTTGATCGGGAATACTCCCCTCTTGGAACTTTCGAATTACAACAAAAAACACGAGTTGGGGGCGAAGGTTATCGCCAAACTGGAATATTTCAATCCGGCCGGGAGTGTGAAAGATCGTGTTGCCCTATCGATGATCGACGACGCCGAACAAAAAGGTCTGTTGAAACCCGGAGCGACAATCATCGAACCGACCAGCGGAAACACGGGAGTGGGATTGGCCTTTGTATCGTCGGCACGTGGATACCGACTTATACTCACCATGCCCGAAACGATGAGTTTGGAACGACGGAACCTGCTCAAAGCTTTGGGGGCACAACTGGTGCTCACTCCCGGAGCCGAAGGTATGACCGGAGCGATTAACAAAGCCAAAGAGTTGAACGAAACGATCGAGGGGAGCATTATTCTGCAACAGTTCGAGAACCCCGCCAACCCTGCCATTCATGTGAAAACCACAGCCGAGGAGATTTGGCGCGACACCGAAGGGACGGTCGATATTTTCGTAGCCGGTGTAGGAACCGGAGGGAGCGTCAGCGGCGTAGGCGCAGGGCTCAAAAAGCACAATCCCGACATAAAAATCGTCGCTGCCGAGCCGGCCAGCTCACCGGTTCTGTCGGGAGGGAAAGCCGGTCCGCACAAAATACAGGGAATCGGTGCCGGATTCGTACCCAAGATATTCGACGCTTCGGTAGTCGACGAGGTAATACCCGTGGACGACGACGATGCCATTCGTGCCAGCCGCAAATTGACGGCAACCGAAGGTCTATTGGTTGGAATCTCGTCGGGAGCTGCGGCATTCGCCGCCACCCAACTGGCCCGACGCCCCGAAAACGAAGGGAAAACAATAGTCGTATTGTTGCCCGATACGGGCGAACGTTACCTGTCGACCGTACTCTACGATTTCGAAGGGTACAAACTCTGATATTTCGAGAAAATACATTTTTCAAAACATAACGAGCGGGAGATGGATAAAACTCATCTCCCGCTCGCTGTACTTATCCTATCCTCACCGTCCGCTGCTTTCTATCAACTCGCGCAAACGGGTATTGAATACCCCCTCTTCCAACAGTTGCTCTATGGTGATATGCATACGATACCGCCAATAATGGCGCGAAGAGGCTGGAATGTTTATTCGCTCCTCTTGCGGATTTTCGCGGCGTAACCGCCCGTCGATCGAAAGCCAGTCCTGCAAAGGCAATATAGCCAACATAGAGGGAGCCGACAAGTTCAGTTCGATAATCCGCCGGCAAATCCACGGCTCGCACGTACGGGGAGCTTTGCCCTCCTCACCCAACACCTCGTTGAAGAAACGTTGCGTACGGGCAGGATCCTCTTCCCACCAACCTCTTATACCCGACATATCGTGGGTCGATGTAGTGCAAACCGACCGATAGGGATAATGCGTTACGTCGGCAAACTCGCAATTAAACGCTTTGGGCATACGCTGTATCTCCAAAGAGAGTATTTGCAAACGATCCATTACATTGGGCACACAACCGGGTATCATACCCAAATCTTCGCCACACACCAACATATCGGTCGACGCGATAAGTGCCGGCAACTTGCGTAATGCCTCGTCTTTCCAAAAATCGTTGTGCCGCCAATAAAAGAAATCTTCGTACAAACGGTCGAAACAACCCTTTTGCTCCCCGTCGAGTGCCCGATAGGCTTGGGTTCGCTGTCCCGAAATACGCGGGTGGTAATAGCCGGGCTTCCCGGGATCTTCGATGAAAAGCACCTCATCGACAAGTTTCAACAACCCCTCTTTTATCGCTACATTCATCTCGTCGTCGGCGCCGTAGAAATAATCGACTATTTTGCGCTGGGTATCCCACATTACATTCATAGCCCATTTTCCATCGCCCTTTTCGAGTAAGAATCGGGCTTTGACTTCATCGGTGTAAGGGCCGAATACCTCGGATAAAAACTCTTCCCGGATATAGGGCGTCGTCTGCCACGAAGCATCGAAAAGGAATCCGTACGACGTTGCCATCTCGTCGGGCGATAGCGGCATTGCCGGATTGAAATATCCCAGCAGACCATGAACCGCATCGAGCGGAATCTCCCATATTCTGAAAAAACCCAAAATATGATCTATCCGATAGGCATCGAAATAATCGGCCATCTTGCGCAAACGGGCTTTCCACCACGCATATCCGTCACGAGCCATCACCGCCCAGTTATACGTGGGGAATCCCCAATTTTGCCCCTCTACCGAGAAATCGTCGGGAGGAGCACCTGCCTGACCATTCATGTGAAACAGGTGCGGATTGACCCAAGCATCGACACTGTCGCGGCTAATCCCGATGGGTATATCGCCCTTCAAAACCACCCCTGCCCGATGGGCATAGGCTTTGACTTCGGAAAGTTGAATGTGCAAATGATACTGTACGTAATAGTAAAATGCCACCGATTTATACCACGGGCTCCACACGGCACAATAGTCGGCAATGGTGTGTTCGTCATAAACCGAATACTCCTCCCAACAGGTAAAATCGGCCGTTCCGAAACGGTCGCGCAAACTGCAATAGGCGGCATACGGGAGCAACCAAAATTTATTCTCCCTGAAAAAATCCTTGAAGCCGTTACTCGACAATGTGGCTTCGCCCTGCTCATCGAACAACCGTTGCAGATACTCCCTTTTGGCCCTGTTCACCCGCTCGTAATCGACCTCGGGCAAACGGTTAAGCTCGGCTCTCAACGTGTCGAAACGAGCCTGTTCGGCGGCATCGCTCAACGTACCCATTTCGGAGAGACGCAAATACTGGGGGTGCAAGGCAAATGTAGAATTGGCGTTATAGGGATAAGAATCTTGCCACGTTCCGCTCATGGTCGTATCGTTGATAGGGAGCAACTGAATAAACGACTGTCCGGTACGCAAAGCCCAATCGACCAAATATTTCAGATCGAAAAACTCGCCTATGCCAAAGCCCTGTTCGGTACGGAGGGAAAATACCGGAATAGCCGTCCCGGCACCTCGCCATCGGGTTTCGTGCCCGTTGAAACAAAGTCCGGCAACGATAACGGCTTCGTCCTCAGCGATCGGATCGACAAACCGGCGGTTCTCTCCGCTCTCCCAAGCCACCACTTCGCGTTGCTGGGTACGGACCACGACAAATTTATATTCCAACGGGAAGGTCAACTCGCCGGCCTCGAAGGTCAACTGCCATTCGGGGAAAGCCGTATCGCTCAACTGCGGGGCTTTCGACACGTCCCAGTTTCCCAAAGCCGGACAGTTGCCCACCATAACAAGCAGTTCATCGGGGCTCATTTGCGGGGCATACACCTTAAACCGAATCGCCCCCGGAGCCAAAACTCCCGAATCGGGGTATGTGTGACGACGGGAAAATATCCCTTCGGTAAAAGCCGACGAATAGAACGACATCTCGGCAGGTTGTTCCCGCCAACGGTCCTGCAAACGATATTCTTCGACAGATTCGCCCGAAGAAAAACAATGGGGTGCCCCCCACTCTTTACGGAAGTTGTCACCTTGCTTTACCAGATACCGGTAATTAAAAACGGTCACCGTGTTTGGCACCTCTATCGAATAACGCCACAGCCCGTCGCCTTGATAATTCATCACGACAGCTCGACCCTCGTCATTGGCGCCCAACGCCTCTATATCGCCCACGAGCAGCACACTTTCGCCCCACCGGGTATGATAATATATTTCAAACGTTATTTTCATCACTATCCTCTATTGGTATAAAATTGGAGTCATAAAGATAGAAAACTTTATACAGAAACCCGTCACTCGACCGACGCTTTTTCTTAGAAAAAAGGGATACGGATATTCTCCGGGAAACATCGGGGCGGGCTCTTTCACAGAGTCCGCCCCGAACTTACATTTCTTATTTTTTTGTAACCAAAGAATTATCCGCAGCGCGAAGTTCCGCACGAGGTACAAATGAGGCAACCCTCTTGATAAATGAGCGTTTCGTTACCACAGTGCGGGCAAGTTTGTCCGCTGGCCTTTGTTCCATTGGGCAAATATTTTTTCAATGCGCGTTCAACACCATTCTTCCAACTGTTGATGGACTGGCTGTCGAGTTCGAGGCTCGAAACCAGTTTCAGAACCTGCGGGATAGGCATTCCATAACGAAGCACACCCGATATAAGCTTGGCGTAGTTCCAATACTCAGGATTAAATTTATCGGAAAGTCCTTCGATGGTAGTCTTATATCCGCGTTTGTTGGAGAATTGGAAGTCGTACCGTTTCGTACCGTCGGGATTTACGGCCTTCACAATTTTACCCTTGACTACGTTCTTCGGGCAGAATATACCGTCGTCATCGTCGGCAAGACCGGTAAATATTTCATACGGTTTACCATCTTTCAAACCTACGAAAGCAATCCATTTCTCTTTGTTGTTTTGGAAACGAACCACATCGGCTTCGAGTTCGATAGGACGAACCAGTTTCTCGGCCGGAGCATCTGGTGCTACAATAGGCTTCTTCTCCTCTTTCTTGGCCGAGATAAGCACGCCCGACCGAGAGCCGTCGCGATAAACCGTACACCCTTTACATCCCGAACGCCATGCCTCTACATAAAGCTGGCCTACCATCTCTTCGCTTACATCGGAGGGGAGGTTGATTGTCACGCTTATCGAGTGGTCTACCCATTTTTGTATACGTCCCTGCATACGCACTTTCTGCATCCAGTCGATATCGTTGGCCGTAGCTTTATAATAAGGAGAACGAGCAACCAGTGCATCGACCTCTTCTTGTGTGTAATTCTCTTTCACCTCGATACCATTCACCTGCATCCAAGTAATAAATTTGTGGTGATAAACCACATATTCCTCAAAGGCGTCGCCAGTCTCGTCGACATAGTCGATTCGTACCTCAGGATCGTTGGGATTTACTTTACGACGGCGACGGTAAACCGGCATAAACACCGGTTCGATACCCGATGTCGTCTGGGTCATCAAACTGGTTGTTCCCGTAGGAGCAATCGTCAAACAAGCAATGTTACGACGGCCATACTTGCACATATCGGCATACAACTCCTCGTCTTCCTGTTTCAAGCGGTTGATAAAGGGGTTGTTCACCTCCCGGTCGGCATCGAAAATCGAGAATGCGCCACGATCCTTTGCCATCGATACCGACGAACGATAGGCTGCCAATGCCAATGCCCGATGTACCTTTTCGGAGAAATCGGTGGCCTCTTCGGTCCCGTAACGCAAACCCACAGCGGCAATCATATCGCCTTCGGCTGTTGTTCCCACTCCGGTACGGCGGCCTTGCAAAGTACGTTTCTGAATCTTATACCACAAGTTCAACTCGGTAGCTTTTACCTCGTCGGTTTCGGGGTCGGATTTGATTTTCTCGATAATCTTGTCGATCTTTTCCATTTCGAGATCGATAATATCGTCCATCATGCGTTGAGCCAAAGCTACGTGTTGACGGAACAAATCGAAATCGAAATAGGCCTCTTTCGTAAACGGATTTACGACATAGGAATAGAGATTAATCGCTAACAAACGGCAACTGTCATAGGGGCACAAAGGTATCTCGCCGCACGGGTTGGTCGACACGGTTTTAAAGCCCAAGTCGGCATAACAGTCGGGAACCGACTCTCTGATAATCGTATCCCAAAACAAAACTCCGGGTTCGGCCGATTTCCACGCATTGTGTACGATTTTTTTCCAAATGGCCTGAGCATCGACCTCCTTCGTCACTTTCGGGTCGGCGGCATCGATAGGATATTGTTGTATATAAGGTTTTCCGGCAATAGCAGCCTCCATAAAATCATCGTGTACCTTTACCGATACGTTGGCTCCGGTTACCCGGCCTTCGACCATCTTGGCATCGATAAACGATTCGGAATCGGGGTGTTTGATGGATACAGACAACATCAAAGCGCCCCGGCGGCCATCTTGTGCTACCTCGCGGGTCGAGTTGGAATAGCGCTCCATGAAAGGTACCAACCCCGTCGAGGTCAATGCCGAATTTTTCACAGGCGAACCTTTGGGACGAATATGCGACAAGTCGTGTCCTACCCCGCCGCGACGCTTCATCAACTGAACCTGCTCTTCGTCTATCTTTATCACTCCGCCGTAAGAATCGGGGGCGCCATCGAGTCCTATCACAAAACAGTTGGATAACGACCCTATTTGGTAATTGTTACCGATCCCGCTCATAGGGCTCCCCTGTGGCACAATATATCGAAAATCTTTCATCAAGTCGAATAATTCTTGTGCCGAAAGAGGATTGGGGTATTTTTGCTCGATACGAGCAATCTCATTGGCTATTCGCCAGTGCATATCGTCGGGAGTTTTTTCATAGATATTCCCATACGAATCTTTCAGAGCATACTTGTTCACCCATACACGGGCTGCCAGCTCATCGCCTTTGAAATACTTCAACGATGCCTCGTAGGCTTCGTCATAAGTATAAATAGTTGGTTCCACGAGATAAAATGTTTTTTCTGGTTGTTCTTATTTACTTAAACTTAGACAAAGGTTTTTTTACAAAAGATTTACGGTGCAAGTTTATAAAAAACATTCCACATACACAAACAATATCATTTTTTATTTTCAACTTTTCGAAAAGTTTCCCAATTTAAAAACAATATACACTTATTTTCAGAGACTTATATTTTTGAAGAAAGAAAAAAGTTTCCCAATTTTAAAAACAAGGATAAAAATCAAGATAAAATTCTATCGAAACACGAACAACAACAATACAATACATTTTCCCCTTCTTTATAAAAATCCGTATTCACTCCGTTCTGTAATTATTGCAAGCAAAGCTCCTTTTTTATCAAATAAATTTCTAATTTTGTAGAACAAAAAACCGATATAACTATGATACCTTTATTAAAAGAGAGAAGAACCATACGCCAATATCTCGACAAAGACATTGACAATCGATTGCTCAACGATTTGCTCGAAACGGCTTTCAGGGCTCCTACTACCGGGAATATGCAAGTTTACAGCGTAGTCGTAACCCGCGATCCGGCAAACAAAGAGAAACTGGCTCCGGCCCATTTCAACCAACCGTCGGTCACCCAAGCTCCGGTAGTATTGACATTCTGCGCCGACTTTAACCGATTCAACAAATGGTGCGAACAGAATCGAGCCCAACCGGGTTATGCCAACTTCCAATCGTTTGTCACCGCTGCCATCGACGCTCTGCTCGTGGCCCAGCAATTCTGCACGGCAGCCGAAGTTTCGGGCTTAGGGTGCTGTTATTTGGGGACTACCACCTACAACGCGCCCCAAATAGCCGAAGCGTTGCAGCTCCCTAAATTTGTGATTCCTATCACCACCCTTACCGTCGGCTATCCAGCCAATACCCCGGCTCAGGTCGATCGTCTTCCGCTCGAAGCCATTGTCCACCAAGAACAATATCGCGATTACACGCCCGACACTATCGCCCGGTTGTATGCCGAGAAGGAGAGCCTGCCCGAAAATAAGAAGTTCGTAGCAGAGAACAACAAGGAGACTTTGGCTCAGGTATTCACCGATATTCGCTATACCCGCGAAAACAACGAGCTATTTTCGAAAATTTTCCTCGATTTTATCATAAAACAGGGATTCTGTATGCCCTATTGAATAATGGAAGGGGGGGGAAAGAACGGGATAAACGCAAAAACGATAGGCGGCATCCAAACTTAGAGTTGCAGCCCCCAAAAAGACAAAAGAGACGCCGCGATCGACATAAATCGAATCGCGGCGTCTCTTGTATATTAAAGTTATTGGGAACTGCGTTTGTAAAAAGTGTCTACTCTCAAAAGCCGTCGACTGTCGGTATCACCCCTCCCCAACGGCCCTACCCTTGTATGCGTTGCTCTATCTCTTCAAGGTCGCTCCGTAATTTTTTGTCAACAGCAACCTGTTCCGAAATAGTCTTGCAAGCGTGCAACACGGTAGCGTGGTCTTTTTTGCCCAAGATGTCGCCAATACCGGCGAGCGAAAGCGAGGTATACTTTTTGGCCAAATACATGGACATCTGTCGAGCAACAACCACCTCTCTTTTGCGCGTACGCTCCAACAGGCGCGATGTTTCCAGCCCATAGTAACCGCAAACGGCCTCCTTGATCGTGTCGATTGTAATCTGCTTTTGGCTCATCTTTATGCTGGCAGCCAATACCTGATCGGCCATCTCGATAGAGATTTCTTTTTTCAGGACACTCGAACGCACCATGAGCGAAACGATAACCCCCTCCAAATCGCGCACATTGTCGGTTACGTTGCGGGCGATATAATCGACCACCTCATTCGATATGGAGAGCCCGTCGCGTTTCACCTTGCTCATCAAGATGTCGTAACGCAAATTATAATCGGGCCGCTCTACCTCGGCGGTCAATCCCCATTTGAAGCGGGTCAACAAACGGGAAACCATACCTACCAACTCAACCGGAGGTCTATCGCACGTAAGCACTAATTGTTTATTGCTTTGGTGCAGATGGTTGAATATATGGAAGAATGTATTTTGCGTTTGAGTTTTCCCGGCAAACTCTTGGATATCGTCCATCAGCAAGACATCGATACTCTGATAGAAACTGATGAAATCGTTTACCCGGTTGTTTCGCACAGCATCGGTATATTGCACCAAGAAATCGTGTGCCGACAAATATAACACACGGCAAGAGGGCTTATTCTCTTTAATGCGCAATCCAATGGCTTGAATCAAGTGGGTTTTCCCTACACCCGATTCGCCAAACAGGAACAACGGATTAAAGGTGTTTCGCCCCGGGTTCTCGGCAATAGCCTCGGCAGCCGTACGTGCCAACATATTACTGGCCCCCTGATAATAGCTTTCAAAAGTATAGATAGGGTTCAGGCGGGGGTCGAGTTCGTCGTACACTCGTTGTTTAAAGGGATCCAAAAGGTCGGGCATCGACTGCTGCATTTTCTTTACGGCAGTAGATTTTGTCGTAGCGGCCAAATCGACAGTAGCTTCCGGCTGACGCACGATTTGTACACGATACACCAACTTTACATTTGCCCCATATATGCGAGGCAAAACCTTTTTCAACAAATTGAGGTAATGCTCCTCAATCTGTTCGATGACGAAATGCGAGGGGACGAGCAACGTTAACAGATTATCGTCAAACCCCAAAGAGACAATCGGCTTGAACAAGCTTTCGAAAGCCTCTTCGTTTATGTTGTCTTTGATAATTGTCAAGCATTGGCCCCACAACTGAACGTGTTGTTCTGAACCCATTGTGTAAATCTTCTATCAAAAAACTTTTGCGACTACAAAATTCAAATTATTTTTCTGCAAAAACAAATCAAAAAATATTTGTTTTTTACAAACCGGTTACAAATGATTGACTACAAAGTTATTATGAGCGGCTACCGCCCAACAATAAAATTCCGCATCGACAAATCATTATTCACCTATAATATAAGCACTTATAAACGCAATATGTTCTATAACACTTTTTACAGTATCCTATGCAATCCCCTTAACAAACACATATAAACGTAACTTTTGGGGAATTACGAAATATCGTAAAAAAATTTTCTTATTTATATCGATTCTAAATAAGAAAATTTATTCTCGAAATTAAAATAGCGAGAAATGTACATATCGTTTCGGGTGGAGTCTCAAATCGATCATCAAAGAGTCCACACTCCCCAATACGCCATTGGCTTTATCGTACAGTTTACGATCGTTCAACAACAATCCCATCGTATTATCGGGAGAGTTCAATCGATTGGTAAGCTGTTCCAAATTATATGACGTTTCCTGTACCGATTTCATGGTCGATTGAAGCGGTAACGAATTTAAGGTATCTGAAAAATTGTTTACTTGCGCCGTTATGCCTTCGACATTGTCGAGAATAACAGGCAAGTCGTTTTTCATCAATTGCGACAACTGTACCGACGAATTTTCGAGATTGGCGGTAATGTGGTCTATGCGCTTCACCGACGCCGACAAGGCCGGGTCGTTGACCAACGCCTGCAATCCCGTAAGTATGCTATCGAGCTTAGGCATGAGCAAAGCCACTTGGGGCAGCAACTCGCCTTGAATATTCTGCATAAGCCCGGCATTCACCTCGCCCTTCAAAACGGCACCATGCTCGTAATATTCGCTCACATGGGGATTCAGTTTTATGACTATCGACGCGGTTCCCAACATATCGGTTTCGAGGAAGGCTTTGCTGTCTACGGGAATTTTTAATTTCTTATCGAGGTTCAGCAACACTTTAATGGAGCCATTTGTATCGTAATCATACAAAATCTCCTGCACAAGACCTACTTTGTAACCATCGATCATAACAGGTGCCGACTGTGCCAAACCGGCAACATTGGTAAATTGTACATAATAGTAATTGGCAGGCTTCATTACATTGATACCTTTCAGGTAATTTATGCCTACATACAGAATCAAGATACTGGCAAGAACCGACAATGCTATCTTAATTTCTTTCCCAAACCATTTTTTCATATTCTATTTTTTATTCGTATCGCCGAAGATCCTCCTTCACTTTATCCGTTTCCCATCACGGAATTTAATGATAAAGGCATCGCGAAACAATGATTTCACCTTTTTATATTGTGCTTGTATTTCGTCACGACTGGTCGACTTCCCGTAGGTGTACTTATACATATTTCCCTCCTTATAATATTCAACCGGGGAAAGGCCCTTGAATTCTTTCGAATTTGCCGGTAACTTCCGGGGTAGCGCCATAAATTGTACTTTGTAATAGGTAACGCCCGAATCCTCATCTTGTTCAGCTGCAACCGAAGACGATTCGGCCGACGAAACTGGCGCAACCGAAGACGCCGGGGCGGGAGCCGTGGTTACAGCCCCGATATTTTTACCTACATTTTGCTTGCGATCGTAATCGGACTTGTATTTGCTGAATGCGTTGTATATGGCCTTCGCCATCTTCGACTGTCCCGACTCGGAGGTAAGGAACCGTTCCTGCGTGGGGTTACAGATAAAATCGAGCTCCACCAAAACGGCCGGCATACTGGTTTTGGCCAATACCCAAAAGCCGGCTTGGCGCACCCCCCGGTCTACCCGACCGGCCTCCGAAACGAACTCATGCTGGATATCCGAAGCAAAATTTATACTCTGCTCCATGTGTTTATACTGCATAAACTCAAAGATGATATACGATTCGGTGGAATTGGGATCGAAACCTTCGTAACGGGTAGAGAAATCGTTTTCGAGATAGATCACCGAGTTCTCCCGCTTGGCAACTTCCAAGTTCTCTTTACTGCGGTGCAGACCCAACGTCCACGTCGAAGCCCCGGTAACGGTCTTCCGGTTAGGCGACTTCTTATCGATCGAATTGGTATGGATAGAGATAAACAGGTCGCCCTCAGCCCGGTTGGCTATATTGGCTCGCTCCTGTAAAGTAAGATACACGTCTTTACTACGGGTATACACCACCTTCACGCCCGGTATATTGTTCTCGATGAGACGTCCCAATTTCAGTGCGACACCCAAATTGATGTCTTTCTCTTTTGCCTTATTGCCAAGAGCACCCGCATCACGACCGCCGTGGCCGGCATCTATCACCACCACAAAGTCTTTTGCCAAAGCGACAGTTATCCCCAACAGAAAAGCGAAAAAGACCGAGAAGAACCTCACACCGAGATATGAATGCTTCATAAATTATAAACCAGTCATTAAATCATTATTGTTTGCAAAGGTATAAATAATGAGCGAAAAAGCCTCGTTTTAATAGAATTTATTACCTGCGTGCGATAAACAAAAGCCCAATATTCCTTGTCGGTTTTTCGAAAGAAAAAAGTAAATTTGCAAAAGAGAGATCAAAAAAGGTGTACAATGAAACGTTCTTGGGAAATAAGCAAATATGCCGTGGCGATGTGTATAGCCACAATTTTTTTTGTTGCCTGTAAAGGCCGGGCCTCGGAAACTGTGGGAAACACTATTGCCCCAATCGTGGCAATAGAGCGCTTCGACCAAGCATTGCCTGCCTATGCCGAAATGACCGATACCGCAGAAATGGGCCTTTTCAGAGAAAAATACGATCCATTCTTCCCCATATATTGCCTATACATACTGGGGCTGGACGACGCTCCTTCGTTTCAAAACGGCATAAAAATGTTTCTTTCGAACGAAGCCATATCGCAACTGTATGCCGATACCGAACACGCCTTTGCCAACGATTCCGCTTGGACTACCGATTTGCAAAGAGCATTCACCCGCTACGGCGAACTTTTCCCCAACCAGCCCCTACCTCACATTCTCACGCACATTTCGGGGCTGAACCAATCGATTATCACCATCGACTCGCTCATCTCCATTTCGCTGGACTGCTATTTGGGAAAGGATTATCCCCTCTACGAACAACGATATTACAGCTACGAACAGGGACTGCACGAAAGGGGACGAATCGCCCCCGACGTCATGGAGGTGTGGCTACGCACCTTATTTCCCTACCAATCGGAACGCAACGCGTTACTGGACCGCATGGTATATGAAGGGAAAATTCTCTACGGCCTCACGACTATTTTCCCACAAAGCAACGAATTTGAACTTTTGGGATATTCCGACGTGCAATCCCGATGGTGCCGCGAAAATGAATCGGAGGCTTGGAAACAGCTTGTAAGTAAAAAACACCTGTTCAATACCGAAACAATGCTCATCAACAAATATATCGAACCTTCGCCTTTCGTATCGGCACTGCACAGAGAGGCTCCGGGAAGGTTGGGCCGTTGGATAGGGCTGCAAATTGTCAAGGCTTATCTCCTCCAAAAAAAGAAAAGTGCTGCCGAATTATTCGAAGCCACAGACAATGCCGGCGAAATATTATCGGAGTCGAAATATAACGGTTAATTCAAAGACTTTATGAAAAAATACGGTTTGGTGGGATACCCACTCGGACACTCATTTTCCCGCTCGTTCTTCCAACAAAAATTCGAAAACGAACAAATCGACGCCACTTACGAAAACTTCGAAATGGCCGATGTTTCGAACCTCAGGCAACTGATTGCCAATACCCCGGAATTATGCGGGCTCAACGTAACTATACCTCACAAAAGTGCGATTATTCCCCTGCTCGACCAGTTGGACCCGCAAGCCCGCGAAATAGGAGCCGTCAATGTGATAAAAATAGAACGTCAAGGGGAGAGATTGTTTCTCAAAGGATTCAACAGCGACATCATCGGTTTTACCCACTCCATCGCTCCGTTGCTCGACAGCCACATGACAAAAGCCCTGATACTCGGCACCGGCGGAGCTTCAAAAGCGATTTGTGCCGGACTGAAAAGCCTGAACATCGCTCCCACCTTTGTCTCCCGTCAAAAACACGGCGACGTGCTCGGTTACGACGAACTGACACCCGAAGTAATGGCATCACACCCGGTCATCGTCAACACTACCCCGGTGGGAATGTATCCCCACACCGACGAATGCCCGGCCATTCCTTATGACTGCCTCACCCCCCGGCACCTCTGCTACGATGTCGTTTATAATCCCGAAGAGACTCTCTTCCTGCAAAAAGCGGCACAAAAAGGGTGCAAAACAAAAAACGGAATAGAAATGCTCCACTTGCAGGCTATAGCGGCGTGGGACATTTGGAACCAATAAGCAATCGCAATTATGATAGATTTCAGATTAAAAGTCTTTTGCAGTGTCGCCCACAACCTCAGCTTTACCAAAGCCTCGAAAGAGTTATATGTGAGCCAACCGGCCATAAGCAAACATATACAGGAACTCGAAACGGAATACAGTACCCGCCTGTTCGAAAGAATGGGCACACACATCACACTGACACCCGAAGGGGAATTGCTGTTGAGCCATGCCGAAAAAATACTCAAACAATATAAACAGCTCGACTTCGAAATGAACCTGCTCTCGCAGCAGCACATCGGCGAGTTGCGGCTGGGGGCAAGCACTACCATTGCCCAATATGTGCTACCGGCCTATCTCGCCACGTTCCAACAAAAGTTCAAGCAAATAAAACTGTCGCTTATCAACGGCAATACCCGCGATATAGAAAAAGCGCTCGAAGAACATCGTATCGATTTGGGGCTGATCGAAGGGTGCAGCCGCCAAAATTACCTGCACTACACCCCATTCATGCGGGACGAACTGGTGTGTATCACCAGTACCCGAAGCCGGTTGGCCCAATACGACGAAATAACTGTCGATGAGTTACGAAAACTGCCTTTGGTCATCAGGGAGAGCGGATCGGGCAGTTTGGAGGTGCTCGAAAAAGCATTAGCCTTGCACCAACTGAAACTTGCCCAGTTGAACATAATCATGCAAATGGGAACAACCGAGGGTATAAAACGCTTTTTGTACAATACCGACAGTGTGGGAGTTGTATCGATACAAGCGGTATCGTCGGATATTGCCGAAGGCCGGCTGAAAGTAATCGACATCTCTGACTTTAACTGTGAACGGGAATTTTGTTTCGTCCAAAATGCCGGACAAACCGGAGGCGTTGAATCGGACTTCATGCGCTATATAATGCGGAAATATTAAAGGACGGGGAGTACCGTCCTATCCATATCCATACCACGAAACACACGCCATACACGATGAACCCCACTCCCTTATCGGCAGCCCGCACACCTTTCATAAGGTTGCTCCTCCCGTTACTGGCAGGTATTCTTTGTCGGGAACTACTTCCCGTACCGACGTGGGTATGCATTATTCCGTTCGTAGGGGGAATGGTTTTATGGAGTGTTTCGTTCAAACGCGATTCGATCGAAGAACAATATCGCAAACGGAGCCTGTTCGGCACAGGATTATTCTTGTTTGTTTTCGCCATCGGTATAGGGTTACACGGCATTCGAACCGTATCCCCGGAACAACCTCCCGGATTCTATCCCATTGCTATCGCACACCTCGACGACAATGCCGTCGAAAAAGCCAACTCGTACTATTGCCCGGTTACCATAACCGCCCTGTCCGATTCGGCCGGCACCCTTGTCGAATACCGGGAGAAGGCGGCGTTGTATCTCGAAAAAAGTCACAATGCCAATCGACTCGAATATGGCGACCTCGTAGCCTTTGAATTCCGATTAAAAAAGATACGGCCCAATGCCAACCCGCTGGCTTTCGACTTTGCCTCGTACATGAAACACAAGGGTATCGAGCGAAGCCAATATCTGCACGAATACCAGTGGCGAAAACTCGGGTCGCAACCTCAATCGGTGTTTTGGAGTTTCGCCCTGCAAACCCGGCAAAAGCTGGCCGACCTCATTCAATCGTGCCATCTGTCACCCAACAGTACCGCCTTGCTAAATGCCATGTTGTTGGGCGAACGGGAAAATTTCCCGCCCGATTTGAAACAATATTTCTCAGCAGCGGGGCTATCCCATATTTTGGCTGTAAGCGGGTTGCACATGGGAGTTGTCGCTTTTTTAATTTACCTCCTGCTCTACCCCCTCTCCCGATTCACCGCCTCACAAAAACCGAGGGCCCTGCTCACCCTCCTGTTTTTATGGCTGTATGCTTGTATTACAGGACTTTCGCCATCGGCGGTACGAGCCTGCATTATGGCCTCGTTTCTCCTGACCGCCATTATACTCGACCGGCGCAACAGTTCGCTCAACGCACTTTTTGCCGCCGCATTCTTCATGCTGCTATATGATACGAATCTCGCATTCGATGCCGGCTTTCAAATGAGCTTCTCGGCCGTTGCCGCTATTTTGTTATTCTATGCTCCGCTAAACCGCTGGGGCAACTCGCCTCACTATGTAGTACGTTGGCTAAGTTCCTGCGTGGCCGTATCTGTGGCGGCACAAATAGGAGCACTCCCCATTGCCATCTACTATTTCCACACCATACCGCTGCTATTCCTTGTCGGAAACCTTTTCGTACTTCCGCTTCTCCCCTTTATTTTCGGGCTCTCGTTCTTATTGCTATTCCTTGCCGCACTGCATTTCCCTCACGAGTGGTTAGGAAAGATTGTCGATAGTTTGCTCACATACATCGAACGGCTCAGTTACCATATCGACCGGCTGCCGTTAAGCCATATCGACAGCGTTTGGCTCGAAGAACGTTATCTGTGGCTATACTTCATCGGCGGCGTACTGCTTTACATCGCTTTCAAAAACCATTCAAAGAGGGCTCTTTGGGCGGCTTTGGGATTGGGCATTGTATTCCTTATCGCCGATTTGTGCAACGACAGGCCAACCCGACCCGAAATAATCGTATTCGACAGCCGGCAATCGACCGTCGTGCAGTTGAGCGACCGGGCGCATTGTTACCTCTTGTTGACCGATTCTCTACCCGACCCTGCCCAAGAGCTCGTAGGGAAAGAGTACCGCATGAAACATAAACAAAACCGGCCCGAACGAATCACCCCGCAGTCGTCTACCATCGAATGCCCGCCGCTCTTCATCGACTATCCGTTCGCCCGGTTCTATGGGAAACGGCTGCTTCTACTCGATAGCGGCGAATGGCGAAATGTAACCACCGATAAACCGCTAACCATCGATTACGCAATCGTAGGTCGAGGGTTCAAAGGCGGGATAAACGACATTCTCGGCATATTCGACATTCAGGCGTTTATCATCGGGGCAGAAGTACACCCCGGTAGAGCCTTGAAATTGCAAAACGATTGTATCAAACGGGGAATCCCTTGCCACGACATTCGCACACAAGGGGTATGGATAGTCTCTCCGCTTCCATAAACAACCGTGGATATTCATATATACACAGCCGGGGCGGTATCAAAAAAAATGACTTTTTAATACCGCCCCGGCACTTATATCGAAAAGCGTGTTTACGCTCCTTCCTTTATGGATTATTCTGCTTGGGGAGCCTCTTCTCCGGCAGCAGCTTCGTCGGTTTTCTTCTCCTCCACGAAATCGGCATTACCGGTCTCGATAAGCAGGTTATACCAACTAATCAGTTTCTTTATATCGGTCGTATATACTCTTTCGCGGTCGAAGTTAGGCAACACCTCGGCCAAATAGGCACGCAAAGCCTCATTGTCGGCTTTCTTAATATCCAAAGACACCTTCGCCCCGTTCTCTTTGGTTTTGATTGCATTCAGCACTTCGCCCAGAGGCACATCATCTTCGTCGGTAAAGATGGCAATATCGCCCAGCGAAATAATTTTTTCATGAGCATAGGCCGGCTGCCGTTTACCCGTTTGCAACGATTCGACAATGAGCATATTTTTTGCCTGAGAAATCAATTTGTACAAGCCGGGTTTCCCGGAAATAGATAAAATAGTCTTTAACATAAAAATTCCGTTTTATATTTCAATATTCAACCTAATTGAATTACAAAAATAATACTCTTGTTTGGTTTACACGCGTTATCGAAAAGAAATTTTTCTCACTCCTGCCTCCTTAAAAGAGAAAGGACTTTGCCAATGAGCGAGGTATTTCCATCATTTCGAATAATATGGGAAGCTCTTTGCTGTATTTCGCTGTCGGACAGTTGTGCCGCCATACGTCGCCGAACTTCGTCAGGCGCAAGTCCGCTACGGTCGCCCACCCGTTTTATCCTCAACGCTTCGGGAGCTGTCACTACCCACACGTCATCGACCAACTGATCGAAACCCGAATCGTACAGGATAGCCGATTCGACAAAACAAAGAGGGGTGTTCAACGCCGAAGCCCAACGGTCGAAATCAAGCCGTACCGCCGGGTGTACAATGGAATTGAGCCGGGCTATGCGTTCGGGATTCCCAAATACACGCGAGGCCAACAAAGCCCTGTCCAAAGTACCCTGAGCATATATATCGGAACCGAAAGCCTCGGCAATCTGCCGCTTCAATTCCGGCGAAGCATTCATCAAACGCTTGGCCTCCGTATCGGTATCGTACACCGGATAACCCATAACCCGCAACAAATGGGAGACCACCGATTTGCCACTCCCTATTCCCCCGGTAATGCCTATTCGTCTCATATCGTATCGGGAATGGAAACAATCGAATCGTCCGAGACAGGAAATACCGTGCTCTTATGTTCCAATATATAATCGACACTGTCTTGCGACAGTACGATATTTCGCACATATTCGGGCGATTGCAATACCTTTATACCCAACTTGCCGGGAGCCGGTTGCTGAGACAGATTGAGATAATCGACGCCTAACAAGAAAGAGCCGTTGTCGACCAACGAGAATTTGCTGAATGGCATCATGCAGGTGAGTTGTATTGTCGAAGGGAATGTAATAAGCGTCCAACTCTCCGGCACATTTTGCGGAATTACCGGAATATCGAGCGTTTTAGAGGTCATTTCTTCCACGGGAATAGTCACGGTCACCCGATCGGGCACAATACGAAGGTTAGGTATTTGGGCTACACTCACCGTGGTACGCAGGGTATCGTTCAGTTTTTTCGCCTCGAACTCGCTGGTATAAACCTCGCGAAGGGTTTTCAGCAACGACTGTTCGCCATAGACCATCACCGAGTCTATGTCGGCTGTCATATCCCCACTCAACACGCACTGGGGCGAGGTCGAGGTCTTGCCTCTCACCGTCAGCTTCACCCGTTTACCGGCATTATGGGTGTAAAGAAATTTTAGGGTGTCGGGGATAACCGATATAAGGGTTGTCGTAGGGCGCAACGAAGCGCGCAATATAACTTCGAGCTGGGCAGGAGAAAGCAGGAAAGAGGTGCGATTTTTGTCATACTCCTGAAAATTGATTTTCAATGGCGACAACCCCTCTATGGCATAGCCCAACATCACGGGGACCTTATCGCGTATGCGCACCTCAACATGGGTAGGCAAATCGGTAATAAGGGTTGTATTCTCAGGCAAATTTTCCAGTTCCACCGGTACTGTAAATGTATTTTCCACCTCCTCGTTCAACCCCTGCATAAACCAAAATATCATAGACAGCAGTACAAATCCCAAAAATGTAAACAATTCACGAGTGCGTTCTTGACGAAAAGTGGCCCCTATTTTACGGGCTACGACCCTAAATCGCCGGGCTATGAGATTCGACTTATTCTCTTTCATATAATCTAATGGCTATATACAACAAAGATAAAGTTTTTTATCGGCAGAAACTGCGTTCTTCGATAAAAAACTTTATCTTTTTTCGTCTCCGCAAAGGAGATTATCGAGAGGAGCGATTATTTGGCTTGATCTGCACCACCGTCTTTGGCTTCGGCAGCCGACGGGTAAACCGAGTCTTTGGCAATACGAACGCGCGTATTCTCGGCAATTTCGATGATGAAAGAATCGGCTTTAACCTCTTTTATCTTCCCGAACAGACCTCCGGCGGTAACCACTTTGTCACCGGCAGAAAGCGATTCGCGGAATTTACGAATTTCTTTTTGACGTTTCGACTGAGGACGAATCATGAAAAAATAGAAAATTGCGATTAGCAAAACCATCATCAAGATTCCAGACATTCCACCTCCGGCAGCCGATGCTTGTAATAAAATAGATAACATTGTCATAATTTAGCTTTTACTTTTAATAGATTTATATTGTGATCGAAAAAATCGGTGTACAAATATATAACAATTTTATTATTCTTTTGTTAGAGCGCCTTCTTTTTTAAGATTATCGGCAATTGCATTGAGTACCCCGTTAACGAACTGTCCGCTCTTCGATGTACTGTACGACTTAGCCAACTCGATATATTCGTTCAGCGTTACCCGGGTAGGTATCGAGGGGAATCCGTAAAACTCGCTCATGGCTACCATCATAATCACAATATCCATGAAAGCGACACGCTCTATCTCCCAGTTGCGGATAAAATTCTCTATATAATTACGATACTCCTCGCCGTGGAGCAAGGTATTGCGGAAGAGCAACTTGGCAAATTCGGCATCATCGTCGTCCTTGAACATAGGCAACAGGGCTTGCTCTTCGCCGTTTTCTTCGCTAAACTGTTTAATGGTTTTCAGTACAAAGGTGGTGATAATCTCCAAATCGTCGTTCCAATAGAGCGATTTTTGCTCCAACAGTTCTATCAACTCCTCGTCGCAGCAAATGAGCGTTTTAAGCGCCTTTTTCCAAAATTCGCAATCGGTTTCGTAGGAGTCTTCGGGAGCTTCCATATACTCTTTATACAAATCGCTCTTGACAATCCGCTCCGAAAAGTCTCTCAAAAATTCGGGGTCGTTCGACCATGTTACCGGTTTTTTCTCGTGATACTCTTTATAATCTTTGCAATTTCTCAATTGCTCGATAAAACGATTGTTGACAAACCGCATATTGGGATTTTTCTCCTCGGGGGTTGCCAGAAATTTCATTCGGGCAGCTTCTACCCGGGCGGCTTGCGTATCGGTCAGCTCAACCATCAAAGTCAACAGGAGGTGATACAACTCGTATGATTTTTCGAAACTGAAAAACAACTCTTTCTCGGCCTCCATCACACTTTTGTCTTTCGTCAAGAAGTACGAATAAGCTATTTGTATGACTTTTGAACGGATTAGTATTCTATTGATCATATTTTAAGGAACTAATGGTGCTTTTATTTTTTTCGATAACGAAGTTCGATGAACTTCGGGTAATCGGCAGACTAAAAAAATCTACAAGCCGCACTCTCTTAAAGCGACAGTGCGGCTTGCGGTTCTTCTCGACGAATATTATTCGATAGCCGATTTTTCCTTTTCGGGATTCTTATAATATACTTTCCCTTCTATATATTCTTGCGTGGCAATAAGAACGGGTTTCGGCAATTTTTCATAATAGCGCGAAATTTCTATTTGCTCACGATTTTCGAAAACCTCTTCCAGATTATCGTTGCACGAGGCAAACTCTTGGAGTTTCTTTTCCAAGTCTGACTTCATTTCAACGGCAATCTGATTGGCTCTCTTGGCAATAATACAGACAGTCTCATAAATGTTTCCCGTGTCGGAAGACAACGCCACCATATCGCGTGTTACGGTGTTTGTCGGTGCATTTGATTTCTTGTAATCCATTATTTTAAAGATTAATCTTTTACGTATTTGTTAGCCACTTTAAAAATATTCTCGGCCTCTTTCGTATTTTCACCCGTAGGATAGTCGTTTATAAACGAGTAGTACTCGTCGATGACATCGCGAAAGCGTTCCGGTTTTTTCTCTTCGATACTTTGTACGGCCTCTTGATATTTCGATTTGAGAATGAGCATGGACAAAGTCTCTTTATAGCGGGTATAGGGATATTCCTTCAACGCATTTTGTGCGGTAATGATAGCCGACTGGTAGTTATTCCCCATATAATTGCCTAAGTTGTAATAGAGTTGAGCATTGAGCAACTCCTTGTATACGAGCTTGTCTTGCAACTCGAAAATAATATCCTGTGCCTGCTGTGCCCGCTCGCTGTTGGGGAAGTAGTCGAGAAAACGTTGCATTTCGTCGATAGCCTTGTATGTCCCCGACTGGTCGAGCTTTGCCTCGGGCGAATCGAGGTAATAGCCATATCCGCTGTAAAAACGGGCCAACTCGGTGTACTGACCTTTGGGATAATTTTTATAATAGGCTTGGAAATATTCGCCCGATGTCACATAATCTTTATTCAAATAATAGCTGCGAGCCAACAGATAGAGCGATTCTTCGGCCCTGTCCGTTCCCTTGAAAATGGCAACCAACTCTTCGAGCAAGGTAGCGGCCTGCATATACTTTTTACGCTCGAATGCTTTCTTGGCATAATCATATTTCAGCTCATAATCAGTACTTTTCAGTATCTTATTATATTCGCCGCACGACACAAGGAGCAAAGCACAAATTATTGAACAGATTATTTTTCGCATTATTCGTTTCTTTATCAGTTTGCAAAGTTAGAGATTTCGCACGAATATAGAAAACAAATATCAAATTTTTAACGATGGACAGACAAAAGAGGAGTATTTATCGCCCATGACAACTTTTGTGTCGACCAATAAATATTTATCTGCGATAAAAAGAGGAGGCATACGACCGGCTATCCCGAAATCTTCTCCCTTGCACTATTTTGTTTTTGCTGCCTATTTGCACTATCTTTGCATTTGATAAAATGTGAGATTAAGAAAGATGAATACATTTAAACGGCTCACTCGTCCTTGTGACAATCGCATGATAGGCGGCGTATGCGCGGGTATAGGCGAATACTTGGGCATAGACCCTACCGTCGTTCGCCTCATTTATGTGCTGTTGTCCATCGGAGCCATTGGAACTCCCATATTGATCTACTTGATTCTCTGCCTGATTATTCCCGAATCTTAACGACGCGCGCCACATGGATTTCAAACTTATTTCACCCTATCGGCCCACGGGCGACCAGCCCGAAGCTATCGACGAGCTGAGTCGCGGCGTCCTCGACGGCATACCCTATCAAACGCTGTTGGGTGTAACCGGTTCGGGAAAAACGTTTACTATGGCCAACGTCATCGAGCGGGTACAGAAACCCACTCTCATTCTAAGTCACAACAAGACTTTGGCGGCCCAGTTGTATAACGAGTTCAAAGGTTTCTTCCCGGAGAATGCCGTGGAATATTTCGTCTCCTATTACGATTACTATCAACCCGAGGCTTATATCCCCTCGACCGACACCTATATCGAAAAAGACCTCGCCATCAACGAAGAGATAGACCGTCTGCGCCTGTCGGCCACCTCGGCACTCCTTTCGGGACGTAAAGATGTCATCGTGGTATCGTCGGTATCGTGTTTGTACGGCATAGGCAATCCCGAAGATTTTCACAGCAATGTAATCGAGGTGAAAGTGGGCGACAACATCGGGCGAAACCGCCTGTTGCGGCTCTTTGTCGACTCGCTCTACTCCCGCAACGAAGTCGAGTTGAACCGAGGGAATTTCAGGGTGAAAGGCGACACGGTCGATATCTACTTGGCCTACGACAACGTGATAGTGCGCATTGAGTTTTGGGGCGAGGAAATCGAATCGATACGCACCGTCGATCCGGCCACTGGCGGCACGATCGAACAATTCGATGCCTATCAGATTTTCCCGGCCAATCTGTTCGTAACCACCAAAGAGCGTATCGACAGGGCTATCGGCGAAATAGAGATAGACCTCGGCAAACAAGTAGAGTTTTTCAAATCTATCGGGAAAGAGCTGGAAGCCAAACGACTTTACGAACGGGTGACCTACGATGTGGAGATGATTCGCGAGATAGGATACTGTTCGGGGGTAGAAAACTATTCGCGCTACTTCGACGCTCGCGAGGCGGGCACGCGCCCCTTCTGCCTGCTCGACTATTTCCCAAAAGATTTCCTCACCATCATCGACGAAAGCCATGTAACCGTGCCGCAAATACGGGCCATGTACGGCGGCGACCGCTCACGCAAGATGAATTTGGTAGAGTATGGATTCCGCCTGCCGGCTGCCATCGACAACCGGCCGTTGAAGTTCGACGAATTCGAGGGGCTGGCCAAACAGATTATATATGTGAGTGCCACTCCTGCCGACTACGAATTGGAAAAGAGCGAGGGGGTTGTGGTCGAACAGGTAATCCGCCCTACCGGATTGCTCGACCCGGTTATCGAAGTGCGCCCCAGCCTCAACCAAATAGACGATCTGCTGGAAGAGATACAACAACGTATCGAACGCAACGAACGGGTTTTGGTAACCACCCTCACCAAACGTATGGCCGAAGAGCTGAACAGCTATTTAACCAAACTCGACATCAATTGCAACTACATACACTCCGACGTCGACACCCTCGACCGTATTAAAATCTTGGACGACTTGCGGGCGGGCGTTTACGACGTACTCATCGGGGTGAACCTGTTGCGCGAAGGGCTCGACTTGCCCGAAGTTTCGCTGGTGGCCATACTCGATGCCGACAAAGAGGGATTCCTGCGCTCGCACCGGTCGCTCACCCAAACCGTGGGACGCGCAGCCCGTAACCTCAACGGACGGGTAATCATGTATGCCGACCGTATTACCGAGAGTATGCAAAAAACGATCGACGAAACCAACCGGCGGCGCGAAAAGCAGTTGGCCTACAACGAGGCGAACCACATCACACCCAAAGCCATACAGAAAGCCAAAAGTTCGATACTCGTATCGAATACCGAGGCCAAAACGCAACCGGCCAAAACGGCTCCGGCTGCCAAAGCATACAGCGACGAATATCAAAACCACATCGATGTGGCAGCCGACCCGGTAGTCAAATATATGAACAAAGAACAGTTGCAAAAAGCCATCGAACGCACTCGCCGACAGATGGTCGAGGCGGCCAAAAAGATGGATTTCATCGAGGCGGCCCAATATCGCGACGAATTGATAAAACTGGAAGATTTGCTGCAAAAGACGCCCGACTCTTCCACCCATAAATGAAATATGCCCATAACGAAATGAAAGAATACCGATTGCAAGACTGGTTGCCTACCACCCGCAAGGAGTTGGAGATGAGAGGCTGGGATTATGTCGATGTTATCCTGTTCTCGGGAGACGCCTATGTCGACCACCCCTCATTCGGGGCAGCCGTAATCGGTCGCACACTCGAAGCCGAAGGGCTACGGGTGGCTATCGTACCCCAGCCCAACTGGCAGGACGACCTGCGCGATTTCAAAAAACTGGGCACTCCCCGGCTGTTTTTCGGAATCTCGGCCGGTGCCATGGACTCTATGGTAAACCATTATACGGCTAATAAACGACTGCGAAGCGACGATGCCTATACGCCCAACGGCCGGCATGGTATGCGTCCCGACTATCCGACCATCGTGTACAGCCGCATTCTCAAACAGCTCTTCCCCGATACCCCGGTTATCGTGGGTGGTATCGAAGCCTCCATGCGCCGGCTTACCCACTACGACTATTGGCAGGACAAGCTGTTGCCCGGTATTTTGGCCGACTGTCCGGCCGACCTGCTCATCTACGGCATGGGCGAACGTCCCATCGTCGAGATTGCCCGACGGCTGCAACAGGGTGCCACCATCGATCAACTCACCGATATTCCACAAACAGCCACGATACAACCTCGGTCGAATACTCCCTCGGTAACCGAGGACGAGCATAATATTGTATTGGATTCGCACGAAGAGTGTCTCCGCAATAAGCGCAAGCAGGCCGAGAACTTCCGGCACATCGAGGAGGAGTCGAACAAATACCACGCCAAACGGCTGTGGCAAAGTGTGGGCGAACGGGTTATCGTAGTGAACCCGCCCTATCCGCCTATGACCGAAGCCGAAATCGACGCCTCGTTCGACCTGCCTTACACCCGTATGCCCCACCCCCGATACAAGGGAAAAACGATTCCGGCCTACGAGATGATAAAGTTCTCGGTAAACCTGCACCGAGGCTGTTTTGGCGGATGTGCCTTCTGCACCATCTCGGCTCATCAAGGCAAATTCATTGCGTCCCGCTCCAAAGCCTCTATCCTCAACGAGGTAAAACAGATAACCGAAATGCCCGATTTCAAAGGCTATTTGAGCGATTTGGGAGGGCCTTCGGCCAATATGTACCGTATGCACGGCCAAAACGAGGAGTTATGCCACAAATGCAAACGGCCCTCCTGTCTGGCTCCACAGGTATGCAAAAACCTGCGAACCGACCACGCCCCTTTGCTCGACATATACCGAGCCGTCGATGCACTGCCCGGAATAAAAAAATCGTTCATCGGCAGCGGCGTGCGCTACGACCTGCTGCTGCACCGCCATCAGGACGAGGAGGTAAACCGTTGCACCCGACCCTACACCGAAGAGCTAATCGCCCGTCACGTATCGGGGCGTTTGAAGGTTGCGCCCGAACACACCTCGGACCGCGTCCTCTCCATCATGCGCAAGCCCTCGTTTGCCTTGTTCGAGGAGTTCAAACGCATTTTCGACCGAATAGATCGGGAGAAAAATCTGCACCAACAGATTATTCCCTACTTCATATCGAGTCACCCCGGTTGTACCGAAGAGGATATGGCCGAATTGGCTGCCCTCACGAAACACCTGAATTTCAAGTTGGAGCAGGTGCAAGACTTTACCCCTACCCCCATGACCCTCTCGACCGAAATCTATTATACGGGGATACACCCCTACACAGGCGAAAAGGTATTCACGGCACACAAACCCGAAGAGAAGTTGAACCAACGCAAATATTTCTTTTGGTATCTGCCCGAAAAACGGAACGACATACAAAACTCGCTCCGGCGTATGCACCGTACCGACTTGTTGGAAAAGTTGTATGGGAATACCCCGTGGCGAAAACCCGCTAAAATTACGAACGGAGGGAACAGCCCGCAAAAAGTGAATAAGAAATCGAACAAAAAATAATCTATAAATCATTATTTATGAACAAATTAAACTATATGATGATGGCAGGAGCTTTATTGGTAACAGCCTGTCAGCCAACCGGGAAAACCGGCGAAATTATAGGCAAGCAACCCGTGAAAGTAGAAAACGGGATTATGACAACCGAGGTACTTATGGCTTTCGGCAGAGTGAGCGGCCCCGTGGTTTCGCCCGACAAGAGTAAAGTGCTGTATGGCGTAACCTACGAAAACTTGGAACAGAACAAGAGCAACCGCGAACTCTTTGTAATGGACATCGACGGCCAAAACAAAAAACAGATTACCTGCACACCCGAATCGGAAGGCAACGCCGTATGGATAGACGGAGGCAAGCAAATTGCCTACCTGTCGGGCAAAAGCGGCGATTCCCAACTGTGGGTGATGAATGCCGACGGTAGTAATGCCCGGCAGATAAGCCACCACGAAAAAGGGGTACACGGGTTCCTTTTCTCGCCCGACGAAAAACATATCCTTTTCATCGGCAACGTGAAATATAGCCAAAAGGCTTCGGACCTCTATCCCGACCTCGACAAGGCTACCGGCCGTGTCATCGACGACCTCATGTACAAGCACTGGGACGAATGGGTCGAAGAGATACCCCACCCCTACATAGCTTCGTTCGACGGGAAAGAGCTTTCCAACATCGTCGACATCATGGAGGGCGAACCCTACGAGTCGCCCATGAAGCCGTTCGGCGGTATCGAATCGTTTGCTTGGACTCCCGACAGCAAAGCGGTGGCCTATACCAGCCGCAAGAAAACGGGATTGGAATATTCCATCTCGACCAACTCCGACATTTACCTCTACGACCTCACTTCGGGAGAGACCAAAAACCTCACCGAGGGCATGATGGGTTACGACACTACCCCGGCATTCTCGCCCGATGGCAAATACTTGGCTTGGGGCAGCATGGAACGCGACGGATACGAATCGGATAAAAACCGGCTCTTCGTCATGAATATGGAGACCGGCGAAAAACAGGATTTGACAGCCGATTTCGATTACAGTACCGACGAACTGGCTTGGGCTCCCGACGGACAATCGCTCTATATCCGTTCGACCTATCAAGGCGAAATCCACATCTTCCGTGTAGGCCTCGACAAGCATATCGAACAAATTACTACCGGCTACTGCGACTATGCTTCGCTGGCTCCCGTGAGCGAATCGTGCCTCATTGCCATGCGCCACTCGCTGTCGCAACCCGACGAAATCTACAACATCAATCCCCAAACCAAAGAGGTGAAAGAGATCTCGTTCGAAAACAAAGACATTCTCGACCAACTCACTATGGGTAAAGTGGAAGAACGTTGGATCACAACGACCGACAACAAAAAAATGCTTACTTGGATTGTCTATCCGCCCCACTTCGACCCTTCGAAAAAATATCCCGCCATTCTCTACTGTCAAGGCGGACCGCAACAACCGGTAAGCCAATTTTGGTCCTACCGCTGGAACCTGCAACTGATGGCCGCCAACGGCTATGTAGTAATTGCGCCTAACCGTCGCGGCCTCTACGGTTTCGGCCAAGAATGGCTCGAACAGATAAGCGGCGATTACGGCGGTCAAAACATGAAAGACTATTTCAGCGCAACCGACGAAATGAAAAAAGAGCCGTTTATCGACGCCGACCACATGGGTGCCGTAGGCGCCAGCTACGGAGGTTTCTCGGTGTACTGGCTGGCGGGTCATCACCAAAAACGGTTCAAAGCCTTTATCGCACACGCCGGAATCTACAACCTCGAACAACAATATGTCGAGACCGAAGAGATGTGGTTTGCCAACTGGGATATGGGCGGTGCCCCGTGGGACAAGACAAACGCTACGGCTCAACGCACGTTTGCCACCTCGCCCCACAAATTCGTAGACCAATGGGATACCCCCATACTGATCACGCACGGAGAGTATGACTTCCGTATTCTCGCCTCGCAAGGTATGTCGGCATTCAATGCCGCCAAACTGCGCGGAGTACCGGCCGAGATGCTCATCTTCCCCGATGAAAACCACTGGATTTTGAAACCGCAAAACGGGGTACTGTGGCAACGTATCTTCTTCCGCTGGCTCGACCGCTGGCTGAAACCGCAAGCCGAAAACCCCGACTCGACAAAATGATCGAATTCGACAATACAACCTTTATTTATGACAACAAGCCCTTGATGCAACACTTCTCGTGTTGCATCGAACGGGGCGAGAAAGTGGTGCTTTACGGCCCTTCGGGGCACGGCAAAAGCACCCTTCTTGCTTCGATAGCAGGCTTTGTACTCCCCGACGAAGGGACAATACGCATAGACGGGAAAACGCTCGACCCGACAACCATACAACAGACGCGGAAACAAATGGCTTGGCTGCCGCAGGAGTTTACCCTCCCCTTCGATACTGTCGAGGAGCTAATCGATGCGCCCTTCAACCTGCGGGCCAATCAAGCGGCAAAACCCTCGGTCGGCACCATTCTGGAACAGTTCGAACGGCTTGGGCTCGAACCCGAATTGTACCGCAAACGAACCATCGAAATATCGGGAGGGCAACGGCAACGTATCATGCTGATGATTGCCGCTTTGCTCCGCAAAAAAATCGTGCTGCTCGACGAACCCACCTCGGCCCTCGACCCCCACGCCATCAACCTCGTGGTCGATTACATTCGCGAACTGTCGGAAGCGACGGTGGTAATGGTATCGCACGACCAACGTTTTATCGAAGCCTTCGACCGAAAAATTTACATAGGAGACTGATTATGGAAACCATCGACATCGGATACGGCCACATGGCTTTGGGATTCCTGCTATTGATAATCCCCGCCTATTTCCTATACCGGTATCGCACCGGGCTGGTAAAAGATACCCTTTGGGCGGCTCTGCGCATGACCGTACAACTTTTTCTCATCGGGTTTTATCTCGAATACCTGTTTCTGTGGGACAACCTTTGGATTAACCTGCTATGGGTATTGCTCATGATAATTATCGCCTCATCGACCGTTCTGAAACGGACCAAGCTGCCTATGAAGAGGCTGTTTACTGCCGTAGCCGTGGCCTTCCTTGTCTCGCTGCTCGTGATCGACCTCTATTTTTTGGGAGTGGTCGTTCGTCCCGAAAAGATATTTACCGCCCGATATTTTATCCCCATCAGCGGCATGATTTTGGGCAATATGTTATCGGCCAATGTGATAGCCCTCAATTCGTTTTACGGCTCGCTGAACCGTGAACGACAACTCTACCTCTACCTGTTGGGAAACGGAGCCTCGCCCGGCGAATCGCTCAGCCCCTTTATGCGGGAGGCCCTCATCAAATCGTTCAACCCCACCATCGCCTCGATGGCGGTCATGGGACTTATCGCCCTACCGGGGACCATGACCGGGCAGATACTGGGAGGCAGCAGCCCCAGTGTGGCTATCAAATATCAAATCATGTTGATGATTACCATCTTTGCCTCGTCGCTCATCTCGGTACTCCTCACCTTGTGGATTTCGCGAAAAAGGGCATTCGACAAATACGGTATGCCTCAGTTTTAGGACACAGTCTCTTCCCTGTTCCTTTTCAAACGGGCTTTGAATAAATCGGGCTTATCGTTGAGAATAAGCGATGGGGGAAAATCGGTTTCGGCCAAAAGCGGATACAGCCACCCATAATCGGCTATCGAAAACGAAATATGGGCGTCGCTGCCCAATATAACAGGTTGTTCGTAACGTTTGCACAAGCGCAAGATTTCCAAGTTGTTCTCTCTCGCCTTCTCTTTATGCCGGCTGGGATTGAGCGAGCTGTTATTGATTTCGAGCAACACGCCGCACTCCTTCGCCGCCAGCACCAGCGGCTCGAAATGCAAATCGGCCGTACCGTCGCCCGGGTGGCTGATGATATCGATATGCGGATTGCGAATCGCCCCCAACACCGCCGAGGTATTCTGCTCGACACTACCGGGTTGGTAACACAGCGAGTGCAATCCGGCAATGCGAATATCCAAAAAGCGGAAATACTTCTCTTCCAAATCGAGCGTGCCGTCGTAATCGACAATATTGATTTCGGCCCCCAACAACAACTCCACCCCATACATCGTCCGGGGAACAACAGGCAAATTCCTGAAATAGATATACGAGCAAGCACCCGGAATACCTTTCGTATGTTCGGTAATGCCTAATATCTGCAATCCTTTGTCGGCCGCGGCGCGTGCCATCTCCTGCAAGGTGCTGAACGCATGACCGCTCGCTACCGTATGGGTGTGTACATCGAGTAGAATATCCATATCTGCACCGAATTTAAATTACCATTGCAAAGATACACGAAATAACAAGGACGAACAAACGTTCCACCCAATTGAATCGTTGCAAAAAAAAGAGCAACCGGGAGTGGGTGTATCCGGCTGCTCTCTTCTAAAAGGCTATGTATAATTAAATGGCTTTTTCGATATTCCAGACGAATGCCCGCAAACCGAGTTGGGGGGTAGCTTCGTCCATTTGATGAAGTTTTTCCAGCAACGAATCGACTTTATTGTCGTCGACAACCGTAATGATGGCCGAACACATCGAAGGCCACGCATGGCTGCCATAATGAGGTTCACCCGTTTTAGTACCGCGCCCGCGCATTTGCTCGAAATAAGAGAATCCCCGGCAAGAGAGTTTATCCAACAACTCGATGATTCGGGTATAGTGAGCTTGGTCAAATGTAATAAGAACCGATTTCATATTAAAGTTATGTTTTTAAGGTTCGATCCCTCCGTCGAGAACGACGCGGGATCGAACGTTTGAGGTTTTACAAATTGGTTTTTACCGTTAATTGCTCATGGTACTTTTTACGTTTACGTTTCACACCTACCGACGCAAACACACAGTAAAGTACCGGTATAAGAATCAGAGTAAGGACTGTCGAAACCGTAAGACCACCGATCACGGCCGTACCCATCGGGCGCCACATTTCGGAACCTTGTCCTGTACCTATGGCCATAGGAACCATACCCAATATGGTCGTGAGGGTCGTCATGATTACAGGACGCAAACGCGAATGGCCACCCGTCACAACGGCATTACGTATACCCATGCCCCGTTCGCGGTTCAGCGAAATGTAGTCG
Source organism: Candidatus Barnesiella excrementigallinarum (assembly GCA_019114445.1). Lineage (GTDB taxonomy): Bacteria > Bacteroidota > Bacteroidia > Bacteroidales > Barnesiellaceae > Barnesiella > Barnesiella excrementigallinarum. The sequence continues at coordinate 106,361 of DXFL01000030.1, forward strand.
ATCAGCACGATACCGTTCTTCACCACAATACCGATAAGCATGATGGCACCGATAAGCGACATCACATTGAGCGTATTGCCCGACAGCCACAACGCCAAGAATACACCCGAGAAGGCAAACGGCAACGAGAACATGATGATAAAAGGATAAGTCAACGACTCGAACTGTGCCGCCATTACGATAAAGACGAGTATCACAATCAAATACATCAACATGAAGAGGTCGCCGAACGAATCCTGTTGGTCTTCATAAGTACCCGACAACTGTATGCTGATACCCGAAGGGATCACCATTTGGTCGATCTTCTCCTGAGCCTGAGCAACCACTTCGCTCATAGCCACTCCCGAAAGGATAGCCGATACGGTATTGATACGTTCCCGGTCTTTCCGTTCGATGGTAGGGGGTGCAAACCGTTCTACCACGGTGCCCACCTCTTTCACCCGAACGCCTTTGCCCTGAGCGTTATAGATGACAATATTCTCTATATCCTCTATCGAGGTACGATATTCGGGAGCATACATTACCTTGATGTCGTACTCCTCGCCCTCTTCGCGGAATTGCGAGGCTACGGCTCCGTTGATACGGTTTCGCAGATAGGTAGCCGCCGTAGAGAGGTTCAGCCCGTTGAGCGCCAATTTCTCCCGGTCGAAATCGACTTGATATTCGGGTTGGTAATCGCCGCGGCTAATACGCACTTCGGTCACACCTTTAATTTCACGAAGCAGTGCCGACAACTGTGCGGCTACACTGTCGGTCTCCTCGAACGAATAACCGTATATTTCGTAGTCGAGCATAGTCTCTCCACCCATAGCCGACATACCGCCACCCAAGTTCACCTGCGATTTTTTAATTTCGGGGTAACCGGCCAAATCCTGACGCATGAGGTCGCAAATCTCCGACAAGGTACGTTTACGATCGCCCGGATCGCTCAAACTGATATTGAAGGTAAGAATATGCGAACCGTTATCGGTCATCGAAGCAAAGGTATTGTCGGTGCTGGCCTGACCTGCCGTAAAGTTGCACACCTCGATTTCGGGATATTGCTCCATCCACTGGTGGTAAAGGCGCATACCTATCTCGCGCGAGATTTCGGTGCGGGTACCAATAGGCATCTCTACGGTCACACCTATACGGGCATTATCCTGTGTAGGCATAAATTCCGTACCTACAAACCGCACCAAAAAGAGGCTCAATACAAAGAACGACATACACCCTACGATAACGATGGTGCGGTGTCCTACCGCCCAACGCAGCAAGCGGGCATAGGCATTGTCGAAACTGTCCAACCCTTTCTCAATAGGTCCGTAAAGCAGTTTGAATACTTTCGACTGCTTCGGTTGAAGTTTCAACATACGCGAACACAACATAGGCGTAAGCGACAATGCACACACGATAGAGATTACCATAATGATGGTTACCATCCAACCCAACTGTTGGAAAAGGACACCGGTCATACCGGTTACCAGCGTCAACGGGAAGAATACGGCAATAAGAGTAAGCGTAGAGGCTACAACCGAAAGTCCCACCTCGTTGGTACCGTGAATGGCGGCTTGCCGAGGTTCACTACCCCGCTCGATATGGTTGGTTACGTTTTCGAGTACCACAATGGCGTCGTCCACCACCATACCGATAGCAATAGACAGAGACGAAAGCGATATGATATTCAGCGAATTGCCAGTTGCCGCCAAATAAATGAACGAGGCTACCAGCGAAATAGGTATCGTAATGATAATGATTATCGTGGCTCTCCACCGACCCAAGAAGAGGAATACCACTATCGACACGAAAATCAGAGCCAGAATAACAGTCTCGAACAGCGTATTGATGGTGTTGCGAATGTTGTCGGAGGTATCGACAATCACACCCAGTTTTACGTCGCTGGGCAAGTTTTTCTGCAACCGGGGCATGGCAGCCTTCACCGCATTGGAAATTTCCACCGAATTGGCTCCCGATTGTTTTTGGATAACAATCATCGCACCTTGAATACCGTTATTGTAAGTCTCTTGCGCACGCTCTTCCACCGAGTCGTGTACCACAGCCACATCGCGCAAATAAATGGTTTTCCCGTTGTAATTGCCCACAACGATGTCGTTCATTTGCAAAGCATCGCTAAACTCGCCTTGCACACGCAACGAATAGGTATCGGAACCCACATCGAACGTACCACCCGGAATGTTCCGGTTCTCGGCTCCGATAACCGAAGCGATAGTCTCGATACTGAGATTATAGGCTTCGAGTTTGACCGGGTCGACATAAACCTGAATCTCCCGTTCGGGAGCACCGCTAATGGAGACAGAACCTACCCCGCTGATACGCGCCAACGGGCTGGCTACATTGTCGTCGAGAATCTTATAGAGTGCCGGCATACTCTCGTTGGCTTGCACCGAAAGTATCACAATAGGAATCATGTCGGAGCTGAATTTGAAGATAATGGGATTCTCCGCCTCATCGGGCAGCTCCGATTTCACCATATCCAATTTGTCCCGCACATCGTTGGTAAGCACATCGATATCCTCGCCGTATTCAAATTCGAGGGTAATCAGCGAGATGTTTTCTTTCGACTGGGAGGTAATGTGTTTCAAGTCGCTCACGGCATTGAGGGCATTTTCCAACGGTCGCGTCACATTGTTTTCTATATCGGCGGCACTGGCACCGGGATATGCCGTCATCACCATAATCATGTTGGTCTCTATATCGGGATAGAGGTCAATCGGCAATTTTGTAAGGGAAAAAAGACCCATGATAGCCACTGCAACAAAACAGAGCGCCGTCATAATGGGTTTCTTCACCGAACCTTCGTATATACTCATATAATTTTATTCTTTATTGTGTGAATAGTTTGGGTGGGGTATTATGTTCTCATTCCGCAATTTTCACGGCGGCGCCATCTTTCAACCGGGTATGACCGGCGGTCACAACCATCGAACCGCTCTCTACCCCCGAAATAAGTTCATACGTATTGTCGATGTGCCGACCCAACTGCACTTGGTTGAACGAAACTTTACCATCTTTATAGACATAAACGAAGCGGTCGCCCGACCCCGAACGTTTAATCACGGCACGATCGGGTACTACTACACGATTGACATTGCCGAAATCGATGTTTACACGGGCAAACATTCCCGGACGAATGCGATTGTCGGTATTAGGGATATTGATTTCGGTCACAAATGTACGGGTAGAAGCATCGATGGTGGGATGTATCAACGACACCTTGCCTTTGAACTTTTCATCGCCATACACCTCGACATTCACATCGACCGGCATACCCTGTTTTACCTTCGTAAAATCGCTTTCCGATACGTTTACCAATACTTTTACCGGCTGTATTTGCATAACGGTGAGAATAGCACCGCTGGCCATATCGCCATCGTCGAAATTACGGGCGGTGACCACCCCGTTAACAGGGCTTACCAATACGGTATTCTCATCTAAGTTCTCATACGCCGTCTTGGTTGTTTCGTACTGTGTGCGCATTTGATCCACCTGTTGTTGCGAAGCTCCACCTACGGCAAACAACTCTTTCACCCGGTTGTATTCCAATTCGAGGTTATCGAGTTGCAACTTCTGTTGTGCCAAATTGGCACGGTCGAGGTCTACCAGTTTCTGCCCGGCCTTTACGTGGTCGCCTACCTCTACATAAATCTTCTTGATACGATTGGGGAGCGACGAACTGATGAGGTTTCGTTTATACGGTTCTACCGTAGCCGTATACGATACAACCTGAGGTATGGGTTGTTCCACTACCTTTTCGACTTTCACCAGTTGGACAGTCTCCTCTTCGGCCTGTCCGGTAGCCTCTTTTTTACCCGAACAAGCGACAAACAGCACGGCCGCACAAACAGCCATCATGTAGGACAAATGTTTTCTTTCCATATAATTGTTTTCTTTTTATTATTCTGTAACTGTATGTGTGTTATTTTTTTTCTTGGTTAGCCGGTTTGTACTGTTCCAAATCGGTGTTGCCGAGCAGCAACTGCAAATCCGATTTGGCGGCCAAAAAATCGTATATTGCCTGATTGTAGGATAACCGCGAATTGGTCAATGCCAAGTCGGCATCGTTCAACTCGATAAAGGTGGCCGAACCTATCTCGAAACTCTTTTGCATAATCGAATAAGCCTTCTCGGCCTGACGAACACCCTCTTTATTGGAGGCTATCTGTTTGATCGACTTTTGAATATTGTCCATCGACATTTGCACCTGCATGGAAAGGGTGTTTTTAAGATTGTCGCGTTGCAAACCCAGTTGCAGAACATTCGACTTGGCCTGCTTGATCTTAAAATGGCGGGAGCCGCCTTGAAAAATAGGCAGCGACAACGAAAGGCCCACCGTAGAATAGGGGCTCCAACGAAAATCGTCGAACATACCGCCATAACTCATCGAAATCCAGTTGTAGTTGGCTGTGGCCGACAGCGTGGGGAACCAAGCCATGCGCTGAACATCGACCGCCTTTTTCAAATAAGCGGTTTGCAAATCCAACTGACGTAAGTCGGTATTTTGTTCGAGCGAGGTATCGATATTCAAGGTCTCTTCATACATGGATGCTTCGTAATCGTCCAGTTTATCGGTTACTTCAATCTCCACAGCCATGTCGACACCCATGAGAACCTTCAACTGCAATTTACTCAATTTCACGCTGTTTTCGGTCTGTAACAACGAAGGTTCGAGGTTACGCACTTGCACCTCGGCACGCAATACATCGTATTCCGAAGCGGTTCCCTGTTCAAACTTGTTGCGGTAATCTTTGGCATTGAGCTTGGCATTGTCGTAACTCATCTTGATTACCTCGTAGGAGTTCTGAGCCAATAACAAACTGTAATAGGCTTTCTCGACTTGATTGACCATACTCAAACGCGAGGAACGGGCAGCTTCGACCGCCTGTTCGATGTCGGCGCTCGACATCTGTACGCTCTTCCACAACTGGGGGGCGATAATGGGTAACGAGGCACTAAACCCTACCGAATAAGTGTTGTCGGTACCCACTTTCATGCCGGTCTCGCCCGACGAAGAGGAGGAACCTCCCGTTTGCGGCATCTGAAAATCGGGGTGGAGCTGGCCTATCGTGTTATATATGGGGGCAAACATGGCACTCATGTCGAAAGCCTCGGAATCCATATACATGGTTTGTTTCTCTATCGTACGACTGTACGAAGCGGCAGCATCGATACGGGGAAACAAACCTGCAATAGTCTCTTTCTTGGAATAGTCCTTCTTCTCTATTTCCATATCGGCCACCTTTATTGTGGGATTTTCGTTAAGGGCTATACTAATGGCGGTTTTCAAATCGAGGGTAAGCGATTGAACCGGTTGGGATTGCGTCTGTGCCCAACAAGTCCCCTGAAAAAGCAACAGAGCCAATGCGGCACCCATCATACGGTGCCCGATCGTTCTTCCGTTCATAGGTCTTTTTTTATCATTAAAGGGTTACTATATTCATTTATTTTTATTTTCTGCAAAAAACTGGTCGGTAAACTTTATTCCTTCGGGTGTAGCAATACCCCGGATAAAGCTCTTAAATATGGTCTCGAAAATCTCGGTAAACGTATATTTCGAATTGAATATACGATCGGCATTTTTCAACAAATCGAATTGCAACGAAAGCAACGTGGCTACAATTTCCATATTTATATCGTCGCGTATCATTCCCTCGCCTATACCCTCGCGCAGCAAATCGACCATCGCCTGCTTGTGGACCTCGCGCTCCCGGGCATACCGGTCATACACCTTCGGGTAGTGCCGCTCCATATCGAAAAAATAGGCGGGACTGGCCTCACGCATAAACCGCAATATGTCCATGTGGACCCTCAGCAACAAATCGATTACATTTTTTCTTTGGAGATAGTACTGCTCCAACCGCTCGTTACGCTCTTTCTCCGCCTCTTCCAAACAGACCAACAGCAGTTCGTTTTTCTCTTTGAAATTTTCATACAGCGTCCGCTTCGAGATACCCAACTGCGACGCAATCATATCCATCGTAACTGCCTTGATTCCGTTACACAGGAACATTCGCGTTGCTTGCTTGATGATTCGGGCTTGTAACTCTACATTCATACGGGTTTTACTTTGGTGTGGCAAATGTATAGAAAACTTTGAAAACTAAAATAGTTTTCTGCGACTCATTTATATACTGCTTCTGTTAATTAAAACAAACTTCTTTGAAGTATCGTTATCCATACCCTTTTACAACCACACTACAACACTCCCCAAGCTATTTTTCTCGCTTAATCATAAAAAAACGAAACCCGGCCATAAATAGCCGGGTTTCGTTTTATCACAGTTTTATATTTCTCGCTTTTACATTCCTTCGCCGTAAGTGGCGATGATTCCCATTTTCGTCTCCTCGAAGAAAGAGAGGATATAGTCGATTTCGGGACTGGGGGTTACAACCTCCTTGATACGGAGTATCGCGTTTTCGAGGCTGGTTCCCGATGAATAAACCTGACGGTAGGCCAAAGCGATATTCTCGATCGTGGCTTCGCTGAATCCTTTCCGACGAAGGATAAAGGCATTGATTCCCTTATAGGTAATGGGATTGTGTGCCGCCAAAATATACGGGGGGATATCTTTGCTGGTACGGCAACCACTCTTGACGAGCGTCCAACTGCCTACCCGACAGTTTTCTTTCACAATGACACGACCGGCCAAAATGGCTTTGCTGTGTATGTGGCAACAGCCCGAAAGGTCGCAGTCGATACCGAGTATACAGTCGTCGTCGACCCGGCAATCGTGACCGATACGGGTTCCTTTCAAAAGACATATTCTGTTCCCGATAACGGTTTCGCCTTCGGGAGTAGTGGCGCGGTTAATTACTACATATTCGCGAATCACATTGTTATCGCCTACCGTGAGCCGGGTAGCGTCGCCTTTGTAGTGGAAGTCTTGCGGCTCGGCGCCCAAAATGGCTCCCTGAAAAACCCGGTTGTTCTTGCCCAAGACCGTCCCCGCCAAGATGCTGGCATAGGGATATATCACGCAATTATCACCGATAACTACATCTTTATCGATGTAAGCAAAGGGGTGAATCGTTACATTGTTGCCGATCACGGCTTTGGGATCGACGTATGCTAACGGACTAATCATAGTATGCTGTTTTTAATTTTTTACTTTGTATTTTCCTCTATCTCTCTACCGCCACCCAAAGCGTGGTAGAGGCTCACTACGGCAACCATACATTGGTACGAATCGGATATTTGCGACAGTTGTGCGTTCAACAACGACTGTTGTGCGGTAAGTACTTCGAGGTAAGTCGATGTACCCAGTTTCATCAACGACTCGGTCGATTCTACGGCTCGTTCCAACGAAGCGACTTGCAATTCGCGATTGGCAAGCGTCTCTTTGGAAGTTTGAATTTGATACAAGGCGTTGCTTACTTCGGCTCCGGCATTCAGTATAGTCTGTTGAAAATTAATGGCAGCCATCTCCTGTTGAGCCTTAGCCGCTTTCAAGTTGGCTATGTTGCTTCCATGATTGAAAATGGGTTGCACCAACGAGGCTGCCGCCGAAAGCAGCACTTTCCCGGGATTGACAATGGCACTACCGGCCGAATTGGTCCACCCGGCCGAACCCGAAATAACCAAATTGGGATAAAATGCCGACCGGGCTATGTTGGTCGTATAGTATGCCGCAGCCAACGAGAGTTCGGCCGACTGCACATCGGGACGGTTGGAGAGGAGCTGTACGGGAACTCCGGCATGGATTACCTCAGGGAGTTTTTGATCTGCAAATTTTCCGCGTTCAATCGCTTGCGGAGCTTGATAAAGAAGGGTCGAAAGACTGTTTTCGGCCTCTCTTATCTGCTGACGCAAGGCTGGTACCGAGGCAGCAATCATGTAGCTGTTAGCCTCGCTTTGGGCTACGGCAGCCTCGTTGGCCATACCGCCAATCTTCATGGCCTTGATGGTTTCGACACTCTTGTTCCAAGTCTGTGCGGTTGCTTCGGTAATGGCCAGTTGCTCGTCGAGCATCAACAACGTATAATATCCGTTGGCTATCGCCGATATGATTTGCGTACGTACCGCCTGTTTGTAGGCTTCGCTTTGCATAAGCACGGCTTTGGCATTGCGTTTGGAGTTGAGGATTCGGCCAAACAGGTCGATTTCCCAACTGGCCGTAACCGGAGCGCTGTAAGTCCAAGTACCTTTACTGCCGTCGAAACTGCTTACCCCACCTTGCGGTGTAAGATTGAGCGTGGGCAGAAAGGCCAATCGGGCAGCCTTAAAACTGGCATTGGCAGCCTCGACCTGCAACATGGCTGTTTGCAAATCGCTGTTCTTCTCCAATCCTATGCGAATGAGACGTTGCAAAATGGTATCGGTAAAGACCTCTTCCCAGGGCAAATCGCCCATGTTGAGGGAGTCGGCGGCAAGCGTGTCGCCCGCCGCAACGGTATCCCTGAAAAGACCCTCGACATTCACGTCGGGTCTGTGGTATTTATTATATATGTGGCAACTGTTGAACATGGTAATCATGGTCAAACCACATACGGTATATAAAAGGATTCGTTTCATATATTCTGTTTTATAGCGTTACCTCCATATTATTTGGAATACTGTTCAATCTCCGAAAGTACCTCCTTATTATCCAAATCGTCCCATTTGAGCGGTTTGATCTTCTCTTGAATAATCTGGAATACCACGAACAAGGCCGGTACGATAAATATCTGGCATATCATACCGATGAGCATACCGCCTACGGCGCCGGCACCCAGCGTGCCGTTACCATTGGCGCCTACGCCGGTGGCAAACATCATAGGCAACAAACCGATGACCATAGCCAGCGAAGTCATTAAGATAGGACGCAAACGGGCTGCTGCTCCGTCGATGGCGGCATTAATGATAGGCATACCGGTACGGCGACGATCCAACGCAAACTCTACAATAAGAATCGCATTCTTGGCCAACAAACCGATAAGCATAATCAAAGCGATTTGCAAATAGATGTTGTTCTCTACACCCATCATCAACGCAAAGATGAAGCTGCCGGCCAAACCGAACGGAATCGAAAGGATTACCGATAGCGGCAATATGTAGCTCTCGTACTGGGCACTCAGCAACAGGTAAACGAATACCAAACACAAAATAAAGATAATGGCCGTCGTGCCGCTGCTCGAACTTTGTTCCTCACGGGTCATACCTGAGAACTCATAGCCATAGCCTACCGGCAACGTTTCGGCGGCAACCTCCTCGATAGCTTTGATAGCCTCGCCCGAACTGTACCCGTCGGCGGGGTTACCGTTGATGGTCATTGCTGTAAACATATTGAAACGCTTAATGTTATCGGGGCCATACACCTTCTTCAACGTAATGAAGTTGGTAATCGGAGCCATCTCGGAACCATTACGAATCTTAATGTTGTTGAGGCTTTCGGGATTGGTACGTGCATTGGGATCGGCCTGTATCATCACACGATACAATTTACCGAAACGGTTGAAGTTCGACGAATACATACCTCCCAAATAACCTTGCAATGCCGAGAGCACATCTTTCGGGCTAATGCCGGCCTGCTTGCACTTGGCAACATCGACATCGACCATGTATTGCGGGAACGAGGGGTTGAAGGTAGTCGAAGCCATAGCAATTTCGGGACGTTTCATCAACTCGGCCAAGAAGTTTTGTGCCACTTCGTAGAAATGGTCGAGCGAACCACCCGTCTTGTCTTGCAAGTTCAACTCAAAACCGTTACTGATACTGTAACCCGGAATCATAGGCGGTGCGAAACACAACACACGGGCATCCTTAATTTCGGTGGCAAACTTGCCATAAAGGGCTCCGATAACCGAGTTTACGTCCATACCTTTGTCGGTACGTTCGCTCCAATCTTTCAATTTCACGATAAACGAACCGTAAGTATTACCCTGTCCGCCGATGAAACTGAAACCCACGATTTGAGTACGGCTCTTCACCGCAGGGTGTGTAGCAATAATACTGTCGACTTCCATCAACACTTTTTCGGTACGTTCCTGCGAAGTACCCGGCTGCAAGTCGGCGGTAATCATAATCGTACCTGTATCCTCATTAGGTACCAAACCCGTAGGAGTAATGTTCATCAGTACAACGAGAACAACAATTCCCACAATAACCCCGGCAAAAGAAAGTTTCTTGTGATTTACAAAATGCTTGACCCCGTTTTTATATTTACCGAGCAACGTATCGTAAGCCGCATTGAAAGCGGTGTGGAAACGGTCGATAAAGGTAGTCTTTTTGTGCCCGTTCTTATCATGTGGTTTCAACAAAATGGCACACAAGGCAGGGCTCAACGTCAAGGCGTTGATGGCCGAAAAACCGATGGCAAATGCCATAGTGAGACCAAACTGGCGGTAGAATGTACCCGAAGTTCCGGTCATGAAACTTACCGGGATAAACACCGACATCATCACCAACGTAATCGATATAATGGCGCCCGACAACTCGCGCATGGCATCGATCGACGCCTTCCGAGCCGAACGGTAGCCCTGGTCGAGCTTGGCATGGACACCCTCGACGACCACTATCGCATCGTCGACCACTATCGCAATGGCCAGCACCAATGCACAAAGGGTCAACAGGTTCAAGCTGAATCCCATGAGGTAAAGGGCAAAGAAAGTACCGATAAGCGATACGGGAATGGCGATGGCAGGGATCAGCGTAGAACGGAAATCCTGCAAGAAGATATACACCACGAAGAATACCAAAATAAAGGCTTCGATAAGGGTCTTGATTACCTCGTGAATCGAAGCAAACAAGAAGTCGTTGGCATTAAGAGTGGTTTCTATTTTCATTCCCGGCGGAAGATCTTTCTCAATCTCGCCGAGCAATTCGGTAATATCACCGATAATTTGAGTGGCGTTAGAACCTGCCGTTTGGTAAATCATGGAGCTCACGGCATTATGACCGTTTTGGAAATTCTTAAACCCGTAGGTCAAACGTCCCAACTCCACATCGGCTACATCTTTTAAATAAAGAATCTGGCCATCGGCATCGGCCCGTATCACCATATCGCCAAACTCTTCGGGAGTTTGCAAACGGCCTTTATAGGTAAGCACATATTGGAACGATTGGTTACCTTGATCGCCAAACTGACCGGGAGCCGCCTCGATATTCTGTTCGGCCAAGATAGCCGAAATATCGGAAGGCATTAAGCCATATTGCGCCATCACATCGGGTTTCAACCAAATACGCATGGAGTAGTCGGCCGCCATTACGTTGGCATCGCCCACACCCGGCACACGCTGAATCAACGGAATCACGTTGATTTTCGCGTAGTTTTCGAGAAATTCGAGGCTATACCGGTCATCGGGACTATACAGCGAAAACACCATCAACATACTGGTTTGCCGCTTTTGGGTGATCACACCCACCTGCGTAACCTCGGCAGGCAACAAGTTCTGAGCTTTGGCCACACGGTTCTGCACGTTCACCGCAGCCATATCGGGATCGGTACCCTGTTTGAAATATACGTTAATCGAGGCCGAACCTGTATTGGTGGCCGTAGAATTCATATACAACATATCCTCCACACCGTTGATCGACTCCTCCAACGGAGCGATAACGCTATTCAATATCGTTTGGGCATTGGCACCCGTATAGCTTGTCGAAACTTGAATCGTAGGAGGCGCAATATCGGGATATTGCGTAATGGGTAGGAACACAAGTCCTATAATACCCAGTATGACCATAAAAATGGAGATAACGGTCGATAATACCGGGCGATTGATAAATCTGTCTAACTTCATAAATATTCTCCTTTATTGGAAGTCCCTTTTATTGATTTTTTTGCGAGCCGGCAACTTGAATCGTCATGCCGTCTTTCAATGTGTTCACGCCCTCGGTAACAATGCGGTCACCGGCTTTTACACCCGAAAGTACCATATAATCTTTCCCGTTATTAACAGGAGCCACGGTGATTTCGGTCGAGGTTACCGTCGAATCGGCATTCAGTACATAAACGAATTTCTTGTCCTGAATTTCGTATGTGGCTTTTTGGGGTACCAAAATGGCCTGATTGTTCTTCATCGGGATCAGAATTACACCGGTACCACCGCTACGCAACAGTCTATCGGGATTTTCAAACGTAGCACGCATATTGGACGACCCCGTCTGCGTGTCGATAATACCGCTCACTGTTTCGATGCGCCCCTTCAACGGATAAATGCTACCATCGGAAAGTTTCAAAGATACTTCGGGTAACTTTTTCAAGAAGTTACCGGCACCATATTGGGCCGCCAATTCAAGAATTTGGCGCTCGGTCATCGAGAAATAGACATACATCTCGGAATTGTCCGAAACCGTTGTAAGCGGGGTTGCCGAAGAGGGCGAAACCAAGCTACCTACCCGGAAAGGAATCTCACCTACCACCCCGTTCAGCGGACTGGTAACACGTGTATAAGAGTCGTTGTTGCGAGCATTTACCAACTGAGCCTCGGCTTGTGCCAATTGAGCTTTGGCCGAAGCGTAAGAGTTCTCGGCCATCTGCAAATCGTATTCGCTGATAATGTCGCGACGTTGCAATTCGCGTTTATTCTCAGCCGTGAGACGGGCTGTTTCGGCATTGGCCTTAGCCACCTCGACATTCGTTTGAGCCACTTTCAATGCAGCTTTATAGGGTACGGTATCAATTACGAAAAGCACTTGCCCTTTACGTACAACCGAACCTTCGTCCACCCGCAGTTCCGTGATAAAACCGCTCACATTCGGACGTATCTCTATATCCTGTTTCCCCTTGATTGCAGCAGGATAATTGCTATACCACTCCATCGAGTCGGGAGCCAATGTCATTACGGCATACTCTCGTGCCATACCGCCTCCATTTTGGGCGTTTTTCCCTCCGCAAGAAAATAAGAAAATGCAAAGCACCGCTCCGGCGATGGGCTGAATAAAATTTTTAGTCAATTTCATAAGCAACAAAAATTATTTTTCAACGTTGATATTTCAAATTAAAATTTTATATTTAAAAATGTTAAACCATATTCGTTAAAAATTCTCCTCCGCGCCTGCATAGAGGCTCAAAAAAGCCCTATAAATAGGCATTTTACAGGGATATTACAAACGATACAAATTTAGATATAAACTCTGTATAATAGAGGGAAATAATTAAAAAATAAAATAAAAATTACATACCCTATTATTTTAGGGGCAAAGATAGAGGCATATTCTTGTATATTCGAGTTCTTTAATACTCCCGTTTTGGTCTATTTTTCCGATACAAACAAGAACCCTTACTCTAATATTTCAACGGCAGGAATATAGATTTACTATTTTTCGAGCCTATTTTTCTCGTCAAATTTTACCCTAAAAAAGGCGGCTTTTTTTCTCCGCTCCCAATAAGGAGAAGAGAAGAAAAGCCGCCTGCTGAATGAAAAATGATTTATTGTATGCCTTTAATTATATCTCTTTTATCGAGATGGCATATCCGCCACCGGGGGCTACATACTGTTTCAATTTCGACTTAGAAGTAACCTTCATCTTTCGAATTTCGTAGGCCTGAGAATTTGTTTTATAATGAGTATCCTCCGTATCGCTATAAATCGTAGCCTCGTACTTCTTCCCTTTTTCAAGAAAATCGAATTTTATTTCGGAAACCCGTGCGTTATAACCGCCTACACTACCCACAAACCAATCGCCCGTGTTTTTGGCTTTTCGGGCGATGGTTATGTATTCGGCCGGCTCGGCTTCGAGATAGATACTCTTCTCCCACTCCATGGCTACATCTTTGATGAACTGGAAGGCATCGGCATACTTCTCGTAAGTCTGAGGCAGATCGGCTGCCATCTGCAAGGGGCTGTACATGGTCACATATAGAGCCAATTGATTGGCAATAGTGGTATTGGCGTGCGAATGATTGTTGGGATTATATTTTTCAATATCCATCTCAAAGATACCGGGCGTATAGTCCATCGGGCCACCGATAAGCCGGGTAAAGGGCAAAATAGCCACATGGTAGGGTTTACTCCCTCCAAAAGCTTGGTACTCAGTACCTCGCGCCGACTCGTTGCCAATGAGATTAGGATAAGTACGGCATATTCCCGTAGGACGTACTGCCTCATGAGCATTCACCATAATCTTATATTCGGCCGCTTTTTCGATTGCATATTGGTAATGGTTGACCATCCACTGGCTATAATGGGTTTCGCCGCGCGGTATAATATCGCCTACGTAACCGCTTTTCACAGCAGGATAACCATTATCGACCATGAATTGATAGGCCTTGTCGAGATGACGTTCGTAGTTGCGAATCGATGCCGAGGTCTCGTGATGCATAATCATCTTCACCCCTTTGCTTTTGGCATAATCGCGAATTTCTTCCAGTTTGAAATCGGGATAAGGTGTTACAAAATCGAACACATAGTCCTTAGAGTTTCCAAACCAATCTTCCCAACCTTGATTCCAACCTTCCACAAGAACGGCATCGAAACCATGTTTGGCGGCAAAATCGATATATCGTTTTACATTCTCGGTATTTGCCGAGTGACGTCCGTGAGGTTTGGCCTTCGTATAATCGGTAACTCCCAATTGTACCGAGGGGAAATCCCACGTATAAGACCAATCGCCCATTCCGGTAATCATCTCCCACCATACGCCTACATATTTACACGGTTTAATCCACGAGGTATCCTCGATTTTGCAAGGATCGTTCAGATTAAGGGTAATGCGCGAAGCCAGTATATCGCGGGCATCGTCGCTGACAATAACCGTACGCCACGGCGAATGGCAAGGAGTTTGCATATAGCCTTTATCGCCTTGCGAATCGGGTGTCAACCAAGATGTAAATACCATATTCTTGTCGTCGAGGTTAAGGTGCATACAGGCATAATTGATGAGTGCGGCTTCGTGCAGGTTGATGTAGAGGCCATCGTCGGTTTTGAGCATCAAAGCCGTTTGTACACCGGTTGGAGAGAATCCGGTTTGCGAAAGATTTTCGGTAACGGCACCAGCCTGCAAATCTCGGATCTCGGAAAGGCGCGACACGGTATAGTCATATTCCTGCGTATCATAATCGCCGGGAATCCAATAGGCCGTATGATCGCCGGTCATGGCAAACTGGGTACACTCTTCCTTAATAACAAAATAGTTCAGATTCTTTTGCTGCGGGAACTCGTACCGGAAGCCCAAGCCGTCGTCGAACAAACGGAATCGCAACACCATCTCGCGATCGGTGTTTTTTTGGCGAAGGGTTACGGCCAATTCGTTATAGTGGTTGCGTATTGACGACTCTTCGCCCCATACGGGTGTCCACGTCTCGTCAAACGTAGTGCAGGCCGTATCGGCTACCTCAAAACCAGTCATCAACGAATAGGGTGTTCCTTCGTTTTTGGCATCCAAATCGTTGAACTCGCGGCGTTGCGATTCGCCTTTGAGCTCAATCCCCAAGTGGCTGGGAGCGATTACAGTCTTGCCTTTATATTGCAACGTATAGGTGGGACGGCCTTTCTCGATCGAGAAATCCATCTTCAACTCTTTGTTTGGCGACAGCAGGGTTTGTGCCGAGACGGCTGTACTGAACACGGCTGCCATCGTCAAGATTTTCAATGCTTTTCGATTCATAATTTATGTATGTTTTTACGAATTAGTTTTTCAACAGTTTACAAACCGTTGTTTGTCCTTGCTCCGAGATTCTTACGAGGTAGGTACCCTTAGACAACTGTGCAATATTCAAGGTAGATACTTTTCCCGTCAGTTTTTGTTGCATCATGCACTGCCCGCTAATGGAAAATATTTCTATCTCTCCTTCGTTTGCAGTCAAATGCACATTGAGCAATTCTTTGGTGGGATTGGGATAAATATAGTTTTGTTCCGCTACCGGAGCCTGCACACCCGAACTTTCCTTGCTTATGCTATAAACCAAAGTCTGGTCGTTGAACCGTATGGTATATTCACCGGCGGTCTCGACGGTAAATTTGAGGTTGGGTTTTCCACCGGTGGTTTCGATGGCGGTACCGCTCAATCCTTCGGCTCCACCCCAATCCTTATCACTGAAATTGTTGGTGTTGGCAAATTTCAATTCCCACTCTCCGGCCGGCAGATTCACCTCGGTTACCTCCCACTGGTTATCGCCCACCAACTCCATATAGCCGGCACCCAGCGTCCAGTTGTTGTACGATCCACCTACATACATCTCTTTTTGTACGGAATTATAGGTGCGTACAACCGCATATTGCAGCGTTTGAGGATTGAAGGTGATGTAGTAGTTTCCGCTCGTTTCTATGGTAAACTTGATATTTTGGCAATTCGGGTCGGGACCCTTGATGGCTGTGCCCGTGAGGCTGTTATTCCCCTGAACGGCTCCCCAGTCGGTATCGCTCCAATTGTCGGTATTGGCAAACTTCATTTCGTAAGTACCGGCTTCGAAGTAGAGGCGGTCGCTCCTTAAAGTCCCATCTTCCGACGGATTGCCGAGCATCAACCGCTTGTCTTCGTCGCCATTGAACCAGTTGGTAAAGGTGCCGGCAATGAAATAAACGCCTACTTTGCTCAAATCCAATGCCCCGGTCGTATCTTCTACTTTCGGCACCAAAATCGTGTTACTGCTCGTCCAGTCGGAGTATTGTGTCTGTTCACCCCCGACGATTGCCACGCGGAAATAGCGGGCAGGACGCTCGAAGTTACCTTCGCTCTGCGTGATGCTGACCGACAGAGAATCGGCATTATATTCCGTACAGGTGAATTGCAACAGAGCATAGCCACCGTTGCGATAGTCGAAACCTTCGCCCTCATCGTCATACAAACGGCCTTCGGCTTGGCCATCGTCGAGCGGATTGACAAAGAGCGTAATCGAGTCGCACGCATATTCTACCGTACTTTGTATGTCGTGGCCCAAATAGGGCAGAATGGCTCCCGGACGAAGGGCTACAATAGCTTGATAGCCGTCATCTTGGGCTTCGAGTTTCAGTTCGTCCCAGTCGCCTTCGGGCATAACAGGATTAACCGCCCAGCGCGGAATCACGAGCAGGTCGTTACCCAGCAAGAAGGCTTGTTGTTCTTCGCGCAAATTTTCATTGGTGAAATCGGCAAAGAAGAGCGGACGCATAACAGGCATACCCGTTTGAGCCGATTCGTGGAACAGTGTATAGAAATAGGGCAACAGGTGGTAACGGCGGTTCACGGCGTTGCGAGCCACCTTTTCTATTTTGCTGCCAAAAGCCCACGGTTCTTGGGCGTGTTCCGACGTATGGTTGCGCGAGAACGGATAGTAAGGAGCCATAGCAAACCAGTGACCCATCAAATCGGTATTACCTATACGACCGTAGCCCCCCACGTCGGGTCCGCCGAAAGGCTGTCCCGAAAGACCGAGGTTAAGCAGAACGGGTACTGTCACTTTCAGGTGCTTCCATGTATCGAGGTTATCGCCTGTCCATGTAGCGCAATAGCGTTGAGCCCCCAAGTGATTGGCCCGCGAAAGGAGGAAAGGACGTTTATCGGGGCGGCTCTTCGTAAGTCCTTCGTAAGAAGCTTTGGTCATGAGCGACCCGTACAGGTTGTGGTAACGCATATGAGGCCCGGCCGCCAAATCGCCGCCACCCCGGTGCCAGTTGGTGGTGAGCATGGTCCATTCGGGAGTATTGAATACGCCCGGCTCGTTCATGTCGTTCCATGCGCCGTCCATATTGTTTTCCTTGTAGAACTCGCCATAGAGGCCGGCCCACCATTCGCGGGTCTCGGGACGTGTGAAGTCGGGGAATTTACACATACCCGGCCATACTTCACCCTCATAATCGGTCACTTTGTCTTCATTTTTCACCCAGTGGTCGCCCTCTTGCCCCTGTTGGTAAACGATGTAGCTCTCGTCGATTTTCACACCCGGGTCGGTAATGTAACCGGCCTTGAAGTTGCGGCTGTGGAGCGAATCGTTCATGGCTATGGGGTTGGGAACACCGTCGCCCGAAAAATAGTCCGAGCCATCGTAGGTGAAGATACGCTTCCCGTCCATGTAGTCGATGTCGAACCAAATCACATCGCACGGGTGGTGACGACGGCGCATCTCGTTGGTAATCCACAGCACATCGGACGGCTTGTACGAAGGGTTATAGCGCGACTGGTGGTAACCGATGGCCCACAGCGGGGGCAGATTGATGGTACCTGTCAACTCGCCCAGAGCCTGCATCATCTCGGCGGGAGAATCGCGCTCGATCACGATAACCCGGAAAGCAGGGCCTTCGCTGGTTATCTGCATCGGATTCGAAAGGTTTATTCTCGACCGCCAGCTATTATCGGCTATGATACCAAAGGTTCTACCGTCGGGACGTACACCCATAATCCAGGGGTGCGACTGGTAAAGGCCATCTTTGTAATAGCCATAATTATCGTTATTCCACAAGGGAATGTCGTAACCGTTACGACGTAGGTTACCGTTTACAAGTCCCGTACCGTATAGGTCTATATCGTTTCCGTAAGGTATCTCGACCAAAGTTTTTCCCTCATCATTGGTTTTAAATTCGGGGCGAATTTCCCAATCGGCAGGCAGTTCGCCCTGCTGGGTCAACTCTTTCTGTATGGCAAACGAGGCCAATGTCTGCGATGCATCGAAATCGGCCGGATAGAACACAGCTATTCTATCGCCACACAAATATTCTTCCTGAGCTTGTGCACACAGGCTGGCACACAATACCAATACGGATAAAAATTTGTACTTCATAAAAAATCTATATTCCAAAATAAATAATCTCTTTCTCTCTATTCAAGAGCCAGAAGGGAGAGGGCTCCTCCCCCTCCTGGCCTATCTCTTTATTAATATTCGACCACTACCATATCCCAGTATTTGATAGCCGGGAGTGTAACCGTCACTTTACCACCTACATACTCATATTCGAGAGGTATGGCTACGCCGTCTTTCACATCGGGCGAAGCAACCCACACCGATTTGGGAGTCTGTTTTACAGCGAAACTTACCTTCAAATTCTCCAACAAATCGGGTTCTCCCTGATTGGCATTGGTATCGCACCAGTCGAGATGGGTGGCATTTCGATAGCTCAACAAATGTATCACATCGCAATTGGCAAAACGTTTGCCTACTGTGGCAATCTGCCCTCTTACGGGCCCCCATTGGTTGAACACGACATTGCCTTCGGCCGCAGTCACATCTATACCATACCATTCGCCGTCTTCCCTCAACAAATTTTGATAGGCTGTGAGAAAATCGTAGTAATGAACCAATGCAATTTTCAATTCGCCACGCATTGTGAGGTTATTGTTGGGGAAATACTCATTGCAAAGCAAGTGTTCGCCCAGTTGCAGGATAGAACCACCCCAAGCAAAAGCAGCGGCACTTCCCATCAAAATACCGGGAGTATTGAAATAGCTGCGTCCTTTACGACCATGCTCGTAGTTCATGTACGCCGCCAAAACGGTCTCTTTTCCGTTCGACCATTTGTCGTTGTTGGTAATGATGTCCGAGAAAATCGTAAACCCTTTATCGTCATTGTGATCCCACACCTCGGTATAAAGGAAATCGACCGGAGCTTTCGAAATTTGGTTTTCCTGTCCATATTGTCCTACGGCATTCATCACCAGCGACTTGTCGGGGTGCGATTCCTTCATGCGTTCAATAAAATGTTTGAAGGTTTGGTCGAGATAGACACGAGAACCATAATAATCATAGGTATCGCCCCGGCCGCCCAACTGGTCTATTTGGTAACCGTCGAAATCAAAAACGGCATATACATCGCTATTCTGTTTGGCAATATAGTCGATCCACGACTCGTTGCCCGGATTAACCAAATAGATACTGCTCTTGAACGGTGAGCCAAGTTCGTGACAATCCCTCAACACATGGTTGGCATCCTTAAATATGTACCACTCTTCTTGTACACCATCTTCCTCGGCATCGGCCAATGCTCCGTAAGCCAAGTTATAGAACAGCGACTTCATACCATACTGGTGCGACTTTTCGATAAATCCTTCTACTGTTTTTTTATAACAGTCCCGGTTGATGATATCGGTCCATATTTCCATCGGAGCCGACGCCGTCCCTGCCAACGGTTTATGGTGCTTATAATGCCAGTCTTGGAACTGCACATAATTGATGTGGTGGCGATTCAGATTCGACATAATATCGGAAATATCTTGATCCGACATATTCCCATAAGACGAAAGGAAACCATTGCGCGGGAAACGGTCGGGCGAAGACGATACATCGACAGCAATACTGCCATAAACGGTCTCCACACCATTGCCATCGGTACTGTAAAGATCGACCAAATAGCCCTGATAGTCGGTGGCTGGCGGTTGCCACGTCCATTCACAACTGCTCAATGGATCCTCGCCGATGGTCGTACCCAAATGACGATAGCGCACCATCACGTTAGGCGCATCCTGAATGAGTTTGTTAAGGGTAAATTTCACAGCCTCGCCCGGAGCATAACAAGCCTTGTCGGTATTGAGCTGCACTTCCATATAACCGTCTCCGTATGTAATAGGATCATTCTCCACATCAAATCGATTGCAAGCCGAAATCGACATGAGAATCGATACAGAGAGATAGGCTAAAAATATCTTCTTTATCATATTTCTTTAATCTTTATAATTTTACAAATGAGATGGTTTCGTTTTCCACATCGATGGTAATACGATAATTTCCGGCTTCAGATTCGGGTACAATCCACTTATTATCGGGCTGGTTACCGATGAAATAGGTTCCATTGGCCGACATGGGGCAATTGGCTTGCGGAGCCAATATGAAATCACCGCCAAAACTGTGGTCGATTTCGAGCGGGAATTTAAGCTCACCGGGCGTTGTGGCGCTCTCGGCTTTCAAAGGCCCTTCATAAGTGAAGACATTGGGATTGGAAGCATCGCGTTGCATCTCGGTAATATTATCCCACGACCAACCGCCGGGAGCTGCCGAACCCATGATCCAAATATGCTCATAGCCCACATAGTTTCCTATGGTCAACAAATTGTTCCTCAAATCGAGTTCAACACTATACTTGTTGGCCGACGGGATATTCCACTGGTTCGAGGCGGAAGCTATATCGTTAATTTGCAAAATATTGGTTGTTCCCAAACCATTATTATCGGCCGGTTGATAGCCGGGGCATCCGCTGGTCGCAGTCGTACTCGAAACGAGCATATTACCGGCTGCCAAAGGCCCATTATAAGTAAAGATAAAGGGATCGTCACTCGATTGGTCGAGTTTGATGGCCGTAGGAGCGGCATCGCCTACCAAATAGAGTGTCGTGAAGGGCACATTTCCATCGAGATTGGTGAAGCTGACCGTAAGCAGGTCGAGATTCACATCGATCAGATAATTACCGGCCACATCGATTTCCCATTTGTTATCGGGATAGTCTTCCTCTTTTTCGCGATAGTGCATTTGGGTAGGATCGTCGTTATCGCGCACATAGCAAGGATACCAATCGCCCAGTTGGGCATTGAACTTGATTTCTCCCTTTTTAAGCATACCTTGCCACGTGAACTGGGCAATATTGTCATAATCTCTGATCATAGGCGTTGCCAACTGATTGTCCCAACCGTTGGGAGTTGCATCACCTATAATATAAAGGTTCAGCACCCGCCATTTGTAAGGAGCGATGCTAATTCCCTTGACGGGCGATACCTGTGTGGGCACAGAGGCCGACGCCACAGTTGCCGTTACCCGCATCTCAAAATCGCTGTACTGTTCGAACGGAATCGTCGGGAAATAGTGCAACAACGTATCGGTAAGCTCCTTGTGAGTAAAGGTTATCACCCGCGAATCGGTCTTGCCGATGTTGTACTTGATACCGCCCTCGAAATTGTTGCCCTTCAAGTCCATTTCAAAGAAATAGGCTATCGCAGCGCCCGTGCCTTGATTCGTACCGCTGGTCCACGTAATTTGCAATGCCTCCTGAGCATCGCTACGCTGGTCGCACTGTACCGAATCGGTCGAGAGATTCACCACAAGGGGAGTCTCGCCCTTATCGAGCACTATCTCTTCCTCGCACCCGGTCATACCGATCGCGGCGAGTAACATCATACCAATTATTGATTTTGCTTTCATTGTTTTTCAGTCTCTTTGATTAGTAACCCGGATTTTGCGTTAATTTCGGATTGGCCTCGATCTCCTGCTGCGGAATCGGGAGCAACAAATGTTTGGTGCTGGCCGATGTCTTTCCTATGGAATGGAGGAAGTTGAGGGCATAATTATCTTTATACCGAATCATGTCGAACCAACGTTGCCCTTCAAAAGCAAGCTCGATACGACGCTCGTGAATGATCTTTTCGCGCATTTGGGCTTGCGTGAGGTTTTCTATATCGGCTCTGTTTGTCAAACCGGCACGTTTGCGCACCTCATACAGCGGGTCCTCGGCCTGAACCGTACGACCCAGTTCGTTCAAAGCCTCGGCTTTCAGCAACAAAATGTCGGCATAACGGGTAACTACCCAATCGGCATCACTCGTATTATAATCGGGCGACTGTGCTTTCGTGAGTAAAAACTTACGTACATTGTATCCCGTAGTCGAATAGGACGAACTGTATTGTTTGCCGTCGAAGGTGGGGCAACCCATATAGAAAATAGTCTTGTCTTTGCGAAGGTCGCCCGACTCGTATTGGCTCACAAACTCGGCGGTAGGCTGGTTCCAACCATAACAACCGGCTGCCATGTTGGAGTTGCGCGGTCCCATAAAGGTACTGGTCCACGAACATTGGTTTTCGTTACTCCAAAAATCGTAATTGGTCTTGCCGTAATATTGTACCTCAAAAATAGATTCTATACCATTCTTTTTGGCAGGATCGAAATTATCGGAATAGTCGCTGGCCAAATCGTAACCCATCGCCCCTATTTCGTTGCACATACGTACTACCTCTTCGTACTTATCGTTGTTTGGCTCATAGGTCATATAAACTCGTATAAGCTCGGCCATAGCGGCCTCACTGGTAGCTCGACCCAAATCGGTAGTCGAGTACTCCGACTTTTTGGGCAAGAGGGTGATAGCGTTTTTGAGATCCGAGGTGATAAGTTCATAAATCTTGTCGACCGATGCCCGTTCTACCAACAAATCGGTTTCAGACGTCTGTGGTGTGGTAATATAGGGTACCCCTCCGAAAAGACGGACCAAAATGAAATAATAGTGCGCCCTCAAAAAATAGGCTTCGCCCAAACATCTGTTTTTGAGAGATTGCTCTATATCCATCTCAGGGACATTTTGCAACACGAAATTGCATCGCAAAATACCGGGTGAGGGACCGCGCCACAAATCCAAAGCAGCAAAGTTATCGGCCGTAGTAATAAAGTTTGCCAAATCGACAGTCTCTATACCATCGGTACCGCCACCGGCACCTACGACACTATTACCGGCCATGATGTCGAGGGTCCAGATACGCATATTGTAGAGCTTGGCCCATTGCAGAGGCTGATAAGCCGCATTGACAGCCGCCACGGCATCCTCGGCGGTTTGGAAACCCTCCGACGTATCGACCGAGTCCCACGGCTCGCGATCCAAAAAATCTTCGCACGCGCTCAACGACATGGCGAGAGCGCCGAGTATCAATATGATATAATATGTTGTTTGTTTCATCGGTGGTTATGGATTAAAAGGTTATGTTCAATCCGAAAGTAAAATTACGAGTCACGGGATATACGTTGCTATCATTACCCGAACCGCTCACTTCGGGATCGAGCCCTGTGTAACGGGTGATGGTAAACAGGTTTTGTGCCGAAACCGACAGACGTACCTGCTGCATAGCAGCTTTCTTGGTCAACTCGCTGGGAAGTGTATATCCCAACGAAATATTTTTCAAACGCAGGTAGCTGCCATCTTCCAAAAAGCGGTCGGAAACCCGGTTGTTTTTATTGGGGTCGCCGAATACGGCACGCGGCATTGTATTGCTCGTACCGGGACCGCGCCAACGGTCGAGGACAGTGGTCATTTGATTTTGTGCGACGCTCATCGCTTCGAGCGAAGCCCGGTTTCCGTTGTAGATTTTGTTTCCGGCTACACCCTGAAAAAATATCTCCAAATCGAATCCTTTATACGAGAACTGGTTATTCATGGCAAAGGTCCACGAGGGTGTAGGACTGCCCAAAATAGTTCGGTCGTCGTCGTTGATTACACCATCGTTGTTCAAATCCTTAAAGCGGATATCGCCCGGCTGAGTGCTCGATGTAGGATCGCTTCCCACCGTTTGTATAGCATGGTTATCTACCTCTTCTTGGGTTTGGAAAATACCATCGGTTACATAACCGTAGAAGGCACTGATAGGATAACCTACCATATGTACGTTGTTATCGAAATACATGGGAACATCGCTGTTGAGGCTTATCAGTTCATTGTGGTTATACGACAGGTTTGCCGTGGTAGTCCAAGTGAAATCGCCTCTGAAATTGAACGAGGTCAAAGCCAACTCAGCACCTACATTTCGCATTAGACCGGCATTGATTTGCGACACGTTCTCGTCGGAGTAACCCGATGAAATGGGCACCGACATGGGCACCAACATATCGTTGGTATTCTTGATATATCCGTCCAAAGTCAACAAAAGGCGGCTGTCGAGCAACGAAGCGTCGATACCTACATTGTATTGTTCCACCTCTTCCCAACGTACATTGGGGTTAGGCATTACCCACGGAGCCAAGCCCGACACCTGATTGCCGTTAAAGTTGTACTGCACGGTTTGCAATACCGAAGCATAAGCATAGTTCCCTACACTGGCTTGGTTACCGGTTACACCGTATCCGGCACGGATTTTCAAATCGCTCAGGGCAAAACTCTTGTTAAACCACTCTTCCTCGCTCATACGCCAAGCCAACGAAACCGAGGGGAAAGCACCCCAACGATTGGCTTTGCTGAAACGAGAACTACCGTCGGCACGCATGGTGGCCGTAAAGAGGTAACGATTGTCGTAAACATAATTGACACGACCCATAAACGACAGGAGCGCCCAGTCGCTTCCGTTACCTGTCAAGGTAGGCTCCAAAATACCATTGGCCAATTCTTGCGCCGTATCGCTGATAAAGCCTTGTATGCTACCGCTCATAAACTCGTAGGTATTGGTTTGCGCCGACGAACCTATCATGGCGGTCAAAGTATGCTTTTCGTTGATTGTTTTATTAAACGTCAACAAGTTATCCCACAGCCACGTAAAACTTTTGTTATATTGGCGGGAAGCTTGCGATTCGGGTTGTTCGATAGGTTCCCAGTCGTATTTGGGAGCCCAGCTTTTGCTATCCCAGAACAGGGCTTGAATACCAAACGTACTCTTGAAAGTGAGCCATTCCCACGGTTTTATTTCGGCATAAATATTGCCCAGCAAATTATAACCTTTCGTTGTCGAAGTGTTCTCCATCATTTTACCGATAGGGTTGGCAATATCGCCCACATACATAGCCAATCCCACTGGGCCGGCCCACGTGCCGTCGTCGTTCTTGATAGGCTGCGTAGGCAACGCTTTCATGGTGTTTTGTATATTATATTCGCCCTGCGATTTAATATCGTGGTTGAGCGAAAGGTTATGCCCCATTTTCAACCATTTATACAACTCTACATCGGAGTTGAATTGAAGGGTAAACCGTTTATAATCGGTCGTTTTGATAATACCTTGTTGATCGTAATAGGTACCCGACACGTAGTAACGGCTCTTTTGGGTGCCACCCGAATAATTGGCCGAGTAGGTTTGTGTGGGAGCATATTGGAAAAGTTCGCCCATCCAGTCGGTCCCTTCTCCCAACTTGGTAGGATCGAGGAATTTGGGATACTGAGGCTGTCCGCCGGCACTCATCATCTCGTTGTGTAACGAAGCGAATTGCGAAGCATTCAGCAACGGCAATGTGCGTTGCAGTTGGTCGAATCCATACGAAACCTTCACATTCAGGTTGTTACGTTCTTGCGAGCCTCTCTTGGTCGTAATGATAATTACTCCATAAGCACCCCGCGAACCGTAGATGGCCGTTGCCGAAGCATCTTTAAGAATATCGACGCTCTCTACGTCGTCCATATTAATCATATTCAACGGCACATCGGTAGGAACACCGTCGATGACTAAAAGAGGATCGCTATTGTTGATTGACCCGATTCCCCGGATCTTCATGCTCACATTGCTACCCGGAGCTCCGCTCGAAACAACCTGTAAACCGGGCGCCCGACCTTGCAAGGCAGCACCCAAACTCGGCGACGGCTGACGTGCCAAATCCTTAGACGAAACCTGCGAAATGGCACCCGTTAAATCGCTTTTCTTCTGAATGCCATATCCTATCACTACAATCTCGTCCAACATTTCGTTATTCTCTTGCAGAACAATCTGTACCGTACTTTGGCCATTTACAGCGACATCTTGTGCTACATAGCCCACATAACTGACGTGTAGCACGGGATTAGCCGAACTCAAACTGAGATTGAAACGGCCGTCTATATCGGTAACCGTCCCGTTCGAAGTCCCCTTCTCCACCACATTAACACCGATAAGGGGCTCTTGATTTACATCGAGAACAACACCCCCGACCTTATTCTGAGCCCACAATGTTATCGGCAACAAGTATAAGAGGATTGCAGAAATGACTATCCTGCCATAATGGTTATTTTTCATGTATGTTTTTCTTTAAGAAAATACAAAAAAGGAGGCTTACCCCCTCAAAGAGCAGCCTCCAATAGGTTTTAGCGAATTACTATTTTAGATGTAGAGCGTCCTTGCGGTGTCTCTATCGATAAGATATATACACCCGAATTTACGCCATCGAAAGGCAACAAAGTACCATTCACCGAAGCAATTTTCCGCCCGCTTATGTCATACAAAGCCATAGCGTGAGCTTTTTCACAAACGATTCCGTAAGCATTCTGAATCCAATCGGCCACTTCTATTTCTTCTACAACCGTCGAAGTTCCGTCGTTTTCCTTGACATTGAGTTTCATGTTTTTCAAATCAACCGTCAACGTATAATTGGCTGCTTGATCGGCTTCGACTTTGAATTTGTTATCATCGCCACCCAATACGGTGAGGGCCAAATCGCCTTCTTGAAGAAGGGTTCCATTGCTTTCGGCACCATAAGCAACAGCCGTGAAAGTATCGCCATTATAGAACTTCAACTCACCTTCTCTCAAATCGCCGGTCCACGTATAAACGCCCTCTTCGCCGGTATTTACAAGAATATTCTCATCTTTGAATGCCCACTCGCTTTCTAAGGCATTACCAACAGCCCACAATTGAACAGGATAAGCGGTAGGTTCTGCAATCGTCATCTTCATGGCGTTCACATCGACCGTCACTTCATACAGGCCATCGAGTTTTACGCTGAATTTCCAGTCTTCGTCTCCACTGGTCGTATATTTCAAATCATACTCGCCAAGAACTTCAACCGTTTGCTCAGGTTGAGCCGATACATACATACGGTTATTCCATTTCCGAGCCATCATGAATTTCAGGCCGTCAAACGTATCACACGTTTTTATATACATCATCGTTCTATAAACGCCCGAATTGAAAGAGGTCTCAGGCAATATCACGGCATCTTCGATTGTCCAACCCGCATTCGTCGAAGCCCCTATCGCATAAATCGACTCGAAATAAGAAGCCGATTGATCGGGCAATCCGGCACCATCACTTACCTCAACAACAGGTTTCTCACCCGTGAGGTCGATTCTGAATTTGTAACGTCCGGCTGCCGTAACCTTAAACGATTTGTCGGGCGAAGTGTAATCGTTGCGATATTCCAGTTCGTGAGAACCTGTGGTCAACTCCAAAAAAGTTTCATTGGGATTATCTCCCACAGGTGTAGAAGCCATGGCAGGACCATAGCCCGGAGCAAAATCATACGTTGTCACAAATCGCATACGACCTTCTGTCAAATCAGCAGTGTACTCATACACACCTTCTTCAACGGTCATCATACGAATGACATTATCACTCTCCCATTGAGCCGGAGTGGCATCCCCTATTACATATAAAGAGGTGGGATAATTGCCGGCAACTATCGAAGCCGAACATAAGGCAAAAGCCGAAAAAAGTAAGAATTTGCTTTTCATGTTATTTAATTATTTGTGGTTATTAAAAGAAAGACGTGGAGACTTCTCTGCGTCCGATTTTGTCACAAAAATAAATGCGTTGTTCTGCTCTGTCAATTAGATGTAGTAAAAAAGTAGAATTTTAATAAAAATAAAAGTTTTATAATCAAATATTTATATAAATAAATAGTAGTTGTAAAAGTAGCTATTATAATAGCATTTTTACCGAATAAACCAGCAGGATTACAAAATATTTTTTATCTTTGTTTGACAATTAAATCTTAATTTTACAGAACTCTAAAAAAAATAAGAATATAATCTGTTATACACCATGAATATCCCCCGGCATTTAACATACATTCTGTTTAGTTTGGCTTTCGTATACCTCACCGGAACTTCTCAAACGCAGGCTTCTCCCGCAAACAATAAATCGACTTTCCCCACTGTCGAAAGCGTTCTCGACTCCCTCGATCATCTTATCGGAGAACGCTACCGTTTTACCCAACAAAAAGAGACACAAATACGGGAGATAAAACAAAAACTGAAAAACCAGCTAAATCCCGCCGAACGGTTTCAAATTATGGGAAATTTAATCGACGCTTACAGGGCTTTCAGTATCGACTCCCAAACGGTTTATGTAAAAAGACAAATTGAACTGGCCGACAATCGGGGGACCCACGATATGCAAATACAGGCGAGGCTCAACATGGTTGAATGCCTCTATACCGCAGGTATGTACAAAGAGGCCGATGAACTTTTAACAAAGACCGAACGGAAACAACTCCCCCACTACATTCTACCTTATTATTACCATTTGAAACGAACACTTTACGGATTGCTCGCCGATTATGCCCTGCAACCCGAAATTCGCGACAATTATACCCAAATGCTCAACCTCTACCGCGATTCTATTTTACAGGCCAACCCCTCCACTTCTTTCACATACAGCGTGGTCAAAGCCGATGAACTGACCTCTCAGCATGACTATGCCGAGGCTTTGGAAATCTTGCGAAAGGCGCTCTCACAAAACCTGCAAAACTCTCACGATCAAGGCATCGTCTACTATTGCATGGCCGAGATCTTCTCAAAAACATACCAAAGCGATAGTACGAAAATCTATTATGCCCTCTCGGCCCAATGCGACTTAAAAGCCTCGGTACGGGAATATGTATCGCTCCACCGGCTTGCCGAACAACTGTTCCAAGAAGGCGACATCGAACGGGCTTATGCCTATATTAAATGTTCGGTCGAGGATGCCCGAACTTGTAATGCCCGGGTACGAAGCCTCGAATTTATGCCGGTTTTCACCATTATCGAAGAAGTATATCAAGCACAAATTCAAAAGCAACGCAAACTGTCATTAACATTTACCTATATTACCTGTGCCTTTTGTATCATTTTATTGATCACCTTTGTCATTCTATTTTTCCAAAACCACAAACTCAACCTCGTCAAAGAGAAACTCAACCAAACCAATCGACATTTGCAAACCGTCAACGACTCGCTAATCGAGAGCAACCATGTCAAAGAAGAGTATCTCAGCCGTTATATGGACCAATGTGCCGTATACATCGACAAAATGGACGACTATCGCCGATCGCTCAACAAGCTGGCGGCATTGGGGAAAGTAGATGAACTGGCCAAAAACCTGAAATCCCAAAATATCATCAACAACGAGCGTAAAATGTTTTACGCCGAATTTGACCAATCATTCCTAAAACTCTATCCCGACTTTGTCGAAAAATTTAACGGATTGCTGGTACCCGAAGCTCGAATCACTCCAAAGCCCAACTCGCTTACACCCGAACTCCGTATCTACGCGTTGGTACGCTTAGGCACAACCGATAGCGCCCAAATAGCCCGATTCCTATGTTATTCCGTTTCGACTATTTACAACTACCGCGTAAAAATACGTAACTCGGCTATCGGCTCTCGCGAAAACTTCGAAGAGCAGGTAATGCACCTCTGAATCCGTATTTCAATCATTTGTTCCTATCCGGGTTAGGACAATCATATCCGGTATCCCCCTTCAAACCGTTCTCCTTTTTGAGAGAAATTCCATGCCTGCTTTTCTCACCCGATAAACCGAGAAAAGCAAATGTTTATATAAACTTTATTTTTATTAATAGAAGAAACAAAATAAAATTGCTACATTTGTAGCGATTATACTTACAAATTAAAATTTATTTTAACCTTTAAGAATACAAATTAAACAGAAATCAACCAAATAATATATTTATGTCAAAAGTTTCAAAAGAAGATGCTTTAAAGTATCACAGCGAAGGCAAAGCCGGAAAAATAGAAGTTATCCCTACCAAACCATATAGTACGCAACGCGACTTGTCCCTCGCCTACACACCGGGTGTAGCCGAGCCTTGTCTCGAAATAGAAAAAGACCCCGAAAAGGCTTACGAATATACCTCGAAAGGCAATTTGGTTGCCGTTATCTCCAACGGCACGGCCGTACTGGGACTGGGCGACATCGGCGCATTGGCCGGGAAACCGGTTATGGAAGGTAAAGGTTTGTTGTTCAAGATATTTGCCGGAATCGACGTTTTCGACATCGAAGTCAACGAAAAAGACCCCGAAAAATTTATTGCGGCCGTAAAAGCCATCGCCCCCACATTTGGAGGGATCAATTTGGAGGATATAAAAGCGCCCGAATGTTTCGAAATAGAGACCCGTTTGAAAGAGGAATTGAACATACCGGTCATGCACGACGACCAACACGGTACAGCCATTATTTCGGGTGCCGGTCTGCTGAATGCCCTCGAAATTCAAGGAAAGAAAATCGAGGAGGCCAAACTGGTGGTAAACGGTGCCGGAGCCGCTGCCAGTTCGTGTACCAAACTATATATGGGACTGGGTATTAAAAAAGAAAATATTGTCATGGTGGACAGTAAAGGTGTAATCAGTACGAGCCGTACCGACCTGACACCGGCCAAACGAGAGTTTGCCACCGAACGGACCGATATAAAGACTTTGGCCGACGCCATGCGGGGTGCCGACATATTCTTGGGGCTCTCGGTAGCCGACGTGCTGACTCCCGAGATGGTACAGTCGATGAACGACCGGCCTATCGTATTCGCCCTCGCCAATCCCAATCCCGAAATCGCTTACGACAAGGCGATGGCGTCGCGCGACGATTTGATTTTCGCTACCGGACGGTCGGACTATCCAAACCAAATCAACAATGTACTGGGATTCCCCTATATCTTCCGGGGTGCGCTCGACGTTCGAGCCACAGCCATCAACGAAGAGATGAAACTGGCAGCCACCTATGCTATCGCCCGACTGACCAAAGAACCGGTACCCGATGTGGTAAACTCGGCTTACGGGATACAACGCCTGTCGTTCGGTCCCGAATACATCATTCCCAAAGCCCTCGACCCCCGCTTGCTCACAGCCGTAGCACCCGCCGTGGCCAAAGCAGCTATGGATTCGGGCGTGGCCCAACACCGCATTACCGACTGGGATGCCTATAACGACCGATTAAAAAAACTGATGGGTTACGACAATAAGATGTTGCGCGAATTTACCGAAATGGCCCGCAAAGAGCCCAAACGGGTCGTATTTGCCGAGGCAAACCACGCCAATATGCTCCAAGCGGCATCTACCGCCATGAAAGAAGGTATTTGCAAGCCTATCTTGCTGGGCAACGACGAGTTGATTGGCAAACTGGCCGTATCGATAGGGGTAGATTTAAAAGGTATGCAAATCATCAACCTGCGTCACCCCAACGAGGAGGATCGCCGTATCCGTTACGCCAAAATGCTCACCGAGAAGAGACAGCGCGAAGGTATGACCTACGCCGAAGCTCACGAAAAAATGTTCGACCGCAACTACTTCGGCATGATGATGGTCGAGGCCGGCGAAGCCGATGCTTTCATCACGGGTACCTACTCGAAATATGCCGAAACCATACAAATTGCCAAAGAGGTGATAGGCATACGCAAAGGCTACAACCACTTCGGAGCCATGCACATCATGAATACCAAACACGGTACTTACTTCCTTGCCGATACCCTCATCAACCGTAGACCTACGACCGAAACGCTTATCGACATTGCCAAACTCTCTTACGACTCCGTACGATTTTTTGCCCAAGACCCTGTCATTGCTATGGTATCCTACTCCAACTTCGGGTCGGACAATCAAGGAAGTCCCCAAAAAGTACACGAAGCCGTAAAAGCCTTGCACGAACAATATCCCGAAATGATTATCGACGGCGAAATGCAGGTAAATTTTGCCCTCAACAACAAACTCAGGGACAAATCGTACCCCTTCAACAAACTCTACGGACGGGAAGTAAATACGATTGTATTCCCCAACCTGAGTTCGGCAAACACCGCCTACAAGATGATGTTGGAAATGGGTGTGGCCGAATCTATCGGCCCGATACAAATGGGATTGAACAAACCTATCCACTTTACCGACATCGCCAGCTCGACACGCGATATTGTCAACCTTACTACCGTTGCCGTTCTCGACGCCATCGTGCAAGAACGGCGCAATAACCAATAAAGAATTGTTATGCACATTGTCTATTTCAGCCCCACCGGCGGAACCCGAAAAGCTGCCGAAATTATCGCAAACGCCATCGCTCCCACGACGGCCGAGATAGATATTACCGACCACAAACAACAGGAAGAGCCGATCGAGTTAACCCCCGACGACTCTATCCTTGTGGCCGTACCCGTATATGGAGGCCGCGTGCCTGCCGTTGCCATAAACCGATTGAAACGTATAACCGGGCACAATACCCCGGCTATACCGGTTGTGGTCTATGGAAACCGCGACTACGACGATGCGCTGCTCGAATTGAAATCGGCATTGGAAGCAAACGGATTCAAAACCGTAGCTTGCATGGCTTGTATTGCCGAGCACTCCATTATGAGGGTCTACGCTCACGGAAGGCCCGACGCAGCCGACACCGCACGTTTACAGGAATTTGGCCGGCAAATCAAAGCGAAACTGTCGAAACTGAAACCGGGCGAGATACCCGTCGCCCCCACCGTAAAAGGGAATCCCGATTACAAAATCTACAACGGTGTACCCTTAAAACCCTACGTCACTAAAAAATGCAACCTTTGCGGGAAATGTGCCGCCTTATGCCCGGTAGAAGCAATCCCGGTCGATAATCCCAAAACCACCGACAAAGAGCGGTGTATCTCGTGCATGAGGTGCATGGCCGTTTGTCCCCAAAAAGCCCGCAAAGTAAGCCCGATAAAGGTGCATCTATCGACCCAGATGCTCAAAAAGGCGTGCGAAACGCGCAAAGAGCCCGAACTGTTTATCTGAGAGCGTGTTGGAGTACAACCGTTCCCCCTATCCCGTCAAACAATAAATACAGGATTGTTTTCGCTCGAATGTGCCGGAGAATACCGGAATCCTTCGGCCGAGAACGAGAGTATATCGTCGGGGGCTGTAATCCTGTTTTGCAAGATATACCGGGTCATGGCACCCCTCATCATTTTGGCATATACGACAATAGTCTTCAAACGCCCGCCGGAAGTGACTTTAAATTCGGGAGTAATCACTCTCGTCTCGCGATTAATACGCGCCCAATCCAACGACAGCCGAATCTCCTTGCTGGCCAAATTGACCAATACACCGCCGGCCTCCTTTATATCGGCAATCAAACGGTCGGTCAACAACGGCTTCCAATACGCTGCAACCGGAATCCCCATAGAAGGCAGTTCCACCGAATATTCCATGCGGTAGGGTTTGATAAGATCGAGCGGACGGCTCATACCATAACAGGCCGAAGCAATGCGCAAATGGCTTTGAGCATATTCAAAATCGGCTTTGGAGAAATCGGCGGGAGCCATATAACGAAACACAATACCCGTATAGGCCAACAACGCCGGCAGCCCCCGATTGTCGGGCGAATGAAAATGGTTATACCGCTCTTTGGTCTGCAAAGCCAGCCCTCGATTGGTACCCAACATACCCGCAAGTTCGTCGACCGAATAAGCCGCCATTTCCCACGCGATATGCTCCGCCTCTCGAAGATAGAGCGGTTGTGTAACTGCGGGAACCGTAATCGTGGTGCTCCCGGACATCGTTTTTGCCGGAGATAATAAAACCAACATAATGGCAATTAATTTAGTTGAAGCGTTTTTGCAACTCGTCGTGCGACACCGAAATAAATACGGTTTTGCCGTCGGGAGTATAGGTCGGAACATTCAACGCCAGCAAATCGTCGATCAACGACGACATCTCTTCTTTCGAAAGCGATTGCCCCACCGGTAAGGCGGCAGCCTCGGCCAAAGTCCAAGCAATACGTCGCTGCAACGACAATTTCACGTCGTGCTCTTTCTCCGAGGCCGTAGCTATCATCTGCCCAATCAAATCACACGCGTCCACCCCCTCGACCCCTGCCGGCAACGCATTGATGGAATAACTGTTCTGCCCCATATCGGCCAAATCGAAACCGAGGGCTGCCAAGTCGTCCCAAATAGACAACAGAGTGGCCGACTGCGACACAGTGAGTTGAATGATTTCGGGAAATAAAACCCGTTGCGAGGCTATTTCGCGGGATTCCATTCCCGCCATAAAACGCTCGAACAGCACCAAACTATGGGCCCGATGTTGGTCTACGACCAACAGGCCGTCGGGGATAGGCGTCAACACATACCGCCCCTTCAACTGCATGACAGGCCGCCCGCTTTGATTCAACTTCGATTCAAATTCGGGGAAGGCCGCCTGCCCCTCATTCCCGGCCGAAAGTTTCGACTCATACTCGGTATCGCCCTGCATATTGACCTTCGAAGCAAATTCGGCCGTTTCGCCGGCAGGACGAAGATCGTCATCGGGTTTTGCGCTGTTGAAACTGCTGTACAACTGCTGCCAATCATAATCGGGACGCTTGGCCGACGAACTTCCGGTGCGGAACGGGTTATACGAAGTATCGACATGAACCGTGGGAGGCTGTACATATACACCCGGTTTCGAGGCCGGTATCTCAGGGGCATCGTCCATATCGAAGTCGATAGTGGGTGCGGTGCTGAATTTTCCCAAAGCCTCCTTTACCGAAGCCGAAAGAATTTGCCAAATGGGTTGCTCGTTTTCGAACTTAATTTCGGTTTTCGTAGGGTGAATGTTTACATCGATTGTATCGGGATCGACGGTAAGGTTTATGAAATAGTTGGGCATCTCGCCCACAGGTATCAATTGTTCGTAACAAATAGTCACGGCCTTGTGGAAATAGGGATGACGCATATAACGCCCGTTGACAAAGAAATATTGCAAAGCCCCCCTTTTGCGAGCCGACTCGGGACGCCCCACATAACCCGATATTTTCACCAACGACGTTTCGGTTGCTACCGAAAGCAACTGCTGGTTGAGGCTTTTCCCAAAAAGAGCCACAATACGCTGCCGCAAATTGGTCGCCGGCAAGTTAAACATTTCGGTATCGTTGTGGACAAGCGTAAAACTCACCTGAGTATTGATCAACGCCATGCGTTCAAACTCATTGAGTATATTGCTCAACTCTACTTGATTGGATTTTAAAAACTTACGACGAGCCGGCACATTAAAGAAGATATTCTTTACGGCAAAATTACTGCCCACAGGGGTAGAAATGCTATCCTGTCCCTCGCACCGGGAGGCCGACATTCGCACACAAGTGCCTACCTCGTCCTCTTCCCGACGAGTGCGTAACTCTACCTGCGAAATCGCAGCAATCGAGGCCAATGCCTCGCCTCTGAAACCCATAGTCCGCAACGAAAAGAGATCGTCGGCCGAACGGATTTTCGAGGTCGAATGCCGTTCAAAAGCCAACCGGGCATCGGTGGGCGACATTCCTTTACCGTTGTCGATCACCTGTATAAGCGTGCGCCCGGCATCCTTCAAAACAATCTGTATGGAAGTAGCTCCGGCATCAACGGCATTCTCGACCAACTCTTTAATAACCGATGCCGGCCGTTGTATAACCTCACCCGCCGCTATTTGATTGGCCACAGAGTCGGGTAACAAATGTATCACATCACTCATAACGAAAGCTCCTTGCAAGTAACTAATGGTTGAAACGATGTTTCTTTTTATCTTCGACAGCCTCGACCTTTACTTCGGGTTTTCGGAATATATCCTGCGGATCGACCGGCCTCAATTCGTCGTACCACCTATAAGCCGGCAAATACAATTGTTCGGGCTTTACAAGTTCCATAGGCGTCATACTGCCCTGCGGCTGCGGCCAAATGACAATTTTTTCCATCTGCCGGTTTTTCAAAAACATCCTTAAAAAACCGCTTTCCGCCTTATTGAGCCCGGTCAGTGTAGAATCCCGCTCTTGCGGATAAAAGATGGTTTGGGCGTTGCCGTTCACATCGACCTGCCGCAACTCGCCATGCTCAAAAAAGGCTTTCAGGGTTTTCCCCGATACTTGATCGAAAAATACCGAATCTTTGTGCTGTGCCGCAAAAGCCGCCGACGGGATAAAAGCCCAATCGATAGAACTGTCGTTCATGTGTATGCGAATCGTGTCGCCGGTAATTTGATAATTTTCGTTCCAAATAATGGGAAGTTTATACATATGCAACAACGAATCGGCACTGGTAAACTCCATCGAATCGCACACGCCCTGAGCGTCGACCCTGAAAAACCGCACCCCGTGATAGGCTTGCAAAAGACGGGTAGAATCGGGCAGAATCAAATGCGATTTCAACGTATCGGCGTGCATATACAGGGTATCGCCTCGTGAGAATTCGAGCACACGGGCCGAATCGGTGGCAAAAGAATATTCGGTCTTTTCGTTGTAAAAGCCATATTGCCCCTCCATAATGATGGAGCGCACCGAATCGTTGAGGACCATATTCCCGAAGACCTCGCCAAATCCCGACCCACGGTCGTAAAAAATCGTATCGCCCGTAAGGCTTTGCCCCTTCGACGTAATCAGCGACCGTTTCAACAACATGGATTTATCGGTCTCGGTATTGTACCACCCCGAAGTAGAATAGATGATATTACTGTCGGAAACGATGGTCGACGGACCTACAATATCGGCAATCTTGGTTTGGGTGTTATATTCGAGCGTATCGGAATAGAGGGTATATTTCTCGTTTATGAGTTGTACGTCGAAATTAAAGACCGACTGTTTGGTGTCGGGCGAATACTGCCCGTAAACCGATGTCAACTCATTTTGCGAATCCACCAGTTTTCCCCCATCGAAATAGTAGCCGATGTTGGGAATCATCTCGTAATTGAGGCTATCGGTAAACAGCGTTACATCGCGGTTCTCCATGCGCACATTCTCCCGCAAACGGGCAATTTGTTCGTTTCCATTATAGTAGAGCACATCGCCATAAATAAACAGCGTATCGCCCTGCTCCATGCGCACATTGCCAAAGGCATCGAGCGAATTGTCTTTCTCGTAGAAATAGGCACTGTCGCAGTACATATACATACTGTCCTTTCGGAATATGACATTACCCCTAAGCACCCGATAGTCGGGGCTTAATGCCTTGTCGAAAGTTAGCTCGTCGCTATTCTCCAAATAAACTTTATTGGGGTCGTCTCGTGCCGGTAAATTCTTTCCGGGAGTCCCTGTCGCTGCCCACATACCAAGAGTAAGCAGGCATAAAACACCGGCCAGTGTTTTATGCCCCACTCCTTTATTCATATTTCTTCGATGCCTCATTGGCCTCTTATTTTATCCAACCGTCGTACTTGAACTCACAATTTCGCCACCCTTCCTTTACACGGATATAGGTCTCGCTCTGCTTTTTGGCCAACCATTCGTTCAAAATATCTGTTTTCTTTTTCTCCTCGACAATCGCTTTCAAGGTTTGGTAGTCGTCCGACATATTAGCCTTATGCCCGTCGATACGGTTTTTCAATTTTACGATAGCTACCACCTCTTTGTTTTTACGCTCGTCGGTCATCACAAAAGGTTTCGAAATTTCGCCCACTTTCAAATCGGCCACCACCTTAGCAACGTCCTGAGGCAAATGCCCCATTTCGAATTTCGAGGTTCCCGTCTGCGGATTCACCATAAGCCCCTTGTTGTTACGGGTATCCTTATCTTGCGAAACATATTGGGTAACTTCGTCGAAAGTAAATTTTTTATCCAGCAGATCGGTACGCAACGAGTCGAGACGGACCAATGCATCGGAAAGGTCTTTATCCGAAACGTGCGGACGGAGCAAGATGTGGCGCACATTGATACGGTCGCCCCGTTTTTCGATTAACTGGATAATATGATAACCATATTCGGTCTCTACGATTTTCGAAACTTTCTTGGGATCGCTCAAATTAAATGCCACATTGGCAAACTCGGGTACCAAATTGCTCTTGCTCACGAATCCCATTTCGCCACCCATCATGGCCGACGCACGGTCCTCGGAGTAGAGTACTGCCAATGTCGAGAAGTCGCGTTCTCCGCTATTCACCTGCTCGCTGAAATCGCGCAAGCGGGCTTTTACATTATCGATCTCCTGTTGCGGCACTTTGGGATTCAACGTAATAATTTGCACCTCGACCTGCATGGGGATATAGGGAATACTGTCGGCAGGCAACTGATTGTAAAACTTACGTACTTCGGCAGGAGTTGTCTTTACATCTTTCACCAAATTACGCTGTACCTCCTGCACGGTACCCTGATCACGGATAATATTAGCCAATTCCTCGCGAATCTCGGCAACCGGTTTCTTAAAATATTCTTCCATTTTTTCCTTCGAACCGATATTGGCTATGAGGTAATTGATACGAGCCTCTACCTGCTGAAACACGGTCGCATCGGGAACTGTAATCGTATCGAGTTTTGCTTGATGCAAAAAAAGTTTTTGTACGGCGAGCTGTTCGGGAATCACACAATAGGGATCGCCATCGATACGTTGCCCGTCGTATTGCATTTGTCGGTACTGTTCTTCGACTTCCGACTTATAAATGGCCTCATCGCCTATTATCCACACCACTTCGTCAATTACATTGTCGTCGGCAACAAGCGGAAGAGCAACTGTTGCCACAAAGAAAAACAAAAGCCAATCAGTAAGTTTACGCATAATTCAAATATTATTTTATACTCTCTTTTTCAGATTCATCTTTTTTATAGATCCATTTTATCTTGCCCGACTCTTCGGCATCGCGATAAAGGTTCTCTTCCAGTTCGCGGTTAAACTCCAACCGGGTACTGTTGGTGAGAATCTCCTGTATACGGGTTTTGGCAAAATCGTAAGGCATCACCTCGCCCGGCAGCCGGTATTCCGAGATATACAGCAAATACCAATATCCGTTTTTATTGACTTCCAGTTTCTTATTGTTTTTCAAGAAACTTACGGAATTGCCAAACTCATAAGGTATATTACTGACAATCTCCTCAAACGGTATCCATTTATCGTAGAAATAGTCGTAGTTCACGACATTTTTCAAAGCATATTTTTCGATCTTCTCCACACCATCGGGGGTCGACGCACAATACCATTTTTTCAACTGGTTAAGGTTGGGGGCATTTTCGGGGACTTTAAGGAAAAGGCCTCTGAGAATAGGCTCTCTCAAACGGAAAAGTTCGGAGTTGTTTGCGTAATAGTTCTCCATCTCGGCCTCGCCAAAAGCCTCGGTAGACCGCTCGCTGAGAAAGCGTTTGCGATATTCGAAGATAACCAAATCGCGACGGTATTTTTCGACCAAGACGTCGATTCGCTCCATATCGGGAATATTCTTTGTCGCAATCTCGTACAACAGCACATCGCTAACCCAACGGTGAATATATTTTTCGGCAAAATTGGCACTGTCGGTCGGCGAAAGGCCTTCGGGCATGGCTTCGAGCAGTTCCTTGCGCGACAAAGTCTCGTCGCCCACCTGAACCAAAGAATCTTCATTGCCCTGTAACCCACTTCGGCACGCCGTAAAAAGGCATGCCGAAAGTGTTACATACAATAGTGCTATTGTCGAAAATCTATACATTATCTTCTTGCATACTTAACCGTGCGCTAAATTACGATTAAATCATAACCGACTATTGCTTATTAACCGTTTTTAGAACATCTTCATTTATTTCTACCGGGTATTTTTTATTCAGGTTTTCCACCCATACCTTTTCGAGGTAGTTTTGGTAATCGGCTGTAACCTGTCCCCGCACATCGGTATAGTCTTCGGGTCTCTTCAACAGTTTGCCCGAAACAAATGCTACCGGCAATTTCTCATCGACTTTTGCAGGTTCGCCTTTGAACACCAATTCGTCGATTTTGGCATTCTCGCCCTCGACAAAGAGGCCGCGTTCAACCTTTACCTGTGTCAAGGAATCGGTATTAAATTCGCGGGTCAGCACCACAATTACCGAATCGGCATCCAGTTTTTTCAACCGTTTTTTCACGGCCGTAGCCGTAGCTTCGTCACTGCACTGGATAAGGAATCCTTTATAATGGGGTTTTTCCCATTTGTATTGTTTCTTGTTTTTCTTGAAATATTTCTGCAAGCCTTCGGTATCTTTCGAGGCTTTCTCCCAAACTTCCCGATTGCTCACTTCAAAAAGCAACATTCCGTCGCGATATTCGTTCATAAGATTTCTGAAATCGGGATATTTATCTTCCAAACAACTTTTTTCGAAATTCAAGATTTCTTTATCGGACATCTGCCCTATCATGGCTACGATATATTCGGGAGCATTGAAAGTGATATTGCGTCCCTGCGGCAAAAATGCGGCAAAATCGGCTACCGTATATGCATGGTCCTTGAACGAAAACAAGGGACTTTGATCGTTATGGATAGCGGCTATATACGAAGAATCGACTTTCCCCATCTCGCGAGCCAAAGTTTCCAATTTTTGTTGTTGAGCACTGTCCAAAGTAAACCCATATTCATCTTTCAATTTCTTCACCATGGCTGCACGAGCCATACCGCCCCGTTCGTCGCGGGCCATCATGCGCACAATTTCGGAACGAAGTTGCTCAAAAGGTTTAATACCCCGCTTGTCCATCAATTTAATGATATGCCAACCATAAGCGGTAAGTACCGGCTCGGTAATGTCGCCTTTATTTTTAAGGGCAAAACCTGCATCCTCAAATTCTTTTACAAATTGGCCGCTGCTCACCCACGGCAATTCGCCGCCCCGCATGGCCGAACCTTTATCCTCCGAACGCTCTTTGGCAAGAGTTGCAAAATCGGCACCGGCTTTCAACTCCTCATAGATAGCCCGAATCTCAGCTTCCTTTTGGGCTTTCACTTCGTCGGAAGCATTGCGGGGCACCAATATCATAATGTGAGAGAAAAGGTACTCTCCCGGATTGGGACGACGGCTGTGTACTTTGATTATATGGAAACCGAACTGGCTCTCCACCACATCGGAAACTTCGCCGGGTTGCAAGGCAAATGCAGCCTTCTCGAAAGGATAAACCGTACGTCCACCCCGGATAAAGCCCAAATAACCTTTATTTTGTTTCGAACCGTCTTCGCTATATTTTTCAGCCATAGCGCCAAAATCTTCACCGGCTTTAATCAGATTCAAAATAGAGTCGGCCTTTTGTTTGGCCGCAGCCCTGTCTTGTGGCATACGGGCATTCAAGCCCACCAAAATATGGCTTACCTCTACATCTTCTTTCATTCGCTCATAAGCCTCTTGGGCCAAACGGTCATCGACCGATGCGTCAATCAAATAGGGTCTAGCAAGCTCTTCCCGGTAGCCGGCCAATTCGTTCTTAAACGCAGCAGTCGTATCGATACCCATCGATTCGGCTTCTGCAACTTTCAACTTATAGTTTTTGAATAGCGTAACATACTCGTCAAGCGACTTATGATCTATTTGCTGCTGGCTGTTTTTATTATAAATGTATTCAAACTCCGATTTGTGAATCTCCTTGTTATTCACTTTCATAATAACCGGATCGACATCCGATGCCAATCCCCAAGAGCAAAAATTTCCAGCGAACAAAGCCGCTAAAAGCCATTTGTTTTTCATCGTGTTATGCGTTATGTTTTTTATGGAGACCCAACAGTCTCGAGTTATCAAAAAAAATAATACACTATTTTAACGTCCCAAATATAATAAAATTATATGGCAATCGGTAAAATAGTGTATCATTCCCAAAAATATGTTTCTTTCGCTACCGGGGACTAACCTCGGCTGTAATTGGGAGCTTCGCTGGTTATCGTTACGTCGTGGGGGTGACTTTCGGCAACACCGGCATTGGTTATGCGCGTAAACTTAGCATTGTGCAGGGCCTCTATATCTTTGGCTCCGCAATACCCCATTCCGGCACGCAAACCGCCTACCATTTGATACACAACTTCGTAAAGCGAACCTTTGAACGGAACTCGTGCGGCAATGCCTTCGGGAACCAATTTCTTCGTGTCGGTCTCATTGGCTTGGAAATAGCGGTCTTTCGACCCTTTTTCCATCGCTTCGAGCGATCCCATGCCTCTGTACGATTTATATTTACGGCCGTTGAATATGATCGTTTCGCCCGGCGACTCTTCCACTCCGGCCAATACACCGCCCAACATGACCGAATAGGCTCCGGCAGCCAATGCCTTTACAATATCGCCCGAATAACGGATACCGCCATCGGCTATCAAAGGAACGCCTGTCCCTTTCAAGGCTTTTGCCACATCGTAAACAGCCGACAACTGGGGAACCCCCACACCGGCAATGACACGGGTCGTACAAATCGAACCCGGACCGATACCTACTTTCACGCCATCGGCTCCGGCATCGACCAAGAATTTGGCAGCCTCGCCCGTCGCAATATTTCCTACGACGACATCGATATTAGGATATTTGGCTTTTATATCTTTCAATACTCCAACCACACCTTTGGAATGCCCATGTGCCGTATCTATAACAATTGCGTCAGCGCCGGCTTCGACCAAAGCATCGACACGGGTCATCGAATCGGCTGTGACCCCTACTCCGGCAGCCACGCGCAAACGGCCCAACTTATCTTTGCAGGCAAAGGGCTTGTCTTTGGCTTTCGTTATATCTTTATACGTAACCAACCCTACCAAATGCCCATCTTTGTCGACCACAGGCAGTTTCTCTATCTTATGTTTTTGAAGAATATCGGCAGCTTGTTGCAAATCGGTCGACTGCGAAGTGGTCACCAAGTTGTCTTTGGTCATTACCTCATCGATCAGCCGGTCCAAATCGCGTTCAAAACGCAAATCTCTATTGGTAACGATACCTACCAGCAGGTTATTCGAATCGACTACGGGGATTCCGCCAATGTGATATTCGCTCATCATTGCCAAAGCCTCGCGAAC
The DNA here is from genome assembly GCA_019114445.1 of Candidatus Barnesiella excrementigallinarum. GTDB lineage: Bacteria > Bacteroidota > Bacteroidia > Bacteroidales > Barnesiellaceae > Barnesiella > Barnesiella excrementigallinarum. The sequence continues at coordinate 149,440 of DXFL01000030.1, forward strand.
CGTCGAGCCGCATTTTATGGTTACGGGATCGTAAATCATTCCATTCTCGGCCCGTTTTACGGCGTGAACCTGACGAGCTTGGGCCTCGATGCTCATATTCTTGTGTATCACACCGATACCGCCTTCCCGGGCAATGGCAATAGCCAACTGAGCTTCGGTAACCGTATCCATAGCGGCCGAAACTAAGGGAATATTCAATCGGATATTGCGTGAAAACTGCGTCGACAACTCGACATTACGAGGAAGAACTTCGGAGTAAGCGGGGATTAACAACACATCGTCGAAGGTTAATCCGTCCATCACCACTTTTTCTGCAACAAATGACATAATGGAATTCATTAAAATTTTATTGCACGCAAAGATAAACATTTTTCGGCAAGCTTCCGCCTTAAAAAAAAGTTTTTTTTCGATTATTTATTGTTGAGTAATGGAGTTGAAAAACTATACCAACAGCCCAAAGATTAACCGAATGCGGGATTTGCCCCAATAGCTAATCCCATAAAAAAAACATCGGGGGCTGCCGCAATCGACTGCCCCCAATGCTATGAATATTTATTCTTTTCAATTTCCCATCTCCGAGAGGAATTTGATACGGATCAACCGTATCTCCTCTTCGCTGTATTCCATACCAAACTCTTCGATGGCATCTTCGAGACTGTCGCTTTCGCTCTCTTTGAAATATTCGAAAATATCGTCGATATGTTCGTCGTCCATAATCTCGTGCAAGAAATAGTCGATATTGATTTTGGTACCCGAATAGACAATCGCCTCTATCTCGTCGAGCAATTCGCCAAATTCCAATCCTTTCGATTCGGCCAACTCATCAAGAGCTATTTTGCGGTCGATGGCTTGGATAATCGACACTTTCAACTTCGATTTGTTGGCTACGGTACGCACTCTCAAATCTTCGGGGCGTTCTATCTCGTTTTCCTCCACATGAGCCTTGATCACCTTCACAAACTCCTCGCCATAACGTTTTGCCTTACCGGCTCCCACACCGGGTATATTTTGCAGCTCTTCGAGGGTGATGGGATAGGTTGTTGCCATAGCCTCCAACGATGGATCTTGGAAAATCACATAAGGCGGTAGTTCCAAACGTTTGGCTATTTTTTTGCGAAGGTCTTTCAAGATCGAATACAATTCGGGGTCGACGGCGCACGAAGCTCCCCCTTTCATGGGTACTTCTTCTTCCACCTCTTCGAAATCGACATCTTTCACAATTTTGAACGATACCGGATTTTTCAAAAATGCGTGTCCGGCTTTCGTCACCTTCAACAATCCGTAATTTTCAATATCTTTATCGATATAACCGGCAATCAACGCCTGACGGATAACCGCATTCCACGTACGATCATCTTCGCCCTGTCCGCTTCCAAAAACTTCCAAGTCTTCGTGCTGATAGGAAAGCACCTGACTGGTCTCTTTCCCCAACAAAACGTCGATTACATATTCGGCTTTGAATTTTTCTTTCAGTGCAATAACGGTTTCGAGAACCGCACAAAGTTGATCTTTTGCTTCCACTTGTTTTTTAGGATTTAGGCAATTATCGCAATTTCCACAATTATCTTCTTCATACTCCTCGCCAAAGTAATGCAGCAGGATTTTGCGACGGCAGAGCGACGACTCGGCATAGGCGGCAGTCTCCAACAACAGTTGTTTGCCAATCTCCTGCTCGGCAATAGGTTTCCCCTGCATGAATTTTTCGAGTTTCTGCAAGTCTTTATTGATATAGAAGGTTATGCACTGGCCTTCACCCCCGTCTCGCCCGGCTCGCCCGGTCTCTTGGTAATAGCCTTCGAGACTCTTGGGTATATCGTAGTGTATGACATACCTTACATCGGGTTTGTCTATCCCCATACCAAAAGCTATCGTAGCAACAATTACATCGATTTTTTCCAACAAAAATGCATCTTGGTTTTGTGTACGGGTAGTAGAATCCATTCCGGCATGATAGGGCAAGGCTCGAATTCCGTTTACTTGTAACAGTTCGGCCAACTCCTCGACTTTTTTCCGGCTGAGGCAGTAGATAATGCCCGACTTACCTTCTTGCGATTTGATATATTTTATAATGTCTTTATCGATATTGGCGGTCTTGGGCCGCACTTCATAGTAAAGGTTGGGACGATTGAACGACGATTTGAATACCGCCGCATCCAACATACCCAGATTCTTTTGAATATCGTGTTGTACCTTTGGCGTGGCAGTTGCCGTGAGAGCAATAACCGGCCGCACCCCTATTTCGTTTATAATGGGGCGTATCCGCCTGTATTCGGGACGGAAATCGTGACCCCATTCCGAAATACAGTGCGCTTCGTCCACCGCATAAAACGACACATTCACTTGCCGGAGGAAATCGATATTCTCCTCTTTGGTCAACGATTCGGGCGCGACGTAAAGCAATTTGGTCTTACCCGACAGGATATCGGTTTTCACCTGATCTATCGCGGCTTTATTCAGCGAAGAGTTTATAAAATGAGCCACGCCGTCCTCGGCGCTGAAATTCCGCATGGCATCGACCTGATTTTTCATCAAGGCAATCAAGGGCGAGATAACCACGGCTGTCCCGTCCAAGATAAGTGAGGGCAATTGATAACAGAGCGATTTTCCCCCTCCGGTAGGCATCAATACAAATGTATCTTTCCCGGCGAGTAAATTTCTGATAATTGCTTCCTGATTTCCCTTGAATGTATCGAATCCGAAATTCCTTTTCAGTTCCTCAGTCAAATTTACTTCTTTTGCCATACGGTTCTCTCTTTCTCGTTATGTGTGTTTAACCGACGAGTTTTATCGGTCAAACAAATTTATAAACAACTCTGCCTAATTACCAAATTTTCTTGTCGTTTTTTTATGCGGTTAATAGTTTTGCTTTTTCCAATTTTTTCTCGGCGTAACCACGTGTAATGTGAAGTTTCTTTTTCGACGACGAAGGTGTCTCGTACATGGCATCCATCATGATCGATTCGACGATCGAGCGTAATCCACGGGCTCCCAATTTAAACTCTATGGCCTTATCGACTACATAATCGAGCATATCGTCGTCGAAAGTCAGCTTCACGCCATCTATATCGAAGAGTTTGACATACTGTTTGATAATCGAATTTTTAGGTTCTACCAATATTCGGCGCAAAGCCTCCCTGTCGAGGGGTTGCAAGTAGGTGAGGATTGGCAACCGACCTATAATTTCGGGAATAAGGCCAAACGATTTCAAATCTTGCGGGGCAATATATTGCAACAGATTTTCCCGATCGATACGACTATTGCTGCCACCACCATTGTAACCTACCACATGGGTATTCAGGCGCATGGCAATCTTGCGCTCGATACCGTCGAAAGCGCCGCCACAGATATACAGTATATTTTTGGTATTGACCGGGATCATCTTCTGTTCGGGGTGCTTGCGCCCTCCTTGTGGCGGAACGTTCACGATAGAGCCTTCCAAAAGTTTCAACAAGCCCTGTTGCACACCTTCGCCGCTCACATCGCGCGTAATCGACGGATTGTCGCTCTTACGGGCTATTTTGTCTATCTCGTCGATAAAAACGATACCTCGCTCGGCAGCCTCCACGTCATAATCGGCCACTTGCAACAATCGTGTAAGAATGCTCTCTATATCCTCCCCCACATAGCCGGCCTCGGTCAATACGGTGGCATCGACAATGGTAAAAGGCACTTTCAGCAACCGGGCTATGGTCTTTGCCAACAATGTCTTACCCGTACCGGTGGGGCCTACCATGATGATATTCGACTTTTCAATCTCCACATCATCGCTATCGGCCACCTGCATGATACGTTTGTAGTGATTATAGACCGACACCGCCAAATAGCGTTTGGCATCGTCCTGCCCGATTACATATTGGTCGAGAAAACTTTTTATCTCGTCGGGTTTGGGCAAATCTTCTCGCGAAACGACCCACTTCGAGTTTTTCTTTCTTTTTTTATTCAAATACTCTTCGGAGAGGAGATAAGCCTGCTCGGCACATTCGTCACAAATACAGCCGTCGCGGCCGGGCATCAGCAGCCGCACTTCGTTTTCTCCCCTTCCACAAAAGCTACATTTTTCGCCTTTCGCCATCGCTTACATCATTTTCTTCGATTTCACCAATACGTCGTCGATCATACCATACTCTTTGGCTTCGAGGGCTGTCATCCAATAGTCACGATCGGAATCTTTCTCGACCCGTTCGTAGGTATTCCCCGAGTGGTCGGCTATAATCGTATAGAGTTCTTTTTTAAGTTTTTGTATTTCACGTGCCGTAATTTCTATATCCGAAGCCTGACCTTGCGCACCGCCCATCGGTTGATGTATCATCACCCGCGAGTGTTTCAAGGCAAAGCGTTTCCCTTTGGTACCGGCAACCAGCAGCACGGCACCCATCGAGGCTGCCATGCCGGTGCAGATGGTCGATACATCGCAACTGATAAACTGCATGGTGTCGTAAATTCCCAACCCGGCATATACCGAGCCGCCCGGTGTATTGAAATAGATAGATATATCTTTGCCGGGATCGGCCGAATCGAGATAGAGCAGTTGAGCCTCTATCACATTCGAAGTATAATCGTCGATGGGTGTTCCCAAAAAGATGATGCGGTCCATCATCAAACGCGAAAACACGTCCATCTGGGTCACATTCAACTGCCGCTCTTCCATAATGGAGGGAGAGAGATAGCTGCTGGTAAATTGTGCATATTGATCGAGGGCAAGTCCGTTCATGCCCAAATGTTTCACTGCATAATTTCTAAAATCGTTAGTCATAATTATTGTTTTTTTAATTGTTTTTCAAACCCTATTTTCAGTCAAAGATATAAATAAAAACAATTATACCCCAAATAAAAATAGGAGTCCGGGACTTTTTTGCGGGCTTCTTTCACAAAAAATAATACATCACAGCGGCAACGTAGCCCCAACGGGTCGATTGCCATAACTGGGAAGGAAGAAAAAGAGCCCCGAATGGGAATGTATTCGGGGCTCTATATCAGCATTTTATCTTAGTTTGTTATTCAGCCGGCTCGAACATTTTTTGGAATTTCTCCATGGTCACTTCTTTATCCGAAAGGGTTACCGATTCTTTGATAGCCATTTGGATTTTCTGTTCGGTAGCTTGGTCGATAAGACGCGAGCGCGACTCTTTGCTCGAAAGCATCTCTTTGGCGTAGCGTTCGAGAACATCGTCGGGCACACCGGTCATGCCATATTGAGCGAACTGACTTGCAGCCACGCGTTTTGCCAAAGCCAACAGGTCGGCATCGTCGACATGAATATCGAACTGTTTCACAATTTGCTCTTTAATCAACTGCCACTTCAAGTCGGGAACCATCTTGACGAAATCGTCGTCGATAGTTTCGGCTTTGCGGTTTTTATCGGTAGCCAGCAGCCAGCGTTTCAAGAAGGCTTCGGGCAATTCAAATTCGCCTACGGCTTTTTCGATGGCAGCACGGGCATCGATCGAGAATTTATAATCGCTCTCGGGACGCAACTGAGCGGCAATCATTTCGCGCAGTTTGGCAAAATATTCCTCTTCGCTCTTCACGGCGTCTTTGCCAAATACATTGTCAAAGAGTTCCTGATTCAACTCGGCGGGTTGCAAATGAGTAATATCGGTTACTGTCATTTCAAAATTCGATGTCACATTGGCAGCTTGCTCTTTGTCGATATTCAACATCGAAGCCAATTCGGCAGCCGAAGCATTGCAACTCTTCGAAGGATTGAACATTACTTTGTCGCCTTTCTTTACACCGGCAAATTTAGCTTTCTCCTTATCGTCCTTGAAGTAAGCCGGCGAAACGATGGTGCTTTCGACTGTAATGCCGCCTTCCACGGGGGTGCCTTTTTTCACCATCTCGACCATCGAACCTTTAATAAGGTCACGCTCGTCGGTCGACTCCTCAACCGAAACTTGTTTACCGAAGCGGGACAAGAACGATTCGTTTTGGCGTTTCACCATGTCGTCGTCGACAGTAATCGTATAATAAGGTACTTTTATTTTTTTATCGATTTTCACATTCAATTCGGGAGCCAAAGCCACATCAAAGCGGAATGTAAAATCGTCTTGTGCGTCCAAATCGACCGTCATGTCCTCGGCAGTCATCGGCTCGCCCAAAATATTGAGTTTGTTGTCACGAATGTAATTGTAAAGAGCTTCCGAAACCAATCGGTTAATTTCTTCAACCCGTACCGATTTTCCAAACATCTTCATCAGTATGCTGAAAGGCACTTTCCCTTTTCTGAAACCGGGGATATTGGCTTTTTGGCCATAAGCGCGAAGCGACTTAGCCACTTTTTCCTGATAATCGGCTTGCGAAATTTCAATCGAAATCACGGCGTTCAGGTTGTCGGTGTTTTGATGTGAAACGTTCATTCTTATGATTTTAATTTAAATTAGACTCAAATTTTACTCTCCAATTTCCACAAAAAGCGTGCAAATTTTGAGAGCGCAAAATTAGTGCTTATCTTTCGATAATCAAATTATTATTAAATTTTTTCTTTCTGTTGCAAAAGGGAACCCGCCTATGACGGGAAGGGAGGCGAAATTCACACGGACAATTCCCCTACTTCGTATCGGCCATCAGCTCTTCGAAGAAATCATCGAGCTCCTTATCCATTTTTTCCCAAAAATCGTCTTGCAGATAGACATTCTCGTCATCGAGAGTAATCAAATCGGCCACAGGCTCCATATCGTTATCGACCAACACTACCGAAAACGGGTGTATCACGTCCAACGAATGCAGCGACTTGTTCACTTCGTCCTGTGCCAACACCTCTCTTAACAGAGCAATAAGAGCTGCATTGGAAGGCTCATTGTCGTTAGCCTCTCGCCATTCGTCAAGGGCTTCGATAGTCGACTGCGCCAAAAGGGTTTCGGCATCGTCAAAAACAGAAAAAAGCTGCTCGTCATATTTCACCTGCACATACATATCGGTTAACGTCATCGCCTCTGTGCGGGCTTTTTCAACAGCCGTACAAAAGGTCCCGCACATTGCAGAGAAAAGTGTTAATTCCGAATCTTTCATAAACCACACATTTATTTGACTTCAAAGATAGCGAAAGGTGAGCGCAGAGGCAAATCGAAAACATAGTTTTCAAGTTTGCCCTATGCCGAACCGCATCCTATTTTCTACAAAGATAGTGAAAAATTTGGCAGATATTGTCGTTAGCCTGTTTTTTTCTTACATCAAACCGATGAATCGGAAAAAGCAAAATTTCGCCACCCAAAAACAGCCGAATAAAAAAAATCTCTGTTTCTTTAAAAATAAATATCTTTTTGTTTGGATTAAAAAATGATTTCATTACATTTGCAACATCAAACTCATTTTTGACACACAATGAAGAATTTTGATTTTGCATATTACTTTGACTTTTATTTTTATTTTGAGCCAAAATAAAAACGGGGTTTTATGCCAAAATCTATTGTAAAGAATAATATAAAGTTTACCACAATAAAATCCCGTTCAAGTATGAGCGGGATTTTTTATAAAACAGACTATAAGAATCGACATGAGTAAAAGAGTTACCATACAAGGGATAGCCGGTTGTTACCACGAAGCCGCCGCACGAGCCTACTTCGAGGACGAAGAGATCGAGACTGTGGCTTGCTCGACCTTCCCCGAAATGTTCGAGCGCATGGACAGCGACCGCACCCTGCTGGGGATTATAGCCATCGAGAACACCATTGCCGGCAGCCTGCTGCAAAACCACGAACTGCTGCGCAAAAGCGAATTGAGCATTATTGGAGAATACAAATTGCGTATTTCGCACGTATTGGCAGCCCTGCCGGGCGAAACCCTCGACGACATACGCGAAGTAAACTCCCACCCGATGGCGTTAATGCAATGCGGCGAATTTTTACAAGCCCACCCCCAAATGAAAGTGGTAGAAAAAGACGACACGGCCGGCAGCGCACAAGAGATTTCCCAACACCACCTATCGGGCCACGCAGCCATCTGCGGGAAACTGGCGGCCGAAATTTACCACATGAACGTCTTGGCCGAAGGAATCGAGACAAACAAACGCAACTTTACCCGTTTCCTGATCCTTGCCGACCCGTTTTACAGCGAAATCCTTACCGCCGGCAAACGGATAAACAAATCGTCGTTGGTATTCAGTCTGCCCCATACGCAAGGCAGCCTCTCGAAAGTGCTCACGATTCTTTCGTTCTACGACATCAACCTGTCGAAAATACAGTCCATGCCCATCATCGGGCGAGAGTGGGAATATCGGTTCTACATCGACCTCACATTCGACAACTTCACCCGATACAAGCAGTCGCTCGAAGCCATCAGACCATTGACCAAAGATTTCAAAATACTCGGAGAATATGCAGAATTCAACAAACCCCTTTAACATAACACCCGCCAACCGGGTCAACACCGTGAGTGAATACTATTTCTCGAAAAAACTGAGAGAGATAGCCGAATTGAATGCCCGTGGACTAAATATCATAAGTTTGGGCATAGGTGGTCCCGACCGGCCCCCTCATGCCGCTACCATCGATACGCTCTGCACAGAAAGCCGGCGTCCCGACGTCCACAGCTACCAACCCTACGTGGGAATACCCGAATTGCGACAGGCTTTTGCCGACTGGTATGCCCGTTGGTACGGCGTGACACTCGACCCCCAAAAAGAGATTCAGCCGCTTATCGGTTCGAAAGAGGGTATACTCCACATTAGCCTCGCCTTCCTCAACGCGGGCGACGGAGTATTGGTACCCAACCCGGGCTATCCCACATACAGCTCGGTGAGCCGATTGGCCGAAGCCGAAATTTTCACTTACGACCTCGACGAAAATAACGGATGGCAGCCCGATTTCGACCAACTGGAATCGCTACCGCTCGACCGCATAAAACTCATGTGGGTCAACTACCCCAATATGCCTACCGGCGCCAACGCCTCGATGGAACTGTTCGCCCGGCTGGTCGATTTCGGGAAACGGCACCACATCATTATTGTCAACGACAACCCATACAGTTTTATCCTCAACGACAAGCCCATCAGTCTGTTGGCGGTACCCGGAGCCAAAGATATTTGTATCGAGATGAACTCGCTGAGCAAATCGCACAACATGGCCGGGTGGCGTATTGGAATGTTGGCATCCAACCCGCAATTCGTAGAATGGATACTACGGGTAAAGAGCAACATCGACTCCGGTATGTTCAGGCCTCTGCAAAGTGCGGCCATCAAGGCTCTCGCCTGCGAAAAAGAGTGGTACGACAAAGTAAACGCCACTTACCGCAAACGCCGCCGCATTGCCGAGAAAATCATGCAAGCCCTCGGATGCAGCTACGACCCGTCACAAGTAGGCCTGTTTGTCTGGGGCAGAATCCCCGACGAAGCCAAAGACGCCGAATCGTTGGCCGACGAAATACTGTACAACGCCCACGTGTTCGTCACACCCGGATTTATATTCGGGAGCCGGGGCAACCGTTACATACGCATTTCGCTATGCGCCCCCGAAGAAAAAATGGAAGAGGCATTACACCGTATCGAAAAAATAAAATCATAAAAACATATCACCATGAACGATTTACAATCTATCTTACTTCCCGGAGTAGACGCTAAACGTCCCATCATCATAGCCGGCCCGTGCAGTGCCGAAACCGAAGAGCAAGTAATGACAACAGCCCGAAAACTGGCCGAGAGAGATATAAAAATATTCCGCGCAGGCATTTGGAAACCCCGCACCAAACCGGGAGGATTCGAAGGCGTAGGCGTTGAAGGACTGGCGTGGCTGAAACGGGTAAAAGAAGAGACCGGTATGTACACTGCTACCGAAGTAGCCAACGAACGCCACGTGTTCGAAGCCTTGAAACATGGTATCGACATCTTGTGGATAGGCGCACGCACCACGGCCAACCCCTTTGCCGTGCAAGAGATTGCCAACGCCTTGAAAGGGGTGGATATTCCCATCTTGATTAAAAACCCGGTAAACCCCGACTTGGAACTGTGGATCGGTGCCGTCGAACGCATATACAACGCCGGGCTCCACAAACTGGCCGTCATACACCGGGGATTCAGCAGCTACGACAAACAGTTGTACCGCAATATGCCCCAATGGCATATCCCCATCGAGTTACGCCGCCGGTTGCCCAATCTGCCCATATTCTGCGATCCCAGCCACATCGGCGGGAAACGCGAACTCGTAGCTCCGCTATGCCAACAGGCTATGGACTTGGGATTCGACGGATTAATCGTAGAATCGCATTGCGATCCCGACTGCGCATGGAGCGATAAGAATCAGCAAGTTACCCCCGATGCTTTGGACTACATACTCAATATGCTGGTTATCCGCGAAACCACGCAAACCACCGAAAACCTCTCGGAACTGCGCCACCAAATAGACGAACTCGACAATCAACTGCTCGAACTGTTGGCCAAACGTATGCGGGTATCGCGCGAAATAGGACAGTACAAAAAAGAGCACAGTATGCCCATATTGCAAACCAACCGCTACGACGAAATTCTGCAAAAACGCATGGCTCAGGCCGTAGAATTGGGAATGGGTGCCGAATTTATGAAAGAGGTGATGCAAGCGATACACGAAGAGTCGGTTCACCAACAAATGGAAATTATCAACAAATAGGAGGCTTTTATGAAAATAGTAATTTTGGGAGCCGGGAAAATGGGCTCGTTCTTTGCCGATGTGCTTAGTTTCGACCACGAGGTAGCCCTCTACGACATAGATCCTCGCCGGTTAAGGTTTGCCTTCAACACCCTACGCATGACCCAGCCCGAAGAGATACGCGATTTTGCGCCCGACTTGGTCATCAACGCAGCCACTGTAAAGTATACGATCGAAGCATTTCGGGCGGTACTCCCCTATTTGCCGAAACAAACAATCCTCTCGGATATTGCCTCGGTTAAAACCGGGCTACCCGAATTTTACGCCCAAGCCGGCCACCCGTTCGTATCGACCCACCCCATGTTCGGCCCTACCTTTGCCAGCCTGAGCGACCTGAGTATGCAAAACACCATTATCATCACCGAGGGCGACCACATGGGAAAAATCTTTTTCAAAGACATTTACCAACGGTTACGGCTAAACATCTTCGAATACAGTTTTAAGGAGCACGACGAGACCATTGCCTACTCGCTCTCCATACCCTTTACCTCCACGCTGGTGTTTGCCTCGATCATGAAACATCAGGACGCTCCCGGTACAACCTTCAAACGCCACATGGACATCGCGAGAGGTCTGCTATCGGAGGACGACTTCTTGTTGACCGAGATTCTGTTCAACCCCAACACCCCCGATCAAGTACGGCGAATACAGGAACAGCTCTCGAACCTTCTCGACATTATCGAGCATAAAGACACCGAGAAGATGCAGGAATACCTCACCCGAGTAAGAAAAAACATAGAATAACACCCCATTCCCTACCGCCATAAAAACCCGTTCCATACAGTTTTTATGGCGGTTTTTACCGTCTTTAAACAGAGCTTGTGAAAGCTTATAAATTATTCGCAATCAATCGATTTTAAGCCTATAATCCAACAACGGAAAGTACCGGTCTTTCTGTTCGAATCCCCATTACTCAACCTCCGGGAGACGACCAATCGCCCAAGTGTCGCATTACATTTAAAAGTGAATTTGGAATAATCTTTTCTTTTCTTGCAAAAGAATACCTATATTTGTAGGTTGACTTTGGAGGTTATACCTGCACATCGAAAAACCCGAAATTTGATATGAGAAAATATAATGCGTTTCGTATTTCATGTATAGCGCTGCTATGGCTCTTTTTATGTGTATTGCTCATTCGGACAAAAGGCATTTCGGGACTGATATTGTTTGAGATAGCGGTCTCGGGTATCATTGTATTCGTACCTCTCTACAAACAGTGGAAAAAAGAGAGCAAAGGCAAATGAGCCGCCAAGTCGATAAAAAACAATGGAAATGGAAGCCGATAACATAGAACTACTCAAACAGATAAATCTTCCCGCCGACCTGCGCAAACTGCCGGTCGAAAAATTGCCAGAGGTTTGCGCCGAGATACGGCGATTCCTCATCGACTCGCTCTCGCACAACCCGGGCCACTTCGGGTCGAGCATGGGAGCTGTCGAATTGACCGTGGCGCTGCACTATGTGTTCGACACCCCTTACGACCGAATCGTATGGGACGTAGGGCACCAAGCCTACGGACACAAAATACTCACCGGCCGCCGGGAGCAATTCGATACCTGCCGCAAGTTGAACGGGCTGAGCGGATTTCCCAACCCGGCCGAAAGCGAATACGATGCCTTCATCGCCGGGCACGCTTCCAACTCCATATCGGCGGCATTGGGTATGGCCATAGCCACGCAACTGAAACACGAACGAAAGGAGCGCAAAGTCATTGCGGTCATCGGCGATGCCTCGATTGCCGGAGGGTTGGCCTTCGAGGGATTGAACAACGCCTCGACCAATCCCAACAACCTGCTCATCATCTTGAACGACAACGATATGGCCATCGACCATAACGTAGGCGGAATGAACGAATATTTGGTAAACATTACCACATCGAGAGGTTATAACAAGTTACGCTACGATGCTTACCGCACGTTGCGCAAACTGAATCTGATAGACGAAGACCACCGGGGCGCAATACTCCGGTTCAACAATAGCCTGAAAGCACTGCTCACCAAACAGCAGAACATATTCGAAGGGTTAAACATACGCTACTTCGGGCCCATCGACGGGCACAACGTCATCAATATCGTCAATAAACTCAACGATATAAAAGACATGACCGGGCCCAAGATACTCCACCTGCGCACCATCAAGGGAAAAGGATACGCCCCGGCCGAAAAAGAGCCGACCATTTGGCATGCTCCGGGCTGCTTCAACCCCGAGACGGGCAACAGGATAGTGGCCAGTTCCGAACAAAAACCACCTAAATTTCAAGATGTATTCGGGCAAACTTTGGTCGAATTGGCCCAAAAGAACGACAAAATTACCGTAATCACCCCGGCCATGCCCACCGGCAGTTCGGCCTGCTTCATGATGGAAAAATTCCCCAAAAGGTCTTTCGATGTAGGAATCTCCGAAGAACACGCCGTTACCTTTGCCGCCGGATTGGCCAAAGAGGGATTGCAACCCTTTTGCAGTATCTACTCTACATTCCTCCAACGGGGATTCGATGAGGTGATTCACGATGTCGCAATACAAAATTTACCCGTAACATTCTGCATAGACCGCGCCGGACTTGTGGGCGAAGATGGGGTTACCCATCATGGAGCTTTCGACATAAGCTACCTCCGTTGCATCCCCAATATGACCATTGCCGCCCCTATGGACGAGCACTATCTGCGGCACCTCATGTATACGGCTCAATGTACCAACCACGGGCCATTTGCCATTCGTTATCCCAGAGGGAACGGCTCCCTTGTCGATTGGGAATGCCCCATGCAGGAAATTCCTATCGGGAAAGGCCGCAAGATATGCGACGGCGAAGAACTTGCCGTACTGAGTATCGGGACCATAGGCATACCCGCCCGGCAGGCTGTATTGCGGGCCCATGAAGCCGGTGTAAATGCCGCCCTTTACGACATGATTTTCGTCAAGCCCCTCGACGAAGAACTGCTTCACGAAATAGCTAAAAAATACAAGCGAATCGTCACGATCGAAGAGGGTTGTATAAACGGAGGATTCGGTAGTGCGATTTTGGAGTTTATGGCCGACAACGGTTATTCACCTCGCATAAAAAGAATGGGTATCCCCGACAAATTCATACCGCAAGGCTCCGTAAAAGAGCTACACGCCTTGTGCGGCATAGACGAAGAGAACATTTATTCGACAATTATAGGCAACTGGTAAACAAAAAGGCACTGTTATGAAAATAATCATCGCCGGAGCTGGAGAAGTAGGAACCCACTTGGCCAAGCTTCTTTCCCGGGAAGAACAAGACATTATCCTCATCGACAAAGACGAAGAGAAACTGCGGGAACTCGATGCAAATTACAACCTGATGACTATCGTGGGAAATCCCACCGCATTCCAAACTTTGAAACAAGCCGAAGTTCATCAAGCCGATTTGTTTATCGCTGTCATGCCTTTTGAAACCCGCAACATCATGGCTTGTACCATGGCCTCGAAATTAGGAGCGAAAAAAACACTGGCGAGAGTGGACAATTATGAATATCTGTTACCCGAAAACAAAGCTTTTTTCGATAGTTTGGGTGTAAATGAGCTTATTTATCCCGAAAAACTGGCAGCCGAAGAGGTAATAACTGCTCTGAAACATACTTGGACCCGCAACTGGTTTGAACTTTGTAACGGCGAACTGATTGTATTAAGCGTGAAACTGCACGACAATGCAAAAATACTAAACAAAAAACTGTTCGAACTCACCACGGCCGACAGCCAATACCACATTGCGGCCATCAAACGAATGCACGAAACCATTATCCCAAGAGGTAGCGATGAGATAAAATCGGGCGACATCGCCTATTTTACCACCACACCCAATCATATTCGGGAAATTCAGGAACTATCGGGCGAAACAGAAACAGATATCCACAAAGTAATGATTATGGGGGGCAGCCGAATAGCCATTCGCATATCGAGCTATGCCCCCGACGACATGACAATAAAACTCATCGAGTGCGACAGGCAAAAAAGTTACAAACTGGCCGAGTATATGAACGATGTAATTATCATACAAGGCGACGGCCGCAATGTAGATCTGTTGAAAGAAGAGGGTATTCGCGACATGGATGCGTTCATTGCCTTGACCGACAGTTCGGAAACCAATATACTCTCCTGCCTCACCGCCAAAGAGTTAGGCGTAAACAAAACCATTGCCGAAGTGGAGAATATCCAGTTTATCTCGACAGCCGAACGGTTGAACATCGGGAACATCATCAACAAGAAACTATTGGCTGCAAGCCGTATTTTCCAGTTGCTGCTCGACGAAGACTCCTCGAATGCCAAATGCCTCGCCCTATCCGATGCCGAAGTGGTAGAATTGGTCGCAAAAGAGAACTCAAAAATCACCAAAGCTCCGGTAAAAGAACTGAAACTGCCTACCGACCTCACAATTGGCGGACTAGTTCGCGACGGTCACGGTATGATTGTAACCGGTAATACCCATATACAACCCAACGACCATGTCGTCATTTTCTGTTTAGACACAGCCTTACACAAAATAGAGAAGCTATTCAATTAACACTTGCTATGGCTAAAATCAATTTTCGCGTCATACTCAAATTCATAGGGATACTGTTGTGCATGGAAGCGGTATTCATGCTCATGCCGCTTTTGGTAGCCCTTTATTACGACGACGGCGATGCTCCGGCATTCATCAAATCCATTTTAATTACAGCACTCGCAGGGTGTGCTCTATTCTATTTTTTCAAAGATTCCCGCAACGAAGTAGGCAAACGGGAAAGCTATTTGGTAGTCACTTCCATTTGGTTTTTTTTTACAATATTCGGGATGTTGCCATTCTGCTTCATGCCCAACTCCATGAGTATTACCGATGCCTTCTTTGAAACCGTATCGGGGCTAACCACCACAGGGGCATCGGTTCTCAAAAACGTAGAAACCCTGCCCCACGGCATTCTATTTTGGCGAAGTTTTTCACAACTTATCGGAGGTATGGGGATAATCCTGTTGACCATAGCCATACTCCCCATGCTCAACCATCAGGGAGGATTACTCCTTTTCAACTCCGAAGTGACCGGTATAACTCACGAAAAACTAAAACCCAAAATCGGAGAGACCTCCAAAAAACTATGGAGCGTATATGTATCGCTCACCGCAATACTCTGTATTCTACTCTGTTTGGGCCCCATGAAACCGTTCGATGCCATTTGCCATGCATTCAGCACTATGGCCACTGGTGGGTTTTCTACTAAACAAGCAAGCCTAAGCCACTGGAACTCACCTTATATCGACTATGTAATCACTATATTTACATTCATAGCAGGTATAAATTTTGCTTTGGTATATCGAGCAGTTACCGGCGATTTCAAAAAATTATTCTCCAACGAAGAGACTAAATGGTATACTGTAATTACACTGGGTGCCACTTCCCTTGTAGTCTTGGGATTGTATCTTACCGGACAAAACGGCACCTTTGAAGAGACCCTACGAATATCGTTAACCCAAGTCGTAACTGTCATTACCAGCACCGGATATACTGTTGGAGATTATGTAGCATGGGGACCCTTCTTCACCACCATATTCCTGCTGCTTATGTTTTTCGGGGCTTGTGCCGGGTCGACTTGCGGTGGAGCAAAAATAGACCGTTTGGTGGTACTGGCCAAAAACACGAAAAACGAATTTTACCGGGCGATACACCCCAATGCCATACTGCCTGTACGGGTTAACAAGAAAGCTATTTCCCACGAAGTAGTTTCCAAAATACTGGCATTTATCCTAGTGTATGTAATGGTACTCATTGCCGGTTCGGTCATTCTTTCGGCATTAGGGCTTTCCATTGAAGAAGCGTTCGGCTCTACCCTATCCTGCCTGAGTAACATAGGTCCGGGAGCCGGGGCTACGGGCCCGGCCGGGAACTATGCCTTCATTCCCACAATAGGCAAATGGGTACTCTCCATCATCATGCTGGTAGGCCGTCTCGAGCTCTTTACCGTACTTATTCTGTTTACCTCCTATTTTTGGAAAAACTCATAAAGTCACTTATAAATCGCCGACTTTTCGCTATATTTGTACTTGAATACCAACTACAATATTTTTCCTTATATGCCTACTAATCAAGAACGAAATAAAACGACAAACACCACCGAAGAGGCCGCCGAAGAGTCTGTATCCAAGACAGGCAGGATTAAAACGCTCCTGAAAAACGAACGGATAAACTTCACTATCGGTATCGTACTGGTTATTTTTTCGCTCTATTTGGCGATAGCCTTTATCTCGTTCCTATTCACCGGAAGCGCCGACCAAAGCAAGATAGAAAACCTGTCGATAAGCGAATTGTCGTCGATTAAAAACGATATACAAAACTGGACAGGAGCATTGGGTGCGTACCTCTCCAACCTTTTGATAAACCGGTGGATGGGCATATCGGCCTTCATCGCTGTCCTGTGGCTGTATGTTGTAGGTCGTAATTTCATGAAGGTGACCCATACCCGCATGATACGTTTTACCATCACCTGTGCCCTTTCCATCATTGTGCTGTCGCTCTTTTTCGGGTTTATATTCATGCACAGCTACAACGACACATTTCTTTTCTTGGGAGGCTATCACGGATACTACATCACCCTTTGGCTAAATGCGTGGATAGGCCCGTGGGGAACAGCGTTGTTCATCGCGGCCCTCACCATCATATTGCTCGTGCATCTGAGCTATAAAACCATCGAATACATACGTCGAATCTCTGCCGTCAACCTTCCGAAGAAAGCCATACAAGCGATAAAAAATAAAAACAATACGTTGAAAAACAACGACGAGGAAGAAGAGAACGAGACAGGGAACGACAACGAAGAGATTGTGATCGACGATACCCCCCAACCGTCGGAGGAATATGCAGCCGACGAACAATTTACCGGACAGTTGCCCCAATACCCCGACGATCCGGTAGAATCAATTCCCACCCCCGAAGAGATTCAAGAAGAAACCGGGCCAAACAAAGAGGAACCGAAACGGTTGACAATCGAAACCGACGATCCCTCGTTTGTTATCGAAACAGCCGAAACCGAAGTTTTGGCTACACAGGCAGCTCCTATGGAAGATTACGACCCCACCAAAGACCTTTCGCACTACAAGCGTCCCACATTCGATTTGCTGGACAAACGCGAAAACTGCGAAGTGGAAATCAACATGGAGGAGCAAGCCGCCAATAAGAAACTGATTACCGATACCTTGAAAAATTACAACATCGGTATCAGCTCCATCACGGCAACCATCGGCCCCACCGTTACGCTTTACGAAATAAAGCCCGAAGCCGGTGTACGAATTGCCCGCATCAAAAGTCTCGAAAACGATATTGCCCTCAGTCTGTCGGCACTGGGTATCCGCATTATCGCACCTATTCCCGGCAAAGGGACAGTAGGTATCGAAGTACCCAACAAAGACCCCAAAACCGTGTCGATGTATTCGGTTTTGGCTTCCAAAAAATTTCAAGAGTGCAAATACGAATTGCCATTGGCATTGGGGAAAAGCATTACCAACGAAGTCTACATTGCCGACCTCTGCAAAATGCCGCACATTTTGGTGGCCGGCGCTACCGGACAGGGAAAATCGGTAGGGCTGAATGCCATTATCACCTCGCTGCTCTATAAGAAACACCCGGCGCAGCTCAAATTCGTGCTGGTCGACCCCAAAATGGTCGAATTTAGCATATACTCGGTCATCGAGCGACATTTCATGGCCAAATTACCCGACGCCGAAAAAGCGGTGATTACCGAGAGCGATAAAGTAATAGCAACCTTAAACTCGCTTTGTATCGAGATGGATAACCGGTACGCCCTGCTCGCCAAAGCCAACGTGAGAACCATCAAAGAGTACAACGACGAGTTTATCCACCGTCGGCTCAATCCCAATAACGGGCACAGATTCATGCCCTATATCGTTGTCATCATCGACGAGTTTGCCGACTTAATCATGATGGCAGGCCGAGATGTAGAAATGCCCATCGCACGTATCGCCCAAAAAGCCAGAGCCGTGGGTATCCACATGATCATTGCCACACAACGGCCCTCTACAACCGTCATTACCGGTAATATCAAGGCAAACTTCCCGGCTCGTATCGCATTCAGGGTAATGCAAATGGTCGACTCCCGCACCATTCTCGATGCTCCCGGCGCCAATCAACTCATCGGACGAGGCGATATGCTGTTTACCGAAGGCGGAGATTTAAAACGAATCCAATGTGCGTTTATCGATACCCCCGAGGTAAAACGCATTTGCGAATACATCAGCAACCAGCAAGGATATCCCGAAGCATACGAACTCCCGGAATACAAAAATACCGAAACCGAATTGGGGAGTGGAGGGAACGACCTGAGCAGCAGAGACCCGCTGTTCGAAGAGGCCGCCAAAGTAATTGTCGTTTCGGGTACAGCCTCCACATCGTCCCTGCAACGCCGATTCTCTATCGGGTATAACCGGGCCGGTCGCCTCATGGACCAACTCGAAGCCGCCGGTATCGTAGGCCCGAGCGAAGGCGGGAAAGCCCGCCAGATTTTAGTCATGGATCTTATGGCACTTGAAAATAAACTCGACTCAATGAAATGAAAACAAACCGTATCCTGTTATATTGCACCATACTCCTCGCAGCTCTATGCGCCGAACCGGTTGTCGCACAAAGCGGCACCGAAGCATTGGACAAAGCGGTAAGTAAACTGGAAGCCTCGAACGGGACTTCGGCGGCCTTCACGTTGACCCTGTTCAACGCGTTGAACGAACCGGTGGAAAAACAATCCGGCACCCTGAAATTACGGGGAGACAAATTCTATTGGAAAACCGGGACCATGACCGTATGGTACAACGGGAAACAACAATGGGCTTACTTAAACGGCGAAGTAAACCTGACCGAACCGACGGCCGAAGAAATAGCCGCCGTGAATCCCTATATCCTTATCAATACCTACAAACAAAATTTTCAGGTAAAGGCATTGAAAGCCAAAAACAACAAAGAGAGCATATCGGAACTCACCCCCAAGAAAAAGGGGTCGAACATCGAACGAATTGTCGTTACAATCAACACGACAACATGGACACCCTCTGCTTTCACAATCTATTTCAGCGACCGTACCCACAGCCACATCGTCCTTTCGAAATACCTAACAGGACAAAACTTTCCCAACTCGACATTTGTTTTTGATCCTAAACAGTATCCCGACGCCGAACTCATTGATTTACGCTAACACAAAAAAGATAAAATTATGGAACAAAATGAACGCATCCGTTGCTTGATTATCGGTTCCGGCCCCGCCGGTTATACCGCTGCCATATATGCATCCCGGGCAAACTTGTCGCCGGTTTTATACGAAGGTATGCAACCCGGAGGACAACTGACCACCACCAGCGAAGTGGAAAATTTCCCCGGTTATCCCGAAGGTATTTCGGGATTCGACATGATGGAGGATTTGAAAAAACAGGCCGGACGATTCGGTACCGACATTCGTCGCGGAATCGCCACTGCGGCCGACTTCTCCCAAAAGCCCTACCGCATTACCATCGACGGTGAAAAAGTTGTCGAGGCCGACGCCATCATCATCTCGACCGGAGCCTCGGCCAAATACTTAGGGCTTCCCGACGAGGCCAAATATGCCGGCATGGGAGTCTCGGCCTGTGCTACCTGCGATGGATTTTTCTACCGCAAAAAAATCGTGGCTGTGGTTGGTGGGGGCGACACCGCTTGCGAAGAGGCCGAATACCTCTCTCACTTAGCCTCCAAAGTATACCTCATCGTGCGGAAAAACTACTTGCGGGCATCGAGTATCATGCAGCAACGGGTACAGGAAAATCCCAATATCGAAATCCTGTTCGAGACCCAAGCCGAAGGTCTGTTCGGTGAAAACGGCGTAGAGGGAGTACATTTGGTCAAAGGAAAAGATACCGATCACGAAGAACATTACGACCTGCCCATCGACGGCTTCTTCCTCGCCATCGGCCATACCCCCAATACCAACATATTCAAAGGCGCTATCGACCTCGACGAGAATGGCTATATCGTCACGGCTCCGCATACCACCGAGACCAATATGGCCGGCGTATTTGCGGCCGGCGACGTGGCCGATCCCCGTTACCGGCAAGCCATCACGGCTGCGGCTTCGGGCTGTAAGGCGGCTATCGATGCCGAACGTTACCTCATCAACAACAACCTGTAAAAATAGCTTTTACACATATTTTTAGGGCATGAACTCAACCATTCATGCCCTAAATTTTTTATACGCCATATCCTGTTTATCACATAAAATTATAGTTTTTACTCTTTTAAGAGACAATATATCAATTTTTTGCGTATTTTTGTGCTGTAAAACATAGTTATAAGACAAATGGTTAAGAAAAGCACCTTAGAATCGATTTTACAAAAAGAAATGTCTGATTTTTGGGCCATACTCGGGAATGAGGAAAAACGTCTTATTGCCGAAAATTTTAAAATTCAGAATTTCAAGAAGAACGAAATCATTTATAGTGAGGGTGAGAATCCTACACAACTAATGTGCTTACTCAAAGGGAAAGTAAAAATCTACAAAGACGGAGTGGGCGGACGCAGCCAAATTATCCGGTTAATACGTCCTGTCCAATACTTCGGTTACCGCGCCTATTTTTCACGTGAAGCCTATGTAACCGCCGCTGCCGCCATCGAAAACTCTACCGTGGGATTCCTGCCCATGTCGCTCGTCGAAGAGTATATCCGCAACAACAACGATTTGGCTTGGTTCTTCATCAAAGAGTTGTCCAACGATTTGGGTATATCCGACGCCCGCACCGTAAACCTCACCCAAAAACATATCCGGGGAAGACTGGCCGAATCGTTGCTGGTTCTGAAAGAGAACTACGGAGTGGAAGAAGATGGCCTCACCCTCAACATTTATATGGCACGGGAGGATTTGGCCAATTTGTCGAACATGACTACCTCGAACGCCATTCGCACCCTGTCGAGCTTCACCAACGAGAAAATCATCACAGTCGATGGTCGACGCATACAAATCATCGACGAAGAGCGTCTGCGCAAAATAAGTAAATTCGGATAAACCTAAATACCCCCATACAAAAAAAGCTCCGGCAATTTACCGGGGCTTTTTTCGTACAGATATGATCGCAAAGCCTATCTCAATTCAAAGGATACTTGCGATTTTATATCGCTGGACGAGGCACCTATCAAGGCTTCGAATTTACCCGGCTCGGCCACCCATTCGTGTTTCGCTTCGTCGAAATACGAAAGGCTTGCACGGTCGATGGTA